>NZ_BMGC01000119.1 GCF_014639795.1 Gordonia jinhuaensis | reverse complement strand
GGCGCCACCTTCGAAAAAGGCAAACTCGTCGAACCCGACCCCAACTCAGACTCCGAGGAGGCCGCCTGAAACTCGCCCATCCACAGGTCTTGACAATAACTCCGCCGGCGACCCGCTTGACGCTGGCGCGCCTCGCCCAACTCGATCCGAACGGAGAGTCGTTCCGGTACAACGGCGGCCTGCCGAACGTCGATGATCGCGTGGACTTTCCGTCGCTCAACAACGCGCTGAGCGAAATGTTGGACGTACTAGCCGGAGCGCTCGATGTCCTCGATGAGTATTCCGACTGCCAGCGCGACATTGTTGACGCTAGCGACTACATGGATCTCTGAGCCCAGCGGCGCACAACCGGAAGGAGACCGACTTTCGTCGCAATCTGCGGCTCTCTCTCGAGATTCGCCACGGGCGACTGAGGTGGGCCCTTCGTAGTGGTCCAGTTGTTGTGCGACTCTGTTGCCCGAGTGTTTGGGCAGGAAGAATCGACGACGACATGGCAGGTAGCAAGCGCCGGCGGC
>NZ_BMGC01000118.1 GCF_014639795.1 Gordonia jinhuaensis | reverse complement strand
GGTGGATTCAATCGGTCGTCGCAACACCTCGATGACGGAGGTGTGCGATGGGACGCAGCAACAAGCAGACACGCCAGGCGCCGGTGGGTGCCCGCCGGCAGTGGGCGGCGGATCGGGCGTTGCGCCCGTCGATGCGGTCACCGGGGAGACCGGAACCCTCGCGTGCGGTGCAGCGCGATTTCTGGCGGCGGATCGCCTCAGGAGCGACGACTGCCGACGCCGCGGAGGCCGTCGGCGTGTCGTGGCCGGTCGGGTCCCGGTGGTTCCGTCACGCTGGCGGCATGCCGCCGATCAGCCTGGACGAGCCCACGGGCCGCTACCTGTCGTTCACCGAGCGTGAGGAGATCGCACTGTTGCGCGCCCAGGATGTCGGCGTGCGGGAGATCGCCCGTCGGATCGGACGCGACCCGGGGACGATCTCACGCGAGCTGCGCCGCAACGCGGCGACCCGCAGCGGCACGCAGGTCTACCGAGCCGGAGTGGCGCAGTGGAAAGCGCAGCAAGCCGCGAAACGC
>NZ_BMGC01000117.1 GCF_014639795.1 Gordonia jinhuaensis | reverse complement strand
GCCGTCATCCCTCACGCGGCGTCGCTGCATCAGGCTTGCGCCCATTGTGCAATATTCCCCACTGCTGCCTCCCGTAGGAGTCTGGGCCGTGTCTCAGTCCCAGTGTGGCCGATCACCCTCTCAGGCCGGCTACCCGTCGTCGCCTTGGTAGGCCATTACCCCACCAACAAGCTGATAGGCCGCGGGCTCATCCCCAACCGAAAAACTTTCCACCAACCCCCATGCAGGAGAAGGTCATATCCGGTATTAGACCCAGTTTCCCAGGCTTATCCCAAAGTTGGGGGCAGATCACCCACGTGTTACTCACCCGTTCGCCACTCGAGTACCCAGCAAGCTGGGCCTTTCCGTTCGACTTGCATGTGTTAAGCACGCCGCCAGCGTTCGTCCTGAGCCAGGATCAAACTCTCCAAAAAAACTCACTGAAAACCACCACCAACCCCACACAGATCGAAACCCACAAGAGCCGGCAGCCATTTCAACACAAACTGGAGAATCAAAACCCCAACCAAAAAAACAAAAAACTGACATAAA
>NZ_BMGC01000116.1 GCF_014639795.1 Gordonia jinhuaensis | reverse complement strand
CACCACCCGTGCCAGCGGAAACGCAGCCCGCTCACCCTTATTCACCCCGGCCCGACCGAAGAACTCGTCGTTGACCGGCGTGTCGGCCACATCAAGACAGGTTCCGTCCACCGCGACCAGCCGCCGACCCGCCACCCACACACCCGGCGTCGACGACGTCCCCACCGGGACCGCCACCCGCTCGAATAACGCCTTCATCGGCGCCGACCCCAACCGCTCCCGAGCCTGAAAAATCGCCGACTTCCCCGGCACGCGATACGACTCTTGCCACCCCGACGCCCACGACAAACCATCCGTGAGCTGCGACAACACATCCTCATACGAGCCATCGGAATACAACGCCATCCCAATCGAAAAATACGCCATCACCCGCGCCGGCAACGCACGATGACGCACCTCGGTCCGACCCGCCGACGCGATCACCTCATCGACAAGATCAGGCGGAAACACCCTGGTCACCACACCCACCGACACCACATCCGACAACCGACGATCCGACTCCGGCTTCACCCACCCAGCACGAGGCATACACCTAAAACTACACGCAT
>NZ_BMGC01000115.1 GCF_014639795.1 Gordonia jinhuaensis | reverse complement strand
TGAGGTGGGCCCTTCGTAGTGGTCCAGTTGTTGTGCGACTCTGTTGCCCGAGTGTTTGGGCAGGAAGAATCGACGACGACATGGCAGGTAGCAAGCGCCGGCGGCATACGCCGGATCAGATCATCCGCAAGCTGGCCGAGGGCAACAAGCTCCTCGAGACCGGGCAGGAGTTGGCTGAGGTGTGCCGGCATCTGGAGGTCACAGAGTCGACCTGGCATCGCTGGGTGGCCCAGTACGGGGGCATGAAGGCCAATGACGTCAAACGCCTCAAAGAACTCGAAGCTGAGAACGCTCGGCTCAAGAAGTTGGTCGCCAACCAGGCCCTCGATATCGACATGCTCAAGGAGATTTCGTCGGGAAACTTCTGACCCCGAACCGCAAGCGCAGCGCCGTGACGATGCTGCGTGAGCGGTTCGGGGTATCTGAGCGGCGAGCATGTGCTGTGGTGGGCATCCACCGCTCCACGATGCGACTGCACCCAGCGCCGATCACCGCGGAGGAAGCCGAGCTGCGGTCCTGGCTACGTGGGTTTTCCACCGACCGGCCCCGCTGGGGCTGGCGACGCGCCGCGATCGCCGCGCGCAAAG
>NZ_BMGC01000114.1 GCF_014639795.1 Gordonia jinhuaensis | reverse complement strand
CGCAGCAAGCAGTCCCAACGAAGATCCCGCAAGAAGCCCGGTGAGCGCACGGCGCGGATCGTGGGCATGGTGTCCATCGATGATCGCCCCGCCGACGCCACCGACCGGCGGGTGCCCGGCTGGTGGGAAGGTGACCTGATCGTGGGGGCCGGCAACACGACCGCCGCGATCACCCTGGTCGAACGCAGCACGCGTTACACCCTGATCCTCGGGTTGCCCGACGGGAAGAAGGCCGACGGTGTCGCCGATGTGTTGATCGATCACCTCCAGGGGTTGCCGGAGTTCATGCGGCAAGGATTGACCTGGGATCAGGGCACCGAGATGGCAGAGCATGCCTCGATCACCGTGGCCGCTGACCTGCCGATCTACTTTGCACACCCGCATTCACCGTGGGAACGCCCGTCCAACGAGAACACCAACGGCCTGATCCGCGAGTACCTGCCCAAAGGGACTGCTATCACCAGCAACCAGGCCTACCTCGACGCCATCGCCCGCGAACTCAACGAACGCCCCCGACAGACACTCGGCTTCTACACCCCACGCGAAAAGTTCGAAGCCCTCCTACGAGACAACGTTGCTTGCACGGGTTGACGGCTCT
>NZ_BMGC01000113.1 GCF_014639795.1 Gordonia jinhuaensis | reverse complement strand
GAGAGTGTTGGTTGTGTTGTGGTAAGTCCTCGGCCGATTAGTACCAGTCACCTCCACCCATTACTGGGCTTCCAATTCTGGCCTATCAACCCCATGGTCTGTAGGGGGCCTTAACCACGCAAAGGTGGTGAGAAACCTCATCTTGGAACGGGCTTCCCGCTTAGATGCTTTCAGCGGTTATCCCTTCCGAACGTAGCCAACCAGCAATGCTCCTGGCGGAACAACTGGCACACCAGAGGTTCGTCCGTCCCGGTCCTCTCGTACTAGGGACAGAATTCCTCAAGTTTCTTACGCGCGCGGCGGATAGAGACCGAACTGTCTCACGACGTTCTAAACCCAGCTCGCGTGCCGCTTTAATGGGCGAACAGCCCAACCCTTGGGACCTACTCCAGCCCCAGGATGCGACGAGCCGACATCGAGGTGCCAAACCATCCCGTCGATATGGACTCTTGGGGAAGATCAGCCTGTTATCCCCGGGGTACCTTTTATCCGTTGAGCGACACCACTTCCACTCGTAGGTGCCGGATCACTAGTCCCGACTTTCGTCCCTGCTCGACATGTACGTCTCACAGTCAAGCTCCCTTGTGCACTTACACTCAACACCTG
>NZ_BMGC01000112.1 GCF_014639795.1 Gordonia jinhuaensis | reverse complement strand
CTAGTGTCCTGAGTCATTAATTGTCATTCGGTTGATAGACTGGGGAATGGCAACCCGGGGTCCGCGAGCAGTGGATATTGTTCTGACCGATGACGAGCGCCGTGAGCTCGAAGGGTGGGCGCGTCGGCGAACGACGGCCTCGGGTTTGGCGATGCGCTCACGAATCGTTCTCGCCGCCGCTGATGGCGGTTCGAATACTGAAGTGGCACAACGACTCGGCCTCAATCGCAGTACCGTGCGGCGCTGGCGAGGCCGGTTCGTCGAGCACCGCTGCGAGGGGTTGCTCGACGAACCCCGGCCCGGGCGACCTCGCACCGTCGACGACGAGCAGATCAAAAACCTGATCACCGCAACTCTCGAGACCACTCCGAAGAATGCGACACACTGGTCGACGCGGGCGATGGCCGAGCATCTCGACATGTCACAGTCAACCGTGTCGCGTGTATGGCGGGCGTTCGGATTGGCTCCACACAAACAGGAGTCGTGGAAGCTGTCGAAAGATCCCCTGTTCACCGAGAAGGTCCGCGACGTCGTCGGGCTCTACATGAACCCACCCGAACGTGCCCTGGTGCTTTGCGTTGACGAGAAGACCCAGATCCAAGCGCTCGATCGCACCCAGCCGATCTTTCCCATG
>NZ_BMGC01000111.1 GCF_014639795.1 Gordonia jinhuaensis | reverse complement strand
CGCCTACACCTCCAGCGACACCGCCCATCACCCCGCGATCTTGCTCACCCCTACATCTTGTGGTCGCAAGAACCTGTTCCACGCACCGTCAATCAGGAAGAGGCCCTTTACGTGCGGTCATCGAGCAACTGAAGGACCAGATCTCTCCCCAGGCCCACCGCGTTCAGGGCCGGTAATGAGGCGTGTCGCGGCTTGGGTGCGAACTCGCCCGGGGCTAGCTACACGGGTCGAACTTCCCACGCACTGTGTACTGACCGCGCGGCACGCCGGGCTCAGAACCCACGGCACAAGTTCAGACCATGGCCAGGTACCAGGGCGGGCCAACCGCTGCCGTTATCGGTGACAGGCTGCACTATCCATCGTCCCATCGTCGGAGCAACCAGAATCCGCGAAATAGTAACGCGAGACAAAATGTCAGGTAATCTGCCCTTCGCATTGCAAACGAACTCTAGACCAAATGAGGTGGTCCGTTCGGTGCACGCAGGTACGAGAAGAAGTCCTACCTCCCTCAACAAAGAGATGAGAACGAACGATGAAGTTGACGGTTCGATTAGCAGCATCCGCATGTGCAACGCTTGCTGCCGCAGTGCTAGTGTCTCGTTTCGTTAATACGTTTTGGGTTGAGCTTTCTTCAGGATTTCGTCTGCGGTTTTTGTCCATACGAAGGGGTGTTTGCGGTCGTTCCAGCCGTTG
>NZ_BMGC01000110.1 GCF_014639795.1 Gordonia jinhuaensis | reverse complement strand
CCGACACCACATCCGACAACCGACGATCCGACTCCGGCTTCACCCACCCAGCACGAGGCATACACCTAAAACTACACGCATGTAACCTTAACTGAACGGTATTGACGCTAAGCGGGGCCGACCTTACGCGAGCTGACGAAGCCTTGTGGAGTGCATCAGTGCAGGCCAAGGCTATCGCGCAGCACTCGGACTGGACGACCGACACTGTGCCCAACAGCGTGGTCGACATTGTGCTTAGCGCGGCGCTAAGGATTTACAAGAATCCGGATCGGTTCATTTCGAACCAGGCCGGATCGTTTATGGCGCAGCTAGCCCAATCGGACTTCACCACTGGAAGCATATTTCTTGTTGGTGAAGTTGGCATGCTCGAAAAGTATCGGCCAAATCTAGGCGTGCAAGTGGTGGATTCGTATCGTGATGATCCATCCGACTATGACATTCGCGCCAACCCCGACCGCTACGTCAACGTATCCGTCGATGGAGTGCCCTCAGAACCCCTGTACGGCTGGTCCTTGCCCGTAGACGACCAGACCGGCTAAGCCTCGATCCACCGATCGGCTTTTGAGGTGTGATGAAAGGTGTTGAGCACGTTTAGGCCCAATACCGTTCAGTTAAGGGGTCTGGATGCGTAGACGGCTGGTTTCGTTGGTTGCGGCCAGGCGGCGTGGTGAGCCCGTTTGACGTGCCATTTCACGTACTTG
>NZ_BMGC01000109.1 GCF_014639795.1 Gordonia jinhuaensis | reverse complement strand
TTGACGGCTGCGGTCACCTGCCCAGTCGCGATCTCCAAGGCGGCGAACAGTGTGGTGGTGCCGTGTCGTTTGTAGTCGTGGGTTCGGCGTTCGATCTGCCCTGGCTGCATCGGCAGCATCGGCGCCGTGCGGTCCAAGGCCTGGATTTGCGACTTTTCGTCCACGCACAACACGATTGCGTTCTCCGGCGGTTCCAGGTACAGGCCGACGACATCGGTGACCTTGGCGACCAGTTCTGGATCGGTGGAGAATTTGAACGTCCCCGACCGCCACGGCTGTACCCCGTACTCACGCCAGGCCCGCGCGACCGTCGCGTTCCCGATCCCGAGGTGACTGGCTAGCAGACGCGACGACCAGTGGGTCACTCCGTACTTCTTGGGTGGTGACTTCAACGTCGCAGCGACAACAGCTGCATGATCAAGATGCCTTGGGCGACCACACCGTTCGGCATCAAGTAACCCGTCGAGGCCGTCATGGAGATACCGGGAGCGCCACTTGAGCACGGTCGGCACCGACGTCCCGACGACCTCGCTGATCCGCGAATTGGCCATCCCTTCAGCAGCAAGGGCCACGATCCGCGCCCGACGTGCCAGTCCCGCAGGCGTCGACGTCGACCTGAGTAGTCGATCGAGTTCGGCAGCATCGCCATCACGCAGGCCCAGAGCGGGAGCCGGAGAATTCGCCATAGCCGAGTATCTCAAACCCCCAACCATTAACTAACTAACGACACGAGATACTAG
>NZ_BMGC01000108.1 GCF_014639795.1 Gordonia jinhuaensis | reverse complement strand
GGCTCTTCGAAGTTAGCCGGGCACTGCTCAGCAGTGGAATTGCTGGATGTTGGCCCGCTGGGCGCGGGTGCAGTGGAATCGTATCCGGCGCCGCGAGTTCTCGGTGTTGCGGAACCCGCACGCGACGCGTTTGACCTGCTTGACCAGCCGGTTGTAGCCCTCGGTACGGGCGTTGGTCAGCCTGGTGTGCAAGAACGCCAGGATCGCCGGCCACCACGTCTCGATCGTGGTTGCCAACCGGGTGATCTCGGGAATGTCGGCATCAGCACACCAGCAGTAGAACCGGTAGAGCCGGCGGCGGATCTCGGCATCATCAGCGCCGTCACGGGCAGCGGAAAGGAGTTGGCGCAGTTCCTCTTTCGCGATGTAGGCCGATAGGATCTGCGTGCTGGGATCATGGTCGATCAACGCGTTCCACATCTTGGCGAATGACCTGTCCGTCAGCCGTTCTCGCGCACTCAGCAGACGTCGTCGGTTGGCCCATTCGGGATCCTGTTTGCGGCCCCGGCGGCCGTGGGTGTCGAAGGTGACCCGCCGGCGCACGGCGGTGACCATGTCGTTGGCCAGCTTGACCAGGTGGAAATGATCGACCACCAGTTGCGCGTTGGGCAACAGCGTGTCGGTGACCGCGGCCGCGTAGGCGGCCGACGGGTCGATCACCACATGGCTGATCTGGTCGCGGAACTGCTCGGACTGCGCGGTGAGCCAGTCGGTGACGGCCTTGCTGGTACGGCCTTCGACCTGACCCAACAGGCCCCG
>NZ_BMGC01000107.1 GCF_014639795.1 Gordonia jinhuaensis | reverse complement strand
GGATGCACCCACCAACATCACCCCGTGGGCTGCGAGATCGACTGATCGACTGCAAGTAGGAACTGGCTCTAGAACTGCCTGGACCGGTTATCGGGGACCTGCCACTAGGAGATGTCAGACGCCCGACGATCATATCGATGTGTCCCATCTCGAGTTCTGATAGAAGAAACTCTGGCGATCCCTCGCGCACCACAACCGTCAACGACTGCCGCTTGGCTTTCAGGTACGAGATGGCTCGCGGGAGTAGCAGGTTTGACCCAGCGAGGTGTATCCCCACGAGTGCGGATCCCCGGTCGGCGTTCGCGAGCTCCTCGACGTGTCGGCTGGCTTGATTGAGTTGCGCGAGTACGGCGCGGGCATGTTCTGTGAACGCTGCGCCGAAGACAGTTGGAGAGATGCCGCGAGGACCGCGAGCATAGAGTTCGACTCCAAGCAAGGTCTCAACCTCGCGCAGTCCTCGAGTTGCGACAGGCTGTGCGATGTGAAGCTCCGCCGCCGCGCCGATCACACTTCCCTGACGGGACAGGGCGTCGATCAGCACGAGGTGTCGGATCTTCAGCCGTCCGTCCAGCAACTTAAGGTGATTCACTTATCTCTCCCCTGGAAACCGTGTCGTCGGCTAGCACGTGTAGCACTGTCGACAGCTCGCTATGCGGATCGGCCAGATCGAGAAATAGGGGCTGGTGCACGAGTAGGTGACATCTGATCTGGCTTGCCCTGCCGGGCGGCCTGGAAGGATGCCAGCTGTGCCCAAGCCCTATCCCCAGGAGTTCCGCGACG
>NZ_BMGC01000106.1 GCF_014639795.1 Gordonia jinhuaensis | reverse complement strand
CGTCGCGGAACTCCTGGGGATAGGGCTTGGGCACAGCTGGCATCCTTCCAGGCCGCCCGGCAGGGCAAGCCAGATCAGATGTCACCTACTCGTGCACCAGCCCCGGCCGAGTTCGGATAGAGCCATCACGCCGAACCGGCGTACGACCGAGGCGGTGACCAATTCCGCTCGCTGGGCGCTCACCTCGGATTCGATGGTCCCCGCGATAGCTGAGGCCAGTTCTTCCCACGCGGGTTCCGATACGACCGGGGCGTGAAAGGCCGCCGGCTTGCGTGATCCAGGTTGTATGCCGGCGAGCAATCCCGTGTATTCCGGTGGAAACGCCTCCCTGACGTCAGGGGGAACTACTTCGCGCAAGTCCATGCCGTAGGCCAGCATGTATGCGAGCAGCTCTTCTACGTACATCAGGTGCGACGCCCCATGATCACGCGCTGTACTCGCTTGTAATCCAACCCGGTGGCCTCGGCCAACTCGGAGGCGGCGAGTTGGCCGTTGCATCGATCGCGTACGGCCTCAAGGAGCCGGTGCTGAAGGTGGAGCGTGGCGACTCGAAGGGGTTCATCCGTGAGGCTCGGCCGCCAGTTGGGATGGTTAGTTGAACCGAATCCCTCCGGTACGGCTGGTGGTCCTGGCACCAGCCGCACAGTACTCGATGAAGCAACGAACCTGGACAATTTTGGAGTTATTGTCAAGACCTGTGGATGGGCGAGTTTCAGGCGGCCTCCTCGGAGTCTGAGTTGGGGTCGGGTTCGACGAGTTTGCCTTTTTCGAAGGTGGCGCCGT
>NZ_BMGC01000105.1 GCF_014639795.1 Gordonia jinhuaensis | reverse complement strand
CGAAAACGGCGAAGCTGGTAGACAACGACAGGTTGCGTGAGTATGTGCAGGAGCGGCTCTCCGGGGCCGTCCGCCGGCCCGACGGCACCGCCGTCGCAGGCCCCGACACGCCCGCGTGGAAAGGACTGAACAAGCCGCATCGGCAGGACCGACGGTGGGCGACGGCATGGAGCCCGCAGCAGATCTCGCACCGGCTGAAAGTTGATTTCCCGGAGGATGAGTCCATGCGCATCAGTCACGAGGCGATCTACCAATCGTTGTACATCGAAGGTCGAGGCGCCCTGAAACGGGAGTTGGTCACATGCCTGCGCACCGGCCGGGCACTGCGGGTGCCCCGTAGCCGATCGCAGAACAAGCCGCAGGGACATGTCACCGCGGACGTGGTGATCAGCGAACGCCCCGCCGAAGCCGAAGACCGTGCTGTCCCAGGGCATTGGGCAGGCGACTTGATCATCGGGACCGGCCGGTCCGCGATCGGCACGCTCGTCGAGCGCAGCAGCCGCTCCACGATCCTGGTGCACCTGCCTCGATTGGAGGGGTGGGGCGAGAGGCCGCCTGTGAAGAACGGTCCGTCCCTCGGTGGCTACGGCGCCGTCGCGATGAACGCCGCGCTGACGACATCGATGACCACGCTTCCCGAGCAGCTCCGCAAGACCTTGACCCGGGACCGCGGAAAGGAGCTGTCCGGTCATGCCCGGTTCGCTCTCGAGACCGGCACGAGAGTGTTCTTCGCCGACCCGCACTCGCCCTGGCAACGACCGACGAACGAGAACACGAACGGCCTGCTGCGCCAG
>NZ_BMGC01000104.1 GCF_014639795.1 Gordonia jinhuaensis | reverse complement strand
GCCATTTCACGTACTTGCGTTTGACGACGCGCGGGTTGGCTCGGTGACGGCGTGCGGGGTTGAGTCGACGGGTGAGTCGGGTGAGGAAGGTGAGCCAGCTGCGACTGGTGATGTCAGGGTCGTGAGGGGGGAAAGTCGCCCTGATGGGCGACCGATTGGCGTGTAATACGCAGTGCAGCAACAAAACTCACGCGGTCAGGGTCGACGCCTATGTGGGAGGCGGCATCAACCATCAGTGAGCGTATCGCGTAGTGACAACACAGATATCCCCAAATCTCTTGCAGGACAAGATCTGGGGACTTCGATCGCAGTACCGTGCGCGGACCGCGTTGGTGGGTTTTGAGTTCATCGAAGACCGACTCGATCTCCCAGCGTTGGGTATAGGCTGCCGCCAGATCGGTCGCCGACACCTCGTCGGGATCCAGCAGCGTCGTGAACAACCGGTACGGGGTGGGATTGTCGCGGCCGTCATCGATCGTGTAGTCAACCACCCGCACCCGCATCGGTGCCGCACGCCTGGCCGCCGCGGAATGTGTTTGCTGCAGATCCGCCAGCCATGACCCGTCCTCCAGATCAGCCACAAATACAGGTTTGGGTCCCGACGCTGAGGTGCTGACCCGCCACAACAGATCTGCACCGGTAGCGATCGCCCTGCGCCACAACGCATATGAGAAGAATCCACGATCAGCCATCAGGAGCATTCCCGAGGTCAGTCGATCCAGCAGCGGCTCAACAAGCACCACCTCGGACTGGGTATAGGACCCGATGTTGGCGGCGAAGATCGCGTGCGTGCCACATTCAGCGACGG
>NZ_BMGC01000103.1 GCF_014639795.1 Gordonia jinhuaensis | reverse complement strand
GTCGCGGAACTCCTGGGGATAGGGCTTGGGCACAGCTGGCATCCTTCCAGGCCGCCCGGCAGGGCAAGCCAGATCAGATGTCACCTACTCGTGCACCAGCCCCATCGCTTGGTCAATGTGCATGACACCATTGTTTCTCTCTGGGCGTAGATCGATGTCGAGTGAGTGGGTCTGCCCGATAAGGCTAGGATCCCCGTTCCGCCGCTGTGAGCGCGCGTGCTAGCGCGCCACGTAGCTCGTCAAAGTGGGTGTTGACTTCGTGCATCGTCTCCGGTGGTCTTGGCTTCAAAACAATGTCCGTGTAGGCGCGGCCGATTGACTGGAGTCGACGTCGTGCCTCGGCCGCCGCCTCGGGGGGACTGGGACCGTCGTCGGTGATCCCGGCTTCTCCCGCCTTTGCTGCGGAGCGTAAGCCTTGAAGCGCTGTTCGCTCGCCGTGTTGCTCGAGGAGGTCGATGATCTGCTCAAGCAAGGAGACTGCGCGGCGGATCTGGTCGATTGCATTCACTGTCGGAATGCTGCCGGTCGGGCGTACACCAGTGTCTGAGCGCCGTCACTGTCTAACCTTGGGTTCAAGATGACCACCTACAGTTCCGGCAAGGATGCTGAACGTACATTATTCTAGTGCGTGAGATGCCTGTCTACGAGCACGGGGTTGATAGCCCTTCAATGTTCGAGAACCGATTCGGCATTAGTCGACTTGAGTTGTCGCAGTCGCCTCACGACGAGCGGGATTTGGTATCGGTCGCCGTAGTGCTGAACAAATAGGGTCTCGTCTACTTTAGTCGCAATACCGTTCAGTTAAGGTTACATGCGTGTAGTTTTAGGTGTATGCCTCGTGCTGGGTGGGTGAAGCCGGAGTCGGATCGTCGGTTGTCGGATGTGGTGTCG
>NZ_BMGC01000102.1 GCF_014639795.1 Gordonia jinhuaensis | reverse complement strand
TAGGCCATCGCGATGCCGGCGGCCCGTGATCCGGGGCCTTTGGTCACCTTGGTCCGCAGTCGCACGGTCGCGAACGTGGACTCGATCGGGTTGGTGGTGCGCAGATGTATCCAGTGTTCGGCCGGGTACCGGTAGAACTCGAGTAGCACGTCGTCGTCATCGACGATCTTGGCCACGGCCTTCGGGTACTTGGCGCTGTAGGCTTTCTCGAACGCGGTGATCGCTTGGCGGGCGTGGTGTTCGTCTTCGGCGTTGTAGATTTCCTGCATCGCCTTGATCGCGTTGGGGTGGGCTGATTTCGGTAGCGCAGCAAGAACATTGGCTTGTTTGTGGAACCAGCATCGTTGCTCACGCGTGTCGGGGAACACCTCCCGGATCGCGGCCCAGAAGCCGAGCGCCCCGTCCCCGACGGCCAGAGCCGGCGCCGGCATGCCGCGGCGTTTGCACGACCGCAGCAGATCCGCCCACGACTCGGTCGATTCCCGATACCCATCAGCGACTGCGATGAGTTCCTTCTTGCCGTCGGCGCGGACCCCGATCATCACCAGCAGGCACAGCTTCTCCTGCTCCAAACGCACCTTGAGGTGGATACCGTCGACCCACAGGTACACATAGTCGGCGGTGATAGCCCGGTCGGCGAAGGCGGCGGCCTCTTTCTGCCATTGCTTGGTCAGCCGGGTGATCGTGGCCGCCGACAGTCCGGCGCCCGACCCCAGGAACTGCTCGAGCGCCGGCCCGAAATCACCCGAGGACAGCCCATGTAGATACAGCAACGGCAGCACCGCGGAGATCTCCGGACTCTTACGCGCCCACGCGGGCAAGATCTTCGACGAAAACTTGTGCCGCTCCTCGGTTTCGGGGTCGACACGCTTGTCATTGACCCGCGGTGCTTTCACCGTGACCGCACCCGCGGCGGTCATCACCTCCCG
>NZ_BMGC01000101.1 GCF_014639795.1 Gordonia jinhuaensis | reverse complement strand
AAGTACGTGAAATGGCACGTCAAACGGGCTCACCACGCCGCCTGGCCGCAACCAACGAAACCAGCCGTCTACGCATCCAGACCCCTTAACTGAACGGTATTGCGGTTTACCCCGCAGTTCCGGCGGGATCACGCTCATATCCGCATCGCTGGGGTGGCCGGTCAAGCCGTTGTCAGGGCTGGGTTCATATGCCACGGTCGTCTGCATCCTTGCGTCGTAGGTCGCATCTGCGTACGGATCACCCCGGCTGGTTCCCGCGGACGGCCACCTCATCGTGACGTCGGGCGAGTGGATGATCGGGCTCCTCAGCCGGTCTGTCGAACCGGTTCGGACGCGTGACCGATCACAACCGATCAAGATGGAGAACAGATGACGCCGCGTGAACGCCCGGTGAATACACCGCCCGCCGCGCTACTCGGTGAGTCGAACCCGAAGAAACGCACAGCATCGACTCGGCTTTCGCTCATCTTCGCTCATACGATGAAGCAATGTCATCAGACCGGTCCGGCCGAGTCGGCCTGCGCCCCGACGAACGCGCAGCCATGCTGCTCACCCTGCTCGGCCAGCAGCCCAGCGCCTCGCTGGCACAGATGCAAGAAGTCACCGGGGCGAGTCTGCCGACGTTGCGACGTGATCTCGCCGCACTGGCCGAGCAGGGTGTGATCCGGCGGGTCCGCGGCGCGGCGAGCCTCGTCCAGACTTCGCCTCTTGACGAAGGTTTCGCGCTGCGTCGACGGCGCAACGCCGGAGCCAAGACTCAAATAGCGCGTACCGCAGCACAATTGGTTGGACCACATATGTCGGTGATGCTCGGCGACGGGAGTACGGCGCTAGCCGCAATACCGTTCAGTTAAGGGGTCTGGATGCGTAGACGGCTGGTTTCGTTGGTTGCGGCCAGGCGGCGTGGTGAGCCCGTTTGACGTGCCATTTCACGTACTT
>NZ_BMGC01000100.1 GCF_014639795.1 Gordonia jinhuaensis | reverse complement strand
GTGTACCGATGGAACCCTGAGCAAGTCCCATTCTGTCACTCAGACAGGGCATTTCGTCTATCCCTCATCCCCCGGACAGGTACAAATCGGTGGATCGAGGCTAAGTCCCCAAGCCCGCAACACACAATCCACGTAGCGACCGCTACGGGTAATTCTCTAGGAGCAAGAAATGGCGATCAAACCCGACGAATACCTCACCCGGCACCTTAACGCAGTAGACCAACTCACCGACCGGCTAGTCACCCTAGGCGTCACCACAGCCAAGAACGCTGCAAAAGCGCACGAACACTCCCACCGTGCCCACGAGGCCGCGCGACTCTCAGCACGCTACAGCGATCATGTGGAAGCCGAAGCCGTTCGGATCGGTGAAACACTCGCAACCAGGGAAGAACTCACAATCGGTGCGGTAGCTGAGTCGCTGAGCGCGCTACCCGACCCACACCTAGCAGACATCGCGCTAGCGAAAACGTGGAACATGCACGTGACCGCTGCCCGTGACCTGGCGTTCAGCAACGTGGCTGCTGCCCCCGCAAAGCTGTCCGAAGCATTCGACCGGGTATCCGACGAAACGCTGTCGGTCGCCGCCAAGCTAGGCGATGTGGACACCGCGCAAGCCGCTCTCGATGCTGGACTAGCGGACGAATGGCAGCATCTCACCGCACTGATTCGTGAACACGATGCTCTGGCACGACTGCGCTCTGACCTTAGAAGCTACGGCCTGATCGCGGCCCCCTATGGGGCTGACACGGGCTGGCAGTGGGGTTACCGGCAGGAACCGTCCGCATCGGCAATGAAGCGCGGCAACGAGCGGAAACCGTTCGACGGTGGACGAGCCTTAGCGATTGCTAACGCGAAAGCACGCCCATACTGCCCGGCGTCACGTGCTGAGGCTAAGCCTCGATCCACCGATTTGTACCTGTCCGGGGGATGAGGGATAGACGAAATGCCCTGTCTGAGTGACAGAATGGGACTTGCTCAGGGTTCCATCGGTA
>NZ_BMGC01000099.1 GCF_014639795.1 Gordonia jinhuaensis | reverse complement strand
GGCGATCTCCGCTCGATCCTCGATCGTCAACATCCTGCGCCCCACTACAACCCCTGTCCACCAACGCCTCTCGGCTACCGTTGCTTCGAGGGTATGACACCGCCCAGCGTCGATTACGGATCGCAATCGAATTCCGAAATTTTTTTCGCCTCGAGATCGACATCACAATTCGCACGGCATGAATCCAACTACCAAGTGTCCACGAAATGGACTACACACGGCGGGTACGAGCACAGGAAATCTCGGTCGTGTCCAACGGTAATTAGCGTTACTCACCCTGAGCAGGGCAAAAGATACCCAACGTATGTAAAGGGACTTCTATACACAGATACTGAACGTATCAAGTCCAAGAAGACGTCACGAATGCGTGGCCACCACCACGGCCATCGCGCTGGAATCGGTGTGCGACAGTGACAGCGAATTCGCCGTCCACCGCCGCTCGGTCGCCAGATCCGCCATGCTTCCGTGCAACACGAGAACTGGTACCTCCGCGCGCATCACGACCTCGATCTCACGCAACGGGGTGGCTTGACCCGACAATCCAAGTGCCTTAATCGCAGCCTCTTTCGCCGCAAATCGCGCAGCCAGTCTCATCACCCCGTTCGACGAATCCAATACGCTCGCCTCGGCCGGCGTGAAGACCCTCGCGAGATAGCGTTCGCCAAACGTGCTCAGCGACTCCGCGACCTCGGCAACATCCACCAGATCACAACCGACCGAAATTCGTGGCACCGTCGATCTCCTGAAGCCACCGGTAAAAGTCGACCAGATCACGCTGCTTCCGCGATCAACTGTCGCAGTGCATCCGACAGGTTTGAAATGGAAGCGAAAGTCGCCTTCCTGAGCATCGAGTCCGGAAATTCGACGTCGAACTCATCTTCGAGTGCAAGCATCACGTTCACGCTCGCATGCGACGTAAGTGGCTCTTCCTGATTCAGAGTGCGTGTAGGTGTTCTGCCAGGCCGCCGGAGTGGATGAGTGACCGCAAGATGTAGTGGTTGAGGTTGCGGAAGCCGAGCGCGATC
>NZ_BMGC01000098.1 GCF_014639795.1 Gordonia jinhuaensis | reverse complement strand
GAGAACTCGCGGCGCCGGATACGATTCCACTGCACCCGCGCCCAGCGGGCCAACATCCAGCAATTCCACTGCTGAGCAGTGCCCGGCTAACTTCGAAGAGCCGCAATAACCGTCCCGGATACGAATGAACAGGCTCATCGCCGTGCTGGGCCGGTACGGATCCGAGGATAGGTGCGGTAGTAGTGGTTTCCCGGCCGGGTTGATCGGTCTGATGACCGCCCCGGCGCGTTGGGCCAACTCCCGCACATAGTCACCGGAGATCACACCGTAACCGTCCATGAACCCGAGACCGGAGTGGCGCGGAGAATAGGCGCGCTTGGTCGTGGGCTCGGGCTTCGCGGGCGGTACCGACTCCTCATCGGCAGAGTGGGACTCTGTGATCGGATCCGATTCAGCCGCAACAGGTTCAACAGACTCCGGGTTGCGACATCCGCGAGTTTCTGTCCTCGACTGTGCGCTCTCGGCGTCGAACAGTGCGGGCTCGGCATCGTCGGCCTCAGCAGCAGCTTCTGTCGCTTCCGGCTCCGGCTCCGGTTCTTCGAGTGTCGCAGCTTCGGTGATCACATGGATGATCACTTGTGCTTCGGCGGCCTGCACCATCGCCGGCGCGGGAATCGTGGCATCACAGTCGTCGCCGCGGTCGCACTGGCACTCGAACAACTCGCCGGACAGCAGCGCGAAGACGGCGTCGGACCGGCGGGCGCCGTCACGACGCGGATCGCCATCGCACACACTGTTCGCCAACGCGTCGATGCGGGCTGTAGCGATGCGCACGTTTTCGGCGGTCATGGAGGCGTGCAGCACAGCCATGCCGTCGCCGGCGTTTTCGGCCCAGACTCTGCGGTCCTCGACGGAGGCCTTTCGGCGTTCGCGGACAGCGGCGGGGTCGTGGCGGAACACGATGCGGTCACACGCATCGCGCAGGCGCTGCAGCGAGCTTGTCAAGATTTTTGTGTAAGTAGTTGTGCTCGTGTGGGTTAGAGGTAGGGGTTGATTCGGTCGGGGTAGGCTAGGGCGAGTTGAGCGAGGGCTTGTTTC
>NZ_BMGC01000097.1 GCF_014639795.1 Gordonia jinhuaensis | reverse complement strand
GAGCGTGTCAGATGGTTTGTGTGAGGTAGCGGTGCTCCTGACTGAAAGCCGAGACACTGATGACTGTGGTGGACAAGAAACTCGAGCGTGACCAACGTCGCCGGGAGCAGCGCGAAGGCGTCGAAGCCTTGGAGGCCTCCGGCGCCTTGGATGAGCTGTACTCGTTGATCGATGCCGGCGAAGTGAAGTTGGAGGGCAAAGACGGCCTGATCCAGCAGCTGATCAAGGCCGGTCTCGAACGCGGACTGCAGGCCGAACTCGGCGAGCACCTAGGCTACGACAAGGGCGACCCCGAGGCCGCACTGTTCGCGAATTCGCGCAACGGCTCGTCGGCGAAGACGGTCGCGACCAGCGTCGGCGACGTCGAGCTGGCGATCCCACGCGATCGTGATGGCACCTTCACCCCGGCCCTGGTCCCGAAGGGGTCCAGGCGCGTCGGCGGCTTGGACGACATGATCGTCTCGCTCTACGCCGGCGGGATGACCGTCCGCGATATCGAGCATCATCTGGCGTCGACGATCGGCACCGAGATCAGCCGGGAGACGATCTCGAAGATCACCGACGAGGTTCTCGAGGAGGTCCTGGCCTGGCAGCGCCGACCGCTCGAATCGTTCTATCCGGTGATGTACCTCGATGCCATCGTGGTCAAGGTCCGCGACGGCGCGCACGTGCGGAACAAGGCCGCTCACATCGCCGTCGGCGTCGACATGGATGGGGTGAAACATGTTCTGGGGATCTGGATTCAGGCGACCGAGGGCGCGAAGTTCTGGGCCGGGGTGTGCGCCGAGCTGGCCAACCGCGGAGTCGCTGACGTGCTCATCGTGTGCTGCGACGGGCTGACCGGTTTCCCCGAGGCCATCGAGGCGACCTGGCCCGATTCACTGGTCCAGACCTGCGTGGTGCACCTGATCCGGGCCGCGATGCGGTTCGTGGCCTACGGGCAGCGCAAAGCCGTCGCCGCGGCCCTTAAGACGGTCTATCAGGCCGCTGACGCCGACACGGCGAGGGCGGCATTGGACGCGTTCGCGGCCACGCCATTGGGCCAGAGCAACCCGAACACCGTAAGGGT
>NZ_BMGC01000096.1 GCF_014639795.1 Gordonia jinhuaensis | reverse complement strand
GTCCTGATAGACGGCGTAGGTGACCGCGACCGCCAGATGTTCCTCACGCGCTTGGAGGCCGTTGGTGATGCGGGTCTTCTGCTTGTCGGTCAACAAGCCGATTCGGGTGAGCAGAGGGCGGCGGATGCCGTAGAGCGGGTCCCCGCTACGGCCGCGGTGTCCGCACGTATCCTGTTGTACGCGTTGACGACACACCGTGAGCTTGTCGGCGGCCAAGTGCACGACATGAAACGGATCCATCACCGCACGCGCCTTGTCCAGGGTTTCAGCGGTCGCGGTGCGATACCCGGAGAAGCCGTCCATCGTCACCACCTTGATTCGGTCACGAAACGCAGGATCGCGCGCGGTCAGCCAATCCTTCAACGCCGCCTTGGAACGGCCGGCGACCATGTCCAACAAACGTGCCGGCCCGGTACCATCGACGATCGGTGTCAGGTCGACGAGCACGGTCACGAAACTCGAATCCCCCTTGCCGCGAACGTGTTTCCACTTGTGCTCATCCACCCCAAGGACTCGCACACCGTCCAGGCGGGCCGGTGCGGACGCCAACGAGCGGGCCGCGTCCAACGCAAGGTTGTTCACGGTGTTCCAACTCATCCCGATCGCAGCGGCGACCGCTGTCACCGACATCTTGTCGACGATCATCGCCCGCAGAATCCACGTCGTGGTGCGCCGGGTGACCTGTGCCCGCGGCGCCACGATCGTCGAGATGTCGGCACGAAAGATCGTGGTGGGACAGTCCGGGTTGTCGCACAGATAGCGCGGCACCGAGATATGCAGCCGAGTCGGATGCCCCACGATCGGCAGATCAGCGACCTCACGATCGATGTGGTCACGCAGCCGACCCGGCCGCCCGCATCCGGGACATGTGTTCTTCGGTTCCAGGACCTCGCAGAACACGTGGGTGCGGTCCTCGCCGTCGAGGGCGGCACCGGTGATCGTCACCCCGAGCTCGATGGTGCGGCAAATGGTGTCGGCAATAGCGCTACGCTGCAACATGGGTCCTGTCGGTGT
Source organism: Gordonia jinhuaensis (assembly GCF_014639795.1). Taxonomy (GTDB): domain Bacteria; phylum Actinomycetota; class Actinomycetes; order Mycobacteriales; family Mycobacteriaceae; genus Gordonia_B; species Gordonia_B jinhuaensis. Next base: position 147 of record NZ_BMGC01000096.1, on the reverse strand, counting down.
CGGGCTGATGGTGTGAGAGCTTTCATCCTCACACCGCAGGACCCGCCTACACCTCCAGCGACACCGCCCATCACCCCGCGATCTTGCTCACCCCTACATCTTGTGGTCGCAAGAACCTGTTCCACGCACCGTCAATCAGGAAGAGGC
>NZ_BMGC01000095.1 GCF_014639795.1 Gordonia jinhuaensis | reverse complement strand
GAGTGCCGCTTCCGTCCTGCCATGATCCCTATCGTCCCTTCGTGCCCTCATCAGGGCAATCAGGACTCTAGAACAGCCCGGACCGGTTCACGGGGGACACGCCAGAACTTCTGCGCACGCTCGACACCGACGAACGCGTGGGCATAGTAGATGGCAACCTGCCTGAACACCTCGATCAGCAACATCGGATCGTACGTCGCTGCCGTCCCCCGGTGATCACTGAATAGGAGTGGTTCCTGGGCAACTGCGCCGCAAACACTGCTCCACGCGCAGCCGGCCGAGCATCGGTCAGGAACACCTCAGCGATCGACTCACGATGCACGATGTCACGCGGGATGTTTCGGTCATACGACAGGTCTTCGATAGTGGCGGTCACAGGAATCCCCTCTGAGTTTGAAAACACTTGTTACGAACCGGACGAGACGGCACCCAGCAACTCGCCCAACTAGTAGGTTCGCTATCTGTAGTACCTTCCGTGGTTGTAGGACTACCAGCCTTCCCGGGCCGCCGCAAACCGAGACACGGGGAACGGTGGAAGTCAGCCCGAAAGCAGCAAGTGCGCTCAAACCTCGGCAACCCACCTCCGGCGCGACGCCTTCACGCTGAACACCGCCGACCTTGCATGACGGCAATCACCTAGTGTCCTGAGTCATTAATTGTCATTCGGTTGATAGACTGGGGAATGGCAACCCGGGGTCCGCGAGCAGTGGATATTGTTCTGACTGATGATGAGCGCCGTGAGCTCGAAGGGTGGGCGCGTCGGCGAACGACGGCCTCGGGTTTGGCGATGCGATCACGAATCGTTCTCGCTGCCGCTGATGGCGGGTCGAGTACTGAAGTGGCACAACGACTCGGCCTCAACCGAGGTACCGTGCGGCGATGGCGAGGCCGGTTCGTCGAGCACCGCTGCGAGGGGTTGCTCGACGAACCCCGGCCTGGGCGACCTCGAACCGTCGGCGACGAGCAGATCAAAGACCTGATCACCGCAACTCTCGAGACCACTCCGAAGAATGCGACACACTGGTCGACTCGGTCGATGGCTGAGCATCTCGGCATGTCGCAGTCAACTGTTTCGCGTGTGTGGCGGGCGTTCGGATTGGCTCCGCACAAACAGGATTCGTGGAAGCTGTCGAAAGATCCCCTGTTCACCGAGAAGGTCCGCGATGTCGTCGGGCTCTACATGAACCCACCCGAACGTGCCCTGGTGCTTTGCGTTGACGAGAAGACCCAGATCCAAGCGCTCGATCGCACCCAGCCGATCTTTCCCATG
>NZ_BMGC01000094.1 GCF_014639795.1 Gordonia jinhuaensis | reverse complement strand
TGGCGTGTCCCCCGTGAACCGGTCCGGGCTGTTCTAGAGTCCTGATTGCCCTGATGAGGGCACGAAGGGACGATAGGGATCATGGCAGGACGGAAGCGGCACTCGGCCGAGGACATCGTGCGCAAGTTGCGCCGGGCCGACGAGTTGGCGGCGGAGGGAAAGACCGGCGAGGAGATCGCCGCCGACCTCGAGGTGTCGGCCGCCACGTTGTACAACTGGCGCCGCCAGTACGGCGGCATGGACGCTGATGCCGCCAAAGAGCTCAAGGAGCTGCGTGAGCAGAACGGCCGGCTCAAGCGGCTCCTCGCCGATGCGGAGTTGGAGAAGGACGCGCTGCGGGAGATTGCCAAGGGAAAATTCTGAGCCCGACCGCCAAACGCGCCGCCATCGACATGCTCAAGGACGTGATGAACATGTCAGAACGTAAGGCGTGCAAGGTAGTTGGGCTTTCCCGCTCAGCCTATCGGCAGCTGCCGTTAGCGCAGACGCCGGCAGACCCGGACGCGGCGGTCCGTGAGCAACTGCGCACCTACGCCCGTAAGAACCCTCGGCACGGATTTCGTCGGGCGTGGGCGCATCTACGCTTCGACGACGGCATCGAGATGAACAAGAAGAAGATCCACCGGTTATGGAAAGAGGAAGGCCTGCAGGTGCGGCGCGCTCCTCGCCGTAAACGGGCGGGCCAGTCATCGGTGCCGATCATCGCCGCGGATGCACCGAAGGTGGTGTGGGCATTGGACTTTCAGTTCGACTCCACCGTCGACGGACACAAGATCAAGATCGCGTCGATGGTCGATGAGCACACCCGGATGTCGTTGCTGAACATCGTGGACCGCTCGATCACCGCCGAACGCCTGATCGAGGAGTTGGAGAAGACGTTCGCGATCTGGGGTGGCCCACCGCTGGTACTGCGGATGGACAACGGTCCTGAGTTCATCTCCGAGGCCCTGCGAGCGTTCTGTGCAGGGTCGGTGGGGCTCTCCTACATTCCGCCGGGCACGCCGTGGAACAACGGGTTCATCGAGTCGTTCAACAACCGGTTGCGCGATGAGTGTTTGAACCGCAACTGCTGGCGCACCCTGCTCGAGGCCCGGGTGGTCATCGAGGACTTCAAGGATGACCACAATCACCGACACCGGCATTCGGCACTGGGCTACAAGACCCCGGCCGAGTACGCTGCCGGATGCACCCACCAACATCACCCCGTGGGCTGCGAGATCGACTGATCGACTGCAAGTAGGAACTGGCTCTAGAACTGCCTGGACCGGTTATCGGGGACCTGCCA
>NZ_BMGC01000093.1 GCF_014639795.1 Gordonia jinhuaensis | reverse complement strand
CGCGATGACCGCACACACCAGCCAGGCGGCATTCGCGCAGAACTTTCCCGACGGCAGATGCGCGAGTGCGGAGGCTTTGAGGTCAGCGTGGACTTGTTCGATGATCGCGTGCCCGCGGTGAGTCTGATCAGCGGTGACGGTATCGAGGTCACTGGTGGTGAAGAACGCGTGGAATCGCCACACATCAAACAAACCGTCCCCATCAGGTTGAAAGTCGGGGATGCGGCGCACCACCAGCCGCCCGGGAACCTGTAACGCCTTGGCTTTGGAGGTGAACGCGGTGAACGGTATTTCGGCGACCTCGGCACGCGAGACCCATTGCCCGCTATCGGCGTCGAAGACGGCGTCGGTGTACTCGATCGGGGTCCAGGAGTCCTCACCGATCGTGGCGATCTGTGCCCGCACGTGCGCATCCTGGCGCACGGTGACCGACACCTGGGCGCCGGCCCGGATCGCAGTCGTGACCGTGCGGTGGCCGTAAAACGCTGAATCTGCCCGCAACAGAACCGGTCCCGACGCGTTCTCGGATCGCAGTCGCGCGAGCGTAGCCAGGGTATCGGCGATCAAGCGATGTGCCCCACGGGCGGAATTGCATGCTCCCTTGCGTAGGCGTTGAGCGGCGATCACCGGCGCACCCGGTCCGCAGGTGAGGGTGGTGATCGCTGAGTTGAGCCCACGCACCCGGGTGTAGCCGAACCCGGCACCCTGTTTGGCCGGACCGTAGACCTCGATGATCGAGTCGTCGATATCGACCATCACCGCACCGTCGATGCCGGCCAGCACCGGAGTGCGGGCATGCAGACCAGCCAACACGCGGGTGGCGATCGCATCCAGTTGGCGGACATGACCGAACCGGAACTCCCGCAAGAACGATCCCAGCGTCGACGGGGCATACGGGTGCTCGAACACCCGGCCCATCGCGCCGTGCCGCAGTACTGCCATGTCGTCGATGCTGTCGGCGCCGGCCACCATGCCCGCGACCAGCGAGAACACCTTGCGATCCGGGTGGGCGCCCTTATCGGTGGGCACGCTCAGATGCTCGCGGGCCAGCCCCGACAGGCCGGCCTGTTCGGCCAACGTCATCACCGGCACCAACCCAGCCGCGCCGAGCAGATTCGGATCATCACACATGGCAGACCGGACCGGATGGCTATGAGACAATCGCATCTACGAGATGCCCTTCTGCGTGTACCGATGGAACCCTGAGCAAGTCCCATTCTGTCACTCAGACAGGGCATTTCGTCTATCCCTCATCCCCCGGACAGGTACAAATCGGTGGATCGAGGCT
>NZ_BMGC01000092.1 GCF_014639795.1 Gordonia jinhuaensis | reverse complement strand
CGAGAACTCGCGGCGCCGGATACGATTCCACTGCACCCGCGCCCAGCGGGCCAACATCCAGCAATTCCACTGCTGAGCAGTGCCCGGCTAACTTCGAAGAGCCGCGATGGGCGCGGGCGATGCTCGCCTTTCCTGTATCGGGAAGGGCAGACGACACGGCGGACAAGTCGGTGCTCTTTGATATGGCCATGCCACACATACGCGCCCGCCTCGAAGACCAGATGCTGCAGCTCATCGGCGCCGCCGTCGAGACCAAGGAACACATCCACCTCGCCACCGAGCTGGAACTGCTCGACACACCGGCTTTCGCACAAGCTCTCCTCGACGGCTACGAGATTCGGATACCCCAGCGACCCGCGGAGTGGGAAATCCTTCGCTTCTTGACAGACAACCACATGGAACTGGTGCGGCCGCTCTTGATCGACCAATTGCGAGACACCGACGACGATTCGCGTGAAGCGTCGATTCGTGCCGGCGTCGCATTGTTTCACCACGACCCCGAACCCGTCTGGAATGATATTTGGTCGCGGGCAGATGGCGACATTTCTTGGGCACAGGACTTGTTCTGCCGACTCGCCGATGCCAGCCGCTATCGCGCGCCGGCGCTCAGCGCCGACCGTCTCGCAGACCTCTATTTGTGGCTTCGCGCCAACATTGGCATGCCGGATCTGACGGGACCCGGGGTTGCCCACTTTCTAGACTCCCGTGACTTCGCGGAGATGTGGCGGAATACTCTGGTGCAGCGCCTCATTGAGTCGGCCACTGCAGCAGATATCGACGCACTGAACCGCATCCACCAGGCGGAACCCGGAATGTCTGGACTTGACTGGGCACTTGCGATCGCGCGAAGAAATCACGCAGTTAAACAGTGGAGGCCGCTTACCGTGGACGACCTCGACGAACTCGCCGTCGATCCGCGTCGGAGACCGATACGCACGGCGTTGGACCTCCGGTCTGCCACAGTGGCGGCGTTGGGTGACGTCCAAGCCGCGCTGCAAGGGGACACACCCGAAGCGCCTCTTTTGTGGGATACCTACTCAAAGCGTCCGAAGTCAGAGGACGAGATCTCCGACTATCTGCGCAACAGGCTTCAAGTGATTCTTGAAGGAGCGGTAGTGAACCGAGAGGTGCAAGTTCGAAATAACAGAGAGCACGGGATCGGCGAGCGAACCGACCTGCGCATCGACGCCATAGGGCCGGACGCGACTGCCGGACCTATAGTCTTGCCGATCGAGGTCAAGGGCTGTTGGCACGATGACCTCGAAGTCGCTTGGGAAGAGCAACTTCTCAACCGGTAGAGCCGTCAACCCGTGCAAGCAACGTTGTCTCGTAGGAGGGCTTCGAACTTTTCGCGTGGGGTGTAGAAGCCGAGTGTCTGTCGGGGGCGTTCGTTGAGTTCG
>NZ_BMGC01000091.1 GCF_014639795.1 Gordonia jinhuaensis | reverse complement strand
GGCTCTTCGCAGTTGAGGGTGTAGAGCGGGTCGGCGCGTCGATCCGGGGATAGAGGTCGAGGTCTTCCGATGATGGGAGTTCTGACACCGCCCACCTGAAAGACCTCGACGTGCCTGACGCTACCTTCACCGCCCCTGACCTGACCACCTTCGCCCGTCTGGACGAGCTCGGTCTGGCCGCCACAGGGCAGTGCCTGGCCCCGGACCGGGCCGTGCTGGCCTGTCGGGTGGTGGAACCGGATCAGTGGTGTCGGCGGTGCGGGTGCCAAGGAGTCCTCAGGGACACCGTGACCCGGCGGTTGGCGCACGAACCGTTGGGCTGGCGCCCGACCACGCTGGTGGTCACGGTGCGCCGCTACCGGTGCACCGGGTGCGCCCACGTGTGGCGTCAGGACACCACCAGGGCTGCCCGGCCGCGGGCCAGACTCTCGCGGCGGGCGCTGCGTTGGGCGTTGGAAGGCATCGTGTGCCAGCACCTGAGCGTCGCGCGCGTGGCCGAAGGGCTCGGGGTTGCGTGGAACACCGCGAACGACGCGGTCCTGGCCGAGGGCAAGCGGGTCCTGATCGATGACGAGCACCGGTTCGACGGTGTCAAGGTCGTAGGCGTGGACGAGCACGTGTGGCGCCACACGCCCAAGGGTGAGAAGTACGTGACCGTGATCATCGACCTGACCCCGATCCGCGCGGGCACGGGCCCGGCCAGGCTGCTGGACATGGTCGAAGGACGTTCCAAGGCGGTGTTCAAGACCTGGCTGAGCGAGCGAGCCCCACAGTGGCGCGAGCAGATCGAGGTCGTGGCGATGGATGGGTTCACCGGGTTCAAGACCGCCGTCGCCGAAGAGCTCCCAGACGCCGTCGCGGTGATGGACCCCTTCCACGTCATCCACCTGGGTGGCAATGAGCTTGATGAGTGCCGGCGCCGGGTCCAGCAGGAAACCTGCGGGCACCGCGGGCGCAAGGGCGACCCGCTCTACACCGCCCGACGCACCCTGCACACCGGTGCCGACCTGCTCACCGACAAGCAGAAGAACCGGCTCGAAGCGCTGTTCGCCGCCGAGGCGCACGTGGAGGTCTGGGCGACCTGGGGCATCTACCAACGCATGATCGCCGCCTACCGAGAGCCCGACCGCGCACGCGGACGCCAGCTCCTGGCCGACGTGATCGAGATCATCAGCAAGAACGTGCCCGAAGCACTCATCGAGGTCCGTCGCCTGGGCCGCACCCTGAACAGGCGCGCCAGCGACATCCTGGCCTACTTCACTCGGCCCGGAACATCGAACGGGCCCACAGAGGCCATCAACGGACGACTCGAACACCTACGCGGCTCCGCCCTGGGCTTTCGGAACCTGACTCACTACATCACCCGCGCACTGCTCGAGACCGGCGGATTCAGACCACAACTACACCCCGGATTGTGAAGAGCC
>NZ_BMGC01000090.1 GCF_014639795.1 Gordonia jinhuaensis | reverse complement strand
GGCAGCATCGCCATCACGCAGGCCCAGAGCGGGAGCCGGAGAATTCGCCATAGCCGAGTATCTCAAACCCCCAACCATTAACTAACTAACGACACGAGATACTAGATCAGATGCTCTCGGAGCCATCGACGCACACGCCTGAATACGTGGTGAGCGTCCACATCCAGTGCGTGCGGGTCGCCGCCACCTCCTTCCAATCGAAGGTCGGTCGCGAAGCACAGTGCGCACATCGAACACCGATGGACGCCAGTTGCCAACTCGCCTGATTCATTGCGAGCGGCCTTTCCCATAGCCTGGAACCACACCCGGCAGAGAGGACACGACGATGGCGCGCGTTGATCTTGCGGTTCGCCGCGCACAGCTCGTCGTCGCGGCACGCGAGGTGCTTTCGCGTGATGGCGTCGCCAACACGTCATTGCGCGCGGTTGCCGCCGAGGGCGACGTACCGCTGGGCACACTGCAATACGTGTTCCCGACCCGGGAGGCCCTGTTGGGTGCGGTCATCGAAGACGTCGTCTCCGAGATCGGGGCCGTATTCGCCGCGTCGACGCATACCGGCGATGGACTCGCACACGCCCTGAGAGAAGGTATTCGGGCCTTCTGGCAGACGCTGGTGTCCAACAGAAACCTGCAGATCATGCAGTACGAGTTGACGATGTACGCATTGCGCGCCGAGGGCCAGGAAGAGCTTGCCCGCTGGCAGTACGAGTCCTACGCCGACGTCGTCTCCCAGTGGTGCGCCCAGGCTGCGGAGGCTGCCGGCGAGGTATCCGCCGTACCGCTACCCCAGTTGGCCCGGATCATGGTCGCGACCATCGACGGACTGATCATGCAGTACGTGTGCGACCCGGACCAGCGACGCGCAGAGCACGACCTGGACCTCATGATCGAGATGCTCGTCGGCCTCGCCGCACCACGGCCGGCATCGGCGACGGCCTGACCCGGCCCACGTAGGCCTCATTCCACCAGTTTCGCCGTATACGTTGCGGGCTGGCGCAACCTGCCTTAACCTCGTTTTCAGTCATACGTATGACTGAAAATCAGCCCCTGGGCCCGACTTCATCGAGGTGGCCATCACGATGGCAGAACCACACACATCCACATCCCGACCCGACGCCCTCGAATTCCTCGCACATGCGCAGCGCATCACCAACGAGGGCCGCGTCGACGAACTACTGGCGATGTTCGGCGACGATGCGAGCGCCGAATGGATCATGGACGGAGCCGCGGACACCTACCGCGGCATCGACGACATCCGCACGGCCGCCACTGAGTTGTTCGCGGTCTGCCACCAACTCGGTCTGCATGTCACGAAATCCCTGGAATGCGAGGGGAAGGACACACTGGTCTTTAGCCTCGATCCACCGATTTGTACCTGTCCGGGGGATGAGGGATAGACGAAATGCCCTGTCTGAGTGACAGAATGGGACTTGCTCAGGGTTCCATCGGTACAC
>NZ_BMGC01000089.1 GCF_014639795.1 Gordonia jinhuaensis | reverse complement strand
GAAACACCCTGGTCACCACACCCACCGACACCACATCCGACAACCGACGATCCGACTCCGGCTTCACCCACCCAGCACGAGGCATACACCTAAAACTACACGCATATAACCTTAACTGAACGGTATTGGGGTCCTGCGTGCGGTCTTGCGCACCTGTGCTCGTGCCTTTTCCATTGCGGCATCGGCGATGCCCAGCCACACCGAAGCCCACAGCACGTGACATGCGGGGAGCATCGTGTGCGAGGAGATGGTGGCATAGTCGACGGGCAGAAGGTTGGTAACCGACGTGCGGGCGCGAAGGACGAAGCCCGGGCTGCAGGTACCGCGTAGTCCGAGGGTGTGCCACTCGGATGTTGGCTCCAGTTCGGTGTCCTCGGCCGGGCATGCGAGCATCACCTGGTCAGTCGACGGGCTGTCGGAATTCTTACGTGCCGTCGCGAAGATGTAGTCCGCGTACTTGCCGTAAGAAATCACCGGTGCATTTTTCTCCAAGGACACCTGGTCTCCATCACGGACGACTGCGCACGTAGACGACCCGACGGCGCCGCCTGTGGTGATCTCCGTGGTTGCCGAGGCGATGAGCTTTTCTCCTGTGACGATGTCCTCGATCAATGACTGCGTTCCGGGATCAGAGGAGGAGTGGAAGCGCAGACACAACGCCTGACTGTGGTGCATGGCGAAGATCATCGCCGTGGAGCTGCACGCGCGCCCCAGCATCCGACACGTTGCGGCGAGCTCGGAAACCGAAGCGCCACCGCCTCCCAGCTCACGCGGAAGTGAGACCGACAGCAGCTTTGCCGAGCGCACCGCGTCGAGTGCCTCGGATGGAAATCTTCCCTCGCAATCGACTGTGTCGGCGTACTCTGCGGCAACTTTCGCAGCTACACCTGTGCCGCTGAGGCTTTGGTTCCACAAGGGTGCCCCCACTTGCCTGTCCCTTCACGCTTGTAATGCCGAAGCTTTGCACTTCGTTTGCATTGGGTTGCACCCGAACTCGGAGTGCGGCATGCATGCTGATGATCGCGGTCCCGCCATGCGGCACCGTGGGGACAGCATAGCCGTGTTGTAAGATAGTTTATAGCTGACTTTGGATGGTAATTTTGCGTCGGGGAGAGAGCCGGGGTGTCACTCGGACGCGTTGAGACCCATGCCGGCTGGTTGCGGACCTGAACGACCGCGCTTCGGTAATAACGCAAAACTAAATACTCGGCGGCCGCGGGGGGTTCCGGCCGGTGGTACACGGCAATGCTGGTAGTCGGTTCGAAACGGCCCACGCGACTGCTGAATCGCTGGCCAAATCTTCGCTGCCCCAACCGGGTCCGTGATCACTATTGTGAGCTCTCGGGACCCGGACTCGTGTTGTGCTCGGTAAAGTCATCGGCTGAGATCTGTCGGGTGAGAACAGGAATGAACAGAATGAACGATCGAATTCGCGCTGTACTGGCGTCGCATGGGAAGCTCTCGGTCAGTAGTTCGACGATCGGTGAGGACGCAGACCTCTACTCCGCGGGACTTACGTGCCTCTTCCTGATTGACGGTGCGTGGAACAGGTTCTTGCGACCACAAGATGTAGGGGTGAGCAAGATCGCGGGGTGATGGGCGGTGTCGCTGGAGGTGTAGGCG
>NZ_BMGC01000088.1 GCF_014639795.1 Gordonia jinhuaensis | reverse complement strand
GTCGCGGAACTCCTGGGGATAGGGCTTGGGCACAGCTGGCATCCTTCCAGGCCGCCCGGCAGGGCAAGCCAGATCAGATGTCACCTACTCGTGCACCAGCCCCAATCGACGACGGTAACCCACGCATTGCGACTGGCGTGGTCGCCGCAGCCCTTCTCGCCGTCATCGGCGCAACAGCACTGCACTGGGCATCGATCAGCGATCTACTCGCCGTAGCGGCAAGAACTTCTTCGTCCTCTACCTGCTGTGCGCACTCGCGTATTCACGATTGTTCACCGGCTGGCACCGTTTCCTCGGAGTGCTCGTCTGCGCACCGCTGCTCGCCATCGCCGCAACAACCTTCGGTGCGCCACAACTCGTCTACGCTGCCCTCCTACTCGGCACGGGAATTGCATTGACTGCACTCCGATCGCGTGGACCCGCACGGATCGATCGTATGACCGACCCAAGGTGACGGGTCGGCGAGACTGCTTCTCGCTCCGGCGCAGTCGTCCGTTCTGGGCGGGAACAACAAGTGCGCTCGGCGTGGGTAGGCGGTCTCGTTGTCGATCGGGCACTCACTTACTGCCCGCGGCATTCACGTGTGCACACGCCGACCTCGCGCGGACCGCGGCGGGCGGCACTCGAATCAGGCGGGCGGAAACTGTGCTCTGGTCTGGAGCTGCTACGCCGACCACACTGCAAGCCTCGGCCGGCCGATCAACTCGGCGGCCTCGATCAGCCGGCCGAGAGCCCCGCGCGCAGCGCGGCGGTATGGAAGGCCCGCGCGGCGGTCCTGCTGTTGCTGTTGCGCGCACGTATGCGCAGGGGCTGCTGTCTGCCACGACGGCGGGAAACTCGCCAACGATCTGTCGTTGCCGCGGCTACGGGAGATGTGGATCGACGATCCCGCCGCCCGGGCTGACGCGACCGCGGCGTAGGCCCAAAACCGTGGCGAGCGCATCGCGCCGCTGGGTGCGCCGGTGTCGTCTCGCCGCGCCGGGATGGCATCGCCGAGGATTACGAGCCTTACGCGACCCCGACAACCTCCGGTCACTGGCGGGAGTCATCGAGACCCCAAATGAGGTGGTTCTCGACGCCGCGCTGCGCGACACCGGATACTTGTCGGACCCGGCTGCTGTGATGGACAGATGCTTGGCACCGCTGCTGCGCGCGGCCGCCGCGCAGTTCGCGCGTGAGACAACCTCTCTGGGGCATCGCGGACCATCCAGCCCGCTCATCATCGGGGCAGGCGCAGCCCAGGCCATGGCGCGCCGCTGGTCGACCAACCGCGTCACCACGATGACCGAACGGCACAACGCGCACATCGCCGCGACCACCGAGCTGCACGAGACACAGACCGCCGGGAAGATCGCGCTGATGAGCGCTCAGGCCACTACGAGAGCCTCTCTCACCGCGGAACTGGCCGCCCAACTCGTCGAGCAGAACACGCGCCGCGGCAGCCGGTATCGCAGGCTCGCCGCGTCCATTCGCGCGCTGGGCGGGCCACGGCCGCCCGCGCTCGCAGCCGAGAAGAACCGCGACTGGGGTCCCTCATGATCCCCGAGACCGCGGCATTACACGCCGCAGGAACTTAAACACCCGGCCAGTCCTCCACTGGCTGATCGAGTGACCTTTACGGGCTCTTCCTGATTCAGAGTGCGTGTAGGTGTTCTGCCAGGCCGCCGGAGTGGATGAGTGACCGCAAGATGTAGTGGTTGAGGTTGCGGAAGCCGAGCGCGATC
>NZ_BMGC01000087.1 GCF_014639795.1 Gordonia jinhuaensis | reverse complement strand
TGCCTTTCCGCCAGCGCTGCAACGCTGACTTGATCAAGTGACTACCGGGATCATATTTGCGGGAAGGCACGCCCTCCCAGATCCACAGGTCTTGATCATTCCTCCGCCGGCGGAGTCTTTTCGAGAGTGAGCGCCTCGAGATGCAGGTCGAGCTCGTCCAAGAGCGGCAATAGTCGCCGAGTCGAGATTTTAGTCGCTCCTTAATCGTTTTTGAGGTCAATGAAGCGTCTCGATGCTCCACCCGACGTAGTCGCGCTGCTTCGGTGATTGCCGTCTTCAACAGAAGTTCGGTTGCATGGCGATGGAGGTGGAGCTACGGCATGAAGATAGTGTCGTCAAACGGCTTACCGGTAAACGAGGCGGCGAGTCGGTCTGCGGCCTCGCGGAAGTACATCGCATACTCGGATAGTCCGGCCGCTCCTCTTCGCATGACGAGGTCTCGATACTTATCGGCCGGATAGTTTGAGAACAGATTCGAACCCATCGGATGACTCTAGATCCGGGGGCCGACGAGTGCGACCAATTTTCTGGGCAGTCAGCGCGGTTTGCACTACTTCCACGACAACTCAGCCCCCGTGCGCGCTCCTACACCGAACGGCGCTCGTGCCGAGACGCGGGCACCCTTACGCCTCGGCGAGACCCCCGAAGTCCGCAAGGAGGCTCTCTACGTCGTCCTGTAGTTCGCTCTCAGGCCCGTACTGGTAGCTGACCATGCGCACGCTGCGCCCCTCGGTCCGGTTGTAGAAGTAGGTGGTGAACTGAGCGCTGCTCGGCGCTGCGCGGAGCTGCACGAAGTGCCCTAGCCGCAACGGCGACTGTGACCCGTCCCTGACGAGGTAGAGTTCGTCTTCGAACATGTGGTCCCCCACGGCGAACTCACGGGTTGCAAACGGTGTCCGAGTCCCTACGGCGACCTCGGCGGTCTGTACGAGGCCGTCGCGGCGACGCTTGGCGCTACCGGGGCGGACCAGCACGAGCTGTGACCAGACGTTCCCGAGGAGCCCGCGAAGCTCTCTGAGGTCCGAGTCGAGCGAGCCGACCTGTGTCCTCAGCGCCTGCTCCGAGGTGTAGCCTGCGTGGCCAGACCACCGGTTGCGCTTGCCGTTCACCTGCTTGAACTTCTCGACGACGTCTTTCGAGATCAGCTTCTCGATGCTGGCGCGGCCAAGTTCGGCGAACGCGCGGCGGACACGGGCCTCGTCATCGGCGTCGCCGTCCGCTAACGCGCTGCGCAGGTTCTTCGACGTCTTTTCGACGATGACTACCCAAGTTCCGAAAGAAGCCTTCTCAATGCCTAAGTGCTGCTCATGCAGGGTTTGACGTATTGCGGCCTCGGTCTCGCTGCTGCTGCCTGGATCGCTACGGCTGGCGGCGAGCAGGACGGTCGCGTGGAAGGTCACAATCGCCTCCCAGGCGTGGAGATAGGCGCGCTGCTGCTCCGCCACTGACCGGGCGGACTCTGCGGTCCACAGCGCCGATGCGATCGGGTACGGCAGCTGATCGAGCCAGGTCGTCAATGAGTCGTCGAAGGCGCCAGCGACCTTGCTCACCACCTCGTCAGCGTTCTCCGGCGCCGACCAGATGCTCGCCCGTCGGGCTCCGAGGTCAGCTTGGAACGAGCTGAGCCGCTCGTCCACCGACGCGAGGGCGAGCTGGACGCCGAGATCCGGGACCGGAACGAGGAGCTCGTCGGCCCACCGCATCAATGAGTTGGCGTCCGTGGCCGTGGCCGCCCTGAACAGCGCTGTCGCCAGGCGAGGGGACGTGGCCGGCTGCGTTCTGCACAGCGATAGAGGGTCTCAATTTCGTTCGAAGAAGATGCAGA
>NZ_BMGC01000086.1 GCF_014639795.1 Gordonia jinhuaensis | reverse complement strand
TTCGGCCCACCACGGACTCACCCCCGCCGAGTTCGCCCTACAGTGGACCACGACCCACCAACCTCAAGCCGCATAGCGACTGGACCATCGAATGGGTCCCCCTCAATGGTGTCGCCGCGACTGACGAGTTCGAACGGCCCGAGGGATTCGATGCCACTCGACAGATACTGCGCCACATCAAGCGAACTCTGCTGTATCTGCCGGAAGCCTTCCTTGCCGAGACGCAGAAACATGTAGTACTGCAACAGCACCTGTGCACCCGGTCGCGAGAAGTTCAGTGCGAGTGTGGGCATGCTGCCGCCGAGGTAGCTCACGTGGAACACCATCGACTCGGGGAGCGCATCGGTGTCACGCCAGATCACCCATCCCACACCGGGATACACCAGTCCGTACTTGTGACCGGAGGTGTTGATCGACGCGACGCGCGGTACCCGGAAGTCCCATTCGAGGTCGGGCTGGCAGAACGGGGCGATCATGGCTCCAGATGCGCCGTCGACGTGGATCTGCAGATCGAGTCCGGTCTCCTCGTGCAGCGCGTCGAGGGCCTGCGAGATCTTCAGAACCGGTTCGTACAGTCCGTGATAGGTCACACCCATGATCGCGACCACACCGATGGTGTTCTCGTCGCAGTACTTCTCCAGATCCTGACCCTCGAAAACCAGGTGATCCTCGGTAATCGGCACCCAGCGCGGCTCCACCTCGAAGTAGTTGAGAAACTTCTCCCAGCACACCTGAACTGCCGTCGACAGAACGAGATTGGGCTTGTCGTACGGCTTTCCGGCGTCTTTCTGCTTCTGCTGCCAGCGCCGCTTGAGTGCCAGACCGCCGAGCATGCACGCCTCCGACGAGCCGATCGTGGAGGTGCCGATGGTGTTGGTGGGTTCGGGGGCGTGCCAGAGGTCGGCGAGGATCTTCCAACAGCGGTCTTCGATCGCCGCGGTCTGCGGGTACTCGTCCTTGTCGACCATGTTCTTGTCGACGGTCTCGGCATACAGGCGGCGTGCCTCGTCGTCCATCCATGTGGACACGAACGTCGCCAGATTCAACCGCGCGTTGCCGTCGAGCATCGCCTCGTCGTGAACGATCTGGTACGCCGTCTCTGCCAGGCTCGGACCGTCGGGCATCCGGAACTTCGGCAGTTCGTCTTGTTCGCCGGTCTGCACGAACACCGGCCGCAGTTCGATCGAGTCGCTGATGTTGGTGTCATGGGTGGGGATGAAACGCGGGGTGTCCATCGGCTGACTCCTGTTCAGCTGTTGGCGAATTCGCTCTCGCGCTGCGGTGCGTCACTGGTCGGCGCGACCTCGTTCTTCTTGCGCAGACCCTCGAGGATCGACACCGTCAGGAAGGTCATCGGACCCGCATCGGTGAATTCCTGGCTCACGTTTCCGGCCACCCCGCCCGCGAGCGCCACGGTGGAATGCAGATCGAGACGCAACTGTGGTGCGCCCTCGGAGAAGTCGAGGTCGGTGAAGTCAACCCACACCACATTCGGTGCGGTGGTGGACTCGAACACGTACCGCCGATTGGTGAGGTCCGCGACGGTGGTCCAGATCGTCTGGGATGCGTCGGGTTTGCCGGGATCCGGGGTCCGGAAAGGTTGTGCCACATTGCGCATCACGCTGGCGAGCGCTGCGATCGCCTGCAGTTGCGACGAAGGTTGCGGCAGTCGCTCGGAGTAATACGCTGCACGCGCAAAGCGATCCGACGCCAGCGTCGTACCTGGGACGGGCTTGTCGCCGCCGGGGGCTGGTGCACGAGTAGGTGACATCTGATCTGGCTTGCCCTGCCGGGCGGCCTGGAAGGATGCCAGCTGTGCCCAAGCCCTATCCCCAGGAGTTCCGCGACG
>NZ_BMGC01000085.1 GCF_014639795.1 Gordonia jinhuaensis | reverse complement strand
GTGTACCGATGGAACCCTGAGCAAGTCCCATTCTGTCACTCAGACAGGGCATTTCGTCTATCCCTCATCCCCCGGACAGGTACAAATCGGTGGATCGAGGCTTAATACGGCTATGGCTGCGGCATGATCGAGTCCAGCAGCACAGCTAATGAGGTCGCACGCCGCTGCTAGCGCCTCAGGCACATCGAATCCCACGGTTAGAGCGCTGCGGTAGTCGCGCAGTTCGATGCGGTATCGGGTATTGCGCGGATTGTTAACGACCTTGAGCGATCCGCTCGTTTTGAGTAATGCCACTTTCAGTGCTCGCCAGCTAGGGCTTGCAGAGCTGCGATTAGCTGCGGACTGTCCCCGATTGCGAGACTGATACCGTGCATGCCCGATTGACTGACCACGACTCGCTCAACGATCCCGTTGGGTTCTCGTAGGCTGGCGAAGCGTTTAACGGCTAGGCGTATTGGCGGTATTTCGAGGCCACGCGAGTTAATTGTGTGCTGCAATGGTCATTCTCCTAAGGATTCTGCTAGGTCGACCAGGTGGTCGGATAGAATTGTTAAACTGTCTATCGGTACTGCTATGCGCTGGTTGTGGTGTTCGATCACTAGCGTTTTGCGACTAGTTCGACTTTGCCGGATTGTGCGCATAGTTAGTTCGCGCACGTCTTTGACGACAATCAATCTTCAGTCCTTGCTGGTTTGGTGCAGTGTTTTTGCCCTCTGATTGCCACGCTAAGCGACTTTTACCGCAGTATCGTCTACCAGTGGCTAGTTTTTGCTAGCTGGCGTTAGAATCCGTTTCACGTGCGCGCCATTCGCGGGAAGTTGATTTCAGGGCATCACTGTAAAGCGGCTTCGGTTCGACTTCCGACGCGTACAGGTCACGTTCTGTGCCGTAACCGATTGCCCAAGCATCACGCCGATCTTCGTAAGCCGCCTTAGCCTGTTCGTGCAGTTCTAGAGCTTCGGCGACAAACGATCCGTAACGCTGTTTAGGTGGGAGCGGTAGCCCTCGTCTGCGTCTGCGCTGGTAGTGCTTCCAACACAATCGACGGGCACTTGCTTGATTATCACATGGGGATTCGACGCAAATGGTCAATGATTCCTCCGTGCAGCACACGATTGTCTGGTGCAGTAGTGCTTATTGATTGAGAGGCCCGGTCACCGGGAGCACAGCCGAGGCAGAACGATAAGGAGAACTGCCGTTTAGCGTGCATCGACCGGGGACCGAACCCACCCCGAGCCGCCACCAGATAGGGAGCAGCAGCCGGAGATTTACCGGCATCCGTGCAGGTCGGAGCAGAACCTACACGGTGCCGGAGTCCTAAGTGTTGGTGAGTCGATCAACCTCAGATTGCGGGATAAACCATCCGCGTCCAATCCGCTTGCCTCGGATTTCACCGGACCGAATTAGACTGATTGCGGTTGGCCTGGTGATCGGTACCATTTCGAGCAGCTTGCTAAGCTTCACTAGACCGTTGCTAGCGTCATTTTTGCGGGAAGTGTTTGTGCTTGACATTTCACCTCCCGATTGTGGTCTTTAGGGTCGCATCCATTTTGCGATCTGTATACATTGATCATATCTGCAAGCTTGCAGAGACCTCGGTCTTAACGAAACGTTGCAGTATTTACGAAATCTAGTGTCCCCGCTTAAACTATTCACGCGTGAATAATTCTCGGCAAGGGTCATGTACCTACTCGCGGCTGGCTGTGACCCCTCGAAGTTTTCTTCCAGCCACGGCAACCACTCGCCATGCTTGACAAGGATTTTAACTGTGATCAACACTTTACCAGGCTCGGTAACATCTGATTTCGATAGAACTCTCCCTAGAGGAGATAGCCCTAACAGAAAACTGTTTAGCGTCTCCGACGCCCGACTAGCATCTCAGGTGATTGAATCGCGCTATCCCAAACCAATCGCTTACCTTGGGACGGCCTGAGGGGAATGCCGGGAGGTCTTGCAGGTAAACCGGCTCTTCGAACTTGAGCGGGCAATGCCTGGTCAGCGGGCTGGCGTGTCGATGACGTGAGACGCCCCTGGTCTCCGGAAATCTGGATGTTGCGACACATTC
>NZ_BMGC01000084.1 GCF_014639795.1 Gordonia jinhuaensis | reverse complement strand
CCGCCTCGGCAGATTGACCCCCATTGAATTCGAGACCATCATCAACCACGAGGCCCCTCAGGCCGCGTGACTAACCCTGTCACCTATCCGTGCACCAGGCCCCAATTTGTCGGTGCGTTGGTTTAGCTTGATCGCCGTTGATTATTGCATGTCGCCCGGTTTGCTCGGGCGGTCGGCGCCGCCGGCGAACAGTTGGGCGTAACGACACTGGCAGTTGAAGGGAGGCAGGATGAGGTACAACTCGTTCGAGGAGTTCTTCCGTGCGGCTACGGGCTCGGAGCCGTATCCGTACCAGCGCAGGATTGCGACTGTGGGGGTCCGTCTTCCTGACGTCATCGACGTGCCACCCGGACTTGGTAAGACCGCTGCGATTGTGCTGGGTTGGCTGTGGCGAGTGCTGACGGCCGGCGACGACTCAGTGCCAAGGCGGCTGGTCATTGCTCTGCCTATGCGGACTCTGACGCGGCAGACGGTGAATGTGATTCCGGGGTGGATCGCAAGTCTTGATCTCGAGGATCTTGTTGGCGTCACTGAGCTTGTTGGCGGTATGTCGGCCGAAGGACACTCGTGGCGGCAACGTCCAGGACAGTTCCAAATACTTGTGGCCACCGTTGACATGAGCATCAGCAGAATGCTGATGCGCGGATACGGATTGTCGCGCGGTGTGTACCCGATTGACGCGGGCCTACTATGGAACGACACGCACCTTGTCGTAGATGAAACGCAGTTGGCGCCGGCGTCTACCGTGACCGCTCGCCAGATCGCTGCATTTCAGACTCAGTATGGTTCCGTTGCAACGGGTTTAACCTGCATGACTGCCACGCTCGACACGGCACTCCTGGACACCGTCGACAATCCATTCGATGAGAACACCATCGTTGTGAGGATCGGCGACGATGACCTGACACCCGCTGTGACCCAGCGATTGAACGCGAAGCGTGTAGTACGACAGTTGTTGACTGCGACTGACAATCCGCGGATCCTCGCTCAGGCAGTCGCGGAGCGTCACCGGTACGGATTGACCTTGGTCATCGTCAACACCGTCGATACTGCAGTCTCCATCTACAAGCTGCTCACCGCGAGGAATTCGCCCCTGCTTGATACGCCAGTGCTGGTGTTGCACTCTAAATTCAGGCCGGCGGACCGTGACCGACAGTTTGACGAACTGTCAAGACTCGACAATGTTGTGGTTGTCAGCACGCAGGTCGTAGAAGCCGGAGTCGATCTCGATGCCCGGACGCTCATAACTGAGGTGGCGCCGTGGGCTTCGGTAATCCAGAGGTCCGGGCGCTGTAACCGGGCGGGTGTTCGAGACGACGCTGAGTTGTGGTGGTTTCCATCAGGTAAGAAGAGCCCTTACGACCGTTCAGACCTCGAATCATCCGCCGATGCTCTGAGATCTCTTGAAGGTGAGCCAGTCACAAATGCTCAACTTTTGAATATGGGCAGCGAGGTGAAAACATCTGCGCCACGGTTGCAGACGCTGCGCCGCAGCGACTTTCTCGCGCTGTTTGATACGTCACCAGACCTCTCCGGGAATGATCTAGACATCTCGCCGTACATCCGCGACACCGACGACCTCGACGTCTCGCTCGCCTGGGTAGATTTCGGTGGTGAGAAGTCGCCCCCTGACGATCTGGTTATCCCGGGATTTGAGGAGCGGTGCCGAGCGCATATCAGCGATGTGAAGAACCTACTCAAGGTCTTGCAGCGTCGCAACGAGAATCTATGGTACTTCGATGTGGCGCAACCCTACTGGGGTGGGCCAAAGTGGTTGAGTCTTCGGGCGGGCCCGCCGGTACGGCCGGGGCAGGTCTTCGTCATCAATGCAGTTGCAGGTGGGTACACACCAGCGCTCGGACTTGCCCCCGATTCTACGGCGGCGGTGGCTTCAGCGGTGAGTTCTGACTCGGCCGAGGCCGAACCAGAAGGTGGGCAACGCCCTGCAAGCGACGGAAACACATCTGATTCAGGGGCCTGGTGCACGGATAGGTGACAGGGTTAGTCACGCGGCCTGAGGGGCCTCGTGGTTGATGATGGTCTCGAATTCAATGGGGGTCAATCTGCCGAGGCGGT
>NZ_BMGC01000083.1 GCF_014639795.1 Gordonia jinhuaensis | reverse complement strand
GGCAGCATCGCCATCACGCAGGCCCAGAGCGGGAGCCGGAGAATTCGCCATAGCCGAGTATCTCAAACCCCCAACCATTAACTAACTAACGACACGAGATACTAGTGCCTGTACCAGCGATGTAGCGACGAAACCGGATCCGGCACTGGCTGGGTGGCCGACCGCTGCCGCAGTGGTCATGGGTAGATCTCTGTCGGGGACGCGTTGCCATCCGTCCGGCACTGAGACGCCCTTCAAACGGTCTAGATCAACAATAAACGTCTCGATTGCACGGTCATCGATGAGAACGCTCTGAGGAGAAATAGTTATTGAGGATTCAGTCATGAGAAGAGACTCCAGACGCCGACGGCGACCAAAAGCCCGAGGACGACTCCAGATAGAAAGACGAGCACAGCGATTCGCGGATCGTCGAACCACCGTACGTTGAGTAGCGTGTGCCAACTTGTCTTTCCGGAATGGCGAGGTTTACTCAGTCGAACCACCCCCCAATCTCTTTCCCGAGGCTCTTTCCGAGAGTGCTGCCCGCAAAGGCCCCGATACCGGCCCCGACTGCGGTACCGATCGGGCCGGCGAACGAACCAACCGCTGCGCCCGTGAGTGCCCCCGCCGCGGCTCCGCCTGCGACAGAGCCAACGCCTTCTCCGACAGCTTGCTCCCATGACGCGTTGCCGTCGTGCCAGTCGCGGTACGAATCGAACGAGGTTATGGCCAGATCAGAAATGACGCCAGCGCGTGCGACGACTTTCCCGCCGCGGATCAGCAGCGCGCGTTCTCCGTCGGAAAGAGCGACCGCGGAATGGCGCGCGTGGCTCTCACCGAGCCCGCGGACGCTGTTTGCGGCATCCTCCATTATCCCAGCCGCAATTCCCTCGGCAGGGCCTGCGTACGGGTTGTTCTTGGCGTCGCCTTCCGACTTGTCCCCGTGATCGCGGATATCGCGCATGCGCTCGATCAACATTCTCTCGTACGCGTCATAGGCGGACTTGACTTGGTGGCCGACTGCGGCAAGTTCTTCCTCGGCCTGGCGCTTGATATTGTCCAGCTGAGCGTTGGTCAGCTCCGCTGATCCCGCAACCTCGTCATATTGCTCGAGCGAACTGTTGAGTGTGGCGACGGCTCCGCGTGCTGCGTTCTGGGAATCGGCTAGGGCGCCCGCGATCTGCTCCAGATCGGTACCGATCTGCTTGAGTTGGTCCGTCTTCAGCTTGTACTTCCTGGTAACGGAGCGGACCTCACTCGACTCGTTTATGGTGTCATCTGTGCCGTGCGCTCGGTAAGCACCTCGAAAGTGATCGCGCGCTTGTGCAAAGACGGCGTCTGCTTCGCCGACGTGCGAACCTGCCGAGTGATATGCGTTCGCCAGCGCGTCGATGTCAGCGGGCCGACCCAGGGAGAGTTTGTCGTCCAGATCCCACGGATCGACTCCAGCGACTGCGATCAGCTCAGACAAGGACAAGTGAGAGAGTCGGGGACGAGCCATGGGTCAGCGCAGGCCCGTCTCAGAGATGCCTTGCCGATTAGCCTGGTCCTGCGCCTGGATCGAAGCCGCCGTCGAGGTCGCGTGCGAAGCGATGGCACCGACAGCCTCGGCGTGGGCTCGAAGCCCTTGGCTGTGGTTTGCGTGCACGTCTCTCATCAGCGAAACGGCGTCACCGCCGGTTGACATCGCGCCAAAAAGGCCGCTCTCGATCTCCGCGCGGTCGAGGCGCTTCGTCGCCTCAGCTACGTACTCTGCCGATTCCAATGCCCGGCGGCTTCCGCGTTCGACTGAGTCGGGGTCGAGCAGCATCTTTCCAACCTCCTTCCGGAAACTCTATCCCACGCCGGGCAAGGTCTTGGCTCCGTGGCCGAACGCGTGGTGAACGCGGCTGACACGCCAGCAGCGACGTTCTCAGGCGTGAGATGTTCGCAGCCACGTCGAGGCGATTGCGGCCTTGAACGGTGTATACCTGCGGAGCCGGGTTCGTTCGAAGTGCGGAGAGTGGTCACAAACCTGGGTCTAAGTCCAATACCGTTCAGTTAAGGTTACATGCGTGTAGTTTTAGGTGTATGCCTCGTGCTGGGTGGGTGAAGCCGGAGTCGGATCGTCGGTTGTCGGATGTGGTGTCG
>NZ_BMGC01000082.1 GCF_014639795.1 Gordonia jinhuaensis | reverse complement strand
GCGACGTTGGTCACGCTCGAGTTTCTTGTCCACCACAGTCATCAGTGTCTCGGCTTTCAGTCAGGAGCACCGCTACCTCACACAAACCATCTGACACGCTCCCTGACTCGGCCGAAGGGCCCGAACCCAAGCGCACAACCGAGTCCACGACCAAGCGAGCCTATTCTCCGCGTCACTCGGGTGTGGGTTTCATGGCTGGCTATGGCGTGATCTCCGGCGACTATGTGCGGGAGTTGGCCCAACGCGCCGGAGCGGTCATCAGACCGGTCAACCCCAAGGGCAAAGCCCTGCGCCCGCATCTGCCGTCGGACCCGTACCGGCCCAGCAGGGCGATGAACTTGTTCATTCGTATCCGGGACGGCTACTGCACCGTGCCCGGCTGCGACAAGCACGCGTTCGCCGGCGATCTCGATCACGTGCACGAATACGATCACGACAATCCCGCAGCCGGTGGCCAGACCACGGCGGTCGGGCTGGCGACCAAGTGTCGGATGCATCACCAGATGAAGACCGATGGTGTGTTCCTCGATGATCAGTACATCGATGCCAACGGCAAAGCCCACCAAATCTTCTACACCCCCAACGGCGCAACCATCCACGGTTATGCCGAATCCGGTGATGACCTGTTCCCAACGCTGCGGGACATCACCTTCACCAACCCGCAACCGCCGAAACATCCACCACCACAACCGAACACCCCAGAGTCACCGACCAGACGCCGACCACGCCTGGCAGACACACACGCCCGCCGACGCCAGGAACGAGAACGCAACCGCAAAGCCCTTGAAGGCAAAGGGGAGCAGGAAGCTCGGCGCACCATCGAGGATCGGCCACCGTTCTGATCGCCTCCGGCGTGTGAGTCGATGGCCACCCCGAGCCGGCTGTCGGTTGTTCGGGTGAACGTCGGGGTGGGTGTTTGTTGTGCTGTGTACGGTGTTTGTTCGTGATGGGGGTAAGGCCGTGGGTGCTGGTGTCGGGTGTGGTTGTGGCGGTGGTGATGCTGGTCGGGGGATGCTCGTCGTCCTCGAGCGGGAGCGCGTCATCTGGGGTGACCGGTGCCGGGACCACCACGACCGTTTCGGCGAGTGAGTCTCCGCAGTTGTCTGAGGATGATCCGTTGAACGTCAACTCCACGAAGGACTTGTCGACGGTGACCGCCACGATCGATGGTGCGGACTCGCCGTATCTGTACCGGTTGCCGAACATCTGTCCGCGGTTTCCTGACGGCGCGTTGGTCAAGGCGGGAATTGATCCCTCTCTCGGTCTAAACCCGTTCAGCGGAAGGACCACGAGTTTACTGCAGAGTTGTGAACTAACGGCGTCGGACCCCTCCGGGCAGAATCCCCAACTATGGGGGGTAGCCATTGGCATCACCTCAAATAATATTGATGAACTTATCAACCAATCACGAATCCATGTCGTCAAGTCGAACGTCGCTATTGGTCCGCATTCAGAATTTGTTTACCACTCGGACGGTGATACGGCGCTCGACTGCGAAGCCGCGTGGGGAACGTTCTTCGGTGCGGTCATGCTCAATTACAGCGGAAACACTTGGTACCCGAATGATCCATGCGCGAAAGTAGTTGACATCGCGCGTGTGCTGTACCCCTATATCCCGTCCCGTCCCGGCCGTCGGAGATGAGATGAATGGCGGTGAACGACAGCCCGCCACACGTTCATTTGTTCAGGTGAACGTCGGGGCGATGGTTTGTTGTGCTGTGTACGGTGTTTGTTCGTGATGGGGGTAAGGCCGTGGGTGTTGGTGTCGGGTGTGGTTGTGGCTGTGGTGATGCTGGTCGGGGGGTGCTCGTCGTCTACCGGTGGGAGTGCGTCATCTGTGGTGACCGGTGCCGGGACCACCACGACCGTCTCGGCGAGTGAGTCTCCGCAGTTGTCTGAGGATGATCCGTTGAACGTCAACTCCACGAAGGACTTGTCGACGGTGACCGCCACGATCGACGGTGAACACTCACCGTATGCGGACTCGCTGCCGAATATCTGTCCACGGTTTCCTGACAGCGCGTTGATCAAGGCAGGAATCGACCCGAAGCTTGGGAGAAACGCACTCAGCGCGGGTACCAGAAGCTTACTGCAAGGGTGCTCCTTCTCTGCGTCAGACCCTACAGGTGAGAATGCTCAACTTTGGGGAGTGACCCCAGCAATGACATCACAAAACGTCGATCAGCTTATCCACCAATCACGAGTCCATGTCTCCCAGTCCGACGTTCCGATTGGGCCGCACCTAGTATCTCGTGTCGTTAGTTAGTTAATGGTTGGGGGTTTGAGATACTCGGCTATGGCGAATTCTCCGGCTCCCGCTCTGGGCCTGCGTGATGGCGATGCTG
>NZ_BMGC01000081.1 GCF_014639795.1 Gordonia jinhuaensis | reverse complement strand
ACTCAACGAACGCCCCCGACAGACACTCGGCTTCTACACCCCACGCGAAAAGTTCGAAGCCCTCCTACGAGACAACGTTGCTTGCACGGGTTGACGGCTCTAACCCTTCGTTCGTGTGCGCAATCGCCGCGACAGCCGAGCCGAGAACGACCCTGTCGGCGAGTTCCTTGGCCATTCGGTTCGCGAGCGCGCCTGCTCCCTCGACGAGCAACGAATCCTGCGCCCCGCCGGATGATTTCATCATTGTCGCCAGCCCGCCCTGATAGCGAATGAGCTTCAGTAGCCCCGCAAACGAGAGTTCGGTGGAGTCGGTACAGCAGGTCACCTCGAGGACGACGTCGAGCATGCGCCGTGCGCGAGCCGACGGGATGCGAGCGAGCCATTGCTGGACGGTCGTCGTGTACCAGCTGTCCGGCGTCGGCAGATACGACGCGAGTTCGAGCGCGATCAGCGCAGCATTGGACGCGAGCATGGCACAGGACAGCGGTGCGAGCTCGCCGTCGTCGTCGGCGATCAGTGGCCGCTTCGGACTGCGCATCTGATATCGGGTGGCGCCGAGTTCAGAGGCAAGGGACTCGAATCGATGGTGTCCCTTGCCGATCCATTGACCTCCCAAGTCGACCGCCGAGCCGAGCGCGCTGGTCTCGACCATGACTCGGCCGCCGACACGATCGGCTGCCTCGAGAACGAGGACGTCAAGCCCCTGCTGCACGAGCTGACGTGCTGCGGTCAACCCGGCGACACCCGCACCGACCACGACCACCTGTGTGCTCGTCGGCAGGGGCGGGTGCACGGAACCCGTTGTTGCGTCGGCGGTCACCTGTCGCCGCCGAGGATCTCGCCTGCCGCACGGTGGCCGGAACGCACGGCGCCGTCCATGTATCCGTTCCAGACGTCGGAGGTCTCGGCGCCCGCCCAGTGAATGCGACCCACCGGCGCGGCAACTGCCTCACCGTAGTTGGTCCACACACCCGCACCGAGTCGCCCGCCGTAGCAGCCACGAGTGAATTCTTCGGCATTCCAATTCAGTTCGAGGATCTCCAGGGGGTCGGCTGCTCGTTCGCCGAAGTATTTCGTGAGATCGCCGAGGACCAGATCGCGACGTTCCTGCGCGGTCAGGCGCGCGGCGGCGCGCGCATGCCTGCCCTCGAGGAATCCCACCAGCACTCCGCACGAATCGTCGTGTGGCGAGTTGTCGAGTACGACATTGAACGAGTCGTCGAGGCTCATCACGAGACCGTTGAGCCCGTCTTCGCGCCAGAACGGTGTCGGGTAGGCGATGTTGACCTTGATGACCGATCCGGCCGGAAACTGTTGTGTCAGAGCGTCTCGATCGGCAGGCAGGGGTGGTGAGTACCGTAGACGGCCTGCGAGGGTTTGCGGGATGGCCACGACGACGTGGTCTGCGGAGATTTCGCCCCCGTCGAAGGCGACGATCGCCCCGTCGGAGGTCTGGGTGATGTTCGTGACCACGGTGTTGAGGTGTACGGCGTCGCCGAGTTCGGCAGCGAGTCGCTCGGAGATCTGGTGCGTCCCACCGACAACGCGGGTCTGCTGCGCCCCGCCCGTCGTCGACAGCAGGACTTCGAGGCTGGTACCTGACTTCAGGTAGAAGAGGAAGTGCAGTAGCGACAGTTCATGTGATTCGGCCGAGAACAGTGCGGGAACGACGAGCCTGAAGAAGCGACGCGCCACGTCGTTGGTGGTCTCGCTGACGAGCCGCTGGTCGAAGGTCTGCCGGTCGAGGTCGGCGGCGCCCGTGGTGGTCCATGGCGTGGGGAGGTCGACGGTCTCGGCGAGCGAACTCATTGTCGCCCAGATTCTTCCGACCTCGAGGAGGTCGTCGTCTGCGAGTCCGAACGTCTCGTCGGAGTACCTGTGTGCCGTGCCGTCGTAGTAGGTGATGGCCTGGCCGGTGTCATACGACGGGTACGTCTTGAGTCCGAGTTCGTCGATCAGCGCGAGCACGGCGTCCTGGGTGGGGCCGACCCACTGCCCGCCCATTTCGATAGGTACCCCGTTGCTGAAGGTCAGGCCGTGGTTGCGGCCGCCTACTCTGTCGCGAGCTTCGAGCACCGCGACCATCTTTCCTGCCTGACTCAGTCTGCGCGCGGCGGAGAGCCCGGCGAGTCCTGCGCCTACGACGACGACGTCGACGTGATTCATGGTGTGTCCTTTGTTGTTCGTGGGTGTCGAGAAGTGTTGGTGTGCGGCGTGATTCAGTGTCGCCCGAGGCGATGACGTAGGAGAGCACCGACGACTCTCGGCGACACCGCGGTCAGTCGAAGAGCGGCAACCGGTGACGAACTCGGCCGCACGTCGAGGTAGCTGTACATCTGATGTCGGACGATCAGTCCGTCGCGGAACGTCCAGATCTCGGTACCGAATTGGTTTGTACGACCATGAAATCCGCCTGTCCAACTAAACCTCGATCCACCGATCGGCTTTTGAGGTGTGATGAAAGGTGTTGAGCACGTTTAGGCCGGTGATGGGCATGAGTATGTCGCCGATCTCTGATGTCGGCTT
>NZ_BMGC01000080.1 GCF_014639795.1 Gordonia jinhuaensis | reverse complement strand
GTCGCGGAACTCCTGGGGATAGGGCTTGGGCACAGCTGGCATCCTTCCAGGCCGCCCGGCAGGGCAAGCCAGATCAGATGTCACCTACTCGTGCACCAGCCCCCTGTTTTGAGATCCGCGAGATCGCTGCTGGGGTCGGGGTGTCGGTCGGAAAGGTGCACCGGGTACTGGCGGAGAGCACGACAACGGCATGAGAAACCGAGCAGGTGTACAACTCAACCAACGGGCTGAGTCTTTCAGTCACTTCGCCAACTCGTCGGGTGTCAGCTAGTGGGCGGTCAGCCGACCGACGCGTTGGTAGCGCTCGTCATACAACTCCACATACGGGTGGCCCGTCGAGGGTGTCGTGGACGTTGCCGTACTGACCTTCCGGCGGCTCGATGCCTGTGACGTACTTGTAGATGAAGTCGGTCGTCGGGCCCTCGAAGAACCACCAATCCCCCTGATCCGCCGGCGTGAACACGATCGAGTACTTCGTCGGGTCGAGTGGGGCAGACGGGTCGGGGTACCACAGCCAGTATCCACCGCTGGCAGAGGCGCTCCACTGGATCACGAGTGCGGAATCGAACGGCTGGCCGTCCGGTGTCTGGGTGGGACGGTCATCCCCGGAGGTGTCGTCGGTGAGGAACTCGATGTTCTCGGCAGTGACCGAGGCCAGATCGATCCGGGCATTGGAGTGAGGTTGGAACAAGTCGATCTGATCGCAGAACGTCGCCAGCCCGAATGCTGCGACGAGTTGCTTGTAGTCCTCGGGTACCAGCCTGCCGAGGCGGTTCTCCGTGTCGGCCCAGACGACGTCCCGGTCACGCCCGGCTGGTGGCGCGAACATCGTCATCAGTTCATCTAGCCCATCGGTCATCGGTGATGCCTCCCGTGGCGGGGCGTGGACACTAGTTGCAATTCTGGAACATGACCGGGGGCATCGACCAGCCGCGGTTCGGTGACCACGCTCGCACGATGATGTAGTCGGGGATGTCGCCGGTCGACGGCTTCGTACCGCCACGGCGGCAGCTGCGCAACAAGACTGAGCAGGGTTGACCACGGCTGACCGTGGCCAGGCGGTCGCACGGATCACGAGAGCAGGATCGTGATCGCGGCACAGCCCGGCGGAGGACGGTGTCGCTGCCGAGCTCGGTCAGCTGCTGACCGTGGGTGAGCCCGAGGCATGGATCGGTGACCTGTCCTCCGTCGAGGTGGGGCTGTAAGTCACTCCCACGAACCCGCGCGCTGAGGTCGCACCCGGTTGTCACGACCGGCGATCGATGTCGGTATCGGCCGTTTCGCGCATATTGCGTCGCCAATCATCCTGTGACTGCTAACGATTCAACAGTGTGATGCGAGACACATCATAGGAACACGGTTCCGAGTCGCGCTGCCGGACGGGGGCGACCGCGTGATCACCACAGCAGGTTCGATCTCATGGGAGTTGATGTCATGCGTAGCAACAATGGTCGCCGATCGTCGGTCGGCAGGCTCAGGTCATCGCTGATCGCCGGTGTCGCACTGGCATTCGCCGCCGGCCTCACCTCGCAGGTGTCGGGTACGGCCGCGGCCGATGCGGTCTATTGCCCGGGTACGCCGGTGGTGAAGGGCCGCATCGAGCAGGCGTTTGTCTCGTCGGGAGGTGTACCCGCCTGGGGCTGTCCGACGAATCAGGAGACCGCGATCTATCGCAACGGGCGTTTCCAGGCGTTCAGCAAGGACACCGCCTTCTACTGGAACGCCGGTGTCGACTACGGGCGCGCGCACCAGATCGGTGGGGCCATCCGGGCGAAGTGGGCCGGATACAACTGGGAGCGTGGACCTTTGGGGTACCCGACCACCAACGAACGAGCCGACGGCAAGGCTCGAATGAACTGGTTCGAGGGTGGCACCATCTACTGGAGCGCATCCACCGGTGCCCATCCCATATGGGGCGAGATCTGGAAGAAGTGGGCCAACGCGGGCGGAGTCGGATCGTCATACGGTCTGCCGACCAGCGATGAGCGCCGGGTCACCCCGCCGAACGCGCCGGCCTTCTTCGTGCAGGACTTCGAGAAGGGACAGATCGTCTGGCCGTGAACGAATCCGGGGCTGCGCGCCCAGCCGGAGCACTCCCCGGTGACCGATCGTCCTTGGTCATCGGGGAGTGCGTGGTCGCACCACCCCGGTGACCCTCACCCGCACATCGCAGTCCTGGATACGAGCACTCATCGAGGGTGAAATGCGTTCGGTGATCAGATCATCCACGCGATCCCACGTGGTCAGCACGGCCATGCCTCCGGATGCGAATTTGCTGGAGTCGGCGATCACCACCACGCGGTCGGCGCGTGCGGCCATCGTCTGGGCCACCTCGGCATCCATCATCGAGTTGAACACCAGACCCCGCTCGTCGAGCCTATCGGGGGAGAGGAAGGCGATGTCGGCTCGCATCGACAGCAACGCGGCGGTCGTCAGCGGCCCGACTGTCCCGAACGACGAGCCCCGCAACATGCCACCGAGTACGGTCACCTCGATACTCTCGACGCCGGCGAGTCGTTCGGCGATGTTGAGAGCCGGCGTCGCAACCGAGATCACCGACTCCATGCGCCGCAGTTCCTCGGCCACGGCTAGCGCCAATACCGTTCAGTTAAGGTTACATGCGTGTAGTTTTAGGTGTATGCCTCGTGCTGGGTGGGTGAAGCCGGAGTCGGATCGTCGGTTGTCGGATGTGGTGTCGG
>NZ_BMGC01000079.1 GCF_014639795.1 Gordonia jinhuaensis | reverse complement strand
GGATCGCGCTCGGCTTCCGCAACCTCAACCACTACATCTTGCGGTCACTCATCCACTCCGGCGGCCTGGCAGAACACCTACACGCACTCTGAATCAGGAAGAGCCTCTGAACCCGAGTCGGCTGGCGAATTCATTCCAGTCCGCGTCTTCGGCACCGCCGTCGTCGGGTACCGGCGAGACAGTTCGTAGGGTGTCCATCGGATTCAGGGTGTGCGATTGTGATCCGGCAGAGCGGACGGTGGAATCGAGCGGCTCTTCACAGTTGCTTCGAGGACCACAGGCTTGCCTGGCAAGAAAGTATCTCAGCTCGGGGCTCGCCTCGGCCTCGCGGTGTGCTCTGGACTCGACGTATCGGCGACTTCGGTTGGTGGACGTTCGTTGTCGCGGCGCTTGTCGAGGGTGGAGTCGCATGGCCCGGATGCGCGCCCGGCACACCGATCGAGGACGGTTGGCTCGATCCCGGTGCTTACATAGTCTTCGGCTTTGTCGTCGCGCTCGCGGCAACGGTCATTCAGATGTGTCCCTGCTACGTTCGTACGCTGTGGCTATCACCCTCCCCGCCCCAGTCCTTGATTTCTCTGTTCTGATCAGGTCCGATTTTTCTGACGACGATGTGTGGGAAGAGGTGAGGGAAGCGGCCGTGGCCGAGGTGTGGGAGACCCCGAGTGAACCCTTCGTCGCCGATCTGACTGTCGTCGATGACGACGCGTTCGACAAGGTCAGCGTGAATGACTTCGTGTCCGCTGCCGAGGGTAGTGATCACTCAGTTGTCTTCGTCGCCGACGCGAAGACGATGTCAGATCCGGACCACCCGATTCTGGCTATCGACACCTCCGAGGAACCTGGGGCGACGTTTCGTGTTGTGCCGTCGAGCATGTGGGCGGTCCAGAACAATGTCGCCTTGGGCAACCTGTTCTTCAGTGAGCTCGCCGAACAAGCGCGACAGACTTCCGACAACACGATCCGGTGATCGCTGCAGCGGCGAGACACCTGCGGTCTGTCGTTGGCTTGCAACTTATTCGACTGGCAGCACACCACGTTCTGCGAAGACCTTCTTCGCGGTGAAGGTGGCGTTCAAGGCGCGCGGGAACCCGCAGTAGACGGCGGAGTGCAAGAGAGCCTCGACGATCTGCTGCGGCGTGAGCCCCACGTTCAGTGCCGCATTGATGTGGACGTCGAGCTGCGGTTCGCAGCCGCCGAGCGCGGTGAGGATTCCGAGGGTCACGAGTTGCCGGTCGCGCGGTTGTAGGCCGGGGCGCGAATAGATCTCGCCGAACCCCCAGGCAACCACTTGATGGGCGAGTTCGGGAGAGATGTCGCCGAGCGCGTCGATCACGTTGGTGCCGGCTGATCCGTCGACCGCTTCGAGCACCGCCTTGCCCCTCTCGAACTGCTGCTGTCGTTGCGTCGTCTCGGTCATCGTGGATCCCGTTCTGTGGGTGTATTTGCCTGTTGATGTGCGTGGAGAGCGGCGAGATCGTCTCGGTAGGTTGCGATTTTCTTCGCCAGCGCCTTCTCGTGGGTGTGCAGCCGGGCAATCTGGTTGTGCAGTTCCACCTGATGTGCTTCGAGAAGCCGTAGCCGGGACTCGGTTGTCGCTGGGCCCTCGTTCCTGAGCAGTGCGTATTCGCGCATCTGGGCAATCGGCATACCAGTTTCCCGAAGGCGGAGGAGGAACGTGACCCACTCGACGTCCGCTGCCGAATATCGGCGCTGATTGCCGGAGTTGCGTGCGATCGGTCGGATCAGTTCGGCGTGTTCGTAGTAGCGCAACGTGTGCGCTGTCATCCCTGTCGCTGCGCTCATCTGCGCAACCGTAAGACCTGCCTCGTCTTGTGCCACATCAGAAGGCTAGAAGTTAGAGTGCGCTCTAAGTCAAGCGTTCTTGCGAGGTCGTCGGACGCGACGCGACTCGGCTGGCAACGTGACAAAGTCTTCGCATGACATCCGCCCTCCCCGTCGCCGACACATGGTTTCGCGTCGAGCAGGTAACCGATCAGATCGCCAGGATCGACGAGCCGCATGTCGATGAATTACTTCGGGCCAACATCTGGCACCTGCGCGGCCTCGATCACGACCTCGTGGTCGATGCCGGCCTCGGTGTGGCGTCACTGCGCGACCACGTGCCTGCGCTGCTTGAGCACAACCCGATTCTGGTGATCAGCTCGGCCCCCTGCTCGGACTCGACTGGCCGCAGATGCCCGAGTTGCTGATCGACGCTGCCCCAACTGGGTTCGAGCCCACTGCGTACGGTATCTCCGCTGCGCCGGCCACCAGGACCCTCGCCGACGGTGACGAGATCGATCTGGGTGACCGAGTGCTGAGAGTTTTGCATCTCCCCGTGCATGTCGTGTACCCCGGCCACGGCGACCCGTTCGACGGCGAGCGGATGAGAGTGCTCATCGACGAGTACACCTTCGGGAGCGCGCAGTCGAAATCTGAACCGATGCTCATCTCAGTGATGAAACCCGGCCTTCTTGTGCTCCTTGGGAACTGGTGCATCGAGACTGTCGAGGAAGTGCACAGCCGACTTGATGTCGGCCAGTAGTGACGTGGCGAGGTCTTTGCTCAGTCCCGAGCGCACCACGATGCGCTGGACGTTCATCGACGAGAGGTCGTCGGCCATCGGGTAGGCGGGTACCAGCCAGCCCTTCATCCGCAGTCGGTCGGCCAGATCGTAAAGATCCCAGTTCGCGGTGTGACCGTGTTTGATTCGCCAGCAGAACACCGGGATGGTGAGGTGGGCCCTTCGTAGTGGTCCAGTTGTTGTGCGACTCTGTTGCCCGAGTGTTTGGGCAGGAAGAATCGACGACGACATGGCAGGTAGCAAGCGCCGGCGGC
>NZ_BMGC01000078.1 GCF_014639795.1 Gordonia jinhuaensis | reverse complement strand
GTCGCGGAACTCCTGGGGATAGGGCTTGGGCACAGCTGGCATCCTTCCAGGCCGCCCGGCAGGGCAAGCCAGATCAGATGTCACCTACTCGTGCACCAGCCCCAAATGCTGTTCCAGAGGGGTTACGCACCTGGCGTCGCTGAGCAACAGTCCTGGCGACGAAGCCTGCCGGTACTGGCGCGCGATTTGGTCGAAGCAGGGCTGGGCAGCGTCGAGATGCTGATCGAGTACCACCTGCCGCTGACGTCCCAACGCGCCGATGTGGTACTCGCCGGAGTCCATCCGAGGACTGGCGAGGCCTCGTACGTCGTGGTCGAACTGAAGCAGTGGTCGAGCGCCGAAGCGTTCGAGGGGAACCCCGAGCTGGTGCATGTCCCCGGCATGGCCGGTGGTCCCAAGCAGAACCCGATTCTGCAGGTACGCGGGTACTGCGACTACCTCTATGATTTCGCCCGCACGCTTCAAGACCGCCCCGATTCACTGGCGGGACTTGCCTACCTGCACAACGCGACTGAACCCGGCGTGGTGGCAGATCTCGCCGGTGTCCCGATGTCGACCACCGGTCGCCTCTTCACCGGCGCTGACCGCGGTTCGATGCTCGACTTCCTCCGTACTCGACTGTCACCGGCGCCGGGAAGGGCAGCCGCGGACATGCTCATGAACTCCCCGACCGCACCCTCCAAGCAACTACTCAAGGTCGCAGCCGATGAGGTCCGATCGCGCGAGCAGTTCAACCTCGTCGGCAATCAACAGCTAGCCGTGGACCTGGTTCTGCACGCTGTTCAGCAGGCCTACCGCAATGACACCAAACGCGTCATCGTCGTGACCGGCGGGCCTGGGAGCGGCAAGAGCGTCATCGCACTGTCGCTACTCGGCGAGCTCTCGCGGAGTGGGCGATCCGTTCTCCATGCAACCGGTTCGCGCTCCTTCACACAGACACTTCGTAAGGTCGCCGGCCACCGCGACAGGCGTGTGCAATCGATGTTCAAGTACTTCAACCAGTTCATGGCCGCCAGTACCAACGATCTCGATGTGCTGATACTCGACGAAGCCCACCGCATTCGAGAAACCTCGGTCGACAGGTACACGCGCGCCGAGCTCAGGACCGACCGGCCACAGATCGATGAGCTGATCTCGGCCGCACGGGTTCCGGTGTTCCTTCTTGACGAGCACCAAGTCGTCCGACCGGGCGAGATGGGAACGCTGGCACAGATCCAGGCGTATGCCGCGAGCCTCGGACTGGAGGTCCACCACGTTGAACTGGGCGAGCAGTTCCGCTGCGGCGGAAGCGAAGAGTACGTGCTGTGGGTCAATCGACTTCTCGGCCTGTCCGATCTCCAACCCACCGTTTGGCCCGGTGACCCACAGTTCGACGTCCTCGTAGCCGATACCCCTTCGGAGATGGAAGCAATCCTTGCCGCCAAGTCTGAGGATGGGTACACCGCGAGAATGACTGCCGGCTACTGCTGGCCCTGGAGCGACCCCACCAAAGACGGCTCGCTAGCGGCTGATGTCCGCATCGGAAATTGGTCTCGTCCCTGGAATGTGAAGGGTGATCGGAAGGTTGGTGATGCACCGCCCGCCGCTCTCTGGGCCACAGAAGCCGGCGGGTTCGGACAGGTGGGCTGCATCTACACCGCGCAGGGATTCGAATATGACTGGAACGGCGTGATTCTGGGACCGGACATAGTCTGGCGGAATGGTCGGTTCGTGACAAACCGATCGGCCAACAAGGATCCCGATTTCCGCAACACCAAACGGGTGTCTGACAAGCGGTTCGATCTCCTCGTCCGCAACGTCTACAAGGTGCTGCTGACGCGGGGAATGATCGGGACGGTCATCTACTCGACTGACCCTGAGACACGGGAAGCGTTGCGGGAGTTGGTCAGATAATAGCTGGAGGCACCCCAAGCGCACTTCGCTCAGAAGAACCGAACCGGCTCTCGGTCCGCTTGCTCTAGGCGGATAGTGCCTCAATGCCGCCCACTATTGGAATATCGAACTGCTCGCGCAACTAGATGGTCAATGATGACATGGATGCACACCCGAGGCAGACCGCCTCGGGTGTCGTCACGGACACACGTGACAATTGCTGCAGCTACGGCGCGTTCCGCAGCTTTCGGGTCTGATGCAAACTCAAGGACGGACATCCCCGCAGGCACTGCACAAACTACATAGAATCATGCACCCAGTATGGCCGCCTCTCGGAACGCAGTATCCGCGATGTTCGCGACCGTTGGTCGCCCAGAAGTCGCTCCGAATCTCGTCAACATTGTTCCCTCACACGTATTGATGACCATCGATCCGTAATCATCGCGGCGCAGCGATAGAGCGCTCGTTGGCAGCGGTGACTTCGTATCTCAGCGAGGTTGAAAGACGCACCGAAACAAAGATATCGACAGAGGTATCCGCAAAGACACCGCCTGTCCACTCCCTGGAGCACAGCAGGATCTCGTCACTCGGTCTGCGACCACGCTCGGCCTCAGCCACGAGCAGATCACCTAGGGTGCTGGCCACGACGCCGATGAAATCGCTGCGCTCTGTCCGACGGGAATGGTCTTCGTGCCTCGACTCTATGTCGGGATCGACGTACCCTTGCGAGCTGTGCTCAAGCTGTTGAATGCAGCCGACCGCTGAGCAGAGCAACCGCAGTGAATCTTTCCGATCGGGCGGCCATGGCTGGCCTCTGCGCGCAGACGGGCCGGGTAGCAACTAGCATCCGGTCCTCCTAGGGTGTGGACTTAGACCCAATACCGTTCAGTTAAGGGGTCTGGATGCGTAGACGGCTGGTTTCGTTGGTTGCGGCCAGGCGGCGTGGTGAGCCCGTTTGACGTGCCATTTCACGTACTTG
>NZ_BMGC01000077.1 GCF_014639795.1 Gordonia jinhuaensis | reverse complement strand
GCAGCATCGCCATCACGCAGGCCCAGAGCGGGAGCCGGAGAATTCGCCATAGCCGAGTATCTCAAACCCCCAACCATTAACTAACTAACGACACGAGATACTAGGAACCTCTGCCATTCGCGTTCCTCATCGCTGCCCCTGGCGACGACGATCGTTCCTTCGTGAGAGATGGGGCGCTCGAGTAGGGACTCGGCACAGCGGGCGAGGATAT
Source organism: Gordonia jinhuaensis (assembly GCF_014639795.1). Taxonomy (GTDB): domain Bacteria; phylum Actinomycetota; class Actinomycetes; order Mycobacteriales; family Mycobacteriaceae; genus Gordonia_B; species Gordonia_B jinhuaensis. The sequence goes on along the minus strand of NZ_BMGC01000077.1, from coordinate 3,120 downwards.
GGACCGTGACCACTTGGTCATCGACGTTGCTCGACACCGAAGCGACGAGTGCCGGGTATCCGTCACCGGTGATCGGAGGCGCGGCTGGACTACTTCCCACCGCTATGTCGTACAGGTAGTGGGGGTCGGCGTCGTTCAGTGTGGCGCGCAGCAGGGCCAGCCGATCGCGGACTGTTGCCGGTTCCAAGGTGGTGAAGGCGCGTTCAGCATCGTCGGCATTCACGCCGGGAAGAAGGATCGATGCGGTGGCCGCGAACCTGCTCATATCCTGTCCGAGGCGGCTCTTGCCACCCTCCAGGTAGTAGTCGATGACCTGGCCGTAGTCAGCGGCCCAGTTGTCGAACACGGACAGCCCCTGCCACGTCGCTTCGAACGGGTCGTCGCCGGTAAGGCCCGCGAACCACTCGTCGTTCTCAGGAGTCGGATCGAGGGGCATCGTCAGATGCCATGCCTGAATGGTCCACCCACGCTCGGTCGCGTAGTCCTTGATCCGGTTGTATGACTTGCTGATCTGTCCAAGATGGTTCGACGTCAGATTCTCCGCGAACTTCTTTACCTGGTACACCTCAACGCGGTTGTCTCCGAGCGGAACGTAGACGTCGATACCGCCATCACCCTGTGAGGGCCGAATACGGCGGGCAGTAGGCCGTTCCCGGCAGATGCACATCGCCGCGACCGCTTCGACATCGTTGCCTTCGTAGCGGCTCCAGGGAATTCGTGACACTGCCAACGCCTCCAGACCTGAGCAAATGGTGCTGCCGTTCCCTCCACGCTTCATCGCCGTCAAGTTTTCCACGCGATGCGAAACGATCTACCCCCGCAGGTGACGATGGCATCAGGCCTGACCGTGGTGAACGGTGGTCAACCACCCGTGCAGTTAGCGCAAGTCCGCAGAAGAGCACGCCATGGTCGATAAGGTCTCGTCATGCACGTTTCGTTCGGATTGTGGCGGTTGGATGGTGGTGTGCGACAGGTGTCGTCGAGTGTCATCGCATCGGAAGACCGCCTCGAGGAAATTCTCGAAGCGCGGCCCGACATCCTCGGTTCCGGCGATCTGCTGCGGATCGGCCGGCAGGTCGTCACCGACTACGGCAAACGCATCGACTTGCTCGCCATGGATGCGCAAGGCGATCTTCACGTCATCGAGCTGAAGAAGAACAAGACACCGCGCGACGTGGTCGCGCAGGCCTTGGAATACGGGTTCTGGGCTCAAAGTCTGTCGTTCGACGCGATCCGCGATCTGTACGCCAAGCACAACGGCGAAGCCGATTTCGAGTCCGCGTTCACCGACCACTTCGAGGTCGACGTGCCCGACACCATCAACTCCGCACACCATTTGGTGATCGTGGCAGCGGGGATGGACACGAGCACAGCGCAGATCGTGGAGTACGTGCGCGGCTACGGGGTGCCGATCAACGTGTTGTTCTTCCAGTACCTGCGTGACGACGAACGCGAGTACCTGGCGCGGTCGTGGCTGAGCAACCCGGACCTCGAGTCGCCTACCCCGGGCGGCTCGGGAGCAAAGAAGCAAGCGGCGTGGAACGGGCAAGACTTCTACGTCGCGGTCGGCGAGAGCAGGCATCGCAACTGGGACGACATGCGTCGGTACGGGTTCGTATCGGCAGGGCACGGCGACAAGTACCGCAAGGCCATGCTGAACCTGTTCGAAGGTGCCCGCGTCTGGGCGGCGATCCCCTCGATCGGTTATGTCGGGGTCGGCGAGGTCGAAGCGACGGCGGTCCCGGTCACCGCGTTCGATGTGGAGGTGGAGGGTACGTCGATACCGATCCTCGAAGTGCCGCTACGGACAGAGAACATCAGTGAGGATGCCGACGATCCCGCTATGACCGAGTACCTCGTACGGGTGCGGTGGATCGATACCCGTTCGCGTGATCGGGCGGTGTGGGAGAAGGGGATGTACGCCAACCAGAACGTGGTCACCAAGTTGCGCCACTCCCACACGTTGCAGCAACTCGCCAAAGCATTCGACGTAGACGAATGACCGGCGACAGCGCCGATCGAATCCGGCGCGGTAAACGAGAAGTGGTCGCGCGGATGCGGTCATCGCTTGCGCCACGCGCGGAAGCAGGGCGGCGATACGCTGCGGGGATGGTGGATCAGTTGATGCCGTGGCGCTCGATGCGCATGCACCAGTGGGACGACCATGTTGCCGACATCAATCGGTTCGTCGACGGACTCCGAACCAAGCGGGACGGGTTCGTACCGTATGTGTCGCCTGAGTTCGGTGGGCGCGACGCCCGGGTGCTGTTGCTCAATTTGTCCCCCGGCAAAGGAACCGATCCGAAACAGGGCGGCTCCGGTTTTCTGTCCGTGCGCAACCCCGATAATGCGGCAGAACGTATCGGCGAGGGACTCGCGGCAGCGGGACTCGCTGTCTCAGACTGCGTGGCATGGAACGTGTATCCCTGGTATGTGCGCGGCTTGTCCGATAAGCCTGCCGATTTGGTGAAAAACCATATGACCGTGGGGTTCCCGGCACTACGGGACTTGTTCGACCTCTTGCCGGAGCTGCGGGCGGTCGTTGTCTTCGGAGGGGATGCGCAGAAGGGCTGGGAGGGATTCCGAGTCATGTATCCGAAGACCGCGAAGCGGGTCCGCATGCTCGGCAACCGCAGCACCGCCGACCGGGCCTACATCAGCCGCTCGCAGGCCCAGATCGCCGAGTGGCGATCCGAACTAATCGACACGTTGAAGCTGGCCAAGCAGTCTGCCGAAGGTCCGAAACGGCAACCCACGTGATCGTCAGACATTGATACCCCGGGAGGTCCGAGCGGACCCCCGTGAACAGTTTCTACGCTCGTGCGACTGCAAATGCGACCCTTTCATGTTTCAGCACGAGTCGCTGTCCGGTCGATCGGGCGCACCTCTTCTGGCGATCAACGGCTCCCGGGCTGGCGTCGAGCGGCTTTCGTCGATCTGTCGTATCTCTTCTGCGAAGGCCAGCAGAGAATGTTTCAGAGTGCGAGGCTCGATTCCGTTGTTGCGGTTGGTGACTCCTAGTGTCCTGAGTCATTAATTCGTGTGCAGTAGTGGGCGATGGAGTCGAGGATCTGGTCAGCGGTCTTGACCCACACGTAGGGGCGGGGGTTGTCGTTCCAG
>NZ_BMGC01000076.1 GCF_014639795.1 Gordonia jinhuaensis | reverse complement strand
CGCCTACACCTCCAGCGACACCGCCCATCACCCCGCGATCTTGCTCACCCCTACATCTTGTGGTCGCAAGAACCTGTTCCACGCACCGTCAATCAGGAAGAGGCCGTGAAATGGCACGTCAAACGGGCTCACCACGCCGCCTGGCCGCAACCAACGAAACCAGCCGTCTACGCATCCAGACCCCTTAACTGAACGGTATTGACTTTAGTCGCAGACTCCCTGACTACACGTTCCTCCTGAGGTGCCAAGATAACTGCGGCGTCTAGCTAGATGTTAGTCCGAACAGCATCGAGACTGTGGGCTACCGCATCTGGAAACTGAAGTATCGTGCGATCCAGTTCGCAGCTTCCTTTGATAGTCCTGGATTCCGACTCTGTAGTGCGTTCTCCATGAACTTCTGGCCTTCGGCGAGGTTCATTCGTGTCCAATCGATCTCAGGTTCGATACTGTTTGTCTGCTCGATGAGTGACTGGATTATTCCAATGAGTCTTTCGGTCTCCTCCTCGCCATACTTAGAAACCATGACTGACCTGGTTACGGCTGGCATTCCGTGTGTACTAGTGTCGTGGTCGAACGACCACTGGATCTTTGTACTTGTTTCCGAATCGATATTCATTCCGCGGTCCTCCATCTATCTTTCAAGTATTACTGAGGTGTTCCCGGTCTCGGGATTCATCGTCGTTATCTTTGTAACAGCGTTGTTGTTGATCAGGCGAGGAAGTTCGACTGTCTCCCACACATTCCCGCTGCGCAAACTTGACCCGAGCACCGCGTGAACCTCGCCGCTTGTATTGTTCGCGTAGGCCGCTGAGTGGTCTGACCACCACTTCACGACTGCCGGGTCTCCCCCGTCCCATTTCGGGGGTATTACCCCGCGTTGCTCCTGGAGTGTTTCGAGGGTTACGCCGCCCCGCTCCTCAGCCACTTTTGCGGCTATTCCGGAGTCGTAGGAGCCGTCGATGCGCTCGATTGGGCCAACGCCGGCGCCCTGGGATGTCCTTCCCGACCAGAAATAGGCCGTGCCGGGTTTCGTCCGATACAACTCGTTGAGATCTCCGTAGTCGATTGCGAGCTTTTCGGATTGGGTGAGTTCTTTCGTCGCGCCGACAGCACTCTCCGCCTCGTCCACCCCCGCCCTCTTCGCCACCGCTTCCTCGAAGGGCTTCATCTTCGATACCACTTCGAGTGCCTTCGCGCCGAATCCTCGTATGGATGCGGCGACGCCGCGGGCGGCTTCGATGAGTGCTTCGATAACTGTGCGGATCTTTGCTGCTGCCTTGAGTATTCGGCCGTACACGGCTGCTTGGGCAGCTATCTCGTCCATACCCCCGGTGAAGACTGCGAAGAAACCGCCGACGCCTTCGATGATGGCGGTCTGTTCGACCAGGTCCTTGAGCGTCGAGATGATCTCGTGGTGGGCGTGGTCGAGGTGTGCGGCGTAGTCGGCGCAGGATGAGCCGATCTGGCGGAACACGCCGGCGAGTTCGCCTGTCTGGGTGTTCGCCTGTGTGCACGCTGCGGCCGCACTCTCGACCTCGGGGCTGCGTTGTGCGGAGATCTTGGCCGCTGCGCTGGTCGCACCGGAGGTGGCCGAGGTCAGGCCGGAGGCGGCAGCGTTCCACGCGGCTTGGGCGGCGTGGAGGCGGTCTTGGTGGCCGTTGGGCCATGCGTAGCCGACCAGACCCTGCACGAGCGACCAGCCGGGCGGGCCGCCGCCACTCCCACCGGCTGCGGATGGCACCGATTGTTGACCGATCTTGGCGGGCGCGGGTGCGGCGGGGAAGTCCGAGCCGCCCCCGCCGCCGCTGATCGACGACGCGTCGGCGTGGGCGTGGTTGGCGCCGCTGGCGTGCAGCAGCTGCGCGATCTGCCCGGTGCCGTTGACCAACCCGGCGGCTGCTTGCATCGCGGATCTGGCGGATTCGTCGTAGGCGTGGGCCCATTCCACGCCCGCGTGATCGGAGCCGCCCATCCCGCTCGACGCCCCGAGCGCACCGGACAGGTCAGAGACGCTCGCACCGAATCCGCCCGCAACCGTCGCCATCTGAGAAGCCGCAGCGGCGTACTCATCGGTGTCGACATCGATGACGGTCACGACGGAAACATCCCACGATTGGTGGCGGCTGCGTCCGAGTAGTTCTGATGCGCGGTCTGCGCGACGTTGGTGAGGTCGCCCAGCGCCTCGCGCATCTCGTTCAGCCCGCGCGTGATGCGGTCGTGCGCCTGTTTCTGTGCCTCGGCGGCATCGCCCTCCCAGGTGACATGTAGCGCGGCGATCGTCTGATCGGCGTCAGCGCAGGCGGCTTCGGCCTTCTGGTCGAAGGTGCGCATGTCGGCGATGACGCCGTCGAGTTCGTCGAGATCGACGAGGAACTGGGTCATCGCTGCTCACCCGGCCAGATTGAGCGGGCCACCGGCGGCGGTGATGCCGTCGGTGGTGGCACCCTCGTGCGTGTCGTAGGTCTGTCCGTTGGAGATCAGCAGAGCGGACTCTGTGTCGAGACCGCCGATGACGTTGCGAGCTCCGTCGAGCCATTCCTCCCAGTCACGGCGGAAGGCGTCGGCGGCCGGCCCACTCCACCCGCTGTTGAGAAGCGAGTCCACGCGACCCTGGAGGGAATGCAGATCTGCGTCGAGCCCGTCGGCGGTTTTACGGATAGAATTACCCGCGTTTACCAACTCATGGGTATCAACCTGCATCTGTGACATACTCTGTCCCCCCGTGTGTTTCGTCTCCCCGACCCACACTTGCAGACAGCGCTGGCGTTGTCACCCGCGGGCGTCATTCACGCGACTGACCCCAACCGGGTCCGGGTTTGTAAGGTGCGTATGACCTGCCCGAGCGGTACTCGATCGCCGAGAGGAACTGCCATGTCTGACCCTGACTTCGCCGACCTGAACGCTGAGCTGGTCGAGATCGATGCAACCTCGAAGCAACTGCAGTTCGAGATCGCACAGGTCAGAGGTCGTGGTCGCTTCTCCTCGGGGGAGGTGTCGGTGACCGTCGATGCACGCGGGCGCGTGCAATCCCTCGAACTGAGCCCGCAGGCACTGCACCGCGGTGCGGCAGCACTGGCCGAGGGGATCATGCAGTGCATACGTGAAGCCGAACGCCAGGCAGACGCCGCCTCGGCGGACATTGTCGGGAGACTGCGGAGAGATCCGGTATTCGCGCAGGCAATGAGCGCACTCGACGCACAGCGTCGTTCGGACTCCGAATAGCACTGAGCATCTGTGTATTTCGAGAATCCAGGTCGCCTGTTCAGACGAAGATTCGCGCATCGACGGTATCGCGGGCGCCCCGGTTGGACTCCTACACCGGCCGATCTTCTCGACGTAGATGGTGCGTCACAACAACTGAATTCGGTGGAGCAACCATTGCACTGCGCTGAGTCCGCCTGCCGACCAGAATCGCGTGGTCCGATAGCTCACGTGCACATTGTCGGCCACCGCCTTGCGTGGGTCGCTCGCGAGTGAGAGATCGGTGCTGTCGCAGATCGCATCGCGCGGGGCGCAGATCTCGTTCACCGCTGAATGGAAAGGAATCCGAGGTCCTGTCAACGTGATCCCTGGATACACCGAGCCGTTGAAGAACACGGGCCTGGTGCACGGATAGGTGACAGGGTTAGTCACGCGGCCTGAGGGGCCTCGTGGTTGATGATGGTCTCGAATTCAATGGGGGTCAATCTGCCGAGGCGG
>NZ_BMGC01000075.1 GCF_014639795.1 Gordonia jinhuaensis | reverse complement strand
TGCCTTTCCGCCAGCGCTGCAACGCTGACTTGATCAAGTGACTACCGGGATCATATTTGCGGGAAGGCACGCCCTCCCAGATCCACAGGTCTTGATCATTCCTCCCGGGTGCGGCGAGGTGGGTGTGGTCGGCCTGCTCGATCAGGCAGCTACCACGGATCTGGAACGTTGCGAAGAGATACTCATCGGCGTCATGTCCCCGCGCGATGCGGGTTGCCGAGCGACGGGCGTCCTCGGCGTTGGCGCGCTTGGTCGACAACGTGAAATTGGTGTATCGGCCAAGAGCAACGTCGCCGTAGAAGCCTGGAAGAACGGGATCGGTAGCGACGTCGGTGTAACTGTGTCGACGGATCTGCGCCCATCGGTCGCCAATAGTGTCGTCGGTGGTGTCGGCCGTAGACCAATGTTCGAACACTGGGAGTTCAATGTCGTGTGTATCGACCATCTCGTGATCACCGCCAGTGGGTTAGGTTCTCGCTTTAGTAAACCATCGGCCCTGTGTCTGCGCTTCTGTGCAGACACAGGGCCGACCACGTCTAGGTAGCTGGTAGCGCTCAGGCTGAGAGCATCCCGTGGGGGTCGATGATGAATTTGTTCGGCGAGCCCTGGTCGAAGGTCTCGTAGGCGGCGGGCGCCTCGTCGAGGCTGATGACCTGGGTGTTGAGCATTGCGCTGAGGTAGGGCATGCGGTCCCAGAGGATGGCCATCATCAGTTCGCGGTTGTAGTGCATGATCGGTGCCTGCCCTGCCGTCACGCGTGGCGACTTGATCCAGGCCTTACCGAAGTCGATCGGATAGGTGCCCTGTTGCTCATCCTTCGACGCGGCAAGTGGGTCGGGCCCGTAGACGCCGATAACGCCAGTAGCTCCGCCGGCCCTGGTGGCGTCGAGAACCTGATTGATCGCGTTTGCGGGGTCCATGGACTGCGCGTCAGCACCGATACCGTGAGCTTCGGTGCCGACATAGTCGACGGCGCAATCGACCATGGGCTCGCCGAGGATTGCCTCGATCTGATCGGTGAGGGGGATGTCTTGACTGAGATCAATAGTCTCGCAGCCGTTGCTTTTGACCAGGTCCAACCGGTCTTGATGGTAGTCGCCGACGATGATGCACGAGGCCCCGAGCAGTCGTGCCGCCGCGGCTCCGCAGCGCCCGACGGGGCCAGCGCCGGCGATATAGACGGTGGATCCTGGTTTGGCGCCCGCTTCCATGAGTCCGTGAAACGCGGTCGGCAGAATGTCCGAGAGCAAGGCGAGATCTCGGATCTTCTCCATGGCCTGGTCTTTGTCGGGGAAGCGCAGGAGCTGGAAGTCGGCGTACGGCACGAACAGATATTCGGCCTGTCCGCCGTCCCAGTTTCCGAGATTGAAGCCGTAGGCGGCGCAACTCACATCTGCGTTGGTCGTCTCGCAGACCTCTGTGCGACGCGCGCGGCAGTTTCGACATCGTCCGCACGCAACGTTGAACGGTACCGAGACCAGATCGCCCTCGGTCAGAAACTCCACGTCCGGGCCGACCTCGACGACCTCGCCGGTCATCTCGTGTCCCATGACCATGCCCTGGGGAACGGGAAAGGACCCACGGTAGATGTGTAGGTCGCTGCCGCAAATGTTCGTCGCGACCATCTTCAGGATGGCGCCATGTGGCGCCTTCTTGCCATTCGGCATCTCCAACTTGGGGAAGTCGAGTTCCTCGACTTTCATGTGTTTCGGGCTGTCGAACAGTACTGCACGATTGCCGTTTGCCATGTCGATCTCCTTGGGTTGGTGGTGATCTCGGGCGGCCATCGGCCTAGAAAGCGCTTGTGTTCCAAGACGGCTGGCCGTATCCCATCGTATGCACGCCCGCTGATGAGTGTCGCTGACATGCAGTGCCAACAAGATGTCAGAATGCGCCGGGGCTTGACCCCTGATCTTGGACACGCTGATTCCAGCACGATGCTGGGGAAGCGAGAATCTGAGGGATGGCAAGGAAGAACTACACGGACGAGTTCCGGCAGCGTGCGGTGGATTTGTACGAGTCCACGCCGGGCGCGACGCTGAAAGCGATCGCGGCCGATTTGGGGATCTCCCGTGGTGCGTTGAAGGAATGGGTCGACAAGCTCGGATCCGGGACCGCTGCGGCCGGTTCGGTGTCGCCGCCGGTGTCGGTGCGGTCGGAGTCGCAGGCGGCGAGGATCATCCGGTTGGAAGCCGAGTTAGCGGTCTCGAGAGCGGAGCAGGTCAAGCTCGAGACGGAGCGGGACATCCTCCGTCAGGCGGCGAAGTATTTCGCTGCGGAGACGAACTGGTGAACCGCTTCCAGTTCGTCGAGGACCACAAGGACGCCTCCGGCGTGAAGCGGTTGTGTGAGGTCATCGAGATCGCCCGGTCCTCGTTCTACGCGTGGCTGGCCGCAGCCCCGGGACGGGCCGCGCGAGCCGCGGACGACGCCCGGTTGGCGGCACGGATCCGGGTGCTGCAGGACCCCGCGCAGGGTGGTGACCGCACCTACGGGGCACCGAGGATCACTGCCGACCTCAACGACGGCGTCCCCGCCGCCGGGCGGGTGAATCATAAGCGGGTCGCTCGGGTGATGCGGGAACACGCGCTCGCGGGGATCCGACTGCGCCGCCGGGTGAAGACCACGATCCCGGACCAGTCCGGACGGAAGTTCCCCGACCTGATCGGGCGGGACTTCAGCACCGGGGAGCCGAACCGCAGGTATGTCGGCGATATCACCTACCTCCCCATCGATGACGGCAGCAACCTGTATCTGGCGACCTGCATCGACCTCGGGTCGCGCAAGCTCGCCGGCTGGCAGGTCGCCGACCACATGCGCACCGAACTCGTCGAAGGCGCTCTCCGCGGCGCGCACCGCGACCGCGGATCGCTGGCCGGCGCAGTGTTCCACAGCGACCACGGCTCGGTCTACGCGTCGAAAGCCTACGCAGCACTCTGCGAGCAGCTCAAGGTGACCCAGTCCATGGGCGCGGTGGGCACGAGCGCCGACAACTCGCTGGCCGAGAGCTTCAACGCCGCGCTCAAACGCGAGCTCCTCCAAGGCGCGTCGGCGTTCCCCGATCAAGCCACCGCCCACCGGGCCGTGTTCCGGTGGACGAACCGATACAACACGCGCCGACGCCACTCCGCGATCGGCCAGATCACCCCGAACAGCTACGAGAACACCTACGCGGCCGCGAGATCAGCTACCCTCACGGAAGCGGCATAACCGAAATGACATCGTGTCCACGATCCGGGGTCAAGGCCCAACCTCGGTCGTTAGTTCTTGCGAACGTAAACACAGGAACGTTCGGATTTCTAATGTCAAGCTCGACGACGAATACGTGAAAGCGATGGTCACGTCGTATTGGTCCCGCCATGCCATCCCCTACTAATACTCGAAGTACACCGAACACCGACACCGAGGATGTCGAGCGGGCATCAGAACTCCCCCGGGGAACTCATCGTCGAGATCCACCTTCACTCCATCAAGTGGAGCGCACTGATTGCAAGCACCTGCGAGGGCTTCCCATATCTTCTTCTTCGCACCGGTCTCCCGCGCGTAGTTCGTTTGACCGACACTCCACGCGTTCACACTCTCCGTCTGCGCGATCATCTCAGCTCGCACTGGGTTGTTGAGCGGCAAGAAACTCGACCAGGCAGTCGACAACCTCGCTCCCCTGTTTCGCAGCGGATTCACCCTGACCACCGACGTTCACGACGTCGACGACTCTGATGACGATCCCCGGACGCTAGTGAGCTGACACGCCTCACCACAGGATCGAGGGCCTGGTGCACGGATAGGTGACAGGGTTAGTCACGCGGCCTGAGGGGCCTCGTGGTTGATGATGGTCTCGAATTCAATGGGGGTCAATCTGCCGAGGCGGT
>NZ_BMGC01000074.1 GCF_014639795.1 Gordonia jinhuaensis | reverse complement strand
TTCGGGTTGTAAACCTCTTTCAGTACCGACGAAGCTTCGGTGACGGTAGGTACAGAAGAAGCACCGGCTAACTACGTGCCAGCAGCCGCGGTAATACGTAGGGTGCGAGCGTTGTCCGGAATTACTGGGCGTAAAGAGCTCGTAGGCGGTTTGTCGCGTCGTTCGTGAAAATTCACAGCTTAACTGTGGACGTGCGGGCGATACGGGCAGACTTGAGTGCTCCAGGGGAGACTGGAATTCCTGGTGTAGCGGTGAAATGCGCAGATATCAGGAGGAACACCGGTGGCGAAGGCGGGTCTCTGGGGAGTAACTGACGCTGAGGAGCGAAAGCGTGGGTAGCGAACAGGATTAGATACCCTGGTAGTCCACGCCGTAAACGGTGGGTACTAGGTGTGGGTTCCTTTTCACGGGATCCGTGCCGTAGCTAACGCATTAAGTACCCCGCCTGGGGAGTACGGCCGCAAGGCTAAAACTCAAAGGAATTGACGGGGGCCCGCACAAGCGGCGGAGCATGTGGATTAATTCGATGCAACGCGAAGAACCTTACCTGGGTTTGACATACATCAGACGCAGTCAGAGATGGCTGTTCCCTTGTGGTTGGTGTACAGGTGGTGCATGGCTGTCGTCAGCTCGTGTCGTGAGATGTTGGGTTAAGTCCCGCAACGAGCGCAACCCTTGTCCTGTATTGCCAGCGGGTTATGCCGGGGACTTGCAGGAGACTGCCGGGGTCAACTCGGAGGAAGGTGGGGATGACGTCAAGTCATCATGCCCCTTATGTCCAGGGCTTCACACATGCTACAATGGCCGGTACAGAGTGCTGCGATACCGTGAGGTGGAGCGAATCACTTAAAGCCGGTCTCAGTTCGGATTGGGGTCTGCAACTCGACCCCATGAAGTCGGAGTCGCTAGTAATCGCAGATCAGCAACGCTGCGGTGAATACGTTCCCGGGCCTTGTACACACCGCCCGTCACGTCATGAAAGTCGGTAACACCCGAAGCCGGTGGCCTAACCCGTAAGGGGGGGAGCTGTCGAAGGTGGGATCGGCGATTGGGACGAAGTCGTAACAAGGTAGCCGTACCGGAAGGTGCGGCTGGATCACCTCCTTTCTAAGGAGCACACAACTATCACCCGTTTCTGCCGGCATGTGTCCGTGCGGCGGGTGTGTGTTCATGGGTGAAACATCAACAACACCAATTCACTGCTGTCCTGCGTCATGGTGGGGTGGTGGTGGGTGCATGCCTTGCGTGAGTGGGGTGTGGTGGCTGAACACACTGTCGGGGTTCTGAGGGAACACGCGAGTGTTGTCTCTGCCTGAATACTGCTGCTGGTCGTGGCTGTTGGTGAGGTGTCGTGTGATGCGGTGCTGAGATGGTCGGGGTTGGTGGTGTGTGTTGTTTGAGAAGTGCATAGTGGATGCGAGCATCTAATTTTTTGTTCTCGTTTCTGTGATTCGAGTTCGAGTGTTTGTTGAGAGTGATTTTTTGGTCATGTCACATTGACACGCATCGTGTGCTGGTTCGCTGGGGTTTGTCTGGTGGCTGGTGGTGTGTGTGGGTGTGGTGTGTTGTTGTAAGTGTGTAAGGGCGTTCGGTGGATGCCTTGGTACCAGGAGCCGATGAAGGACGTGGGAGGCCGCGATAGTCCTCGGGGAGTTGTCAACCGTGCTGTGATCCGAGGGTGTCCGAATGGGGAAACCCAGCACCAGTGATGTGGTGTTACCACCGGTTGAATGTATAGACCGTGTGGGGGGAACGTGGGGAAGTGAAACATCTCAGTACCCATAGGAAGAGAAAACAATTGTGATTCCGTGAGTAGTGGCGAGCGAAAGCGGAGGAGGCTAAACCATGCGCATGTGTAACCGGGTAGGGGTTGTGTGTGTGGGGTTGTGGGGTTCATCTTCCCGGATCTACCTGTCTGGGCGTGAGTGAGAAAATCGTGTGTTAGGTGAAGTGGCCTGGAATGGTCTGCCGTAGACGGTGAGAGTCCGGTAATCGAAAGCACATGGTCTTGCGTGATGGGTGCCCAAGTAGCAGCGGGCTCGTGGAATCTGCTGTGAATCTGCCGGGACCACCCGGTAAGCCTGAATACTTCCTGGTGACCGATAGCGGACTAGTACCGTGAGGGAAAGGTGAAAAGTACCCCGGGAGGGGAGTGAAATAGTACCTGAAACCGGACGCTTACAATCCGTCAGAGCCTGTGCACCCTTTGGTGGGTGGTGGGTGATGGCGTGCCTTTTGAAGAATGAGCCTGCGAGTTAGTGCTCAGTGGCAAGGTTAACCCGTGTGGGGTAGCCGTAGCGAAAGCGAGTCTGAAGAGGGCGTGTGAGTCGCTGGGTCTAGACCCGAAGCGGAGTGATCTACCCATGGCCAGGGTGAAGCAGCAGTAAGATGTTGTGGAGGCCCGAACCCACTTCAGTTGAAAATGGAGGGGATGAGTTGTGGGTAGGGGTGAAAGGCCAATCAAACTCCGTGATAGCTGGTTCTCCCCGAAATGCATTTAGGTGCAGCGTCACGTGTTTCTTACTGGAGGTAGAGCTACTGGATGGCCGATGGGCCCTATCAGGTTACTGACGTCAGCCAAACTCCGAATGCCGGTAAGTGAGAGCGTGGCAGTGAGACTGCGGGCGATAAGGTTCGTAGTCGAGAGGGAAACAGCCCAGATCGCCGGCTAAGGCCCCTAAGCGTGTACTAAGTGGAAAAGGATGTGGGGTCGCAGAGACAACCAGGAGGTTGGCTTAGAAGCAGCCACCCTTGAAAGAGTGCGTAATAGCTCACTGGTCAAGTGATCCTGCGCCGACAATGTAGCGGGGCTCAAGTACACCGCCGAAGCCGCGGCACTCACATGAGCTCGCCCATGATCTACGGGTTGTGGGCCAGGTGTGTGGGTGGGTAGGGGAGCGTCCTGCATCCGTGGAAGCCTCGGAGTGATCTAGGGGTGGAGGGTGTGGGAGTGAGAATGCAGGCATGAGTAGCGAAAGCAGAGTGAGAAACTCTGCCGCCGAATGACCAAGGGTTCCTGGGCCAGGTTAATCCGCCCAGGGTGAGTCGGGACCTAAGGCGAGGCCGACAGGCGTAGTCGATGGACAACGGGTTGATATTCCCGTACCCGTGTATCCGCGTCCATGCTGAATCAGTTGTACTAACCATCCAAAACCGCCGAGAAGGCCTTCGGGTCTCGAGTGTGGGGCTGCATGGGACCTTGGCTGGTAGTAGGCAAGCGATGGGGTGACGCAGGAAGGTAGTGGGGCCAGGCGATGGTTGTCCTGGTGTAAGCCGGTAGGGCGAGATATAGGTAAATCCGTGTCTCATATAGCCTGAGAGGTGATGCGTAGCCGTTGCGGTGAATTCCATGATCCTATGCTGCCGAGAAAAGCCTCTAGTGAGTTGGTACACGGCCCGTACCCCAAACCGACACAGGTGGTCAGGTAGAGAATACTAAGGCGATCGAGAGAACTGTGGTTAAGGAACTCGGCAAAATGCCCCCGTAACTTCGGGAGAAGGGGGACCACTGCTGGTGACCGGGTTGACCCCGTGAGCTGGTGGTGGTCGCAGAGACCAGAGAGAAGCGACTGTTTACTAAAAACACAGGTCCGTGCGAAGTCGTAAGACGATGTATACGGACTGACGCCTGCCCGGTGCTGGAAGGTTAAGAGGACCGGTTAGTGCCCTTCGGGGTGCGAAGCTGAGAATTTAAGCCCCAGTAAACGGCGGTGGTAACTATAACCATCCTAAGGTAGCGAAATTCCTTGTCGGGTAAGTTCCGACCTGCACGAATGGCGTAACGACTTCTCTGCTGTCTCAACCACAGACTCGGCGAAATTGCAGTACGAGTAAAGATGCTCGTTACGCGCGGCAGGACGAAAAGACCCCGGGACCTTCACTATAGCTTGGTATTGGTGTTCGGTACGGTTTGTGTAGGATAGGTGGGAGACTGTGAAGCATGCACGCCAGTGTGTGTGGAGTCGTTGTTGAAATACCACTCTGACCGTAGTGGACATCTAACTTCGGACCCTGATCGGGTTCAGGGACAGTGCCTGGTGGGTAGTTTAACTGGGGCGGTTGCCTCCTAAAATGTAACGGAGGCGCCCAAAGGTTCCCTCAGCCTGGTTGGCAA
>NZ_BMGC01000073.1 GCF_014639795.1 Gordonia jinhuaensis | reverse complement strand
CGGAATGTGTCGCAACATCCAGATTTCCGGAGACCAGGGGCGTCTCACGTCATCGACACGCCAGCCCGCTGACCAGGCATTGCCCGCTCAAGTTCGAAGAGCCGCTAAACCCAAGCAGCGCAAAGACGATTCTATAGGTAAAACGAAGTTCCTTATGTTTTTTATACCCATCGTACTATGGCATACAGAACTAACTGCTATTACTTCAGCAAATATTGCCGCAGCACTTCAGCTTCATTATTCGCACTATCCCGTGCGCCATATAGTAATGTTACCTTATCGTGCTTGCGCCAATTGCTAATGATTCCGGCAGCTTCGGGGTTCTGCTTTACTTCATCAATATACCGCTTGGTAAATGCCGCAAACTTGGCTGGGTCGTGCGCGAACCACTTGCGCAGGTCGGTGCTGGGTGCAATATCCTTAGCCCATTCGTCCAATGCGGCTCCCTCCTTACTCACGCCGCGCGGCCACAGCCGGTCTACCAGCACGCGGTAGCCGTCATTCGGATTGGCTGGTTCATATATCCGTTTTATAACAAACTGGGTCATACCTCTAGTTTCCTCCTACTTTTTCGATACATATGGATTATTTGTGACATAAAACCGCCGCAGCTCATGCACAGCCTTTGAAATGCCGATGCGCTTGCCGGTAGTAACTGCGCTATCCGGCAGTGCCGGCTTTTTAATTAATTGCACAGGCGGCTCGGCTAAATCATGGCCGCTGTAGCGCCGATCGATATCCAGCGCCGCGCATATTTTACCCGGGCCATTGGTTACATTCACACCCG
The DNA here is from genome assembly GCF_014639795.1 of Gordonia jinhuaensis. Lineage (GTDB taxonomy): Bacteria > Actinomycetota > Actinomycetes > Mycobacteriales > Mycobacteriaceae > Gordonia_B > Gordonia_B jinhuaensis. The sequence continues at coordinate 3,549 of NZ_BMGC01000073.1, read as the reverse complement.
TCATGCCCCGCCGCGCTTCAATAGCCTCTATTCCCTCCAACGGCTCGACCGCCCGTATCAGCACGCCCGAGCCATACCCTTCCGGCCCGCACACCACATTGCAGCAATGGTGCATACCGTAGGTAAAGTACACATACATATGCCCGGCGCTTTTAAACATCGCGTCATTGCGTCCCGTCCGCCCATTGAATGTATGGCTGGCTTCGTCTCCTTGGTCGTACGCCTCTGTCTCCACAATCCGCACACGAATCTCCCTACCCCCAATTTCTCGCACCAGCTCACAACCCAGCAACCGCCGTGCCGCTACCTCGGCCGGCACATTGAGCCATGCAAAGAAGCCCTGTCGCACGTTGTCTTTGCCGAGGACTTTCGCGAACTTCAGCAGCAGCGATCCGGATCCGACAGCGGGGTCGTAGACCTTGTTCACCTGGGTCTTGCCGACCACGGTGATACGCGCGAGCAGCTCGGAGACTTCCTGCGGCGTGTAGTACTCGCCACCAGACTTGCCCGCACTCGAGGCGTACATCTGCATGAGGTACTCGTAGGCGTCGCCGAAGAGGTCGATCGAGTTGTCTTCGAAGTTCCCCAGCGGCAGGTCACCGATCGCGTCGAGTAGCTTCACGAGTTTCTCGTTGCGCTTGGCGACCGTGTTGCCGAGCTTCGAGCTGTTCACATCAAGGTCGTCGAACAAGCCCTTGAGGTCGTCCTCAGCGTCAGTACCGACCGCGGAGCCTTCGATGTTCTTGAAGACACGGGCGAGGGTCTCGTTGAGGTTCGCGTCGTTGGCAGCACGCCTTCGGACGTTCTGGAACAGCTCGGACGGGAGGATATAGAAACCCTTCTCCTCGACCGTCTCTTTGCGTCCGAACTCCGCTTGCGCATCGCCGAGCTGGGCGTAGTCGAAGCTCGGGTCGCCTGCTTCGCGTTCGCTCTTGTTGATGTAGGCGGTGAGGTTCTCGGAGATGAACCGGTAGAACAGCATGCCGAGCACGTAGGACTTGAAGTCCCAGCCGTCGACGGAGCCGCGGAGGTCGTTCGCGATGCGCCAGATGGTCTTGTGTAGTTCGGCGCGTTGTCCTTCTTTGGTGGTCGGTGCCATGTGTTCGTCTCCTGCGCCTGGGCGCGTCTTAAGTTATGGTTACGGGCTACCCTCACCGTAGCGCCAGGCACTGACATCGGTCGGGTGCCATGCGCGGCATGAGCCTGAGGGGCGATGCAGCCGGGAGCATGTGTCGCGTCGACCGGGCGCTGCGATCTACCTGTGATTATCTCATGACCGGCGGTTTTCGAGAAGACCTTGCCGCCTCGGTCAGGCGTCCCAGCTCCAGGCGAAGCCGTTGAAGAGGCCACCGTGGACGTCGCGCAGGGTGAGGGTCGCGGTGCCGCGGGCGTCGAGCTGGACGCGGTTGTACTCGTTAGCGGCGTGCGGACGGGCGAACGGGCTTGCTCCCTCGAACTTCCAGATACTGGCGGGCTGGTCCCCGATGAACCCGACACGGAGCGTGAACAGCAGTGACCGGTGGTGGAGCGCCCGGCTGGCGAGCGTCATCGGCTCCGGTTCGCTGCCGTCTTCGGGCGGTGTGATGCGGAAGCGCAGGTCGTAGCGTGTCCGGTCTTGCATCGGCTCGGTCGCCGTGCGGGCGGTGTTGAGGTGCCAGAAGTGGTCGTTCCAGCCCGCGCCGTCGATCGGGCGGGTGTTTACCTTGAAGTCGCCCTTACTGCTGGGGGTCACGATGCCGGGATAGGAGCGGCCGATCGTGACGTAGTCGAGTTCGCCTGCCATGTTCGCGAACCCGTAGTGCTCGTAGGTGGCTTGCCAGCGCCGGTTCTCGACGACGATGAGGGTGCTGGTCTCTTCGTAGATGATGCCGCCGTGCATTTCGGGCACGTCGAGCACGAGCGGGGCCTGCGCGTAGCGGCCGGTGACGAGACGGGAGTGCAACGCCTTCAGGGCGGCGGTCTCTCGCGTGCGCACGGTGTCGACCTTCCGTCCGATCTTGTCGCCGTGGATCTGTCGCCGTTGCATCAGCTCGGGCACCTGGTGTGTGTCGGGGCTGAGCGCGAACACGTCGAGCAGCAGGTCTGCTTGCTCGCCGGGCAGGGTGTGGATCGCGAGATGAAGCGGTGCCGGAGGCGTTCGAAGCTGTCCTCGAGGGAGCCGCGGAGGAGTTCGTCGACGATCCCAGCCTGGGCGAGGCGACGTTGAGCGAAGCCCTCGCGTTTGGTCAGCCAGGCGAGCTGCTGGTGAAGGGTGGCGACATCGTCTTCATCGAGTCTCACGCCATCACCTCCGCCTCGCGCCCGTGTTCGCTTCCAACTTTATTCCGAGTTTCAGAGTGCCCTCGGGCGAGTTTCTACGGTCGAAGTGTCTCGGAAATCCGGGGCGGTTCTCTTCAACCGGAAGGACATGCAACATGTCGAGCAATCAGGTGGTGCCGCTGTTCGGTGGGCACACAACCCAGCAGGGGCAGAAGATCACAGGGAGCCTGGTGCGCCAGACCAAACGTGAGGTGGAGCAGGTTGCTGCGTCCACGGAGATCGCGGCGGTGCGGGAGCAGGGGCACGCGTTCCTGGCGTCGCAGGCGATGACGAACGTCGCGACGCTGGTGGCGCAGGCGGAGGCGCAGATGAAGATCGCCCCGGCTGGTGCGCAGTTCTATGAGGCGATCATCGCCGGATACGCCATCGGTGCGGGCCAGCGCATCGCTCGGGGCCTGTGATGGAATCCCTTGCCGCGATCGCGGTTGCCTCGGGAGTCGTTCTCCTGGTCGCGATTACCGCCTTCGTCGCATTGTGTGTGGTCGAAGTGTTGTGGGACGAGTACGAGGCGTGGCAGGAGCGTCGTCGTGCACGGATCGAGGCGGAGCTGGACGCGAAGTCCGAGCAGCTCCGGCAGACGATCCTGTCCCTCGCCGATGACCTCGCGGCCGACCATGATGAGGCTTCCAAGGCGTTGACGCGAGCGATGTTCCTGACGACCGGGCGCACCGATCTCCCTCGCTCGTAGCCCATCAGTAGGCGTACATCGTTGCCTATTTCACAACGACGGCTTTCACCCACCGCCCGCCGTGGCTTACCTCGGTCACTGCTGTGTCGGATCGAGGGGCGGAGCGCTGCGGTGTGGTCTTCACGGTTCGGTCGCCGGAGTGCGCAATGGGCGCTGACACCGCCCAGCTCGACTGCTGCTGGCGGGCCGATCCATCAAATTCTTACCTCTTGAAAGGAGGAGTCTACGTATGAGCATTCATATCAATCACAACCTGCCGGACAAGACGCCGCTGCCGGGGACGTTCCGTGCCGCGCTGTGCGATCCGCCGTGGTCGCTGCAGCAGAAGGGCGACCTCGGCGCGGCCAATCACTACGACCTCATGACCGATGAGCGCATCCTCGGGATGGGCGAGGCCATGCAGGAGATCATGGCGGAGAACTCGTTCTGCTTCCTGTGAGCTTGTCAAGATTTTTGTGTAAGTAGTTGCTCGTGTGGGTTAGAGGTAGGGGTTGATTCGGTCGGGGTAGGCTAGGGCGAGTTGAGCGAGGGCTTGTTTCCAG
>NZ_BMGC01000072.1 GCF_014639795.1 Gordonia jinhuaensis | reverse complement strand
GGCGCCACCTTCGAAAAAGGCAAACTCGTCGAACCCGACCCCAACTCAGACTCCGAGGAGGCCGCCTGAAACTCGCCCATCCACAGGTCTTGACAATAACTCCGCACCCGGATCGCTGTTCATCTACGACAGCTCCCTGCCGTTCCGCATGCGCGCCGATGGACCCTACGAGCAGGTGGTCGTCCAGGTGGGCGCCGATCGCGCCTTCGCACTAGCCGGCATGGACCGCACCACCGATATCCTCGCCACACCCATGGAGTGTTCTGGAGTTCTCTCCGCTGTGTCTGCATTCTTCACCCAACTGGCCCACTACCAGGCCGACGACCCCGTCGCAGCAGCCCGACTCGAACCGCACGCAGCCTCATTAGCCGTGTCTTTGCTACGGCTGACTAGCCCCCTACGCCCGCCGGCCGAGATACCCGCGCTCCTTCGTCGCGATCAAGTAATCGCCTACATTCATGCACACCTCACCGACCCTGACCTCGACGCCGACCGCATCGCCGATGCGGTGAGATTGTCCCGCAGAAGCCTCTACCGACTCTTTCACGACACCGACTACACGCTCATGGACTACCTGCGCAGGGCCCGCGTTGAAGCCGCACAGAACCTGCTCCGCAACCACCCCACAAAGTCTATTTCTCACATCTCGCGGGAAGCGGGCTTCAACGACGAACGCTCGTTCTACCGCACCTTCCGAACCATCACAGGCATGACGCCGAACGACTACCGCGAACAGTTCCATTAGCCGCCCGGCCACGCAGTCGTCTCCCCCGCTCGCCTAACCGAACCAGCATGCACGCCGCCTGGTTTCCCGACGTGAGCGCGCCCCAAAGCGAGCTTGCATCAGGGTCGCGCCGACGGAATCCCGGGTGTTGACACCGGCTTTGGCCAAGGCGTGAGCGTGTCCCGTTTCAGTTACGGTGACACTGGACCGTAGCGGGATCGTCCCCGTCAAGGCGCGGGTAGACCCATTCGATGCGAGTCATCTCGCTATCGGGGCTCACGCCGCGATGGGTGGCGCAGAAGAACTCGACAAACTGCGCTCGCGTCAGCTCCGGAAACCCTTCGGCGACGACATCGGAGGCCGTTGCTCGCCCTGGCCGCAATCGACGACGGCCTGCCGACAAGATCTCGTACCGCTGTGGCGATCGCGTCTCTACTTGGGGCATCGGTGGGGTTGCCCGCGTACCTGCTGCTGCGTGAGCGCGCCCAACCGCTGGGCGACGAGGGCGGGTGAGCCGAAGTCGAGCACATCGAGGGCGTCGGTGACTATCTTTCGTCTGTGGTCAGGCAGCTCGACGTATACCTATTTGCGGAGCTGCTCGACGACGCCACCTGTCGTCGCCGCGTAGTCATCGGCGTTGGCCCGCTCGTCGTCTGTGAACGCCTGCACATCTCCCGGCCCGGCTTACGTATACGACCAGGTCAAGCAGCAGTTGCGGCTGCAGTCCGACCGGCCCACCGCCCTCCGAGAGGCGATCTACGCCTGCCGCAAAGGCGGCAGCCTCTTCATCCTCGGAGTCTTCGGCGGGTTCGTCGACAAATTCCCGCTCTGTGCGATGGTGAACAAGAGCATGACCGTGCGCGGGGCCCAGCAGCACGGCCATCGCTACATCCCCCAGATCCTGCAGCACATCGCCGACGGCGACCTCTCTACCGAGCACCTCGCCACCCACATGATGCCGCTGGACCAAGGACCCCACGGCTACGAGATGTTTAAGTACAAGCAGGACGGCTGCGTCCGGGCCGTCTTCCAACTCGACCGATGACCCAAGCAGTAAGCCAGCACCGGTCGCGGACGCGCCGGCCCTTCGAGGATCTCAGCCCACGTCCCACCTCAGGACAACCAGAAGGAAGTGATCGCGGATGCGACGGATAACGCTGCCGAGCGGGGAGTCCATCCCTGTGCTGGGCCAGGGCACCTGGGGCTGGGGTGAGGACCCCGGCCGCCGCGGCGACGAGGTCGCCGCGCTGCACGCCGGCCTCGAGCTGGGCGTGACGCTGGTCGACACCGCCGAGATGTACGCTGACGGCGGCGCGGAGGAGGTGGTCGGTGAAGCATTGGCGGGTCGCCGCGACGAGGCATTCGTGGTCAGCAAGGTCCTTCCGTCCCACGCCTCCCGTTCCGGCACGATCGCGGCCTGCGAACGCAGCCTGAAACGCCTGGGCACCGATCGGATCGACCTCTACCTGCTGCACTGGCAGGGCAGGTACCCGCTGCAGGACACCGTCGCGGCCTTCCAACAGCTCGTCGAGGACGGGAAAATCCGATACTGGGGCGTCAGCAACTTCGACCACCGGGCCCTCGCCGACCTGCAGGACGTGCCGGGCAGCAGCGGGCTGGCCACGGATCAGGTGCTGTACAACCTGTCGCGGCGAGGACCGGAGTACGACCTCCTGCCGTGGTGCGCCGACCACCAGCTGCCGGTCATGGCGTATTCGCCGATCGAGCAGGGCCGCATCCTTCACGACACGACGCTGAACGACGTCGCGGCGCGTCACAGCGTCAGCGCCGCGGCGGCGGGCATCGCCTGGGTGCTGCGCCGCGACTCGCTCTGCACGATCCCCAAGGCGAGCAGCCCGCAGCACGTGCGAGACAACGCCACAGCACTGGACGTGGAGCTGACCCGCGAAGACCTGGATGCTCTGGACCGTGCGTTCCCGCCCCCGAGCGGACCGCGACCACTAGAAATGCTGTGACCCTGACCAAGGGCGCAGCCCGGTCGGTCCGGGCAGCGCGGCAGCACCGTCGGTGAGGGTGGGAGTTGCCGGGCTTGAAAGGGGATGATTTCGCGGATGTCAGAGAACTCTGAGCCGGGCAGCGAGGCCGACGCGCGGGACAGCGGCAGCGGGTCGGTGGGCAACCTTGAGCTGTTCTTCGACCTGGTGTTCGTGTACGCCATGGCGCAGCTGACCGAGCTGGTGCGGGACGACGTTTCGTGGCGGGGTTTCGGTCATGGTGTGCTCGGCCTACTGGCGGTGTGGTGGGCCTGGGTCTGCTACACCTGGCTCACCAACACCTTCACCACGAATCGGGTGGTATTTCGCTGCCTGGTCATCGCCGCCATGGCTGCGATGCTGCTGGCCGTAAGCGCACTCCCGACCGCGTTCAGCACCGGAGCCTTCGTCTTCGGGCTTGCCCTGCTCGCCATCCGCGTCATCCACCTGGTCTTGTTCGTCGTGGACGCCTCCCACGACGACGAACACCTCCGTGCAGGCCTCCTGCGGCTGGCCCCGAGCCTGCTCATCGCACCAGTCCTGATCGCCGTCGCCGCCGCCTTCCCAGCCCCCTACCGAGAGCTGCTCTGGATCGGCGCAGCCATCATCGACTTCGGCGGACCCCTGGTCGCCGGGGTCGAGGTTTTCCGGGTAATGCCCTCCTACTTCGTCGAGCGCCACGGCAACATCATCATCATCGCGCTCGGTGAAGCCGTCGTCGGGCTGGGCACCGGGGCCAGCGAGCACCTGCAGCAACCGGTCGTGCTCGCCGCCGCTGTCCTCGGAGTCCTGATCGCCGCCTCGTTGTGGTGGACCTACTTCGGTCTGACCGCCGGCGCCGAGCAACGCCTCAAAGACGCCGACGGGCCCGAACGCGCCCGACTGGCCCGCGACGCCTACAGCTACCTCCACCTTCCCCTGGTCGCCGGGGTCGCCTTCTTCGGCTTCGGCGCCAGCGTGGCGCTCGAGCACGTGTTCGACCCGTTACCGCTGCTGCCGGCCATCGCCCTCAGTGGCGGGGTGGGTCTGTTCTACGCCGCCGATGTCGCCTACCGATGGCGCGATCACCATCAGCTCGTGCCGGACCGCCTCCTCACGGCGGCCGCATCCCTGCTCATCATCCCGCCAGCACTGATCATGCCCGCATGGTCAGTGTTGACGGTTCTCACCGCGGTCGGCGCCCTGCGCCTGACGTGCGAACTCGTGCGACGGCCGCGGATCGGTCCCGCAGCCGCCGGCCAAGTCCACTGAGGCCGGAACGCCTAGGCCGTGTCTGACAATGAATCCAGGGGTCGGCTGGCACCTTCGAAGACGTGTCCGCGGTCCCCACTCGCTGAAGCTCGAGGGTGCCCGCTTTGTCGGCAGGAGCCTGCGGGACGCAGCGGCGCGCCGAGGACGCCGAGGGACTGCGCGGGGCCTGGGGCGCGGTAGAAGGCGCATGGCGCCAGGCGACCGACCGCGCATCGGCGCTCCCGGACGGCGCAGTCGACGTCTCGGTCGAGGGAGAGTGGTGCTTCTCCCAGACCCTGCGCCACCTCGTCTTCACGACCGGGCCTGGCTGAGCCGGGGGGGGGGGCAGGACCCCAGGTCAACGAGGTGTCGACCGGTCGGCCGCCACGCCACAGGCCACACGCTCGAACGGTTTGCGGAGCCCTGGTTGCGTCGAAAGGTATTTTGCAGCAGACGGTTTGGCGCAGGTTGTGCTGAGGATGAGTGTGCTGGATATCACCGAGGTGTGCAAAGGCCTCGCCGAGAAACTGGGTGCCGCACGCACCGCGACGGACGGACATACGCCTATTCCATTCGAGGTTCTTGATGTACTTGAGCAGGCGGTGAGGCGGGCAATTGAGACTAGACGCCCGTTTAGCCCGAGGCCAGGGAGAGGATGGCGGCAATCTGGGATTCGGGTGCATGGAGATCCTCCGCGTCGGATGATGTCGAATGACGGCCCCGCGGTGAAACTGTCCTCAGTGACAGCCGATGTGTGAGTTCGGCGTGGATTCTTGCAGGTCGGCGAGTTCGAAGTCCTAGTGTCCTGAGTCATTAATTCGTGTGCAGTAGTGGGCGATGGAGTCGAGGATCTGGTCAGCGGTCTTGACCCACACGTAGGGGCGGGGGTTGTCGTTCCAGGTCTCGATCCACGCTCTGATGTCGGCGTTGAGTGCTCGTACGGTGCGGTGGGTGGAGCGTTGGAGTTTCTTGGTGGTCAGTTCGGCGAACCAGCGTTCGACGAGGTTCATCCAGGATGAGCTGGTGGGGGTGAAGTGGACAACAAACCGCAATACCGTTCAGTTAAGGTTACATGCGTGTAGTTTTAGGTGTATGCCTCGTGCTGGGTGGGTGAAGCCGGAGTCGGATCGTCGGTTGTCGGATGTGGTGTCG
>NZ_BMGC01000071.1 GCF_014639795.1 Gordonia jinhuaensis | reverse complement strand
GCCTACACCTCCAGCGACACCGCCCATCACCCCGCGATCTTGCTCACCCCTACATCTTGTGGTCGCAAGAACCTGTTCCACGCACCGTCAATCAGGAAGAGGCGGGAAACCAACACCGAATCACCAGAAATGCCAAGATCATTCACGTGAATGACACCGGTTCCGCAGGCGGCGAACCGAATCCGCCTCAGGCGTACAGATCCCCGTAATCGTCACGCAGTGCGCGCTTGTTGATCTTGCCGACGCTCGTCCGCGGGATCGCATCGACGAGCAGAACCGTATCCGGCAGTTGCCATTTCGCGAAGCGATCGCCGAGCAGCGCGTGAATCTCGTCGATCCCGATGTCCTCGCCGTCGCTGGTGGCGACGAAGGCAACCGGACGCTCCTGCCACTGCGGGTGTGACACTCCGATCACCGCGGCCTCCACCACCCTCGGGTGGGCGACGATGGCATTTTCCATGTCGATCGAGGAGATCCATTCGCCGCCGCTTTTGATGATGTCTTTCAGCCGGTCGGTGAGTTTCAGATATCCATTCTCGTCGATCACACCAACATCGCCACTGCGCCAATATCCGTCGAGAAATCGATCGGCGTTGTCATCGAGGTGGTAATAGCTCTCGATGATCCACGGGCCGCGGAGCAGCACCTCGCCCTGGCTGACCCCGTCGTGGGGGAGGTCGTTGCCGTCGGCGTCGACGATGCGGATGTCGATACCCGTCGCCGGAAGGCCCTGTCGTCGTTTGAGATCCCAGCGTTGTTCCTCGGAAAGAGATGCCGCGATGGTCGATTTGACCCCGCGATTCGAGGTGGCCAGCGGCGTCGTCTCGGTGGCGCCGTAGCCGTGGATGATGTCGGCCCCGGTGATCTCATAGAACTCCCGCATCAGTGACAGCGCGGGTTCGCTGGCTCCGGAGAGCAACCGCGCCCGGCGGAAGTCCGGCGGCACGTCGAGTGTCTTGATGTGGTCGAGCATGGGGGAGAAGATCGCCGGTGCGCCGTTGGTGACCGTCACGTCCTCGGTGATCATCACGTCGACCAGAGTCGCGATCTCCTCGACCGCATAGCGACCAGGCAGCACGATCTTGGCCGCCCCGTATACCGCCGACTGCGGCAGTCCCCAACTCTGCGCGTGGAACATCGGCGTGGTGATCATGACGGTGTCGGTGTCGTTGATCCCCAGATGCGCCGACTGCGAGAGCGTGTGCAGATACATGCCCCGGTGCGAGTAGTAGATGCCCTTGGGGCGTCCGGTGGTGCCGGTCGTGTAGCACGCGCTGTAGGCGGACTTCTCGTCGATCATCGGCCAGTCGAACTCCGGCGACGCCGCGGCCATCAGATCCTCGAGGTGATGCACGTTGGGAAGGCTGGTGTCGATCTCTTCGGCCGGCCGATCCGACATGACCACCCAGTTGCGCACCCCGGGTGCATGCGGTGCCAGTGCTTCGGCGACGCCGAGGAGCGACTCGTCGACCAGGACTGTGTGTGCCTCGCTGTGGGTGGCGACGAAGCCGAGATCCTCCGTCGACAGCCGCAGATTCATCTGCAGCATCACCGCCGCTGTGCCCGGGATCGCCCAGTACAGCTCGAAGTGGCGCCGGGAGTTCCAGTCGAGCACACCCACCACGTCGCCGGGCGTCACGCCGAGTTCGGTGAGCACGTTCGCGATGCGCTGCATCCGGGAGTACGAGTCGGCATAGGTGTAGCGATCCCAGCCGCCGTCGGCGGTGCGGTAGACGATCTCCTGCTCGGGATAGGTGCGCGCCGAATGACGGATGAGGGTGGTGGTGTTGAGCTGATAGGAATCGCCGTGCGTGGACGGTCGGCCCGTGACGATCCTCGCGTCGGCCGGTCGGTCGTGCACGTCGGCTTCGGTGTCGCTGTGATTCATCACGTCTGTCATGTCACTCCTCATGTGTTGCCCGTCACATGAGATTCTGGACCGTGCACCCGCCTGCCCGGGCCCGGATGGCCGAAGTCATGGGTGCCCCCAGGGCGGCGCCGGGTCAGCTGTTGCGGGCGGCCCGCGTGTAACCGCGCACTGCGGGCACCGCGAAGACGGCGAACAGCACCAGCGCCCAGAGCGCGGTTTCGGCGAGCGGGCGGGCAACCGGACCGCCGAGTGAGAGCCCGCGCATCGCCTCGATCGCCGGGCTCATCGGCTGGTGGCGGACCAGTGGCTGCATCCAGCCTGGGTAGTTCGACGCGGGAGCGAAACCCGTGTTGAAGAACATGAGCAGCGTCGACAGCAGCGCGAGGCCCTGCACCAGCGGGAAGTTCACCGTGGCGACGGCGAGTCCGAGCACCATCGTGGAGAACGCGATGCCGTAGAGCAGGGCGATCCCCAGGATTCCCAGCACGCTGCCCACCCCGTGGGTCACGCGGAATCCGATGGCGAATCCGATGATCAGCAGCACTGTGGAGGTGGCGAGGATGCGGACGAGCTCGGCGGCCACCCGCGAGGTCAGCTCGGCAGCACGGTGGACCGGCATCACGTAGAGACGGGTCAGCACACCGGTGCGGCGTTCCTGTGTGAGGCGAACCGCCCCGGCCAGCGAACCGAACATCGACCCGATGAGGATCGCCAGCGGCACGATGCCATAGGCCGCCTTGTGTCCGGTGGTCAGTTCCATGCCGTGCCCGAGGACCACGTTGAGCATGAGCATGGTGAACGCCGGGGTGACCAGGCCCTCGAAGAGCGTGCCGCGGTCGCGCACCAGGACGAGCAGTTGCCTGCGGGTGAGGATGGCCGACTGCCGCATCCACGAGCCGAATCCGCTCCCGCGCGCCTCACCGGTCGGTGCGGAGGTGACTATCTCGCGCTCGGTGTCGCGCGGGGTCGTGCCTACGCCGGCGTCGGAGTGCTCGGCCGACTTGCGCTCGGCCGAGTTCGGTTCGTCGACCGCGAACAGTCGCGGTCGGGTGTCGGGGGCGGCCTCGGAGGTGCTCATCGGCGTCCTGACCGCTGCGCCCAGATCACGGTCACCACGGTCAGTCCCACCCACCAGGCGGCAGCCGAAGCGATGCGATGCCAGGCGAACTCGCCGTCGCTGACGGTGCGCATGGCGTCGATGAACTGCGAGATCGGCTGATTGCGCGCGAACGGGCGGATCCACTCGGGGAAGTTCGACTCCGGGATGAAGCCGGTGGAGAGCATGCCGAGGATGAGAGAGGGCAGCGTCACGATCTGCGTGGTGAGCACCGGGTTGGCGGTGGTCACACCCAGGGTGTCGGCGGCCAGTGCGGCGAGCACCGTCACCGCGACGATCACCACCAGTAGCGCGACCAGACCACCGGCCCCGCCGTGATTACGCCACCCGATCGCCAGACCGCAGGCGAATGCGACGGCGACCGACACCGCGGCGACGGCCATGTTCACCGACAGTCGCGACACCCACGGCAGGTTGGCCGGCATCGGCAGCGCGCGCAGACGGGTGGAGATGCCTTCGCGGATGTCGGTGGCCGAGCGCACCGCGGCGCCGGTGGCCACGAACGACACCGACTGCAGCACGATGATCGGCAGCAGGAACTGACCGTAGTCGATGCCCTGCGCACCGATCGTGCGGTGCAGCGGGTAGTAGAAGCAGGCTGCGAGCAAGGCCGGCGACACGATCGCCGAGATCAACTCGCCGGATCGGGCCGATCTGCGCAGCCCGCGGCGCACCAGCGCCCACCACGGACCGATCACCGCACCCGAGCGCACCGGGGCCGCGTCCTGATCGAACAGCCGCTGCGCGGCGTCAGCGGGTGCGCCGGGCGTGCGGACCTGCGTGTCGACACTCATGAGGCGGCTGCCGGACCGGCCGCTGCGTGGCGGCCGCGTCGTTGCGGATCGGCATGTGCGTCGCCGCCGGTCAACGCCACGAACACCTGGTCGAGGCTCGGGCGAGCGAGTCGGATGTCGGTGACCTCGATCCCCGCGTCGGCGAGGAAGCCGGCGGCGGCGGCCACCGTCGCCGCACCGTCGCGGGCGGCGAGTGCGATTCGGTCGTCGGTGTCGCCGACCCGGGTCACCGACAACCCCAGCGTGAACGCCAGACCGGTCGCCGCCCGAGAGACATCCGCGACGCGGGCGCACTGGATCTCGCAGTAGGTGTCGGCCACCTGGGTCTTGAGCTCGTCGGCGGTGCCCTCGGCCACCACCGTGCCGTGATCGATCACCACGATCCGATCGCTGAGCTCATCGGCTTCCTCGAGGTACTGGGTGGTCAGGACGGTGGTCACACCCTCCGATCGCAGCGCTCGCACGAGGTTCCACACGCCCATGCGGCTGCGCGGATCCAGGCCGGTGGTCGGCTCGTCGAGAAAGACCACCTGGGGTCGCACGATCAGCCCACATGCGATGTCGATGCGGCGACGCATCCCACCGGAGTACTTGCCCACCCGTTTGCGGGCGGCGTCGGTGAGGTCGAAGTAGCCGAGGAGTTCGTCGGCTCGAGTGCGGGCAGCCGACCGCGACAGACCGTTCAATTCACCGAACAGCGTCAGGTTCTCCCGACCGGTGAGTGCTTCGTCGAGCGCCGCGAACTGTCCCGTGAGGCTGATGATCCGTCGAACATCGTGTGATCTATCTCTCACATCGAATCCGCAGATCCGGGCCGTTCCCCGGTCGGGTTGCAGGAGGGTTGAGAGCATCGAGACGGTGGTGGTCTTGCCCGCGCCGTTGGGTCCCAGGAGTGCGAGGACCGTGCCCGGTGCAACGGTGAAGCTGACGTCGTCGACAGCCGTCTGACCACCGAAATCCTTGCCGAGGTGTTCGACCTCGATGCCGGATCCCATGAGTGTGCCGACAGGAGTCGGAGATGACATCGGCTCGCTTCCGTTGCGGGTTGGGGGAGGGTCGGTGCGGGAGTGCAGAAGCGCATGTGCGGCCTCGGGATGCACGACACCCGCGACGTTTATCGCTACACGCGTCCGTAACGTTAGCCCAGCGGCGAATATGAATTCCCTCAACGCTCTGACTGCGGGCTGATCGGACTACACCTGACAGTGAATTGTCAGAATCAATGCCTAATCTCTGATTGTCACGCCACAATGGAACTGGCTGCACCGGGGGTCTCGCGTAGGCATCTGGCTGCGTCGGGTCCACGTGGCGGCCACCGCGATGATCCTGGAGGACACATGGCTAACCCTTTCGACGACGAATCGGGTACCTTCATCGTTCTCGTCAACGATGAGAACCAGCACTCGCTCTGGCCCACCTTCGCCCGCGTTCCCGCGGGGTGGACCACAGTGTTCGGCGAGGATTCGAGGCAAGCGTGCCTCGACTACATCGACACCCACTGGACCGACATCCGTCCGCGCAGCCTGATCGAGGCGACCGAAAAGGCCAGGCGTGAAGACGAATCCGTGTTGAGTTCCACGGTCACCAGCCACTGACGAATCTGCGGCGCCCTGTCGCCGCACAGTCCATGCAGTAGCACATCCGAGGCACCCTCATGCGCGACGCAACCCTGCGCCGCCGATGACGCATACCCAAGACGGCACCGAAGCCGCAGTAGGAGCAGGAATTTCGTGGTTCAGCAACCGCCGGTGTCTGACAATTCCGAATCGGGCGATTTGCACGCGCCTGCGCAATCGTTTGTTTCGCAACCGAATTCAACGATACCGCTGACGGCCGCTGCGCGGGAGATGATTGCGCTAGTGTCTCGTTTCGTTAATACGTTTTGGGTTGAGCTTTCTTCAGGATTTCGTCTGCGGTTTTTGTCCATACGAAGGGGTGTTTGCGGTCGTTCCAGCCGTT
>NZ_BMGC01000070.1 GCF_014639795.1 Gordonia jinhuaensis | reverse complement strand
ATCGGAATGTGTCGCAACATCCAGATTTCCGGAGACCAGGGGCGTCTCACGTCATCGACACGCCAGCCCGCTGACCAGGCATTGCCCGCTCAAGTTCGAAGAGCCATGTTGTGTGACAGGGCGGTACGCGAGAGCGTGGCCGCGGGCAACGGGATGTCGCCCGCGAGCAGGTTCCAGCTCTGATCGGCGACCAGCGATCTGTCGGTGCCGGGGGCGCCAGAAGGTAGGCCTTTGGGGAGGTCTGCAGTGAGCAGAATGTGAGTCATAGTGTCCTCGAGATCAAGGCGCCGCGAAGATGGCACGGAGCCAGAGGAATTCGTGTGAGTCGAGAGAGTTCCCGATTGTCGATGACCTTAGCGCTCGACCGCGACGAAGGTGAAACAACAGTATCGCTCATGATTTACACTCTCGACTTGTGGACATCCACACTCGCAGGTTGCGGCATTTCCTGACGCTCGTCGAACATCTGCATTTCGGCCGGGCAGCTGCCCACCTCCACCTCACTCAGCAGGCCCTCAGTCGCGATCTGCAGATATTGGAGCGTGACCTAGGATTTCGGCTCATCGACCGGACGACCCGTCGGGTCACGCTCACCAGGGCGGGCGAATCCTTCGCTCTGACAGCGAAAGACGTTCTCGAACTGCTCGAGGATGGACGTCGTTCAGCACTCGAGCTCGATGAGAGGGCGCGCCATACCCTGCGGCTGGGGTTCGTCGTCGGTGGTGCGCTCGAACTGACCGACCTGATTCTCGAGGAGTTCGCGCGACGCCGACCGGATGTGGATGTCGAGCTCCGCGAGTTTGGCTCCGAGGATCCCACCGCGGGGCTGGCGCAGAACGGATCCGAGGTCGCCTTCATACGTCTCCCGATCGATGTTCGCGAGGTATCACTGATCCCCCTGTTCAGCGAACCCGTCTGGGTCGCACTGCCTCACCAGCATCAGTTGGCCACATATGACCGCATCAGCATCACCGATCTCGGGGACGAAACCGTCATAGTCCGAGGTGGATACGATCCGACTTCGGATCAATTCTGGTCGGGCGGGACGAGTCTGGACGGCGCGGGTGATGTGGTCCGCAAGAAACTCACTATTGCTCGATCGATCACAGAAGAGCTCTCCATGGTCGCGGCCGGGCGCGGATGTTCCCTGGTCACACTGTCGGTGGTACGACTGCTGCCGCACCCGCATGTGCGGTTCGTACCGGTCGAGGATGTCCCGAGGTCGACTGTCGCGCTGGGGATCCGGCGAGACTGCGAGGATCTTCCGGCGGTGGCTGCCCTCCGGGATGTGGTCCGATCCATATGTGAGCGCGAGGCCGGTCTGATTCAGCTGATCGAAGGCCGAGGATGACGGTAGACCGGCAGCGAATGTTTCGTGCTGGTTTCACCTTCGAGACAATTGTGGTGTTTGTGGCATTGATCGTCTTGAACGGTTGACCTGAGCGGTTGTCCAAGTGCACGATCATCTCGTTCTGATGGCTATCGGAGGTGGTCGCGTGGCGAAACTGCCGGCGGATGTTCGCCGAAATCAGTTGATCGAGGTGGCTATTGCGGTGGCCAGCTCGGAGGGCATCGCCGCCGCGACGACGCGTCGAGTGGCGGCCGAGGCCGGAGTGGCTGTGGGCGTCGTCCATTACTGCTTCGGCACCAAAGAGCTTCTGATGCGCGAGGTCATCAGGGCGATCGTGAACGAGATCCTCGAGGCGAGCATCGACGCACCTCGAGAGGGTGACAGTCTGCGGTCCTATCTGAGTCGTGCTGCCGATGCATATTGCGTCGCGATCACAAGGAATCACGAAAAGCGAAGACTGACTTTCGAATTGACCACGTACACGGTCCGGACAGACAGTGCGCGTGAGTTGGGGCGTATGCAGTACGAATGCTATTTCGAGGCTGCGCGCAGATTCTTCGTCAGAGCAGCCGAGGCCACGGGCACGGCCTGGATTGTGTCCGTCGAGACGTTGGCGCGGATGCTGGTGGCGATGAGTGAGGGTATGGCACTGGTCTGGTTGGTGGACAGGAAGACCGATGAGATGCGAAAAGTGTTGGCGACCTTCGTTGATCAGCTTCTCGCTCTCGCGACCGAGGCACCCGATCAGCAGATCTCGACGTCCGCAGACATGCTGATCGAGTACGGCGAACGCTAGACAGAATTCGATCACGACACGACGTAATTCACCAGCAAGTGCGGCGATCTCGGCATCAGTGCCGAGGTCTACTCAGCGCGCCACGGGAACGATCCCGTGCGGCGGCGCCCACCGACGTTCATCACTGCGGTCAGCGAAAGGGATTCACGTGGAACAGATCAAGGCAATCTCCAGCTCCAAGGCACCGGGGCCTGTCGGTGCCTACACGCCGGCTGTCTGCGCGAACGGATGGTGTTTCGTGTCGGGGCAGGTCGGTTGGAACGCTGATTTCGGCGGACTTGCAGAACGCAGCCCCGCGGAGCAGACCGTGCAGGCCCTCGCGAACATCGAGGCATTGCTGATGGCTGCGGGATCATCTCTGGCGCATGTGGTCAAGACCACCGTGTACGTGAACGACCCCTCGATCATCGGAGATGTGAACCAGGCGTATGAGTCCGCACTGCGGGCGGCCGGGGTCGAGGTGCTGCCCGCCCGTACGCTCATCTCGGGTGGCATACCTGTCAGTGTCGAAATCGACGTCATAGCACGGTGTCCAGAGTGAACGGCGGTACCGAGTGCAACCGGTCGCCGGCTGTTGTAGCGCCCGGTGCCGGTGTCGCTCTGGTGACACTCTTCGCCGACGACGACGCGCTTCTCATTGACGAGACGGCAGATCTGGCTGCGCGGTTGGTCGACGCCGGAGCGGCCTCGGTCTTGGTGGCGGGTACATCTGGCGAGTTCTGGGCGCTCGATGACGAGGAACGGCTGGTATTGGTGAGCGCGGTGCTGGCCGCTGTTCCTCCGACGACGCCGGTGATCGGTCACGTCGGTGGGGTCGGCGCCGAACGTGGAGCAGTGATGGCCACGCGGATGTCTGATGCGGGAGTAACCGCGATCACCGCGCTGCCTCTGGGCGTCGGTGATGATCTCGCCGGGTTCTACGCGGCGATCGGAAGCAGCAGTGGCGTACCGGTTCTGGCCTATCACCTGCCCCAGGCAGCGGCCGAAATCCCGCTGCGAGAGCTGGCGGGTCTCGGTGTCGCCGGGATCAAGGACTCCTCTGGCGATTCGGCACGCCTGATCGAAGAGGCGCTGGACATGGGCATTGAAACCTACACAGGTGTGCCGACACTGCTCGGCGTCGCCCGCGACATCGGCGCTGCCGGTGCCATGCTCGGGATTGCGAACGTCTGGCCGGACGTTGCCGGCCGAGCATTCCAGGGAGACGAAACGGCGTTGGGGGAGTTGGTATCTCAGCACACCACAAGCCTCCACGAATTCCCCCGCGCTTTGAAGGCCATGACGGCTGCACGCTGGGATGTCCCTGCCCATGTGTGGGGAAGCTAGAACTTTCTGAACTGTGCAACGCGGCACGGATCCCTCCGCGGCGAGACTCAGCTCGACTCGCACGCGAGGCGTCAGCGTCACCATTCCGGTGTGCCAGCAGGCTGCCGGTTGAACGATTGTAAGGCTCGGAATGACAGAATCACACGGACCAACAGTGCAGACGGTCACGCAGGTATCAGCTCCGCGGTTGGCGAAGCTCAGTTCTCGATATCGACGAGTTCTCCGCTCGAGGATATTCCACTTGGCCATGGTCGTCATCTTGGTGGTGCCCACCGCATTCGCGGCCATCTACATGTGGGCCCTGTGGGATCCGACGAACTATCTGCACACGATCCCGGTCGCGGTGGCCAATGACGATCAGGGTGGCTACTCCGACGGAAAGTACGAGAACGTCGGCGACGAGGTCTACAAGGGATTGACGTCGTCCGGTCAGCTCGACTTCCACAAGGTGAGTTCCAAGGAGGCGGTGACCGGCCTCGATCAAGGGCGATACGCTTTCTCCCTGGTGATTCCGGCCGATTTCAGCAGACGGGTGTTCTCGGTCACCGACGATCATCCCAAGCAGGCGAAGATCAACGTCTATTACAACGACTTCAACGGAATTCTGGTCGGGGCCACCGGAAATGGTGTGGTTGCCCAGGCGCAGCAACAGGTGCAGCAGTCGATCAGCAAGAGCTACGCCTCGGAGGTGCTGGTCGGTCTGAATCAGTTGGGGAGCGGGTTCACACAGGCCGCCGCCGGCTCGGGTCAACTCAAGGACGGTACGAAGCAACTCCTCGATGGCTCCGGTCAACTCGATGACGGGATCGGTCAGGTCGCCGATGGAGTGAACCAACTCAAGACCGGTAGCGGCCAGCTCTACGCCGGGACGTCGCAGCTGTCCACCGGAACCGACCAGCTCGTCGGGGGTACCAAGCAGCTCGGCGACGGAGCAGTGCAGATCCGCGACGGCGTCGGGCAGATCCTGACCCCGCTGTTACAGCAATTGACTCCAGTTGCGAACCAGGCCAAGCAGATCACACCGCTGCTCGGCCAGCTGGAACGCAGTCCCGACCCGACTGTGCGCGACGCTGCCAAGCAGCTCGCCGAACTCGTTGCGGAGGTCGATGCGACGAATCCTGACGGGGTTGTCAGCCAGCTGACGCAGCTACGCGACGGTACCGCCGAACTCGCGCGACAGCTGACAGATCCGCATGCGGACTATCTGTCCGGCGTTCTCCAGGTGAATGACGGCGCCAAACAACTCAATGATGGCGCGCGCCAACTCGATGACGGTCTAGGACAGCTTCAGCAAGGGATGCCTGCGCTGCAGGACGGAAGCAGACAACTCCATGACGGGATCAAGCAGGTCGACGACGGGACAGGTCAGCTCGACGGGGGATTGAAGGATGGAGCCAAACAAGCTCCTCGGGTCAACGATGTCAACGCCAGCGCCGATCAGTTCGCCTCTCCCGCAACGCTGGACGTCACCAATCAGGAGCCGAGTCAGATCCAAACCGATCCCAATGATCTGACGAAGAAGAAGATCAGCAAGGGTGCAGGCCCGGTGATCGTAGTGATCGGGACGTACTTCCTGGTCTTCTTGCTCTGGACGCTGCTCACGCCCACGATGCTCGGGGCCACCGGATCGGCGAGGCGTCGTGCGCTGGTCGGCACGGGAAAGGCCACTGTCGTCGGGGCGGTGGCAGGAGTCGTGTTCGGATGGAGTTTGAGCGCCGTTGGTGCCGCCGTGGGCTGGGATCCGGGAAGCTGGCCGGTGATGTTGGGAATCGTCGCTGTGGTCGGTGTCGCGGCGTCGCTGACCACCCAGGTCGTCACGTTGCTCTTCGGACGGGTGTTCGGTCCACTGATCGCGTTCGTGCTCTTCATGTTCGGGATGTTCGTCTACGGCGGGATCTGGCCTCCGGGGACGACTCCGGGGCCCATGGAACCACTGACGGACTTCTCGCCGATGACCTACTCGCAGCGCGCCATCGTTCGCGGACACATCCAGCTGTACGACAACGAGTTCATGGTGGCAGTGGTGATGCTGGTCGTCTTCATCATCGCCTCGACAGCGGTTGGCTATGTGGTGCGGTACGGGAAGGCGGTCGGGGCCGAGGCGAGTAGCGACGACGATCGGGAACCTGTCGATACGTCGGTGCATCGCCGCCGGTTCGGCGAGACATTCGCCGCTCGGGGCTGAGATGAGTACACCCCATCCACCGCCCCGCAGATGCATCATCACGATGTGACCAGCCGACGAACTGACCAGCCGACGAACTGACCAGCCGACGGATTGACCTACCCACGAATTACCCAGCCCACGAATTACTCAGGCAATGGCGCCTCTCGCTCGATCTCTCACCGAGGTGGTTTCATCATGAGTTCCTCCACAACAACCCATATGGCGGGTAGACCCGCATTGTCCACGCGCGGCGTCGTGGTGCTCGTGCTCGCGGCTGCGGCGCCCATGGCGGCGGTACTGGGGTTGCTGCCGCTGTCCATTGCTCGAGGTGGTTCGATCGCCGGGCCTGGTGCACGGATAGGTGACAGGGTTAGTCACGCGGCCTGAGGGGCCTCGTGGTTGATGATGGTCTCGAATTCAATGGGGGTCAATCTGCCGAGGCGGT
>NZ_BMGC01000069.1 GCF_014639795.1 Gordonia jinhuaensis | reverse complement strand
CCGCCTCGGCAGATTGACCCCCATTGAATTCGAGACCATCATCAACCACGAGGCCCCTCAGGCCGCGTGACTAACCCTGTCACCTATCCGTGCACCAGGCCCGTGCGTCTGACGAAAGTGGTTGCGTTTGTGCAAACGCAACCACTTCTGGCGTACGCAACCAGTTCTGACAAGCGCGACCACTTCCCAGGTACGCAACCACTTCCCACGTACGCAACCAGTTCACGTTGCGACAAACGCAACCACTTCCCACCCCTCGCCCGAAATGTCCGTTGTTTGAGCAACTGCACAGCTGGGTACACACCATTTGTAGGAGTGAACCCAATTCGAGGAGTGAACCATGAGACGTGTCCCATGGGGAGTGATTGCTTATCTGTGTGCTCTCGCGGCGTTCGCCGTCGGCGGCACGTTCATCGTCGCACTGGCGTCGAGGAACATGTGGGCGGTCACGCTCGGCATCGTGTTCCTGGTGCTGATGGGGGTGATCGGGATCTGCCTGAAGATGCGTGCCAAGTACGTCTTCGACCCGGAGGCACAAGCTGAGTACGGCCACGACCTGATGAGCGGTGATACACCTGACCCGCTCGTGCGTGAGTACGAGGACAAGTACCGCGGCGGCCACCACGCGTCCGAGGAGCAGGCGCACACCGGCGAGATCGACATGAGCGAGAATCGCGCCAATGAGCATGCCGATGCCGAGCATGCTGACAACTACGGTGCACACAGCAGAGAGCGCGCATCGAACAAGCGCTGACTCGACGTTGCGCTCCTCGCCCGTTGGCTACCCTGGATCACGGGGGTAGCACCGGCGAGGAGATGCGACGGCTTCACCTGACCCAGCCGACGATGATCGGCTGATCCCAGACATCGGCACACACGAGGCTCGCCGACGTGAGTCGCTGCATCTGTGCGTCCCGCAACTGCCGGTGGAGAGCGTGATCGCGCGGATGCGGTCGTCTGTCCCCGATTCTGCGGAATACCGCGCATTCCGGGATCGGGCGGTGGAGCTGGGTGTCCCGATCGGCGATCGGCTCGCTCGCCGTTACCAACATCGCGGGGAGCCACTCGACGATCTGACCCAGGTGGCCCGACTGGGGATCGTGGAGGCGGTCGACCGCTTCGACCCGCAGCGCCGCTACGCGTTCGTGTCCTTCGCGGTGGCGACGGTGCTCGGTGAGCTCAAGCGGCACTTCCGCGACGGCACGTGGGCACTGCACGTGACACGAGACGGCAAGGAGCGTCGCGCTCGACTCGTGGCGGCCAGCGATGAACTCTTCCAACGACTCGGTCGGACTCCGACACGAAGTGAGGTCGCCACCGAACTGGGCGTCGGCGACGACGTGATCGAGGACGGTCTTCTCGCCGATTCCGCCTACCGGCCTACGACGGTTGATGACGGCGGCAGCTCCGCGTTGGAGCTTCCCGCAGCCGAGTGCCGTGACTACGACGAGATCGACGATGCCGTGGGGCTCGCCCCGGCGCTGCGTCAGCTGTCCTCCGCCGAGCAGAAGGTGCTCGTGTACCGGTTCGTCCTCGAGCTGACCCAATCCGAGATCGCCGCCCGGCTCGGCGTGTCCCAGATGCAGGTGTCGCGAGTGCTGCGGCAGGCGCTGGAGGCGCTGAGGGCGGCGCTGCGTGGTCCGTGAGATTCCGCCGACACCTTCGCGACCTGTCCGATTCGCAGTGAAACCGCAGGTAGTGGCGCGATTTGCATCTGCGACGATCGAGTGTGTAACGTTGTGTTCACCAACGCGGGGTGGAGCAGCTCGGTAGCTCGCTGGGCTCATAACCCAGAGGTCGCAGGTTCGAATCCTGTCCCCGCTACCACTGAAGTGAAAAAGCCGGTGTCCGAGAGGGCACCGGCTTTTTCGTATCCTCACCCACCCCCTCGCCCGCTCGCTCCCGCCCAGACGTAACCAGGAATCTACCCACCGCAACATCCACGAAACAGACTTCGTGAACCATATGACCGTTGCACACTGATCTGTGAAACAGATGTTCATGGGGCGCGAGGGGGAATTTCTGCGGTGCTGGGCTATGTCCTGAGGCGGCTGGCGAACTATGTCGTCCTCCTGTTGATCGCCACGTTCCTCACCTACATCCTCGCCTCGTACACCTTCGAGCCGCTCGCCTCGCTCCTCGGGCGCAACCCGCCGGTGCCGCCACAGGTGCTCGCGGCCAAGCGGGAGGCGCTACACCTCGACGAGAACCCGTTCCTGCGCTATTTCTCCTGGCTGGGTGATCTGCTGTTCCACGGCAGTTTCGGGCAGACGATCGCGGCGGGATCGGTCAACGACGAGTTGTGGCGGCGCATCGGCGTCAGCCTGCGATTGGTGACCATCGGCACCATCCTCGGCGCGGTGTTCGGCACCCTCATCGGCGCGTATTCGGCTGTGCGCCAGTACAAGCTGTTCGATCACATCTCCACGGTGATCTCGTTCATCCTCATCAGCATCCCGGTGCTCGTACTCGCGCCGGTGCTCAAATACCTTGCCGTGCAGTTCAATCAGTCCACCGGAACCACCTTCTTCCAGTACACCGGGGAGACATCGGCGACGCTGTCCGGCGGCCTCGGCGACGAGATCGTCAACCGCGCACAACACCTGCTGGTGCCCACGATCCTGCTGATCCTGTTCACCATCGGTTCCTACAGCCGCTACATGCGCGCGTCGATGCTCGACGAGATGCACTCCGACTACATCCGCACCGCACGCGCGAAGGGGCTCACCCGCGGCCGGGCGATCTTCCGGCACGGCTTTCGCACCGCACTCATCCCGATGGCCACCCTCTTCGCCTTCGGCATCGGCGCGATCATCACCGGCGCGACCTTCACCGAGAGAGTGTTCGGCTGGTACGGGATGGGAGACTGGCTCATCTACGGCATCGACACCCAGGACATCAACATCACACTCGCGGTGGCGTTCTTCTCCGCACTCTCGGTGCTGCTGTCGGGACTGCTGTCCGACATCATCACCGCCGCACTCGATCCGCGGGTCCGCGTCTTATGGCCACGAGCCGTACGCACACCGCATCCGATCGGCGTTCTTCCTCGGCGGTCACCGCCGCCGATCCGAGTTCTCGTGAGGCCCACCGGCAGAAAGATCTCACCCCATGACCATGTCGCTGGATCCCACCGAGTTGACGGTTGCGGCCGATCCCGCATCCGCACCGGTAGGACGAGTACGACTCATCGTCCGGCGCTTTATGCGCAACAAGCTGGCGCTGTTCGGTGTGCTGGTACTCGTCGTGATGTTCGTCGCGGCGTTCGCGCTGCCACCACTGCTGCCCTACGCCTATGACGACATCGACCCGTACGCACTGACCTCGCCGCCCTCACCGCAGCACTGGTTCGGTACCAACCAGATCGGCCAGGATGTGCTCGCGCAGACGCTGCGCGGCCTGCAGAAGTCGCTCATCATCGGCCTGCTCGTCGCGGTGATCTCCACCGGCGTCGCCGGCGTGGTCGGTGCCATCGCCGGATACTTCGGCGGCTGGACCGACCGTGGACTGATGTGGATCACCGATCTTCTGCTGGTGGTGCCGAGTTTCCTGGTGATCGCCATCTGCAGTCCGCTGTTCCGCGACAAGAGCTTTCTGATCCTGGTGCTGCTGCTCGCGCTGTTCTCCTGGATGATCACCGCGCGCATGGTCCGCTCCATCACCACCTCGTTGCGCGAACGTGACTATGTGCGGGCAGCCAAGTACATGGGCGCATCCTCGCGCACCATCGTGTTCCGCCACATCCTCCCGTCGATGGCCTCGCTGCTGATCGTCGACGTCACACTGAATGTGGGCGTCGCGATCGTGGGGGAGGCGAGTCTGAGCTACTTCGGCTTCGGCGTCCAACGCCCCGACGTGTCGCTGGGCACGTTGATCGCCGAGGGCACCTCCTCGGCGCTGACCTACCCCTGGCTCTTCGGATTCTGCTGTGGCGCACTGGTGTTGATCGTGCTGGCGGCGAACTTCATCGGCGACGGACTGCGTGATGCGATCGACCCCGAGTCGAAGGCCGGTGGCGCATGAGCGTTCTGTGCGTTCGTGATCTGCACGTCGAATTCGGATCCGAAGAAGGAACGGTTCACGCTGTGCGTGGCGTCAGCTATGACGTCGAGCCCGGTGAAGTGCTCGCGGTGGTGGGCGAATCCGGCTCGGGGAAGTCGGTGTCAAGCTTGGCGGTGATGGGACTGCTGCCCGAGACCGCGCGGATCCGTGGGTCGATCACCCTCGGCGACCGTGAGCTGCTGGGCCTGTCCGACAAGGAGATGTCACGGCTTCGGGGTCGCTCGGTGTCGATGATCAGTCAGGATCCGCTGACCGCGCTCACGCCCATCTTCCGTATCGGCGACCAGATCGCCGAGGCGATCGAGGTGCACAACAAGAGCCTGTCGCACAAGGCGATCGACGCGCGGGTGCAGGAACTGCTCACTTCGGTGGGTATCCGGGATGCGGCTGCACGGGCACGCGCGTACCCGCATGAGTTCTCCGGCGGTATGCGTCAACGGGTGATGATCGCGATGGCGATCGCCAACGAACCCGACCTCATCATCGCCGACGAGCCGACCACCGCACTCGACGTGACGATCCAGGCGCAGATCCTGTCGCTGCTGCGGCAGGCCCAACGCGAGACCGGCGCGGCGATGGTGTTCATCACGCACGATCTCGGGGTGGTGGCGGGCATCGCTGATCGCGCGATGGTGATGTACGCGGGTAAGGCTGTCGAAACCGCCACGGCGACCGAACTGTTCGCGCATCCCTCGATGCCGTATACGGTCGGGCTGCTCGGAGCGGTCCCGCGTCTGGACACTCCCGCACAGAGCCGTCTGATTCCGATCGAGGGGTCGCCGCCGTCGCTGGTGACACTGCCGAGCGGCTGTACCTTCGCGCCGCGATGTCCGGTGGCGATCGAGGCGTGCCTGCAGGGCGAGCCGCCGCTGGAGGAGGTGGCGCCCGACCACCGCGCCGCATGTGTCAACACTGCCGCCGCACGGCGACCCGCTGAGATCGTCTATGACGTCGACGTGGAGCCGGAGACCGCCGTTGAGCCTGTCGACGGCGATGTGGTGCTGGCGGTGCAGGATCTCCGCAAGTCCTACACCACCTACCGAGGGTCGGTCTTCCGTCGCGCAGTCGGGGCGTTCCAAGCCGTCGACGGAGTGAGTTTCACCTTGCGACAAGGCAAGACGCTGGCCATCGTCGGCGAGTCGGGGTGTGGGAAGTCGACCACGCTGCGCGCGATCATGGACTTCACCCGACCCGAGAGCGGCACGATCTCGGTGTGTGGGCAGCAGCCCTACGACCTCGACGCGGCGGGGCAGCGACGCCTGCGATCCAAGATCCAGATGGTGTTCCAGGATCCGATGGCCTCCCTCGACCCGCGACTGCCTGTTGCGGAGATCATCGGCGAGCCGCTGCGCATCCACGGTGTGGACGGATCGCAGCGCTCGCAGCGGGTGGCCGAGCTCCTCGACCAGGTGGGTCTGAGCAGCACTGTGGGCGAGCGGTTTCCGACGCAGTTCTCCGGAGGCCAGCGCCAGCGCATCGCGATCGCTCGCGCGCTGGCGCTCAAACCTGACATCCTCGTGCTCGACGAGCCGGTATCGGCGCTGGACGTGTCGATTCAGGCCGGTGTGCTCAATCTGCTCGCCGACCTGCAGGACGAACTCGGTCTGGCCTACCTGTTCGTCTCCCACGATCTGTCGGTGGTGGCCCATCTCGCCGACGACGTCGCGGTGATGAGCGACGGCCGATTCGTGGAAACCGGCCCGGCGCAGCAGGTGTTCACCGATCCTCAGCATGAGTACACCCGAGCGCTTCTGGAGGCGGTACCCGTACCCGACCCGGAAATCTCGCGACGTCGATTCGACCGCGGCGACACCGAGGTCGTGGAGTCCGGATTCAGCAGAACCGCCTGACCATCACGACCGTATGAGCACCAGCCCATCTGAGAAAGGACAACTCCCTACGATGTCTCGCCGAACACTCACCCGATTCGCGGTGCCGGCCACCCTGGTGACCGCGTGCGCGCTGATCGCCTCCGGCTGCAGCTCCGGCGATTCCGGACCGAACGCCTCCGCACCGAGCTCATTCAAGACGGTCGCGCAGATCAACGCCCATCCGGTATCCGACCTCAAACAGGGTGGAAACCTGAATTATCCGATCTCACAGGTGGTCGCGAACTACAACTACGACGACGTCAACGGTGCGAGTGTCGACCTCAACAACATCTACGAGGCGTCGATGCCGACGCCGGAGAAGGCCGATGCAGACGGCTCGGTGCACACCGACACCGACTACTTCACCTCCATCGACTCCGCGACTGTGAACGGCAAGTTCACCGTCACCTACAACATCAATCCGAAGGCCAAGTGGAGCAACGGCCGCCCCATCGACTGGACCGACCTCAAGGCCAACTGGAATGCCCAGAACGGTAAGGACACCACCTACGAGATCGCCGCATCCAACGGCTACGACCAGATCGAGTCGGTGGTCCGAGGCACCAACGACCAGCAGGCCGTCGTCACCTACACTAAGCCTCGATCCACCGATTTGTACCTGTCCGGGGGATGAGGGATAGACGAAATGCCCTGTCTGAGTGACAGAATGGGACTTGCTCAGGGTTCCATCGG
>NZ_BMGC01000068.1 GCF_014639795.1 Gordonia jinhuaensis | reverse complement strand
GCGAACTCAACGAACGCCCCCGACAGACACTCGGCTTCTACACCCCACGCGAAAAGTTCGAAGCCCTCCTACGAGACAACGTTGCTTGCACGGGTTGACGGCTCTGTCTCTCTACAGCTGGGGACCGCCTCCCCCGCCGTCGTTCCTGCTGCCCGAGGACCTCGCCGCGCTGATGACCGGCGCACATTCGGCGGGCTGACCGGTCGTCGTTCCGATAGGCATATTCGCCGCCAAAACCCGCTTTCCGCCATCCTCTCGACACAGTGCTGAGAGGATGGCGGAAAGAGGATGGCGGAAAGACGATGGCGGAAACGCATCTGACACCCACGACACCGCAGGAGCACGAGAGATATGACCGTCAGTCAGGACGCGACGCCGGAATCGACACCGGAGACGACCGGGCCCATCTGGACACCTGACCCCGACACGCTCGCCGCCACCCAGATGACCGAGTTCGCCCGACTCCTCGGTGCGCGCGCCGGGCGTGAACTGGTGTCGTATCAGGACCTGTGGGAGTACTCGGTGGAGGATCTCGCGGGCTTCTGGTCGGCGATTGCCGAGTACTTCGATGTGATGGTCGACGACGTTCCCGGCGACGTGCTGCCCGAGAAGTCGATGCCCGGTGCACGCTGGTTCCCCGGCGCACATGTGAACTATGCCGAACACTCGCTGCGCCACACCGGTTCGGCCACCGCCGTGATTGCGATCGACGAGGCCGGCCACACCGACGAGGTGTCGTGGGATCGCCTGCGCGGCATGGTCGGATCGGTACAGGAGTGGCTGCTCGCACAGGGCGTCGAGCGCGGCGACCGCGTGGTCGGCTATCTGCCGAACACGCTGCACGCGCTGGTCGGGCTGCTGGCCACCACCGGTCTGGGGGCAGTCTGGTCGGCGTGCGGGCAGGACTACGGCGCTGCCGGCGCACTGGCCCGGCTCGGCCAGCTCGAGCCGACCGTACTGATCGCCTCCGACGGATATCAGTGGAACGGAAAGCATTTCGATCGCCGACAAGAGGTCGCGGAGGTGGTCGCGGGCATCGGCTCACTGCGTGCGGTGCTGCGTGCATCCGTCGCCGGGCTGTGGGAACACGACGACACGCCCGACCTGGGCGTCGCCAGCGCCGATTTCGACGCCGTCATCGCCGAGCCGAGCGAACCACGTTTCGTCCGTGTGGAATTCAACGATCCACTGTGGGTGCTGTTCTCCTCGGGCACCACCGGCGTCCCCAAGGGCATCGTGCACTCGCACGGCGGTGTGCTGCTGGATCACCTCCGGCTTCTGGGCCTGCACATCGACCTGCGTGCGGGTGAACGCTTCTTCTGGTACACCACCACCAACTGGATGATGTGGAATCTGCAGGTATCCGGACTGCTCGTCGGTGCGGCCATCGTTCTCTACGACGGATCGCCGAATAAACCCGGCCCGCAACGACTCTGGGAGATCAGCGCCGACCATCACGTCACCGTTCTGGGTGTGAGTCCCGGCTATCTGGTGGGCTCGGCGAAGGCAGATCTGCACCCGGGCAGCGACTATGACCTCTCAGCGCTGCGCGTGATCGGCTCCACCGGCGCACCGCTGCCTGCCCAGTGCTACGTGTGGGTGCACGACGAGGTCGGTAAGAACATCCAACTCGCCTCCACCAGCGGCGGCACCGATGTGGTGAGCGGATTCGCCGGTGCCGCACCGAATCTCCCTGTACACATCGGTGAGATCTCGTGTCCGTTCCTCGGCGTGAACATGCAGTCATGGGACGAGGATGGTCATGCGATGATCGGCGAGGTCGGCGAACTCGTGATCACCTCCCCGATGCCCTCGATGCCGATCTATTTCTGGAACGATCCCGACGGTTCGCGCTACCACGGCGCCTACTTCGACACCTATCCGGGCGTGTGGCGACACGGCGACTGGATCACGATCACCGACAACGGCGGTGTGGTCATCTCCGGACGATCCGATGCCACCCTCAACCGCCACGGCGTACGGCTGGGCAGCGCCGATATCTATGACGCGGTCGAGGACATGCCCGAGATCATCGAATCGCTGGTCATCGGAGCAGAACTCGACGGTGGGCACAACGGTGCCGGCGACTACTGGATGCCACTGTTTGTGGTTCTGGCCGACGGTGTGGAGCTCGACGACGATCTGCGCAAGCGCATCAGCGAGACCATTCGCACGTCGGCTTCGCCGCGTCACGTCCCCGACGATGTGATCGCGGTTCCGGCGATCCCGCACACCCGGACCGGGAAGAAGCTGGAGATCCCGGTGAAGCGGCTGATCCAGGGACGCCCGCTGGGGAAGGTGATCGGTGTGGACACCGTCGACGACCCCGATGCACTGCAGTATTTCGTGCGTTTCGCCCGTGAAGCAGGCGATCCGCAATGAATGAACGCTGACGGCCTGTGACCTCCACAGGAGCTGTGAACCACAGAAACACGAATCGCCTCTGATACCCGAGATATCGGGCATCACAGGGCGGATCAGGGAATGCCCGCGCTGGACCCTCGGTTGCACCGGGCATGGCAACTCGTGAAATCACCATGGAAAGCTTCAAGGACACCGTGGAGTCCGACGGCATCGTTCTGCTGGACTTCTGGGCCGACTGGTGCGGTCCGTGCAAGGCGTTCGGCCCCGTGTACGAACAGTCGTCCGACGCACATACCGACATCGTGTTCGGCAAGGTGGACACCGAGGATCAGCAGCAGCTCGCTGCCGGTTTCGGTATCCGTTCGATCCCGACACTCATGGCGTTTCGCGACGGCATCCTGGTCTTCAACCAGCCCGGCGCCCTGCCATCTGCGCAGCTCGAGGAGCTGATCTCGGCAGTGCAGGACCTCGACATGGACGCCGTGCGCACCGAGATTGCCGCTGCACAGGCCGGCGACGGACAGGCACCCCCGCAGGCCTGACGCGCTAGCGTCGGTGGGGTGCCTGTCACCTGGGATCCCGACCGATACCTGCAGTTCCAGAAACAGCGGTCACGGCCGCTGGCGGGTCTACTCGCGCAGATCGACGCGCCCGGAGCGGTGACTGTCGCCGATGTGGGTTGCGGGCCGGGTACCGACACCGCGTTGCTGCGCGACTGCTGGCCGACCGCACATATCGAGGCGGTCGATTCGAGCACGGAGATGATCGAGCGCGCCAACGCCGAGAATGCCACAGCCGAACAACCCGACACGCAGGTCACCTATTCGGTGGGCGATGTGAGCGCGTGGCGCGCGGCCAGCGGCCCCGAATCGGTGGATGTGGTGGTGGCGAACGCCCTTTTCCAGTGGGTTCCCGACCACCGTCGCGTCATCGCACGGATCGCCACCGAATCGGTGGCTCCGGGCGGCTATTTAGCCTTTCAGGTGCCCGGCAACTTCGCCTCACCCTCACATCAAGCGATGAAGACCCTGGCCGCCGACCCCGATTTCGCCGACGCCATCGGCGACGTGAATCGACTCGAAGTGTTCAGCCCGTCGGTCTACATCCGCGACTTCCGTCGCCTCGGCTGGCAGGTGGACGGCTGGGAGACCACCTATCAGCACCAGCTCACCGGCGACGATCCGGTCTTCGACTGGGTCTCGGGAACCGGGTTGCGGCCCTACCTCGAGGGTCTCGACGAGGCGACCGCGAACGCGTTCACCGCTCGTCTGAAGGTGATGCTGCGCGCCGACTACCCGGCAGACGAGAACGGGATGACGATTCTCGGTTTCCGTCGGATTTTCGTGGTGGCCCAACGGGTGTGATCTCGGCCGGTTGCGTCGGCACACCGGCCGACGTGCGCGCCGATCCCCGGCTCCCAGGCACGAGCCTCAGCACCACCGCCACCGCCACACCGGCGATCACTCCGTAGGCGAGGTTGTGGGTGGGAACAGCCGCGGCCACGGTGGCGACCATCGCGACCGTGTCGCGCCAGGCGATCTTGTGTCGCAGCCACCGCGGCGAGAGTGAACGCCAGTTCATGGTGGCCACCGAGACCATGATCATGACCGCCACCAGGGCGGCCATCGGAATGCGCGCAAGCACGTCGTTGAAACACAGCACCATGACCATCAGTGAGAGTCCGGCGACGAACGTCGATATGCGGGTACGCGCACCGGCAGTCTTCACGTTGATCATCGTCTGACCGATCATCGCGCAGCCACCCATACCCCCGAAGAACCCGGCGACGATATTGGTCAGACCCAGCCCCCAGCCCTCACGCCGCTTGTTCGACCCCGTCTCGGTGATCTCGTCGACCAGCTGCGCGGTGATCAATGTCTCCAACAGCCCGACCAGCGCCAGCGCGACCGCATATGGCGCGATGATCCCCAGCGTCGTCCAGGTGAACGGGACCCCCGGAAGTGCCAGATGCGGCACCACCGACGACAGATCACCTTCGTCGCCGACCGTCGGTACCTTCCACGCGAACACGATCCCCGCGATCGTCAGCAGCGCCGTGACCACCAGCGGAGCCGGGACGAGGGCGGTCAGGCGCGGCATGATGACCATCACCGCCACACCGACGGCAACCATCGGGTACACCAGCCACGGCACGCCGATCAGGTGGGGAATCTGCGCGGTGAAGATGAGGATCGCCAGCGAGTTGACGAATCCGGTGACGACGCTGCCGGGCAAGAACCGGATCAGCTTCGTGACACCGGCCGCCGACAGTGCGATCTGCAGTGCGCCGCCGAGGATCACCGCCGCCACCAGATAGGACATGCCGTGCGCCCGCACCAGCGGCGCCACCACGAGTGCCACCGAGCCGGCGGCCGCCGACACCATTGCCGGACGGCCGCCTGTCACCGCGATGACCATCGCCATGATGAACGAGGTGAACAAGCCGACCGCGGGGTCCACCCCGGCGACGATTGAGAACGAAATCGTCTCGGGGATGAGGGCGAGCGCGGTGACCATCCCGCCGAAGATCTCGGTGCGCATCGCGGCGGGCCGGCGCAACGTCGACAGGACGGTCGGCGCCTCGTGGCGCTCACTCGTCAGTGTCGCTGTCTTCATCCCGAGTCGCTTTCTCTGCTCAGTGTCCGGTCACGGATGCCGTCGAACGGCTGGATTCCTGTCGGGACATCGCGTCTTCGGCGTCGACATCACGCCCGATCGGTTCCCAGCGGATCAGCATGACCGCGGCGACGATGCCCAATGGGGCAGCAGCCAGCAGGGCGAATGTGGTGCTGAAACCGAATGCCGACAGCATCATGGGGAAGAAGAGGAATCCGAGGATGCTACCCACGCGTAGCATACCCTGCGCCCATCCGATGGCCGATCCGCGCATCCTGGTGGGGAACGACAGGGCCGCGAACGCCATGCCCTGCGGACCGGGGCCCATGGTGTGTCCGATCATGAAGACTCCGAGCGCAACTGCCTCGATGGTGACGTTCCCACGGCTGTGGGCATAGGCGACCGCCACCAGCGATACCGCGGCGACCAGCGAACCGTAGAGGGTCAGTGGGCGCAGACCGGTGCGGTCGCAGATCCACGCCTGTGTGGCCGAACCGACGAGCCCGATCGCGTTGAAGATCACACCACCGAGGATCGCGTTGAGGATGCCGCCGCCGAAGATGTACCCGGAGATCACGGGCAGATAGAAGATGACCGCGTAGTACTCGATGCTCTGCAGACAGCCGATCACCGCGGCCAGGATCGCTCGCGGACGGTAAGTCGTGGAGAACAGCTCACGCACGGTGTCGGCGAAGCCCGACGTTGCCGGCTCGACGCTCGAATCATCCGCCTGGACGATGACGTTGATGTTCCTGGTCTTACGCAGCACCATTGCCGCCTCGTCGAGATCCCCCTGATGCGCCAGCCACAGCGGGCTCTCCTCCATGTACCGACGTCGCAGGAGTACGAGGATGACCGCGGGAACGGCGCCGAAGCCGACCGCGATCCGCCACAGGCTGTCGCTGGCACTGGCGAGGTAGCCCAGATAGCTCGCCCCGAATCCGACCAGTGCGGCCAGGTACCAGTTCATATAGCTGCTGTTGACGAAGAGACCGCGCCTCTTGCGGTTGCAGTATTCGACGACGAAACTCAACGCCACCGGGAAGTCCAGTCCCACGCCAAGACCCATCAACACGCGGAAGAAGATGAGGACTCCGAGGTTGGGGGCGAGTGCACATCCGATCGCCGCGATCACGAAGATCCACAGATCGAGGATGAAGGTCTCCTTGCGGCCGATCTTGTCGACGAAGTATCCGCCGAAGAGCGCACCGAAGAGTGCACTGACCGCCATTGACGCCGAGAGGAGTCCGACCTGGGTTGCACTGAGTCCGAATTCATGCTTCAGCGCAACAGTCCCGACGGACAGACTCGAGAAGTCATACGCGTCGACGAACACGCCGCCCAGTGCGATGAACATGATGAACAGCGATTTGAACTGCGCTGATCGTCGTGAGCCGCCGTCCACGCCGTCGCCGACGATCGCTTCCACATCACGCGCGTTGCGGATGTAGTGGATATCGTGTGCGGCCGTGCGCCCATCGGTCGTAGCAGGCATCTCGAACGTCTCCGTCGTGGATTGATCAGTGGTGGCATGATCCGCGCTCACCGCAGTGGCGGGATCTGTCTGATGTCCGGGTCGGAGGCGCCGATGCCTCGTCTGTGTCGGTGGTGTTCCCATTATCGTCTCCTTGAATCGGTAGCGCAGGATGTGATGGGAAAATGGTTGCGGCGCAGTGTTACTGCCATAATCACCGACAATGAAGCAGCAGTTACGCCACTCAGATGGCGGTACCGACAAAGTTACGCCACCACCAGATGCGGACAATCGCTGGTCGTCATGCCACGTGACGCGAAAATATCTACACGACAACGCTTCTCATGAATGCCAAGAGCACGAAAAGCCACCTCCGCAAAGGTGGCTTTTCGTGCTGGTTCACGCCGCAGCGACGCGGGTCAGGTGACACACAGCGCCATGAGGACCGCGACGATGAGAGTTGCGGTTCCACTTGCGGACAC
Source organism: Gordonia jinhuaensis (assembly GCF_014639795.1). Lineage (GTDB taxonomy): Bacteria > Actinomycetota > Actinomycetes > Mycobacteriales > Mycobacteriaceae > Gordonia_B > Gordonia_B jinhuaensis. The sequence continues at coordinate 411 of NZ_BMGC01000068.1, read as the reverse complement.
GATGATCCATAGTCGCGCAGGAGCCGGATCGGTCCCACTCGACACCAGCCGGCACCGCCGGATCCCGCTGACGAAGATGACCACCGAGGCCGCGGTGGCACCGGCGAAGAACAATGCCGTGGACTGTCGATCCTCCTGATGCAGAGCCACTTTCACTGTTACGACAATCATCAGAGCGCTCAGCACCAGCCCGGTGCGCGACCAGGCAAGTGCGGTGCGCTCGGCCTGCAATCCACCGTCGCCAGACCTCGACGGATCGCCGGTGCGCATCTCAGACCAGAACGAGAACGACGGTTGCGAGCCCGAGAAACCGGCTCTTCCTGATTCAGAGTGCGTGTAGGTGTTCTGCCAGGCCGCCGGAGTGGATGAGTGACCGCAAGATGTAGTGGTTGAGGTTGCGGAAGCCGAGCG
>NZ_BMGC01000067.1 GCF_014639795.1 Gordonia jinhuaensis | reverse complement strand
GGATGCACCCACCAACATCACCCCGTGGGCTGCGAGATCGACTGATCGACTGCAAGTAGGAACTGGCTCTAGAACTGCCTGGACCGGTTATCGGGGACCTGCCAGTTCGTCTTCGGGTCTGCGGAGTTCGAAATCCTCGAGCAGGACACTCTGCGGATCGGCTCGTGCCCCGGCCACTGCACCGTGAGTGCGGAGGTGGTCGCCGAGAAGATGCGTGGCGAGGCGGTCGTCGGACTCACGTTGGAGATGACGGCCTACATCGAGGGCCGCGCCGCCGCACGTGAGACGATGGCCTACCAGTGGATGCCCGCCGAGGTGTGGGCTCGCATCCGGCACCGCGGCCGCAACAGTCTCGGATTGCCCGACGCTCACGGCATTCCCGATCTGGTGCCGGTGGCAAGGATGCGTCCGGGGGCTGTGGGACGACACAACCCGCGCAACGCGATCCTGGCGAATCCGGTACACGATGCGCACGGCGAGATCAGCGCGCTCACAGTCATCGACACCAACCATCCGTCGCTGTTCGACCACGCTCTCGACCATGTGCCCGGCATGCTGCAGTTCGAGGCCGCGCGCCAGATCGCGATGGCGGCAGCGAACGCTTCGCTGGGCCTCGATACCAACAGGATGGTTATGCATCAGTTGGAGATCGCATTTGAGGATTTCGGCGAGTTCGAGCTGGAGACGATCGCGCGGGCAGTTGCCGAGCCGGATCCCAAGGAGGACGGCGCGGTCATCGCCGTCATCCGGATCACACAAGGCGACAAAGCTATCGCGTCCGGTCGAGTCCATCTTCGTGTGATGCCGGTCGACATCTGGACGATGGTCCAGTGAGTCGGGAAAGGCCGTTCGTCTGGTTCGACTTCGGGGGCGTGTTGTCACCGCCGCTTCAGGTCCTATTCGAGGCCTACGCAGAGCGCACCGGAATCCCTGCGAACGTCCTCAAGCAGGCGATGGACGTCGTGGGAGAGGAGTACGCGATGCCGCCCCTGGCGCCCATCGAACTCGCTGTGGTCGACGAGCGGACGTGGGTGAGCAAGCTGCATGCGGTGATCGCTCGAGAGCATCCGGGCATCGACTTGACCCGGAGCGTCCTGGATTTCGGGCGACAATGGTTCGACGGACACAAGGTCAACAAGCAGGTCAAAGACTTCGCGCTCGAACTCGCTGGCGCAGGGTTCGATGTCGGGGTGCTCAGCAACAACGTCGTCGAGTGGGAGCCGTACTGGCGCGAGATGATCGGAATGGACGACGTCGTCACCGACCTGGTCGACTCCTGCCGGGTCGGGATCCGAAAGCCCGACCCTGAGCTGTTCGCCCTCGCCGCGAACCGCAACCAGGTCCGGGCGTCCGATTGCATCCTGGTCGACGACCTGGCCGAGAACTGCGACGCGGCGCGAAGCTGTGGCTGGGAGGCTGTCCAGTACCTCAGTGCCGATCAGGCGATCGCCGACGTTCGAGCGCTACTGGAGACTGCTTGCGCGTAGGTAGCCGTCGGGGCCGATGAGCGCTGAGCGCCACGGCGGGGTCGGGACGATCTGACCGGTCATCGAGATCCGGTCACCGTCGTCGAGACCCAGCCGTGGCGCTGTCTCGTCGGTGCGCAGTTCGACGCTTCGGCCCGAATGCAACAGTCGCGCCAGCGTCGTTGTCGTCGCAGTGTGATGGTCGGTGATCGCCACGTCTTCGACGAAGCCCGGCTGGAACTGTCCAGAGATCATTTCCGCGAAACCGTCGTGGATGGACGGGACGGTCAGCATCGCCTGGACCGCGTCACGCAGATCGGTCATTTCGGGGTTCATCATTCGTGATTGGAGCACGGTGTTGCCCACGACCACGGCCGCAACGGCCACCCGATCACGCGACCAGCGGTCGAGTGTGCTGGTCGTCGCCTTGCCCTGCACGACCTCGGCCAGTCGCCAGCCGAGCGTGAACGCGTCCTGCATGCCGGTATTGAGACCCTGGCCGCCGAGCGGGTAGTGGATGTGCGCAGCGTCGCCGATCACCATCAGGCGCCCGTTCCTCATCGTCGACCGGTAGCGGCCGTAGTCGCTGAATCTGGTCAGATGGGAGATCGACGAAAGGTCGGGCTCCTTGCCCAGGACCGCCGTCATGGTGGCGAGGTATTCCGTCGTCGACGGGGTCGACCGCTGCGTCGAAGGGCCGCGGAAGTCCATGCCGATCACCCGGCCCCTTCCCGTCGGATTCGGATTGTGCATCGTCCAGCCCAGCGTCGTGGGATTCCACCCGGGGGGTGGACCGTCGGTTCCCGAGCGGGCAAGACCGGAGATCGCGCTCATCGTCGCGGCGACTTCGACTGCCGGGAAGTCTCCGGAGGAGGCCACGAGACTGCGTCCGCCGTCCGCGCCGACACAGAAGCGCGCCTCCACGCTTGCTTCGCACCCGCTGCCGGCGGTCGGCGACAGGTCGACGCGGACCCCGGCGGCACAGGTCGAGATCATCCGGGCGCTGGCACCGCGCCGGATGTCGGCGCCGAGGTCACGCGCTCGTTGTTCGAAAGCGGCCTCGAGGGTCGCCTGGCCGATGCCCGCCAGCGGACCCGGCTCGACGGCAGGTGCGGTGAGCGTCAGACCGGACACGCCCGCGAACTGAAACGCAGCCCTGCGCACCTGACCCGCCACCCGCTCGATCTCAGCCGGTTCGAGCGACGGAATGTAGTCCCGGCGAGCCAACTGTGAAAGCGATCGGGCGTGAACGGTGCCCGCCCGCGGACGTTCATCGACCTCCGTGCGGGGCTCGAGGAGTAGTACCTCCACGTCACGTTGGGCGAGCTCGGCGGCCAACAGCATCCCGACTGGACCGCCACCGACGATCACGACGTCGACGTTCGACGTAGCGGATCGCATGCCGGATTGTTGCGCAGTATCTACAACCATGATAGCTACTATATACATCGAACCTACGGAGAAAGTGAGATGCATGTGACTGCTACCGAGAACGCACCCGCAGGGCTGAAAACGCCCGAACCGAGCCGGTTGACGTTGCCGATCATCCTCATCGCCCAGTTCGTCACACCGATGGCGATCGCCGGCACCGCGATCGCACTGCCGAAGATCTCCGGTGACCTCGGAGCCCAGCCCACCGCCTTGCAGTGGGTCGTGAACGGCTTCAACGTGGCTTTCGCCGTCGGCGTGCTCGCCTGGGGCACACTCAGCGACCGGATCGGATATCGCCGCGCATTCACTCTGGGGGCGGCCCTATTCTCAGTCGGCAGCATCCTCAGTGCCGTCGCGCCCTCGCTCGCAGTTCTCGACGCCGCGCGGATCCTGGCAGGGATCGGCGCAGCCGCAATTCTCACCGGCGCGAGTTCCATGCTCTCCAACGTGTTCGAAGGGGCCGCCAGAACGCAGGCGTTCGCACTCTTCGGCACCATCAACGGCCTCGGCCTGGCGCTCGGGCCCACGATCTCAGGGATCCTTGTCGCCGGCGTCGGATGGCGTGGCGTATTCCTCGTGCAGGCCGCCGTCCTAGCCCTGGCCGCCGCCGGCTCCCGGGTACTGCCCGACTCGGCGCTGGCCGCCGAAACGACCAAACAGACCGACCGAAGTGCTCAACGCACCCCGATCCTGGACCTGTCGTTGCTGCGCAACCGCGAGTTCCTCGCCATGTGCCTGGTCCCCGTCGCCGGCTCCATCGGCTTCGTCACACTCTTGACCTACCTGCCCTCAGCCCTGAGCGGGATCAAGTCCATGAGCCCGGGAACCGCCGGCCTTACCATGCTCGCGATGACCATTCCGGTGCTCATCGCCCCGACCGCAGTCGCCAAACTCGTCAACTCCTCACGATCGGTCAACGTGGGAACCGTCGTCTACGCCAGTCTCGCGGCACTCATCCTAGGCAACATCGGCGTCCTTCTGCTGTCCGAGACCCGCTCAGTCGGCTGGGTGCTCGTCCCGATGGTCCTGCTCGGCCTCGGCTTCGGCCTGCCCATCGGACTCATCGACGGCCACGCCCTGGCCGTCGTCCCAGCCGAACGCACCGGCACCGCCGCCGGCCTGCTCAACTTCTTCCGCATCGGCAGCGAAGCAGTCTTCGTCGCCGGCTACGCCTTCGCCCTGTCCACCTTCGTAGGCCGCCAGCTCAGCGGTACGGCCGCCGAAGACACCGCCGCCGGGCAGCCCGGCCATCCCGAGGTCTACCGCAGCGCCTTCGAGACCACCGTCTACGCCCTGATCGGCCTGATCGTCGCCCTGACCATCGCGATCCTGCTCGTCCGAGGCAAGAACGCTAGAACCACACAGGAGTCATGATGTCCGCGCCCACCAGCCCCAGCCAGATTCGATTCGACATTCGAAACATCGCCAACATCGCACCACCGGCCATGATCACCGCCCAACCGACTCGATCGTCTGGAGGGCTGCCGCAGATCACACTCCCGACCGGACACACCGCGGTACACCTGACCAGGTACGGCGACGTTCACCGAGTACTGACCGACACCTCGTTCATACGCAGTGCGACCAACGTCGACGACGGACCGAGCTTCCTGCCGACGATCATGCCCGAGGACATGCTCCTCAACCTCGACCATCCCGACCACGGCAGGCTCAAACGGTTCGTCGCCGCGGCATACAGCGCCAACGCCATGACCGCTCTGGCGCCCGCAGTCCGCCGCCACACCCTGTCACTCGTCGACGATCTCGTCCGCGCACTCGACCAACGCGCCGACGCAGACCTCGTGACCGCAGTGCTCGACCCGCTCACAATCACAGTCAACGCCGACTACCTCGGCATACCCCGCGCCGACATCCCGGCCTTCCGGCACCTGTCCCGACAGATGCAACTCGCCCACGACACCGACGTGCCCCAACTGCTCGAAGACTTCTGGGAGCTCTACCACTACATCGAAGACCTCGTCGCCGGCCGACGCCACCTGGAAGGCGGCCTCATCAAGGACCTCCTCACAGCCCGCGACACCGTCACCCCGCCAGTCACAGACGCCGAATACGCAGCGACACTGCTGGGCTCCCTCGTCGGAGGCGACCAGAACGTACTGTCGGTTCTGTCCAAAATCGCCTACACCTCACTTTCCGAACACCGGCTCTGGGACCTCATGGCCCAGCAGCCTGCTGCCATCCCCGATGTCGTCGAAGAACTTCTTCGACTGCTGCCCCTCGGCCGGATCTCCACCTTCCCCCGAATCGCATCCAGAGACCTCACCGTGTCCGGTGGAACTCTCCGCCAGGGCGAAGTCGTTTACGCCGACGCCCACGAAGCCAACCGCGACCCCGACGTCTTCCCAGATCCATGGATCATCGACACGGCCCGATCAGGCAAGAGGCACCTTCAGTTCGGCTACGGCATGCACCACTGCATGGGATCGGCCCTGGCGCGTATGGAGATCATCGAAGCAATGACCGTATTAACCTCCCGCCTGCCACACCTGCGCCTCACCGCAGCGCCCGAGACCATCGAGTGGGACACGGGCGTTCTCGTCCACCGGCCGCTGCATCTGCCCGTGGCGACCACCGGATAGGTCGCCAAGGATGCAACCAACCGTGGTTCTCGTAGGTAACATCAGAGACGGAGCTTGTTGACCGCACCCGCCGCGAAAGGAACGCAACCGCCATGGCCGATCAAGACGGACACCCGGACCTCGAAGAGTTCGACCTGTCGAAGATCCTGCACGCGCTGGCCGACGAGAATCGCCGCAGTGTCATCGTCCAGCTCGCAGAACAGCCAGAGGACACTGAGCAATTCTGCAGCGTCTTCGGGATGCCATGGGCGCAGTCGACCCGCACGCATCACTTCAAGGTCCTGCGGACCGCCGGTCTGGTCTGGCAGCGTGACGTGGGAAACGGTCGCATGACCCGACTCAGACGCGAGGATCTCGAGAAGGCCTTTCCCGGGCTGCTCGACCAGATCGTCGCATCTGACCGCAAGAGGAGCGCATTCCGACGCACGTCGTCGACCGGCTGACAGTTGATCCGGTTCCGCGAGCAGAGCGCCCGTTCGTTGGGCCCCGGAGGGCGGAGCGCCGACTTCGTCCCTGGCACGCGCCCTCCGTGGTTCAGAGTGTCGACCCTGCGGGCTGTTGTGGCGGGTCGTCCCCGCGGATCTGACGCCAGAACGCTCGTTGCGTGTCCAGCCACGCCTCGACTGCTCGCGGGTAAAGGTCGAGTCCCGGGATGTCCTCGGCGTACTCGCGATGTGGGTCGGTCATCGTGGCAATACCTCGATGCACGTGCCTACTCGGTATCTACCTACCTGGTGTGGGCGTCATGATGTTTAGACGCAGCGCATCACGGTCCGGTTCCACGACGCACCGAGCGCCGCTCGGCGGCCGTGCGAGACAGCGCGCGCAACGGGCGCGGTTGCGTCCGTCTGTGACCCGGTGGTTCCGTTAGTGCACGCGTGACCTTCTCGCAGGTGTAAGGCCATTGTTGAGCGCGGTGGAGGTTCGTGTGTCGAGCCCGCGGATGGGTTGCTTCACCGTCGACGCACGGGGCTGAATCCAGCAACAAGGCTTGCGGTCGGAATCGAAATCAAGTCTCGTTTGCGCCGTTGCGCCGGAAAAGGGCAGACGGTCGAGGTCATGCGCGACCGTTAGTGACCAGGCTCGACTATGCGATCACAGTCCTGCTGGCTCTGGCGGTTCTTGTGTCGGCGCCCCTGTGGGGCCCCGACCGCCGAACTCTGGCATCCTCTCGCGGGCATCCTGCAGCAACAACACCGGGATCTGCCCCAGCGCCGTGCCCGCCCGGGCATCTCGGTGATCGTCCCAGCAGCCACCACGAGCACCGCGGTCCGTCAGAGACTTCCAAAGAACCAGTTCCGCGGTCGCCCTCGCGAGATCCTTCAGACTCTCCGCAAAGGTCGGTCACCAACTAGGCCTCCGACACATTGTCGACCTGCATCTGCCGATCCTCAGATTTGGCGATATATTCCGTGACCGGCGTGATCAACCGAACCTCCCACTGAGCCTCTCAGCCACCCCCGATTTCTGCTATGGCCAGCTACTGGCTTACGTGTTGTCTCTGTGCCACCGGCGCCAAATATGGCCAAGATCCACGAGATCTTTCGCGTACTGTGTCTCAGCCGCATGTTGGGGGCTCGCAGCATAATCCTGCGCGACGCGGTAGAGACCGTCTAACAAACCTAGTGTCCCAGCACTCTTGGAGAGGCCTTTATACATCTCCGCTTCGTCGATACTTTTGCGGGCCGACGCAGGTAGATAGCCTTTGGCCACACCCTCACGAACCGCCCTATCGAACGTTTCTTTCGATACCCACCAGAGGTACTTACCTCTCGGTGCATCGTGTCTGTCGCCGAAATTGATCGCGTGCACCTTAAAACCAACTCTCACGATTCGATCTTGGTCCGCCTTCGGAAAAGAGTCGACGTACAGAAGATGGTCACCCCAGATAAGAGGATGTCGGTGAGGTGGGTGTCGGTGGCGTGTGTCCAGTCCGGCAGACCTAATGACGTCAACGTGGTGAGGCGACGGGCGCGACCGACCAGTTCCTCCCCACTGCGGTCGACGAACTCGCGATTACTGGGATTGATGCCGACGGTGGCGATGCGTGCCGTTTTCAGGTCCCCGAATACAGGTACTGGGCTGGCCCACTCGAGGACGCGATCACTGTCGGGGGCATCGACGATTTAGCCTCGATCCACCGATTTGTACCTGTCCGGGGGATGAGGGATAGACGAAATGCCCTGTCTGAGTGACAGAATGGGACTTGCTCAGGGTTCCATCGGTACAC
>NZ_BMGC01000066.1 GCF_014639795.1 Gordonia jinhuaensis | reverse complement strand
TGTGTCGCAACATCCAGATTTCCGGAGACCAGGGGCGTCTCACGTCATCGACACGCCAGCCCGCTGACCAGGCATTGCCCGCTCAAGTTCGAAGAGCCCGTTTTCTGCTGAATCGAAGCGCGAGGTCATATCTGTTCTGCAATTCCGGTCATTGTGCACAGTTCCGACCAATTCCTCGTATTCGGTGAATGCGGTGGAGTGTAAATGCATGTCGTGTTGTCATTGCTGGGCACGATCTCGATATGCACAGGGAAATGCGGCTTCTTGCCGTATTCGGAAGGAAATTCATGAATCGGTCAGCTCGTAGGGTTTCCGGCGCGGTGGCAGCGGCAGCTCTGGCACTCGTGGTGGTCAGCGCGTGTAGCGACGACAATTCGGACGACAAGTCGGCGGCGTCGTCGGACACGATGTCGATGTCGATGCCGATGTCGGAGACGTCAGGTGCGCAGGAATCCGGATCGATGGATTCGGCGAGTGCCGGGTCGGTTGATCTGACTGCCGCCGACGGCACCACGGTGACGCTCACTGGTCCGATCGCCGCGAAGTACTCGTCGGCCACCGAGAGTCAGAAGAACGACCTCGGCGCACCCAGAACAGGCGCCGATACCTCTGGTACCGAGTCCAACGGCGTGATGTTCCAACAGTTCGATGGCGGGGTGATCACCGCCAAGAACGGTGATACCTCTACTCCCGCGTACATCACGTGGGGCAAGATCCGCGACGCATGGAACGTGCCGCGTAACGCCGACGGGCAGCCGGCTGCCGACGGCAAGGGTGGCTCTCAGGGGCCGCTGGGCATTGCCACCAGCGACGAGACGGATGAGAACGGCGTGAAGACATCGACGTTCGAGCACGGCAAGATCACCTGGACACAGTCCACCGACCAGGTGGAGGTGACCGTCGACGGCAAGGTCGTCCCGACTTCATAACGGCGGTGCCCGACACAGGGCTGGCCTGATCGCTTTGGATCAGGCCGGCCCTCGGTGTCAGCGGGGCGGGTCAGATGAGCTTGGCGCCCTCGAGCAGCTGCTCGATGTAGGTGCCCTCGATCTTCTTGAGCGCTGCCTTGCCGATCAGCTTCTCGATGAGCGGGAACTTGATCTCGGTCAGCGACTTTCGGTCGTTGAGGTAGTAGATCGCGGAGAGCAAGACCCGGATGTCGAACGACGAGTCGAAGACCTCCGGGACGCCACGATCGACCTTGAGAAGTGTGTAGACGGCTTCCATCGCGGTACGCACCGAATATTCGGTGGTGAACACGGTGTCGCGTTCGGTCTCGGCGAAGTTACCGATGAACGCGAGGTTCGTGTAACCCTGCGGTACCACCAGCGGTCTGTCGCCCAGTGCCCGCGGCATGAAGTACGAGGTGATGTAGGGCATGTTGCACGGAACCGTCGATGCGGAGTTGTGCGCGAGATCGTCGATCTGATCCTCGGGAACTCCGATGTGGTAAAGCCATTCGGCACACAGTTCGGCGCCGGTGCATTCGCGGATCGTCTTCTTGACGTAATCGCCGGGCTTGTCGGAGAACAATCCGTAGAGCCACACCACGAGTTCCTTCTGTGGATCCTGCGCGGCGAAGTGCGGCTGGCGGCTCATCGAGAAGCCGTACAGCCAGCTGGAATCGGCGATGGTGCACGGACCGCCGGTCACGATCTCGCCCTTTCGGGGATCGCGGCCGGTGATCTTCTCGAGGTAGGGCCAGACCTTGTCGTCGGTGAGGGTGACCGTGGCCGAGATCGACCAGTTGGCCTCGGGAATGTTCTCGCAGAACTTCTCCGGATGGCCAAGTGCTGAGTCCTGCGCGGCGAGGCTCTTCCACAGCGACCAGGCGCCGCCGTGGTCGGTCTCCACCGGTGCGGGGTGATCGTTGTCGCCGTAGGTGGACGATTCAGTGATCGATCCGTTGGTGACGAACACCAGGTCGTTCTCGGTGAGGTCGATGGTCTTCGACTCGCCGTTCTCGGTGAGATGAATCGTCCGGGCAAATCGGGACGACGTGCCGGCGCCCAGCTCGATGTCGTCGACCTGGGTGTTGTAGACGAAGGTGACGCCGTGGTTCTCGAGGTTGGCAACGAGCGGTTTGATGAGCGACTCGTACTGGTTGTAGCGCGTGAACCGCAGCGAGGTCAGGTCCGACAGGGTCGAGATGTGGTGGATGAATCGCAACGTGTAGCGCCGCATCTCGAGGGCGCTGGCCCACGGCTCGAAGGCGAACATCGTCGCCCAGTAGAGCCAGAAGTGGGACTGGAAGAACTCCTTGCCGAAGACTTCGTCAATCCGCTTGTCCTGCAGGTCCTCCTCGCGGGTGAGGACCAACTTCATGAGTTCTTCGGACGCCCCACGTGTCAGTGTGAGGTCCTTGATGTGGTCGATCTTCTCGCCGCGGTTCTGCAGCGCACGAGCCGGATTGGAGGCGGGGTCGATCTTGTGGATCCAGTACATGTCGTCGAGAACCGACGCGTTCTCGTTCTCGAGAGAGGGCACGGACTTGAACAGATCCCACAGGGTCTCGAAGTGGGCCTCCATCTCGCGTCCACCACGGACGATGAAGCCCTTGTGCTCGTCGAGGATGCCGTCCATGCTGCCGCCGGGCAGAGCGAGTTCCTCGAAGATGGTGATCTTGTCCCCGGGCAGTTGCGCGTCGCGGATCAGAAATGTCGCCCCGGCCAGCGATGCGAGCCCGGAACCGACAAAATACGCTTTCTTCCCATCTATGTCGGCAGGCTTGAGTGGACGACCGAATGCCTCGAAATTGCCATTACTCCGGTACACGCGTTATATCCCTTCCGTTCGTCGGGCTGATGATCAGACCCGCACTCAGACAATGACGACCGTAGTCGGCATGTGCGCCGATTGGGAGGGTTTATCGCTCAGGCCACAGGATTTCCTGTTGCGCCGTGTCGCGTTTTATTCGCTGTCACGTGGTGTTGTCCGAAGAAGTGTTTTCGGTTGGGTGGAATAGAGATATTCGCGCGGAATTACCGATTGGATCGCTTGGTCAGAAATGTCCTTTCTCTAGCCGACTGACCCAGCCGACTGACCCAGCCGACCGACTCAACTGCCCGTGAGGGTCTCGTAGAAATCGAAGTGGTGCCCCTTCGATGTGCACCCGAAACTGCCGTGGAAGCCGACGCGGCATACGGCACCTGCATGGAATACCGCCGGTCCCCGAGTGGCACCGGATCCGGTGGTGGTACCGAAGGTGCTGATATCGGGATTACCGCCAGGGCGTGCGTGCGGCGTGCCGATGCCGAGTCCCGGATGTGCTGGCGCCCACGGGACGTCGATGAGCACTTCGCGGACCGGGAACGGAAGCGGGACATAGGTCTGGCCGAACAGGAAGGAGAATCGCGCCGGCGAGGTGAGATCGCAGCCCACCGTCCCGTCCCCGGTGATGGAGCAGTTGAATCCTTGTGCCGAGAAGTACACGGTTCCGATCGGGGTGGCGTTTGCTGCGCCGGCGAATGCGGTTGAGAGAGTGGCAGCGGCTGCGACCACACCCATTCCGTAGGCGAGAGATCTCTTCATTTCGGCTCCTCGTGGTGGTGTGCCTGCGTACACATCACATCGTCGGCAACCGCGGACACCGTTACGAACGCACCGCCGATAAGGACTTCGGTGAACGGCTCGCAGATGGCGGCGAGTTCTCGCTCGGGTGCTGGGCTTCTGTCAAATCAGGCAGTCGAATCAGGCAGCAGCGCAGTCGAATACAGCTCGTTGTCAGCGTGCCGCAGTCAGGATGTCCAGTCAGGGGGTCAGCGCTCAGGAGGTCAGCGCGACGAGCCGCTGACGGGCACCGTCTCGGCGCCGGTCGCGGATCAGTGCGATCATCTGGTAGCGCTGCGGCCCGCTCGCGAGATTCCAACAGAATGCGTCGCCGGCGACCACGGCCCGGTGGTACTCACGACTACTTCGCCGACGATGCTCGGCGGTGAATTCGCAGGGTGCGATGAGCGGTACCGAGCTCAGCGCCATCCCTGCCATGGTGAGTCCGTCGAGCACGGCATGGCACCACCCCCGCACATGCCGCCGACGCGATCGATGGATCGCGCATCCGACGGCATGCGTGACTGCCAGGCGGGAGATGTCGTCGCCGTGATCGCGGACGTATGCCGGATCGAGCACGATCGAGTCGGTCCATTCGGAGTACCCACCCCACTGGCTGCCCGGTTCGAAATCATCGATCCATCGCTGCTCGCCGTCGAGCAGTTCGCGGATCTCGACGGCGATCGCGCGGGGATGTCCGGCGCCCGCCGCGATCTGGTCCACGTGGTGCTGCAGGCGGGCACGTACATCCGTCATGATTCCTCCCGCTCGACAGTCGCTCTACCAGCGTGAATTAGGGTTACCTAAGTTATCGTAGCAGAGGGTCGAGGCGCTGATGCCGACTCTCGCGGTGGCGCGGCCGGTACGCGACTTCGGACCGCGCGAGCAGGCGGGGTGACTACTGGGCGTCGAGAATCGTGATGGCGAAGATGAGCGTGTCGCCCTTGTTGATGCCGGCTTCGGGATTCCCCTCCGGATAACCATCCGCAGAGGTCATCGCGACACCGACGTTGGAGCCCACCTTCTGTCCGGCAATGGCCTTCCGGAATCCGGCGACCACACCCTGGAGCGGGAACTGCGCCGCCACGCCTCGCTGGTAGGCACTGTCGAACATCTTGCCTGTGCGGCCGTCCACGCCCACGTAGCAGACGCTCACGGTGGCCGAGTCCGACACCGTGTCGCCGCTGCCGGTGGTCAGCGTCTTGACCTGGGTGTCGCTCACGGAAAAGGGTGTGGAGACCTCGATCTTGGGCGCCGCATCTGCTGTGGCTGCGGTGACCGAGGTCGACCCGGTGTCTCCCTTGAGGGTCCACTGCGGTGTCGTGTCTCCCGTGGGCTCAGCGGTCGGGCAGGACTTGGGGGCCGACGATTGCGCATCAGTGGTCGTCGAGGAGGACGAGCCGGAATCTCCACAGGCGGCCAGGGAGACGGCGAGGCATGCGGCGGACGCGGCGACGGCGGCAGATCTGATTCTCACGGTGGCCACCCTACCGATAGGCAGAGAGCACGTTTCGCGAGTGCGTCACGTGCGCGACGGCCGGGCCGCCCCAATCTCGGTGTCGATCCACCGGCAGATGACGGCGACCACATAGTCCTGCTCGCGAGCGGTGAGCTCGCGGCCCTTGGGGATGTCGTGGTTGCGAGCGAGGCAGGAACGACAGCAGGTTGCGGTCGCATGTTGAGCGCGGAAGACCGGATGTCCACCCCATGGCGTCTGCCTGCCGTCGTTGGCCGGATGCGCTGGAGCCAGGCGTCTGCCGATCAGATCACGAGCGTGCCGGGCCACGACGTCGGCACCTCTGAGTGCGACGAATTCGCTTTCGGGGACGCGTAAATGGAACTTCGCGCGGAAGGGCTGACGTCTGATCGTCGCGATCCGCTGATCGATCGCCGCGGTGTTGACCGCCGCACTGTTGACCGCCGCAGTGTTGCTAGCCGACGCGCTTGCCGTGTCCGTCGTTGTGCTGTCGGCGTTCGTCGGCATCTCTGCGTCGCTGGTGTTCGCGGTATGTGCCGAGGGCTGCATGAGGACTCCTCTCGGGATCGGCGAGACGCCACGAGGGGGGTATCAGGACGCCTGGTCTTTCGACGAGCTCGTCTCGGATTTCTCGGCCGAGTCCGACGAGTCGGACCCGTCGGCGAAGCGGTCGACCCGATTGATCGCGTCACGCGCGTAGACCTGCTGCTCGGTCACCGTCAACTGCGATCGGCTGTACGTGACGAACGACAGCGTCCACGACGCCAGCGCGGCAAGCCGATTGCGGAATCCGACCAAGAACACCAGATGGACGAGCAGCCAGCCCAGCCATGCGAGGAACCCGCTGAATTCGAGCGTCTTGTTGGTTTTGGGGATCGGGATCTTCGCGACGGCACCGTAGCGCGCCACGGTCGCCAGAGAACCCTTGTCCCAGTAGGAGAACGGCTTCCGCTGGTCGGGTGTCTGTCCGTTGATCGAATCGATGACACACTGCGCGGCATATCTGCCGCCCTGGATGGCACCCTGTGCCACTCCCGGGACTCCCTTGACGAATGCCATATCCCCCACCGCGAACACGTTGGGATGACCCGGAATCGACAGATCCTCGGAGACGAGGACACGGCCCGCGCGGTCGATCTCGACATCGGTTTGCTCAGCGAGTTGCTTACCGAGCGGACTCGCGGCGACACCGGCCGACCACACCTTGCATTGACTTTCGATCCGGCGCGTCGAACCGTCCTTGTCCTTCACCACGACACCGTCGTAGTCGAGGTCGACGACCATTGCGTTGAGCTGGATCTCGACGCCGGCTCGTTCGAGCTCGGCGGCCGCCTTCTTGCCCAGTTTCTCGCCGTAGGGCGGCAGCACTGCCGACGCACCGTCCATCAGGATGATGCGCGATTTCGTGGGGTCGATGTTGTTGAAGGCTCCCTTGAGTGTCTTGTGCGCGAGTTCGGCGATCTGGCCTGCCATCTCGACACCGGTCGCGCCCGCTCCGATGACGACGAACGTGAGCAGCTTCTCCCGTTCTGCCGGATCGTCGGAGAGTTCGGCTTGTTCGAAGGCGCCGAGAATGCGGCCGCGCAGCTCGAGAGCGTCATCGATCGTCTTCAAACCCGGTGCGTATTCGGCGAAGTGGTCGTTGCCGAAGTACGACTGGCCGGCACCGGCGGCGAGAATGAGGCTGTCGTAGGGGGTTTCGGTCACACGCTCGAGAAGACGCGAGACGATCACCTTGCGTTCCAGATCGATCTTCTCGACCTCGCCCAGCTCGACCTTGACACTCTTGTATTTCTTGAGCACCAATCGTGTGGTCGGGGCGATCTCGCCCTCGGCGATGATCCCTGTCGCCACTTGGTAGAGCATGGGCTGGAACAGGTGATGTGAGGTTCGCGCGATGAGGGTGACGTCGACTCCGGCCTTGCCGAGGGTCTGGGCGGCGGTGAGCCCCCCGAATCCGGATCCGACGATGACCACTCGATGGCCGGTGCTGTGCTCGGTCGGGCTCATATGTGTGACTACTCCGTCCGTGACGCTGTGAACTCTGTGGAAAGCCTTGTCGGTGATGCTGGGTCGGTGGTGCTCGGGTCGAGTCGTGACTGTGCGGAACGCATCGTCGTTGATGATACGCGCGTCACCACGGCGACCCGCTGCCGTCCAACCGGTGCGCGACTGCTCATCCGGGCTCCGGCGGTGGGCCGTATCGCCGTACGAGCGCGGCGATACCGACCGGGACCGCGGCCGCTGCCGCCGCTCCGACTGCGAAACCGGCGGCCACATCGGTGGTCCAGTGGACCGCGAGGTAGATGCGCGTACATCCCAGAACGAGTGGAAATGCCACTGCGGCGCAGACCATCAGGGTCTTGTGCCACATCGGCTGACTCGACACCCAGGTGACCGACAGCAGGGCGAAGGCCAGTGCACATGAACTCATCGAATGCCCGGACGGATACGAATAGGAGTGGACTGCCTGTCCGAGTTGTTCGGCGACAGGCGGTCTGGGGCGGTGAACAGCGATCTTGATCAGCGAGTTGACCGCCCAGGCCAACACCACCGTCACGACCACGACGGCCGCGCGCCGGACGGAACGGTCGTAGGCGACGAGGATCAGTGCCACGACGGTCACGGTGAGGAGGGGCTGGTGCACGAGTAGGTGACATCTGATCTGGCTTGCCCTGCCGGGCGGCCTGGAAGGATGCCAGCTGTGCCCAAGCCCTATCCCCAGGAGTTCCGCGACG
>NZ_BMGC01000065.1 GCF_014639795.1 Gordonia jinhuaensis | reverse complement strand
TTCGGCCCACCACGGACTCACCCCCGCCGAGTTCGCCCTACAGTGGACCACGACCCACCAACCTCAAGCCGCATAGCGACTGGACCATCGAATGGGTCCCCCTCACCCGGTCCGAACAACTCGACATGCTCGGCCTTCGTCCCGAAGACCTACGGGTACTGATCAGCACTATCCGCGATGCCTCACAGGACTGGACTGATAAATCCAAATGCGCGGAAGATGTTCGTAAGTTAGTCCGGCACTTCGCCGACGGACTCCCGCTGTCGCTTCACCCACAGTTCACAAGGCGAACAGTGGTCAACGACAAGCTCTGGAACTTCTGGACATCACGCATTGGCGGCATGATCACCGTCACCGACGCAGATCCCGTTCGTTGGACACATATACATGGCGTCAAAGGCGACGAGTTCGATGCGGTGGTTTTGGCGATCTCCGATCCCGTAAGAGGTCAGCCACATGTGCTCGATGACTGGCACAACGGCCGCAATTCCGAACTCCGCCGCGTTCTCTACGTCGGCGCCAGTCGGGCCCGGAAGGTGCTCATACTCGTCATTCCACCAAATCGCCTCGACCAGCTCACTCACCTGCTCAGCACGTCCGGTGTGAAGCATGAGGTGACCGTCGCGATGTGAGAGGAGCCTGATGTACCTTCTCGAGTGCGGGTCTGTTTCCCGAGCAGCCCACGTCACGGGACTGCAGCTTCGCATTTCCCGGGACGGTTCATTTCGTCACTGTGACGTAACCAGCGATAGGCCCCCCTGGAAGGGGACATGTTGAGTGTCCGACTCTTCCTACGCGACGTACCGCTCGCACTCTCAGAACCCGAAGGACATGCGGGCCGCCAGGCCACACGAGCCTCATGTACACGCGGGGACTCGGGAGCAACACACTTTGTCACGGCCCGCTAATCTGACGAAATCACGGCACCGCGGATGACAATTCGCCGATCTCGATATCGGTTCACACTCGAGAATCCGCCTGTCTGCGAACTCGATAGGTATCAACGCCGATAAGATACATTATGTCAAGTAAGCCCCTGCATATTGCATCAGATGCAACACGTGGCCTGAGATCCGTCATTTGGATGTCAGTTGGCGACCTGGGGATTCGTCACTCGTGTCAGTAGCGCTCGTCACCGGAGTCATCTACCCGTGCGTATCTCGAGCGCGCACCGCCACCCTGACTCTCGATCTGTAGATCAGCGGATGCCTTCGGCCGCCAGGCCCTCGCGCTGCTGGGTGGCGTCGATGCTGAATGCGCCGCCGTGGATCAGCTCACCGAGGCCACTACCGAGGCATTCCAGCAGTACCCCGACTACGCGGTGATCACCAGTTTTCCTGGCCTGGCTGACCTCTCCGGCGCTCGGGTGCTCGGCGAGATCGGCGACGACCGCGAGCGGTTCACCGACGCCCGTTCGCTGAAGGACCTACGCCGGTTCTGTGCTGATCACGCGGGCCTCCGGGCGCAGCATCTCGATTACCCGCCGCGTGGTGAAGAACAACCGACTCAACGCTGCAGGATTCCTTTGGGCGTTCGCCGCGATGGCGAAAGCCGGCGCACCCCAAGACCATTAACGCCGAGGACGCGACCGCGGCGATCGGCACGCCGCTGCGCTTCGGCACCTCTTCGACCGCTTGCTCGGGCAGCTCCACTACTGCTTGCAAACCGGTCAGCACTACGACCCGATCAAGGCGTTCGGGCCCGCTCAGGACGCGTCCTTCGAGATCGCGGCTTGACCTCTTGGTGTGATCGGAGGTCTTCTTCGGCGCGTTCAAGACCGATATCGACGCCGAACTCGCCCAGCTCGGCCCGACCGGGTACCGGCCCTTGTGGGTGCGCGACACCCTGTTCTGAGTCAGCAGCACGGCGCCTCGCCGGCCGGGTCGATGAGCGCCTCGGCCAGTGGGCGTGCGAGCTGGGTGTAGGCGTCGGCGACCGGTAGCACGGTCATCCCAGGATGCTCGGATCGCCACTGCTCGGCGGCGTCGGGAGTGGCCAGGAACATCTGCGGATTGCAGCAGGTGGCGCGGACCTGCCCGCCCCGGATCCCGGCGGGGTCGACGAAGGCCACCATCGCGGCGGCCGGTTGCAGGTCGGTGACTCCCGTGACTGGATCGACGGTCAATCGCACGGCGCTGACGGTAACCGGGCACTCGGATTCGACGTGTGCGCTCGCCCCGATCACGGCGGGGAAGACGAGCGTGTCGGGCGCACACCAGGTGTAGAGCTGATGGCCTGCGACGGTGAATCGGTGCGGGGTCGGATTCAGGGTCAATCCCCACCCGAGGACCCGGCCCTGCTCGTCGTATTCGATGTCGGCGCCGATCGGTGTCTCTTCGAGATCTCCGGCGTCGACACCGGCTGCGGCCGCCAACTCCGTGACGGTGACCGGCGCTCCGTGGGCCAGCAGCCGCAGCGCGGCCCGCAGCAGCGCCCGGTCACGGTCGGCTGGTGCGATCGTGGCGAAAACGTCGGCGGGAATGGAGTCGGTGCTCATGAGAGTCAGCCTTTCCGAGAATGCGTCGGGTGCGATGTCGATGACGGTAGGGTCTGCCCCCGGGGGCAGAGTCAAGCCCGCGTCGGGCATCGGCACGGACCTCGGTCCAGCACACATCGTCGGCGGCCCACCGCGCACGGTGGATGCTGGTGAAGTCGTCGATGCGGTCGAGGATCTGCTGGGCGTCGCTGATCCGGCGGTGCAGCCGCTGTCGCGACCGCTCCAGTAGCTCGGCCAGACGCGCGCCGACCGCTCCGTCTCCACTATCGACGGCGTCATCGGTGAGCTGGCAGATCTCGGCGATGGTGAGCCCAAGCCCGCGCAGCTCGCCGATGAACCGCACACACCACAGTGCGTCATCGGTGTACAGGCGGTAGCCGGCCGCGCTGCGCCCCAGGGTGTGGATGAGCCCGAGGTCGGTGTATTCACGCAACGCCTTCACCCTCACCCCGGTCCGCGCCGACAACACGCCGATCGTCATGTGCCCGTTCATCTCGGCCTTTCCTGGAGGAGATCGTCAGCCTGCGCAGCAGGACAGTTTCGTCACGTCGGTGGTGAAGGTCTGGGCGGTCAGTTTCAACGCTTCGGCCATGGTCAGATACGGCGCCCAGCTGTGGGCGAGCCGGTCGACGGTCATACCCGCGGTCATCGCGTATCCGGCGGCGGTGATCAGGTCTCCGGCACCCTCGGCCAGCGCGTGCACGCCCAAGATCCGGCCGGTATCGGCGTCGGCGACGATCTTGGCCAGGCCACGGGTATCGCGGTTGACCAGCGCCCGCGCCACACTCGACAACGCCAGCGTCCGGCACCGGCACCGGTATCCGGCCGTCACCGCCTCGGCCTCGGTGAGCCCCACGGCGGCGATGGCGGGGCTGGTGAACGTCAGCCGCGGCACTGTGGCGTAGTCCAGGACCCGATCCGCGTCGGCGAACGCGTTGTCGGCCACCAGCGTTCCCTGCGCGGCGGCCACATACACGAACTGCGGGCCCCCGGCCACGTCCCCGGCCGCCCAGATCCGGGCATTGTCGGTGCGCTGACGGTCATCGACGATCACCGCGCCGCGCCCGTCGACACCGACCCCGACCGCCTCCAGGCCCAGCCCCGCGGTGTTCGGGCGGCGACCGGTCGCGACCAACACGTGTTCGGCCCGCAGCTCGCTGACCCCGGCCCGAGTGCGCACGCTCACCAGCTTGTGGCCGCCACCGGCCAGGACCTTCTCGACGGTGGCCGCGGTCAACACGGCGATATGCTCATCGGCGAAGACAGCCTCGATCGCGGCCGAGATTTCCGGTTCCTCGCCCGGCGCCAGCCGCCCCAGGGCCTCGATCACCGTCACCCGGGTGCCGAGGCGGGCGAACAACTGGGCTTGTTCGAGCCCGACAGTGTTGCCGCCGATCACGATCAGCGACTCCGGGAGCCGCTTCAGGTCCATGGCGGTGGTCGAGGTCAGATACCCGGCCTCGACCAGACCGTCGATCGGCGGGATCCACGGCGTCGCACCGGTCGCGATCAGGTAATGGCCAGCCTCGATCACCCGGGTCCCGCCGTCGTTCGCTCCGACCCGCAACCCCGGCGCCGCACTCGTGCCGTCGAACACTGCCGTGCCGGAGACGATCTCCCACCCGTACTCGCCCGCCAGCTCGATGTACTTGTTTGCCCGCAGCTGCGCGACCAGCGCGTCCTTACCGGCGATCAGGCCCGGAAAATCCAGCGGCACCGCAGCGGCACCCAGGCCGGGAAACCGGTCGGCGGCGGCTGCGGCGTGGCGGGCCTCCGCGGCGGCCAGCAACGTCTTCGACGGCACACACCCGACGTTCACGCAGGTGCCACCGACGGTGTCGCGCTCGATCATCACCACGGACCTGCCGTGGCCGACCGCGGCGATAGCGGCGGCGAACGCCGCCGAACCGGACCCGACGATCGCCAGATCCGGACGGGATTGTGTCGTGGCCACGCCTGCCTCCTGAGGGGTTGAGCAACCGCGTCGCCAGCCAACGGCTGCTATTCGCATTGACGAATACCTACAGGGCTCATACTATGCGCTTAAGCGAATAGTTCAAGTGGTGTGGAGGTGCCCCATGTCCCGGTCCACGACCGCCGTGCCCGGCGACGAGCTGGCGTGCACACATCTGGATACGACGGCGAAGTTCTTTCGCGCCCTGTCGGATCCGACCCGGTTGAAGCTGCTGGAATACATCCTCGCCGGCGAACGCACCTCGGCCGACTGCGTCGCCCACGCCGGCATCTCCCAGCCGCGGGTGTCGGTGCACCTGTCGTGTCTGGCCGATTGCGGATACATCGTCGCGCGCCGCGACGGCAAGAAGCTGCGGTACACGGTCGGAGACCCGCGCGTGGCCGAACTGGTGCTGCTCGCCCGGTTGCTCGCGGCCGACAACGCCGCCGCCCTGACGTGCTGCACCCGCATCGACCAGGTACCGGACGGTGACCGGACATGAACGCCCTCGACAGCCCTCACGTCTCGGCAGCCGCTCACCGTCGGCGGGTTCACCGCGGCTGGGACTGGGTGTCAAGCTCGCCGAGGTCGATGCCGAGCTCGCCGAACTCACCGCGGTCCGGCGACACCCTGGCCGCCGCGCTGGCGGCCGGACGCGAAGACCTGCTCGAGCGCAGCGAATCCCCCTGCTGCCCTGTCCCATCGACACCGAACCCAGCGCCAGGCAGCGGTGGCTCGGCGAGCTGCGGGGGAGGCCGTTGTGGCTGCTGCGACCTAGACACGCCGCTGGCGGGCTTGCATCGGGACCGCGGCACTGCTGCCTGGGCTGTTGCGCGGTGGTGCCCCGCTGCTGATCGCGGCCGTAGCACTGAGCAGCGGCACGCTGCTGGTGAGCCTGTCATGGCTCCAACCGCTCGGATTCGCCCATCGGACTCGGGCTCCTCGGACTGATCTGGTCCCGCCAATGACTCGCGCCCGCGGCTGCGATGAGGGCTGCGCAGCCACACCTTCCGGCGACGCGGGCACTCCGGCCCGCACCACCGCCGCGACCTGGCTCAGGCCGTCACCGAGTTTGGCGCCTGCGAGGCCACCACGGTGATCAGCACCGTAGCCATCAACGGCGCCATCGCCGGTGCTCACCGCGCGCCGAGACCCGCTGCCCGGTCCCGGCGCGCGGTACACCTGGGGTGAGCCACGCCAGCGTCAGTGGGATGACGATCAACACGAGGAACGCTTCCAGGAACGGTCCGGCCTCCACGAACTCGGCCAGATCCGACGTAGAGCCGCAGCTGGTGGCAGGGACACCGCTCCGCCGCGCCAGCTGGGTAATACGCATCATCACCACCCCGCGACCCTGAACCTTCGACTCGACTCGAAGGTCAGACCGGCCGTGACGGTTGCCCCCGAGGGCGGTGTGGCCCCGGCGGCCGGTCCCGTGTCCGCGACGAATCAACCTGGTCTGATCGCCGCGCTACTCAGCGGCGGCCCGTAGTGCGCGAGTGTTGGGTGGGCGAAACCTGAGGGCGGGCAGCCACCAGTTCCAGCCGCCGAGCAGGCGCATGAGGGCGGGGACGAGGACGAGGCGGATGAGGACGGCGTCGATGGCGACGGCGACGGCAAGGGCGAGTCCGAGTTGTTTGAGTTCGAGGATGTCGGCGGTGAGGAAGCTTGCGAAGATGGCGATCATGATCGCGGCGGCCGCGGTGATGGGGCGTGCGGTGTGGGTGAGCCCGGCCGCGACGGCGCGCTGGTTGTCGCCGCTGGCGTCCCAGTATTCGCGGATGCGACGAATCAGGAAGTCCATCGAGAGCCCGAACAGTAGCGCGAACACCACGGTGGGTAGGTAGACCTGCACGAATCCGGGGCTGGTGAAGTCGAGGACGTTCTCGCCCAGACCCCACTGGAACACCGCGACGGTGATACCGAGGGCGGCGCCGGTGGCGCGCAGGTTCATCGCGATGGCCTTGAGGGGTAAGGCGATACTGCGGAAAGCGGCGATGAGGAAGACCAGCGAGGCGGTCAGCACCAGGGCTACGACCAGCGGAAGTTTGGTGGTCATTTCGTCGGAGAGATCGACGAATTCGGCGGTGCTGCCGCCGATGCGGATCTCGGCTCCGGCTGCGCCGGCGGCTGTGTTGCGCAGGTCGCGGACGAGGTCGGTGGCGGCCATCGAGTCGAAGGTGACCGAGGGGATCGCCATCGCGAGCATTCGACCGTCATTGAGCTGGGCGGGCAGGACGGTGTCGATGCGGGCGTCGCCGTCGATCTCGGTCAGGAATCGGTTGACCCGTGCTTCGGCGTCTGCGGTGAGTGGGGTGTCGCTGGGGCCGGTGGCGATGATCTCGACCGGGGAGAGTGCTCCGGGCGGGAAGTTGGTGTTCAATGCGGTGCTGGCGCGTCCGGTCGGGGTGTCGTCGAGGGCGGTGGTGCCCATGTCGAGGCCGTAGCGGATCCCGAATACCGGCAGCGCGGCGAGGACCAGCACCGCTGCGGCCGCGGTGCCGAAGAGGACGGGTCGGCGCATGACGAGGTACGCCCAGCGCGCCCAGCGGCCACCGAGAACGCCGGGAGCGTCGGTGGCGCTGTCGGCAGGGCGCCAGCGGGCCGGGAGACTACCGCGGTTGACAGCCGGGCCCAAGGCGGCGAGCAGGGCGGGTAGCAGGGTGACGGCGACGGTGAGCATACTGGTGACGGCGGTGGCGACGCCGATGGCGATGCCACGGAAGATCGGTGCCTGGATGATGATCAACGCGCACAGCGAGATCATCACCACCAAGCCCGAGACCAGAATCGTTTTGCCTGCTGTGGCGAGGGAGCGACCGACGGCGCCGCTGATCGCGGCATGGTCTGGCCCGGTGTGGTGGGTGAGTTCTTCGCGGAAGCGGCTGACGATGAACATCGCGTAGTCGATACCGACGCCGAGGCCCACCATGGTGGCCATGGCCACGGTCAGCGAATCGAACGCGGTCACAGCAGTGAGGGTGAACAACACTCCGACCGCGGTCAGCATCCCGGCGATGGCCACTGCGATCGGGACCGCCGCTGCGGCCAGGGCGCCGAGGGCGAGGACGAGCAGGACCAGCGCGACCGGGATGCCGATTGCCTCGGCGCGGGCCAGGTCGGCGTTCTGCAGTTCGGTGGCCGCGTTCTGTACCGCCGAGTACCCGGTGACCCCTACGTCGATGGAATCGTCGCCGGTGGTGGCGATGGCGTCTTGCAGGTCGCGCGCGACTTTCGCGCGTTCGGCCATGTCGCCGTCCATGCCGGCGAGCGCGATCGCGACGTGACCGTCGGCCGAGATCTGGAGCGTGTCAGATGGTTTGTGTGAGGTAGCGGTGCTCCTGACTGAAAGCCGAGACACTGATGACTGTGGTGGACAAGAAACTCGAGCGTGACCAACGTCGCCGG
>NZ_BMGC01000064.1 GCF_014639795.1 Gordonia jinhuaensis | reverse complement strand
GGATGCACCCACCAACATCACCCCGTGGGCTGCGAGATCGACTGATCGACTGCAAGTAGGAACTGGCTCTAGAACTGCCTGGACCGGTTATCGGGGACCTGCCAGAACGAAAGGCGCGCTTCATGGACCCCACCTACGCCGTGTTCTGCGGCATCGACGTGGGAAAAGGCGAACACCACGCCGTCGGACTCGACCCCGTCGGCACTCGACTGTTCGACAAAGCGGCTCTTCCTGATTCAGAGTGCGTCGGGGTGTTCTGCCAGGCCGCCGGAGTGGATGAGTGACCGCAAGATGTAGTGGTTGAGGTTGCGGAAGCCGAGCGCGATCCCGCGTAGGTGTTCCAGGCGGCCGTTGATCGCTTCGACGGGCCCGTTGGAGGCGCCGGTGTCGAAGTAGGCCAGGATCTCGGTCCGTCGAGCCCACAGCGAGCGGCCGAGTTGGGCGAGTTCGGCGAGTTCTTTCGGCACGCCGGTGTGGATGCGTTTTGAGCAGCTTGTACATCGCGATCTTCCCGTCTCGCTTGTGCGGCTGGTCGTAGGCGTCGATCAGGTCCTGATAGACGGCGTAGGTGACCGCGACCGCCAGATGTTCCTCACGCGCTTGGAGGCCGTTGGTGATGCGGGTCTTCTGCTTGTCGGTCAACAAGCCGATTCGAGTGAGCAGAGGGCGGCGGATGCCGTAGAGCGGGTCCCCGCTACGGCCGCGGTGTCCGCACGTATCCTGTTGCACGCGTTGTGCGACACACGGTGAGTTTGTCGGCGGCCAAGTGCACCACATGAAACGGATCGATCCCGGATCGACAGGTACAACAGCGCCCGCCCGCACACCCGCCTCGGCAACGCCCCACCCGCCGAGTACGAGGCAGCGCACTGCGCTGAGCCCACCAAGTCATCGCGACCGGCAATGACACCTGCATAGACGTGGCATCAACGCGTAGATGTTTCAGTTTCTTCTGTGCTGGGGCTGTGTCAGGTGCTGGACCGGGTGTAGGCAGCGGCGCGCACCACATCGTCGTCCTCCAGTCCAGCTCCTATTGCTCCGCCCACGGTGGCCAGGCTGGCGGTGAGCCAGCTGATCTTCGCGTAGTCCAAAGCGTTCACTGGGTGACCGGCGATACCGGCCAGTACCTGCTCGTCGATGAGCAGCAGCGCGCCGACCCAGGACAGGATGAATAAGCCGAGGTAGAACACCACAACCCCGATGGCCACGGTCGCGGTGGTGGCCAAATTGAACAGGATCACCTGCTCACGTTGGGCTCGCCGCCGCGGGCGCTCCCACAAGTCGGCTCCCAGGATCAGGGTGGCACCCACCGCCCCGATCGCCATCACCGCCAGCAGGACCAGGCGCACCGGCCCGTAGGCCATGGCCAGTACCCATAGGTCCGAGGCCACCAATGTCAGCATGCCGGTGGCCGCTGCCCCGACCAGCGCCCGGGAGAGCCGGGCCACGAAGGCCCAAGGCTGGTTGGCGCGGATCATGCCCAGCAGCAACCGCACGTTGCCGCTCAGCACTCGGGCCGTGAACTGCACGACGTTGTCGTCCGGGCGTTCGTCGAGATCGGTGGACAGCTGGTGGGCTCTTCGAGCAAGATCCCGCTGGGCGTTGGGGTCTTCGGCGTCGTAGCCCAGGAGCTGCCCGACCACGTGCACGGTGGTCTCTTGCACCTTCTGCCGCACGTGCACGGGTCCCAGGGTTGGGACGGAGACCAGTCCTACCCCGTGCACGGGGCTGAGCTGGGTGAGCACCGGACGTCGGCCGGCCTTCAGGGGGATCTCGGTGAGCACCACGGCCAAATCCCAGTTCTCCTCCAGCACGCGGTTTCGGGCCGCCTCCAGCAGGTCCAAAGTCTCGGTGGGTGGATCGACCAGCCGGTCTTCGGCCATCTTCAGTTGCCAGCGCACTCCCGGATACCGCTGCACCAAAATCTTGCGCACCGAGGTGGTGACCTCGGGGCCGAGCACCGCACTCAGGGATGGTGAGACCACCAGGCCGATGAGCAGCTCGGCATCGGAAAGGGGTTCGGCAGGATCGGCGGTGGATCGGCAACGCTCAGCAGTCACCCCTCCATGGTGAGGCAACCACGGTCGGATTGCCACTGGCTCGATGGAGCCCCCAAGGTTTCGTGCAGCACCGCGGGCCGGATTCGGTGGTCGCCTCGATCCCGGAAAGAGCGGTGCTGCTCACTGCGAAATCCTCTCCCCGCCGACGCCGCCAGCGCGAAGACATCACAGCCAGCGGGCCCGGGACCTGCCGGTGTCGAGGACGGCTTCTCGATGATGCTGCAGTGACGGATCGGTTAAAGTGCTTCGGCGGTGTGGGAGCAGTGATCAGCGTGGGGCCGGTCGATTCCGTTCGGACAGGTGATGCATCGACTGCCCAGCGGCAGGTGCGGTATCTGGCAAGTCCAGCCGTCACCGACCTCGAGAGGGTTGCTAGACATGAACCCGTCAACGTCGGACATGTAGGTGTCGGCGGCCCGCTTGGCGGCCCCACAATCAACGCCGGGAGTCAACGCCACAATGTCCAGGATGCCGTCTGGTCCCCAGGCCACCCCGCAGCTACGGTCCCTGATCCATGCCGGCGGCGGGGGAGTGACGATAGTGGTGGGCGCCGGGGTCGGCGACGAACTGGAGGCACTCGATGCAGTGTCCTCGCTGTCGCTACAGCCAACTGTGATCAGTGCGATGGCGACCAGGCCGCCACCGAGCTGGGCTCGCCAGCGCAAGGAGCTCATTGTGGGCACTGTCATCTTGCTGGGCCTTCCGATGTGGCGGTTGTTCTGTCGCGTCCTCGCGCCGCCGACCGTGGTGGCCCAAAGTAGCGCAGACTCCATGCTTTCATTAGCGCTTCCTTCTCGGTGCCCCCGACGTCTCAGTCGATCCGGAAGCTACTCAATTAGTGGTCGTCGGTGGTGGTCCACGGACCGTCGAGGTATCCGGCGTCACGCAGTGCCGCCTCCAGGACCGACTGATAGGTGCGTCCGATTACCGTCGCGATGCCTTCCAACGTCGCACGGGCCGGTAGCCCGCGCACCCCGTGCGTGCGCCACAGGTTCAGGTTCTGCCGAGAAATCCCGATGCGTCGCGCCAACTCGGCATCGCTGACTCCATACGCATGCTTGTGCGCGTCAACGAGATCCACAAGATGAGTGGTTGTCACGCTTCAAGCGTGGGGTAGTGGTAGCTTGCATGTCAAGCACCGCTATTCGACTCCGACAAGCATTACTTGACATAACGTAGATTATCGGCCAAAAATCAGGCCATATCCTGGCCAGCGTGGCGGCTAAACTGAACGTATGACGACAGTGCCCCTCGGTGAAGCCAAGGACAAGCTCTCCGCGCTCATCGACAGCGCCGAGAGCACGCACGACATCATCACGATCACCAAGCACGGCAAACCTGCCGCGGTGCTGATGTCGGCCGACGACCTCGAATCGCTGCACGACACGATCTACTGGCTCTCACACGCCGGCGTCCGCGACGACGTCGCTACCGCACACGCCGAGTACGCGGCCGGTGAAACCGTGTCCATCGACGACCTGCGCGCCGAACACGGCATGCCGCCGAAATGAGCGATGCACCGCCCGACTCGGTCAGCCCGTACCGAGTTGAGGTCGCATCCCCAGCTCGCCGCGATCTCGGGCGTCTACCATCCCGGATCGTTCACGCTGTCATCGAATTCATCTCCGGGCCGCTCGCCGAGAATCCGCACCGGCTTAGCAAGCCGCTACGTGACGACCTCGCAGACCTTCACAGCGCCCGCCGAGGTGACTTCCCAATCGGCTCTGATCGGGTCTGCTGATCCTCTCGACGAGAACGCAGCGACATCACAGCCACCCAGCCCCGACCGTCCGCGAAGCGGGACTGTCGCTGATGACCTGCGCTGCGGGCGTGTCGAGTGGGTCGTCCAGGGGCGACGCGGGAGCGTCGACGCGACGTGCTGAGAGGTGGTTCCAGTCGAGCACTAGCACACCGGCTAGAGCCATGGCGATAGGTCAGGAACGGCGTCGCTCCCTGCGCAGGAGGGAGCGCAGAGTCTCGGCGTTCGCGTAGCCGACCCGTAGCGCGATCTCGGCGGAGGTGAGGTCCGTGGTTGCTGAGAGGTGCCGAGCTCGTTCGAGGCGAAGCCGTTGGACGAAGCCGAGCGGAGTGAGGTTGAGCGCCGCACGGACTCGTCGTTCGAGGGTGCGCCGGCTGGTGCCGAGCGACTGCGCGACGAAGGCGACGTTGAACGGTTCGTCCAGGCGGGCGCGCACGAAGCGTTCGAACTCGACGACGATCGGGTCCTCGTGCCGGAGATGTTCGTAGGCGACGAAGGCCGCCTGCGACGGGCGCTCGTCGATGATGAGGAGCTTGGCGACATGTTGGGCCAGGTCGGGGCTGATCGATCGCACGAGTGAGAGCGCGAGGTCGATGTGGGCGAAGGCGGCGCCGGCGGTGACGAGGTTCCCGTCGGCCACGACCATGGTGTCGAGATCGAGGGCGACGGTCGGATAGCGCTTCAGGAACTCCGGCCCCAGGAACCAGCTGGTCGTCGCCCGCCGATGATGCATCCGTCCGGTCTCGGCGACGGCGAACACGCCGGTGCACGCCGCGGCGATCCGGGTGGTCGCCTCGTCGAGGCGCCCGAGCGAGGCGATGACCGAACGAGCATCTCGGCTCTGGAGGGCGTCGTTGGTAGCGGCGGCCGTGAGGGTTCCAAGCGCAGGGACGACGACCACGTCGAACTCTCCGGACTCCGACAGCGGGTGGTCCACCGACAGGGTCATCGATGCCGTCGTGGTCACTCGCCGTTTCGGTCCGAGGATGGCGAGTTCGATCGGGTCGATCCGCGGGTCGACATCGCCGCGGGCTCCGTCGGCCACCCGCACGATGTCGATGATCGACGCGATAGCCGAACCGAAGCAGCCGTCGATCGCGATCAGTCCGATACGCATGACGTAAACAATAGCAATACCGCCGTATACGCCACTCCCCACCGGCCCTCGCTCGTCATACGCTGAACTCGCTTCACCAAGAAACCTCGACACCTAGGAGAGTCCCTCATGTCCACACCCGCATCACTTCCGTATGCCTTCGTCGCCAAGATCGTCGCGGCCGATGGACAGCACGACGCGGTCGCCGATCTGCTCGCCGGCGCTGTCTCACTCGCCAACGAAGAAGTAGGAACGATTGTCTGGTTCGCGGTCAGGACCCACGCCGACACCTTCTGGATCTTCGATGCATTCCCCGACGAGGCCGCTCGCGACGCCCACGCCAACGGCGCCATCGTCGCAGCCCTGATGGCCAACCAGCACCTCCTCGGCGCAGCACCCGAGATCCTGGCGGCCGACGTCCTCGCGTCCAAGCTCCCGTAGTCCGCCAACGCACGAGACGATCGCGCCCCGCCAAGCCGTCGCCAGGTCGCGACGCAACGCCACGCTGCGTTGCCGAGCGGTACGAGGCCTATCGGCACACGGACAGGATGCCGGCCGCGAGCGCTCAGCCGGCGAGGGGTCCGTCGCAGAGGAGAGCGACGTCGGTGTCGGGCAGAGCCGTGAGGCCAGCGCATCGCGCGACCACCAGAACCGAACAGCCCCTGACCTGCGTTTCCGCATGTCAGGGGCTGTTCGCCGGAGCCGCCTGTCGGAATCGAACCGACGACCTAATCACGTCGGCTTTGCGTCTATCGCTTGATGCGTCCACTGGGCGAACGAGCCGCTGACCTGCGCAAACGCCAAGCGTGGGGGACGCCGCCATCCGGTGGTGACCGACGACGACCGACCAGTACCGACCGTTTCACCGGAGCTTGCGGCGGCGTCGAAGCCGAGCAAGCTCCATTCCTTTAGCTCACCGCGCCCTCCTGCTCGCCGGTCCCGTCGTCGTCGAAGACGTTTCAGGGGTCCTTCTCAGATGACGGTATAGGTCGGCCGGGCGCGTCGGTCCGCAGATAGACGTCGAGGTCTCCCGACGACGGAGGTTCCTACGCCATCCATCCGAAAGACCTCGACGTGTCCGACGCTACCCCGCCGGCCGGCTTCGGCCGCCCTGACCTGACCGCCTTCGCTCGACTCGACGGCCTCGGTCTGAGCGTGACCGGACAACGACTTGAACCGGATCGTGCGGTCCTCGCGTGCCGCGTGGTGGAACCAGATCAGTGGTGCCGACGGTGCGGCAGCGAAGGCGCTGCTCGTGACACCGTGATCCGGCGGTTGGCCCACGAGCCGCTGGGCTGGCGACCGACCGTGCTGGAAGTTGTAGTGCGCCGCTACCGCTGTGCCGACTGCGGACACGTGTGGCGCCAAGACACCAGCGCCGCGGCGGAGCCACGCGCGAAGCTCTCGCGCACCGGGCTGCGGTGGGCGCTGGAAGGGATCGTGGTCGCACACCTCACCGTCGCCCGTGTCGCCGAGGGACTCGGGGTCGCGTGGGACACCGCCAACAACGCGGTCCTGGCTGAAGGCAAGCGGCTGCTGATCAACGACCCCACGCGGTTTGAGGGCGTGAAGGTCATTGGCGTCGATGAGCACGTCTGGCGCCACACCAGGCGTGGCGACAAGTACGTCACCGTGATCATCGACCTCACCCCGGTCCGCGATGGCGCCGGCCCAGCAAGGCTGCTGGACATGGTCGAGGGCCGGTCGAAGGCGGCGTTCAAGACCTGGCTCGCCGACCGCGACGACGCCTTCCGTGACGCGGTCGAGGTGGTCGCGATGGACGGCTTCACCGGGTTCAAGACCGCCGCCGCAGAGGAGATCCCGGACGCGGTCACGGTGATGGATCCAGACCGTCCTCACCAAAGCGTTCCGCGCGAGGACTTCACAGAGCCCGCCTATGAGGGTTACGAGCACGCTATCGTCGCCAGGACGTGCAGAGCCCTGGCTGCGGCGACGCGCAGCTCCGATGACTGCTACTTCGCGATCTGGGCCGGCTATTCGGGTGTGGTGTCTCCCCTACCGGGTGGGCCTCGAATGCACATCCCCAACCGCGACTACCACCTCTACGTCGGCACACTGTCCGACCTCAAGGCGTGGGAGCAGCCACTGACACACGAGACGCCTGCGCTGCTTCACGACCCGCCGGCCTTCGTATGGCCCGCCGACCGCGCCTGGTGCCTGGCCAGTGACGTGGATCTCCGGATTAGGGGCAGCGTGGGTCGGTACCAGGGTGCCCGTTTGGCTGGCGCGTCGCGGCCAGCTGCGGCGTCGACTCACCACCGAACAGGGCTCGGTTCGCCGTGAGCCACCCATCCCCGTGGTGGTCAGGGCGTGTTGATCCAGTTGAGGATCGCCTGCCCCGCGCGGGGGTCGCCGTTGTTGATACCGACAACGGCGCCGATCGCCGCGCCCACACCGGCTCCCCAGACACACCCCACGATCACTATGCAGCCGACGATGAGCCCGGCCAGTGCGCCGACCGCGGTGGCGACGTTACCGCCACGGTTCCAGCCGTTGGTGATGTGCCAGATCATCTGCTCAAAGGCGCGGTCTTTCTTCGCCGAGACCGGACGCACCCCCGCGGCGATCTCGGTACGGGCCGATTCGCTGAGCACCGGGGTCAGCGTGGCGGTGCTTCCATCGGCACTGACCGCGGCACGCAGAGGAACAGACTGACCATTCAAAGGCACCGCCAACGACACTGTCTCGACTATCTTCCCGTGCCGGTCGACAATCGACAGCGCGTCACTCACAGGTGAATCGCCCCGGGTTTGCTGGGGGCTCGGTTAGTTGGTTCCAGCGGTTGCCGGGACCCGGGTTCTCACCCGGTAGTTGGTGACTGTGTGGGTCGACCAGTAGGTGGTCTCGTACTCGACGGGTGGGACGTGCCCGATCTCGCCGTGCAACCGTCGGTGGTTGAACCATTCGATGTACTCGGCGACGGCGATCTCGACCTCGCCGACACCGCCCCAACCGCCCCTCGGGGGCATGATCGGGTTGCGGATGCATTCGGCCTTGAACAGCGAGTTGAACGCCTCGGCCATCGCATTGTCGTACGAATCGCCCTTGGAGCCAACCGAAGTCACCGCATCGGCTTCGGCGAGGCGTTCGGTGTAACGGATGGCTCGATACTGGGCGAGTTCAACCGGTCGATGCAACACCGGGCTACTGCAGGGAGCGTAGCTGCTCGGCGAAGACCTCGGCCGGGGTTCGCCAGCCGAGGACCTTGCGTGGCCTG
>NZ_BMGC01000063.1 GCF_014639795.1 Gordonia jinhuaensis | reverse complement strand
CTACACCTCCAGCGACACCGCCCATCACCCCGCGATCTTGCTCACCCCTACATCTTGTGGTCGCAAGAACCTGTTCCACGCACCGTCAATCAGGAAGAGGCAGTATCAGCTGCACTCGGCGTCGGGTATCGAAACCGGCAAAGCCCGAGCTCATGGACCTGGCGGACGGACATTCGAGTCCGGGCCACTCCTCGACGGGGACGACTTACGGGGTGCGAAATGACACGAGCGCTGCCGCGTGCGCGCGGAAGACGATTGACGATTTCCCTCGGTGCGGCCTGCGTGCTCGCACTCGCGATCGGGGGATGTGGCTCCGACGACCACGGCGGTGCGACCGCCAACGCGGGCAGCGTTGGGCAGGCTCCGACCCCTGATCCTCGGGAGTTGATGCACACCCTCGAGGTGCTGTTCAGCACGGACGGGACGGTCGGTGCACACGCGGACGTGGTGGTCGACGGACTCGCTCTGCGTGATCAGGTCGCGGCGTTGCCGTACATGCTGCGCGACAACCCGGTGCGGATCGAGATGGGCCAACCGAAGACCTACACCGACACCGCTTCGGCATACGTGAACGTGCACTGGGTCAACCGCTGCGATCCGTTCGTGATGTGTGAGGGCAAATATCCACCCGATCGGCTCGCGCGCCCGTCGGGCAGTGATCCGACCAAGCAGACCGTGTACTGGCGCTACGACAACGGCAAGTGGCGCATCGACCGGGACTCGTTCTGCGCGTTGGCCGACATCGGACGGGTGCAATGCCCGTCGCAGAACTGATCGTGTATCCGCAAAACGTGAAGGGGGACAACAGATGTTGGGATCATTGATCACCCTGATGATCCTGTTCGGGATCAGCGGGCTAGTGGTGTGGGCACTCGTCAAGGCAAGCACCAACAACTCCAACAGCACGACGTCCACGACGGTGTGGACCCCACAGCAGACTTACCAGCCGGAGCCCGAGCAGCGGGTGTACGGCGCACCGACCCACATGCGTCCACCGTCTCCGGGATTCGGGCAGTCCGATGCTGAGCGTGCCGCCGCACAGCGGAAGGCCGAACGGGCACAGCAGCGCAAAGCCTTCGCCGCCAGTGTCGCCGTCGGTGCGTGGGAGTTGAACAAGCAACGCAAACAGGTTCGCCACGAACGGGACCGACGCTGGCACCAGCGTGAGCGTGCTCGTCAGGCCGCGCGGGAGCGGGAGGACGCCCGCACCATCCAGAAGGCGCAGATCGACTACATCAACCACCTCAAGCGCACCGGCCAATACAAGAAGGGCGGCTGGTGGCAGGGCTGACCCACTCGTCGCCGCACCGTGTGGCGACACCTCACGAAGGAGAACAAGAGATGATGATGATCACCGACGAGGCCATGTGGCGAACACGCTGTTCCGGGCGTACGGCGACATCAGCCCCGCCGCGAGAGCCGAACACCAGCAACACCTCACGAGACTGTGCGCCGAGCAGGCCGACATACTCGCCGCGCTCGATGACTGGCTGTCTGCGGGTGGCGCTCTGCCACACGACTGGCAAGACGCCTGACGTGACCACATGGACGGGTCCGGCATTTCGGACTCGCGCCGATGAACCGCAGCGATGCCTGCGGCACCGCGATACCGTGGCGGCAGAGCCGGGGAGGGCTCTGAAATGCACGCGAGGCGACGCAGAGGGGGAAACTCGTGAACGCAGACGACGACGCATCAGTGCCCGTGTGGCAGGTGGACAACTCCCAGTACGAACAGCTCTTGCATCATCTGACGTTGCCGGTCGCGGTCAACACAGTCGATGGTGACCTGCGTGCGGTGAACCCGGCATTCACCGCGCTGCTCGGCTATACCGACGCCGATGCCATCGGAATGACAGTCCGACAGATCGTGCATCCCCATTCGCACCCAGCAGTCGGGGCTGCGGTGCAACGACTGGCTTCCGGTGATGTACGGGCCCAGTCCGGCATCAGGAAACTCGTCCGCAAGAACGGCACCGTGATGTGGGCGCAGGTGCACCTGACGACCTTTACGCACAATGGCGAGTTGATGACGATGGCGTTCGTCGAGGACTGGAGCGAACGGCACTGGAACAACCCAGCAGCGGTAGCCGCACTTGCCGATGCCGACACCGCTGCGACTGGGGAATTCGATGACAACTCTGTCGACGAACCGCCCGACGAACTGGCCGGTCTCGCAGGGGTGGCCGTGCAGAGATATCCCGCAAGCACAGGTGGCGGCTGGGCGCTGCGCAGCGTCTGAGTCTTGCGCGACCGACGTGTGGTGTGCGCGATGGATCGGTGTGGAACTACGGGAGAGGACTTGGATATGGCTGACGAGTACGGCAAATGGATTCGTGAACCGCGAACTGCTGACTGTCCCACCTGCAATTCGGACAGCATGGGTGTCCGGCGTCTCGACAAGGAAGCAATCGAGTTACGGCGCTGCGACGAAGGCCATGAGTTCGAAGCCCAGGCTTACGTCACCTCGTCGCAGTCGGACGCCACCCGCTTCGACGGAGCAGTCTGAGTTGGTCTGCCAGCAGGCATGACGATCCGCCGGCTCAGTTCACACCGGCACGCCGATCCAGCGCCGCGATGCACTCGATGCGCCGGATTCCCGCAGTCCGCGCCATGGGAATTCGCCCAGTGATCAGATGTGCGCGTTCGATACGGGTGTAGTGCCGTACCGCCCACTGGAGTTGTGGGTTCGACAAGTCCTCGACTGGTGTCATGGATCGATCGTTCGCCACAGACCGGTGCGCCACAAGACCCCTTCGCGACCTTGTGGATAACTCTTCGCATCAAGGCGCGGCGGGGTGGCGAGCCATCCCCTCGCTCGGCGACTGGCAATACGACAAGGACGCTCCGCTACGCGACCGCCGAGGGCCTATTGATGTCGAGGATGTCGACCTGATTGGCCTGAAGGAGCTCCGTGAGTTTCTCTGGACTGTGGACCCGTGCGTACTCCATCTCGGTGTCGTCGATCGGTACAAGCTGCAAGAAGGCGGTCACGCGATCCTGCTCGTCCACAGTTGTCTGCTCGCCCCACAGAAATGGTGTCGTCACCAGCATGTGCTTCATCGCGACAGTGGGATCGTTGACCGAGATCGCATCAGGCATCACGAAGTCGGGCTTGACCTGGATTCTGCCGGTCGCAACGTTGAACGCACAGGTCGACACCACCTTGTCCATGGCCGTGAAGTTCGACTGGCACACCGTCAGGAACTCGACGCGCAATTCGCGGTCGTCTGCCGCCGTGAGGTTGGTGTCGAAGCGAGCCATGTCCAGGGTGCCGTAGGTCGTGACGCCCGATCGCGGACGGTCGGCGCTGGCAAGATGTTGACGTACTCGGACTCGTCGTTGTTGCCGAACTTCGTCGCGGACGGTTTTCCCCCGACGAATCCCAGCACTCTCGCCGCGGTCTGTCGTCCGCCCATCAGTCTGGCCTCCTGCCTTCGGTGAATGTCGTACTTCGCCGGGTGTGATCAGTGCACTCGTGATCGAGTGCCGGTACCACTCGATTGCAACTTATCGGCGTAGTCGCCGCTGGTCAGCCACCTGGCTCGGTAGCTGCGTGATAGCGTGCCAGCGTCGGACGCGCGGTTTCGCCGACCCGCGCCACGCATGAGCAGGGGGACTAATCATGGGCGAACTGCTGCAAGCTGACCTCGCGGCGCTTCGGGCGCTGGGTGCCAGTCTGACGAACACGGCCGGTGCGATCAGGGGAATCACTGTCACCGCCACGGTCACGATGCCGGGATCACCTGTCGCCGCCGCGTCCGAGCAGGGCAC
This sequence comes from Gordonia jinhuaensis, assembly GCF_014639795.1. Classification (GTDB taxonomy): domain Bacteria; phylum Actinomycetota; class Actinomycetes; order Mycobacteriales; family Mycobacteriaceae; genus Gordonia_B; species Gordonia_B jinhuaensis. The sequence continues at coordinate 4,525 of NZ_BMGC01000063.1, read as the reverse complement.
GACGGCGACGACCGAGGCCTACAATCGCATCGGTGCCGACATCGACGAGATGTCGGCGGCGTGCACTGCCAATGCGGCGAGCTACGAGGAAGTCGACCAGGCATTTCGGTCACGGTTGCAGTCGTACGAGAGTGGTCTGGCGCAATGACCACCGTCTCCCACGTCCGGAGCTGCCAGCCGAGTTCGATGATCGACTACGCCGCCGCACTCCAGGCGTCTAACAGCACGTTCACCGATCAGGTGCATCAGATGGACCGCGCCGTCGATACCGCGATGGGGAAGTGGCAGGGCGATGCTGCCGCTGCCGCGTCGGCGCGCGGCTTGTCGGAGAAACTTGCCGCATCCCACATAGATACGGCGGTGGTCGCGATCGCCGAGGCGCACGCCTCCCGTGGCGCGGGGTTGAACGGCATGCGTACCGCGCTGTTGGCGATCGTGGATCAGGAAGCGCCCGGCGCGGGTATGTCTGTCGCCGACGACGGAACCGTGACCGCCCCGAAGGTTCCCGGCGGCGACGGCAATGTGCTGGCGATGCTCATGCAGATCCAGCTCGACGGCCAGGCGAAAGCTATGGAGGCCCGGATCAAGGCCCTGCTCACTCAGTTCGGTGACGGCGAGAACCAAGCCGCACAAGCCATTCAAGCCGCACAGGCACAGCTCGAAGCGGTCGAGAACTCGTCCGGGTCCGCCACAGTCAGTGCGGCTGTGCAAGACATCGTCAGCGGCAAGTCGCAATTGCCGACCGACCCCAAGCAGTTGCACGAAATGTGGTCGAAGCTCTCGCCCGCCGACAAGGATGCGCTGTTCGCCCACGACAACTACATCGGCAACCGGGACGGCATGCCGGTCAGCGACCGCGACCACTACAACCGGATCAAGCTGGGCGACGAACTTGCCCGTGCGCAGGCCGGCGACCCTGCGGTGGCCGGCCGGATCGACGACCTGAAGGCGGTGAAGGACACCATCGGCAAGGACCCGAACCGGATGCTGATGTTGCTCGACACCCAATCGGGCACGCAGACTCATGCGGCGGTGGCCGTGGGCAATCCTGATACCGCCAATCACGTTGCCGTCACCACACCGGGGCTGAACACGACGGTCGGTGGTGCGATGAAGGACATGACCGATGAGGGTGCGTTGATGAAATACACGTCCGAGGCTCAGCTCGACAAGACCCCGGGGCTTAAGGGTGAGAAGGGTGTCGACGGTTTCGTGGATCGGGTACGACGCGCCGCAGTTGGATCGCGACGCGATTGTCTCGGCGAAGAGTCTGGAAGGTGGAATCAAGGTGTCCGAGCCGTGGAACGCCCAAGCTGCGGCACCGCACCTGGCCAGCTTCTACGAGGGCATCGACGCCTCGCACGACGGCGGCGACCCGCATCTGACCGCGGTGGGGCACTCGTACGGGTCGTTCACGACGGGGCTCGCACTACAACAGACCCTGGAGGGCGTTGTCGACGACACGATCGTCTACGGCTCACCCGGGCTGGGCACCGGGCACGACCTCGTCTACAACCCGCTCGACAAGCTGCACATCCAACCCGGCCACGCTTACGAGATGACCGCGCACAACGATCCCGTCGCGCACATGAACCGCTTCGGCTGGAGCCCGGGCTACATGTCCGAATTCACCCACCTCGACACCGATGCGACTGCGACGCCCGACGGAGTGCAGCGCGAGGGTGCGACCGGTCACAGCGAGTACCCGAGAGCCGGTGACAACGGCGAACTGCGGACGTCGGGGTACAACACGTCAGTCGTGATCGCCGGGCTCGGCAACGAACCAGGAAAACTGGTCACCGGCGACTCCGCGATCAAGACAGGTGGCATCGACATCCTCAGTGGGCTGGCGGGACGCTGATGGGTAAGACACGATCGGCCGGAACATATTCGCGGCGGCGGATGGCGACCATCACCGCTGCCGTCGCGCTGACGTTGACAGGATGTGGATCAGACGTGCTCGACGACCCCTACGAACAGCCCGGCGAATCGGACACTGCCAAGGCCGCTGCCACGCTGGCGAGCCTGCCGTCGCTGGAAGACACCGAAGCGCAGGTCAAGAACGCAGTGGATCAACTCTCTCAATACATCAGCACCATGGTGCCGGGAGCGAGATGGGAGCAGACGGGTGATCGGATGGGGAGCGGGTGTCTTCGGCCCTACAACGGCACCGACGGCGACCTGGTCTATCTGCCGCGGTACGTCGCGGAAACTCAAATCCCCGACAATGTTTGGCCCCAGGTCTTCGAGCGAGCGAAAGAACTCGCGGCGACGCTGGGCGCTACCGGGGTGGAACGCTTCCACGACGAGCCCGGTAACCACGACGTCCGGTTCTACAGCAAAGAAGGCACCACGATCCACCTCGCTGCGGGAGGCAACACCGTCCTCGCCAGCATCACCGGATGTCGCCTGACACAAGCGAAGATGACCGCGCCGCCGCCGCCGCCGTCGACGCCGCATCCCTGAGTCCGAACCGCCGAAACGAGGTGTGGTCGAACGTGTCATCGCCCAACAGTCAATTCGACGAGCTCGGCCTGAAAGTGCAACGCGCACAGTACGAGGTCGACAAGATTCGTGGCACCGCCACGGTCGGCGGGATCACGGTCGAGGTCGATGCCAAGAACCGGCTCGTGGCGGTCGATCACCCTGACGCCGAGTCGATCCTCGCGGCCTACGAGGCGGCGCTTCGCGACAAGCAACCCAAGGTGGACGAAGCGATGCGCGACGTGCTGAGCGACCCTCACGCTCAGGCAGTCTCGACATTTCTGGAAACCAACGACTCCGGCGAGGAAGCCCGCCGTCGGCGTATCGCCAAGACCGACGAACGCTACTTCGAGAAGTTTCGCCAAGACCCACTCGGGCGGAACCGCTAAGCGCCGCTGACAGCGTGGCCCATTATCCATATGGCGCAGGGCTGTGGTCGACCTGTTGCAACGCCACTCCTTCGACGATGCGGTTCCGGTGATCGGGTACATGCGTGAGCACGGAGCGGATGTCACCACGAAGACGGTGCAGGGCTATTTCGGACCCTCCAGTCCGCTGGACGCTATGCGAGACCTGCGCGACACCGGCAAGGCCGCGATCCGGCGATGTTCGATGACCTCCCGTGAACTGAGCCCGAAAAGCCTGTAGGAGAGGACCGATGACAGAACGTGACAGCTTCGGGCGCTACCCGATCCACCATGCCGCCGTGCACGGAACGATCGAGGATGTGCGTCGAGAGATCGAAGGAGGCGCTGACGTGACTGTCGCCGACTACGAGGGAGCGACGCCGCTGGACTTCGCATCACACCGTGGCCGCGTCGACATCATCACCGCATTCGTCGAAGCCGGTGCCGATGTCAATGTCGGCGACGACAAGGGTCGTACGCCGCTCTATTGGGCTATATCCGCCGATCACGCGCTCGAGGTCATGCGCTGCTGCGCAGTCGAGGAGCCGATCCCACGGCCAAGATGTAGAAGAGCTACTTCGGGCCGCGCAGCGTCATCGACCTCGTGCAGCGAGCGGTACAGCACCAAGACAGCCACCTTGTGCCTGCCTTCGAAGACCTACTGTGAGTGTTGTCGACGAACTCGACGGCAGTCGCCGAATTCCAGCGAAAGTCCGCGCAGGCGCAAGCGGCGTTGGAGAAGGTCCGAGGACGCGGTACCGCCGGCAACGGCGCGACCAGCGCAATGGTCGATGCCGGTGGGCGCTTGCGCGACCTCACGTTCGCGCCGACCGCAGCCAAGTGGGGTGACCGCATTCCCGCGCTGGTGCTCAAGGCTTCCCGCGCCGCGGAACAGGACGCCATCGCTCAGGTGCAGAAGATCACCAAGCCGCTTACCGACGACCCGCGACTACGCCAAACGCTTGCCGAAACCAAGTCGCTGCTCAGTGCCGAGGAACCCGGCAAGCGAAGGCCAAGGCCGAAGGCCGAAGAGAGCGAGGACGCCTACTTCAGGAACTTCTCGCCGCACGACCCGAGGTGAGGCGAGACCGCAGCTGTCGACCGCGTACGTCTACTGCGCCAGCAGCCGAGCGCCAGTATCATCAGGATTTGCGTTCGGTGATGAGAACCGTCAGGGCGCTTGTCTGATGCCTCGCATGGATATGCACAAGAGGATCTTCGCCGACTTCGGTCAACACCGCATCGAGAACTTCGTTGTAGGACACGGCCACCGTGGCACCTGCTTTCTCAGTATCCAACCCCGAGGCGTACGTGCTGAGGTGGATACTCCCCGCAGCGCCTAGAAGGGTGACGACTACTCGCCGCACCCCGGCATCTGAAATGCCGGCGACCACCGGACCGAGGACCGCCGCAGGTGTGGTCGATCGAGGTAAGCAGTCGGAGAAGCTACATTGAAGAGACCCGCTTGCGACTTGCCACGACACGGAGTCCGACGTCTCGCCGTCCACCATAATCACTTGGGCGGGTAGGCGGGCCTGGTGCACGGATAGGTGACAGGGTTAGTCACGCGGCCTGAGGGGCCTCGTGGTTGATGATGGTCTCGAATTCAATGGGGGTCAATCTGCCGAGGCGGT
>NZ_BMGC01000062.1 GCF_014639795.1 Gordonia jinhuaensis | reverse complement strand
GACCGCCTCGGCAGATTGACCCCCATTGAATTCGAGACCATCATCAACCACGAGGCCCCTCAGGCCGCGTGACTAACCCTGTCACCTATCCGTGCACCAGGCCCCCGAGTCCCTCCCACTGCCTGAGTAGTTCGAGTTGCTGATCGTATGTGGGAGAGTTGGTCATCACCCGGTAGTCGCGGCTGTGGTGGATCACCGGCTCGCCGTTCACATATTCGATGATCGCCGAATCGCCCGAGGCGTCTTCGAGTGCGATGTGCAGCACCGCCACCTCGCCCGTGGACGGATCGGTCAGCGGAACCACCTGCACATTCGTCTCACGAACCCAGGCGACCGTGTCGGCGACAGTGGCGAAGTTGTCCAGGAAGTACTGCAACCAGAACGAGATCGCCAGCGCCGGAAGTGATTTGTCGTAGGTGCCGTAGTCCGATTCGGCCAGCCACAGGTCGTGTCCGGCGAGACCAACTTCATTCATCCCGTCGACACTGAACAGGTCGAGTCCTGATGCTGTCAGACTTCCGTATTTCGAGGTCCAGGTCAGCGTTCCGTCGACACCGTCATTGCGAGCGATGCCACGCGGGAACACCCAGAGGTTGCTGCCCGTATCGCGGTGATAGTCCATATTTCTGCCCACCAGCACGGCATCGTCGGCATCGGGCCACAGGACTCGTGTGCACATGTCTCCAACATAGCGCGGCAGGCCTGGTGAGTGTTGAGCGTTCCGCGGAGCACTCTGCGACCGCTCTCGCGGCGTTCAGAACTGTCGGTACCCGTCGGTAAATTTCTGGTGGACAGCAGGATTCGATTCCCCAGGGGGTAGCCGTGTCGGTCACGCCAATTTCACACGCCGCATCGGTCAGCGACTCGCGCATCGATGAGCTCTTCGATGAGACCCCGGTCAGTGATCTGTCGATCGTGCAGTTGCGTCATCGGATCACCGGCCATGCCGGTCAGATCGCGTCGTTGACCGCTCGGTTCCTTGACCTTTTGGCCGAATTCGACGATCGGGGCGGGTGGAGCGGTGAGGGCATCACCTCATGTGCGCACTGGCTGAGTTGGCAGACCGGGATGGCGAAGCGAACCGCCCACGACCACGTGCGTATCGCCTACGCCCTGCGGGATCTCCCGCGTCTTCGCGCGGAACTGGCGGACGGACGGTTGTCGTATTCGAAGGTGCGCGCGTTGACGCGAGTGGCGACACCCGAGCGCGAGGACGAACTGGTGAACGTGGCACTCTCGGCGACTGCCGCTCAGGTCGAGCGGCTGGTGCGGGCCATGCGTCGTATCGAGCGTTCCGCGGAGCACTCCGAGCAGCCGGCGCCGGTCGAGTCGTCGGGACGGTGGAAGTGGGACAACGATGGCAGCCTGTCGGTGACGCTGCGGCTCTCACCGCTCGACGGAGCCCGGTTCCTTGCCGGAGTGGTCCGCGCGGAATACGAACGCACCCGTACCGCAGACGATGCGGATGTGCCCGCTGAGGCGCTCACGTCCGGGGGTAAGAGCGGGAGCGAGGAGACGCCGCAACCCCGTGACCTGTGGCGACACGTGCCTGCCGACATCGCGCCCGCGGTGATCGCCATGGCCGACACTCTGCATGCGGCAGTCGACATCCCGCAGATCGCGCCCGGCGCGGAAGTTCTCGTCCACCGCTACGAGAACACCGACAGTGCCACCGAGAACACCGACAGTGCCATGGCCCCGCATCTCGACGACGGACCAGCCCTGCACGACACCGAGGCCGACGAGTCCGACTGCGGTGCCGCGCACCGAACTGTCCGTACCGACGAGCGTGGGGCTGTACTCGCCTGGGGTCGCCGGCGCCGCCAACCCACCGCGGCGATGATCCGAGCCCTGTTCCACCGCGATCGTGGCTGCGCACATCCCGGCTGCGGACGCACCCGGCATCTGCACGTCCATCACGTGACCCGCTGGAGTGACGGCGGCACCACCGATCTGGGGAACCTGATCCTGTTGTGCGGCACCCATCATCGTGCACTGCACCGCGACGAGTTCGGCATCACCGCCCTCGGCGACCAGCAATTCCGCTTCCACCGACGCAGCGGCTCGATCATCGAGATCGCGCCATCCGTCGCCGCACCCGGGCACTGGCGACCAGATCCGGCCATCGCCTCCGACTCGATCGTCCCCGTCGGTGGCGGCGCACTCGATCTCGGCTACACCACCGAAGTGCTCTACTCGATCTGGCGGTACAAGGCATCCGCCGCCCGAGTAGCCGCCGCCTGAGCGGCCCGAACTTGCCTAGCTCTTCGGTCGTGCGAACAACTCGCGACGGCCCTTGCGCCGCAACGACATCCACTCGGCGAAACCACGCGGATCGCGCTGCTGGACGAGGAAGTACCAACCGAACCGGGCATACTCCTGCGGGAGGAGCCGGCGCATACCGGGCTGACTCATCAGGTAGCCGCGGTTGCGATAGGTGAAATACCGCTTGGTCGCGTTGTCGGGATATTGCGTGTGCATGCGGCCGCCGAGGATGGGGCGGAACTCGTCGCTGCCGTCGGGATGTAGGTATGCCGTGGTCAGGCAGGTGCCGAAGCGCACGTCCGAGCGCACCAGTCGCCGATGCATCTCCACCTCGTCGCCGCGCATGAACAGCCGCAGATCCGGTACGCCGATCTCATCGAGCGTGTTCGCGGCGAACAGCGCTCCGTTGAACAGCGATGCGATGCCGGGCAGTAGGTCGTCGCCGGTGTCGTCGTCGCCCTCGAACAGTTCCGACCGCCGCCGTCGCCACACCACACCGCGGCGCAGCGGGAATGCGAGTCGGTCCGGGTCGTCGATGTTGCACACCACCGGCGACACCTCGCCCAGGTGGTGGCGGGCAGCGCAGTCGAGCAGCGTGGCGAGTACCTCGGGTCCTTCGGGGGTGCCGTCGTCGTCGGCGCACCACACCCAGTCGGCGCCCAGCGCCAGCGCATGCAGCATGCCCAGTGCGAAGCCCCCGGCACCGCCGAGGTTGTGCTGCGAGCCGATGTAGGTGGACTCCACCGGCTGGGAGTCGACCAGTTCGGCCACGGCGGCCTCGTCGGCGTTGTCGACCACGATCAGGTGGTCGATCGGCCGGGTCTGCGAGATGACCGTGGCCAGCGACTTGGCCAGCAACTCGACCCGGCGGTGGGTGACCACCACCGCGATCACCCGCGCCTCGCGACCGGTAGGGGTTCTCACCGCTTGTCCTGTTGGGTGTCGGCGAGCATCTTGCGCACGCTGCGACCGGCTTCGGGGCCCTCGTAGGCCTCCACCACATCGCCGATGTCGCCGTCCATCTTGATGCTGCCGTGGTCGATCCACAGCGCGCGGTCGCAGAGCTGCGCGAGGAACTCGTTGGAGTGGCTGGCGAACACGAGGATGCCCGATCGCTTCACCAGCTCCTGCAGCCGGATGCGCGCCTTCTTCATGAACTCCGCGTCGACCGCGCCGATGCCCTCGTCGAGGATCAGGATCTCGGGGTCGATGCTGGTCACCACGCCCAGCGCCACGCGCACCCGCATACCGGTCGAGTAGGTGCGCAGCGGCATCTTCAGATAGTCGCCGAGCTCGGTGAAGTCGGCGATCTCGTCAACGCGTTTGAGCATCTCCTTGCGGCTCATGCCCAGGAACATGCCGCGGATGATGATGTTCTCGTAGCCCGAGATCTCGGGGTCCATGCCCACGCCCAGGTCGAACACCGGTGCCACGCGACCGCTGATCCGGCACGACCCGCGGGTCGGTTCGTAGATGCCCGACAGCAACCGCAGCAGCGTCGACTTGCCCGCGCCGTTGTGGCCGACCAGTCCGATCCGGTCGCCGAGCTCCAGGTGCAGGTTGATGTCCTTGAGAGCCTCGACCACCACCACGTTGGAGTCATTCGCGCCGATCAGTCCGCCGGCAGCGCCGACCACCGACTTCTTCAGCGACCGCGTCTTCGCGTCGAAGATGGGGAAGTCCACGCAGGCCCCCCAGGTGTCCACCCGGACTTCACTCATCGTCTCGTCCTATCTCACACCCAGTAGGGCACACGGGCGCGGAACTTGGTCATCACCGCGAGCATCATCAGCCACCCGACCACGGTGCAACCGATCACGATCCCCCAGTGGTAGAAGGCCACATGCTCACCGAGCAGTGGTCCGCGGGTGATCTCCAGGTAGTGGAACATCGGGTTGATCTCGACCAGCTTCACGCGCTCGGAATTCGACCCCTCCGAGTGCTTGAGACTCTCGGCGCTCCAGATGATCGGCGTCATGAAGAACACCAGCTGCACCATCGTGGTGAGCAGCTGACCGATGTCGCGGAACCGGGTCGAGAGGATGCCGAACACGAACGACACCCACACGGAGTTGAGCACCAGCAACACCATCGCCGGGAAGATCAGCAGCACCGACCAGCCGATGGGCTGCGGGAAGATGATGAGTATCACCAGGTAGATGACGATGTTGTGCAGCCAGATGATGAGTTGTCGCCACACCAGCCGGTACACGTGCACGCTCAGCGGCGCCGGGATCTGCTTGATCAGCCCCTCATTGGCCGAGAACACCACCGCACCCTCGAGGATCGAGGTCTGGATGAAGTTCCAGAAGATGAAGCCGAGCGTCACATACGGCAGGAAGGTCTTGAGGTCCATGTGGAACAGCTGCGAGTAGAGCAGTCCCATCGCGATCGCGGTGACCGCAGTCGCCACGGTGATCCACAGCGGACCGAGCAGTGAACGCCGATACCGCTGCTTGATGTCCTGCCAGCCGAGATGAAGCCACAGCTCCGAGTGGAAGAACCCGTCATGTAGATCTTTGAGGGCACGCCCGAGGGTTCGGGAGTCGGAGACGACCGGCGGTGGGGTGGTGGCGTCGGATCCACCGTGGCCGGTGTCGTCGAGAGCAGCTGACACGAGGACTCAGACTACAAGCATGCGGCGACCCCGACGACCATGCCGTGCCGACCGGCGGGCGGTGATGCGAGTGATCCGGTCGGCACGGTCATCGGCTAGAGGTACTGGCCGGTACCGGAGACGCCGGGGCCACCGACGCCCGGACCGCCGGCGACGCCGGGCGGCAGCGCGCCCTGACGCATCTGCTCGAGCTGGGCGCGTGCAGCCATCTGCTGGGCGAACAGAGCGGTTTGGATGCCGTGGAACAGTCCCTCGAGCCACCCGACCAGCTGGGCCTGCGCGATGCGCAACTCGGCATCCGAGGGCGTCGAGTCGTCGCTGAACGGCAACGCGAGGCGTTCGAGCTCCTCGCGGAGTTCGGGGGCCAGGCCGTCCTCGAGCTCCTTGATCGAGGACTGGTGGATCTCCTTGAGGCGGGTGCGGGAGGCGTCGTCGAGCGGGGCCGATTTCACCTCTTCGAGGAGCTGTTTGATCATCGTGCCGATCCGCATCACCTTCGCCGGCTGTTCGACCATGTCGGTGACGGTGGGAGTGGAGTCGTCGTCACCGGCGTCGGGGTTCTCTCCGTCACGGCCGACGACGATGATCGAGTCGTCGGGATCGCTGCCGTTGGAAGAGGAGCCGGACGGATGGGGGAATGGTGAGCCTGTTGACATGGTCCCCATTGTTGCGAATGGGCTTGGCGTTATCCACAAATCCAGTGCCTTATCAGCAAATCCAGTGTGCAAACAGTGAACGCGTGGGCGGGGTGCCCGAATAGCCGGAACTCAGCGGCCGCGGTGCCGACGCCGGCGATCGGATGAGCATGGTAAGGACAGCCTCCGCCGGTACTCATCGCCCGGTCTATGGTGTTCGCCATGGCCTACGACGTCGCTCGGGTGAGAGGGTTGTTCCCCTCGCTCGGCGACGGCTGGATTCACCTCGATCCGCAGGCCGGTATGCAGATCCCCGATGCCGTCGCGACGACGGTGTCGAAGGCATTTCGCGCACTGGTGTCGGCGCCTGGTGGGGTGTACCCGTCGGCGCGGCAGTCGGCGGCGGTGATGGCCTCGGCGCGTCATGCGGTGGCAGATCTGGTCGGCGGTGACCCGGCCGGGGTCGTCCTCGGGTCGGGTCGGGGAAAGCTCGTGCTGACCCTCGCCGAGGCGCTCGGCAACCGGATCTGGCTCGGCTCGGATGTGGTGGTCACCCGTCTCGACGACGAGGAGAACATCACGCCGTGGACGCGGATGGCCGATCGGGTCGGCGGTCGCGTGCGCTGGGCGGAGGTCGACATCGAGAGCGGTGAGCTGCCGCCCTGGCAGTTCCAGGAGATCGTCTCCGAGACCACCAGTGTGGTCGCCATGACGCTGGCATCGTCGACGCTGGGCACGCTCACCGACGTGGGAGCGGCGGGTGAGGCCGTACACGCCGCGGGTGGACTGCTGGTGGTCGACGCCTCGTCCGCCGCGCCGTATATGCCGCTGGACATCGAGGCGCTGGCCGCTGACGTGCTGATCCTGTCCGCCGAGCGCTGGGGTGGTCCGCAGGTGTCGGCGATGGTGTTCCGTGATCCCGACCTGCTCGATCGGGTGCGCGCGGTGTCACTGGATCCGGCGGCAACCGGTCCGGCGCGGCTGGAGGTCGATCCGCCGCAGCGTGCGCTGCTCGCCGGACTCGTGTCGTCGATCGAACATCTCGCGCAGCTCGACGAGTCGGCGAGCGGTGATCGTCGCCGCCGGCTGATCGGCTCGCTCACCAGCCTCGGCGAGTACCTGCAGCGCCTCAACTTCTATCTGGTGCATTCGCTGGAGCAGCTGCCTACCGTGCGGATCGTGACCGGCGCGGCGCGGGAATCGGATCGGGCGCGCTCGTTGCCGATCGTCAGTCTCACCGTCGACGGTGTCAGCGCCGACAAGGTGGTGCGACGCCTGGCCGACAACGGCATCTGCGCACTCGCCGATCAGCCCAGCCGCGCACTCGAGGCGATCGGCACGCCCGAGGTGGGTGGTGCCGTGACCATCGGACTCGGTCCGTATTCGACGCCGTATGAGGTCGATCAGCTGGTCCGCACGCTCGCCTCGCTCGCCTGAAACTGGTTGCGCGCGTTAGCACATCAGAGTGTGAGTAGTACCTTGCCGATCGCCTGTCCGGAATCGAGGTAGTCGTGAGCGGCGGCGACCTCGGTGATGTCGAAGGTGCGGTCGACGATAGGCCTGATATCACCGTTGCCGATCTTTGGCCAGGTGAAATCAACTGTTGCCGAGACGATCTCACGTTTGCCATCGGGTCCGGGCAGTGGCCGTCCACGCAGATTGGTCGCGGCTACCGACGCGCGTTTGGTGAGCAGCTCGGCGATGTTCAGCTCACCCTTCGTGCCGCCCTGCATGCCGATGATCACCAGGCGTCCACCCACGGCGAGGGTGGACACGTTGCGGCTCAGGTACTTTGCGCCGATGATGTCCAGAATCACGTCGGCGCCGTGCGGGGCGAGCGTCTCAGCGAAGTCCTCCTCGGCGTAATTGATGAGGATGTCGGCACCGAGCTCACGGCAGAATTCGAGCTTGTCGGCGGTGCGGGCAGTGGTCGCAACACGCGAACCGTGCGACTTGGCCACCTGGATGGCGTGGCTGCCGATGCCCGACGTGCCGCCGTGGATGAGGACCAGCTCGTCGAACTGCAGATCGGCGGTCATGTACAGATTCGAGAACACCGTGCACGACACCTCCGGCAGCGAGGCGGCGGTGATCAGATCGACCCCGGCTGGTAGCGGCATCACCAGCCCGGCGTCGACGGTCACGTATTCGGCGTAGCCGCCGCCGGGCAGCAGTGCGCACACCTCGTCGCCGAGCGCCCACGACTCCACGTCGGAGCCGAGTTTCGAGATGGTGCCCGACACCTCCATGCCCAGGATGTCGGAGGTACCGGGCGGTGGTGGGTAGAAGCCCTGGCGCTGCATGATGTCGGCGCGGTTGAGTCCGGCCGCGGCCACCTTGATCTGCACCTCGGTGGGGCTCGGCTCGGGCGTGTCGACAGTGTCGATCCGCAGGGTGTCGGTTCCACCGGCTTCTGACTGCACCACAGCGCGCATACCCTCATCTTTACCGGACCGACGCCGACCTGCGCCATCACCTGAGGCGAGTTCGGATGGTGACGAGCGGTCGAGTACTCTGCTTGCCCAGGGAAGCGTGGCAGAGCGGCCGAATGCACTCGCCTTGAAAGCGAGCGTGCCTAAACAGCACCGGGGGTTCAAATCCCTCCGCTTCCGCAGAAGCCTCTTACTTGTTTACGCAGGTGAGGGGCTTTTCTTCTATCCGGCGGAGAGCTCGAGCCTCGGGCGGTTCCTGAATTTTCCGTTGGATAGGGTGTTCGGTGATAGCACCCTTTACCCGCAATCAACGAGTCCGCCTTACATGGTCAATGATCCCCACTCCATGACGCAGCCCCCGGTCCTGAGTGCGCTGGTTGCTGGTGCGTCCGCCAGCGTTGTGGGCGGTCTTGCCAACGGACTCGCGACATTCGCTGTGGGAGAGCACATGGCGTCGGTTGGGGTGCTCGGGGTTGTCTTGATCGGCACGGCGATCGTGGTGTTGGCAGTGAGACTCTTGCTGGTTCCCCATCTCGGTGCGAGGGCGCTGCTCGCGCCGCTGCTTAGCCTCGATCCACCGATTTGTACCTGTCCGGGGGATGAGGGATAGACGAAATGCCCTGTCTGAGTGACAGAATGGGACTTGCTCAGGGTTCCATCGGTACA
>NZ_BMGC01000061.1 GCF_014639795.1 Gordonia jinhuaensis | reverse complement strand
GTGCCTTTCCGCCAGCGCTGCAACGCTGACTTGATCAAGTGACTACCGGGATCATATTTGCGGGAAGGCACGCCCTCCCAGATCCACAGGTCTTGATCATTCCTCACAATTTTGTCCAGATCGTCACTGCTTCGGACAAAATTGTCCGTGGCCCTTGATAGGCTCACGCTTGGCAAGATCGAGCGGCGGTGTACAGGAGGTCCGGCGATGGGGGTCCGATACATCGGCTCGAAGGTTCGCGTGGCTGAGAAGATCGCTCGTATCGTCGGAGACCCCGTACCGAATGCATCGTTCGTGGATGGGTTTTGCGGAACCGGGCCCGTCGCTGAATCCGTTGCCGCAAACGGGTGGTCGGTCAGGCTCAATGACCACCTTCTCAGTTCGGCAACTATGGCGGCCGCGCGACTGATCGGTGAGGCGGACGCCAGGTTCGAGGCCCTCGGTGGCTATGCGAACGCAGTCAGTACCCTAAATCAGCTCGACGGAATTGACGGTTTCATCCATCGCGAGTACACGCCAGCGTCCATCGGACACTCTGGTGTAGAGCGCCGATATTTCAGCGTTCCAAACGGGCGACGTCTCGACGCGGTCCGCAGCAACATTCGCCTGTGGCACGAAGCTGAGCTGATCAGCGACACGGAGAATCAGTTGCTGATCGCTGACCTGATGGTTGCTGCGAACCGGGTGGCGAACATCGCGGGCACCTATGGGTGCTTCTTGCGGGACTGGTCTCCGCAGGCTCTCCACGAACTTGAGTTGGCCCCGAGGCGTCTACGCCCGGGGAACACCCCTGTTGAGCTGCACGTCGGGGACGTCTCGGAGGTACCGATCGCGACCGATGACGTCGTCTATTATGACCCGCCGTATACGAAGCGGCAGTACGCGGCGTACTACCACCTTCTGGAGACGATCGCCCACGGTGACGAACCAGAAGTCGGTGGCATCACCGGCCTGCGCCCCTGGAAGCATCTTGCGTCGGATTTCTGCTATCGCACACGTGCGCTCCGAGCAATTACCGACTTGATGCAGAAGACTCCAGCCAAGCGTGTTCTGCTGTCCTACAGCTCCGAAGGACACGTCGACAGACCGAGTATCGAGTTCGCTCTCTGCGCGATCGGGAAGCTGACCGTGCACGAACTGGGGCCGATCGGCCGCTATCGTCCGAACCGCGTCGCCAACGCCGGCAGTGGTGCGGTGAGCGAATACATCTTCGAACTGGAGAAGGCGTCTACGCTCGTGGAGTCGTTGGCATGAGTCCCGCGCGATCATTCGAGCGGGCACTGCTCCAGCCGGCTCACGCGCTCCTCGAGCAAGCTGCGCCGTCACGGCATCCGACCATGCGGTTGGACGTATTGGAGGCAGCCGCCGTTAGAGCCAACGGGTGCGGGCTGGGCAGTTACCGTGAGACATTTCCGGCAGAACGCAATCTCACGACAGAGACTGCAACGTTGTGGGGCGACAAACTGCTTGGCATGTTGGCCCCCTTGGGAATACCGATACCGCTTGCCCTGGCAGCACTTGCGCATCCAACCCTCGACAAGAGCTCACAACGGCGAACGGGCGCGTACTACACCGATTTTCGGCTAGCGGACCATCTGGCCTCGAAGCTCGTCTCCAGTGCGAGGACGTGCGGTCATGTGATCGATCCCGCAACCGGATCTGGAATGCTCATCGGTGCATTGGCCGTTGCTCTCGGTCGTGAAAGTAGCTCGGAGGCAAGACGTTTCGTTGCGGAGTCGGCTTGCGCCGCGGACCTGTCGCCTACCGCAATTCGCGCCACCCGCTTGACATTGACCAGTGCGCTCACCGACGACGACGATATCGGTCCCTTGCGACGACTCGACGAGAGACTTCTCGTTGGCGACAGCCTGTTGCGACCAGCCGAGGACTGGACGCGCATCGCCCCGGAAGGTTTCGGGGCCGTCATTGCGAACCCGCCGTGGGACAAGTTGAAGGTAACGAGGCACGACGCGCTCGTGGCAACTGGTGTGGCAAGACATTACGGGGCCGGTTACGACTCGCTGCCCGACGAGTACGCGAAAGAGCGGGCCGAGATGGTCCGGTACTTGGACAGTGTTTCCTTCGCCGCCACGAGACAGGGCACCGGTGAATCTGACCTGTACAAGCTCTTCCTAGACCTGTCGGCTCGACTGGTGGGACCGGGTGGCCAATTGGCGCTTCTCGTGCCGGCAGGATTGATCAGATCCCAAGGGACGCAGGCGCTCCGAGAGTTTCTGATCGATGAAGCAGCCAACCTCGCCTTCACGGTGCATGACAATCGTGCGCGATACTTTGCGATCGATACCAGGTTCAAGTTCCTCACCGTGCACGCCAGCATCGAACCCGGTGTGAAAAAGACTCCGATTCGCCTCGCCTACGGGGTCGGCGATGCCAAGTCTGTCAGCGAGACCGACAGCGTCTTCCTGGGGCGCTCGAGTCTCAGGCGTATGCGCCCCGATCTCACCATTCCCGAGGTTCGTGGAGTAGACGGATGGAAGCTGTTTCAGCGCATGTCTGCGGCTGGCGTGACGCTCCAGGACGGGGCGTGGACTCACACGTACTCACGTGAGGTCGACATGACCAACGACCGTGCAAAGTTCGACACCGGCGATGCGGGCGGATTGCCGGTGTTGGAAGGACGGATGCTGCACCAGTTCCGGGCGCGGGCAAAGGCCTACGCGAACGGCACAGGGCGCGCGGCGACGTGGGAGCCACTACCGCTCGGGAGAGGTCGCATCTCGCCCCAGTTCACGATCGCTGCGGACAAACTCAGGAAGGGCATTCGCACCAGATGCGCTGAGCTACGTGCAGGATTCTGCGACGTGACCGGGCAGACGAACGAACGGACACTCCTCGCGTCCGTCGTACCACCGGATGTTGTGTGCGGAAACAAGGTACCCACCCTCACGATGAGGTTCACGGGGCTCAGTCCCGATGATTCGGCATACCTCTGGGTCGCTGTCGCGAACAGCCTGCCTGTGGACTGGCTGGTCCGCCGCATCGTGACAACCTCGATGAACTACTTTCTGCTGGCATCGGTCCCACTGCCGAGAATGGATGCGGAAGACCCTCAGACGCGATCCTTGATCGACAACGCACGCATCCTTACCGATGCTGAGCAACAGGCCACATTGACCGGCCAGCAGATCGCCGAACGGCGCGCGGCGATCGACTGCATCGTCGCCGAGTTCTTCGGGCTGAGCGTCGATGACTTGGAACTTGTCATGGACGATTTTCCGCTCCTGGACCGCGGGCAGCCACCGCTTCCCGGCGAGTCACGCTCGACAGTCACCCGCGATCTACTCCTCGCACGCGCTTCCCGCCGGTCACACGGCGGGGAAGGTAGCTGGCACGCGCGGGCCGAGGCTGCACAGGAGTTGGGTGCCGTCGCCTACGTGCCAGCAGACTACGCGTAGTAGGACAGAGCGCGGCGAGAATCCAGACATTGCGCCCTCGCCGCCGCATATTGAATGCCGCGCTGCGGATTCTCGGGCGAATGCCGCGAGGTGCCACCAGATTGACCCAGTCGACTGCTAGGCTGTCGGACGCCAGACTGCGGGGGCACATCTGGATGGTTTGGCAGAAGTCGAGTGGATTCGAACAGGGAGGGGAATCGACGTGTCCGGTACCGCCAAGGTCGGCGTGAAGAGAATTCTGTACAAGGAAGTCACGGCGGCGGACTTGCGGAAGTTGCGGGCCGAGTCGAATGACGCACCAAACGGAGGCGGCGCACGTGACCTCCGTTTGCCGTACGGCGAGTTCGACGCCGTGATCGAACAGATGCTTCCCGGTGTGAAGACCGAGACTCGCCGGCGTGGCGGTGTGCCGACTGATGTGGAGATTCGCGTTGGCCGGGTTACCTACCGCGCCGACAGTGCCTCCGCATCGGAAGTCACGGTCGATCTTCACTGGGAACCGCCCACAGACGCCCGGAATCGTGAAGGCCGACTGGCCAGAGTCCACGACGCCCTCTCGTTGCCGGCGACTGGACTCGGCCGCGTGTTCCTCTTGCTAATTCAGGACGAAAACGATCATGTGAACGCGTTCTACGCCTACGAGGACGATCTTCGGAGTGGCCAGTGGCGGCCACAAGTTGCCAAGCCCATCCTGGAATGCCTCGACGATCCGAACCGGAAGAAGCGTTCGGTGCAGGGATATATCGACTACACGACCAACAAGCATTTCTGCCATGGCGTCGACTGAGCCACCGGCGCTGTCTCACGACGCCGAAGCTGTGCTGTCACTTCTGCGCGACAGCCATAACGCACTGATCAGTGGTCCGCCTGCGACTGGCAAAACTCGTCTGTTGTCCGAAATTCGGCGTGCCTTCGAGTGGTCGCCCGGTCCTGCCTATGTGCCCGAACGGCGCATACCTTTGCCCGCTGACGCGGTGACGCAAGCACTGTGGCTACCCAGTCCGGCAAGGGCGGATCGGCAAGTCTTCAACACAGTATTCGATCAGAGCACCAAGATGCGAGACGTACTACGCGGCGTCCTACCAGTCGTCGGTGCCGGGAACGCGGACACCAAGAGCGTTCAGTTTATGGTGTCTCGGGGCACCCTCTATCGTGCTGCCGAGCACGCCCTGACTGACGACGGCGCTGCGCTGATGATCGTCGACGAAATCAACCGCGGTCCCGCCGTCGCGGCTTTCGGACCAAGCCTCGTCGCCCTGGAATCCGACAAACGACTCGACACCGACGGCAAACCGACACAAGAAACCCAGACGTTCGAGCTGCTGGACGACAACGGCAATGTCGTCGACTACGCGCTTCCGGCGCACCTGTATGTCCTCGGCGCAATGAACCAGGCCGACACCTCTGTCGAAGCAATGGATGTCGCGTTCCTCAGGAGGTTCGCGCCATTCAAGCTGAAGCCATCCGGACAAACGCTCCGGAGCCATTTCAGCCTTGGCTCGGGTGCGTCGCCTTTGCCCGCTGCTCCGGCTAGTGCGAGCGACTATTACGAGGCCGCCGTAACAGCGTGGGAGATGGTGAATCAGCGCTTGACCCTCGGACGAGGCGATGCGTACCAGATCGGCCACGGAACGCTGATGAACGGTGCGCCGCCGACCGGGCTGAGTGAGTCCGCTGACTACCTACGCATCGGCTGGTCCAGCGTCCGCCAACACGTCGAAGAGGTATTTTTCGGCGACACACGAGGTATAGCCGCAGTCCTGTCCGCAAACGCTGCGGGAAGTCCGTACAAGCTGACGGAGAGCACGTTCGCCGGCCAACCGGTCGTGCAGTTCGATGCGCCCGACGACTTGTCCGATGCGGAGCTCTATGGCGTGCTTCGGTCCATTAGCACCACATGACCGAGGCGGCGGGCGACGTTCAGCCGATTCCGTCGAGCACCGACCGCATATCGCTGCGTGAGGAACGGACCACCTTCGGGGCGCGGTCGAACGCGATCACCGAAGAGCGGTTTCGTGAAGAACTCATGCGATCATCCGACCGCCTCGGCTCGACGCTACGACTCAAGCAGAATCCCATCGCGGTCACGACCCATGGCGGCGTGCGTGTGGAGGGCATCGCCGGAATCGTCCGGTTGACGGATGTACTTGAGCTCCAGATCGTCCCCAAGTTCCTCGACGAGGAAGACCCCAGCTGGCAAGACGACTTCTTCGTGCTGGCATTGCTCAGCCAAACGGGGCGAATCCTTCCCGCAGAACAGATCCGGGCAGGTAACGGTGAACGCGGTGATCTCGCGACCCTGGTAGCGCGAACCATGGTGCAGATGTACTGGGAGCTGCACCGTCGGCCATTGCGCACCTACCGCCGCCGCCAGGTCGAGAGATTCGCCTACGACGGCGACGTCGACCCGATCAGTCTCGTATTGCCCGAACCCGACGGGTTCACTCAGACGGTTACGGTTCTGGCGCGTGACAACGATCCCAATGCTGTCATCGCATCCGCTGCCGGTGCTCTACTCACCGAAGTAGCGGACGGCGAAACCAGACAGCAGTTATCGAGGCTCATTCAATCCCTGGCACCACAGAGGTCCATCGCACGGGCGTCATCTCGGAAACTCCCTGCGCGACAACGCAGCTGGCAGACCTTGTACGACCTCTCCGTGCAAGTGCTCAACGGGTTCGGCCTCACGTACAAGGCCGAACACCTACTCGCCCCCGGCTATGTCATGCGCACATGGCCGACCTGGCAGACGCTGTGCGAGACCGCGCTAAGAACAGGCCTGGGCGGTGCGAATATGCAAGGAAGCCCCGTTTACGTTCTCGGGTCCAGACACTCCACCGATTTTCGGGTCTATCCCGACGTTGTCGTGACCGCCAATGGCGTTCCGACAGGTGTTGTCGACGCCAAGTATCGAACACACCTGGGCCGCAACGAATCTGTGGACAACGGAGACGTCTATGAGACACTCGCGTTCTTGCGCGCAACAGGTACGACACGGGCGGCGCTGTTGTACCCGCGGCCGGCGCACACCGGCCCCGCCTTGCCGGTCGGGACCTGCGAAACGTTCGAGACAGTCACTGTCGGCAAGGAAAGAATTGCGGGAATCACCGTCGAATGCCGTGGCATCAGCAAGACCAACGGGTTCAACGATTTCGCGAAACGAGTAGGAGCCGCAGTGTCAACGGCCCTACTGTGACTACCGAACCGCGATCGCTCCGACGGGGTGTCCGGTTTGACACGTCGCCGACCGCGCGTGCGCGACCCTCCAGATGCGCAACGACATCGCCTCGAGGTGTGGTCGAATGGGGGCCACCGCGACGCCACGTTAGGAAGTTCTTGCTGACGGCGGACGACGTGCTGGTTGTCGTGATTACGTCCGGGTGCTGGCATCGATGGGAACGCAGCCACGTCGGATCAGTCAGACACCAGGCGATACTCAGGTGCGCCCCCGGAGGTCCCCGGTATTCCGGTTAGCCCAGGAGCTCCCGGTCCACCGTTGGCCCCGGGCGGCGGTGGAGTCCCCGGGTTGTACTCCGAGTGTCCGTAGTCGGACGATTTCCCGCGACCGGTCAACCCGTTGGGTCCGGCCGCGCCACCAGCGCCACCATCGCCGCCTGTTCCGCCGAAGCCCCCGGTCAGATCCCAGACGGGTGGGTTCCCGCCGGTGAGGTCTCTCTTATAGAAGAAGGTCAGCGAGCCTCCCGCACCTCCTGGCCCACCGTCGCCGCCGCGACCGCCGTTGCCACCGTCGCCGCCCTTCCCGCCGTGTGCGTTCGCTTCGCAATCACTGCCCCAGCCACCGTCGCCGCCGTGACCACCCGTGCCACCTGTTCCGCCATCGCCGCCGCGGCCGCCATTTCCGCCTCGGACCGAAATTTCGATACCACCGCGATATTCGTCGACTTCGATCGTGACGGCACCTCCCCGTGCACCCCCGCCGCCGGCCACCCCCCATCCGCCGTCGCTACCGCGCCCACCGTCGCTACCGCACGTTGGTGAGTCATCGTCCCAGAACCCTTCGACGGCATCGATGCCGGTAACCCCGGCAGGCCCTGAGGTGCCGTCGAAGCCGCGTGGTCCGCCGGGACCGTCGTTCCCGCGAGCATCAATGTTGATCATCACTGCCTCTCTTCTACTGTTCGCCTTGGATGGAATGAGCAACAATTCGCAATCCCGACGGTGCGACGATGCGCCCTGTGTGGTGAATCAGAAGGTTGCCGCACGTGAGTTGCTTTCCCCTTCCCCACGAACTTGAGCACTCCTCCGGGTTTGATCGTGCAGTCGGCCAGAAGCAGGTTGATGTACGAAGGAATCTTCACCTTGACGGTTCGATCGATCTTCAGGTTGGGGTCGAGCCCGCGGAAGGCATTCCAGAAGATTTGCCGCTCGATGGGATTGACCGCCGGTGTGTCGATTAGAAAAGCCGTGAATCGGCCGAGATCAAGCTTCTTCGTACCCGTTACGAATTGTGTCGGTCGTGTAATCGACACCCTCTGTAGTGCCTGAGAGGTCACCTTCTTCCCGGCGGCCAGCACGGTGTCGAGCGACGATTCACGAATGAGTCCCGACACCGCCAAATCTCCGACCGTCTGAATGTTGATTCGCTGGACGTAGGGTTCGATTTCCGGTGATGGTTCATCGGACACTGTGAGCGTGGTGTTTTCCTCCACGACAAGATCGTTCGTCATCTCGATGACCTCGCTTCCTGTGTTCTGAACTTGCCTCTGTTTCGGGTCGGTCGGCGCATTTGCTGGACCGTCTATTTGGTGGTGCCGTGGTGTTCTCGACACGTTCTCAAGTCGTCGGAGGAGTGAGCACGCTGCTTCCGCTGTTGAAGAGGAATTGGTAGACGTCGGCCAGTGGGCCGGTGAAGACGGTTTGCGCGATCTGCTCGTCGGTGGAGCATCTGACGATGACGTCGTGGCGACCGTCTCCGATCGGTCCCGAGTCCAGGTGCGCGGTTCCGGTGGAGCTGACCATCTGGCCGTTGCCGACTTGCCCTTTCGCGTGGGCGTCATTGAGAAACAGTCCGCACACTTCTCCCCGTCGCGCACCGAAGACGTCTGCGGTGATTGTCGCGCCGCCCTTGATGTTCGCGGTCATCGTGGCGGCTGCCGCCACACCGGGACAAACGAGCGCGAGCGCCGTCGCGCCTGCGAGGATGAAAGGTGCAGTGCGCCAGATGCGATTCATGGTCTTGTCCGATCTTCCGGGTAGCCGGCGACCGTGCCGACGTACTCCAGAATCGATCGCAACTTCGTGCACGTCACCTGTCCCGTGTCACTGAGTGACACGAATGCGTAGATCGACGCCGAAGCGGCGGCGACGATCGAACGGGGCGGCGAGATCGGGACTACGGAGCTCTCGTGAAGGCATCGAGCGGAGCGGCACGGTTGGGTAAAACGAACTACACCGTCGTCGACCGCGGCGTCCGTACGTGGGCTCAGGACTACGCGGGCCAACTGGGGTGCGCATACGCCATCCCCGCAAGGATGGAAATAGAAGCGGCGCAACATTATTCGCCGTGGACGCGAGCCACCGTGGAGCCGCGATTCCGCATCGACAACATTCATGGCGTCGACCTGGCAGTTCTCGAACCTATGATAAGTTGGCGAATCTCGCGCTGCCGTCGCTACATCTGCAACACCTACTTCGACACCGCCCCGTTGCGCCAGCGCACCTGGACGCGCACCGCGTTCACGGTCACCATCTGCTATGACCAACCTGTTCTGTCGGCATCCCGCTCCACGATCGGCTTCACAGGAACCATCAGTCTCGATCTCATGCCCGGCGAGAACACTGTCGGCTTCCACGGGATTGTGTGCTCGGATGGGACCGGCGACTTCGATATCGGAATCCCGACGTGAGCGCGCCTCCACCTGCGACTTTAACCTCTTGTCCGCCGATGGATTCTGTGCCAGCCTGGACAGGAGTCGCACACGATTCGATGGCGCTGCCGGGGGTGGTTTCGCCGGTGTCATCGCGGAGCGAGTGCGATGCTTCGGCTGGGGGTGCGACATGAGCGATGACAAGACCGTTGTCGGGCGGACGATCGCGATTCTCGATGCCGTGTCCGACGCCGTTGCGCCACTGACGCTGGCAATGCTGACCAGTCGCACCGGAATCCCGAAACCAACCGTCCGGCGGATCGCGAACGATCTGGTCGAACGCGGGATGCTGCAACATCAACCGGAGGGCTACTGGTCCGGGCAACGCTTGATGAACCAAGGCCTGCGATCGGCGCAGCAGCATGGCCTCGTTACCGCGGCACAGCCATTCGTGCAAGACCTGTACTTACGTAGTCGCGGCGGTATCGCGTGGTTCGCGAACTTCGCCGGCGGTCAGATCACCCTGATCAGTTCTGCCTTCGGGCGGTCAGACAGCCAGGAACTGACGTCGCGCGCGTGGCCGACCGCGGGAACCATCGGCCGCCAACTCGTTCTGACAATGCCTGGGCGTCTTCACATTTCGGCACGTCCGGAACTGGTCGATCCGATGCTGCGGCCGGGCCCACAGCCGCTGACGAGGTACTCGATCACCGGTCCTCGCGGTCTGACCCGGCTGTTGACGGAAGCTCGCGACAGTGGCTTGGTACTGAGGACGAGCAGGTCAAGCTCGGCTGGTCCTGCGCCGCTGCTACGGTGCGGAACAGGTCCGACAACGTCATCGGCGCACTAGTGTCCTGAGTCATTAATTGTCATTCGGTTGATAGACTGGGGAATGGCAACCCGGGGTCCGCGAGCAGTGGATATTGTTCTGACCGATGACGAGCGCCGTGA
>NZ_BMGC01000060.1 GCF_014639795.1 Gordonia jinhuaensis | reverse complement strand
CGGAATGTGTCGCAACATCCAGATTTCCGGAGACCAGGGGCGTCTCACGTCATCGACACGCCAGCCCGCTGACCAGGCATTGCCCGCTCAAGTTCGAAGAGCCGCCAAAGCGGGGGCGTCGAGGTCATCCAGTTGGTCGGCGAAGTCTCTGACGAAGCGCCAATACTGACCGTGGACATTTTTCACCTCGTACGGAGTCAGGATCGCGAGAACGCCCTCGACGGTCAGTGCATGCGGGAACGATGCCCGCAATCCGATTCCTTGGAGTTCGAGACGACCCACAGGATCGAGACCGCCACGTGTTTCCTCGGAATCTGTGGCCAGCGGCACCAATTGGTAGGTCGGGTGCGTGCGGGACAGCATTTCACATGCTGTTGCTGCAATCGTCCGCTCCCTAAGAGGTCGCTCGGTGTCGAGTGCGACACGGCCGAACACCTCGGCCACATCCTGTGTTTCGCATTGGATTGCGATGGCTGCAGCCACTTCAAGGCTTTGCCCGTCGGCGGTCGGGACCCTATCGTCAAGCAAGCGACTCAGACCCGGATAGCGGAGCGCTCGGTAGTCCGTCCGTTCCCGATAGTCGAGGTCGACCTCTCCGTCGAGAATGGCGCGGAGCACTCGCTCCCGGAGGTCGTCGGACGGCACGTCGGTCCCAAGAGTGAACGCCGCAGGATCAACACCAACGAGCCATCCGTATTTCTGCGGGGAGATAGCGACAAGCCATGCCGCGACTGCTCTCGTTCGCGGGTAAAGATACTGCGGAGGGTCCGCGACGAGGAGTGCACGCACTTGAGAGTCGGAGAGCTCATGGGTAACGATCCATCGTGCAGCGAGATACTCTCCAAACGTGGCGTGCGCCCACACACGGCTGACGGTCCCACTGAAAAGACCTCCCCGCCAGACCTCTTCCACTTCGGTGGTCGTCACCGATGTGGGCCAGTGAACTCCACGAACGACACACTGGGATACGGTGACCGCCTCTGGTGATGCGCGCACCTCCGGACCTAACCAGATCGACGCCTTCCCGCCAAAGGCCATCACCGCAGCCGTGCGTGCCGCGATCTCCATCGCTCGCCCCGGCACCATTCGAGGCTGCCGCGCGGCCCGGTCGCTGGAAAGCTCCTCGCACAAAGCGGACAGCCCCATCTCGTAGAGCTTCGCGGAACGACTTGGAAGGGCGCCATCGATCTCGTACGCACGAAGGAGAAAGTCCAAGGTCAATGGTCGGGCGGCGATTGCCTCAACCCCTTTGCGCTCGACTTCGAACAGGAAGCGCTGCGAGTCAACATCCTTCGCTTCTGCGATCTCGCTCGCGTTCGCACGCGTGAGGGGTAGCAAAAACATCGACACACACGATGGGAATCGCCTCTCAAGATCCTTGGTATAGCGGCCTTCCCAATCGCTCGCTCTGCTCACGATCCGCAGCCACACACGCTCCGGCCCGAAATTATCGAGATAGTCGAGGATTACAGAGAACACACCTGGAATCAGGCGCTGCGCCTCGTCGAATCCATCAACGGTCAAACACACGTCACCATCACCGACTTGATCAAGGACCCCTTGGAACACTCTGTCGACCGAAGACTCGCGCGCCTTGCCCACGAGATCGATTTTGAAACTCGAGTCGAAGCAACTTTGCGGCGCCAACACCTTTCCGTCGCCAACCGCCGTTGTCTTTCCAATGCCGGGCTCACCGAGCAGGATCAGACACCGTCTGTCCGCAAGCTCGTGAGTCGCCACCGGTTGTGCGCCCCACAACGAGGACGGGGTGGTCCACCCATCCGTCGTTGCAGACTGCATGTCGTCGTTCGACGCGACCCAGAAGCGATCCATCCCATGGGCATACCTCACTGCGCGCCTGCGATCAATGACCTCCTGTTATCCAACGGCTCACGGTGATCGGCCAGTCGATCTTGCAGCCCAGCGGGGTGTCGGGGTCTGGGTGCATCAAGGCGGACACCCTGCAGGGGCTTGGTCACCCCACGCCTGAGCAGAACCGAATCTCGCAATTCCCTTGTCCCGCTCCGCTCACCCCACGTCGGACATACAAACTTGTTCGTCATACAAAGTCCCGAGTGAGAGTGGGTTCGCCAGGCTGCGCCGAGGTCATCGAACCCCAGCACTGACCGATCCCCGGTCACCGGTCACCGAGGCACGTCCGTTCACACCCCGGTCGCCCAGATGCCGCGAGTCCTGCCGATGTGGTCGCGCAACTCCGGATCGAGGTCATCGAACTGCCGCCGCTCGATGAGGTCGAGGATGCGGTGGTGCTGCAGCGCATCTTCGACGAGCTCATCGTTGGCGACCAGCGATTTGAGCCCGTAGAGCCGGGTCTGCGCGCGCAGATCGGCGACCAGCTTGAGCAGCCGCTCATTGCCGTAGAACTCGAGGATGCGCAGGTGGAATGCCCGGTCGGCCTCGACGTAGGCGATCAGGTCCTTGGCGCGGGCGGCCGCGACGATGGCCTCGGCCATCTCACGCAGCTCGGGCATGATGTCCTCGGGCATGAGCGTCGCCGCCCGCACTGTCGCGGTCGGTTCGATCATCAGCCGCAGGTCGGTGATCTCGTCGAGGTCGTGATCGGAGACGGGCACCACCACGTATCCCTTGTTCGGGACCGAAGTCACCAGACCCTCCGACATCAGGTCGAGCATCGCCTCACGCACCGGGGTCGCCGATACGCCGAACCGCTTGGACAGCGTGGGTGCGGAGTACATGGTCCCCGGCTCCATCTCGCCGGAGATCACCGCCGCGCGCAGGGCATTGGTGACCACGGTGCGCAGGTTCTCGCGTTTGATGATCCCGATCGCGCCGGGGGCCGAGGGGTTCTCGTCGGCTGTCGACATATCGCTGCCTCTCCGATGGTGGTGGTCGTCAGACGACGGTGGTGATGGTCGTCAGACGACGAAGCCGGCGGGGAACGGGTCGGTGGGGTCGAGCATGATCTGGTTGAGTCCGGATATCCATGCGCGCCCGGTGATCTCGGGGACGATCGCCGGATGTGTGCCGACGGTCGTCTCGTCGAGTATCCGGCCGGTGAAGCGCGAACCGATGAACGACTCGTGCACGAAGTCCTCCCCCACCCCGAGTTCGCCGCGGGCGTGCAGCTGTGCCAGCCGCGCACTGGTGCCCGTGCCGCACGGCGACCGGTCAATCCACCCGGGATAGATCAGGGTCGCCGACTTCGCATCCGCCCCGTCGACACCCTTCTCGTAGGCGACCACATGTTTGCAGCCGCGGATGGTGGGATCCAGCGGATGCACCGGTGACAATTGTTCATCAACCGCCGCACCGATTTTGAGCCCGGCCGCGAGCAGCTCGTCGCGGTCGGAAGGGTCGAGGGTGAGGCCCAGATCCGCCACCGGCAGCATCGCGTAGAAGTTGCCGCCGAAGGCCACGTCGACCGTGAGCGCGCCGAAGCCGGGCACGGCGACCTTCGCGTCGAGGCCGTGCACGAACGAGGGCACATTCGTCAGCGAGACGCTGAGCGCCTGACCGTCCTGAACCCGCACGCGGGAGGTCACCAACCCGGCCGGGGTGTCGAGGTGGATCGTGGTGACCGGTTCGGTGACGGTGACCATCCCCGTCTCCACGAGCACCGTCGAGACCCCGATGGTGCCGTGGCCGCACATCGTCAGACAGCCCGACACCTCGATGAACAGCACTCCCCAGTCGGCATCGGGTCGGGTCGGCGGCTGCAGGATCGCCCCCGACATGGCCGAGTGTCCGCGGGGTTCGTTCATCAACCAGCGCCGGACGTGGTCGAGGTTGTCGATGAAGTACTCGCGCCGCTGCGCCATCGTTGCGCCGGGAATCGGGCCGATGCCACCGGTGATCACCCGCGTCGGCATGCCCTCGGTGTGCGAGTCGACGGCCGAGACGGTCCGCATGGAACGCATCAAAGTCCTCCGTTGGTCCAGGCGGGATATTCGCCAACGATATGGGCCCCGCAGGTCTGCGGCGACAGCGGATCCGCTGGGTCAGCTCTACTGGGCCATAGTCTTGCAGGGATCTTCAGTAATATGTTACACATTACATGGTGCACCGCCCGGCATCCGCTGCGATCCCAGGCCTCACCACACCGCAACGCCCCTCCCCCTCACGGCTCCCCCTCGCCGCAACCTCCGCCATGACACCGAAGGAATACCGATGACGTTGGCACGTAAGCCCTGGCACGGCGTATTGGTCGCCACCGCACTGCCCTTCCACGACGACCTCTCCGTCGACTTCGACCGCTACGGCGAACACGTCGCCTGGCTCGCCGCCAATGGTTGCCAGGGCGTCAGCCCCAACGGCTCCCTCGGTGAGTATCAGACTCTCTCCGACGCCGAGCGCGCCACGGTCGTCGAGACCGCAGTCGCTGCGGCGCCCGAAGGCTTCTCGGTCATGCCCGGCGTCGGCGCCTACGGCGCACTGCAGTCGCGGGCATGGGCCGAGCAGGCCGCCGAGGCAGGTGCGTCCGCGGTGATGCTGTTGCCTCCCAATGCCTTCCGCGCCGACCGCGAAACCGTGATCGCGCACTACCGCGAGGTAGCCAAGGTGGGTCTGCCGATCGTCGCCTACAACAACCCGATCGACACCAAGGTCGACCTGACTCCCGACCTGTTGGCGCAGCTGCACGCCGAAGGCCTCATCTCGGCGGTCAAGGAGTTCACCGGCGATGTACGCCGCTTCTACGAGATCAAGGAACTCGCACCCGATCTCGACGTGCTCATCGGCTCGGACGACGTGCTGCTCGAGCTGGGCATGGCTGGTGCGGTGGGCTGGGTGGCCGGCTACCCGAATGCGCTGCCGGAGTCGACGGTGAAGCTCTACGAACTCGCCGTGGCGCGCGACATCGAGACCGCCCTGCCGATGTACCGCGACCTGCACAGCCTGCTGCGCTGGGATTCCAAGACCGAGTTCGTCCAGGCGATCAAACTGTCGATGGACGTGGCGGGCCGCTTCGGTGGCGCATGCCGTCCCCCGCGCTCGCCGCTGTCCGACGACCTGCGCACGCGCATCGTCAAGGACACCGAGGCAGTCCTCGCCAAGGGCTACCGCTGAACCCCTGATCCACTGAACCCCTGATCCACCGGGCGACACGAGACGAGGAGATCAACACCATGGCTGAGGTCGTCAGCGCGACCCGACTCGACGCTTCCGAGACATCACCGGCAGACCTCGATCGCGTCCTGGCCGCAGCCGACGCTGCCGCTGATAAGTGGGCGATGACACCGCATGTCGCCCGGGCGCGCTCATTGGCCGCGGTGGCCGACATTCTCGATGAACACGCCGACGAACTGATCGACATGGCTGCGCGGGAGAGCCATCTGCCCGTCGCGCGAC
Source organism: Gordonia jinhuaensis (assembly GCF_014639795.1). GTDB lineage: Bacteria > Actinomycetota > Actinomycetes > Mycobacteriales > Mycobacteriaceae > Gordonia_B > Gordonia_B jinhuaensis. The sequence continues at coordinate 5,099 of NZ_BMGC01000060.1, read as the reverse complement.
TCACCGGTGAACTGACGCGCACCACGTTCCAGCTGCGCTTCCTCGGCAGCCACGTCGCCGACGAGAAGCATCTGCGCCCCGCCATCGATCCGGCCGACCCGTCGTGGCCGATGGGTGCACCCCGACCGGATCTGCGGCGCACGCACATCCCGATCGGTGTGGTGCTGAACTTCGCTGCGAGCAACTTCCCGTTCGCCTTCAGCGTGGCCGGCGGCGACACCGCCGCGGCATTGGCCGCCGGCTGCCCGGTGGTGGTGAAATGCCATCCCGGACATCCTGAACTGTCGGCCCGCGTCGCCGAACTGACCACCCGCGCGCTGCGCGAAAGCGGCGCCCCCGACGGGGTGTTCGCCACGATCACCGGCGTCGACGCCGGGGACACCGCGCTGCGCGACCCGCGTGTGCGCGCGGCGTCGTTCACCGGCTCGGTCCCCGGCGGGCGCGCGCTGTTCGACATCGCGAACTCCCGACCCGACCCCATCCCGTTCTTCGGCGAGCTCGGCAGCATCAACCCGGTCTTCGTGACAGCGGCCGCCGATACCGCCCGCGGTGCGGACATCGCGAAAGAATTCATCGCCTCCTTCACGATGGGGGTCGGCCAGTTCTGCACCAGCCCAGGCCTTCTCGTTGTCCCCGAGAACAGCGCCACGCTCGCGGCGCTGCGCGACGCCGAGCTTCCCGCACCGGCGCCGATGCTCACCGAACGTATCCGCGACGGCTACGAGCGCGCAGCGGCCGCCCTTCGTGAGCACCGCGGGGTCGACCCCGTGGCGGCCTCGGCCGCCGGGTCCGGGCTCGAGGCCGCCAGCCAGATCCTGGCGACCACGGTGGCCGAGGCACTCGGCGACCCCGACACACTTCTCGACGAATGCTTCGGACCCTCTTCGGTGGTGGTCACCTACCGTGACGCGACCGAGCGCGACACGCTCGCGCGCACCCTGCCCGGCCAGCTGACGGCGACCGTCCAGGGCGAGAACTCCGACATCGGACCCGAACTCGCCTCCCTCACGGCCACATTGGCGCGCCATGCGGGCCGGGTGCTGTGGAACCAGTGGCCCACCGGGGTGTCGGTCACCGACGCTCAGAATCACGGTGGCCCCTACCCCGCGAGCACCTCGGTGCACTGGACATCGGTGGGTACCGCCGCGATCGACCGCTTCCTCCGACCGATCGCCTACCAGAACTTCCCGGCCGAACTGCTGCCGGCGGAACTGCGCGCCGGTACCCCCGGCAACCTCGACACCCCCCACAACCCCGACAGCCTCGACAACGTCGCACCGGGCGCGTGAGATGACGGTCTCCCGCGGGATCGAGGTGGCCATCGTCGGGGCCGGGATCATCGGCTGCGCGCTGGCGCGGGAACTCGCGAGCAATGGTGCGACGGTCACCGTCATCGACCGGGGGGCACCGGGTTCGGGAACCACCGCGCACGGCGAGGGTAACGTGTTGGTCTCCGACAAGGGCCCGGGCCCAGAACTCGAACTGGCCCGACTCTCACGGATGCTGTGGCCCGACACCGTCGCCGCGATCGCCGAGCAGTGCGGGCCGCTCACCGCACGTCTGGTCGAGTGGGAGGCCAAGGGCGGCATCGTCGTCGCGACCACCGAGGACGGTGCTCGCGCGCTCGGACGGTTCAGCGCACACCAGGCGAGCGCCGGTGTGGACACCCGGCAGCTGACCACCGACGAGATCCGCGCGGCCGAACCCTTTCTGACCCACGACCTCGCCGCGGCATTCCACTATCCCGAGGATGCGCAGGTCCAACCTGTCGCCGCGGCCCACGCTCTGCTGGCCAGCGCAAAGATGTTCGGCGCCACCGTCATCGCGGGCACCGAAGTCATCGCGGGGATCCACCGATCGGGAACACTCACCGGCATCCGCACCGCCGGCGGTGCGGTGTATGCCGATGCCGTCATCAACTGTGCGGGCCCTTGGTCGGCGCAGGTGTCGCAGGCCCTCGGCGCGCCGATCGCGGTCAAACCGCGACGCGGCGAGGTCATGGTCACGACCCCGCAGCCACCCACGGTATTCCACAAGGTCTACGACGCCGACTATGTCGGCGCAGTGGGCAGCGGGTCGGCAGAACTGCAGACCTCTGCCGTCGTCGAGTCGACTCATGCGGGCCCGGTCCTGATCGGATCGTCGCGTCGGCAGGTGCCGCTGGACAACGACGGACCACACCTACTCAGCCTGGAACAGATGGCGCGCAAGGCCATCCGGCTCTTTCCGCATCTGGCCGATGTGGAGATCATGCGTACCTACGGCGGCTTTCGCCCCTACGTCGACGACCACCTGCCGGTGATCGGGGCCGACCCCCGACTGCCCGGTCTCTGGCATGCGACCGGACACGAAGGCGCCGGCATCGGACTGTGCCTGGGCACGGCGGTACTGCTGCGCAGCCTGCTGCTCGGCGGTCCGTGCCCCGTTACGGCCGAGGATTTCCGGGTGGACCGCCCGGCCATCATCACCGAACGAATCGAGGCCGCACAGTGACCGGTCACCTGATACCCAATGCCGGTGATCCGATCGGTCGCACCGACACTCCCATCGAGGTCACCGTCGACGGTCAGCCCGTGCCCGGGATCGCGGGACAGACGCTGGCCGGCCTCCTGCTGAGCAACGGGATCATGTCGTGGCGCACCGACTCCCAGGGGCGTCTGCGCGGACTGTTCTGCGGAATCGGATCGTGTTTCGACTGTCTTGCCACCGTCAACGGCCACGCCGATGTGCGGCTGTGCCGCCGACGCGCGCAGCACGGCGACGAGGTCACCCACCAGTCACGGAGCGGCTCATGACCCTCATCGCGATCATCGGTGCCGGTCCGGCCGGGCTGGCCGCCGCGCAGTCCGCACTCGAACACGACGCCGAGGTCGTGTTGATCGACCTCAACGACCGTCCCGGCGGGCAGTACCAGCGCGAACTCCCCGAGGCGTATCACTCGACGCATCCTGAAGCGGTCCAGCATGAGTGGAAGAACTTCAGCCGTCGCCGCGATGCTGTTCTGGGTCACCAGAATTGCCGGTGGATGGCCAACACCGTCGTCTATCTGGTGGAGCGACGGGCCGGTGCCGCACCCACACTGCATCTGATCACCGGCGAGATCGACGGACACGACCGGACTCGAACGGCGGTCCACCCCGACGCGGTGGTCATCGCCACCGGCGCCCATGACCGGGTTGTCCCCTTTCCCGGGTGGACACTGCCCGGTGTGTACACCGCCGGTGCGGCGCAGACGCTGGCCCGCACCGAACGTGTGGCACTGGGACGTCGCGCCGTCGTCTCCGGCACCGGACCGTTCCTGCTGCCCGTGGCGACCTCGCTGTCGCAGGTGAGTACCGAGGTGACCGCCGTCCTCGAGGCCAACCGTCCGGCCACCCTCGCGCGCGGGTGGATGGCGCGTCCGTGGGAGCTGCTCGCACAGTCGGGTAAGACCGGCGACCTGGTGCACTACGCCGGACACCTTGCACGCCATCGCATTCCGCTGCGCACCGGCCGCGCGGTCATCGCCGCCCTCGGCGACGATCGGGTCGAGGCCGCGGTGGTGGCCCGGCTCGACAGCAACTGGTCGCCGATCGCGGGCACCGAGACCACCGTCGAGGTCGACACGATCTGCGTCGGACACGGATTCACCCCCGCACTCGAGATCGCCAGGGCAGCCGGATGTGAGTTCGAGACCACGAGCGCGGGGGTGTTCGTCCGCACCGACGAGCACCAGGAAACCAGCGCACCGCACGTATTCGCCGCCGGCGAGATCACTGGAATCGGTGGGGCGCAGGCCGCGGCGGTCGAAGGGCAGATCGCCGGGCTGGCGGCCGCGGGTGTTGCCACAGCGATCACACCGGCCCTGGGGCGAAAGCGCCGCGCCGCGCGACAATTCGTGCAGCGACTGGCCACCGCCCATCCGCTGCGCGACGGCTGGCATCAGTGGCTCCGATCCGACACCGTCGTGTGCCGGTGCGAGAGCACCACACTCGGCGATCTGTGCGCTCAGCACTCGGCCGGGAACTCGCTGCGCGCCACGAAGCTGAACACCCGCGCCGGACTCGGGCCGTGTCAGGGGCGATTCTGCGGTGACAACGTCGCCGGCATCTGCGCGTCGCGCCCAGCCGACAACGACCTCACCGATGTCATGGGACTCGCCGGCGCCCACCGTCAGAACCGGCCGATGGCCCAGCCTGTCCGACTCGGAGAGATCGCGGCGGCGGAGAACGGTGGGCACCGCTAGCGAGACCCAGATTCCGTGTAGCTCTCAGCTGTGTGGGCCACGTGGTTCGCTGGTCGTACTGTCCGGAGAAGCCCCGTGGATTCGTCCGCCACAAACACAGATGGGAGTTCTTGCGCGTCACCGGGCTCCAGGGACTCGAGCACGCTGCTCCGGATCGGTCAGCGCCGCGGCAACCTCGAGCGCGGCGCGCTCTCCGGACTCGATCGCGCCCTCGATGTATCCGGCGTGCTCGGTCGCGGTCTCCGTACCCGCCCAATGGATGCCACCGACTGGTTCGTGGGCCACCGGATAGAACCCGTCCGATGTGCCCAGCGTCGGGAGCGATGCGTAGCCGCCGCCGACGAACGGGGCATGGCGCCACAACTTGTCGTGCCAGCTCGCGGGGCGACTAATGTCGTCGCCGAGGTGTGGGGCGAGGGCACCGAGGAGGAGATCTCGTCGTTCGGTGGGACCGAGCGGCTCGACGCGTCGCGCGTCAGGCCCGCCGATCAGGATCGTCAGATGGCCGGGGCCGTCCGGAGGTGAGGAATCGAACACGGCGAATCCGGTCTCGCCGAGCAAAATGATCTCGGCGTCGGCGTGATCGCGCCAGAATGGGGTCTCGTACACGGCGACCGCCTTGTAGACCTCACCCATAACGGTGTTGTGGTGCACACGATTTCGACGCTCCGGAAGGAGTTCGCCGAAATCGATGTGTGACGCGGACGGCGGTGGCACGGTGACGATGACCCGTGCGGCGCGCACAGATCCGGCGCCCGTGGTGACAGTCAACGGCGGTGTCATACCCTCGAAGCAACGGTAGCCGAGAGGCGTTGGTGGACAGGGGTTGTAGTGGGGCGCAGGATGTTGACGATCGAGGATCGAGCGGAGATCG
>NZ_BMGC01000059.1 GCF_014639795.1 Gordonia jinhuaensis | reverse complement strand
GACACCACATCCGACAACCGACGATCCGACTCCGGCTTCACCCACCCAGCACGAGGCATACACCTAAAACTACACGCATGTAACCTTAACTGAACGGTATTGAGGCTAACCTATTCCACACGGGGTTCGAAAGCCCCCGTCACATGCGCCGCCCCTCCCACGCCAGCAGCCAGAGCAGATAGGCGCCACCGATGGACACCGTGACCACGCCCACCGGGAGCTGCTTGTCACCGAATGCGTGCTGCCCCACCGTGTCGGCCAGCACCAACAGCAGCGCTCCCATCGCCGCGGCGGGCAGCAGCATCGCGCCCGAGCCGCGCACCAGGCGGCGGGCGAGATGCGGGGCGGCCAGTGAGACAAAGGCGATCGGACCGGCGACCGCGGCGGGCACCGCGATCAGCGCGATCCCCAGCACGATCAGCGCCAGGCGCGTCGACTCCACCCGCACACCCAGCGCGCTCGCCACGTCGTCACCGAGGTCGAGCAGTTCCAGTCGGCGCCCGGCGACCAGGACGAACGGGACCAGCACGCAGATCACGACGGCCGCCGGACCTGCCTGCGACCAGGTGACCCCGTTGAGCGATCCCGCTCCCCACGTGGCCACCGACATCGCCTGCGACAGGTCGGCCTTCTGGATCAGCCACGCGTTGACGGCCTCGAGCATCGCGCTCACCGAGATGCCGACGATGATGAACCGGAACCCGCGGACACCGCGCCGGAATGCCAACAGGTACACCACGAGTGCGCACACGATCCCGCCGACCAGCGCACCCACGGCACGTGAGACATATCCGACCTGCCCGGCCACGAGGATCACCACCAGCGCCCCGGTGTAGGCACCGGAGTTGAAGCCGATGATGTCGGGTGAGCCCAGGGGGTTACGGGTGATCGACTGGAAGATCGCACCGGCCGCACCGAGCGCCGCGCCCAGCAACAGGGCCATCAGCACCCGCGGCAGCCGCCATTCCACCACCACCAGATGTTCGAAACGATTGCCGCCACCGGTCAGCGCCGCCACCACTCGCGCGGGTGCCACCGAGTAGTCCCCAAGACCCAGCGCGATGACCCCAACGACCAGCGCCAGGACCACCAGAATCAGGGTGACGATCACGCTGCGCATGCTGATCCTGCCGCGCAGCCGGATCGGCGGTTTCACGCTCGGTGCACTCATACCCTGATCCCCGATCGGCGGATGAGCCAGATCAGCACCGGTGCCCCCAGGAAGGCGGTGACCGTACCCACCGACAGCTCGCCGGGTCTGATCACGAGCCGGGCCACCACGTCGGAGGCCACCACCACGATCGCGCCGCAGACCGCCGAGAACACGATGATCCAGCGGCCGTCGTTGCCGACCAGCCGTCGTGACACATGCGGCACCATCAGACCGACGAAGGCGATGGGACCCGCGGCCGCGGTCGCCGCGCCGCACAGGATCGTCACCACCGCGACGCCGACGAGTCTCGTCCGGAACAGCCCGGCACCGAGACCGCGGGCCACATCGTCGCCGAGTGCGACGGTGTCCAGCGATCCGGCGATGAGCCAGGCGACCACCACGCCGACCACCACGAAACCGCTGATGGCCACCACCGGGGTCATCCCGCGGTCGGCCAGTGTGCCGACCCGCCAGAACCGCATCTGGTCGAAGGCCACCGGGTTGACCAGTGTCAGCCCGGTGGTGAGGCCGGTGAGCAGGGCGCCTGCCGCGACACCGGCGAGGGTGAGCCGCAGTGGGGATGCCCCGCCCCGCGCCGACGATCCGAGGACGAACACCAGCACCGAGAGCACGAATGCCCCGAGGAAGGCGAACCAGATGAAGCCCCAGATGCTGGTCACCGAGAACACCGCGACACCGACCGAGACCGCGAACGCCGCGCCGGCATTGACGCCGAGCAGGCCGGGATCGGCGATCGGGTTGCGGGTGAGCGTCTGGATCACCGTGCCCGAGACGCCGAGCGCGGCACCCACGATGATGCCGAGAAGTGTCCGCGGCCAACGCAGGTCGCGCACCACCGCCTGCTCCGGCGAATGGTCGAAGTGGAAGACGGCGTCGAAGGCGGTGCTCACCGAGATGCCACCCGAACCGATGATCAACCCCGCGCACACGAGAAGCACCAGGATCAGACAGGCCACCGCCAGCGTTGCGGTACGGCGGCGTCTCATCGCCGCTCCCCGGCGCGCCCGTCCGCCGACCAGCTCGCCCACAGCTGCGCATAGCGGCCCGCGCGGCGCAACAGCTGGTCGTGCGACCCGGATTCGATGATCCGGCCCCGGTCCATCACCAGGATCCGGTCGGCGCGGGAGGCCTGTTCGAGCCGATGGGCGATGATCACCGCGGTCCGTCCGGCCAGTGCGGCCTGCGCGCCGGCGTCGAGGATCGACGCATGGGCACTGCCCGCCTCCGACGTGGCCTCGTCGAGGACCACCAGATCGGGGTCGGCGAGCACCAGCCGCGCGAGGGCGATCTGCTGGACCTGCACCGGCGAGAGTTGATGTCCTTCGGCACCGACCACTGTGTCGATGCCCTCGGGCAGCCGCCGTACCCAGTCGTCGGCGCCGACGGTGCGCAGGGCGTCGTACAGGGTCGTGTCGGGGGCATCCGGCGCGACCAGTCGCAGATCGTCGGCGAGCGGCCCGCCGAAGACATGTGATTCCTGTGCCATCAGCACCATTCGGTCGGCACGTACGGCGACCCGGCCGCTCTGCGGGTGGTGGATACCGGCGATGAGGGCGGCGATGGTGGTCTTACCCGCACCTGAGGCCCCAACCACCGCCACATGCTCGCCGTCATCGACAGTCATCGAGATGTCATGTAGCACGCGATGTTCGGGACGGTAACCGAATCCGACGCGGTCGATCACCACACGTTCGGACCGCGTGTGGGGCAGCCGCTCGGGTCCGCCGGTGTCGTCAACGCGATCGGCGGCGTCGATCACGCCGACGATCCGCGACAGCGAGGCCAGCGCCGACTGCACGTCGTCGAAGACCATCAGCACCCCGCCGATCGGTCCGAACAGCTGCAGGAAGAGCAGCATTGCGGTGGTGGTGGCGCCGACGGTGAGCGAGCCGTCGCGGACGAGATAGAACCCGACCACCAGAATCGTTGCCATGCCGAGGAATTCGGCGGTGTTCATCCGACCCCAGAGGCGATTCTGGACGAGGCGGGCGCGCATCGCCCACACCACGGCCGCCCACGATCCCACCGCGATGGCGGCGGCGAGGATGCGCCCGAGTCCGAACGCGCGCGCGGTGTCGAGCCCGCGGATCGACGCCAGCACGTGCTGGGCCCGGTCGGCGACCGCGGCGCGTTCGGCGGCGTAGACCTGCGGGGCCCTGGCCAGATAGACACGAACCGCCCAGACGTACATCGGCAACGTCACGACGACCACCGCCAAGAACCGCCAGTCGAGAGCGGCGAGCCCGACAATGCTCACGCCCACCGCGAACGACGAGGTCGACAGTGCGGGTAGCGCTCGGCCGATCGCGGCGCCGACGGTGGACACATCGTCGGTGGCGCGGGAGACCAGATCGCCGGTGCCTGCGCGTTCGACCTCGGCGGCCGGCAGCGACAGCGCGGTGGTGACCAGGGATTCGCGTAGTCGCGCGAGCATCGTCTCGAGCAGCCGACCGGCCAGCGCCACCCCGAGGCCCGTGAGCAGCGCACTGGCGATTGCCGCGGCGACCATGAGCCCGCCGGTGCGCCACACCGACGTGGCGCGGTGTCCGCCACTGCCACTGGCGATGTCGACCATATGCCCCAGCCCCCAGGGGGTCACCAGTTCTAGCGCGGCGGCCGCGACGAGCACCACCAGCGTGACGAGCACGAGCCAGCCGTATCCGCGCAGACTCCTCCGGACCGCAGCGGCGATCCGTTTACCGGAGGCGAGCGGCATGCTCACAAGACCACCACCCGGTCGGCGACGGCCAGGAACGCCGGCGAATCGGTGAGCACGATCGTGGCGCGGTCACGGCGTAGCTCGGCGATGCGCGCGGCGATCATCGACTCGGTGACCGAGTCGACCGCGGTGGTCGGATCGACCAGCACGAGATAGTCGGTGTCGGCGGCCAGTGCCCGTGCCAGCGCGACGCGCTGACGCTGACCCCCGGATAGGAAGCGGCCCGACTCCCCCACATCGGTGTCCAGTCCGTCGGGAAGGATGTCGGCGAGGTCGTCGGCACCCGCGGCCAGGAGAGATCGGTCGACGCGAGTCAGGTCGGCAGCCGTTTCCTCGCCGGCCGCATCTCCCACCATGGCCCCGCCGGCGACGTTGTCGATGACGCTGCCGGTGAACAGGTCGGCGCTGTGCGGCGCGACGCGCAACAGTGTGAGCACGTCGGGGTAGGCGATGTCGAACAGGTCGGTCCCGTTGACCAGAACCGTGCCGGCGTCGGGTCGTACCGCACGCGACAGCACGGCCGCGAGATCGCCGCCGGCGCCGGTGATCACCGTCATTCCGGGTGCGGCGATGTCGAGATCCAACCCGTCGATGTCGCCCTGCGTCAGACCGCGGATGCTGACACCGGATCCGTCGGGTCCTGGCGCCGGCCGGTCGCCGGTGGTCACCGCGGGCGGGGCGGTGAGCACCCCGAGCACACGCTGTGCCGAGGCCAGACCCGAGGCCCAGACGGCGCCCAGGTTCGCCCCGATCATGCTCAGCGGTGCGATCACGAAGATGGTCAGACCGACCACGGCGATGAGCTGGCCGACGCTGATCGACCCGTGCACCGCGAGCAGCCCGGCGGCCACACCCACGCCGACGACCAGCAGCGAGGTGAACAGCCCCGTGGCGACGAGGAATGCCCCTTCGGCGCGACGCGCGTGGACGACCGCGGTGAGTGCGCGCCGGGACGACTGTCGGTAGCGGTGCGCGGCCTCGGGCTGGGCGGCCATCCCCGCGATCACCCGATAGCCGGTCATCAAGTCGGCCGCCGATCCGGCCGCCTCACCCGCTCGCTGCTGTTCGTGTTCGCTGCGGCGGCGCAGCGGTGCGCCCACGACGTCCATGAACCACAGCAGGAGTGGGGCCGCAACGAGGATCGCCAGCCCCAGCGGCCACGAGATCGACAGCAGCATCGCACCGCAGAACACCACCGCTGCGAGTTCGGCGACCGGATACAGCCCCAGCGACACCGTCATCGCCAGTCGCATCACATCGGAGGTCGCGATCGACAGGAGCGTTCCCGCCGATCGCTGCGGACCCGCCATTCCGCGCGGGTCGAGGATCCGGTCGGTGACCGCCGAACGGAGCCGGTGGCCGACGGTGTTGACCGCGAGATAGCCCAGGCGTGAACCGAACCGGAACGTCGTCGACAACGCCAGGAACACCACCGCGAGCACCACGATCCAGGTGAAAAGAGCGCCGGAGTCACCGGTGCTGATCGCCTGGTCGATCGCCCGGCCCATGACCACCGGGACCAGCGCCTCGCAGAACTGATGCAGGATCAGCAGGATCGCGGCCGGAACGGTGAGCCGGGGGCAGGAGAACATGGTGCGCCACACCAGACGGCGGGCATTCGCATTGTCGATACTGATCGGCACCTGTTCCGGCGGCGTGGACGCGGGTTGCAGTAACGGCCGGTTCAGGAGAGACACAATGCAGTTGAGGCTAGCCTATGGTCGTCGGGCCAGACCATGGCGATATGCATAGGCCACCAAGGCCGCGCGGTCGCGGCTACCGGTTTTCGACAGCAGGTGGTTAACGTGGGTTTTCACCGTGGCCATGCTCACCACCAGCGTCGATGCGATCTGTTGATTCGACGACCCGGCCGCGATCAAGGCGAGTACCTCCACTTCGCGTTCGGTGAGTCCGTCGGGATTGTGGTCGGGTGTGCCGTGCCCGCGCGCCGCGGCGAGCCGGTCGCGGGCCAGCAGTGCCGACATCGCCTTCGCATCGAGCAGAGAGCGCCCCGCGGCCGCCGCCTCGATCGCGGTCCGCAAGGTCTGGGGGTCGGCGTCCTTGTTGAGGAAGCCCACCGCACCGGCGTCGAGCGCCTCCACGATCGTGGCGTCGTCGTCATAGGTCGTCAGCGCGACCGCCTTCGTGCGCCTGCCCGCGGCGACCAGTTGTGTGATGGCCTCGATGCCGCCCATCCCCGGCATCCGCAGATCGGTCAGCAACACGTCGGGGTCGTGTTCGGCGACCAGTGCCAGCGCCTGCGCACCGTCGGCGGCGACGCCGACGACATCGATCCCGTCGAAGATCGCCAGTATCGACGCGAGGCCGTCGCGGACCACCCGCTGATCGTCGGCGACGACCACGCGCACCGTGCTCATGATGCCCTCACCTCAGCGACATCCTCATGGTCACGACGAAACCCTGTGCGCTAGGGCCGTATTCGAGTCGGCCGCCGTGGTGCTCGACGCGCTCACGCAATCCGGCCAGTCCGTGTCCGCCGCTGCGGTGGCCGAGATCGACAAATGACGCGGGGTCGCCCAGCGAGACGATGCCGACCGCCTCCGGGGTGAACTCCAGGCGCACGGGTGCGCCCGCCGCGTGCTTCATGCTGTTGGTGAGTCCCTCCATGATGAGTGATCGGGTCAGCCGATCCCACGATGCGGGAACCGATTCCGGGGTGCCGACGATCGTCACGTCGAGGCCCGCAACGGTCGTGAACTGCTCGATCGTGTCATGTGTCCACTGCGTGAGCGGTTGTTCGGTCGAGGTATCCGCGGCACGGGAGTCGGTCAGTGTCTCCACGGCATCACGCGCACCGGCGAGCCCGTCGCGCGCCAGTCCGATTGCGGTGTCGAGTCGTGCGGTGACGTCGGCCGAGGCCCCGTCGCGCTCAGCGGCCACCGCAGCGCCCTGCAGGGTAACGATCAGACCCGAGAGTGTGTGTGCGAGCACATCGTGGATCTGCGCGGCGACCTCGCGTTGCAGGTGTTCGACATGAGCTCTGGCTCGTTCCTGTTCGATGACCATCGATTGCGCAGCGGCCAGCTCGGCGGCGTCGCGCTGCCGGCGGCGCACCACCACGAATCCGATCACCACCACGCCGACGCCGAGGTAGAAGGCGGTACTCCAGACACCATGTGCCAGCCACCAGGAGTGGACGGCCAATGCGACCATCGGCGGCGTCACGACCAGGGTGTCGAGCAGCAGTGAGTCGTACCCGGTCCACAGACCGAAGCGGGCGGCTGCCCCGACGCCGATGTAGACGATCCACAGCGTGGCATCGGTGCTGAAGGCGAGTCCGAGCACGGTGGTGGCGACCACGATCACCAGCGCCATCTGCCTGCGGTCGACCGACAGCCGCGAGGACTGTACGAGCAGCGCCGCGACAGTCACCGCCGATGCGACAGTTCCCACCACCAGTCGCCACAGCGGTGTGCCGCCATGCCATTCGGCGATCACCGACACCACTATCGCCACCGACACCACCAGGCGCACGATCAGCTCGTCGCCGCGACTCTCCATGCGCTCACGGTAACCAGCACGGTGGGTGTTCGGCGAGCAAGATCAACCCGGAGTCCACCCTGGGGTTGATGGATCCGGCTGCGGATTCGACGAGCATCGAAGACATGAACACACACCTCGCCCAGACGTCGCGATCGTCGTCATCGTGGTCGGCTGGATCCTCTACCAGCAGCTGCGCGAACGCGCCGTCAAGGACGCGCCCCTACGGCTACCGTTGATCCTGGCGGTCATCGGTGTCATCGAGACACTGCAGTACCTCTCGCACCATTCCCACGTCGCGGCGGGTGAGATCGTCGGGGTACTCGTGGGATTCGTCGTCGCTGCCCTTCTGGCCGCGCCCAGGGCACATTCGATGTCGGTGTATCGCAACGCATCCGGCATCCTCGTCCGACGCGGCGGAGCGCTGACCGTGGTGCTCTGGATCGTCGCGATCGCCGCTCACGTGGGCATCGGCATGGTGACCTCTTATGCGGTGACCGGGAATCTGTCGCATGCGCTCAGTGGCCTCGACGGTGCGAGCATCCTGGTCTACCTGGCGATCACCCTGGGTGTGCAGGCCGCGATCATCGAGAAGAAGGCCGCTCCGCACCGTGCGGCTGTCAGGACGTCACATCACGTGTGACCGTGAAATTGCGGTCGCCGATCCCGCCGAGGGTGACCGACGGATGCAGGCCGAACATCTGTCGTGAGGACGCCTGACTCCACTCGCGTGCCGCAGGCGCCGAACTCTTGTGGAAGTTCGCCATGTATCCGCCCTCGTGGATGTGGACGAGGGTGAATCCGCCCGGATACTCCTTGATCGCCGCGACCTCCAGGAATGCCACATGGGGCGCAATCGAACTGGTGGTCCGACGGTTGCGGTGGGTGTGTCCGGAGTGGTGCAGGAAGACGCCCGGAGCTGCCGAGTAGAGACGCTCGAGACGATGCGCCGAGGCGCGGTCGAGGACGAAGGACTGCCCGGCGATCGCCTCGCGGGCGGACTCGTCGGTGACCGGGTGATGGCCGAAGACGAGTGTCGGACGTGTTGGCTGTGAACGTAGTTCGTGTTCGATGGCCTCGAACTGTGGTTGTTCGATGGTGCCGCCGGCGGCGTCGAGCATCGCCGTATCGAGGCCCATCAGGCGGATACCGTTCACGTGGGCGGTGTACATCTGCTGCCGAGGGAGCGGAAATGATTCCACGAGGCAGTCGAAGTGATCGGTGCCGGCGACCGGCGGACAGCTGCGGTACTCGTCGCCGGTGTGCGGGCGGTCGTGGTTGCCGCGTGAGGTGAGTACCGCGCGGCCGGCGAGACGGCCGCCGGAAGAGATGGGCGCGAACTTCTCGAGGAAGCCGTGTGCGGCGTGTACGTCGAGGAGTTCAGCCTCGGCGGTGAGATCGCCGTTGAGGATGAGCACCCGCGCGCCCAGCCGCGCCACGTCGGCGATCATCGCCGATGCCATCGTTTCCGGATACGGCGGTTGCCCGGGCAGCGATCCGAACGGCGGCGGGAAACCGTCCACGATGAGCCCGCTCTGTGTCTCGCCGACGTGCATGTCGTTGCTCAACGCCACGGTGAGGATGTGCGCGCCGGGCGGTGGGGTGAGCGTGGTGACCACACCCGGTGAGGCCGCTTCCGACGATCCGATGGAGATCTGTTCGGCGGCAGCCCTGAGTTCGGCCGGCTTCGCCACGCCGGACCGCACGCGGCTGACGATGGCCCCGAGTGCCTGGACGTCGAGATGAGGGAGTCGGCGTGGTGTCGCAGCGATACCGTCGGATTCGGCGCGGTAGTAGTAGGTGGTTCCCGGCTGCAGTCCGGTGATCTCCACGTGGTGGTAGGCGACGTCTGCGGTCCCCCGCGCAACGCGGTCGAGTTTGTCTGGAGCGGTGCCGAATCGGACCACCGAGTCGGCGGGAACTGCCAGGTGCCGGATCTCGCCGCCTCCGATTCCGGCGGCTGGGACGGAGGCGGTGAACCAGGTCAGTGCGAACGACGTGTCGGTGACGGTGACCAGATCGAGGTCCTGGGGATACACACGTTCTCCTCCTGCGCGGGTTCCTCGCGCGTGGGCAGTCGGTGCGGATACGGCAGCACCGAGAGAGGTCGCGGCAAGTGCACCGAGCACCGGGGCGTGGAGGAAATCACGACGGGTGAGCATCGCATCATCCTCACCGCAGCAGTTGACCATTCGGCAGCTACTCGATGAACAGACACTATAGGCTCATTCGCCATGATCGACCTCGTCCGTGTGGGACTCATCGAACTGGCTGCGGGAACATTGTTGGGATGGGCGGTGGCAGCAGACCACGCTATGCCTGCGCTGGTTGCCAGGTGCGGCATCAAGAGCCCTCGACGGATTCTCCAAGCACATCTCGACTACATCATCATGGGGATCATCCTCATCGCCGTAGGACTTGCGGTTCCGGGGCTGCCCCAGTGGGCGCGGATCGTCTTGATCATCGGCACAGTGGTAAATCCAGCGTTGTTCTTCCCGTTGGCTTTTCGTGAGAGCGCAGCCATGAGCATGCCCTACCGTCTGATCAGTGTGGCATCGTTTGCGGCGATGACGATCGGGGTCCTCGCCGCAGCCATCACCTACTGATGTGAATGTCGTGACGGCCTCGTCGCACATACGGCTGAACTCAAAATGGCGGTCGGTCTTCGACGGCGCGCCGAGCTTCCTGCTCCCCTGTGGCCTCGAGGGCTTTGCGGTTGCGTTCGCGTTCCTGGCGTCGGCGGGCGTGTGTGTCTGCCAGGCGTGGTCGGCGTCTGGTGGGTGACTCTGGGGTGTTTGGTTGTGGTGGTGGAGGTTTCGGCGGTGGTTCGGGGTCGGTGAAGGTGATGTCCCGCAGGGTCGGGAACAAGTCGTCACCGGATTCGGCGTAACCGTGGATGGTTGCACCATTCTGGGTGTAGAAGACCTGTCGGGCTTTGCCGGTGGCGTCGATGTACTGATCATCGAGAAACACACCATCGGTTTTCATCTGGTGGTGCATCCGGCACTTGGTCGCCAGCCCTACCGCCGTGGTCTGACCGCCAGCTGCCGGGTTGTCGTGATCGTATTCATGCACATGGTCGAGGTCCCCGGCGAAAGCAGGCTTGTCACAACCAGGCACCGTGCAATAACGGCTCTTCGAACTTGAGCGGGCAATGCCTGGTCAGCGGGCTGGCGTGTCGATGACGTGAGACGCCCCTGGTCTCCGGAAATCTGGATGTTGCGACACATTCCG
>NZ_BMGC01000058.1 GCF_014639795.1 Gordonia jinhuaensis | reverse complement strand
GAGTGCCGCTTCCGTCCTGCCATGATCCCTATCGTCCCTTCGTGCCCTCATCAGGGCAATCAGGACTCTAGAACAGCCCGGACCGGTTCACGGGGGACACGCCAGTTCCGCTCCGGACGGTCACCGATCCGACGTCGATACCCGGCACCCACGTTACGAGGAGACCTGCCCGATGCCCCGGCACAGCAGGCGGCCGTGTCCCTATCAGCGGTCCATCGACGTCACCAGGTTCGGCGACATCACCCCCCGGATCATTCGAGCGACAGGGGCAAGAAGTCATACCGAACTTGGCGACCGTCGCCCTGTGTTGCAGGGCTACGAAGAAGGTAACGGGAAGACCGATACGTGGATGTTGATCGTCTTCATCTACGAGATGTTGTTTGTGAGTAGCGGTCCATTCCGCCTTTGTATCTCGGCCAGATCACATCGTCCTCGATGTGTCTGGCACGTTTGTCCGCCATCAGTGCCCGGTCGCTGGCTGGGTTCAGAGGAGTTGATGGAAGATGTCGAGGGTGACGTTCCACTCGGCGGTCCCGGGGTTTTTGCGGTCCGGCTGGACAGTGACGAAAGTGCGCGCCAGCGCCACGCTCAAGCCGCCGGCAATCAGCGGCAATCTCTGCTCGGTTCTCTCGGAGAGGGCTACGTCCAAGGACGGTTGGGCCGCCAGTTGGTCGAGTAGAGGTTGTAGTTCGATCTCCTCGTCCAGCTTCTCGAATCGGTCGATGCTCTCCTGCAGCCCCTTGGTGATCGGCAGGTCCCACGGTTCGATCACGTCCCGCAGGTTTGCCTTTGCCGAGGCCTTGCCGATGAGGATCACGTCGTAGATCTTGTCGTCGATGAAATCTGTATAGCGTTTGAGATCGTTCCGGTCGACGTGCAGTCCAGCCGCTACCCGGAAGAACCGCTGGAATTTTGCAGTGCCCATCACTGGCATGTCGTCAGCTCCTCTCGAAGTATTCATGGATTTGTCGTACCGCCATCGCTCCTTCACCGACAGCAGATGCGACCCGTTTTACCGAGCCGCTGCGGACGTCACCCGCTGCGAACAGACCGGCCCGGCTCGTTTCGAGTGTTCTCGACGGCGGGGCGTCGATTCTCTGGTTGCCGTCCTCACGGACGGGGACGGCGTCCACGCCCGTGAGGACGAAGCCGTGATCGTCGAGCGCGATCGCGTCGGTCAGCCACCCGGTATGCGGCATCGCCCCGATGAAGACGAACAGAGCGTGCACCCGGATCCTGGCCTTGTCGCCCGTGCGATTGTCCTCGATTGCAATCTCTTCGAGGTGCTTGTCGCCGTGGACCTCACGAATCTCGGCATTTCGGTGCACGGTCACGCGCGGATGGCGTTCGATCTGGTCGACGAGATACCGGGACATACTTTTTCCGAGGTCGTGGCCGCGGATGAGGAGGTGAACGTGGGAAACTTGGTCTGCGAGGAAGACGGTGGCCTGTCCGGCGGAGTTTCCGCCGCCGACGATGGCTACAGGGTCGGTGCCGCACAGCCGCGCTTCCTGATGGGTTGCGGCGTAATACACGCTTCTCCCCTCCAGTGCCTCGATTCCCGGAACCTCCAACTTGCGATATCGCGCCCCGGTGGCGAGCACGACCGCCCGGGCGCGGATCTCGCCGCCGTCCGCCAGTTGGAGCACATGGTGCCCGCCCTCGGATGATCCCAAACCGGTCACCTCCGCCGACACGAGAAGGCGGGTACCGAACTTCCCGGCCTGAATCACGGCCCGCTCCGCCAATTCGGCACCGGAGATCCCCGCCGGAAAGCCCAGGTAGTTCTCGATCCGGGAGGAGGTGCTAGCCTGCCCACCTGCAGCGATCGACTCCAGTGTCACCGTGTTCAACCCGTCGGATGAGCCGTACACGGACGCGGCCAGACCCGCCGGTCCGGCACCTACGACGACGAGGTCGCACACGTCGTGCGCTGCGTCCGGGACCGGAAGCCCGACGATGCGGGCGAGTTCGGCGTTCGTCGGATTGCGCAGCACCTTCTCGCCGTGCCAGATCACGACGGGAGTGTCCTCTGGGGCGACACCCAGGCTTTGCAGCAGTTGCTCCGCCCGTTCGTCTTGCTCCAGATCGATCCATTTGTGGGGCAGCCGGTTGCGCATCGCGAACTCGCGAAGCCGCAACGTGTCCGGGGAATAGCAGGAGCCGATGATTCGGAACCCCGAACCGAGCCCGATCAGTAGGTGCCGGCGCACCAGGTAAGCCCGCAGGATCAGATCGCTGAGCACGAGGTCGTGGGCGACGAGCTCGCGCACCCGCTCGGCTGGGACGACGAGCACCTCGCCGTCCTCGATCGCCTCGGCGGTGAAGAACGCCACCTGGCCATCCAGCAGTCCGAGCTCGCCCAGGAATCGGCCCGGACCGTGCAGGCGCAATATCCGACGCTCACCGTACTCGGCGCCCTCGTCGATGATCGCGACCTTGCCGGAAAGGACGACGAAGAAGTCGCTGCTGCGGGTGCCCGCTCGAATCAGCACCTCGCCGGCGTGAACCGATCGACGTGTGCCTCCGGTCTCGAGCGTCGCTACCTGGGCGTCCGTCAGCCGCGGGAATGCCCCGACTGCATCCGGAGTCTCGTCGTCGACGAGCTGACCGTCGCCGAGGCGTGGGGCGTCCTCAGACGAAATTCTGGTCGACATAACACCAACGCCAATCTTCACCGGCTTCCATCGACTGGACGATCGGATGGCCAAGGGCGTGAGCGTGTGCGCTCGCGTGCTTGCCCGGCGAGGAGTCGCAGCAACCGACGTGTCCGCACGACAGACACAGCCTCAGATGTACCCACGGGGTGCCGAGGCGAAGACATTCCTCGCAACCTTGTGGAGTGCGGGGCGCCACGGCCCGGATCGCGATCACATGTGGGTCCGCGTGGGCAAAAGTCATGAGTTCGCCTCCTTGCCTGCTTTTTCCGAGAGCGCCTGATCGAGCCATGTGCGCAACACCGGTACCGGAGCGGCGCCCGCCTGACGAGCGAGTACCTCACCTCGGTCCATCACCAGCAATGTCGGTACGGCACGGACGGTGAAACGTTCGGCCGTCTGGGGTGCAGCATCCACGTCAACCTTGACGAGCTTGATCTGACCCGCACGTTCTGTGGCGAGCTGCTCGAGCGCCGGGCTGACCATGCGGCACGGCGCGCACCACGTCGCCCAGAGGTCAACGAGTACAGGCACCGAGGACTTCTCGGCCACGTCCGCGAAGTCGCCATCCCCGGCCGAGGCGATCCAGGGCAGCGGCTCGTGGCAATTTCCGCAGCGGGGTCTCCCGTCACTGGCCGCCGGCACGTTGTTCACTTTGCCGCAGTTCGGGCACTTCACCTTGTCGGAGCCCATGACGACACCCCTTCTCAGGCCGCGATGGCGGGTTCCGTATATGCGACGGACAGTTCGCCGTCATCGACCGTGACATCGATGGTGCCGCCCGGTTCGATTTCGCCGCGCAACAGCGCACGACCTATCCTGGTTTCGACCTCGTGGGCGATATACCTGCGCAGGGGTCGTGCACCGTAGACCGGGTCGAAACCGTGTTCGGCGATGAGCCGGCGTGCTTCCGGCGTGATATTCAAGTGTATCTGTCTCTCTGACAATCTGTTCCGAAGATCGGTGAGTTGCAGCTCGACGATATGTTCGATCTGCGGCAGCGTGAGCGGTGTGAACAACACGATGTCGTCGACCCGGTTGAGGAACTCGGGACGGAAGTGCCCGCGCAGTTCCGCCAGCACCCGCGCCCGGGCGTCCGGCTTGATCTCGCCGTCGGCTGTGACTCCGTCGAGCAGATGCTGGGATCCGATGTTCGAGGTCATGATGATCACCGTGTTCCGGAAATCGACCTGCCGGCCCTGGGAATCGGTGATCCGGCCGTCGTCGAGCACCTGCAGAAGGGTATTGAAGACGTCGGCATGGGCCTTCTCGATCTCGTCGAAGAGCACCACGGAGTACGGCTTGCGGCGCACCGCCTCGGTGAGCTGACCCCCCTCGTCGTACCCGACGTACCCGGGGGGCGCGCCGATGAGTCTGCTCACCGTGTGCCGTTCCTGGTACTCGCTCATGTCCAGGCGCACCATGTTGTCTTCGCTGTCGAAGAGGGCACTGGCCAGCGTCTTTGCGAGCTCGGTCTTCCCCACGCCCGTGGGGCCCAGGAAGATGAACGAACCGATCGGCCGGCGCGGATCACGGATACCGGACCTCGCCCGGATGACCGCGTCTGCGACCAGTTGCACCGCCTCGTCCTGACCGATGACCCGCTCGTGCAGGATTTCGTCGAGTTTCAACAGCTTTTCCCGCTCGCCTTCCTGTAGCCGGGCGACCGGGATGCCCGTCCATGCGGCCACGATTTCTGCGATCTCGTCTTCGGTGACCACCTCACGCAGCAACGGATTGCGGCCTTGCCTGGTGGCCAATTGCTCCTCCGCCGCCTCGAGCCTGCGTTCGAGTTCGGTGATCTCGCCGTAGCGCAGCTCGGCGGCCCGATTGAGGTCGTAATCGCGTTCGGCCTCCTCGGCCTCGTGGCGCAATCGTTCCAGCTCCCCCCGTAGCTCCTGCACCCGACGGATCGCCTGCCGCTCCGCCTCCCACTGCGCGTGCCGGGCGTCGGCCTCGGCCCGCAGATCGGCCAGCTCCTTACGCAACTCTTCGAGACGCGCCTTGCTGGCCGCGTCCGTTTCCTTGGACAGCGCGGCCTCCTCGATCTCCAGCCGGGTCACCTTCCGGGTGAGCTCGTCGAGTTCGGCGGGCATCGAATCGATTTCGGTGCGTAGCCGCGCACACGCCTCGTCTACCAGATCGATCGCCTTGTCCGGAAGGAAACGGTCGGTGATGTACCGGTGCGAGAGGGTCACGGCGGCCACCAGTGCGCCGTCCTGAATCTTCACGCCGTGAAACACCTCGAGGCGTTCTCGAAGTCCGCGCAGAATCGAGATCGCATCCTCGATGCCGGGCTCGTCGACGAGAACGGTCTGGAAGCGTCGCTCCAGTGCCGCATCGGATTCGATGTGCTTGCGATACTCGTCGAGGGTGGTGGCACCGATCATGTGCAGTTCGCCGCGGGCGAGCATCGGCTTGAGCATGTTGCCGGCGTCGAGAGACCCCTCGCCGCCGACCGATCCCGCGCCGACCACTGTGTGTAACTCGTCGACGAACAACAGGATGCGCCCCTCGGCCGCCTTCACCTCGGACAGCACCGCCTGCAGTCGCTCCTCGAACTCGCCGCGGTACTTCGCGCCAGCCACCAGGGAACCCATGTCGAGCGAGAAGATCGTCTTGTCGCGTAGGCCCACGGGCACGTCGCCGCGGACGATCCGCTGGGCGAGGCCCTCGACGATCGCGGTCTTGCCGACGCCGGGGTCGCCGATCAGCACCGGATTGTTCTTCGTCTTCCGGCTCAGGATCTGCGTTACCCTGCGGATCTCGGCATCGCGGCCGATGACCGGATCGAGTTTGCCTGCCCGCCCCTCGGAGACGAGGTCGCGTCCGTACTTCTCGAGCGCCTCGTACGCACCCTCCGGGGTGGCCGAGGTGACGCGCTGATTGCCGCGCACTGTGGTCAAGGCGGTGAGGAAGGCCTCTCGTGTGACCCCATGACTGGTGAGAACCCGTCCGGCCGCACTGGTCGACCCCTCCTCGGAGAGAGCCATCACGAGATGCTCCACCGACACGTAGGAATCCTTGAGTCGCTTCGCCTCCCGTTCCGCGGCGTCGAGCAGCCTGGCCAGGCGTTGGGTGATCATCACCTGACCGGGCGTCGCGCCGGGGCCGCTGACCTTCGGCCTGCGCGACAGTTCACGTTCCAGATCGGATCGCAGCGCATCGACGTTCGCGCCGGCCTGCTCGAGTAGCCGAGGGACCAGACCGTCCTGCTGATCGACCAACGCGAGCAGCAGGTGCTCTCCGTCGACCTCTGTGTGGCCCATTCTGGTCGCCAGGTTCTGGGCCTCCTGCAGGGCTTCTCGTGATTTCTCGGTCAGGGTGCCGGTGTCCATCAGGGTGTCCTCCTTCTGCGGGAAGTTGCCTCGAGTCTCTCGATTCGATCCAACAGATCGAGCACGAGCCCGATTGCCGAGTAGTTCAGGCCCAAACCGGTCCGCAGCCGTTGGATGCGGGCGGCGTGGGCCACTTCGGACGGTTCGAACGACATCTCGCCGTCGGCGGCGCGGTGGGCGTCGAGCAGGCCGAGAGCCACAAGCTTTCGTGTCAGGTCAGGGTGCAACCCGGTACGTTTGGCGAAGGCATCTGGCGACAATCCGGCACGGCGAACCAATACGTACCCGGTGACCGGGGTAGGGGTGCTCATGTCTCTTTCCTCGGATCGAAGTTCGATTCGGTGGCCAACTGCTCGAACAGCTCGCGCTCACGTGCTGTGGGTTTCGACGGCACCATCACCTTGATTTCGGCGTAGAGGTTGCCGTCGGGGCCGCGCGGATTGGGCATTCCTTCACCGCGTAGGCGGAGCTTCCTTCCCGTCGACGAGCCCGGCGCCACTTTCACTTTCGCCTCGCCGCCCGGGATGGGGACGACGACGGTCGACCCGAGGACCGCCTCCCATGGCGATACGGGCAGGTCGACGTAAATGTCCCGGCCCTGTACCCGGAACCGCGAATGCGGCTTGATCCGCACCACGAGGTACAAATCCCCGGGCGGCGCGTCACCGTTGCCCCGGCCGCCTTGCCCGGCCAGCCGGATTCGCTGGCCGTCCAGGACACCGGCCGGAATGTCGACGTCGTACTGCCGTCCGTCCAGTCGCAGAGTGCGTTTGCCGCCCCGGTACGCCTCTTCCAAGGTCAGTTCCAGTTCCGCTTCCTGATCGGCGCCGGGAATCGGCCCGTACCCTCCACCGCCGCCGAACATCTGCCCGAAGAGGTCCTCGAAGTCGACGCCGCCCTCGCCACCGACACCGTGCCTGAAGTGCACCCGTCTGCCCCCGCCACCGCCGTACCGGCCGGCGCTTGCCCGGACCCGTTCGTCGTAGTCCTCGGGTACCCGACGGAAGTCGTCCCCGAACCGGTCGTAGCGTTTCCGGGTGTCTGGGTCGGATAACACATG
Organism: Gordonia jinhuaensis; assembly: GCF_014639795.1. Classification (GTDB taxonomy): domain Bacteria; phylum Actinomycetota; class Actinomycetes; order Mycobacteriales; family Mycobacteriaceae; genus Gordonia_B; species Gordonia_B jinhuaensis. The sequence goes on along the minus strand of NZ_BMGC01000058.1, from coordinate 3,591 downwards.
GTAGGCCTCATTGATCTCTTTGAACTTGTCTTCCGCAGTGGGGTCTTTGTTGATGTCGGGGTGATATTTGCGGGCAAGTCGGCGGTAGGCCTGCTGGATTTCGTCGGTGTCGGCGCTGCGCGGGACCCCGAGCGCTTCGTAGTAGTCACGCGCCATGGCGCTCACTCCTCAGGTCGGCTGACGACCACGGTGGCGGGACGCAACTGCTGTCCGTTTTCTCCGTAACCTGGCCGCAAGACCTCGATCACGGTTCCGGAGGGAAGGTCGGGTTGGGTCACCACACTGACCACTTCGTGGAGCTCCGGGGAGAACGGCACACCGACCTCGTCGTGGCGCTCGAAGCCGAGCCGTGACAGTATCTGCACCGCCTGGTCCCGGATTGCCTTCACACCGTCGACGACAGTCTGCGGGTCACTACCCGCATGTGCCAGCGCAAGCTCCAGGTTGTCCAGCACCGGCAGCCACGCCGCCGATACCCTCGCTGTCTCCGCGGCGCGTTCACGGTCGAGATCTTTGGCATACCGCTTGCGCAGGTTGTCCAGATCTGCGAGGGCCCTGCGCCAGCGGTCCTCGAGTTGAGCGAGCTCAGCCCCCGTGTCGGTGCGATCAGGCGCCGTCTCGGTCTGATCCCCGTCGGTACCGTCGGTAGCCGGCTCGGTCGTCGAATGATCAGCAGATCTGTCCATCAGGTGCCTCAGCTTCGATCGAATTCGGCGTCGATCACGTCGTCGTCATCCGACGACGCAGCGTCTCCACCGCCAGCCTGGTGTCCGTCGCCGCCGCCGGCCTGGACCGGGGCGAGCCCATAGAGCAGCTGCTGCAGCTCCGAGGTCAGTGGCTGTACCTCCGCGGGTGAAGCACCGTCCTTCACAGCTTTCCTGGCGTCGGCGATCAGCATCTCGGCGCGCGCCTTGTCGTGCGGTGGCGCACTCTCACCGAGTTCGGCCAGTCGCCGTTCCACCTGATAGGCAACCGAATCGAGCTCGTTACGCGCGTCGACAGCCTTGCGCAGCGCCTCGTCCTCACCCCGGTTCCGTTCGGCCTCCGCGAGCATCCGCTCGACCTCACCCTGATCCAGGTTGCCCTGCTCACTGATCGTGATGCTCTGCTCCTTGCCGGTGTCCTTATCCCGAGCGGTGACGTTGAGGATGCCGTTGGCATCGATATCGAACGTGACTTCGACCTGCGCCTCGCCGCGTGGCGCAGGTCGGATGTCTTCGAGCCGGAACCGGCCCAGCACCCGGTTGTCGGCGGCGCGTTCGCGTTCGCCCTGCAGGACCACGACGTCCACGGCGGACTGATTGTCCTCCGCGGTGGAGAACACTTCACTGCGCCGGGCCGGGATCGTCGTGTTGCGCTCGATGATCTTGGTCATCACCCCGCCCTGCGTCTCGACGCCGAGGGACAGCGGGGTGACATCGAGCAACAGCACATCGGAAACCTCACCCTTGAGCACGCCCGCCTGGACGGCGGCACCGAGCGCGACGACCTCATCCGGGTTGACGCCCATGTGGGGATCCTTACCGCCGGTGAGCCGGCGAACCAGCGCCTGCACCGCCGGAATCCGTGTCGAACCACCGACCAGGATCACCTCGTCGATATCGTTGGCGGTGACCTTGGCGTCACTCATCGCCTGCTTCACCGGACCGAGGCAGCGTTCCACCAGATCCGCCGTCAGATCCTCGAACTTCGATCGCATGATCGTGGTGGTGAGGTGCTTGGGACCGTTCGCGTCAGCAGTGACGAAGGGCAAGTTGACCTGCGCCTGCGTCACCGAGGACAACTCGACCTTGGCCTTCTCCGCGGCCTCGAAGAGGCGCTGCAATGCCTGCGCATCCTTGCGCAGATCGATGTTCTCGGCACGCTGGAATTCGTCGGCGAGGTAGTCCACCAGGCGCCGGTCGAAGTCGTCGCCGCCGAGGTGGGAGTCGCCGGCCGTGGACCGAACCTCGACTACGCCCTCACCGACGTCGAGCAGACTCACATCGAACGTGCCGCCGCCCAGGTCGAACACCAATACGGTTTCATGGACCTGCTTGTCCATGCCGTACGCCAATGCCGCCGCGGTCGGCTCGTTGATGATTCGCAGAACTTCGAGGCCAGCGATGCGGCCGGCATCCTTGGTGGCGTTGCGCTGCGCGTCATTGAAATAGGCCGGAACGGTGATGACCGCTTCCTTCACCTTCTCGCCAAGGAACTTGCTCGCGTCGTCGACGAGCTTGCGCAGCACCAGGGCACTGATCTCCTCCGGCGCGTACTTTTTGCCCCGCACGTCGAATCGCGCCTCACCGTTGTCGCCCGGCACGACGTCGAAGCTGACCGCTTTGGCCTCCTCAGAGATCTCATCGTAGTGACGCCCGATGAAGCGTTTCGCCGAGTAGATCGTGCCCTTCGGGTTCAAGATCGCCTGTCGTCGGGCCAGCTGACCCACCAGGCGCTCGCCACTCTCAGTGAAGGCGACCACCGACGGCGTCGTCCGCGCACCCTCGACATTGGAGATCACCACCGGTTCGCCGCCTTGCCAGCTTGCGATGACCGAGTTGGTGGTGCCCAAGTCGATGCCTACCGCAGTTGCCATGATTCATTCCTTTCGATCGGTCCGGCCGGTGAGAAGGCGGACGGCTTGGTCCGCGACTTCGACGTCGGCGAGGACTTCGGAGTGCCGTGGTTGTGTAGGGACATGGTCGTAAGGACTGGGAACGAGGTGAAGTCGCGCTGGCTGCCCTGTCCTGTGATGCGTGCATGAGCGCGTAGAAGCTGAGATCGAGGCGTGTACACGGCGGCCGGCCTCGGTGGAGTAATCCAAAAATCCAGCCTAATGGTGTAGCTGTCCACGCGCCCGCGGCGGCGCGGGCGCGGCCCAGCGGTAGTTCAGTGTGCCGATGACCTATTCGACCGGCTCGATGTCCTGGCGCGCGATGGCTAGTTTGCCTACTGCGAAATGCTGGCCGGAGAGGTCGTCGACGTCGTTTTCAGTTTCGGCGAGGTTGGCGAACGTTACTATATTTGAGGGGCAGATCGGTGCGGACGTACCGTGGTAGTCCCGCCACTGCACTCTATCACCTCCCTGCCTGATGGGTTGGCCGGCCAGAATATCTCCGTGTGGTGCCGCTGCCGCGGATGCCTGGGGTTTTGCGTAGGGGCAGTCCCAGTGTCATCCGATGCGGTTCGGCCGCAGTGAGAATTGTCGCGTCAGGATTGCGTGAGTTCTGCATGTACCTAGCCTCTACTCGGTCCGGGGCACTTCTCAGTATCGCCCAGAACGGTGCCTACCGTCATGGAATGGGGGAATCGACGCGGCGGGCTCAAGTATTGGTCGTAACCCTGCTGATTGGAGAGAAGTGTGCGGATGGGACGAAGAGAGCAAGACGGGAGTCGAGTGTCGACAACGCTTGAATTCGAGGCCGATGCGACGGTGGAGAAAGAGAGCACCGTGTCGGTGTGTGGCTAGTCTGCCTAATTCTCCATTCTGATCCTGGGAAGTAAGGTGGATTCAATCGGTCGTCGCAACACCTCGATGACGGAGGTGTGCGATGGGACGCAGCAACAAGCAGACACGCCAGGCGCCGGTGGGTGCCCGCCGGCAGTGGG
>NZ_BMGC01000057.1 GCF_014639795.1 Gordonia jinhuaensis | reverse complement strand
GCGATCTCCGCTCGATCCTCGATCGTCAACATCCTGCGCCCCACTACAACCCCTGTCCACCAACGCCTCTCGGCTACCGTTGCTTCGAGGGTATGACACCGCCGACCCTTGGCGCCCTCGACCACCTCCGGTGTCCAGAGCTGATCGTCGATGACCGAGTCCATATCCGAGTAGTACTCGCTGAAGTTGCCTGCCGGGTCCTTGAGATACCAGAAGAAGTTCGACCCCGCGTAGTGGCGGCCCAGACCCCACACGTGGCGCTCGGGGTTGTCGTCGAGCATCCGCATCGCACCGCGACCCACCTCGTCGACGTCGTCGACCTGCCACGAGGTGTGGTGCAGGAAGTTGATCGGCGCCTGCTGCACGAGGATGTTGTGGTGGTCGGTGGAACAGCGCATGAAGGCCGCGAGACCGGGCACTTCGTCGCTCACCTTGAATCCGAGCCCCTCGGTGAAGAAGCGCTGGGTGATCACGTTGTCGGTGCTGCCGATCACGGCGTGGCCGAGTTTGCGAGGGGTCACCGGTCCGTCGCGGCGCACACCCGGCGCGCGGCCGGTGCCGCGGTCGATGCGGCCGGGGCCGTTGTACGGCGTGGGCTCCACGCGGGGTTGGTCGATGCGCGGGGTCACCTCGACGGTCGCGGTGACCCCGGTGGCCAGCTCCACCGCCGAGACGGAGGTGGCGGTGCGGTGCGCGTCGATACCGAGGCGCGCGAGATTGTGCGCGATGCGGTCGATGTCGTCGGCGTCGTCGGCACCGACGACCACGGCGAGCAGCCGTCGGACCGGTGACGACACGATTCGGAGCTGGCGGCCACCGTCAGTGGTGGAGAACCAGCCGTCGGCCTGCGGGGTGAGGCCGAATTCGGTGTAGTAGGCGCGGGTCTCGTCGACGTTGGGAACGCCGATGGTCACCGAAGCCAGACGATGCAGGGTCATGGTGGTACTTCCGTTGGTTCGTGGTGCCCGGGTGGCTCGATGATCAGTTCGCGGCGACGAAGGTCTGGTGGAGTTTGCCGATTCCGGAGATCCAGCTGTCGAGGTGTTCGCCGTCGGCGAGGAAGCGCGGTGGCTTGCGGCCTGCACCGATGCCGGCGGGCGTACCGGTGAAGATGACGTCGCCGGGGTAGAGCGTCACGTTGCGCGAGAGTTCGGCGATGAGCTTGGCGACGGGGAAGATGAGGTCGCGGGTGCGGCCCTTCTGCATCTGCTCGCCGTCGATGGAGCAGCCCAATTCAAGATCGTCGCGGTTCTCGAATTCGTCGGGCGTGACCAACCACGGGCCCTGCGGAGAGAATCCCGGGAACGACTTTCCGAGTCCGAATTGCGGTGCGGGACCGCGTGATTGGGTGATGCGGTCGCTGATGTCCTGGCCGGCGGTCAGTCCCGCGACGTGATCCCAGGCGGTCTCGGCGTCGACCTCGCGGGCGGTACGACCGATGATCACCACGAGTTCGGTCTCCCAATCGACGTTGCCACCGGCGGGGATCACCACGGTGGAGTCGGGTCCGGAGAAGCTCGAGACGTATTTGGTGAACACCGGTGGCAGACCCTCGGGGGCCGCGAAGCCGGATTCGGCGGCGTGCTCGTCGTAGTTGAGGCCGATGGCGAATACCTGTCGAGGTGCGGGGGAGGGCGCGCCGAGCTTGCTGCGGTCGATGTCGGTGCGGGTGGCGCCTGCGAGATCGGCGTCGCGGGCCCAGGCTGTCACGCTGTCGAACTGCGAATAGATGTCGGCGATGTCGGGGCCGAACTGTCCGGACGCGTCGGCGATGTCGATGCCCTGCTCTGCGCCGTCGCTGCCGACGACAAGGGTGGCGCGTCCGTCGAGGTTGGCGATTCGCATGGTTCTTCTGCTCTCTCTCGTCGATGTCATGATCGCGCGTCCTACCGAGGCCGCCAAATAATCATGATTTATTGCACACATCACACTGTGCTCGTGATGTGATGCCCGTGTCAAGTGGCATCAGTGGGCTGGGTCACGTCCACGGTGTGAGGGTGAGAGCGAGAAGCGGAAGCACTCCCCGGTGAGCCGATACCGCCTGGAGGGCGGTTACTGCTGGGGCTGGTCGGGACGCAGCACCATCGTGGGATCGGTTCGCCGCAGCGCGTCTACGGTTCCGTCGGCGTCACGGGTGCGCAGGGCCTCGACGAATTCCTCGATGACGCGGGTCAATCCGTCGAAGTAGAGGACGGTGTGGCGTCCGTGCGCCTCGGCCTCGCGCAGAAGTGTCCGAAGGCGTGAGGTGCCCACATCCATGATCGACACGTAGAGGCTGTCGAGCAGCTGGCTGCGACCGAGACTCGCGAACCGTTCGTGGACATTCCATGCGGCCCAGATGAATCCGGTGACATCGCGGGCCTCGCGGGAACGGTGCAGATCGTCGAGTAGCCCGTCGAAATCGGCGAGGTCGTCGTCGGAGAGTCGCGCGAACACCTCCGAGACCAGCAGCGGCGCCAACGCGTTTCGGATCTCCAGGGATTCGCGCAGCATGTCGTCGCCACCGGCCGCTGCATCGCGGAACCAGCCGTTCATCCGAGACAGCGGAGACGGGTCGGTGGCGAAGATACCGCCGCCCGGGCCAGGACGTGAGGAGATCGATCCACGTTCGACCGCCAGCTTGATGGCCTCGTTGAACGTGCCGACCGACACATCACACAGTCGCCGCAGATCGTCTTTGCTGCCGATGCGCTCACCGGGGCGGTGGTCGGCGGCGAGCCGTGCAATCCGACCGGCAGCGAGCTCCGCACGGGACTCCCCGCTGCTCACGGTTCCGGGAAGACGTAGTGTGTCGGCGTCGGGAACCGAGCTTGGCTCTGACCGGCATACGGACGTGGGCTCGACTGCAGGCCAGGCCAATCCTCGGCGCTGGGCGCCGGGCTGGGCTCGGTCATCTGGTCCCCGTACCGTGTCGTCTCGTGTGATGCTGCCCGATCGTTCGGGTGTCCGCGCTGGCAATGGTAACGGACACTGCCGGTACATCGACGGTGTCGGCGTGGCGACTAGATGCGTTCGGCGACCCGTCGCGCGGCCAATTGCACTGCCTCCCAGACGGTTGCGAACGGTGGCGCATAGGAGAGATCCATCTCGGCGAGGTCGTCGACGCTCATCCGCCCCCACAGCGCGGCCGCGACGGTGTCGATGCGTTTGCCTGATTGTGCGCCACCGATGATCTGAGCTCCGAGAATGCGGCGGGTAGTCCGATCTGCGGTGAGCAGCACGGTGATCGGCGCCGCCTCGGCCATATAACCGCTCGCGGTGTTGCTCTCGGTGATCAGGGTGATCGCGTCATATCCGAATCGGGCGGCGACCTGCGAGTTTATCCCGGTGCGGGCGATCTCGAGATAGGTCGGGCCTGAGGCGAATCGGGTGATCGCAGTGGCCAGCACCCCGGCGAAGCGTTTGGAGTCGTCGCCGCCGAGGTTGAACCCGCAGACCCGCCCCTGCTTGTTGGCATGGGTCCCCAGGGGTGCGTAGAGCCAGTCACCGGTCATCCGGTCGATCGACTCGCAGCAGTCTCCTGCCGCCCAGATCGACTCGGTGATGCGCTGATGGTCGTCGGGCTGATACCCGCCGTGCGCACCGATCGGCAGGCCGGCTGCCGCGCCGAGGCCGGTGCTGGGGGAGACGCCGAGTGCCAGCACCACCACATCGGCCGGGATCTCTTGTCCGGCAAGGGTTGTCACCGATCGGATCCGGCCGTCCTCGACGCGGGCGGAGGCGATCGTGGTGTCGGTGCATACCGTCACCCCGGCGGCCGTCAGCCCCGCCTCGATGCGGTCGCTGATCTCGGGGTCGAGTTTGCTCATCACCCGCGTCCTGGTGGCCAGGGTGGTGTCGAAACCCCGTTCGGCCAATGCCTCGGCCATCTCCAGGCCGATGTATCCACCGCCCACCACCAGACCGCGACGGCCCGACCCGATGATCAGGTCGAGCCAATAGCGGGCGTCGGCAAGCGTTTTCGCTGGGTGGACACCGCCGATGAGCTCGCCGTGAGCGTCGCGGGCCCAGTCGGGCACCATCGCCTGCGCGCCGGTGCACAGGACGAGCTGATCGAAGTCGATCTGCTGCGGATCACCGAACTGCGTGGTCGCGGTGACGACGTGCCGGTCGCGGTCGATCCCGGTGACGGTGGTGCCCATCCGAAGGTCGACACCGAGCCGACGATGCTCATCGGCGCTGCGTGCGATCAGCTGGTCGGCGGAGTCGACCTGACCGCCGACGAGGTAGGGGATGCCACAGGCCGAATACGAGGTGTCCGCGGTCTGCTCGAGTGCGATCACCTCGATCCGACGACCGGTCACCTCAGCCGTGCGCAGCGCTTGATGCGCTGCGCTCATCCCAGCCGCGTCGGCCCCGACGACAACGATGCGTTCCACGGGGCCAACGCTAGTCCGGCATGATCTCCCGGGTAGGGATCCCTCGGGTGCGGTGGACCTACGGGGCCCAGGTGCGCGGAGCCTGCTCCCCGTCGATTCCCGCACCGGTGACACCGGCGAGCTCCACCTGATGGCGGTGGGCCCGGTTCACCGCGGAGACGACCGCGCGCAACGAAGCGGTGGTGATGGAGGTGGCGATACCGACGCCCCATACCGACTCGTCGCCGATCTGCGCTTCCACGTAGGCGGCTGCGGTGGCGTCGCCACCTGCGGTCATCGCGTGCTCGGAGTAGTCGAGCACCCGGATGTCGTAGCCGACGGTCGACAGTGCGTCGACGAATGCGGCGAGCGGGCCGTTGCCGGATCCGGCGATCTCCTTCTCGACGCCGTCGACCTTCACCACCGCCGTGATGTGATCCTGACCGCCGTCGACCTCGGCCGCGTCGACCTTCTGCCGCATCCGCTCCAGCGGTGTGATCGGGTGCAGGTACTCCTCGGCGAAGACATCCCACATCTCCTTCGGGGACACCTCGCCACCCTCGCCGTCGGTGATCTTCTGGATCTCGCGGCTGAACTCGATCTGCAGGCGCCGGGGCAGTGAGAGTCCGTGGTCGGACTTCATGATGTAGGCGACGCCGCCCTTGCCCGACTGGCTGTTGACCCGGACCACGGCCTCGTAGGTGCGGCCCACGTCCTTGGGGTCGATCGGCAGGTAGGGAACCTGCCAGATGATGTCGTCGACGTCGGCATCCGCGGCGTCGGCGTCGATCTTCATCTGATCGAGACCCTTGTTGATCGCGTCCTGGTGGCTGCCGGAGAACGCGGTGTACACCAGGTCGCCGCCGTAGGGGTGGCGTTCGGGAACGCCCAGCTGATTGCAGTACTCGACGGTGCGACGGATCTCGTCGATGTCGGAGAAGTTGATCTGCGGGTCGACGCCACGGCTGAACATGTTCATGCCCAGGGTCACCAGGCAGACGTTGCCGGTGCGCTCACCGTTGCCGAACAGACAGCCCTCGATGCGGTCGGCGCCGGCCTGGTAGCCGAGTTCGGCTGCGGCGACGGCAGTTCCGCGGTCGTTGTGCGGGTGCAGGCTCAGGATGATCGAGTCGCGGCGGGCCAGGTTGCGGTGCATCCACTCGATGGAGTCGGCGTACACATTCGGGGTCGCCATCTCGACGGTCGCGGGCAGGTTGATGATCATCGGCTTCTCCGGTGTGGGAGCGATGATCTTGGTGACCGCGTCGCAGATCTCCTTGGCGTAGCTCAGCTCCGTGCCGGTGTAGGACTCCGGCGAGTACTCGTAGCGCCAGTTGGTGTCGGGGAACTTCTTCTCTTCTTCGAGCACCTTGTGCGCTGCGTGCGTGGCGATCTCGGTGATCTTGGCCTTGTCGGCGCGGAACACCACGCGCCGCTGCAGCACCGAGGTGGAGTTGTAGAAGTGCACGATCACGTTCTGTGCACCGCGGCAGGCCTCGAAGGTGCGCTCGATCAGCTCGTCACGGCACTGGGTGAGTACCTGGATGGTGACGTCATCGGGAATCGCGTTGTCCTCGATGATCTCTCGGACGAAGTCGAAATCGGTCTGGCTGGCCGAGGGGAAGCCGACCTCGATCTCCTTGTAGCCCATGCGCACCAGCAGGTCGAACATCCGGCGCTTGCGGGCCGGGCTCATCGGGTCGATGAGTGCCTGATTGCCGTCGCGCAGGTCGACCGCGCACCACAGGGGTGCGGTGGTGATGGTCTTGTCGGGCCAGGTGCGGTTTTCGACGGTGACCTTTTCGACCTCGTCGGCGAACTGGCGGTAGCGATGTGCCGGCATCGCGGAGTTGCGCTGAGGGTTCCAGCTCGGCTGACCTGCGGGGATGGGGCCATTCGGCTCGACGATACGGCTCACGCCGGAGACAAAGGCATCTGCTGCTGGCATCGTGAATCAATCTTTCCGGTCTGGGTGGTGCTCCAAGGTGACCGGCGCGTGATGAGGCCCCGCGACGGGAGGCCGGTCTGGATCAGACCCCGCCGCGGCAACCGAGAAGGAGCGCACGCTGCATGCGTGGCACGATACTCCCACTCGACGCAGGGACAAAATGCGGACGCGGAGCGTCCGTGGTGAACAGCTGATCAGGCAGGTGAGTCGGGTCGGTAGGGCATCCCCCACGACCCGGCGAACGCTGTCTCCGACAGGGGCAGGCGGGTGCGCTCGCGGTCGTCGCGCTCGGCGATGGAGGGGTCGAGAGTCTCTCGCGGGGCGAGTTTTCCCACGGCGATCAGAGCGATGGGTGCCTGTTCGGCCGGGATGGAGAACGTCTCGACCACGGTGTCGATCTCGAAGCCGGCCATCGGGTGCGCGTTGAACCCCTCTGCATTGGCCTGCAGGATCATCTGCGAGGTGGCCAGTCCGGCGTCGAAGACCGCGTAGGTGCTGGCCTTCTCGTCGTCCTCGAGTACCCGCGTACACACCAGGATCAGTGCCGCGGCCGCCGGCGCCCAGGAGGCGTTACCGCGGGTCAGGGCGGTGACCAGACCGTCGAACGTCTCGTCGCCGCGCGTGCCGACGATGACACGCACCGGCTGCACCGATCCCCAGGTGGGTGCCCAGCGCCCCGCCTCGAGAATTGCGATGAGGGAGTCCTCGGAGATGGTCGCCTGCGGGTCGTAACCGCGTGCGCTCCAGCGGTTCCGTATCAGCTCGTGCACCGGCTCAGTCTACGGTCGCCTGGGGCTGGTCCGTCTTCGGACGCCTGTCCTTGGGGCGCAACAGGAACGACACCAGCACGGCGAGCGCGAAGATGCCGACGGAACTGATGACCGCGACGACGTGCATCGAGTCCACGAATGCCATGCGTGCCGCTTCAGCGAGCTCGTCGCCCCGTGAGCCACCCATCTGCTGGGCGTGCTGCAGCGTCTCGCCGAGTGTGTCGGCGAACGGCAGATTGCCGGCGCGGTCGCGGAACACCAGGGTGGCGATCGACCCCAGCACGGCCAGGCCCAGGGCGTGACCGAGCTCGAAACTCGTTTCCGACAGGCCGGCGGCAGCACCGGAGCGCTCGGGCTCCACTTCCGAAACCGCCACATCGGAGACCAGTGTGAAGAACACGCCGATGCCGACACCGGCGACCGCGGTGGAGAGCATGAACACCCACAGCGGTGAGTCGGTGGTGAGGGTGATGAGACCGGAGACGCCGACCGCGGTGAGCGTGAGCGCGGAGAAGAATCCCCACCGCACACCGAGCAGGCTCGTCAGTCGCGGCGACACCATCGAACCGAAGGCCACGGTCGCGGCCATCGGGATACCGATCAGTGCGGCGGTGAGCACGTCGAGCCCGCGTACCGACTGCAGATAGATCGCTGAGAGGTAGGTCACTCCCGCGAACGTCACCGTGCCGCCGAGTGCGGCCAGGATCGCCGCGGTGAACCCGGAGTGCGAGAACAGTTTCAGGTCGAGCAGAGGGCTGTCGGTGTGCGCTTCGAAGACCACGAACGAGGCCAGCGCGACCACGCCGATCAGCGCGACGACGACACCCTGTGTGTCGAGGCCCTCGGAGGCGGTGTGCTTGATCGCATAGACCAGCGGGAGGATGCCCGACAGTGAGAGCACCACGCCGACGATGTCGAAGCGGCTGGTCGAGGGCGAGCGGTATTCGGGCAGCAGGACCGGCGCCACCACCAGCAGCAGCACCAGGACCGGCACGTTGATGAGGAAGATCGAACCCCACCAGAAGTGGTGCAGCAGAACGCCACCGATGACCGGACCGAGCGCGGCGGCCGCGGCGAACGATGCCGACCAGATGCCGATCGCCTTCGCGCGGGCGCGGGGGTCGCGGAACATGTTGGTGATCAGCGACAGGCTCGCCGGCATCAAGGTGGCGCCACCGATGCCCATCACCGCGCGGGCGGCGATCAGGACCTCGGCGTTGGGCGCGAACGCACCGACCACCGATGCCAGGCCGAAGACGGTGGCGCCGATGAGCAGGATGCGCCGGCGGCCGATCCGGTCGCCGATGTTGCCCATCGTGATGAGCAGACCGGCCAGCAGGAATCCGTAGATGTCGATGATCCACAGCAGTTGAGCGGCCGACGGGTCGAGCCCAGCGGTGATGGTGGGAATCGCCAGGTTGAGCGCCGAGGAGTCCATCGACACGAGGAACACCGGCAGGGTCAGCACCACCAGACCCAGCCAGGCACGTCGGTCGGTCACAGGCGATCCCTGTGCCGTCCGCTGCGCCGGCTGGTCGATGATGCTCACTTCTTCTCCTCGGTGTGCGGATCGCAGGGGTGAGCTGCGATCGTGGTGCATGTAGGTGCCTGAGGGGGTCGGCGTGACCCCGACAGGCAAAGATGGCGCGTACGACGTACGCGTAGCCAACGGTATGCCGATGAGTACGCTGTACGCAAGCGGATTATTCCGGCACGCAGCAGGGGAGTGGGCACTATTCCGGGAACACGGGAGAACGACACCGGCAAGAACGACACCCGCACAGCTGACCCTGCCAAGGTGGACCCCACCGATGGCGTCAGGGGTGACTCCGCCGGGCCGAGGCCGGAGACCGGCAGGCAATCACGGTTGACCCGTAAGGCCATCGTGTCGGCGGGTATCGAGATCGCCGACGCTGAAGGGCTCGGAGCGGTGTCGATGCGACATATCGCCGAGCGCCTCGGTGTCGGTGCGATGTCGTTGTATCGGCACGTTGCCGACAAGGACACGCTGCTGCTCGCGATGTCCGACGAGATCGGTCGCCGATTCCCCTATCCGGTCGACCGTGTCCTGCCGTGGCGAGAGCGTGTACGCGTGGCCGTGGAACTCGACTGGGACCTCTACCAGAGGCATCCGTGGATCGTGCTGGCGTACTCGTCTCCTCGGCACAGCATGGGTGAGCAGAGTTTGATCGCCCTCGACTGGATGGTCGGCGGCATACTCGAGCTCGGCGTCAGCGTGGAGGAGGCGACCGAGATGGCGCTGACCGTCTGGATCTTCATCCAGGGGTCGGCGCTGGCGCAGGTCGGCGAGGAACTTCTGCAGACGCGCTCGCAGAACGACGATGGTGGCGCGCTGGTCGATCTGCTCGACGGACACGCCGACTTCGACCCGCCGCCGCACCTCGCCGAACTCGCGGGCACGGGAGCGCGCAGTTCCCTCATTGACCCTCGCCAGCGGTTGGACGCCGGGATCGAGTTCCTGTGTGCGGGGTTCGAGGAGCGTGCTCGCCGGAGCCAGTGATGGTGCCATTCGCGTGAATGATCTTGTGATCGTCCGTGATTCGGTGTTGTTTCCCCTTGTCGGGGTGGGTTTTTCTCGGTAGACTCGAACATGTATTCGATAGATGGTTCGAGTCATGCTCGTTCACTGGGAGGGGGTTCCGATGTCTCTTGTTGGGTCAGATCCGGATCTCTCGGTTTTGGGGCTGCCCGAATCTCTCGATGAGGTGGATGCTGCCGGTCTGGGTGAGGTCGTCGTTCAGGCGCGGCGTGCTGGTGCGTTGATGGAGTGGCACCGGTTGCGGGCGATGGCCGAAGTCTTCGAACGGCTGGTGGCGCCGTTCATGGACTCTGACCAGCGTGTCTATGACGCGCACGCCCGCGCGGCGAATGAGATCGCGATGATGGTGGGTCGTAGTCAAGCCGGTGTGGAAACCGAATTGATGGACGCCGCGCACTTGTTCGCGGGCCTGCCGCATGTAGCGCAATGCCTGCACGACGGAGTGATCGGCGGCGGACACATCCGCACGGTCATCGCCCGAACCGCACTGGTCGGCGGCCAAGAGTATGCACCCCTGGTCGACCAGGAACTCGCTGACGCGTTGCGGCGGCAGGGCAGCTGGTCGCTGCAACGCCTGCGCGATGTGTGTGACCGGATCGTATTCCGCCACGACCCCGCCGCCGTGCGTGAACGCCGCAAAGCCGCGGAAGAAGGCCGTCGGGTGTGGGCAGAGAACGCTACCGACGGCATGGCGATCCTGCATGCGTCGATGACCGCGGAGAATGTGCGTGTCGCCGCAGCCCGCATCGACGCCCTCGCATCGAGCGTGTGCGAGTCTGATCCGCGGCGTGACGGGGCCCGCCGGTCGGATGCCGTCTTCGCGCTGCTGTCCGGCGAGTTGTTCGAGTGCCAGTGCGACCGTGGCGACGACTGTGATGCCACGGTTCCCGCGCCGGCGATGGTGCAAGCGACTGAAGCACAAGTGATCATCCACGTCATCACCGAAGCAGCGACGCTCGAAGAACCGGAGCCGGAGCCGGAGGCGGCGGAAGCTGCTGTAGCTGAATCGGATTCGGTCGACAAGTCTGGACCCGAGCCCACGACCAAGCGCGCCTATTCTCCGCGCCACTCGGGTGTGGGGTTCATGGACGGTTACGGTGTGATCTCCGGTGACTATGTGCGGGAGTTGGCCCAGCGCACGGGGGCGGTCATCAGGGCTCTTCGAAGTTAGCCGGGCACTGCTCAGCAGTGGAATTGCTGGATGTTGGCCCGCTGGGCGCGGGTGCAGTGGAATCGTATCCGGCGCCGCGAGTTCTCGG
>NZ_BMGC01000056.1 GCF_014639795.1 Gordonia jinhuaensis | reverse complement strand
GCGGCTCCGCCCTGGGCTTTCGGAACCTGACTCACTACATCACCCGCGCACTGCTCGAGACCGGCGGATTCAGACCACAACTACACCCCGGATTGTGAAGAGCCCCTATACCTCCATGGCGATAGTCGCCCCACCAATCGTCGTGGCGACATCAACAGCTCCCGCATCGGCAGCACCGAAGGCACCGTCAATGGGTTTCGGATTCTCCGAAGGTGCCGCGATGTGGTGGCTGAGCACGTCGGATCTTTCACGAGAGCTGGATGGCGTCAAGAAGACCGGCGCAAAGTGGCTACGGATTCTGGTGGATTGGAGCAAGATCGAGACCAGTAGGGGTTCCTACAATTGGTCGCAACTCGACGCAATGATCTCCGCGGCCAGCTCGCGAGGGTTGACCGTACTCGCCAACATCATGAACACTCCGACGTGGGCGCGCCCGTCAGGTTCATTCCTCACAGCGCCACCGACCGACGACACCTATCTCGCAAACTTTCTGCGTGCGTTCGTCGGACGCTACTTCTGGAAAGTGTCCTACTACGAGATCTGGAATGAGCCGAATCTCCTACTGTTCTTCGGCGGAGCGAATGACCCCACTCGCTACACATCCATGCTGAAGACCGCTTACACGACGATCAAGTGCGCACAGTGGTGGGGAACGGTCATCGTCGCAGGAATGGCGCGTTCGGTCAGCGGACTCTCGCCGCTCACGTATTACCAGAAGATGTATGCCGCTGGTGCCAGATCATATTTCGACGCAACCGCGATGCATCCTTACGTGTACCCCTCAGGAATCTCGGCGAACCCGGAGAACGCGGTCAGCGACACTCTCGCCATTCGCAATCTCATGGTTGCAAAAGGCGACAGCAACAAGAAGATGTGGTTGACCGAAATCGGAGCACCCACGCTACCCTCCGTCGCCACAGGCGTGACGCAAACTGAACAAGCTAACGAGATCACCTCGGTGTTGGCGACGGCGGCCGACTATTCGTGGGTCGGTCCCGCCTTCATCTACAGCATCCGCGACTACGGCACGAGTCCAACGGATCTCGAACAGCACTTTGGCGCGCTCTACGACTACGACTGGAACATCAAGTCCACCGGTAGAGCGCTGGGACTCTAACCGCGTCGGAGCTGTTGTCGTGATTCTCGAGTGTCACGTAGTGCACTTCTATGTCACGATCGGTGCGTGATGCTTCGACGCACTCTGCTCTCAGCAACCGCCGCAATCTTCTCGGTCGCCCTAACGGTCGGTCTCAGTGCCCCCGCACAGGCTCGAGTCGTCGTTCCGCGGGCGGGCTATGGCTTCACCGAGGGGGCGGCGATGCTCGACCTTCCTCAGAGCGCGCTGGATCGCGAGCTCGACGCGGTTTCTCACACCTCCGCGTCCTGGTTGAGGGTCCTCGTCGACTGGAGCCGCACAGAGACAGCCCCCGGGAATTTCGACTGGTCAGCGGCTGATCGAGTGGTCAATTCCGCCCACCGTCACGGCCTGAGAATTCTGCTCAATGTCGCCTTCACCCCCGCATGGGCAGGCGGTGGATCCGGGCTCGCCAGCACCACGGCCCCTCGAAACGCTGCCGACTTCGGCAACTTCGCCGGTGCAGTCGCACGGCGGTATCAGGGACTGGCCTCCAGCTACGAGATCTGGAACGAACCGAATCTTCCGACCTTCCTCAATGCGCCCAACCGACCCGCAGCCTACGCGGCGCTTCTCCGTGCCGCCTATCCCGCGATCAAGCGCGTACAACCTGATGCAACTGTCGTGGCGGCAGGGCTGAGTCCCTCGACCGGGTCGGATTTCCCTGCGAGCTTCCTCGAGGCTGTCTACGGGTACGGCGCCAAGGGCTATTTCGACGCGACAGCCATGCATCCCTACACGTTCCCGTACGGACTGCCCGCGGACCCCTCGGGGGGCTGGCACAGCGTGGGCGCAATGCACGCGACGATGCAAGCACACGGCGATGGTTCCAAGAAGATCTGGCTCACCGAGTTCGGAGCCCCCACGAACTACACGGAATTGACGGCCGTATCACCCGTACTCGGCGGCGTGACCCCTGAGGCCCAAGCGGTGCAGATCGGCCAGATACTCGCTGCCGCGGCGAACACTCCTTACGTCGGCCCCGCCTTCATCTACAGCATCCGCGACATCGGTGGGGCGGATGCTCCTTCCATGCTCAATCGGGAGGATCACTTCGGAGCCCTCCTCACCAACGACTGGCGTCCGAAGCCGGCGGCAGGCTTGCTCGCACGGTGACCGCTTTTCCGCACGGCGGACAGTGTGGGGGGCATCATCAGTTCGTAGACTTCGCGTGATGCGCACCGTGATCGAGGCCGAGAACACCTCCACTGCCGACATGTACAAGCTGCTCACCACGAGTGTCGTGCCGCGGCCGATCGCGTGGGTGTCGAGTCGCTCGCCCCAAGGGGTCGACAACCTCTCGCCCTACAGCTTCTACACGGTTGCCTCCTCCGAGCCGCCGATCGTGCAGTTCACCTCGCTGGGTCGCAAGGACAGTTGGCGAAACGCGACGGATTCGGGCGAGTTCGTGATCAACCTGGCGCCCGAGTGGCTGACCGACCAGATCAACCGCTCGTCGGCTCCGTTCCCTCCAGAAGTCAGCGAATTCGAGGCGGTCGGTATCGAGGCCGTACCCGCCACCCATGTCGACTGCCTGCGCGTGCGCGACTCGCCCATCGCCATCGAATGCGTGCTGCATCAGACCATCACCGTCGGCAACGCCGAACTGGTACTCGGCCGGGTAGTGGCGGTGACCGTCGACTCCGAGCGACTCGCCGACGACGGACTCCCCGACTTCGGCACTATCAAACCGATGGCACGTCTCGGCCGCATCGAGTGGGGCAAGCCCGGAGAGGTCGTGCTGCACAAACGCCCGTCGTGACGCTCTCGCACGTGCAGACCTCCTAAAAATCAGCCAACTTGCCCAGCACCGGCACCGCGAGCATGAGGACCCCACGCTCGGTATCGGTGAGTTCGGCCATCGCCGAAGCGAGCCACGCATCACGCGTCACCCTGTCCCCGGCGAGGACTTTACGACCGGTGTCCGACAGATCTATGAGCTGACGACGACGATCCGATGGATCGGTGGTCCGGGTGATGAAACCCAGCTCGTCGAGACGGTTCATGCTCAGCGTCAGGGATTGCACACGCACCTGCGAGCGGTCGGCGAGTTCGGCAATCGTGGCGGTGCCGTGTCGATCCAGGTCACCGAGGATCGTCATCTGACTCAGCGTCAGCGCATGCGCGGGACGGTGCCGACGAGCCTGCCGGGTCACCGACATCATCGCCTCACGCAGACGCGTTGCGTCCATGACGTCTACTTCCTCGCTCATAGCAAGAGTGTACTTGCCAATTTCTTGCCCATCACTCGATCCATGCAGATTGGCAGGCCTCAATTAGCAAGAGTAACCTTGTCATCATGATGAGGTGGATCGCGTTGGTCGTGGTGACGGTCGTGGTGACCGTCGGCCTCGAGCAGCTCAATGTCCCCTCCGCAGCCCTGTTCGCCGGCCTCGTGGTCGCCGCAATCCTGGCACTTGCCGGTCGAGCACCTGGTCCGCGAGGCGACAAGCCACCGATCCCCCGCGCGATCGCCTTCACCGCACAGGGTGTGCTCGGTGTGTACATCGGCACGATGGTGCGTCCGGAGACGCTGAGCGGACTGGGCTCGGAGTGGCTGCCCGTGGTGGTGATGGGGCTCGGCACGCTGGCGCTCTCGATCATCGGTGGTGCGATCCTCGGATTGCATCGCCACGTCGATCCGCTCACCGGATCGCTGTCACTGGTGGCCGGCGGCGCCTCGGGACTGGTCGCACTCACCCGCGAACTCGGTGGCGACGAACGTATGGTCGCCGTCATCCAGTACGTGCGCGTGGCGTTGGTGACCGTCACCATCCCGGTGATCGCCACCGCGGTGTTCGGCGCACACACCGGCGGATCGGCCAGTACCGGTGAACACGGAAACCAGTGGTGGGGAATACTTCTCACCGTCATCTGCGTGGGAATCGGCATCCCGCTGGGCAAGCTCGTCCACCTTCCGGCTGCGGGACTGCTCGGACCACTGATCCTCACGGTCGTCGGCGAACTGACCCATGTGACCACGGGCGCAGCGGTCCCCACCGTGTTCGTGTTCCTGGCCTACGCGGTCATCGGCTGGCAGGCCGGTCTCGGCTTCACCATGGAGTCGCTGAAGTCGATCGGCAAAGTGCTGCCACTGGCCCTGGCCCTCATCGTCGCGATCGGCCTGGGCTGCGCGGGACTCGGTGCGCTGCTTGCTCTCTGGACCGGCGAGAGCCAGTTCGACGCCTACCTCGCCACCACGCCCGGCGGCATCTACGCGGTGCTCGCCGCGGCCGCTGCGGCCGGGTCGAACATCACCTTCGTGATCGGTGCGCAGATCGTGCGCGTACTGCTGATGCTGTTCATCGCACCGCTGGCCGCCCGCCTGTACAACCGTTACCGCCAACGCCGACACATGCATGTGCCCGAGGAGGCCACCGCGCCACGATGACGCGTGCCGCTGGCTGGGTACGGCAGGGTGCGTGCCTATCCGGCGCCACAGTGCCTACCCGATGCGGTGGTGCCTACGCAATGCCACCGTGCCTACGCATTTCGTAGGCACCACCGCGTTTCGTAGGCACCACCACCTTTCGTTAGGCACCAGCCCCGCACATATCCACCGACACGAACCCCATCACCCCACCCTTCGCGCACGCTCGAGTGCGGCCCGGATCCGCGCGATCACGACCTCGGGCGTGGACACGAGTTCCCGCCACGTCCACCGGATCACCTGCCACCCCTCGTCGACCAGCGCCTGCTGTCGACGCCGCTCCTGGGCGATCGTCTCGTAGGCCGTTCGATCCCCATAGACGCCCAGATATTTCCCTTCGCCGTCACACTCGCCGATCACGCGAGACTCGCGCCAGAGAAAGTCGACCCGCCCGAGGAAGCGACCCGCACTGTCGTACAGCGTGACCTGCAATTCCGGTGCCGGCAGACCCGACCAGCCGATCTCGAGCCGACTCAGTGACTCCAGCGGACTCTCCGACCGCCCGTCGACCAGCGCGAGCGTGCGTCGCGCACGTGCGACTCCCACTCCAGGAATGTCGGCAAGAACAGCGTGGACCTCATCGAGAGTGGTCAACGACTGCTGTAGGGCACTGTCGGCGGCCACCACCGCCGACCCGACACCTTCACTGCGAGCCAGATCGGCGATCGTCCGCGCGACGCTGGTCACTCGGGCGCCCACCACCTCGCTCACGTGATGTTCGGGCACCCGGCGATCGACGATCAGGTGCTTCGAGACCAGCGGACCACGACGCGCCTGCGTGTCGTCGCGCGCCAGACGCACCCTCGACAGGTCGATGTCGTGAATGGCGAGCCCGTGCACGGTCGCCGCCGACACGTGCGCGAGCGCCGACCGCTTCGCCACCGAGCGCAGCATCGCCAGCGCCCATCGTTGATGACGAATCTGCGGACTGTGCTGCCCGAGCGTCGCCGGTGCATAGAATCCGGTGCTGACGCAGACCAGACTCCCGTGCGCCAGCGCACGGTCGATCTCACCCCGAGTGAAGCCTCGGGCAAGCAGTTCCCCGCGGCTGAACACGTCGTCGACATCGGTCAGATGTGCTGTCATGACCCGAGCGTGTCGCATGGCTCCGGCACCCCGGCTCGACATCACCGGCAACGGACTCTGACCTGTGGACAGCTCGACAACTGTGGATAACCCCGGTGCGGCGTGGCCATCGGACGCGGGCGTGCCTACCCGATGCCACCGTGCCTACGCGATGCCACAGTGCCTACGCATTCCGCAGGCACCACAGCATTCCGCAGGCACCACAGCTTTCCGTAGGCACCACAGCTTCCCGTAGGCACCAACGCTTTTCGTAGGCACCACACCACCACGCGGCCCCGCCCCCGACGCAACCCAGTCCGACCCCCGACGATCAGTAATAGAACGGGAACTCGTCCCAGTTCGGTGGCCGCTTCTCCAGAAACGCATCGCGCCCCTCGACGGCCTCGTCGGTCATGTAGGCCAGGCGGGTGGCCTCGCCGGCGAACACCTGCTGACCCATCAATCCGTCGTCGGTGAGGTTGAAGGCGAACTTCAGCATGCGCTGCGCCGTCGGCGACTTGCCGTTGATCAGCTGACCCCATCGGATCGCCTCGTCCTCCAGCGATGCGTGCGGCACCACCGCATTCACCGCACCCATACGATGCATCGTCTCGGCGTCGTAGGACTGGCCGAGGAAGAAGATCTCGCGCGCGAACTTCTGTCCCACTTGTTTGGCGAGGTAGGCCGAGCCGTAACCGGCGTCGAAGGAGCCCACGTCGGCGTCGGTCTGCTTGAACCGGGCGTGTTCGGCCGAGGCGAGCGTCAGGTCGCACACCACATGCAACGAATGTCCGCCGCCCGCTGCCCACCCGTTGACGACGGCGATCACCACCTTGGGCATCGTGCGGATGAGTCGCTGCACCTCGAGGATGTGCAGCCGGCCGCCCTCGGTCTTGACCCGGGCCTCGTCGACTCCCTGGGCGTCGGCCGAGGCGACGTCGGAGTCGTGGCTCGTCGCGTACTGGTAGCCCGACCGGCCCCGGATCCGCTGGTCGCCACCACTGCAGAATGCCCAGCCACCGTCCTTGGGGCTCGGACCGTTGCCGGTCAGCAGCACCACACCCACATCGGGGGTGCGACGGGCATGGTCGAGTGCGCGATAGAGCTCATCGACGGTGTGGGGGCGGAAGGCGTTGCGCACCTCGGGACGGTCGAAGGCGATCCGGACGATTCCGTTCGCGCGCCCCTCACCGACGTGGCGGTGATACGTGATGTCGGTCAGATCTCCGAATCCGGGCACGCCCTGCCAGTGGGACGGGTCGAACGGCACATCACTGCGGGCTTCATCCATGGCGATCAGCCTAGTTGCGGCTGCGAGAGCCGAAGTCTTGTGGTAACG
The DNA here is from genome assembly GCF_014639795.1 of Gordonia jinhuaensis. Taxonomy (GTDB): domain Bacteria; phylum Actinomycetota; class Actinomycetes; order Mycobacteriales; family Mycobacteriaceae; genus Gordonia_B; species Gordonia_B jinhuaensis. The sequence goes on along the minus strand of NZ_BMGC01000056.1, from coordinate 4,113 downwards.
AATACGCAATTTTCAGCGATCGCACAGATTATCGGCGCATCATGGAAGCGTGCTGACAGGAATCATCATCGGCGCGATCCTGATCTGGGTCGCGGTGTCGATACCTGTCGCCCTGCTGGTGGGCCGGATCGCCCGACGTCGCGATACCGTGGAGCACAATCCACCCGCGCGCCGCGCCCGCTGACCCCGGTCGCGAGCCGACCGATCCTCGCAGTTCACCCGCCGGCGTCAGCCCCACTCACGGCTCAACCCACTCACAGCTCCACACTGTCGAACACCATCCCGGCCTCCTGAAGACGCTCGATCAGCGGGTCGCCCATCGCCGCCGCGGGCGTCAGCACGCCTGTGCGCGACGGCAGCTTGTCGCGCTCGAGCGCCAATGTGAGCGCGCTCTCGCCGAGCATCATCGCGGTTGCCTTGTACCCCGGGTCGCCGGTTGCCGAGACCTGCGCACGGAAGCGTCGGCCTGTCGTGGTCTTCGTGAAGATCTGCATGGTGAAGTAGCCGCGTTCCCGGGACTTCTCGTCGGGGCCCTCTCCCGGCTTCGGCAGAACCTTGTCGAGGATCTTGCGCGCTGGCGGCAGTGCCATCGCGCCGAAGAACGCTCCCATGCCCGCGCTCAGCGCGGCGGCCGCAGCCGTCGAGAGCACCGGATTCTTGCCCACTGCCATCGCCTCGGCATAGCGGAAATCCGCCCCGTAGGCACCGTCGAGCAGCGCGTTGGTGCGTCGCACGATGCGGGTGTTGTGACTGGCCATGAAGAACGGCGCGAGCGTGCCGGTGAGCGACGGGTCCACCCGTGATGCCGACACCAGCGTCATGTCGCTGCGCTCGGCACCCCGCTCTGTCCTGATCACCTCACCCGGACCCGAGGACAACGAGTGCGGGTTGACCATCAGTCGACGGATCTCGGGGTCACGCACCTCGTCGGCGATCACCCGCATCGAGTCGATGGTGCCGCCCGACAACCCGCCGCGCATCGCCTTGACCACCAGCGTGGTGTCGGTGAGGGATCCTGCATCGGCGGCGGTGACCGCGCGGTAGAGGTAGTAGACACCGAGATCCGACGGCTCGGAATCGAAGCCGCAGGAGTGCACGATCCGCGCACCCGATGCCTGGGCGACCTCGTCGAATTTGTCGATACTCCAGCGCACGAAGGGGACCTCGCCGGTCAGGTCGACGTAGTCGGTACCGGCGGTGGCCGCGGCCGCGACCAGCGGTTCGCCGTAACGCAGGTACGGCCCGACAGTCGTGCACACCACCTGCGTCCGCGCGACCAGCTCGTCCAGCGTCGAGGGCGCATCGGCATCGGCGATCAGCAGCGGCCAGCCGGCTGCCGATGCGGGCAGGCGCCCTCGCACGGCTTCGAGCTTGGCGCGGTTGCGACCAGCCAGGGCCACTCGGACGCCGGACGGGGCATGGTCGGCCAGATACCGGGCCGTCAGTTCCCCGACGAAACCGGTCGCACCGAAGACAACGATGTCGAACTCACGCGCAGACATGTGTCCGAGGGTAACGGCAAACTCGGACACTCATACCCCGGTACGCATCGACGGACCGATGCTCGTGGCGGCAGGGGTGTTGACGCCGGAGGTCACGCAGGGAGGACACCGGTGCCCTCGAGCGACCAGTCGACGTCGTCACGCACCGGTCGAGCCGGATTTCCCGCCACGAGCGTCTTGGCAGGCACGTCCTTGGCGACGACCGACCCCGCCGCGACCACCGCTCCGTCGCCGATGGTCACGCCTTTGAGAATCACGGCGCGCGCACCGATCCACACCTTGTTGCCGATGGTCACCGGCGCCACGCTCGGGCTTCCGACGATGCAGTGATAGTCGGTATCGCTGATCACCACATCCCAGGAAATGGCGCAGTCCGACCCGATCGACACCGAATCCACACAGAAGATCTCTGTGCGCCGGTTCACAAAGGTGCGGTCACCGATCGAGATCCGACACGATCGACCATCGAGGAACAGATGGACCCGATCGTAGAATTCCACATGGTCGGACAGCAGCAATTGTCCTGTCCCCGTGTGGTTTTCCATGGTGACGCGACCCCGCAGCGCCAGGCGCCTGCCACCGCTCACCGCGGCTCGATGGCGCATGGACCATACATATCCCCTGGCGAGTGCGATCAGTCGTGCATTCGACGGCATCGCCTGAGTGTGAAGGACCCGTGCCAAGATTTCGCGACGGCGCGAGGTGATCTTCGCTACTCTTCCGGGCTACTTTTCGATCGCAAACTAACGACTACCGCACACGCCACGCCGATGGAACCGCACCACCCCACAGGCGCGGTTCCATCGGCGCGACTCGTCAGTAGGCTCCATCCATTCGCAAGACCGAGGTGAATGTCTTGGCGATGATCGCGAGATCGCCTGTCATCGACCAGTTTTCCACGTACATGAGGTCGAGCCTCACCCGTTCGTCGTCGGTGATGTCCGAGCGACCCGACACCTGCCACAGTCCGGTCATACCCGGTCGCACGAGAACTCGCCGTTCGACGAAGTTCACATACTGCGAGCCCTCCCCTGCGACCATCGGCCGCGGACCGACGATGCTCATCTCCCCCTTTGAGAACGTTGAACAACTGAGGAAGCTCGTCGATACTCGTCTTGCGGATGACACGTCCGATGCGGGTGATCCGTGGGTCGTCCTCGGCTTTGAAGAAGGCATCGTCATCGAGACCACGAGCCGCGCGCACCTCCTTGAGTCGAGCCTCGGCATCGGTGACCATCGAACGGAACTTCCACATCTTCATCGGCTTCCCACCGACACCAACCCTGTTGGCGCCGTAGAGGATCGGCCCTCGATCACCCAGTTTGACCATGAGCGCCACACTGATCATCACCGGAGACAGCAGCACCATCGCCATCATCGAGACGACGATGTCGAACAGTCGCTTGTGGAGGTTCATCGCGCGGTTGTAGGCAGGCTCGTCGATCTGGAGCAGAGACGTCCCGTTGAGCTGGGACATCGCCATACGTGACAACGCCACGTCGCCGACGGCCGGCTCCACCGCCAGGGCCACGCCACGTTCGTGAAGTGCCCAGCTGAGATCACGAAATGCCCAGCTCTCCAACGATGATGTGTCGGCGAGTATCACGATGTCCGCATCCATCGCATCGACCGCAGAGAGGATCGAGTCCACCGGGTCAGGCCCGCATTCGACGGCAAACGGTACCCAGCCGCCGCCGGTATCGCCGACGTCCACGGACCGGACCGCGAGTTCGGAACCGTTGAGCCACGCAACAACCGAGAGCCCCAGACGATCAGAGTCATGTAACGATCCCTCGACCGACGGCAGCCTGTCGGGAGCGACTACCACCAGCGCACGCGCGACGCCGACTCCGACTCGCCAGTTCTTCTTCAGCGACCGTCCTGCCAGGTGGTGAGCGAGCATGCAGCCGAACACTCCGAACGACAGTGTGATCACCAGCATCGCGCGCGAGAGCTGTACACCGGTGACCAGCTGCAGCAGCGCGACAACGCCGAGGAAAACTGCTGCGGCAACAAGGATTCGGCGGTACTCGGTAGCCCCGACACCGATCATCATCCCGTCGGCGGTGCGATTCGCCGCCGTGATACCTATCCACAACAGCGCAAGAACACCCGCCACACAGACGCTGAAGACAAATGAACTGTCAAGCGCATGGGGAAATCCTGCACGGATTATCGAACCCGCAAGACAGGCGACGGCGATGATTGCCAATTCGAAGAACCGTAAGCGACGTGCTACCCGAACGCGGAGCCGCCGCGACGCCGGCATATCCAACGCAGGCGACGGCGAGTCGATCGAGTGCAGATGAGGAAAATCTTGTAGTGCAGGCATCGAACTCACCTGAGTGGGCACACTGGGTGCCTCATATCCCGCGATATAGTGCGGGTCCTCGCCGATCCGATGAACCTGTGACAAACCGACCACCCCAGAGTATTTCGAGTTCTTTCGGCTGAGGAGCGGCATCACATGTCCCCCATGGTCTCGCCCCCCACCAAGGGAGAGTACAGAGAGCCGTCAACCCGTGCAAGCAACGTTGTCTCGTAGGAGGGCTTCGAACTTTTCGCGTGGGGTGTAGAAGCCGAGTGTCTGTCGGGGGCGTTCGTTGAGTTC
>NZ_BMGC01000055.1 GCF_014639795.1 Gordonia jinhuaensis | reverse complement strand
GTCGCGGAACTCCTGGGGATAGGGCTTGGGCACAGCTGGCATCCTTCCAGGCCGCCCGGCAGGGCAAGCCAGATCAGATGTCACCTACTCGTGCACCAGCCCCAGTTTCTATGCGGACTGGAATGCGCCGTCGGGTGGTCGGAGTACCCCGTATCGGTGGGAGAGTGTGCTGACCGGGAGTCTTCCGGCATACATGACGTCGCGGGGGTTCTTCAATCGGACGTTGATCGGGTTGTCGATGTCGGGTGCGCAGGCGGTGATGATCGCCAACAACAACCGTGACAAGTACTCCCGCGTGGTGTCGATGTCGGGGATGCTCAACCCGACCGCGCGCTGCCCCCTGCGGACGCTGCCGACCGCTGATCCGGTCACCTACAACCTGTCGCAGGCGCTCGCCAAGAACTGCGGTATCAGCATGCAGACATTGTTGCGGCTGGCGGCACTCGACGCCGGTGGTTACAACCTGAACAACATGTGGGGCACCGCACCCAACGACAAGTCGACCGCGATGGACCCGACAGTCCAGCTGCTCAGCGGCAAGCTCGCGGGCCTGCACATGTGGGTGTATGCGGGCAACGGTGTGTGGGCCAACCACCAGCCGCAGGGTGCCAACCAGGTGGACTACTACAAGACCGGTCTGAGCTCGACGTCGATCGAGTTGCTGGCCAAGGCGCAGTCGGCGAACTTCGCCGGACTGGCACCGCTGGCGGGGGTCAATGTGCGGACGTCGTTCCCCGGCGCCGGCACCCATGCCTGGGGCTACTGGCAGGACCAGATCTGGTACATCGCCAGCACGGGCTGGTTCAAGAACGGCTGACCGCCGGCGGTCGTGCCGGCATCGCAACGAGAGTGGCCCTCGCAGAGAACATCTGAGTTCTCGGCGAGGGCCACGTCGTGTTCCGGCAGGAGGAGGGCCCCGCCGGCACACCGTGAGACACCAGATGACTCTGGGCGGGTCAGTAGCTGCGCGCGAAGCCCAGAACGTCGTTGACGTACTCCGACGAGTTGTTGTAGCGCAGAACGGCGGTCACCTGCTGTGCAGCGTCTCGCAGGTTGAGGTTGCCTGAGCACAGATAGTGCCCCGTGGTGAGCGTCGCGTCGTAGATGTTCTGCGGATCGGCGATCCCGTCGCCGTTGCCGTCCTCGGCATACTCCTTCCACGTGGCGGGAAGGAATTGTGTCGGTCCGACCGCGCGGTCATAGACCGGGTCGCCGTCGAGCTGTCCCCCGTCGGTGTCGTGGATGACTTCGTTGTCGGCGAGCGTGCCGTCCAGGCGTGGTCCGTAGATCGGGTGGATCAGGCGGCCGGAGGCGTCGGTGGCCGCACCGAAGGCGTGTTTGGACTCGACACTGCCGATCCCGGCGATGATCTGCCAGGTGATCCCACACTGCGGCATCTGCCTGGCGAGGATGTCGGCCGCGTTCAGATAGGCCTTGTAGGCGTTGTCGGGAACCTGGCCATCGGTCACCGAATGCGGCAAGGGTGCGGTCGGCGCGGCGGCCGCAGGTGTGTGCGCCGTGCCGATCGATGCGTCGGGATGGGCGTCGCGTACCACGATGTCGGGCTGATCGGGGCCAACGAAGGTCGCCAGGGCAGAGGTGGCCGCCTGCCGACTCATCGGATGCGGACTCGTCGACCGGTTGGCGATCGATGCCGGGACCGTCCGTGCACCGTCGAGACCAGCATTCTGTTCGGATCCGGTCGCCTGTTCGAGCCCGGAGGCCTGTGCAGCGGGTGTCACGTCCTGGCGTTGTGCCCGGGCGCCACCGGAATCGGTGCTGCCGACGGCTGCGGCGACGATGCCGATCGGGATCAGAGCCGCCGCGATGACCGGACCAGACGGCAGCTTCCGCGGTTTCGAATGCTTTCCCACGCGGTCTTCCTCCCCTGCGGTGGTTCTGTATCGCTCGGCCCACCTGTCAACCGCCTACGACCGTACATGAAACGGTGATCATCCCGTTATTATCTCGTGATCTGAGTTGCGCGCCGGGGTTGCGCGTGATGGCGCTTCCTCGCCGTACGCTCGACAAACGGTGCGTTATGTGACCTTTGTCACTATCGCGATATGTTGCTCATCCGTGATGTCGGATGGCGATCGGGATGCAAGGTCTCCGAACGGTAACGGCTGGGCATGCTCGTGGTGTTTTGCGGTTGTGCGCGCTCACTGCCGCGACGATCGCCCCGGTCATGCGCTTTCATGACGGGCATGTGTCGTGACACCGCGGAAGTGGGTTGGCGGCGTTAAATGATTGTTACTACTGCGCAGATTTGTGCATTGTGATTGCGACGGTCGTCATGGATACGCGATATTTGGCGCAGGGCGAGGCGTGAGGCAATGCCTCCTCGCCCGAATCTTCGCCGCCGGTGCGAGACCAGCTCGTCCACACCGCCGGACACCACGTTGTCGAAGGGAATCCAGTGAGACCGAACCGTGCATTACGACTGATGTCGGGACCGATTGTGACGGCGGTGGTCAGCGCATCGACGTGGGCGACCGCAACAGCCGCGCCGGCGCCCGGTGCCGGCGTCGGCACCGTGATCAGTGCTCGGCCCATCCCTGCGGGACAGGAACTGGGCGGGGCGGCCCGGGGCACTCTCGTCACCTATCGGACCACCGATGAATACGGCAAGCCTGCTGTGTCGAACGGCCAGGTGTTCGTCCCGGCAGGTAAGCCGCCGGCCGGTGGATGGCCCGTCGTCGCATGGGGTTACGGGACCACGGGTGTCAATCCTGCTTGTGCCACAACCGAACACATCGAGGCAGGGGAGAAGCCGGGTCTGGCTGCAGAGCTGTCCAATGAGGCCATCTCCGCCTTTCTGAAGCGTGGATATGCCGTCGCGGCAACCGATTACATCGGTCTGGGCGGCTCGTCCGCCAAACATCACTATCTGTCGTCGAAGGCGGAGGGCCATGCGCTCATCGACGTGGTGCGGGCTGCTCGCGCAACCGATCCGCATGTCGGCACGGTGTGGGTGAGCGCCGGCCACTCGCAGGGTGGGCAGGCTGCGCTGATGGCCAACCGTCTTGCCGACACCTATGCGCCGGAGTTGTCGATGCGTGGCACGCTGGCGTTCGCCCCGGAGTCCAACGCCGAGAACTTGTTGCAGCTTCTGTTCCCCGGATTGCCCAGTCCTGGAGGGGTTCTCGACGGCGTGACCTCGCTGCTGCTCTACACGCTCTATGGACTCAACGATTCGCGTCCGGACATTCATGCTCTCAGCGTGCTCAATCCGCGCGGAATGGCGTTGTACGAGAAGGCCAAGACCATGTGCATCACCGATCTGCGCAAGGAGGTGACGGGGGTGTCGCCGGGTGCGATTCTCAACCAGCCCCTCATCACCCCGACCTTTTCCATGGCGCTGCATGACTACATGGGTATTCCGACGACGGGATGGACCCATCCTGTTGCCATCTACCACGGCACCGATGACCATGTGGTGCCGACGTATCTGAGCGTTGCGCTCGCGGGTGAACTGCACTTCGGTGGCTCCACCGCAACGTTGGCGCTCGAACGTGGCACGAGTCACTACCAGGTGATCCATGAGGCGCTCCCGGCCGCCGAGACGGCACTGGACACGATGACTCGCTGAGCGGGTGAGACCGGCACGCACCACTCTGGTGGCGAGCGTGTTCCGCCCGTCCGCGCGCAGTGCAACTGGCGCACAGGCGATCTCGGTTGAATCGAACCGGTCGGCGGTGGTCCGAACCGGCAGCCCGCCCCTGGCGGATTTCCGGTGACGGCATGGTGATGGTGTGAGCCATTCGCGAGAATCTCGCGGATGGCCGCGCCATCACCATTGTCGTTTCGGGGGCTGGTTCACGGGGAGAATGCGGATGGGTCCACGGTGAACGCGCGGTGTGCACGCGAATTCGGATCCACGGTTACGAGCACGTAAAAGAACTTGTCCCGCGATTGCGACGACGGTCAAGAAAGCGCGATAGTTGAAGGGCGGGACCGAGAAGGCGTCGGTCCATCACCATCTTCCGCGGCGTAGCGGATCTCCACCGCGGTCCACGTGCGGCGGTCCCTCTCAGGTCAGGGATACCGGACGCGACACCCCAAGGAAAGAAGTCAACAACATGGCGTCGACTGACTATTGGAACCCCAAGACAGAACTCCTCGATCGTGACAGCCTGCGCGCACTGCAGTTCGTGAAACTGCGCAGGCTGACCGAGTGGGCATACGCCCGTAGTCCGTTCTACCGTCGCAGCTTCGACGCGGCCGGGTTCTCCCCCGAGCAGCTGCGGTCCTGGACAGACATCGAACGTATCCCCTTCCTCACCCGCGAGGAGTGGATGCGCAGTCAGGATCAGTACCCGCCCTACGGCGAGTTGCCGGTCACCGATCATGTCGGGGCGATCCGTATGCACACCACCAGCGGCACCTCGGGTAAGACGCCGCTGCGTGCCCTCGACAGTCGTAAGGACTGGGCGTGGTCGGCGGAGATGTGGTGCTATGCGCTGTGGGGTGCGGGCGTACGCCCGAGCGACATAGGCTACGTGGCTTTCGGATACGGGTCGTTCATCGGATTCTGGGGACTCCACAACGGTCTGGAGAAGATCGGCGCACTCACCATTCCCGGTGGGGCGCAGACGACCACGGCGCGGATCAAGCAGATCATCGACTTCGGCGCGACGGTGGTGGCATCGACTCCGACCTATGCCATGCGGCTGGCCGCAGAGGCCCAGGAACTGGGCATCGATCTGCCGGCCATCGAAGGTGCACACCGTCATCCTCTCGGGTGAGCCGGCCGGCTCGATTCCCGAGACCAAGGCGTTGATCGAATCGCAGTGGGGTGCGAAGTGCTTCGACACAGCCGGAATGACCGAGATCTCCTCGATCTTCATGTTCGAGCCTGCCGACCAGCCCGGCGGATGTCATATCATCGAAGATCACTTCATCGAGCAGGTCATCGACCCGGAAACGGGACATGAAGTGGCATATGGCGATTCCGGGGAGCGCGTCACCACATCTTTCGGCCGTACCACCATCCCGCTGATCCGCTACCGCACCGCCGACATGGTGGTGAAAGTTCCGCATACGGTCTCCACGAGCGGCCGGACCTGGGATCTGTACGAGGGCGGCATTCTCGGTCGCGTCGACGACATGAAGCTGGTTCGCGGGACGAATGTCTATCCACGGGCGGTGGAGAGCATCGTCCGGTCGTTCGACGAAGTCGACGAATTCCAGATCCGTATCCATCGCGAGGGGATCCGCGACGAGATCACCCTCGCGGTGGAGCCCTATGACCATGTTGCCGATGGACGCTGGATGCAGGTCCGTGACGACCTGATGCGCGAACTCGCAGATGCCCACGAGGGTTTGCGTTTCCATGTCGTTCGCGCGAGCAGCGGCGAGCTGCCGCGGTTCGAGCTCAAGGCCAAACGTCTGGTGGATGCGCGATGACCGCACACCTGCAGGAGCCGACCACCCGAATGCCATCCGAGATCGCTGTCCCCGAGGAGACCGACATGACCACCACAAGCCCAGAACTCAGCGACGCGACCGCCATCCCCGCGACCACAGATCTGCTGGGTCAGCCACTCACCCCCTCGGAGGTCGCACTTCTCGATGTCTACCGCGACCTGAAAACCCTGGTGGCCGAACAGGAATTGGCTCCGTGCGCGGTATCCAATCTCCGGGTCGCACTCAGCGCGGCTGCGGTCGCGCTGACCGATCTGGCTATCGAGTTCGAACCCCTCACCGATCACGGGTGCTGAACACCCTCATTCCGCGTCATCCGTGACAGTACGACACATCAGGAGTAGGACATGAAGATCTCAGTGCGCGGCGGTGGTCCGGGTGGGCTGTTCGCGGCGATCCTGTGCAAGAAAGCCGACCCCACAAGGGAAGTGGTGGTCTATGAGCGCAACCAGCGCGATGACACCTTCGGATTCGGGGTGGTGTTCTCCGATGACACGATGGACAACATCGCTGCGGCCGATGCCGAGGTGGCGGCGCGGATGGGCAAGGAGTACCGGCACTGGTCGGCGATCGATGTCGATCACCTCGGGTATGTCGAACGTTCGGACGGTCATGCATTCGCCGCGATGGAGCGCAAGCGACTTCTGCAGATCCTCGGCGAGCGCGCGGCTGAGCTCGGTGTCGACGTGCGCTACGGCACCGAATCTCCTGACCTGGAACAATTGCAGGCCGACAGCGATCTCGTGATCGCCTCCGACGGTGTGCATTCGGCCACGCGCGCCGCGTTGGCCGGTGAGTTCGGCGCGACGGTGACACAGCGACCGGCCAAGTACGCGTGGTTTGCCACCAGCCGTCCGGTCGACTGCTTCCGCTTCATCTTCCGCGACACGCCTTACGGCCTGTTCTGGGCCCACATCTACCCCTTCAGTGAGACCAGCTCGACCTTCATCGTCGAGGCATTGCCCCAGACTTGGGCGGCGGCCGGATTGGATGCCTATGCCGATCGCCCCATGCAGCGAGGTGAGAGCGACGAGGCGTCGATGAAATTCTGCGCCGATCTGTTCGACGATTTCCTCGAGGGATATCCGTTGGTGGGAAACCAGTCTCGCTGGCTGAACTTCAACGCGGTGTCCAACGAACACTGGCATGTGGGTAACACCGTGCTCATCGGCGACGCCGCGCACACCGCACATTTCTCGATCGGGTCGGGTACGAAGCTCGCGATGGAGGATGCTGCGGCGCTGGCGCAGGCGATGGATGCGGTGACCGATGCCGCACAGATCCCGGCGGCGCTCACCGCCTACGAGAACGCCCGGATGCCGGTTGCCGCATCGCTGCAGCGCTCTGCGTTGACCTCGCTGGCGTGGTTCGAAGGGATCGAGAGCTACCGGGACATGTCGCATGAACAGTTCGTCTTCGCGCTGCTGACCCGGTCTCAGCGCATCACCTACGACAAGCTGCGCACCCGCGACGAGCAGTACGTGGCGCGGCTCGACGAGTGGTTCGCCGACAACGACGGCGAATCCGCCTCCACACCACCGATGTTCCATCCCTTCACCATTCGCGGACTGACGTTGCCCAACCGGGTGGTCGTCTCGCCGATGGCGCAGTACTCAGCGGTCGACGGGGTACCGGGACGGTGGCATCTGGTGCACCTGGGATCGCGTGCGGTCGGCGGTGCCGGGCTGGTGCTCACCGAGATGACCGCAGTGTCACCCGACGGTCGCATCACCCCGGGCTGTCCGGGAATCTGGACCGACGAGCAGAAGGATGCGTGGGCACAGATCGTGGATTTCGTCCACGAGGACACCTCTGCGCGGATCGGGCTGCAGATCGGCCATGCGGGCCCCAAGGGTGCCACCAAGGTGATGTGGGAGGGGATCGACGATCCGCTGGAGGAGGGGGCCTGGGAGATCCTCGCTCCGTCGCCCCTCCCGTATCGACCGGACTCCCAGGTGCCCAGGCAGATGACCGAGGACGACATCGATCGCGTGGTCGCCGATCATGCGGCTGCGGCACGTCGGGCGGTCGAGGCTGGATTCGATCTCGTCGAAGTGCATTTCGCCCACGGCTATCTCGTGTCGGCATTTCTGAGCCCGCTGACCAACGAGCGTTCGGACTCCTACGGCGGTGACATCGCCGGGCGGGCGACGATCGGTGTGCGGATCATCGAGGCCGTGCGCGGTGTCTGCGGTGAGGATTTCCCGATCAGCGTCCGCATCAGCGCAACGGACTGGGCCGACGGCGGCATCACCGACGAGGACGTGCTGGTGATGAGCGAGATGTTCGTCGACGCGGGCGCCGATCTCATCGATGTGTCGACCGGGCAGACGTCGGTGAAGGCCAGGCCACGCTACGGCCGGCTCTACCAGACGCCGTTCGCCGATCGGATCCGCAACAGGGTCGGCGTGCCGACCATCACCGTCGGCGGCGTCTCCTCGGTCGACGACGTCAACACCATCGTGCTCGCGGGTCGCGCCGATCTGTGCGCCATCGCCCGACCGCATCTGGTGGACCCGTATTGGACCCTCAACGCTGCGCTCGACTCGGACTACGCCGATGGCCCGATGCCGGTGCAGTACCGGTCGGGACGCAGCGCTCGCCGGCGGGTGCAGGTTCCGTGATCGCCGACGCGTGGAGGTGGTGATCGCGAATGTGTGCACCTGAGCAGACATCTCGGTCCGGAACGCGTGATTCCGCCACGGCAGCCGACGGTTGTGAGGTCGCCGGCGGGCAGGTGCGTCCCGATGCCGGCGAGCTCGCCGCGCGGATGGGTATCGTCATCGAGGACCTGACCGCCCAGCACGCGGTGGCGAGGATGCCCGTGGAGGGCAACACGCAGATCACCGGCAGGGTCCACGGCGGCGCCTATGCGGTGCTCGCGGAGACGGTGGCCTCGATGGCCGCCGGGGCGGGTGCTCCGCCGGACCGAGTGGCGCTGGGGGTCGAACTCTCGGCCAGTCACGTCGGCGGAACCGACACCGGCTACGTCCACGCCCGGTGTCGCGCCGTGTCGCTCGGCAGGCGCATCTGCGTTCACGAGGTGACGGTGACCGATGACGCGGGACGACTCTTGTCGACCGTGCGGGTGACCAACTACCTCGCCTCCCGTCGCGGACGTGCCTGACCCCGATGGGTGTCGTGGGTCTGTTCCGGGATGTCTCCGCAGACGACTCCGGCGGTGATCGACAACCGCCGCAGGTGCGGTGGAGTGTGACGCCGCCAGGCTTTATGCTGTCACCATGACGACGGTCACCGATTCAGAACGCTCGCTACGGGAGATCCTGGACGTCGGTGAGGATGGTGCACCGCCGGCGCCGAGGCACCTGCTGGTGACACTCTTCGGCACCTTCGGGCGCACCCGCGACAACTGGATGTCGGTCGCCGCGATCGTGCGGTTGATGGAAACCCTTGGGGTGGAAGGATCGTCGGTCCGCTCGGCGATCTCCCGACTCAAGCGTAAGAACATTCTGGTCGCCCAGCGCCGAGGCGGATCGGCCGGATACTCGCTGTCGGATCATGTTCTCGAGGTCATCGGCGACGGTGACGATCGCATCTTCGTGCATCGGCGTGCCACCGCGGCCGATCCCTGGCTGGTGGCGGTGTTCTCGGTACCCGAGAGTGAGCGCGACAAGCGGCATCTCCTGCGGACCACCCTGACGCGTCTGGGATTCGGGATCGTCGCCCCGGGCGTGTGGGTGGTACCGGCGGTGATGGCAGATGAAGTACGCAGAGCATTGCGGCGAAGCGGGCTCGATGAGTACGTGGATCTGTTCGCCGGCGGCCATGTGGGTTTCGGCGATCTGTCCCAGAAGGTGTCGTGCTGGTGGGATCTCGACGCCGTCTCGCGGGAGTACCGGCAGTTCATCGACAGATATGCACAGCTGGCCGAGCGTGTGAGCGAATCCGCGCCGTCGGATGAGGACGCCTTCGCGGTGTACGTACCGATGCTCACTGTGTGGCGGCGATTGCCGTATCGGGATCCGGGTATCCCGTTGGCGAATCTGCCCTCGGACTGGCCGGCGGTGGCTGCCGAACAGATCTTCGCCCACCTCTACGAGGAATTGCACCCGGCGGCCGAACGCTATGTCTCAGAAGTGGATTCCTCGTTGACCTGAGATCGTCGAGGTCCGGTCACCCAGGGTGCGGTGCGCGGTGAGAGTGGCATGCGAGGTGGAGGCCGACGACGATGTCGGCCTCCCGCGGTCTCACTCGGCGGCGGCGACCCCTTGGATCTCGATCATGGCCTCGGGCTGCCACAGGCCCACCACGCCGATCCCCGCCATTGCGGGATAAGGCGCATCGTCGGTCAGTTCTCGCCAGATCTCGCCGATACGACGGCCGTTGGCCTGATACTCGGGGATGTCGGTGAGATAGATGGTCATGCTCAGGAGTCCGTCGGGTCGACCGCCGGCCGACCGGAGTGCCTCGAGGAAGTTCGACAGCGCCTGGTGGAACTGTTCGACGATTCCGCCCTCCACGATCACCCCCTCGGGGGTCAGTGCGGTCTGCCCGGCAAGGTGGATCGTGTCCTTGTGTCGGGTTGCATGCGAAAAGCCCGATGGCGCAAGGAGTGTGGGCGGATTGACGAAGGAGACCGTCATGGCGGTGCCTTTCTCGGGAAGTGCGTTGACAGTGGGCTCGAGTGTCGGTGCCGCGACTGCGATGACGCGTCCGTGCGCGGTGGCGCCCATGAGTACTATACCGTATTCTCAACTCACGTCACGGTTTCGATATAAGTCTCTCCGGTGTGACGTACTGGCTCGACTGACCCGATTGCATACCAACACTTCTCGCGAGGACCAGTCTGATGAACCCCATCGATCCCATCAACTCCGTGGCTGTCAACTCGCTGACGACCGCGCTGACGCTGCCCGAAGTGGCACCGGACGTGTTTGTCGGCCACCATCAGAGGATCCCGTCCGGCCGCGCCTACGGTGGCGAGATCGTCGCGCAGGCGGCGACCGCGATGGAGAACACCGTCGGCCCGGATCGCCGGATTCACTCGCTGCACGGGTACTTCCTGCGTCCCGGCGACGTGGATGAGGCCACCACCTGGTCGGTCGAGCGGGTACGCGACGGGCGAGGCTTCTCCGCGCGTGCGGTACGGGGCACCCAGCGCGGCAAGGAGATCTTCGCCGCACAGGCCTCCTTCCATGTCGGGGCATCCGGTGCGGCACACCAGCGTCCGATGCCGGAGCTACCCGATCCGGAATCACTGCCGACGGCTGCGGATCTGCTTGTGGCGACGGATGTGCGCGACGCGCGCTACTGGTCGTATGAACGACACTTCGATCTGCGCCACGATCCCGGGGCGGTCTACGTCGACGCCGGCGAGCAGCGGGTGTTCCGTCAGATCGTGTGGGCGCGTGCGACCGATGATCTGCCGGCCGAACCCGCCGTGCACCGTCGCGCGTTGGCATATCTGTGTGACTACACCTTGCTCGAACCCGCACTGCGATACCACGGTTTCGCCTGGAGTGATCCCGGAGTCGTCACCGCCAGCCTCGACCATGCGATGTGGTGGCATGCCGACGCGCGCGTGGACGACTGGGTGACGCTGGTCCAGGAGGTCCCGATCAGCGGTGACGGGCGTGCGCTGGCCACGGCGACGGTCTATGCGCAATCGGGTGCGATGCTCGCGAACGTGGTGCAGGAAGGGATGCTGGTGCTGCCGATCGGCTAGGTGTGATGTCCAGCCAGGGCGAGTCGGCGCGTCGACCGGCCGGCGGCGGGTGCCGCCCTGGGATCGGGCGTCGGGGCGGCGCGTGGGGTCGGAATTCAGCGCACACCCGGCGGTCGGAACTGGACGCTGATACGCGGGCCGGCGGCAGCGACTTTGGGCACAGCGTGTTCCCAGGTGCGCTGCGCGCTGCCGCCCATGACGATGAGATCGCCATGGGCGATCGAGAATCGGATCGATTCGCCACCACCCCGCGGGCGCATCAGAAATGGGCGCGGTCCTCCGAGCGCGACGATGGCCACCATGGTGTCGTGACTGTTGCCGCGCCCGATTCGGTCGCCGTGCCAGGCCACACTGTCGGAGCCGTCGCGGTAGTACGCAAGGCCGGCGGTGGCGAAACCTTCGGGGAGCTCACGTCGGTAGTGGCGGGTCAGTGCTGTGCGCGCGATGTCGAGGACCGCGTGGGGGAGTCGTTCGGTCTCGTCGTAGAAGCGGACCAGCCGCGGTACGTCGACCATCCGGTCGTACATCTGGCGGCGTTCGGAGACCCAGTCGACCCCGTCGATCAGGTGGTCGAGGAGGAGCCCGGCCCCGCTGAGCCAGCCGGGTCGTAGGTCCACCCAGGCGCCCGCGGTGAGCGTGCGACGCTGCACCGCGGCACCGAGTGTGCCGAGTTCGGGCTCGCGGACATCGGCTTCGAACAGGGAGCCCTGGGTGCCGACGGTCATGGAACACAGACTACCACCGATTCGAACGGGTGTGCGATACCCGTCGTCTCGGTGGTAGCCGGGCCTGATGGGTCTCGGGGCGAGACCCATCGGGGAGAGTTCTGCGAGATCGAGTCTGTGCTAGACCAGGGCGCTAGATCCAATACCGTTCAGTTAAGGTTACATGCGTGTAGTTTTAGGTGTATGCCTCGTGCTGGGTGGGTGAAGCCGGAGTCGGATCGTCGGTTGTCGGATGTGGTGTCG
>NZ_BMGC01000054.1 GCF_014639795.1 Gordonia jinhuaensis | reverse complement strand
TGTGTCGCAACATCCAGATTTCCGGAGACCAGGGGCGTCTCACGTCATCGACACGCCAGCCCGCTGACCAGGCATTGCCCGCTCAAGTTCGAAGAGCCCGTTTTCGGCGGTCATGGAGGCGTGCAGGACCGCCATGCCGTCGCCGGCGTTTTCGGCCCACACCCGACGGCCTTCTTCCGACGCCTTGCGGCGTTCGCGGACGGCGGCGGGGTCGTGGCGGAACACAATGCGGTCACACACATCCCTAAGGCGTTGCAGCGACCAGCTCCCTTGCCGCCGCAACGCTTCGGCCAGTTCGGCATCCACCACCGGTGCGTAGTCCTGTCCGCCGACCAGTGCGGTGCGGGCGATGACCGTGCGGATGTGTCCGCCGGTGATCACCCCGTCGTGTAGGCATTGCGCCACCTGCGGCAGGCCCGCGAACAGGTGGGCGGCGTCCATCAATTCGGTTTCCACACCGGCTTGACTGCGGCCGAGTATCATCGCGATCTCATTCGCCGCGCGGGTGTGGGCGTCGTAGACGCGGCGGTCTTCCTCGACATACGGGGCGACCAGCCGTTCGAAGACTTCGGCCATCGCGCGCAACCGGTGCCAATCCATCAACGCCCCAGCACGCCGCGCCGACACGACCACTTCACCCAGGCCGGCGGCATCCACCTCATCGAGAGACTCAGGCAATCCCAATGCGGAGAGATCTGGATCTGACTCAACCAGAGACATCGGAACCCCCTCCCGGCGGACGAACACCACTCGAACCATCTATCGAATACATGTTCGATACTACCGAGAAAAACCCACCCCGACAAGGGAAAACAGCCCGAATCCGGACTCAATCGAAGAATCATTCACGCGAATGATCACGGGCCGGGCAATGACACGGGCCGGGCAATGACACGGGCGGAGAGAACGACACGGGCGGAGATGCCGCGGCGCCGCGTCGTTCAACCCATCTCGAGGTTCTCCAGATAGCGACGCAGGCGGGTGGTGTCGCGGGTTGCCCAGCGCGCGAGCAGCCGATATCCGTAGATCCAGACCGCCATCGAGATGGCGGCGACCATCAGAGCGCAGAGGATGAAGTCGGCGTCCTTGGCGTCGGTGCCGATGGGCAGATGACGCGTCAGCCGCCAGAGCCCGAGGGGGATCGCCACCACCGCAGCCGCAGCGGCGGGATAGATGGCGTAGGGAATCACGAGCAAGATCGCCCAGCGCACCACCACCTGTTTGGTGCGTGCGCGTTGTTCCCATCGCCACCGCAACGGGCGCGGGTGATACGGCAGCGCGAACCCGATGACGTTGCTGAGCGTGATCGCCCCGAAGGGCACCACCGTCACCGACAGCATCACCACCGTCACGCCGCGCCAGTCGTGGTCGTCGACGGCGAGGAAGACCGCGAGCACTGCGCATGCGGGGCCGACGAGCAGCCACAGCGCAAACGACTTTGCGCGCAGAAACCGGACCAGTTCGTCGCGGTCGCCGAGTGCGAGAAGTGCACGCGTGCGGTCGGGGGCGAGAATGTTGGTGGCGCACACATCGGCGAACATCCAGCCGGCCAGCGCATACGGCAGACCTTCCGGGCCGGTGAGGTCGAAGAACAGCGCACGCGGCGCGAGATACCACAGCGCGAACACGAGTACGGCGTTGAACGTGAGGGTGCCCAGGGTGTCCGACGGGTCATGAAAGATCCGTGCGAACTCGGCGCGCAATGACGCCGCCGGCGTCGTCGCGACCGTTGCCATGTCCCCAGGGTACGGCGACCGAGACCTGTCGGGCCGCGCTCAGCCCCGGTCGGGGCGAACGTAGACCGACAGACTGCCCGGATGCATCGTCAACACCACCGGGACCTTGGCGTCCGAGCGGCCTGACGCGTTGACGGTCTCGCCGTCGTGGGCGATCGCGGTGCCCTGCGGGACCGCGAACTCCAAGCTCTGCACCTGGTCGGTGACGAAGCCGGAACTGCGTGATTTCTTCCCGTCGCCCGACAGCCGGCCGAGGAGCGGAAGTCGCGAGGACACACTCTGCTCGGCGCTGCGCAGCACCAGCGCGAGTCGACGCCGCGCGGTTCCGGCGTAGGCGTTGCGGGTGTCGAGGACGCCGTCGTCGACGCGGACGCGTTCGGCCGGCACCAGACCACCGGGGCGGTACCGGTCGATGCCCGCGAAGATCGACCAGAGACTCTGCTGGCGTCCGTCGGCGGTCACCACATCCACCGGTTGCGCCTTGGGTAGCGTGCGCAGCGTTGCCACGATCGCGGCGAGCCACTTGCCGAGCCGATCCTCGAGGCCTTCGCGCACCTCGACCAGTTGCGGGTAGATGCCGACCGAGAAGGTGTTGAGCACCGTCACGCCCTGCGACTCGCCGATCGACAGCACGCCCGCGTCCACGGCGGTCGCGGCACCCGCCTCGACTGCCGATGCGGCTGCGGCGAAGGCGTCGCCGTCGTGCAGTTCGTCGACCAGATGCAGCGCCTTGGCGAAGTGGTTGAGGGTGCCGCCAGGGAACAAGGCCAGCGCCACACCCGACTCGCGTGCCACGCCCGCGACGGCGCCGACTGTGCCGTCGCCGCCGCAGACGCCGATTGCCTTGGCGCCCTTGGCGATCGCATCTTTGGCCACCTGCTGTGCGGTCTCACCCTTGGTGAGCACGTGGACGTCGGCGCCGGGCAGGAGTTCACCGATGCGCTCGGCATGTGAGGGGCCGGAACTCTGCGCCGTCGGATTGATCGGGTTGCGTCCGGAGTTGGGGTTCACCACCACGGTCAAGCCCTCGCCCCGGGGTAATGCGGGCGCCTTCGCGGCGGGTCCGGGGGCCTCGCTCGCGGTGATGTCCGCCCGGCCCGGGACCACGGCCCGGCCGACCAGTGCCACCCCGACCCCCAGCGCCGCTCCGCCGATCACATCCGAGGCCCAGTGCGCGCCGACGTGCAGCCGCGAATAACAGACCGCCGCCGCGAGCGGGGCGATCGCAGCCCCGGCTGCCGGCCATTCGATGGCGACGCCGGTGGCGAAGGCGGCGGCCGAGGCGCTGTGTCCCGACGGGAATGACCCTGATCGCGGCGGTTCGACCAGTCGCCGCAACGACGAGAGCCCGGCGCCGGTCGGACGGTCCCCGCCGAACAGCGTTTTGCCGACCACATTGGCCAGCAGGCTGGCCACCGCCACCGATCCGAGGCCGCGCGTACTGGCTCGACGGCCGCGCACACCGGTCAACCCCAGCACGCCACCGGCCACGATCCAGATCTTGGAGTGATCGGCCGCATTCGACAGTCGGAGGATCGCCGTGTCGGCCTTGGGCCCCAGCTCCACCGCATCGGTACGCAACGCCACCTTGTTGTCGAATCGGGCGACGGCCGGCCACTTCTCGTGCGGCTGCAGGAATCCGTGGGGGAGAAGGCTGCGCCTCTTCGCTGCGGCCTTCTTCGCTGTGGCCTTCTTCTTCGTGCTCGTCGTCCGTGGCAGGGCAAGAGATGGTGCGCGTTCGGAACGGGTCATCCCCGGATGTTATGTGGCCAGGGACCCCAGCGGGGGGCGCTTGTCCGGCGTGCCGGTAAGACGCGGTTCATCGGGTCGCTGCGCACCCATCACATGAAGCGACCCGGATGCGACGTGGTGGACAGTCGCACCCGGGTCGGGTCGGTGCGCGGGTGATCAGGAGTCCTGGATGATCACGCCGCGGATGTTCTTGCCGTCACGCAGATCCTGGTAGCCCTCGTTGACCTGCTCGAGTGTGTAGGTCTGGGTGATGAGTTCGTCGAGCTTGAGCTGACCGGCGTCGTACAGACGCAGCAGGCGGATGATGTCGTACTGCGGGTTGGCCGACCCGAACAACGATCCCTTGATGGTCTTCTCGTTGAGGGTCAGGTCGATGCCGGGCCAGTGGACGGTGAACTTCTCCGGACTCGACAGCCCGACGATCACCGCCTGACCACCCTTGCCGATGGCCCCGATCGCTGCGGACACGACGTCCTCGTCGACGGTGCCCACCGTCACGATCGCGGCGTCGGCACCCTGGCCCCACGACAGTTCGGTGATCTTCTCCTGCGCTTCGGCCGCCGACGCGAAAGCGTGTGTGGCACCGAACTTCACGGCGGTGTCGCGTTTGAACGCCACCGGGTCGACGACGACCACGTATTTGGCCCCGGCATGCACAGCGCCCTGCACGGCGTTGATGCCGATTCCCCCGATGCCGTAGATGACAACGATGTCGCCGGCGCGCACATTGCTCGAATAGACGGCCGATCCCCAGCCGGTCGGCACACCGCAGCCGACGAGAACCGCCTTGTCCAGTGGCAGCCAGTCATCGACCTTGACCACCGAGTGCTGGCTGATGGTCGCGCGCTCGCTGAACGTACCGAGCATGCACATGCCGCCGAAGTCCTGCCCGCCGCCGTGGAAGCGGAAGGTCCCGTCGGGAAGCATGCCCTCGAGGATGGTTGCGCCCATGTCGCACAGCGACTGTCGGCCCGTCGAGCAGTAGCGGCAGGTTCCGCAGTTGGGGATGAACGAACAGACCACGTGGTCACCGGGCTTGACCTTGGTGACGCCGGGACCGATCTCCTCGATGATGCCCGACCCCTCGTGGCCACCGACCATCGGATAGCGGGGCGGCAGGTCGCCGTCGGTGAGGTGCAGGTCGGAGTGGCACAGGCCCGCGGCGGTGTACTTGATCAGTACCTCGCCTTCCTTGGGTCCGTCGAGGTCGAGTTCCATGATCTCGAACGGCTTGCCTGCGCCCATCAGTACGGCGGCTTTTGTTTTCATACCCGTATCTCCTCTGTGTTCGTTCTCGGCGGTGAACCGATGTGAGGTTCTGATAGGTGTCACGGCCTTCAGGTCTGCGTATGCGGCCTGTTTCGCTGTGTGCGACGGCCTCGAACGGCCCAACCCGGTGGACGTGACCTCTGTCACTGTGCTGCCATGTAGAGGCTATCGTCACATCTGATCAGGGGTGATAACTGTCCGAAATCCGGACAGTCCGTACAGAACAGGCCGCGTTCAGGCGTCGATGCCGAGCGCGCGGATTGCGACCCCGCAGTCGCAGATGTGTGGGGAGATCGTCGATCCCGAGTTCCAGCGGTACTGACCTGGCCGGCCGGGAACGTCCGACGCCGCTGTGGCGTTGAACTGTCGCGTTCGGTGTACCGGTGTGCCCCGTTCGCTGCCTGTCGTGCGGGCGAAAGCTGCTGTTCACCTCGTGTTCTGTGACCGCGTTGTCGGTCTGTGGGCCGGGCGGAGCGCTTTTTGACCTGTGCACAGCCGATCGGTACAGTTGATCGCTGGTGCCTGGCAACTGCTGGGCCAGTCTGTAGTGCCCTGATTCCGGACGGATCTCCACGAGGTCGTCGGCCGGGATGACAGGCATGAGGGGCTGACATGCGAGACCAGTGCCGAGTGCGTGCGACACGCCCGACCCTGGGGTAGCGATAAGTGTACTGACCGGCGTGAATTCGCTGGTGGGGCGAGTTGCGGAAGTAGCTGTCGACCACACTCCCGATGGGTTCACCCGGATGGAGGAGTGGCGGAGGTACTTGCCCGGAGCACCAACCGTGACAAAGAAGAACACTGCCGAAGACAAGGATGAACTTCTCGTGCCAACGATCAACCAGCTGGTCCGCAAGGGCCGCCACGACAAGGCTGCCAAGCAGAAGACGGCAGCCCTGAAGGGCAGCCCGCAGCGCCGCGGTGTGTGCACTCGCGTGTACACCACCACCCCCAAGAAGCCGAACTCCGCACTGCGCAAGGTCGCGCGTGTCCGTCTGACCAGCTCGGTCGAGGTCACCGCGTACATCCCGGGTGAGGGCCACAACCTCCAGGAGCACTCGATGGTGCTCGTCCGTGGTGGTCGTGTAAAGGACCTCCCCGGTGTCCGTTACAAGGTCATCCGCGGCTCGCTGGACACCCAGGGTGTCAAGGGTCGCAAGCAGGCTCGTAGCCGCTACGGCGCTAAGAAGGAGAAGGCCTGATGCCACGTAAAGGACCCGCACCCAAGCGTCCCCTGATCAACGACCCGGTCTACGGATCGCCGCTGGTCACCCAGCTCGTCAACAAGATCCTCCTCGACGGCAAGAAGTCGACCGCCGAGCGCATCGTGTACGACGCCCTCGAGCAGGCACGCGAGAAGACCGGCACCGATCCGGTCGTCACCCTCAAGCGTGCGCTGGACAACGTCCGTCCGACCCTCGAGGTGAAGAGTCGCCGTGTCGGTGGCGCCACCTACCAGGTCCCGGTTGAGGTCAAGCCGGGCCGCGCCAACACCCTGGCGCTGCGTTGGCTGGTCACCTTCAGTCGCCAGCGTCGTGAGAAGACCATGGTCGAGCGTCTGGCCAACGAGCTGCTCGACGCCTCGAACGGTCTCGGGGCATCGGTCAAGCGTCGCGAGGACACCCACAAGATGGCCGAGGCCAACCGGGCGTTCGCGCACTACCGCTGGTGACCTTCGGGCCCCACCACCTCTAGCAACGAGCGAGGGATTTCAGTGGCACAAGAAGTGCTCAGCGACCTCAAAAAGGTCCGCAACATCGGCATCATGGCGCACATCGATGCCGGCAAGACCACCGCTACCGAACGCATCCTGTTCTACACCGGTGTCAACTACAAGATCGGTGAGACGCACGATGGTGCGTCCACCACCGACTGGATGGAGCAGGAGAAAGAGCGGGGTATCACCATCACCTCCGCTGCGGTGACCTGCTTCTGGAACAAGAACCAGATCAACATCATCGACACGCCCGGCCACGTCGACTTCACCGTCGAGGTGGAGCGTTCGCTGCGCGTTCTCGACGGTGCCGTTGCCGTGTTCGACGGCAAGGAAGGCGTCGAGCCGCAGTCCGAGCAGGTGTGGCGTCAGGCGGAGAAGTACGACGTTCCGCGTATCTGCTTCGTCAACAAGATGGACAAGCTCGGTGCTGATTTCTTCTTCACCGTGCGCACCATCGAAGAGCGTCTGGGCGCCAAGCCGCTGGTTCTGCAGATCCCGATCGGCGCCGAGGACAACTTCGACGGCGTCGTCGACCTGATCGAGCAGAAGGCCATCACCTGGCGCGGCACCGTCGACATCGGCGCCGAGCCCACGTTCGAGGAGATCCCGGCCGATCTCGCCGACCAGGCCGCCGAGTACCGCGAGAAGCTGCTCGAGACCGTCGCCGAGACTGACGAGGCGCTGCTCGAGAAGTACTTCGCCGGTGAAGAACTCACCACCGAGGAGATCAAGGCCGCGATCCGCAAGGTCACGATCGCTCGCGAGTACTACCCGGTGATCTGTGGTTCTGCGTTCAAGAACAAGGGTGTTCAGCCGATGCTGGACGCGATCATCGACTACCTGCCGTCCCCGCTGGACGTGCCGTCGGTCGAGGGTCACGCAGTGGGCAACGAGGAGGAGATCCTCTCTCGCAAGCCCAGCGCCGATGAGCCGTTCGCGGCCCTGGCGTTCAAGATCGCTGCACACCCCTTCTTCGGCAAGTTGACCTTCGTGCGTGTGTACTCCGGTCACATCACCGCCGGTACCCAGGTGCTCAACGCCACCAAGGGTAAGAAGGAGCGCATCGGCAAGCTCTTCCAGATGCATGCCAACAAGGAGATGCCGGTCGAGGATGCGACCGCAGGCCACATCTACGCGATGATCGGTCTGAAGGACACCACCACCGGTGACACCCTGTGTGATCCGAATGCTCCCATCGTCCTGGAGTCGATGAGCTTCCCGGATCCGGTCATCAACGTCTCGATCGAGCCGAAGACCAAGTCCGACCAGGAGAAGCTGGGCGTCGCGATCCAGAAGCTCGCCGAAGAGGACCCGACCTTCTCGGTGCACCTCGACGACGAGACCGGCCAGACCGTCATCGGCGGTATGGGCGAGCTCCACCTCGACATCCTCGTCGACCGTATGCGTCGCGAGTTCAAGGTCGAGGCCAACGTCGGCAAGCCGCAGGTGGCCTACCGCGAGACGATCCGTCGACCGGTCGACAAGTACGAGTTCACCCACAAGAAGCAGACCGGTGGTTCCGGTCAGTTCGCGAAGGTGATCATCAAGCTCGAGCCGCTGGTCGACGCCGAGGACGGCGCGACCTACGAGTTCGAGAACGCCGTCACCGGCGGTCGTGTCCCGCGTGAGTACATCCCCTCGGTGGATGCAGGTGCGCAGGACGCGATGCAGTACGGTGTGCTCGCCGGCTACCCGCTGGTCAACCTGAAGGTGACCCTGCTCGACGGTGCTTATCACGACGTCGACTCCTCGGAGATGGCGTTCAAGATCGCCGGCTCGCAGGCGCTGAAGGAAGCGGCCCGCCAGGCCAATCCGGTCATCCTCGAACCGCTCATGGCGGTCGAGGTGACCACACCCGAGGACTACATGGGTGATGTGATCGGCGACCTGAACTCCCGCCGTGGCCAGATCCAGGCCATGGAGGAGCGCAGTGGTGCTCGTGTCGTCAAGGCACTGGTGCCGTTGTCGGAGATGTTCGGCTACATCGGAGACCTTCGGTCGAAGACCCAGGGCCGAGCCAACTACTCCATGGTCTTCGACTCGTACGCCGAGGTTCCGGCGAACGTGTCGAAGGAGATCATCGCCAAGGCAACCGGAGAGTGATCCCGGTGGGGATCGGCTCGCACGAGTCGGTCCCCGTGCCCTGGCACATGCGCTGCGGCGCACCAACGTAACAAGAAAATCCCCGCTGGGATCCACCCGGCGGAGCAACAGTCCAGGAGGACAATCAAGTGGCGAAGGCGAAGTTCGAGCGGACCAAGCCGCACGTGAACATCGGCACCATCGGTCACGTCGACCATGGCAAGACCACGCTGACCGCAGCGATCACCAAGGTGCTGGCCGACAAGTACCCGGACCTCAACGAGAGCTTTGCGTTCGACCAGATCGACAAGGCGCCCGAGGAGAAGGCCCGCGGTATCACCATCAACATCTCGCATGTTGAGTACCAGACCGAGAAGCGTCACTACGCACACGTCGACGCCCCCGGTCACGCCGACTACATCAAGAACATGATCACCGGTGCTGCCCAGATGGACGGCGCGATCCTGGTGGTTGCCGCAACCGACGGCCCGATGCCGCAGACCCGTGAGCACGTGCTGCTCGCCCGTCAGGTCGGTGTGCCTTACATCCTCGTCGCCCTGAACAAGGCCGACATGGTGGATGACGACGAGATCATCGAGCTCGTCGAGATGGAGGTCCGCGAGCTCCTCGCTGCGCAGGACTTCGATGAGGACGCCCCGGTCGTCAAGGTCTCGGCCCTGAAGGCTCTCGAGGGTGACCCGAAGTGGGTCAAGTCCGTCGAGGATCTGATGGACGCTGTCGACGAGTCGATCCCGGACCCGGTCCGCGAGACCGACAAGCCGTTCCTCATGCCCGTCGAGGACGTCTTCACCATCACCGGTCGCGGCACCGTCGTCACCGGCCGTGTGGAGCGCGGTGAGGTCAACGTCAACGCTGAGGTCGAGATCGTCGGCATCCGCGAGAAGTCGACCAAGACCACCGTCACCGGCATCGAAATGTTCCACAAGCTGCTCGACTCGGCTCAGGCCGGCGACAACGCGGGTCTGCTCCTGCGTGGTCTCAAGCGTGAGGACGTGGAGCGTGGCCAGGTTGTCGTGAAGCCCGGCACCACCACCCCGCACACCGAGTTCGAGGGACAGGCTTACATCCTGTCCAAGGACGAGGGTGGCCGTCACACCCCGTTCTTCAACAACTACCGTCCGCAGTTCTACTTCCGTACCACGGACGTGACCGGCGTCGTGACCCTCCCCGAGGGCACCGAGATGGTCATGCCCGGCGACAACACCGAGATGAGCGTCAAGCTCATCCAGCCGGTCGCCATGGACGAGGGCCTGCGCTTCGCTATCCGCGAGGGTGGCCGCACCGTTGGTGCCGGTCGCGTCACCAAGATCATCAAGTGACGGTCTCGGCTCCGCCGAGCTGCGTCAGGATCATCAAGTGACGGTCTCGGCTCCGCCGAGCTGCGTCAGGATCATCAAGTGACACAGTCACACTGATCTGCTGACTCGCTGAGTCACCAAAGCGCCCGATCCCGAAAGGGGTCGGGCGCCTTTGTGTTTCAGAGTGTTTCAGGGTTTCAGAGTGCGGTCGTCGGGACTGGCATTCAGTAGGGCGGTGGATCCTCGACGGCGCGCCGGTCTTGCCCTGCCTGTTCGCCTTCGAGGGCTTTGCGGTTGCGTTCTCGTTCTTGGCGGCGGCGGGCGTGTGTGTCTGCCAGGCGTGGTCGGCGTCTGGTGGGTGACTCTGGGGTGTTCGGTTGTGGTGGTGGGTGTTTCGGCGGTTGCGGGTCGGGTTCGGGGTTGGTGAAGGTGATGTCCCGCAGGGTCGGGAAAAGGTCGTCGCCGGATTCGGCGTAACCGTGGATCGTTGCACCATTCTGGGTGTAGAAGACCTGTCGGGCTTTGCCGTTCTCGTCGATGTACTGATCATCGAGGAACACGCCATCGGTTTTCATCTGGTGATGCATCCGGCATTTGGTCGCCAGCCCGACCGCCGTGGTCTGCCCACCGGCTGCCGGGTTGTCGTGATCGTATTCGTGCACATGATCCAGATCCCCGGCGAAAGCGGGCTTGTCGCAACCGGGAACCGTGCAGTAGCCGTCCCGGATACGAATGAACAGGCTCATCGCGGTACTGGGCCGGTACGGATCAGACGGCAGATGCGGAAGTAGTGGTTTCCCGGCCGGGTTGATCGGTCTGATGACTGCCCCGGCGCGCTTCGCCAACTCCCGCACATAGTCACCGGAGATCACACCGTAGCCATCCATGAACCCCACACCTGAATGGCCCGGCGAATAGGCGCGCTTGGTCGTGGGCTCGGTTGTGGTCTTGGTCTTGGTCTTGGGCTCGGGTTGGGGCCCTTCGGCCGAGTCAGGCTCAGCGGCAACAGGTTCAGCCGATCCCGTGCTGCGACACTCGCGAGTCTCGGTGCTTGACTGCGTGGCGTTGGCGTCGAACAGTGTTGACTCGGCACGGTCGCCCTCAGTCGCGGTCGGTTCCTCGGCAGCCGAGGCAGCGGTTTCCGAATCCGCCTCAACCGCAGCCGCTTCCGCCGCTTCCGCAGCCTCCGGCTCCGGCTCGGGTTCTTCGAGTGTCGCTGCTTCGGTGATCACGTGAATGATCACTTGTGCTTCGGCGCCTTGCACCATCGTCGGCGCGGGAACCGTCGCATCACACTCGTCACCCCGATCGCACTGGCACTCGAACACGTCCCCCGACAACAGGGCGAACACCGCATCGGAACGACGCGCGCCGTCACGCCGCGGATCGGACTCGCACACACTGCTCGCGAGAGCGTCAATGCGGGCTGTAGCGACGCGCACGTTCTCCGCCGTCATCGACGCATGCAGCACCGCCATGCCATCACCGGCGTTTTCGGCCCAGACTCTGCGGTCCTCGACGGAAGCCTTGCGACGTTCGCGCACGGCGGCGGGGTCGTGGCGGAACACAATCCGATCACACACATCCCGCAGACGTTGCAGCGACCAGCTGCCCTGCCGCCGCAACGCCTCCGCCAACTCCTGGTCGACCAGGGGTGCATACTCTTGGCCGCCGACCAGTGCGGTGCGGGCGATGATCGTGCGGATGTGTCCGCCGCCGATCACCCCGTCGTGCAGGCATTGCGCCACATGCGGCAGGCCAGCGAACAGGTGGGCGGCGTCCATCAATTCGGTTTCCACACCGGCTTGGCTGCGACCGAGCATCATCGCGATCTCGTTCGCCGCGCGGGTGTGCGCATCGTAGACACGGCGGTCTTCCTCGGCATACGGCGCGACCAGTCGTTCGAAGACCTCCGACATTGCCCGTAACCGGTGCCAATCCATCAACGCACCAGCACGCCGCGCCCGAACGACGACCTCACCCAACCCGGCGGCATCCACGTCATCCAACGACTCGGGCAGTCCCAATGCGGAGAGATCCGGCTCTGACTCAACAGTCTGTTCAACCTGAGACATCGGAACCCCCTCCCGGTGGATGACCTCGACTCGAACCATCTATCGAATACATGTTCGAGTCTACTGCGGAAAACCTACCCTGACAAGGGAAACCGGCTCTTCCTGATTCAGAGTGCGTGTAGGTGTTCTGCCAGGCCGCCGGAGTGGATGAGTGACCGCAAGATGTAGTGGTTGAGGTTGCGGAAGCCGAGCG
>NZ_BMGC01000053.1 GCF_014639795.1 Gordonia jinhuaensis | reverse complement strand
GGATGCACCCACCAACATCACCCCGTGGGCTGCGAGATCGACTGATCGACTGCAAGTAGGAACTGGCTCTAGAACTGCCTGGACCGGTTATCGGGGACCTGCCACACCGATTTGCTTGTGATCGGTCGGTGAGGGATAAACGAAATGCCCTGTCTGAGTGACAGAATGGGACTTCTCTAGGGTTCCATCCACACACACAGGTGGGCATGTCGTAGATGCGATTGTCTCACACTCACCCGGTCCGGTCTGCATCCTGTGACGATCCGAATCTCCTCGCCGCTGCGGGGGTGGTGCCGGTGATGGCGTTGGCCGAACAGGCCGGCCTGTCGGAGTTGGCCCGCGAGCATCTGAGCGTGCCCACCGATAAGGGCGCCCACCCGGATCGCAAGGTGTTCTCGCTGGTCGCGGGCATGGTGGCGGGCGCCGACAGCATCGACGACATGGCCGTGTTGCGGCACGGCGCGATGGGCCGGGTGTTCGAGCACCCGTATGCCCCGTCGACGCTGGGATCGTTCTTGCGGGAGTTCCGGTTCGGGCATGTCCGCCAAGCCGATGCGATCGCCACCCGGCTGTTGGCGGGACTGGCTCGCCATACTCCGGTGCTGGCGGGGATCGACGGGCCGGTGATGATCGATATCGACGACTCGATCATCGAGGTCCACGGCCCGGCCAAGCAGGGCGTCGGATTCGGCTACACCCGAGTGCGTGGGCTGAACTCGGCGATCACCACCCTCACCTGTGGTGACGGTGCGCCGGTGATCGCCGCTCAACGCCTGCGCAAAGGGGCGTGTAACTCCGCGCGCGGGGCGCATCGGTTGATCGCCGACACCCTGGCCACCGTGCGGCGGCTACGGTCGTCCGATGCGTCGGGACCGATACTGCTGCGAGCGGATTCAGCGTTCTACGGCCATCGCGCGATCACCACCGCGCTCCGGGCCGGTGCGCAGGTGTCGGTCACCGTGCGTCAGGATTCCCACGTCCGAGCAGCGATCAGCGAGGTACCGGCAGATGCATGGACGCCGATCGAGTACACCGACGCCGTCTTCGACGAAGACAGCGGCCAGTGGGTCTCGCGGGCCGAGGTCGCCGAAGTACCGTTCACCGCGTTCACCTCCAAAGCCAAGCGCCTGCAGGTATCCGGACGGCTGGTGGTGCGCCGTATCCCTGACTTCGCAGCCGAGGGAGACGGCTTGTTCGACGTGTGGCGGTTTCATGCGTTCTTCACCACCAGCGACCTGGACACCGTGACCGCCGACAAGACTCACCGCGGTCATGCGATCATCGAGCAAGTCCACGCCGACCTCAAAGCCTCCGCATTGGCGCATCTGCCCTCGGGAAAGTTCTGCGCGAACGCCGCATGGCTGGTGTGTGCGGTCATCGCGTTCAACCTGACCCGCGCCGCAGCCTGTCTCGGTTGACAGCGTCTGGCGAAGGCGACTACCTCCACCATCCGACGCACCCTGATCTGCATACCCGCTCGAATCGCGTCCTCAGCGCGGCGCATCACGATGCATCTACCCGCCCGATGGCCGTGGGAACGCGAGTGGAACCTGTTGTTCAACAACACGATCAAACGACAACACTCAGCCTGACCCCTAACCATCGGCCAGAACCGGCCCCGACACGAAACCCAGTGAAACACGCCGACACCAGAGATCGGCGACTCACCCACGCCCACCGCCACCCCGAACATACACAACACATTTCACGAGACATCAAAAAGCCGATCGGTGGATCGAGGCTAAGTCGTCCGCGCACGGATCGGGTCGGCGTGCGGATACGGCCGACGCCGTCTCGTCAGCCGCCGAACACCACATCGGTGCGAGTGTCACTGTCCCATCTGCGCAGCGCGACCGCCGTGGCGTCGCGCTGCGGGGCCACGGTCACACCGTCGCCGACCACGCCGATCGTGCCCAGTACCTCACCGATCCGGTCGCCGGGAACGCGGCGGGCGATCGTCACATGCGGGGTCCAGTCGCCGGGCCGGGCGTGGTGGAAGACGCGGGTTGCGTGCGGGGTGGTCGCGGCGGCGACCTCGCGATGCACCGACATCAGCGCGTCGGTCATCACCACACCCAGAGCGATCGTCGCCCGTTTCCCGCCGAAGACGACCACCGAGGTGAGGCCGAGCCGCAGCGGATCGGCGGGCAGAATCGACGCGAGCGACGTATCGACCTCCGGCGAGATGTGCTCGGCGGCAACAAGTGTCACATGTGGTCGGTTGGTTCCCGAGCGGATCGCGCCTTGACTCGGCAGACCGGCCGCCGACAACGCCGCCCAGATGCCCACCACCCACGACTCCGACTCGGGGTCGAGGAGCAGTTCCACCGAATGGGCCACGACGCCAGTCTGGCACGATCATGACGGTGGGCGGACTGACTAGTGGCGACGAACTGACGATCGGAGTGCTCGAGGGGGACGGGATCGGTCCCGAGATCGTCCCGGCGACCACCCGGGTCACCGAGCTGGCACTCGATGCCGTCGGCATCACGCCGATCTGGGTGCGGTTGCCGATCGGGCGCGCAGCGATCGAGAAGGTGGGCGACCCGATCCCCGAATCGACCCTGCACGCTCTCGACGAGCTGGACCTGTGGATCCTCGGTCCGCATGACTCGGCCAACTACCCCGCGCAGTGGCGTGGGCGTCTCACCCCGGGTGCGGTGATCCGAAAGCGATATGACCTCTACGCCAACATCCGTCCGGCCTTCGCCTTCGGTGGCACGCATCCGACCGTCGCCGACATGGATCTGGTGGTCGTGCGGGAGAACAGCGAGGGTCTCTACGCCGACCGCAACATGGCGCGCGGCAGCGGTGAGTTCATGCCGACCCCCGATGTCGCGCTGGCCGTGGGGCTGATCACACGCGCCGCCAGTGAGCGCATCGCGCACAGGGCCTTCGAGCTCGCGCGCCGCCGACGCCGCCGGGTCACGGTGGTGCACAAGGCGAACGTCTTGACCATGACCACCGGCCTGTTCCGTGACGTCTGTCGTGAGGTCGCCGCGCAGTACCCCGATGTGCAGGTCGACGAACAGCACGTGGACGCGATGGCCGCATTGCTCGTCCGCCGGGGTGGTGATTTCGATGTGGTGGTCACCGAGAACCTGTTCGGTGACATTCTCAGTGATCTCGCCGCCGAACT
This sequence comes from Gordonia jinhuaensis, assembly GCF_014639795.1. Lineage (GTDB taxonomy): Bacteria > Actinomycetota > Actinomycetes > Mycobacteriales > Mycobacteriaceae > Gordonia_B > Gordonia_B jinhuaensis. The sequence continues at coordinate 9,499 of NZ_BMGC01000053.1, read as the reverse complement.
CGCCGGGTCGCTGGGCATCGCCGCCTCGATCAACGCCTCGGATTCGGTGGCCATGGCACAGGCCGCACACGGGGCGGCTCCCGACATCGCCGGCCTCGGTGTGGCCAACCCGGTCGCGCTGATGGCTTCGACGGCGATGCTGCTCGACTGGTCGGCGCACAGGCACGGCGATCAGCGCCACGCCGATGCTGCGCAACGGCTTCGCGGGGCGGTGGGGGCCGTGCTGTCGAGCGGTGTGTGTACCCGTGACCTGGGTGGGGGCGTGGGGACCGATGACTTCACCGACGCGGTCGCACAGCACCTGACGGGCGGCTGAGTCGGAGTCCAGATGATCTGCGTCGCTCACCCCTCGTTCGTGCCCGATTTGTCATAGGTTTACTCCGGACGCACCGACCGGTGCGCTGTTTCGTCGGCCCGGGGGTCGAGATCGTCTGGTGGCCACCGGCGGTTCTCGCGACCACAGTGACGAAGATCGACCTGCTCAGAGGGGAGCGTCGGAGACGATGCGAGTGCGTGGAATGCGGATGTGGATGGCGCTGGGTGCAGCGGCGCTGACACTGACGGCGGCGGGATGTTCCAACAGCGAAGGCGACAGCGGCAGCGCGCCGACGTCGGTGTCCCAGTCGGTGACGGTGACCAAGAACGCGTCGTTGCACGACCAGCTGCCCGATCGGATCAAGAGTTCCGGCCAGCTGATCGTCGGCGTGAACGTGCCGTACTCGCCCAACGAGTTCAAGGATTCCAGCGGCAAGATCGTCGGATTCGACGTCGATGTGATGAACAAGATCGGGACGGTGCTCGGCGTCACGCCTGTCTACAAGGAAGCCGACTTCGACAAGATCATCCCGGCCATCCAGCAGGGGACTTTCGACGTGGGTATGTCCTCGTTCACCGACACCAGGGAACGCGAGAAGACGGTCGACTTCGTCACCTACTTCTCGGCCGGTGTGCAGTGGGCGCGGCCGGCGGGCAAGAATATCGACCCCAACAACGCCTGCGGGCTGTCGGTCGCCGTGCAGTCGACCACCACCGAGGACACCGACGAGTTGCCGGCGAAGAGCCAGGCGTGCGTCGACGCGGGTAAGAAGCCGATCAACAAGGTGAAGTTCGACGATCAGGCCTCGGCGACCAACGCCCTCATGCTCGGCAAGGTCGACGCCATGTCCGCGGATTCACCGGTCACCGCCTATGCGGTCAAGCAATCCAACGGCAAGCTCGAGCTGGCCGGTGACATCTTCGATTCCGCACCCTACGGTTTCCCGGTCCAGAAGGGGTCCCCGCTGGGACCGGTCCTGCAGAAGGCGGTTCAGGAGTTGATCGACAGCGGCGCATTCGCCGAGGTTGCCCGCAGCTGGGGCGTGGAGAACGGCGTGATCAAGCAGTCCGAACTCAACGGCGCGATCAGCTGATCAGCGAGACATCGATCGAGCTGTCATGACTGCAACGCAGACAACACATTCCGAGGACGTCGAACCGGAACCGATCAAGGCGGTTCCGGTTCGACACCCCGGTCAACTGATCGCCGCGGTGATCGTCGCGATTCTCGTGGCGTTGTTCATCTACGGTGCCGCCACCAACAGCGCATACGAGTGGCCGACCTACGGGCAGTACCTGTTCGACAAGCGCATCCTCTCCGGCGCCGGCTACACACTCGCGCTGACCGTCCTGGCCATGGCGATCGGCGTGTTCCTCGGTGTGGTGCTCGCGATCATGCGACTGTCACCGAATGTGGTGCTGCGCACCGTTGCGTGGGTGTACCTGTGGATCTTCCGCGGTACCCCGGTGTACGTGCAGCTGGTGTTCTGGGGACTGTTCCCGTCGATCTACAAACGCATCGACCTCGGCATCCCGTTCACCGTGCAGTTCGCCCACCTCGATATCCAGGACCTCAACTCGGCGTTCCTGTTCGCGGTGATCGGCCTGGCGCTCAACGAGTCGGCGTACATGGCCGAGATCGTGCGAGCCGGCATCACCTCGGTCGGTGAGGGACAGTCCGAGGCGTCGGTGGCACTGGGTATGTCGTGGAGCCAGACCATGCGGCGCACCGTTCTCCCGCAGGCCATGCGGGTGATCATCCCGCCCACCGGCAATGAACTCATCAGCATGCTCAAGACGACATCGCTGGTGACCGCGATCCCGTTCAGCCTCGAGCTCTACGGTCGGGCCAAGGACATCTCCGCGGTCAACTTCAAACCGATCCCCCTGCTGCTGGTCGCGTCGACGTGGTATCTCGTCATCACCAGCATCCTGATGGTCGGGCAGTACTACATCGAACGGCACTACTCACGGGGTGCCAGCCGCACGCTCACCGCCAAGCAACTGCGGGTGCTCGCGGCCACTCAGGCGCGGCTGAAGCCGGACGGCACGGTCGACGACGCGACGCTCAAGAATGCGGGTGCACCGCACAATTCCGGGGGAGCATGATGACCAGCGCGCAGAGCGCCGAGACGCGTGTGCAGGCGGAGACCACGCCGATGGTCCAGGCCGACCACGTCTACAAGAGTTTCGGTGCGCTCCAGGTGCTCCGCGGGATCACCCTGGAGGTGGAGCCCGGACAGGTGATGTGCCTGATCGGGCCGTCGGGTTCGGGTAAGTCGACCTTTCTGCGTTGCGTCAACCATCTCGAGAGTGTCACGGCGGGAAGGCTGTACGTCGACGGAGATCTGATCGGGTACCGCGAGCGCGGCGGGAAGCTCTACGAGTTGTCGGCCAAGGACGCCGCCAAACAGCGCCGGGACATCGGGATGGTGTTCCAGCACTTCAACCTGTTCCCGCACCGCACCGCACTCGACAACGTGATCGAGGCGCCCACCCAGGTGAAGAAGGTGCCCCGCGACAAAGCCGTCGCCCGCGCGAAGGATCTGCTGGCTCAGGTCGGTCTGTCGGACAAGGCCGATGCCTATCCCGCGCAGCTGTCGGGAGGTCAGCAGCAGCGGGTCGCCATAGCGCGCGCACTGGCGATGGACCCCAAGCTCATGCTGTTCGACGAGCCCACCTCGGCGCTCGATCCCGAACTGGTCGGCGACGTCCTCGCGGTGATGCGCGATCTGGCCAAGGACGGGATGACCATGATCGTCGTCACCCACGAGATGGGCTTCGCGCGTGAGGTCGCCGATCAGGTGGTCTTCATGGACGAGGGTCGTGTGATCGAGCAGGGCGATCCGCAGGAGATGCTGTCGAATCCGAAACACGAACGCACCAGGGCGTTCCTGTCGAAGATCCTGTGACGTTCGCGGCGACGGGGCCGGCGCTCACCCGGGAAGGGTGCAGCAGAAGATCGCCGTCCCCGGGAAGAACTGGCCACGAAGCGGACTCCACTGCCCCCACTCCTGGGTGAGGTCATCTGGCCACTCCGGTTCGATGATGTCGTCGAGAACCATTCCGGCGCTTCGGATCTCGCGAACGCGGTCACCGATCGTGCGGTGGTGCTCGACGTAGGTGACCCGGCCCTGCTCATCGGTCTCCGAATACGGCGTCCGGTTGAAGTAAGGGATCGAGACAGTGAGGCCGTCCGGGCCGGGGTCGTCGGGGAAGATCCAGCGCATCGGGTGATTCACGGAAAACACCCACCGTCCGCCGGGGCGCAGGATGCGGGCGACCTCGGCCATCACGCGGGCTGAGTCGGCCACGAACGGGATCGCTCCGAATGAGGAGAAGGCGAGGTCGAAGGACGCGTCGCCGAACGGCAGGGATTCGGCGGTCGCCTGCACCAGCGGAACCCTCGGCTCGTCGAAGCGCTGCATCGCAGCGCGGCCGTGTTCGAGCATCCCGCGCGAGAGATCCATCGCGACCGGCTGGGCGCCCTGTGCGGCGAGCCATCGTGAACACGGTGCCGAACCGCAACCGATCTCCAGGATCCGGCGCCCGGCGACGTCGCCGAGCAGGTGGGCGTCGGCTTCGCGGACTCGCTCCGGACACCAGATGAAATCCCCACCGGGAGTGTCGGTACCGAGGAACTCGCCGTGTTCACGGTGATAGTCGTCGGTCTCGCCGTCCCACCAACCGCGGTTGGCTGATTCACTGGTCGCCGAGTCGATGTCGCCGAGAAGCCGTGGTGCACGGATCTGTGCGGCGGGGACGGGACGGTCGGAGGGTTCCACGTGGCTCGAGTCTAGGTGCCTCGCATGGCAGGACTCATTCGAGCGCGTCGACCGAGCGTCCCGTGGTGCGATGACCGAGCACCGCGACGTTGACGATGAGCAGGACCATCATCAGCGCGACCAGACCGAACACCAGCTCGGGGCTGTGCGCATCGAGCAGCGGCAGCAGGATGAACGGCAAGATGCCAGTGGCGATCTTCGACAGCGAATACGCCGATCCCGCGGCCGTGGCACGGACCGCGGTGGGATACGAATCGGCCAGATATACGTGATAGGCATTCGAGAACAGGTTGCTGACCATCGTGTAGCCGATACCGGCGACGACGATCTGCGCGGGACTCGAGGCGAAGCCGAACCACAGACCGAAGGCGGCCATCGCGGCCGCGGAGATCATCACGAGGTACTTCCGCTCGATCCGTTCGACCAGCGGGATCGCCAGCAGGGATCCCAGCGGGTAGCCCAGGTAGGACGCGGTGACGAAGCCCAGCGAGCTGACGACGTCGAAACCCTTCTCCATGAGCACCAGTGGAGCCAGCGTGCCGAAGCCGTAGTAGCCGAATGCCTCCAGCGCCGACAGGATCCACAGCATCGTGGTGCGCCGACGCAGCTGCGGACCGAACAACGACGAGAAACCCATCGACGCGGCAGGCCGGACCGTCGCCTCGTCGTCGGGTTCGGCGAGCGTGTGCCCGGCCGCGCGTGCCTCGGCCTCGAGCGAGGAACAGATCGCCTCGGCCTCCTCGTGTCGACCGTGGGTCTCCAGCCACCGCGGGGACTCGGGCAGCCCGCGACGGATGACCCAGACCGCGAATGCGCCGATACCGCCGAGCAGGAACAGCCATCGCCAGCCGTCGAAGCCGAGCGGGTGCAACGGGACCAGCCAGCGCGCGAGCAGGCCGACGACCGGCACCGCGATGAATGCGACCGTGTAGGACCACGAGATGAACTTGCCGCGGACCGCCTTGGGAAGGAGATCGGCCAGGTAGGAGTCGGCGAGGGCGAATTCGGCGCCGATGCCGATACCGGCGCAAAAGCGCATCGCCACCAGGAACCAGGCGTTGGGGCTGAAGGCCGCGACGAGGGAGAACACCGAGTACACCGCGAGGTTGATCATGAAGGCCGGGCGGCGACCGATCCGGTCGGACAGCCTGCCCATCACGATCGCGCCGACGAACTGCCCGAAGAATGCCGACCCCAGGATCAGGTTCAACTGCGTGCGGGTCAGGTCGAGCTCGGTCTTGAGAACCGAGGAGATCGTGGCAGCCAGAAAGTTCTCGTAGAGGTCGAAGAACAGTGCCATTCCCACCACGGCCACGGCGATTCGATGGGTGCGGACCACCGGGAGGCGGTCGAGTCGCGCGGCGATCGACGGGTTCACCCGAGATGAGCTGACCGGAGACGAGATCTGGGACACATCGAAGAAGGTTAGATGAGGTAACCAGGCACTCCGACCTGGGGGTTCACCGAATCGGGTACGGCGGGGAATGTGGGAGACCCCTCACAGGGTTGTCACAGGGCAGCTGCCGCATCGGCCCGGTGCGGACCCTTCGGGGGCTGGCTGTCGCGCGCACGAACGCACTCGACCAGGTATTTGCCCAGGCCACCCCTGGTCAAGTAGCCTGTCAGAGTGCGTGCTGTCTCATCGGCGCGCTGGCGTAACTGTACCTACTACTTACTCGTCCGGAGCAACTCAACATATGCCGTCCACGACCATCACCTCGCCGCAAGTAGCCATCAATGACATTGGCTCGGCCGAGGACCTGCTCGCCGCGATCGACTCCACGATCAAGTACTTCAACGATGGTGACATCGTCGAAGGCACCATCGTCAAGGTCGACCGTGACGAGGTTCTTCTCGACATCGGTTACAAGACCGAGGGCGTGATTCCGTCTCGCGAACTGTCCATCAAGCACGATGTCGACCCGAATGAGGTCGTGAGCGTCGGCGATCAGGTCGAGGCCCTCGTCCTCACCAAGGAGGACAAAGAAGGCCGCCTGATCCTGTCCAAGAAGCGTGCGCAGTACGAGCGCGCCTGGGGCACGATCGAGGAGCTCAAGGAGAAGGACGAGGCCGTCAAGGGCACCGTCATCGAGGTCGTCAAGGGCGGCCTGATCCTCGACATCGGTCTGCGTGGCTTCCTCCCGGCATCGCTTGTGGAGATGCGCCGCGTCCGCGACCTGCAGCCGTACATCGGCAAGGAGCTCGAGGCCAAGATCATCGAGCTCGACAAGAACCGCAACAACGTGGTGCTGTCGCGCCGCGCCTGGCTGGAGCAGACCCAGTCCGAGGTGCGCAGCGAGTTCCTGCACCAGCTGCAGAAGGGGCAGGTCCGCAAGGGCGTCGTGTCCTCGATCGTCAACTTCGGTGCCTTCGTCGATCTCGGCGGCGTCGACGGTCTGGTCCACGTCTCCGAGCTGTCCTGGAAGCACATCGACCATCCGTCGGAGGTCGTTGCAGTCGGTGACGAGGTCACCGTCGAGGTTCTCGACGTCGATCTCGACCGCGAGCGCGTGTCGCTGTCGCTCAAGGCCACCCAGGAAGACCCGTGGCGTCAGTTCGCCCGTACCCACGCGATCGGTCAGATCGTTCCGGGCAAGGTCACCAAGCTGGTGCCGTTCGGTGCGTTCGTGCGCGTCGAAGAGGGCATCGAGGGCCTGGTCCACATCTCCGAGCTGGCCGAGCGCCACGTCGAGGTCCCCGACCAGGTTGTCTCCGTCGGCGACGACGCGATGGTCAAGGTCATCGACATCGATCTCGAGCGTCGTCGTATCTCGTTGAGCCTCAAGCAGGCCAACGAGGACTACACCGAAGAGTTCGACCCCTCGAAGTACGGCATGGCCGACAGCTACGACGAGGCCGGCAACTACATCTTCCCGGAGGGCTTCGACGCGGAGACCAACGAGTGGCTGCCCGGTTTCGAGACGCAGCGTGAGGCATGGGAGGCCCGGTACGCCGAGGCCGAGCGTCGCCACAAGATGCACACCGCCCAGATCGAGAAGTTCGCTGCCGCGGCGGCCGAGGCTGCCAACGCGCCGACCGACTACTCGTCGGAGTCGACCTCGGATTCGCGTCCGGCATCGAGCGGATCGTCCTCGTCGTCGTCCTCGTCGACCGGTGGCGGTTCGCTCGCCAGCGACGAGCAGCTGGCCGCGCTTCGCGAGAAGCTGTCGGGCAACGCCTGATCTGACCAGCCATCGGTACGTGTGATCGCATCCACGAGCCGGTCGCCGGACTGAGTCAGCCGAAGGACCCCTTCCGTATCGGGAGGGGTCCTTTGCTGTGTGTGCAGAACCCTGCCCGCAGTACCTCCGTTCTGCGGCTCGTGGCCGATGCCGACATAGTGATGTGTACCGAATGCTCGAATGAGTGATGACAATCACTATCGGTGTTGTAGGTGGTAGGGGCAACTTGTCACTGACTGTTGTCGTCTTGGTGTCCGATTCGGTCTTGTGAGAAAGTCGAATCGACGCGGCATCGGTGCTGCCGGTCCCACTGTGGGGACTTGTGAGATGTGCGTCGGGAAGGCGTGTCGACGATGAACATGGTCAGTCGGCTGCAGATCTGGCAGCTGATCGTCCTTCTGCTGCTCACCGTTCCTCTGTTGGTGTACGCGGCCTTGCACTATGTGCACCTCGACTCGGCCGTGGGCCTCAACCGTTATGTCGTCAAGGCCAATTTCTCGGACTCCGGCGGCATCTTCACCAACGCCGAGGTCACCTATCAGGGTGTTCCGGTGGGCAGGGTCGGCCAGCTCCACCTCACCGACGATGGTGTGACCGCCGACCTCGTCCTCACCAAGTCCGGCGACAAGATCCCGGCGAACGCGCGTGCGGTGGTGGCCAACCGGTCGGCCATCGGCGAACAGTACGTGGATCTGCGGCCGCACACCTCAGGTGCGCCGTGGCTGCGTGACGGCTCGGTGATCACCGACACGTCGATCCCGGTGCCCCTCGACAAGGTCATCTCCAGCAGCGTCAACCTGGCCAACTCGGTCCCCGTCGACGACCTGCACACCGTTGTCACCGAGCTAGCCAAGGGCGTCGGCGGTCACGGTGAGGACATGCGCAGCCTCGTCAACTCACTCTCGGCGTTGTCCAAAGCCGGATATGACAATCTGCCGGCGACGATCTCATTGCTCCGTAATTCCGACGTGGCCCTGGGTACGCAGGCAGACCAGTCCGACGACATCGAGCAGTGGGCCAAGAGCCTCAAGGTGGTCGCCGCGCAGCTGCAGTCCAGCGATCCGGATCTCCGGCGACTGCTGACCACCGGAACGGCCAGCGCCACCCAGATCTCCGCGCTGCTCGAACGATCCGGTGGCGACATCACCTCGGTGGTCCACGACCTCGCCGCCGATGTGCGCGAGACCGCGCCCACCTATTTCGGTGTGGCACCGCTGATGAGCCTGCTCGGCATCCTGTCGGGTCAGGGTGCGACCACCGCGCCCGGTGATGGCACCATCCACTTTGGTGTGGTCCTCGAGACCAACAACCCGCCGACGTGTACCTACGGGTATGAGGGAACCACGAAGATGATCGACGAGATCAAGGCCAAGAACCCTGACTTCGACATCAACTACGACGACTTCCCGTTCAACACGAACGCCAACTGTCAGGTGGCCCAGGGCAATCCGACCGATGTCCGCGGCGCCAAACGTGCCGCGCTGGCCAACCCCGACTACGCCCAGCCGTGGGATTCCAAGCCCAAGAAGGCGCCTGACGCACTGAACCTCAACCCGATCGCGACACAGCTCGCGGCGCTGCTGGGAGTGCGTCCGGCCGCCCGTTGAGTGTCGATGTCGGTCGCGTGTGACAGATTGGCAGGTTTCGGTCAGATCTCCGGTGCGGGGCTCGTCAGCCCCTCAGCAGCCACCCTCCGAAGGGCATGGACGAAGGCGGCTGCGGCGGGACTGAGAGCCCGACCGACAGCCAGAGACAGTCCCACCTGATGGCTCACCGAGGCGAGGTCCACGGGCAGAGAGACCAGATTGTCGTGGCTGTTGCCGATCAGTGCGGGAAGGACTGCGAGCGTCCGCCGATCGCGTAGCAACTCGCGCACAGTGAGAACATTGGTGGTTTCCACACGGTTGGCGGGGAGAGGGGCCCGCAGCCTCGCGAATTCCTCTTCGAGTTCACCCCGCAGGGCGGTATCACTCCCGGGGAGTATCCATGGGCGATCGCTCAGGGAGGCTAGCGGTATTGGGTCAATCGCTGCGGCGAGGGGGTGCTCGACGTCGACGAAGACCTGCACCCGCTCTTCATAGAGCGGTAGCCGTGCCACGGTCGCGGTGCTAGTGGCGTGTCCCCCGTGAACCGGTCCGGGCTGTTCTAGAGTCCTGATTGCCCTGATGAGGGCACGAAGGGACGATAGGGATCATGGCAGGACGGAAGCGGCACTCG
>NZ_BMGC01000052.1 GCF_014639795.1 Gordonia jinhuaensis | reverse complement strand
GTACCGATGGAACCCTGAGCAAGTCCCATTCTGTCACTCAGACAGGGCATTTCGTCTATCCCTCATCCCCCGGACAGGTACAAATCGGTGGATCGAGGCTTAGTGGGAGGACGACTCAGTGGGCGGCGTCGTCCCACGACCGGCCCCAGCCGACCGACACGTCGAGCGGAACCGACAACTCGATGGCCGAACCCATCTCCTCGCGGACGAGCTGCTCGAGCTGTTCACGCTCCCCCGGTGCGACCTCGAGTACCAGCTCGTCGTGCACCTGCAGCAGCATCCGTGACCGGAGATCCTGCGCCTTCATGCGCGTGTCCACGTTGAGCATCGCCACCTTGATGATGTCGGCAGCCGACCCCTGGATCGGCGCGTTGAGCGCCATCCGCTCGGCGGCCTGACGCCGCTGCCAATTGTCGCTGTTGAGATCGGGAAGATAGCGTCGGCGACCGAAAACTGTTGCGGTGTAACCGTTTGTCCGCGCCTCCTCGACCACCTCGTGGAGATAGTCTCGAACACCGCCGAACCGCGCGAAGTAGGCGTCCATCTGTTCTTTCGCCTCGTCGCGACCGATGCCCAGCTGCGCGGCCAGACCGAATGCACTCAACCCGTAGGCGAGGCCGTAGGACATCGCCTTCACGCGACGGCGCATATCCGGGGTCACCTCGTCGATAGGCACCCCGAACGCACGGGAACCGACGAAATTGTGCAGGTCCTCGCCCGTCCGGAAGGCCTCGATCAGCCCCTCGTCCTTCGACAGGTGCGCCATGATTCGCATCTCGATCTGGCTGTAGTCGGCGGTCATCAGCGTCTCGAAGCCCTCGCCGACCACGAAGCCGTGCCGGATGGCACGTCCGGCATCGGTGCGGACCGGGATGTTCTGCAGGTTCGGATCGGTGGAGGACAAGCGGCCGGTTGCCGCGATGGTCTGGTTGAAGGTGGTGTGGATACGGCCGTCGTCGGACACCGATTTGAGCAGGCCGTCGACGGTGACCTTCAGCCGTGTCGCGTCGCGGTGATCGAGGAGATGCTCGAGAAAGGGATGTCCGGTCTTCTCGAACAGTGATTGCAGCGCATCGGCGTCGGTGGTGTAACCGGTCTTGGTCTTCTTCGTCTTGGGCATGCCGAGCTTGTCGAACAGGATCGTCTGCAGCTGTTTGGGCGAACCGAGGTTGATCTGCTCACCGATCTCGGCATAGGCGGCCTCGGCCGCCGACCGCACACGGTCGGCGAACTCCGATTCCAGGTTCTCCAGATGATCGGTGTCCACGGCGATCCCCGCCGCTTCCAGTTGCGCCAGAACGAAACTCAGTGGCAGTTCCATGTCGGTGAGCAGTGGCAGCGAGTCGATCTTGTCCAACTCGTCGTCGAGCACATCGGCCAGATCGTGTACGGCACGGGAGTCGAGCATGAGTGTCTGCGCGCGTGCGGCCTCGTCAGCACCGTCGTCGTCGAGCAGCGACAGCTGCGATTCGTCGGGTGCGTCATCGGCCCGCATCTCCCGGTGCAGATAACGCAATGCCAGGTCGTCGAGGTTGAACGACCGCTGACCGGGGCGCACCAGATAGGCCGCCAGGGCGGTGTCGCTGGTGACGCCGGCAAGTGCCCAGCCACGACCGCGCAGTGCGTGGATCGCCCACTTGGCCTCGTGCAGCGCTTTGGGTCGATCGGGATCGGCGAGCCACTGCCCCACCGCCTTCTCGTCGTCGGCATCCATCGCCGCGGTGTCGACGAATGCCGAGGCGCCGTCGGCGGCGGCGATCGCGATCGCCTCGGCGTCGGAGCCGTAGACCTGTTGCGGTCCGCGCACCGACAGTCCCGCGCGGGAACCGTCGGCCAAGTGCTCACTGAGCCATGCCGCGACCGAACCCGGCGCGAGCACCTCACCCTGGACGTCGAACCCCGACTCGGCCTCGGGCTCCACCGAACTGAGCGTCGCGAACAGCCGGTCCCGCAGGACCCGGAACTCCAGATCGTCGAACAGCTGGTGGATGCGGTCACGGTCCCAGGGCGAGAGCACCAGATCGTCGGGCCCCATCGGTAGCGTCATGTCGCGCACGAGCTCGGTCAGGCGCCGGTTCATCAGCACGCCGGCCAGGTGTTCGCGCAGCGCGTCGCCGACCTTGCCCTTGACCTCGTCGACGTGATCGACGAGTCCCGACAGAGAGCCGTACTGGTTGATCCACTTGGTCGCGGTCTTCTCCCCGACGCCCGGGATACCCGGCAGGTTGTCGCTGGGGTCACCGCGCAGCGCGGCGAAGTCGGGGTACTGCTCCGGCGAGAGCCCGTACTTCTTCTCGACTTCCTCGGGAGTGAACCGGGTGAGTTCGGAGACACCGCGTTTGGGGTAGAGGACGGTGACGTTCTCGTCGACCAGCTGCAGCGAGTCCCGGTCCCCGGTGACCACGAGGACCTTGTAACCGGCGTGAGTCGCCTGAGTGGCCAGAGTCGCGATGATGTCGTCGGCCTCGTACCCCTCGATGGCCATCACCGGGATACCCATCGCCGACAGGACATCCTTGGTGAGGTCGACCTGGCCGTTGAACTCGTCGGGAGATTTGGAGCGCTGCGCCTTGTACTCGGGGAATACCTCGGCGCGAAATGTCTTGCGCGACACGTCGAATGCGGCGGCGACATGTGTGGGTTGTTCGTCGCGCAGCAGGTTGATCAGCATCGAGGTGAAGCCGTACACGGCATTCGTGGTCTGCCCGGTGGCCGTCTTGAAGTTCTCGGCGGGCAGTGCGAAGAAGGCGCGGTAGGCCAACGAGTGCCCGTCGAGCAGCATCAGTGTGGGCTTCGACTGGCCACCACTGGCTGTCCGCCCACCCGCGGCCTTGGCCGGCCGATTCGCGGTGGTCGTGGAGGTCGGGGTCGTGTCGGTGGTAGCCACCCGAGTCAGTCTAGTGGCGAGCACCGACACGCCCATCGCCCCGCCGACCACCGCGAGCGGGCGCTCACCCGTGTCCGGCGTCCTGTGCGACTCGTATCAGGAGTCGCTCCCGGGCTCGGCCGCAACCGAGGTGCTGCCGTCGGAGGTCGACGCACGCTGCGCTTCCTCGGCTTCGACGTCGGTGGCCAGGGTGCCCAGGTAGAGCTCGATCACCTTGGGATCGTTGGCCAGCTCGCGGCCGGTGCCGGTGTAGGAATTGCGTCCCTGGTCGAGCACATAGCCGCGGTCGCAGATCTGCAGGCATCGCCGGGCGTTCTGCTCGACCATGATCACCGTGACCCCGGTGCGGTTGATCTTGCGAGTGCGGATGAAAGTCTCGTCCTGACGCACCGGGGACAGCCCGGCCGAGGGCTCGTCGAGCAGCAGCACCGACGGTTCCATCATCAGCGCGCGCGCCATGGCGACCGACTGGCGTTCGCCGCCCGACAGCCCGCCGGCACGCTGTTTGCGACGCTCCCCGAGTACCGGGAAGAGCTCGTAGATCGCGTCGAGACGCTCGCGCAGCTTCTTGGGACGCAGGAACAGCCCCATCTGCAGGTTCTCCTCGATGGTGAGCGAGGGGAACACGTTGTTGGTCTGCGGAACGAAACCCACACCCGCCTGCACGAGTCGGTTGGTCTTGGCGTTGGTGATGTTCTCACCGTTGAGCAGCACCTTGCCGTCGTGGACGGGGACCTGCCCGAACAGCGCCTTGAGCAGTGTCGACTTGCCGGCGCCGTTGGGTCCGATGATGCCGATCAGTTCGCCGGGATAGGCCGTCAGGCTGCACCCGTTGAGGATGTTGATTCCCGGCAGGTATCCCGCGACCAGCTCCTGGGCGTCCACCACCGGATCACCGTCGCCGGTGTAGACGACCATCAGCGCTCCTCCTTCTTCTCGTGGCTGCCGGGTTCGACGACGTCGGCTGCCTCCGCTGTTTCGGCGGCCTCCCTGTCGGTGACTGCGGCCTCTGTGTCGGTGACTGCGGCGACCGACTCCTCGACGCCCGTCTCGTCCACCTGGACCTCGCCCTCGCGCACCTCGGCCGCATACTCCTCGGCCGCTGCCTGCACCTTGCTGAGTCGCTCGTCCTCCGCCTCGATCGCCGCGTCGAAATCCTCGTCGAGCAGCGCGTCGTCGCCGAGGTCGTCGTCGCGGTGGGCGCCGAGGTAGGCGTCGATCACCGACTGCTGGTTCATCACCGTCGCAGGCGTTCCCTCGGCGACGATGCGGCCCTCGGCCATCACGATGACCCAGTCGGAGATGTGGCGAACCACGTGCATGTCGTGTTCGACGAACAACACGGTGGTGCCGGTGTCGCGCAACGTCTCGATATGCCCCAGGAGTGACTGCGTGAGCGCCGGGTTCACCCCGGCCATCGGCTCGTCGAGCATGATCATCGCCGGGTCGCTCATCAGGGCTCTGGCCATCTCGAGCAGCTTGCGCTGGCCGCCCGACAAGCTGCCGGCATAGTCGTCGCGCTTCTCGTAGAGCTTGAATCGGTGGAGCAGGTCCTCGGCCTTCTCGCGGATCTCCTGTTCGCGTTGTTTCCACAGCGGACGCCACAGGGCCATCGACAACTTCTCGCCCGGTTGCGACTGCGACCCGAGAAGCATGTTGTCCATCACCGTCATCCGCGACAACGCTTTGGTGAGCTGGAAGGTGCGCACCATCCCCGCCTGCGCCACCTTGTAGGCGCTGGTGGAGGCGAGCTCTTTGCCCTGGAATTCCCAGCGTGCCGTGTTGTCCGACGACCCGAACAGTTTCTTGGCACTCGAGGGTCGATCGAATCCGGTGATGAGGTTGAAGAACGTTGTCTTGCCGGCGCCGTTGGGGCCGATGAGCGCCGTGATCGCTCCGCGCTGCACCTCGAGGTGGTCGACGTCGACTGCCGTCATCCCGCCGAACTGACGGGTGATGCGGTCGACGACCAGGATCGGGTCGGGTTTGGGCGAGCCGGGCATCTCGTCGACGGCTGCGAGCTTCGCCCGCAGCACCGAACGGTCGTAGTCGTATCCGCTGTTGTCGGGTGCCGCTGTCGTGGCAGCCCGATCGGCTGTGGTCGCGCCGGTGGTCTCTGGGCCGGCCCGGTGGCGACCCGAGTCGCCACCGCCGACCGGTGTGGTCGGTTCAGTCACCGAACGACAGCTCCTTCTTGTTGCCGAGGATGCCCTGCGGCCGGTATATCACCAGCAGCATCAGCCCGATACCCACCAGGAACCAGGTGAACTGCGGGATCTGCTGCTGATTCATCACGGTCGAGGGCACGTACTCGGTGATGACGTCACGCAGGGCGACGACCACCATGAAGTACAGGATTGTTCCCAGGATGGGCCCGAAGATGGTCGCCGCGCCACCGAGGAACAGACATGTGTAGATGAGGAACGTGGTGGTGCGCCCCATGGAGTCGGGCTGCACCGATGCCGACAGCACGTACATCACGCCGGCCAGCGCACCGATCACGCCGCCGAGGATGAGGCTCTGCATCTTGTACAGATAGACATTCTTGCCGAGGCTTCGCGCGGCGTCCTGGTCCTCGCGAACACCGCGGATGGTGCGACCCCAGGGGCTGCGCATCAGCAGGAAGACCAGCAGGCTCACCACGGCCACCAGCCCCCAGGTGACGATGCGCAACCACCAGCTGTCGCCCTGGCTGTAGGGATGCTCCCACGGCCCGAGACTGAACTGCCCGTCCTTGGGGAACGGCGACAGGTCGGTGAATGCGTGCTGATAGACACTGCCGGGGATACCGGCGACGGCACCGGTGTAATCGGCGAGGCTCTGATTGCCGCCGATTATTCGTACTATCTCGGCCGCCGCGATCGTCACGATCGCCAGATAGTCACCGCGCAATTTCAGCGTCGGCAACCCCAGGATGATCGCGAGTGCTGTCGCGGCGAGCACCGCCATCACCAGACCCAGCCAGAAGTCGCCGCCGTATTTGACGGTGATCGCGAATCCGTAGGCGCCGATGAGCATGAAGCCCGCCTGGCCCATGTTCATCAGGCCCGTGTAACCGAAGTGGATGTTGAGGCCGATCGCCGCAAGCGCGAACGCCGCGGTGACCGAGGACAGCACCTGGGCGCCGAAATCGGTGAACAGTGAAGTGAGGAAATCCATTGGGTCCCTTTTCCGTTCTTAGCCGACCCGCTCACCACGGCCCAGGATGCCCTGGGGACGCAGAAGCAGTACGAGGATGAGGATCAGCAGGGAGGTTCCGTACTTGAGGTCAGCTGAGACCACCAGCGTCGACATCTGTGTGACGATGCCGATCACCAGCGAGCCCACCAGCGCTCCGAAGGCGGTGCCGAGCCCGCCGAGGGTCACCGAGGCGAACAGCAGAAGCAGGATCTGGATACCGGTCGACCATTGAATACCTCCGTTGACCAGTGCGTAGAGCACCCCGGCGAGGCCGGCCAGTGCCATCGCGACCGTCCACACCAGCCGGATGATCCTGTCGACGTCGATCCCGGATGCCGCAGCCAGGGAACGGTTGTCGCTGACTGCTCGCGTGGCGCGACCGATACGTGTGCGGGTGAGACCGAAGCCGACCACCACCAGCACCACGATCGAGATCAGCATGGCGATGTAGGCGTTGGGGGTGATGTTGAGCGGTCCGGTGTTGCGCTGCACCGATTTCGACACGGGGAGAACCTGGGAGCCCAGGAAGAACTGGAATGCGTAGTCAAAGGCCAGCGCGAGACCGATGGTGACCACCATCAGCTGCATGAGTCCCAGACCGCGCTTTCGCAGCGGACCCCAGATGACCCTGTCCTGCAGGTAACCCGTTGCACCACAGATGATCACGATGACCACGGTGGCGAGGATGAAGTTCCAGCCGAGCTTGATCGCGAACACATAGGCCAGCACACCGCCGAGGGTGACCTGTTCAGCGTGTGCAAAGTTCGACAAGCCCGTGGTGCCGTAGATCAGCGAGAGACCGACCGAGGCGAGTGCCAGCAGCAGACCCAGCAGCAGACCCTGGGAGAACTGGTTCCACACCTTCTTGGCGCCCGAGGGCGGCCCGGTGGTGGTCGCCTTGGAGCCCTTGCCGTGACCGCTGAGGCGGAACACTGCGGGCTGCAGCTGTCCAACCGTTGCGGTGACGGTCAGTTGCGGAGTGGCGGCGGTGACACCCTTCGGCAGCGTCGAGGTGTCGAGCTGCAGGGTGTAGGCGCCGGATTCGGCGACCTGGAAGACGAACCGGCCGTTGTCGTCGGTCTTCGTCTTCGCCGAGGCGCCGGCGCTGTCCCGCAGCGTCAGCTCCACGTCGGCGACACCATTGTCGTTGTCGTCGTTGAGGGTGCCCTGGACACAGCCGGCGGTGGGACCGGCCGAACAGTTCGGTGGTGTGGTGATCGGCGCGGCCGACGCCTGGGGCGCGAGCGCGAGAAGCGAGCACAGCGCGACGAACGCGGCGATGACCGCTGTTGTCGCACGGCGCATGTGAGGGGAGCCGGCTGGTGACCGGCGAGATTGTGTGAGCACGTGAGCCCAGACCTTCCACTGCATCTGTGACGGTGACTGACTCGAACAAATCGGTCACTCGAACCCGTTCGAACCCGCCGAACAGGGGCGGTCGGTAATCCGGCCGCCCCTGTTGGTCGGGATCGCCCCGTTCGGTAACCGAGTCGCTAGGTCAGGCGACGGTGCCCTTGACGGAGGTGAGGAACTTCGACGGAGCCTTGCCCACGTACTGGTAGATGGAGATGTAGCCCGACGACGGATCGTGACCCTCGGTCAACGGCCCGATACCCGAGGGACCCTGGTACCAGATGTTCTTCGTACCCTTCTTGATGAGATCCGAGCATTCGGCGAAGGTCTTGCACTTGGTGCCGTTCTGCGTACCGGTGACCGGCAGGATGTTGGCCTGGATCGAGGCCGGATCCGACTTGCCCGCCACTTCGGCCGCCAGTGCCATGGTGATCACCGCGTCATAGGACTCCGCAGCGTATCCCCAACCGGTGATGGTCGAGTTCTCGTTCTTCTTGTACCAGCTCTGCAGCGTGTCCTTGAACTCGTCACTGGGGTTGATGCCCTGCGTCGATCCCTTGGCGCCCGTCAGATCCGGGACGCCGGCATCCTTCGAGTAGTCGTTGAGGTTGCCGTCGACGAGGTACACCTTCTTCATGTTCCAGCCGGCCGAGGCGAGCGCCGGCAGGATCTGGGTGGTCTGATCGAAGGCGTCGATCACCACGGCGTCCGGCTGGGTGCCCAGCGCCGCGGAGACGGTGGATCCGAAATCGGTTTGGGTGGAGGGAAATTCCTGTCCCTTACCCTTGGCGCCATAGGTCACCTGGCCACCCGAACCGGTGATCGACTTCTCGATCGAGTCACGCAGGTTGGTGCCATAGGAATCGTTGAACACCAACAGCGCGACCTTGGTGTTGCCGTCGGACACGATCTGCTTGCCCAGCGCGTCACCCTCGACGCTGTTCGGGGGCGCGTTGCGGAAGTACCACTTGGAGATACCGGTGAGCTTGTCGTCGGTGTTGGCCGGCGAGAACATCACGGTGTTACTCGCTGCCACCGTCGGCAGGACGTTCTCGGTCACCGAGCTCGACTCCGCGCCGAGGATCGCCGACACCCGTGACTGCAACAGCTTCTGAATGTTCTGCGCACCGATGGTCGGGTTGTTGGTGTCGCTGGAGTCGGTGGAGATGATGCAGGCGTCCTTGCCGTTGACGCCACCGTTCTTGTTGATCTCCGACAGCGCCTGTCCCGAGCCCGCGACAGCGGCCGGGCCGAGCGAGGCGAGGGATCCGGTGAGCGGCAGGAAGGTACCGAGTTTGAACGTGGTCGCGTTGTCAGCGCTCGCGTCGCATGTCGGGGCCGCGGCCAGCGCCGAACCGGAAGACGCCGACTCCGAAGAGCCGCCCGATGAGGACGACGAACTGGAGCACGCCGCCACGAGGAGTCCTGCCGCCATGACGGCAGTGAAGCCGCCGACGACGCGGGATGTCCGAGTGAACAAGTTCGGACCCTTTCTGTTCGATGCGAGAAAACGACAGCCCCGATCGATCTGGGGAGTGAGGAGAACAATATGCCCGCTCGTGTTTCCGCAACGTGTCAATGCGATGACGAACTGACGCGAACTGGGCATCGTTACATGTTCGTAATTTATTCACGGTTTTGCGTCACATCGTTCGATTCATGCGACCGACAAACTCGCGAAAGGGCGCCCGCGCAAGAGTGGAAGGGTATAGAGTCCGCCGCCTTTCGGAACTCATCAGACATCTGCAGATGTGACTGTCCCACAGCATGATTCGAATTGCATGACGCAACTGGCGCACTGCGCCACCGATTGCCAAACGAATACCATTCGATTACTCGCGTGCCGAGTGCGTTGTTCGTGAGTTCACGATGTGGCGACAGCCTCCACACCGATGATCCTTCACCGGGAATGATCTTCACCGAGAGACGGTCTTCACTGACGGGGATTTTCGTTGCCAGAAAGTGAATTCGACGAGACTCGTGTACCAGTTCCCCACTTTCCTCGGTCTGACATACAACCGAGCCCGCGGAATATCCGCGGGCTCGGTTCGTCTGCGCCGTGGTGCGTCGTCGCACCTACCGTGGTGGGTGCCGGTCAGCTCGGCTGGGGGCCGAGCGTCTCGATGATCACCTCGGCCACCGCCTTCATCGTGGTGCGACGATCCATCGCCGCACGCTGAATCCACTTGAACGCCTCGGGCTCGCTGAGATTCTGGCTCTGCATCAGCAGTCCCTTCGCACGTTCCACCAGCTTGCGGGTCTCCAGCCGCTCGGTGAGGTCGGCAACATCCTTCTCCAGCACCGACAGTTCGGTGTAGCGGCTGACGGCCACCTCGATTGCCGGCACGAGATCGGCCTTGGTGAACGGCTTGACCAGATAGGCCATCGCCCCGGCGTCGCGCGCGCGCTCGACGAACTCGCGCTGACTGAACGCCGTCAGCATCACCACCGGCGCGAGTCGCTTCGAGGCGATCTCGGCGGCGGCATCGATACCATCGCGGCCGGGCATCTTGATGTCCATGATCACCAGATCGGGAGTGAGCTCCTCGGTCAACCTCACCGCGACGTCACCGTTGGGCGCCTCGCCGACCACCTCGTATCCCTCTTCGCGAAGCATCTCGATCAGATCCATCCGGATCAGCGAATCGTCCTCGGCCACGAGAACACGATGAGTCGTCGACGTCGACGCCTCCGGTGTCGCCCCTGATGCGGTCACCTACACCACCTCTGCATTGAGTGAGCGCGGCCGTACAAGGCCGCACCTGCGTGTTCGGCACCCCCACACGATCGTGCGGCCCCGAGATCACCCCATATCTGACCTAGAGAGACTACCGCTTGACGACGCCATCAGCCGTTCATCTAGAGTGGTCCACTGCACCCAGCTCGGCGCACACCACGCCAGGCGAGGCGCACGCCCTCGTAGCCCAATTGGCAGAGGCAACGGATTCAAAACCCGTCCAGTGTGAGTTCGAGTCTCACCGAGGGCACGTGACACCCCTGCTCAGTAGGGGTTTTCTCGTCTCTGAGTTTGTCATGCGGCAAATGCTTGCATGGCAGGCGCATGAAGTGAGGGCGTCCCCAACAGGGCTTTTGCGACCCCTTCGGCAAGTAGTCAAGCCGGAAGGAACACGTCTCATGTCTCACCCATCGCGGGTATCAGATCGCACCTGCATACGTCGTCACGCGGTAGCCGGCACTCTGCTCACCATCGGCGGGTATCGGGCATCTGCAGATTGCCGAGACCGGTTTCCGACAATGGGCATTACGGTGGACCACGAAGACCTCCGGGGTGAGCGCCTACGTTTGGCGCGATGTGTCGTGGAGGACGGTTGACCGCTGCGCCGGGCAGCCGGACGATTCCAAGTAAGCCGCCTGATCAGGTAGGCGGAGAAAGGAACCGGATCGCCCAACGGACTGTGTGCTGCCCCGTCGAACCGGAGTTCGTCGGTTTCGGTTGGGCCCTTGGATTTGTGGTAGTCGGATCGTTCCCGCGGATCGCGCTGCCTCGGCGTGTGGTGAACTCCAAGTCCTGAACCTCCGACCCGGCGCATTCGGCCTTGCGAAGTCCCGAGTATGGCAGGAAGTACACCAGCAACTCATAGACCGGGTACCGCTCCCCTACGATCCGCGCCGTCTTGGCGATCGCTCGGCGGTCAGCGGCTGATGCTGAAAGCCTCGCGGTCACCTACAGTGTGCCCGGCGCTGAAATCCACCTTCTCGGTTGGGCTGGCGATGATAGCGCCGTCGCGCGTGGCGTACTTGAGGACGGCACTCAACGCGAGCCAGGCGTGCTTGACGGTTCTCGGGGCGAGGTTGCGTGCTTCCAGCTCTGCGAGTAGGTGCTCGCGGTCCCGAGAGCTGACACTCGCCACAGCCCGACCGCCGAACCACTCAAGCGGTTAGCGTCGCGACACCTTGTCGCAGTCGTCCGAGCGCGCTGCTTCAACCGGCCCTGAGCCACCTTGACTTGTCGGCTTTCGATCCACGCCTGCGCGTAGGCGGAGATCGCCACACAGCACCGGATCACCGAGCCTGTTGCAGCGCGCGAGCCACCTCAGTGTGAATAGGTGACAGCGTTGACCGATGCCGACGCGGTCGGACTGATGTCCACCCAGACCGCAAAGGTCGCCGCAAGCCATCTCGGCGCCGCGTCACTACGACGCGCGGTATTCGCCAGTGCCGCTAGTTGGCATGGTCGCGAGTCCACCGGTCGACGAAATCTTCTCGGCCGATACGTGCGTCAGCTGGTTGCACACCTCAGCCCACGGTTTCACCTCGCCGGCGAGGGTCAGTCCGTCGGTAGCGGTCCCAGAGTGTTCCCGGTGGGAATATTCGTGCAGTACTTGGCCGGTCGATGGGCAAAACGGTCGGCGAGGAACTTCTCGGCATCCGGAGCCCACGGTAGAAAGGCGTCGAAGTGGCTGAGCTTCGGATACGACTTGTACTGCGTCTGAACGCCCTCACGGCAGTAGCGAGTCGCGAGCCCTTGGACATCGCCGTCGATCATGATGCCGTCGCCAGTTCCGTCGACATTACCGACCCCGAGGAACATCGGGCTGCGCGGCTTTCCAACCCAGCCCATGATGTTCTGGTTGAACGCGGCGGGGATGCCCGGAATACTGAGAAGTCCCGGGTACTGGGGCGCGAGCAGTTGGGCATCAGTCAATCCGGGGTATTTCGTCGCGAAGTCGATCAAGCACTTGCCTTGCGTCTGCGCCAATACCGCGGCTCCCTTCGGGGACAGGAACTGCCTGATGCCGAGGTTGAAGACGTCGCTGTAGACGTTCATCAGTGCGGGGATGACACCGGCCCACTGCGCGCTGCCGTTCACGTACGGCAAATTGTGTGAAGGCTGTACGAGGACGCCGCCCGCAGCGGCCCCGATGATGTTGAGTTCGGGGGCGTAGGTGGGCGCCAGATCCGCTCCGAAGCCGGTGGGCACCGAACCGCCGGAATACCCGAAGAGACCAACGGGTGTCGATGCCGGGAGCCGAAGGTGACGCTCGGCAGCCCGGAGACTGTCGAGTGCTGTCTGCGCCGACTCCCGCCCCATGGTCCAGCGCATACTCAACCCCTCGTAGTCAGGAACCACGACGGTGTAACCCTGCGCAAGCAAGGTTCCAATGGTGAGGTCGTCGAATTCCGGTCCACGCCCGGTGTTTCCGCCACGAAGCGCATACGACGGGTCGCATTGGGAACCCAATGCGTCGTAGGGAGAGTGATAGGAAATTACCTTGCGCGGTCCGCTGACCGGCGGCTCAATGATCGTGGTAACCGCCGCAGTCGGCTTTCCGAACTGGTCGGTGGTGCGGAAGAGGATTTGCGACGCGATCGCAGGAAACCGCTTGTTGCCATAGGCGAGTTGCACGATCCGGGTCTTGAGAGGTGTTCCGGGGGAGATCTTCGCGAGATCTCGCCCCGACCCGTAGAACGGATCTCTGGACGGTAGGACAAGCGTGTCCGCGGTCGCAGTGCCCGGCGCGGCAACACTACCGACCACAACCGTTCCGAATATCAACGCCAGTAGTGCCACCATTGTGGTCATTGAACGGCGGTGTCATACCCTCGAAGCAACGGTAGCCGAGAGGCGTTGGTGGACAGGGGTTGTAGTGGGGCGCAGGATGTTGACGATCGAGGATCGAGCGGAGATCG
>NZ_BMGC01000051.1 GCF_014639795.1 Gordonia jinhuaensis | reverse complement strand
CGAGAACTCGCGGCGCCGGATACGATTCCACTGCACCCGCGCCCAGCGGGCCAACATCCAGCAATTCCACTGCTGAGCAGTGCCCGGCTAACTTCGAAGAGCCCGAAAACGTGCGCATCGCGGCAGCCCGCATCGACGCGTTGGCGAGCAGTGTGTGCGAGTCCGATCCGCGGCGTGACGGGGCCCGCCGGTCGGATGCCGTCTTCGCCCTGCTGTCCGGCGAGTTGTTCGAGTGCCAGTGCGACCGTGGTGACGACTGTGACGCCACGATTCCCGCGCCGGCGATGGTGCAAGCCGCTGAAGCACAAGTGATCATCCACGTGATCACCGAAGCCGCGACACTGGACGAGCCGGAGCCGGAAGCGGGGTCGGAGGCTGCGGAACCTGTTGCGGCTGATTCGGAGTCGGCAGCCGAGCCCAGTTCTGCCAGGGGAGATTCGGCACCCACGAAGCCCGAACCCAAGCCCATATCCGAGTCCACGCCCAAATCTGAGCCCACGACCAAGCGGGCCTATTCTCCGCGTCACTCCGGCGTCGGGTTCATGGACGGTTACGGTGTGATCTCCGGTGACTACGTACGTGAGCTGGCCCAACGCGCCAGCGCGGTCATCAGGCCGATCAACCCCAAGGGCAAGGCCTTGCGTCCGCATCTGCCGTCAGACCCGTACCGGCCCAGCACGGCGATGAACTTGTTCATTCGTATCCGGGACGGCTACTGCACCGTGCCCGGCTGCGACAAACCCGCTTTCGCCGGGGATCTCGACCATGTGCACGAATACGACCACGACAACCCCGCAGCCGGTGGTCAGACCACCGCAGCAGGACTCGCGACCAAATGCCGGATGCACCACCAGATGAAAACCGACGGCGTGTTCCTCGACGATCAATACATCGACGCCAACGACAAAGCCCGACAGGTCTTCTACACCCCCAACGGTGCAACCATCCACGGCTACGCCGAATCCGGTGACGACCTCTTCCCCACGCTGCGGGACATCACCTTCACCAACCCCGAGCCACCGAAACACCCACCACCACAACCGAACACACCAGAATCACCCACCAGACGCCGACCACGCCTGGCAGACACACACGCCCGCCGCCGCCAAGAACGAGAACGCAACCGCAAAGCCCTCGAAGGCGAACACGCCGACCACGCGCACGACCCCCCGCCCTACTGAAACAATGCCGCGGCCATCTGCTGCGACCAGGTCTCCACCACCACCGCGCGACGCGCCGAGTCGTCGGAGAGGGTGTCGGCCAGGCCGAGTCCACGTGCGAGGTCCAGGGTGGCCTGCACGAGACGGAACGCGTTCTCATCGTCGGGATCGGCCCCGAGTGCGGCCATCGTCATCTGATGGGCGGCGCGGGCGAGTCGCAACTCGAGCGGACGGATGAGTTCTCGAAGCGCCGGATCCGATGCCGCCGCGGCCCACACCTGCAACGCAGCCTTGAACTCGGTTCCGGTGTAGATCTCCACCGCATACTCGACCACGCGATGGACACGTGCTGCCCCCTGTGCGGGGACGTCGAACGAATCGTTCACCCGGTCGGTGAGGTCGGTGAACAGTTGCTCGAGCGTCGCGGTGATCAGCGCCTCGCGCGTGGGGAAGTGATGCTGCGCCGCACCACGCGACACCCCGGCGCGCGCGGCGACAGCCGCGACGGTGGTCGCTGCCCAGCCTTCCTCGGCGAGCATCGACACCGTCGCCGCCAGCAGTGCGCGCCGCGTGTTCCGGCTGCGGTCCTGCTGCGGTACGCGATGTGTGCGGGCCTGCGCTGAGGTCACCGATCGCTGTCCCACGTCGGGGGGCGTTTCTGCAGAAATGCGGTCATCCCTTCCTTCGCCTCCGGCGACGAAAAGAGGCCTGAACCGAGTTCGACGAGCGCGGGAGCACGATCGAACCGTTCCAGGATAGGTGAGGTCACCAACGACTTGGAGGCCGCTAGCCCCTGCGGCGACCCCTTCCGCATAGCGGTCGCCACCGTCTGCACCACCTCGTCGAGCTGCTCGACACTGTCGGTGGCCGCGGTCACGAGCCCGATCTCGGCGGCCACCTGCGGCCCGAACACCTCACCGGTCAGGATGTACCGGTTGAGCGCGCGATTGGACACCTTCGGCACCAGCACCAGCGAGATGACCGACGGGGCGAGCGCCAGTCTCACCTCGGTGAGCGCGAAGGTGCACGTGGGGCCCGCCACCGCGACATCGCATGCGGCGATCAACCCCAGACCACCCGCGCGGGCGTGACCGTCGATGCGCGCGATCACCGGTTTGGGGAAATCGAGAATGGTCCGCATCAGCTCGACCATCCAGCCCGACGACATCGCCGACTTCTCCGCAAGCGTCATCTGCGCCCCGGCCCCGGCGGTGGCCTCGGCCAGATCCGCTCCCGCACAGAATGTGCCGCCGGTGTGCGTCAGCACCACAACGCGCGCTACGGAGTCGTCGGCAAGAGCCGCGAACGCCTCGAACAGCTGCGTGACCAGACGCGACGACAACGCATTGCGGTTCGCCGGTGAGTCCAGGACGATCGTGGCGATACCCCGCTCGACCGACCAGCGCACCACCTCCGGCTCATGCGACACTTGATCGGTCGATTGTGCTGTGGCCGAACCTGATTCACTCATCTCTTACCGCCTCACTCTCGTTCGCCGCGCAGATGTCAGTACGACTTGGGCAGGCCCAGCGAGGTCTGCGCCACGAAGTTGAGGATCATCTCCCGGCTCACCGGGGCCACCCGTGCGATACGCGCCAGACTCAGCAGCGGTGCCACACCGTACTCCGACGTCAGCCCGGCACCGCCCATCGTGTGCACGGCCTGGTCGACGGCCTTCACACAGGCTTCGGCTGCGGCGTACTTGGCCATATTCGCCGGCTCCGCAGCACCCCAGTCGTCGCCGCTGTCGTAGAGCGTCGCCGCCTTCTGCATCATCAGCTTGGCCATCTCGAGTTCGACCTTCGCCTGCGCCAACGGATGCGCGATCGCCTGATGCATGCCGATGGGACCCTTCCACACCGTGCGCTCCTTGGCATACGACACCGCCTTGTCGAGCGCGAAACGCCCCATGCCCACCGCCGAGGCGGCCGCCATGATCCGCTCCGGGTTCAGCCCCGCGAACAGCTGACCGAATGCGGAGTCGGCGTCACCGACGAGCGCCTCCGACGGCAACCGCACGTCGTCGAGGTAGACCAGGAACTGCTTCTCCGGGTTGATCAGTTCCATCTCGATCGGTGTGTACTCGAAATTCGGCGCGTCGGTGGGCACGATGAACAGCGCCGGACGCAGCTTCCCGGTGCGCGCATCCTCGAACCGTCCCACGATCAGGACCGCATCGGCCTGATCGACCCCGGAGATGTAGATCTTGCGGCCGTTGAGAATCCAGTCGTCGCCGTCGCGGCGGGCCGTGGTGGTGATGTTGTGCGAGTTCGATCCGGCGTCGGGTTCGGTGATACCGAACGCCATGGTGATCTCACCACTGGCCAGGCCCGGCAGCCACGTCTGCCGCTGCACGTCGGTACCGAACCGGGCAATGATGTTGCCGCAGATCGCCGGCGACACCACCAGCATCAACAGACCCGACCCCGATGCCGCGAGCTCCTCCATCACGATCGACAGCTCATACATCCCGGCGCCACCGCCGCCGTACTCCTCGGGAAGGTTCACCCCGATGAAGCCCAGCTTCCCGGCCTCAGACCACAACTCGTCGGTCTTACGTCCCTCGCGGGCGCATGCCAGGAAATACTCCTGCCCGTAACGCGCCGACATCGCCGCCACCGACGCACGTAGCGCGGCGCGTTCGGGCGTCTCGACATAGGGATTGTCCTGCGCGCGCGTCGAATCCGCCGACGCCGCCGAATCGGTTGCCGTCATCACTCAGTCCTCCTTCGACCCGGTGCCCGCGGCACCGGGATCGTCGCTGATCACCACGAGCACGTCGCCGGGTGACAGTTGTTGTCCCTGGCGAACAGCGACCTCGGTCACCACACCATCGGCGGTGGCGGTGATGGTGTGCTCCATCTTCATCGCCTCGATCGCCATCAGCGGCGCACCCGCACGCACCTGATCGCCCACCGCCACCGCCACGCGGATCACCACACCCGGCATCGGCGCGACCAGCGAACCAGCCGGCATCGACGCACTCGGATCCACAAATCTCGGGGGACGGATCAGCGCGATCGACCCCTGCGGGGAATCGACGTAGTACGCCTCACCGCGATAGGTGCTGACCTCGTACCGCGTTGCCACACCGTCGGATTCGATGATCACCAGATCATCAGCCACCGAGACAACAGTCAGATCGTCGTCGGGCAGCTCCACCGACCCGTCGCGAGTGAATCGATAGCGAACTTCGTATTCTTGTGCACCAGAATTGTTTTCGACGAATCTCTTCGATTGATACCCCGACGGGAGGTTGCGCCAGCCCGAGGGTATTCCTCGCTGGACCTTCGCCTGGCCCCGACCGCGATGTGCTGCCGCGAGCGCTGCCGCCACCACCGACGCCCGCCGGTACTCCCCCGCCAGCACGGGAGCCGACAACTCGTCGAGTCCCACCTCGTCGATGAAGGCCGTCGTGGTTTGTCCGTCGACGAAAAGTCTGTGCCGCACCGTGTTGATCAGCATGTCGCGATTGGTCACCGGTCCGTGCAACCGCATGGACTGCAACGCCGCAGCGAGGATGGCCGCCGACGCCCGGCGATCAGGAGCCCACGAGATGATCTTGGCGAGCATCGGATCGTAGAAGGTGGAGACCTCGGTACCGTCCTCGATCGCACCGTCGACTCGGATACCCGGATCAGTACGTCGATGGAACAGTGCGATCGGCGCGTCGGCGCGCGCCGCAGGCACCCGCACATGATGAACGGTGCCGAACTGCGGCGAGAAGTCGTTCGCCGGGTCCTCGGCGTACAGACGCACCTCGATCGAGGACCCGCCGGCCGGTTCCGGCAGCGCGACCAGCTCTTCGCCACGGGCGATGCGCAGCTGCCACTGGACCAGGTCCACACCCGAAACCGCCTCGGTGACCGGATGTTCCACCTGCAGACGGGTGTTCATCTCCAAAAAGAAGAACCGCCCGTTGTCGTCGGCGAGGAACTCCACCGTTCCCGCACCGCGGTAGTCGATCGCCGAGGCCGCGGCGCGCGCGGCCGCGAACAGCCGTTCACGCATATCCCCGCCGAGGCGTTCCACCAGCGGCGAGGGCGCCTCCTCCACCACCTTCTGATGGCGGCGCTGAATCGAGCACTCCCGTTCACCGACCGCCGCGACGCTACCGTGGGCGTCGGCGAGGATCTGCACCTCGATGTGATGACCACGCGCGACATACGGCTCGATGAACACCGTCGGATCACCGAATGCCGACTGTGCCTCGTGGCGAGCGGATTCGAGCTGCCCGGACAGCTCATCGAGGGTCTCGACGATACGCATGCCGCGACCACCGCCGCCCGAGGACGCCTTGATCAGCAGCGGCAGATCGGCCTCGGTCACCGACTCCGGGTCGACGTCGGTGAGCACCGGGACACCCGCGGCCGCCATCACGGCCTTCGCATTGACCTTGGCACCCATCTCCCGGATCGCCTTGGGCGACGGGCCGATCCACACCAGCCCCGCATCGATCACCTTCTCGGCGAAGGAGGCGTTCTCCGAGAGGAATCCGTACCCGGGATGGATCGCATCGGCACCCGCCCGGCGCGCGGCCGAGATGATCGCCTCGGCATCGAGGTAGGTGTCGGTGGCAGTCTCACCGGCGAGCCGCACCGCGGCGTCGGCCTCACCGACGAACGGCGCTGAGGCATCGGGATCGGAATACACCGCGACGGTGGACAGGCCGAGTTCTCGCGCGGCAGCGAATACGCGTCGGGCGATCTCGCCGCGGTTGGCCACGAGGACCCGACTGAAGTCGGTGACCACAGGGGTTTCTGAGGAGAGTTCTTGTGTTGTCATCACACTCACATCCGGAAGACGCCGAAGTCGGTGGTGCCTTCCACCGGGGCATTGTGGATCGCCGACAGGCACAATCCGAGAATCGTTCGGGTGTCACGAGGGTCGATCACGCCGTCGTCGTAGAGCATCCCGGACAGGAATGCCGGCACCGACTGCTCCTCGATCTGGTTCTCGATCGCCGCACGCATGGCCGCGTCGGCATCGGGGTCGACGGCCGAACCGCGGGCCTGCGCCGCCGCATTCGACACCATCGAGATCACCCCGGCGAGCTGCGCGGCACCCATCACCGCCGACTTCGCACTGGGCCAGGCGAACAGGAAGCGCGGGTCGTAGGCGCGCCCGCACATGCCGTAGTGACCGGCGCCGTAACTGGCGCCGAGGAGGATGGAGATGTGCGGCACGGTCGAGTTGGACACCGCGTTGATCATCATCGCACCGTGTTTGATGATGCCGTTCTGCTCGTACTCCTTGCCCACCATGTAGCCGGTGGTGTTGTGCAGGAACAACAGTGGGGTGTTCGACCGATTGGCCAACTGGATGAACTGAGTGGCCTTCTGCGCCTCGGCACTGAACAGCACACCCTGGGCGTTGGCGAGGATACCGATCGGGTATCCGTTGATCCGCGCCCAGCCGGTGCACAGCGACGTGCCGTATTCGGGTTTGAACTCGTCGAAGTCGCTGTCGTCGACCACCCGCGCGATCACCTCACGCGGGTCGAAGGGGATCTTCAGATCACCGGGCACGATCCCGAGCAGCTCGTCGGGATCGAAACGCGGCGGCGTCGGCTCGGCGACCGGGTCGGGACCGGCCTTACGCCAGTTGAGGCGCGACACGATACGACGGCCGAGCCGGATCGCGTCGGGTTCGTCCTTGGCGTAGTAGTCGGCAAGACCCGACTGGCGTGCGTGCATCGCCGCGCCGCCGAGTGATTCGTCGTCGGACTCCTCCCCGGTGGCCATCTTGACCAGCGGCGGTCCGCCGAGGAACACCTTGGACTGGTTCTCGATCATCACCACGTGATCGCTCATACCCGGTACGTAGGCTCCCCCGGCGGTGGAGTTGCCGAAGACCCGGGCGATCGTCGGGATGCCGGCGGCCGACAGCCGGGTGAGGTCGCGGAACATCCGTCCGCCCGGGATGAAGACCTCCTTCTGGGTGGGCAGATCCGCGCCGCCGGATTCCACCATGCCGATCACCGGCAGCCGGTTCTGCAGCGCGATGTCGTTGGCGCGCAGCGTCTTGCGCAGTGTCCACGGATTGGAGGTACCACCACGGACGGTGGGGTCGTTGGCCACGATCATGCATTCGACGCCCTCGACCACGCCGATCCCGGTGACCACCGACGCGCCCACCTGGAAGTCGGAGCCGTAGCCGGCCAGCGGGCACAGCTCCAGGAATGCCGAATCTTCGTCGATGAGCAACTCGATGCGCTCGCGGGCGAGCAACTTGCCCCGACGACGATGCCGCTCGATCTTCTTCTCGCCGCCACCGGCGAGTGCGCCGGCGAGCTCCTCGTCGAGATCGGCGAGTTTGCTGATCATCGTCTCCTGCGCCGCGCGGTACTCGGCGGACTCGCGGTCGATGACCGAACGCAGTGTGGTCACTGGTGATACCCCAATCGTCGTGCTGCCAGACCTGTGAGGATCTCGGTGGTCCCACCGCCGATACCCAGAATCCGCATGTCGCGGTACTGCCGCTCGACCTCGGTGCCCTGCATGTAGCCCATCCCGCCGAACAGCTGAACCGCCTTGTCCACCACCCACTCGCCGGTGGCCACCGCGGTGTTCTTGGCGAAGCACACCTGCGGGATGAGGTCGCGCTCGCCGGCGACGTAGCGGTCGATGAACGCCCGGGTGTAGACCCGGGCGACGTCGATGCGTTGCGCCATCTCGGTGAGGGTGTCCTGCACGGATTGGCGGCTGATCAGTGGTTTGCCGAAGGTCTCGCGCTCGCGTGCCCAGGCGAGTGCCAGGTCGAGGCTGCGCTGCGCACTCGCATAGGCCTGCACCGCCAGCGACACCCGCTCGGTCACGAACGCCCCGCCGATCATCGCGAAGCCGGCGTTCTCCGGGCCGACCAGATTCGACACGGGGACAACCACATCGGTGAAGGACAGTTCGGCGGTGTCCGACGCGCGCCAGCCCATCTTCTCGAGTTTCCTGGTGACCGCGAAACCCGGTGTCGGACGGCCATCGGTGTGCTTGTCGATCACCAGCAACGACACACCCGATGCGCCGGGGCCACCGGTACGGACTGCGGCGACGACGAAATCCGCGCGCACGGCGGAGGTGATGTAGGTCTTGGAGCCATTGACGATGAAGTTGTCGCCGTCGCGCACGGCGCGGGTACGTAGATGACCGACATCGCTGCCGCCGCCGGGTTCGGTGATCGCCAGGCTGCCGATCAGCTCCCCGGCCAGGGTCGGAGTGGCCCAGCGCTCGATCTGTGCCGGGTCGCCCGCAGCGACCATATGCGGCAGGGCGATCCCGTGGGTGAACAGGCTGGCCCACACACCCGCGGCGCCGCCGGCGTTGTGGAACTCCTCGCATGAGATGCTCATGTCCACCAGATCGCCGCCGGAGCCGCCGATCGACTCGTCGAAGCCCAGGCCCATCAGTCCGAGTTCGGCTGCGCGGCGGTGCAGTTCGCGGGGAATTTCCCCCGCGCGCTCCCACTCGTCCTGGAACGGCAGTACGTCGGTCTCGACGAACCGGCGCATGAGGGCACGCAGGTCACGTCGTTCGTCACTGTCCCAACCGCCGGTCGACGGTGACTGTGCGGTGGGATGGGGTGCTGTTGCTGTCATCGGGGTGAACTGAGCCTTTCGGTATCGACCGCACATACGGTCGGAGGCGGTAACGAGTCAGCGGAGGTCGTCGACGAAACTTTGCGGAATCTCGACCACGCGAGAGCGCAGCCACTCCCCCAGCCCCTTGGCCTGCGGATCGAAGCGCACGTTGTCGGCCACACCGCGACCCAGCAATCCGTCGATCACGAAGTTGAGGGCGTACAGATTCGGCAGCCGGTGGCGGTGGATCTCCAGATCGGCGGCCTCGGGCAACAGCTTGCGCAGCAGCGCGGTGTCGAGGTAGGCGTCGAGCCAGGCGAACTCCTGCGCCGATCGCACCCACACGCCGACATTGGCGCCACCGCCCTTGTCGCCGCTGCGTGCACCGGCGATCCGCCCGAGCGGCGCCGACACGGTGGGTCCGAACTCGACCGGGCCCGCTGAACTGTCGTGCGCGGGCAACGGCGGCAGCACATCGGTGCGCATCGGACTCGGCGGTATCTCCTCGACACTGCCGTCGGAGTGGTTCACCCGATGGGTCACCGCCTCGGCGTCGACGTAGCCGGCCTCGTAGATCCCGTAGGGGCTGGCCGCGGTGGGTGGGGTCGTGGCGGCGAATCCCGGATAGCTCGCCAGCGCCAACCCGACCACCGCCGAGGACAATTCGCGTCCCACCCGCGTGGGGTCGGTGTCGCGGGCGACGCAGCGCAAGACCGCGCTGGCGGCCTCCTCGGTGTCGGCATCGGGGTGATCGATGCGCGCAAGCGTGAACGTCAGCTCGGCGGGCGGGTTCTCGAGCGCGGACTGGAGTTGCCCGGCGACCAGTTGCGCCTTCGCCTCGATGTCGAGTCCGGTGAGAATCAGATCCATCTCGTTGCGGAAGCCGGCGAGCCTGTTCAGCGACACCTTGAGGTTCCTCGGCGGCGCCTCGCCGCGGACTCCACTCACCGCGACCCGATCGGTGCCGTCCTGGACGAGGTGCACGGAGTCCATTCGCGCGGTCACATCGGGATTGAGGTATCGGGGACCGGTGATCTCGTAGAGCAGCTGTGCGGTGACCGTGCCGACGGTGACACCGCCACCGGTGTCGGCATGTTTGGTGATGACCGACGAACCGTCTGCTGCCACCTCGGCGATGGGGAAACCGAGCGGACGGCTCATATCCAGTTCTGTGAAGAAGGCATAGTTGCCTCCCGTCGCCTGTGCGCCGCATTCGATGATGTGGCCGGCGACGACCGCACCGGCGAGGGCATCGAGATCTTCTGGCCCCCAACCGAAATACGACGCCGCGGGACCAACGGTCAGCGAGGCGTCGGTGACGCGGCCGGTGACCACCACATCGGCACCGGCGTCGAGGGCGGCCTTGATCCCGAATGCGCCGAGATAGGCGTTGGCGCTGACAGGATTGTCGAAGCCGAACTCGTCGGCACGTTCGATCAGGTTGTCGCCGTCGATGTAGGAGATGGCGACGTCGACGTCGAGCGAGGCCGCGAGGTCGGTCAGCCGGGCGGCCAGACCGGCGGGGTTCAGTCCGCCGGCATTGGTGACGATCTTGACGCCGCGCTCGACCGCCAGCCCCAGACACTCCTGCATCTGGCGCAGGAAAGTCTTGGCATATCCGGCCTCGGGGTCCTTGAGTCGGTCGCGCCCGAGGATCAGCATCGTCAGCTCGGCGAGGTAATCGCCGGTGAGATAATCCAGTTCACCTCCGGTGAGCATCTCACGTACCGCCGAGAACCGGTCGCCGTAGAAGCCCGATGCGTTGCCGATCCGCACTCGATCGATGTCGCCGGTCATCGGGTCACCCCCATTGTGTCCGGTGCGCTGGGTTGACGGCCCGATCCCGGAGGTCCGGCGAAACACTGGGCGATCTGCGACCATTCGGCAGCGTCGTCGCCGACGAATTCCAGATCGAGATCCTCGGGATGACGCCGCTGGGTCACCAGCAGGCAGAAATCGAGCGCCGACCCGATCACACGTTGATCGGCGTCGGCGGGTCCCCAGGTCCAGATCTGCCCGGAGGGGGCGCTCAGCTGGTAGCCGAATGGTGTTGCCGGAGCGGTCTTTCCGTTCACCAGGTAGGCGTAGTCACGGGTCCGGACCCCGATGTGAGCGACGTTGCGGATCCGGTCGGTGGGCTCGATCGTGACTCCGAGGGCATCGGCGACATCGAGTCCGTGCGCCCAGGTCTCCATGAGCCGGGCGGTGGCCATGCTGGCCGCCGACATCGGCGGCCCGAACCACGGGA
The DNA here is from genome assembly GCF_014639795.1 of Gordonia jinhuaensis. Classification (GTDB taxonomy): domain Bacteria; phylum Actinomycetota; class Actinomycetes; order Mycobacteriales; family Mycobacteriaceae; genus Gordonia_B; species Gordonia_B jinhuaensis. The sequence continues at coordinate 4,573 of NZ_BMGC01000051.1, read as the reverse complement.
TCTTCACCCCGTCGGGCACCTCACCGAGTCGGCGCGCCAGTTCCGCTCGCCCGGCGCGCCAGCGGGTGAGCAGTTCTGCCTGATCGAGATCGGCCCACTGCTGCGCGCCCGCGTCCACCGCCCCGGTGGGGTCGGCGGCGGCCTGCGCCAGGATGGACTGCCACTGCGCTCCGTCGGCCACCGCGGCGGTCGCCACCTCATCGGTCCACGCGAGGTGCCCGATCTGATGGGCGATGGTCCACCCCGCTGCTGGCGTCGCCCGGTGCCACTGGTCGTTGTCGAGGTCGGCGACCAGCGCATCAAGGGACTCCCCCTCGGCGATGAGGTCGTCGACGAATGTGTTCGTCGATGCCATGAGATGAGGGTCACACTCAGCTCAGAAAAAAGCAAGCACGAATGATTGTTTTGTGAGGCGACACAAATCGGACGCCGGCAGGTCACCGGATGCGGGGACTAACCGAAGTGCGCATCCCCTGTCGCGCGCGCGAGCAGCTTCCCGTCCGGACCGGTCATCGACGCGGTGTAGGTCCCGATCCGCCTGCCCACCCGGTCGGGTTCGACGATCACGTCGAGGACTTCCCCGTCGACGGGTGGTGAGCGGAAGAAGTTGGCGGTCATGTCGACGAGGCGATGCAGCTGACCCGGCGCGGTGCCGGTCTGCGCGCCGATCGACAGCGCGTGGCCCAGGATGGTGGCGATGACCCCGCCGTGCATGGTGCCCATGTAGTTGCCCATCCACGCCGACGTGGTGATCGCGATGTGCAGGCCCGCGACCGCTGCGAGTTCACCGTCCTCGGGCGTGATGTCGGCCGACAGCAGGTCGGCCAGCGGGCCGCGATCGATCGCGCCGGACGCCAACCCGGCGACGATCTGCCGACCACTGAGCCCCGGGTCGATGGGGTCGGGTGTCGGCGATTGACCGGCAGCCGGAACAGGTTTCGCGCCGTAGCCGGACTCCGGCGTCGCCTGCGCATGCCTGCCCACCCGCACACTGCGGGCCGAACCCAGCGCCACCACCCCGCCGCCTGCCGAGGTGACCTCCACGACCTCGAGCCCCGCCTCGATCCCGAAGTCGTCGGAGTTGAGCAGGGTGGACGTCGCGGTGAGCAGATCGCCGGTCACGAGCTCGCCCACCACCGAGATGCCCAGCCGGGCCTGCACGGTGGGCCCGGTCGGTGGTGCGACCGCGAAGGGAATGCCACACACCTCGTCGACCAGTACGCCGAGTGCGGCCAGACCCACACGCCCGTGGTGATCGCCGAGGCGGGCGGCGTCCAGGCGCTGCTCGATATGTGCCTGCGGCGTGGCGAACACGGTGTTGCCGACCCCGAAGGCCGCCATCGGGTCGGTCACGTCTCCCATCAAATTCTGCGAACTCACCGTGCGTTCATATCATCGCGATCGCCGTCGTTCACCCCAGGCCCAGGCGGGCACGGACCTCTGGTCGACGCAGCGGCGGAACCGTCTTGGGCGGTTGCCGCCGTTCGGGCAAGGCCGCGAGCAGCCGACGAGTCGAGTCGGTGACCTCGGCGACCGCGGCCTCGAAGGCCGCGCGGTTGGCCTCACTCGGATGCGTCACCCCGCTGACCTTGCGAACGTACTGTCGCGCTGCCGCTTCGATCTCGTCGCCGGTGGCCGGGGGCTGGAGTCCTCGCAATTCGGTGATGTTGCGACACATGATCGAGCCTTTCGCTGATTTTGCCGAGCCGGTCGAGTGCCCTCCAGCGTCCCCTCCCCCACAGCATCGGTCAACGCCGCGCGTGAACTCACCGGCGCATGCCTGTCCCTGCCCGAATGTCCCTGCTTGAATGTCCTCATGACCTCGTCCCGGAGCGCGTCCGTCGATCCGATCGCGCTGGCCAAGGAGAACTGGATACGGCACGGGTGGTCCGATGCCGCCGACGGCATGGTCGCGGTGACGTCGGTGATGCGGGCACACCAGATCCTCCTCGCCCGGGTCGAAAACGCACTGCGGCCCTACGATCTGAGCTTCTCGCGGTTCGAACTGCTTCGGCTGCTTGCCTTCTCGAAGACCGGCGCGTTACCCATCACCAAGGCCTCGGATCGGCTGCAGGACCACGTCACCAGCGTCACGCACGCGATCCGTCGGCTCGAGTCGGCCGGACTGGTCGAACGAACACCGCATCCCAGTGACGGCCGCACGACCCTGGTGGTGCTCACCGATGTGGGTCGTTCGACGGTCGAGGAGGCCACCGAGACTCTCAACACCACCGTCTTCGGTGACATCGGCATGGACGGCGAGGAGATCGACCGACTCACCGACTCCATCAACTCGCTGCGTCATCACAACGGCGACTTCTGAGGCGGGTGCCTGCGCGACCCGGGCACTCAACTCCGACGCAGCATCTCGATGACCGCACTGAAGTCGGAGTCGGCATGCTCGGTGGCGAACTTCGCATAGATCTCGGCAGCATGAGATCCCAGGGGCGCCTGCGATCCGGTGGCCGCCACCGCATCCATCGCCAGACCGAGGTCCTTGTTCATCAACGCGGTGGCGAATCCCGGACGGAAGTCGTTGTTGGCCGGCGACGTCGGAACAGGCCCGGGCACAGGACAGTTGGCCGATACTGCCCAGCAGTTGCCGGTGGCGCCGGTGATCACGTCGAACAGCGACTGCGCCGACAGACCCAGTTGCTCGGCGAGGAGGAAGGCCTCACCGACCGCAATCTGCTGCGTGGCGAGCACCATGTTGTTGCACACCTTGGCCGCCTGACCGTTGCCCGCACCGCCGCAGTGGACGATCTTGCCGGCCATCGGCTCGAGCACCGGGCGGGCGAGATCGACTGCGGCATCGGTTCCACCAACCATGAACGCCAATGTGGCGGCCACCGCGCCCTTGACGCCACCAGAGACCGGGGCGTCGATCTGCGGGGAGCCGGCATCCTCGGCCAGTGCGTTGGCCTCGCGAACGTCCTCGACAGAGATGGTCGAGGAGTCGATCAACAGAGTCCCCGGCGCCGCCGCCGCGAGGATCTGGTCATAGCAGTCTTTCACCGCAGAACCGTTGGGCAGCATGGTGATCACCACGTCGGCATCGGCAGCAGCGTCAGCAACCGAGTCGGCGATCTGCACCCCACTGCTCGCCGCGCGGGCAGCCGCCTCGGGCACCGGGTCGTATCCGGTCACCGTGAAGCCGGCCTTCACCAGGTTCGCCGCCATCGGTCCACCCATGTTCCCCAGTCCCAGAAACGCGATCATCGCGCCACGTCCTTCCTTGCTCGTGCCGCCTCCGCGCGGCCGATCACGACCTTCATGATCTCGTTCGTCCCTTCGAGGATCCGGTGAACACGGAGGTCGCGCACCACCTTCTCTACCCCGAATTCGGTGAGATAGCCGTATCCGCCCTGTAATTGGAGTGCCCGGTCGGCAACGGAATAGCACCGCTCGGTGACGAACAATTTGGCCATCGCACACCGCGAGACCTTGTCGGGATGGTCGGAGTCGAGGGCACGTGCAGCCTCCTCCAGCATCAGCCGCGAGGCGATGAGATCCGTGGCCATCTCGGCGAGCGTGAAGCGGATGGTCGGCTCGTCGACCAGTGCGATTCCGAACGCCTCCCGCTCGGTGACGTGGGCGAGCGACTTCTCATAGGCCCACCGCGCCGCGCCCAGTGAACAGGCGGCGATGTTGATGCGCCCACCGTTGAGTCCGTTCATCGCATAGCCGAATCCTTCTCCCGCACCGTCGGTTCCGCCGATCATCGCGGTAGCGGGCACGCGCACGCCATCGAGGATCACCGCAGCGGTGGGCTGGGCATGCCAGCCCATCTTCTTCTCCTGCGCACCGAACGACAGACCGGGTGTGTCCGCCTCGACGATGAATGTCGAGACGCCCTTCGGACCGGATTCGCCGGTGCGTGCCATCACCACGTACACATCGGAGCGCCCGCCGCCGGAGATGAATTGTTTGACCCCGTCGATCACGTAGTCGTCACCGTCGCGGGTCGCTCGTGTGGACAACGCTGCGGCGTCAGAACCCGCACCCGGCTCGGTGAGGCAGTAGCTGGCGATCGCCTCCATGCTCGACAGACGCGGAATCCATTCTTTGCGTTGCTCACCGGTGCCGTAGCTGTCGATCATCCACGCACACATGTTGTGGATCGACAGGAACGCCGCGACCGCCGGATCGGCCGCGGCCAGTTCGGTGAACACCCACACGGCATCGAGCCGGGTCAGTCCGCTGCCGCCGACATCCTCGCCGCAGTACATCGCCCCCATCCCCAGCGCCGCCGCCTCACGCAGCTCCTGGACCGGAAAGTGTTCGTCGGCATCCCATGTCAGCGCGCGGGGGGCCAGCCGCCGAGCGGCGAAGTCGGCGACCATCTCGACCAGCGCCCGCTCGTCATCGGTGAGCCCGTCGCGATCGGTGACGGTCACTGCATCGTGGGGATCGTGAACTCGGCGCCGTCCTTGATCCCTGACGGCCACCGTGAGGTGACGGTCTTGACCTTAGCCTCGATCCACCGATCGGCTTTTGAGGTGTGATGAAAGGTGTTGAGCACGTTTAGGCCGGTGATGGGCATGAGTATGTCGCCGATCTCTGATGTCGGCTT
>NZ_BMGC01000050.1 GCF_014639795.1 Gordonia jinhuaensis | reverse complement strand
GTCTTTCAGGTGGGCGGTGTCAGAACTCCCATCATCGGAAGACCTCGACCTCTATCCCCGGATCGACGCGCCGACCCGCTCTACACCCTCAACTGCGAAGAGCCCGGAAAGTCGTCGAAGCCGTCGTAGTCGCTGCCGAGACCGATGTGATCGACGCCGACCACCTCGCGGGCGTGGTCGATGTGGGCGACCACGTCATCCACCGTGACCACCGGCTTCGGGCCCTGCCGGCCCTCGGCCTGCCAGCGGGCGTAATCATCGCGCAGGAACATCGGGACGAATGCGAGCATCAGTACGCCGCCGTTGCCGGGCAGCCGCCGCAGCACCTCATCGGGGACATTGCGCAGGTGTGCGCACAGTGCGCGGCAGCACGAGTGACTGAAGATCACCGGCGCGGTCGTCACGTCGAGCGCATCATGCATGACCGCGGCTGACACATGGGACAGGTCCACGAGCATGCCCAGCGCGTTCATCTCGGCAACCACCTCCCGGCCGAAGTCCGAGAGCCCATTGCTGCGCGGCTCGTCGACTGCGACGTCGGCCCAGTCCAGCGTCACGTTGTGGGTGAGCGTCATGTACCGCACGCCGAGCGCCGCGTACATCCGCAGTACCGCCAGCGAGTTGTCGATGCTGTGACCGCCCTCGGCGCCGAGCAGCGACGCGATCTTGCCGTCTGTCCAGGCGCGGCGGACGTCGTCTGCCGACCAGGCGTAGGCCAGCTCGTCGGGGTACCGCGCGAGCAGCCGGTAGACGAAGTCGATCTGTTCCAGGGTCGCGGTCACCGCCGCGGTCCCGGGCCGGCCGGTCTCGCCCCCAGCCGGCGGGTTCCCAGTCCGGGAGTTCACAGTCAGCGGGTCCACGTACACCGACCAGAACTGCGCACCCACACCGCCGGCGCGCAGCCGCGGGATGTCGGTGTGGAAGGCGGGGTTGTGGTGGTCGAGGTCGTTCACCGAGTAGCCGGCGCCGACCCGCGATGCCCACGCCAGATCGTTGTGCCCGTCGATGACGGGGCGCCCGTCACCGGACTGCCCGACACCGGATTCCGGCACCCGCCCCGGCATCAGCCCGGCAGCAGGCTCTGGCGACCCAGTGTGATGGTCACCGCCTGATCGTTGCGGATCGTCATCCCCGGGGACGGGTCCTGTGACAGCACGCGACCGTCGTCGGGACTGCCGAGTCCCACGTTGCGATAGTTCTGGGTGAGGGTGGTGTTCTTCCAGCCTGCGGCGGTCAGGGCCGACATCGCCTGGGCGGCGGTCTTGCCGGTGAGGTCGGGGATCGCGAACTGGTTGCCGCGCGACACCGTGACCTGAACCTTGCTGCCCACATCCACGGTCACCCCGGCCGCCGGGGACGAGGCGAGCACGATGCCGGCCTCCTGCGACGAATCCGCCTGCACCACCACGATCTCCAACCCTGCCTCACGCAGCGTGGTGGTGGCCGCGGACTGGGTGGTACCGGTCAGCTCGGGCACCGACACCTGCTTGGGTCCGGTACCCACCTGCACCACCACGGCACTGTTGACCGCGGCCGAGGTGCCCGCGGCCGGGACCGTGGCGACCACCTTCCCGTTGAGCTCATCGGTGGAGTCCACGTCGGCGGTGCGGACGTTGGTGAAGCCCAGCGACCGCAACTGACTCATCGCGTCGTCAGGCGACTTGCCCTGCAGGCGCGGCAATTCCACATGTTGGGGCCCGCTCGACACGTACAGCGTCACCTGCGACCCCTTGCGGGCGCGCACGCCGGCCGAGGGCGTGGTGCGCGTCGCTGTGCCCACCGGGACTTCCACGCTGGGTTCCTGCAGCTGGTTGACGTGGAATCCGAGCTGCTCGAGCGTCGCGCGCGCCGCTGAAGCCGACAGGTTCGTGACCGTGGGCACCGACGCCTCGGGCTGGCTGTCACTGCTCCACGGATGGGTCAGGATCAGCGACAGCGCCACCACCAACACCACGACCAGCGCTGCCAGCCACGCGAAGCGCCGCCGGTTGGCCGACCGCACGTCGTCGCGGTCATCGCGATCGTCACCACCACCGCCGTTTCGCCCGCCGTTGCCCGACCCCGATCGGCCGCGATCGGCGTAGAGGCGCGGGCGCGGTCCGCTGACGCTGTCGAGGATCGCGGTCCGTTCCTCGTCGGTCATCACCATGGGCGCGCTCGGCTTGCCGCCGGCGAGGACCTTGATCAGGTCGGCACGCATGTCCGCAGCACTCTGATACCGGTTGGCCGGGTTCTTGGCCATCGCCTTGAGGGTGATCGAGTCGAGCTCCGGGCCGATCTCGGGGACCACCGAGGACGGCAGCGGTGGGTCCTCGCGCACATGCTGATACGCCACCGCCAGCGGCGAGTCACCGGTGAACGGGGGCTGGCCGGTGAGAAGTTCGAACAGCACGCAGCCCATCGAGTAGACATCGCTGCGCGCGTCGACACTCTCCCCGCGGGCCTGCTCGGGCGACAGGTACTGCGCGGTGCCGATCACCGCCGAGGTCTGGGTCATCGAGTTGGTGGCATCCGACATCGCGCGGGCGATGCCGAAGTCCATCACCTTCACCGCACCCGACTTGTCGATCATGATGTTCGCCGGCTTCATGTCGCGGTGCACGATGCCGTTGCGGTGTGAGAAGTCCAGGGCAGCAGCGACATCGGCCATCCAGGTCATCGCCTCGCGTGGTGTCACGTGGCCGCGGGCGCGCAACACGTCGCGCAGCGTCTCGCCGTCGACGAACTCCATCACGATGTAGGGGAGCGGGCCCTCGGCCGTCTCGGCCTCACCGGTGTCGAATACCGACACGATCGTCGGATGGTTCAGCGAGGCGGCGTTCTGGGCCTCTCGTCGGAAACGCAGATAGAAGGTGGGGTCGCGGGCCAGGTCGGCGCGCAGCACCTTGATCGCGACATCCCGGTGCAGGCGCAGGTCGCGCGCCTGATGCACCTCGGACATGCCACCGAAACCGAGCGTCTCGCCCAGTTCGTAGCGGTCCGAGAGATGCCGCGGGGTGGTCATGCGTCGCCGTTCTGATGATCCGAATGGCCACCGAGACCGGTGCCGTCAGTATTGTGCCCCGCCGAATCCCCGGGGGCACCGATACCGGTGTCCCCATCGTTCGCGTCGCCGCCGCTGGTGTCGTTCCCGTTGTAGCTGTTGCCCTGGATACCGAAACTGGGCAGCTGGAAGGTGAATCCGCCGGATGTGGTCTCCGGTGTCGTCTCCTCGGTGGTTTCCGGTGTCGTCTCCTCCGGAGTGGTCTCGGTGGTCGGCGGTGCGGTGGTGGTTTCCGGTGTCGTCTCCTCCGGAGTGGTCTCCTGCTGGGTCGGGGTGGTTTCCTCGGGCGTGGGTGTCTCGGTGATGGTGGTGGTCGGTGTGGTCACCTGCGGAACCGACGACGGTGCCACCGACCCGCCGCCGTCGTCGCCGGTCGAGCGCAGCAGGAAGAACGCCACCAGCGCGATCGCGATCACCAGCAGCAGACCCGCCACTGCGGCGAGCGCCTTCTGACCGGTGGTCCAGCGACCGTCGTCGGCGTTGTCGTCGTGGTAGCCGGTGGCATATCCGGTCGCGGTGGTCGGCGGGCGCTGCTCGTACTGGCCGGCGGTCGACATGGCGCGGGTGCCGGTGGACTCCACCATCTGCGGCGTCGCCGGCTGTGCGGGTGCGTCGCCGAGGTTGTGGGGCAGCGGAGGGCGACGACCGCTGCGCACCACGGCAACCGCGTCGGCGAACTCGCCGCCGTCGGCATACCGCAGCCCCGGGTCCTTGGCCATCGCGATCTCGATCAGCTCGGCCACGTTGTCGGGCAGGTCGGCGGGCAGCGGTGCGGGGTCCTCGCGGATGTGTTTCATCGCCACGGTGATCGCGCCGTCACCGGTGAACGGCCGGTGGCCCGAGAGCGCCTCATAGCCCACCACACCGAGGGAGTACACATCCGAGGCCGCGGTGGCGTCCTCGCCGAGCGCCTGCTCGGGGGAGATGTACTGGGCGGTGCCCATCACCATGCCGGTGCGGGTCACCGGTGCAGCGTCGACCGCCTTGGCGATGCCGAAGTCGGTGATCTTCACCTGGCCGGTCGGGGTGATGAGGATGTTGCCCGGCTTCACGTCGCGGTGGACCAGCCCGGCGTCGTGGGCGGCCTTGAGCGCGCGGCCGGTCTGCTCGAGCATGTCGAGGGCGTGGTTGAGCGGCAGGTGCCCCATGCGGGAGAGCACCGCCGACAACGGCTCGCCGTGGACGAGTTCCATCACCAGGTAGGCCAGCGGCGATCCGCCGTCGCGGTCGGGGGTCTCGCCGTAGTCGAAGACCGCGGCGATCCCCGGATGGTTGAGCCGCGCGGTGGTCTGCGCCTCGTTGCGGAAGCGTTCGAGGAACTCGGGGTCGTCGGAGAACTCCGACTTGAGCACCTTCACCGCGACACGGCGGTCCAGGCGCATGTCGAGTGCTTCCCACACCTGTCCCATGCCGCCGGTGGCGATCAGTCGCATCAGCCGGTAGCGGTCGGCGATCATCGTGCCGCTCTGCAAGGTCATCTCACTGCCCCTCCCCGACGGCGGCGTCGATCACCGCGCGCCCGATCGGCGCTGCCGTCGAACCACCCGTCGCCGCAACCCCGCGATCTCCGTTCTCCACGATCACCGCGACCGCGACCTTCGCATTGCTCGACGGCCCGAACGCCACGTACCAGGCGTAGGGGGTGTCGGCGGCGTCGGAGTTCGCGGAGTGTTCGGCGGTACCGGTCTTCGAGGCGATCGGGATGGGTCCACCCGAACCGGTGGTGTGCTTCTCGGAGTCGATCATGAGGTTGGTGATGTCGGCGGCGATCTGTGAGCTGATGGGCTCGTTGACCGTCTGCGGGCGGGTGGTGTGCAGGGTCTTCAGGTCGGGACCCTGCAGTTTGTCGACGAGGTAGGGCTGCATCCGTACCCCGCCGTTGGCGATGGTCGCGGCGATCATCGCGTTCTCCAGCGGCGTCATCCGCACGTCGCGCTGACCGATCGCGCTCTGTCCGAGCGCGGCCAGGTCGGGGATGTCACCGACGGTCGACTCCGACACCGACAGCGGGATGCCGGTCGGGTCGTCGTCGAGACCGAACGAGCTGGCCATCGACTTCACCGAGTCGATCGGGTTCTTCAACTTCTGGGTTGCCAGCTGCACGAATGCGGTGTTGCAGGAGTACTGGAACGCCTGATGCAGGCTCACCGTGCCGCCGGAGGAATCCGGACATGTCTCGCCACCGTAGTTGCTCAGTGAGGTCTCGGTGTTGGGCAGGGTGATCGAACTGGCCGAGGTGAGGCGTTCGGTGTCGCTGACACCCTGGCTCAACGCGGTCGCGGTGGTGACGATCTTGAACGTCGAACCCGGCGGATAGGTCTGGTTGATCGCGCGGTTGAGCATGGGCTGCGGACCGGAGTCGCTGTTCCACGTGTTCCAGGCGTCCTCACGCACCGACGCGTCGTGGGCGGCGAGTTTGTTGGGGTCATAGCTCGGGGTCGAGACCATCGCCAGGATCGCCCCGGTGCTCGGCTCGATGGCCACCACCGAGCCGCGGCAGCCGCCGTCGCAGCCCTTGAGCATCGCGTTGTAGGCGACCTGCTGCATGCGTGGGTTGATGGTGGTCACCACGTTGCCGCCGCGCGGGTCGCGACCGTTGAACAGGTCGAGGAAGCGGCTGCCGAAGAGGCGGTCGTCGTTGCCGTTGAGGATCGACTCCTCGGCCTGCTCGAGTCCGGCGCTGCCGTACTGGAACGAGTAGTAGCCGGTGACCGGGGCGAACGCCGGCCCGGTCGGCTGCGGGTACACACGCAGGTATTTGAGGCGGTCGTCGGTGGGATCCGAGCGGGCGATCACGTCGGGTCCGGCGGTGATCTGACCGCGCTGACGCGAGTACTCATCGAGCAGCACGCGGTTGTTGCGCGGATCGGACCGGAGCTTGTCGGCCTTGATCACCTGCACGTAGGTCGCATTCGCCACGAGCAGCAAGATCAGCACCATCGCCGCGATGGCGACGCGTCGGATGGGGATGTTCACGCGCGCTTCACCACCTGCGTCTGTGCCTGGGCCACCGGCGTCACCGGTCGTCGGCCCGCGTCGGGTTCGCGTGCGGCGTTGGACACCCGCATCAGCAGCGCGACCAGGATGTAGTTGGCCAGCAGCGACGAACCGCCGTAGGACATGAACGGCGTGGTCAGGCCGGTGAGCGGGATCAGCTTCGTGACGCCGCCGACCACCACGAACACCTGGATGATGATCGTGAACGACAGTCCGGCGGCGAGCAGCTTGCCGAAACTGTCGCGCACGGTCAGGCCGACGCGCATGCCGCGCACCACCAGGATCAGGTACATCATCAGGATCGCCGCCAGCCCGACCAGTCCCAGCTCCTCGCCGATGGTGGCGATGATGAAGTCGCTGTTGGCGAACGGCACGATGTTGGGCCGGCCCGAGCCCAGGCCGGTGCCGAACAGGCCGCCGGTGGCCAGACCGAACAGCGACTGACCCACCTGATATCCGCTGCCGTCGAAGTCGGAGAACGGGTCCTTCCACACCGCCACGCGCACCTGCAGGTGCGGGAAGAGTTCGTAGGCCAGGGTCGCGCCCACGGCGAACAGGAGAACACCGATGACCACCCAGCCGACGCGTTCGGTGGCCACGTAGAGCATCACCAGGATCGTCGAGAAGATCAGCAGCGGCCCGCCCAGGTCGTTCTCGAGGGCGAAGATGCCGATCACCACGATCCAGGCGACCAGCAGCGGTCCGAGGTCGCGGGCGCGCGGCAGGTCGATGCCCAGGAAGTGGCGACCGGCGGTGGTGAACAGGTCACGCTTGGCCACCAGCAGCGACGCGGTGAAGATGATGATCAGGATCTTGGAGAACTCGCCGGGCTGGATGTTGAACAGCGGTGTGCGGATCCAGTTCTTGGAGCCGTTGATCTCCGAGAGTGACGCGGGCAGGATCGCGGGGATGGCCAGGAAGATCACACCGGCCAGGCCGAGGATGTAGCTGTAGCGCGACAGGGTGCGGTGGTCGCGCACGAAGATGAGGATCGCCGAGAAGGCGACGATGCCCAGCACCGTCCACAGCACCTGCTGGTCGGCGTTGTGGGTGGCCTGGGTGGGGGTGACGGTCTCGCCGTCGTTCGCCGAGCCCAGGTCGAGGCGGTGGATGAGCACCAGACCCATCCCGTTGAGCAGCGCGACGACCGGCAGGATGATCGGGTCGGCGTAGGGCGCGAAACGGCGCACCACCGTGTGTGCGACGAGGAACAGCACCACATAGGCCACCACGTACTTGCCCAGATCCCAGCTGAGGGTCTGTTCCTGGGCGAGTTCGACGTTGATCAGCGCGAGTGCGACGACCACGAACACGAAGCAGAGCAGGGCGATCTCGACGGGTCGCCCGATGCGCTTCTTCGCGGCCGGAGTGGGGGTGGCGGTGGCTTGACTCATCTAGCGCACCTGCCGGCAGCTGTCGGAGTCGGCGGCGAGGTCGCCGGAGGTCGGTGAGGTGCCCGCCGCGTCGCCGGTCACCGAGACGCCCGTGGGTGCGGGGCTGGGTGCGGCGGTGGTCGGGGCAGGTGTGCCGGGGGGGACGGGAGTGGTCGCAGGTTCGCCGGGGCGCGGCGAGGTCGCGGGCTCACCGGGGCGCGGTGAGGTCGCCGGGGCGGGGGCCGGCGTCGGCGTCGGGCAGATCTCCTTGAAGGTGGCGCGACGGACACGCCCCTCGGCGTCGGAGAGACTCCCGCCGGGCTGGCTCCCCGAGATCGCCGACTGGTCGCGGCTGATGATGTCGTCCAGACGCATCCGCGAGCAGGAGCCGGCGTCGCCGGTGGAGACGAAACGCACCTGCGGGTCATCGGTGTCGAGGGCGTCGACGCACGCCACATAGGCGGTCTTCTGGGTGTCGATGCCCAGCAGCGATCCCTGCAGTCCGCGGTAGACCACCACGTTGCCGTCGTCGACGCCGGTGAAGTAATTCGACGCCACGATGTGACGGGTCGCGAAAACCCCGCCGATCAGCACCACGACCACCACCACGGCGGCGCTGAGCAGCACCCACTTACGACGCGAGGACCGGTGCGGTTCGGGTTCGGGTTCGCTGACCACCGGTTTGCGTGGTTCCGGCGGCGGGCGCAGCGCCGCGGCCCGACCGGCGGCGGTGTTCGGGTCGGGCTGGTAGTCGTCGTCCTCGCCGCTGACCGCGCCGGCGATGATCGGGCGCGAGTCGCCGTAGTCGACGTCCACCACGTCGGCGACCACCACGGTCACGTTGTCGGGGCCGCCGCCGCGCAGCGCGAGCTCGATGAGCCGGTCGGCGCATTCGCGGTGGTCCTTGACGCCCGAGAGGGTGTCGGCGATGGTCTCCTCGCTCACCACATCCGACAGGCCGTCCGAGCACAGCAGATACCGGTCGCCGGCGCGCGCCTCGCGGATGGTCAGCGTCGGTTCCACCTCGGTGCCGGTCAGCGCGCGCATGATCAGCGACCGCTGCGGATGGGTATGGGCCTCCTCGGGGGTGATGCGCCCCTCTTCGACCAGTGTCTGCACGAAGGTGTCGTCGCGGGTGATCTGGGTGAGTACACCGTCGCGGAGCAGGTAGCCGCGCGAGTCGCCGATGTGGCACAGCCCGATGCGGCTGCCGGCGAACAGGATCGCCGTCAGGGTGGTGCCCATCCCGTCGAGTTCGGGGTGGTGGGACACCTCGTCGGCGATCGCGTCGTTGCCGTTGGCGGTGGCGTATTCGAGTTTGCCGAGCAGATCGCCGCCGGGTTCGTCGTCGTCGAGCGGGCGCAGTGCCTGGATCACCAGCTGGCTGGCCACCTCGCCGGCCGCGTGGCCGCCCATGCCGTCGGCGAGTGCGAGCAGCCGCGCACCGGCGTAGACGGAGTCCTCGTTGTTGGAGCGGACGAGGCCGCGGTCGCTACGAGCGGTGTAACGAAGTACCAGGGTCACGGGCGCAGCTCGATCACGGTTTTGCCGATGCGGATCGGGGTACCGACGGGGACCTTCACCGCGGTCGTCACCTTGGACCTGTCGAGATAGGTGCCGTTGGTGGAGCCGAGGTCTTCGACGTACCAGTCGTCGCCGCGCGGGGTGAGCCGGGCGTGGCGTTCGGAGGCGTAGTCGTCGGAAAGCACCAGCGTCGAGTCCGGTGCACGCCCGATGAGGATCGGTTGCGACCCGAGGGAGATGCGTGTGTTGGCCAGCGCCCCGTGGGTGACCACCAGGAATCGTGCGCTGCCGCGCGCGCGGCGAGCATCGGCCTTACGCGGACGCGGGCGCCGCGTGATCGGGCGGGAGCCGGTCGCGGCGTAGACATCGTTGCGCAGTGCGCGTACGACGGCCCACACGAACAGCCACAGCACCAGCAAGAACCCGAATCGGGTCAGCTGCAGAACAATGCCCTGCATGTCGGTGCTTCACCTCCCGGCGGTGGCGTCGGACGAGTACGGCACTGGAAGAATCTTCACTGGAAAGTCTTCACAACAGCCGTCGGACTGACAGTGTCGAAGGCATCTTATGGCCCACGAGCGTTCGTGCGGACGTGATGGCCCCCGCGCGCCGGTCGACCGGGCGCGCCCAGTGATGAGAAACACCAGCGTGGGGCAGCCCCGGAATGGCGCCGAGGTGAGGTCGAGCGATCAGCTCACTGGAAGTGGACGGTGATGTCGGAGTGTCCGATACGGATACGGTCGCCGTCGGCGAGTTCCCAGCTCGACACCGGCACGTCGTTGACGGTGGTGCCGTTGGTGGAGTTCAGATCGGTGAGTAGGGCGACGTGGCCGTCCCAGCGCACCTCCACATGTCGGCGGGAGACGCCGGTGTCGGGGAGGCGGAACTGCGCGTCCTGGCCGCGGCCGACGATGTTGGTGCCCTCGCGCAGCGCGAACGTGCGGTTGGAGCCGTCTTCGAGTGAGAGGATCACCGACGTTGTAGCGCCGTACTGGCTGCCGTACTGGTCGTAGCCGCCGCGTCCGTAATCCTGGGCGTATCCCTGGTCGCCGTAAGCCTGATCGCCATAGTGCTGGTTGCCGTGACGCTGATCTGCGTAACCCCGATCCGCATAGCCCTGATCTCCGTAGCCACGGTCGGCGTACTGCTGCTGGTCCGGGTAGCGCTGGTCGCCGTATCCCTGGCCGGCATAGTGCTGATCCGCGTAGCCCTGATCCCCGTAGTTCTGGTCCCCGTAGTTCTGATCAGGGTGCCGCTGATCGGCGTAGCCCTGGTCGTCGTGTCTGCGGCCCTGTTCCGGATAGCGCTGGTCGGGGTAGTGGTCGTCGCGGTAGCTCGCCGCCGAGTACGCCTGCCCGCCGCCGTAAGGGGCGCCGCGCTGGTCGTCGGGGTAACGCTCGCCCTGGTATCCGCTGTCGGGGTAGGCGTTGTTCGGGTACCCGTTCTCGTAGCCGTTGGAGTAGCCACCGTCGCCGCGCGAGCGGTCGTCGGTGCCCTGCTCGTACGCCCGACGCTGGTCGTATCCGGGGTTCTGGCTCATCGCGGGGACTCCTGGTTCTGGTTTCTGGTTCACTCGTCGCAGCGGCGCCGGGGTGCCCTGTGCACGCGGGTCGCGATGCGGCCGAAGCTGCCGAGGAGCAGCGTCAGGGTCCACTACACCGTGCGCCCGGAACATACCGGTGTGCAACTGCGGCGTTTTCTCCAGCTCGACGACCACATCACCGTAGGTCTGCCACCCGTTGTCTCGGATGAAGTTCTCGAGATGCTTGGAAAAGGTCTTGCGG
This sequence comes from Gordonia jinhuaensis, assembly GCF_014639795.1. Taxonomy (GTDB): domain Bacteria; phylum Actinomycetota; class Actinomycetes; order Mycobacteriales; family Mycobacteriaceae; genus Gordonia_B; species Gordonia_B jinhuaensis. Next base: position 5,211 of record NZ_BMGC01000050.1, on the reverse strand, counting down.
GTGAGGTCGTACTCCTCCGACATCTCGTCGAAGTCCGTGTCTCCCACGCGTACGACATATCTGTTGGGGGCCAGGCGTGTGCCGTCACCGAGATCCTCGAGTGAATCCTCGGCCTCACGCTGTAGGGCGTTCTCCACTTCCTGCGGAGCGACCTTCCCCCCGAACACTCGGGCAAAGCCGTCGTCGACGGTCGACTCGAGCTTGCGCTCGATACGTTGCAGAATTCCCATGGTCGTTACGGCCTCCCTCCCTGCTCACCGCGTGTCGTCGTGCCTTTGGCGCCATTCGATGATAGCGATGTGACGCCTGAGTCGCGGCATCCTGCCGTGAACACCGTGCCTCATCACATGCCCCGCGCACCAATGTTCACGCCGTTCCCGCATGTCACGCGGGTAACAGTGCGTTGTCCGACGCTGGGTCGATGCCTGGTCGGTTGTGGCCTCAGAATCGTGCTGACCAGCAGATTTCAGGTTCATCGAGCGTGCGTGCTAACGTCTTCACGTCCGAAATCCTCGGACAGCCACGCTCGAGTGATCCTCGAGCGGTCACGGGCGAGTGGCGGAATGGCAGACGCGCTGGCTTCAGGTGCCAGTGTCCTTCGGGACGTGGGGGTTCAAGTCCCCCTTCGCCCACCGAGGGCTGTTTGCGAAACGTAGCGGATCGCAGTTGCGAAACCGTCGCGAAATCGCAGCCAGGCCAACAGATATAGGGAAAGCCCGGTCCATATCAATCGGACCGGGCTTTCTCGTTGTCTGAGTGCCTCGCGACGACTCTTCGAGGCTCGCTCACGCCGTATGTATGGCCCTACTCCCACGGCCACCGCCACCGCGGGTGATTCTGTGCGGTGGTTCGGGGGTCAGCTCGCGGCGGCGGGCCGTTCGGCGGGTGGGCCGATGCCGGGTGGAGCGTTGGGCGCGGGGAGGTAGTCGGCCAGGCTGGTCTTGCGGCGTCGGCGGTCGGCCTTGCGGGCACGGTGGTCGGACAGTGTCACGGGTTCGGTCGTGCCTTTGCGTAGCCAGGTCCATATCTTGCGGACGTTGGCGCTGGCGACGCTGACGGCGGCGAGCAGGAACTGGGCGGCGTACCCGATGATGCGACGTCTGCCCGCGTCGGCGAGGTCTCCGTAGGCGGGGTCTTTGACGAAGCCGTTGAATCCTTCGATGGTGTTACGCGGGCCCGCGTAGTGCTCGTGCCATTCGGGGGTGCCGTAGCGGATCGACTGGGCGAACTTGGCACCCTGTTCGGGTCCGAACGTCGTGGACTGTTTGTTGGTGCAGATGCCGGGCGGGTCCACGGGTGGCTTGAGGATGGTGGGCATCCCGAGCGCGGTCTTCTCGGTCTTCTTCTTCCCGTCCGCGCCCGTCTTCGGCGGTTTGGGTTTGAGTGGGCAGGCGACGGTGGCCGACGCTCCGACGGCGGGGCAGCGCATCGGGACGTGTCCGTCCGCGTCGGGCTTGTTCTTGGGCCGCAGCAGGTAGGCGGCGCGGCGTTCGATGCGGTCGGCGTACACGTCCTCGTCGATGCGCCCCGCGCGCAGGTCGATGGTGGCGTTGACGAGTCCGTCGGGCATGGACGGGCAGTACCAGTGGCCTTCGACCTGGTTCGCCCCGGCGTGGGTGGCGTGGATGCCGAGCTGGTCTTTGCGGTAGTCGGTGACGAGGTCGTAGCCGAGGGCGCGCAGCGGGAGTTGAAGTTTCTCCGCTTTGCTGCCCGCCTGGTAGGCGCGGTCGCCGACGAAGTTGCCCGCGGGCCAGCCGCGCTCGTGGATGGAGCGCACGCACGCCATCGCGTTCTCGGCGACGCGTCCCGACGGCCTGTCCATGGTCATGGCGATCACGAGCAGCGGGAACGGTACCGGTGAGCCGGGGGTGTTGGCGGCCATGATCGCGAGGGTGAGTTCGTGCGCCCATATCGACTTGTCTTTGCGCCGTCCGCCGTCGTCGCGGTGGTCGGCCTCGCGGGTGTAGAAGCCGGCGTCGGAATGGGGACTGCACAGAACGGAGAAATCGGTTGTGGCCTTTCTCGGTGTTCCGCGCTTGCCCCACAACGGAAGTGGGGTGGCGTCCACGCACAGGTTGCCGTGCCATTGCTTCAAGACGTGCGCGGGCAGCAGCATCAGCGTGGACTCGAGCAGGGTGTTGGCAACGGTGAGCAGGCGGGCCTGTTTGCGTTCGCACGTCTGCGGGTCGCGTGCCGCTTTGATCTTGTCGACCTCAGGCTTGGGCAGTCTGCGTCCGGGTGTGCCGGGGGCGGGGTCGATCACGTCGAGCAGGCTGCGCAACGTACGGCGGACCGCGAAGTACAGCGGATCGCGGCGGACGCTGTCGGGGTCGTAGTCGGGCAACATGTCACGGGGCAGGCCCAGCAGGCGCAGTGTTTTGTTGTTGAGGCGATGACGCAGCATCTCGCTCATCCGGGTCATCAACAGCGGTTCGTCGTGCAACGCGAGCAGGAACAACAGCACCAGCACGGTGCGGAAGTCGACGACCGTGGGACGCCCGCCCTTGACCTTGCGGTTGGGGTCGTCCTCGTCGCGCCAGGTCTCGATCATCTCCACGACGCCGGAATCGTCGACGAACTTGGCCACCGTGCTCACTGTGTCGGTCTTGATCGTGGGGCGGTAGGAGCCCTGTCCGGCACCGGCAAGCCCGAGTAGACCGGCCGCTTTCGCGACCAGCCCGTCATCGGAGTTGCCGTGGTGGGTCACGACTGTTGTTCACCTCGCAGCGCGGCCCGCACCTGCGCGGAGCTCAGACCGGGCACGTGCACCAGGTAGCGGGTGAGGGTGTTCAGCGATTCCACGCCCGCCGCCTCCATCAGCGCGCGGATCGGCACCCCGGCCGTCAGGTGTCCGATCAACCAGGTCGCGCGCATCCGACGGGTATTGGGCACGACGTCGCCGTTGCAGGTGGCGGTGAAGTGCGAGACCAGACGCGGGGTACGACGGGCGCGGGGTCGGAAGATGTGGATGTCGGGGCGCATCGAGGCTTCGGCGAGGTCGGCCAACGGCTGTTCCCAGCGGGCCAGGACCGGCACCATCCGAGGGCGCTCACCGTCGATCCGCAGCAGCACCCCGTCGTCGTCTACCGCGATGTCCCCGGTGCGGATGTTCTGGATTTCTGGTGCGCTGAGTCCGGCACCGAGGCCGAGTGCCAGTAGCAGGGTGGCGTTGCGGTAGCGGTGCGCGGTGGCCTGCCCCGCTGCCCATGCGGCCATGTCCGCGCACTCGAGCTCGGTGTAGGGCACCGACGTCTCGCCCCGTCCCGCAGGGGGAACCGCGACGGCCAGCAGGTCCGGGGCCAGCTTGTCGGCCATGTTCAGCAGCAGGCGGCGCAGGTTGCCCGCGGACCCCGATGCCATCTCGCCGCGCCCGCGCACCAGGAACTCGACGATCGTGGTGCGGTGGAACACGATCGAGCGGTCGAGGTCGTATCCCGCCACCCGCCAGCACCAGTGCGTCAGTCGTGCGCACGCCCACAGTAGGTCACGTGCCGCCGCAGGATCGTTGGGTGCGTAGTCGGCCACCGCGTCGCGCACGAAGTCCGCGATGTGTGGCCAGTCGTTGCTGGGGATCGTCGGGGCATAGTTCTCTATCGCCATCCGAACACCGTCCATTTGTAGGTAACTACGGACAGTGTTGTCTGCCGACGAGGGAACGGTCAAGGGTTTCTGATTTACCCTGTTCAGATGCCCCGCCCAAAGCGTCCCGCCCCCCGCGATTACTCGCAGGCGTGGCCGACGGCGCGGTGTGAGTCCGATGTGGCGGAAGCTGTTCGGCTGTTCGCGGTCGCCCTGCGCCGCGAACTCGGAGACCGGAGCACCAGGCAGGCCACGGAACGGACGGGCGTCACGCACACGGTGATCGCCGACATCCTCGCGGGCACCTCCTGGCCGGACGCGGAGACCATCGGCAAGCTCGAGACCTCCCTGGGGGTGGCTCTGTGGCCCACCCTTTCGGATGGCCGGTACCCCGGATCGCCGTAGCGCGACGCGGTCCTGCTGATTCGGCGGCTTCACGAGGCGATTTCGTTGACCAGGGCGAGGACGCCGAGCAGCGACACCAGGGTGATGGCGGTGTCGATGTCGTGAGTCGCAATGGCGACACCGATCGCGTGTTCCAGAAGTTGGATCACAAGTGCAAAGTCATGGTGCATGGGTGCTTCTCCAAATCTCGTTGCCCGGCACGGATGCCGGGATTACGGGGATACGAGTTGGATCAGCGAAGTGAGGCCCGAGCGCTTGGCGTCGGAGAATGGGCCCGGTATGTTCGAGCCAGTCGCATCACTTGCTGATCGACAGTGTTCAGCGAGACCTCGCCTCTGCCCGTCCAAGAAGCTTCGGCGAGGTCTCGCTGGCGTTTTCAGGGACTCATCACGGACTCCAATTCGATCGACTGGTTTTCGCCGGTCAGTATGGGGCCGTTTTCAGGGGTCGTTGTCTAGCAACAATTTCGCGACCCGATCTTGCGTGAATAGACGGCTGCGCGACGAAGCCCGCTGGGGACCGGAAAATGATCCTGATCAGCAGAGATGCTGCGAAATATTCAATCCCACGCGGAGTGGCCGGAAGTGATCCGTCCTCGTGCGCGAACAGCGGCGGAGTGGCTGGATCGTCGATTGCTCACGCGAATCCTGTTTTCGAAGGCTCGCGAATGCTGACCCGTCGATTGACGGGACACCCTTCGAACCGCATGCGGCTCTCGCGTGCGGCCAGTAGGTCTTAGGTTCGGCGGAAGTAGTGGCTGTTGCTGCTAACGCTCTGACAGTCCGCCGTCCGGCACCGGGAGCCCGTTCAGCAGAGACCCGGGTGCGATGCGTAAGCCGGCCGCGATCTTGACGATGGTTTCGAGCCGCAGGGAGCGCTGTCCGCGCTCGACCTTGCCGAGTTGCGTCCAGGAGATTCCGCACGGGATCGCGGCCTTCTCTTGACTCCACCCGAGTTCCAAACGACGGGCCCGCACTCGACTGCCGAATTCGCTGGTCGTGGCGTTGAGGGGCGGCTTCGGTGCATCGGGCATGGGTGGCAGCCTCATCGGTCCCGGCCTTGTCGTGCCAGACCGCAACGTATCCAGAACCTTTACACCCGGTCGCAACGTACCTAGTATCAGGGCTCTTCCTGATTCAGAGTGCGTGTAGGTGTTCTGCCAGGCCGCCGGAGTGGATGAGTGACCGCAAGATGTAGTGGTTGAGGTTGCGGAAGCCGAGCGCGATC
>NZ_BMGC01000049.1 GCF_014639795.1 Gordonia jinhuaensis | reverse complement strand
ATCGGAATGTGTCGCAACATCCAGATTTCCGGAGACCAGGGGCGTCTCACGTCATCGACACGCCAGCCCGCTGACCAGGCATTGCCCGCTCAAGTTCGAAGAGCCTGAAAGCGGGCCCGTTGTCGGTGAGGAGTCGCTGGGGCACGCCGTGAGCGGTCACCGCCTTGTCGAACACCGCGATCGCGGCGTCGGAGGTCTCACCGGCGGCCACGTGGGAGCCCACGGCGTAGCGAGAGTGATCGTCGATCAGTTGCAGGATGACGCACGTACGTCCGCCGGTCAGAACGTATTCGGTGCCGTCGAGTTGCCAGCACGCATTCGGTGCGGGATAGACGAACCGCCGCCACGCCGAGCGGGGCTTCTTTTTCGGTTCACGCCGGGCTACTCCGGCATCGCGGAAGATGCGGGCCAGCGATGCTGTCGAGGGGACCTGTGCCATGCCCATCGACCGCATCTTGTCGTGCACGCTGATCGGTCCGTGGTCCAGACCCGACCTTTCCAAGGCGGCGCGCACCGCCACCGCTTGTGACTTGACCTCGTCACTGAGCGCTGACGGGCTCGACTTTGGGCGGCGGGTCCGCGGTTCGAGGGCTGCCGCGGGCCCCTCGACTTTGGCGCGTTTACGCAGCTCGTAGAACGACTTTCGAGAAATTCCGTGTTCGACGCAGAATGTTGAGACCGCTCCGCGGGGTGCATCATCAGGCCACTGCGAGATAGCTAGCCGGACGACAGGGTCGATAGGTTCATTAACAGCCACCGTCTGAGCGTTGAATGCGGCACGTGAGCTGACCCGAGGATGGCGGTTCGATCGGAGCCCAACCGGTTGCTTGTCGTGGACACCAACGCGAAAGCGCAAGCCTGCTTCCAGGTCGGCCACCTTGTCGCCTGCATCGACGTGTGTCAATATTGACGCGTGTCGAATAAGAATCTCCTGCTGCCACCCGGCCGCGGCCTCAGTAGCGACGAGACCGGGGCTGTCACCCCACTGTTGAAGGCACTCGCTGATCCGGTTCGACTGCGGTTGCTGTCGGAGGTCGCTGCGCATCCGGGCGGCGAGGCGTGCGTGTGCGACATCTCCGGGCCGTTCGAGCTGTCGCAGCCGACGATCTCGCACCATCTGAAGGTGCTGCGCCAGGCGGGTCTGGTGACCAGCGAGCGCCGCGCGACCTGGGTGTACTACCGGGTGAACACCGAAGCGCTGCAACAACTGTCGGGCCTGCTGGGCGATCTCGCCACGGTCGTGGGGGAAACGCGGTCGTGTGAGGCCGACCAGTGACCGCCACCGACACCGCGGTCGCGGGCAAGTTGTCGACGCTGGACCGGTTTCTGCCGGTGTGGATCGGCGCCGCGATGGTCGCCGGACTGCTGCTCGGTCGAGTCGTCCCCGGCCTGGGTGACACTTTGGCGGCGGTCGAGCTCGACGGCATCTCGCTGCCGATCGCCCTCGGATTGCTGATCATGATGTATCCGGTGCTGGCCAAGGTGCGCTACGACCGACTCGACTCGGTCACCGGTGATCGTCGCCTGCTACTCGGGTCGTTGGCGTTGAACTGGATCATCGGACCGGCGTTGATGTTCGCGCTGGCCTGGCTCCTGCTCCCGGATCTGCCGGAGTACCGGACCGGACTGATCATCGTCGGCCTGGCCCGATGCATCGCGATGGTCATCATCTGGAACGACCTGGCGTGCGGCGACCGCGAAGCCGCTGCTGTTCTCGTCGCACTGAACTCGGTGTTCCAGGTGGTCATGTTCGCCGTGCTGGGTTGGTTCTACCTCTCGGTGTTGCCCGGATGGCTGGGCCTGGAGCAGACCACCATCGACACCTCGCCGTGGCAGATCGCGAAGTCGGTGCTGATCTTCCTCGGTATACCCCTGGTCGCAGGCTTCCTCACCCGCCGCATCGGCGAGCGAACCAAAGGCCGCGACTGGTACGAGTCCTCGTTCCTGCCGCGTCTCGGGCCGTGGGCCCTTTACGGGTTGCTGTTCACCATCGTCATCCTGTTCGCGTTGCAAGGTGAGCAGATCACGTCGCAGCCGTGGGACGTCGTGCGGATCGCTCTGCCGCTGCTGATCTACTTCGCGGTGATGTGGGGCGGTGGGTTCGTGCTCGGGGCCGCGATGGGGCTGGGGTATGCGCGAACCACCACGCTGGCGTTCACCGCCGCGGGCAACAACTTCGAGCTCGCCATCGCCGTCGCGATCGCCACCTACGGTGCAACATCCGGCCAGGCCCTGGCCGGAGTCATCGGACCACTCATCGAGGTCCCCGTCCTCGTCGCCCTCGTGTACGTGTCCCTGGCACTGCGGAAACGCTTCACCACCCCAACCACTGCCTCCAGCCCGGATGTGTCGAAGGAGCCGGCTCGCGATGCCTGAGGATCTGTTGGACGAGCAGCTAAGTCGCAGTGAACACCGCGCGCAGCCCGAACTGTTGATGCCCCATGCCGTGCTCGCCCGTACCGCCGCTGACCTGGCCGCCAAGTATGAGGGGGTGGTGTCTCGCCAGACGGTGGAACGCTGTGTGTTCGAGTCCTACACCGCCTTACGGCGCACCTCCCGGGTGCATGCGCACCTGACGACCTTGGCGGGCAGGTTCGCGGCTGATCGGTTACGCGCCCTGGCCCAGTCCGATGGATCGGTGCCCAAGGATGTGCCCGAAGTTCTGTTCGTCTGCGTCCAGAACGCCGGCCGCTCACAGATGGCCGCCGGATTGTTGACCCACCACGCCGCCGGGCGGGTACACGTGCGCTCCGCCGGGTCAGCCCCCGCGCACTCGATCAACCCGACCGTCGTCGAAGCAATGACCGAGATCGGCGTCGACATGGGCACGCAGTACCCCAAACCGCTCACCGACGATGTAGTCGCCGCCGCCGACGTGGTCGTAGCCATGGGTTGCGGCGACGCGTGTCCGATCTATCCCGGCAAACGCTATCTGGACTGGACGGTCGCGGACCCCCCAGGGCCGTCCCCTCGACGAGGTTCGCGCGATCCGCGACGATCTTGACGCCCGAGTTCGTGGTCTTCTCACCGAACTCACCACCGAACGTGTGTGACGTATCTGATGTTCCTTCACAGCTGAAAGGGCTTGTGTCTCATGTCTACGTCTCGACCTAGGGTGCTATTTGTGTGTGTCAACAACGCTGGCCGCTCGCAGATGGCCGCCGGTTTCCTCACCGCCTTGAGCCAGGGCAGCGTCGAGGTCCGCTCCGCCGGATCTGCTCCCGCCGACTCCATCAACCCGGCCGCGGTCGAGGCGATGGCTGAAGTCGGTATCGACATCTCCGCACAGTCACCGAAGATCCTCACCCCCGACACCGTCGAATCCTCCGACGTCGTGATCACCATGGGCTGTGGCGATGCGTGCCCGGTGTTCCCCGGCGTCAGCTACCGGGACTGGGCTCTCGACGACCCAGCCGGCCAAGGCATCGACGCGGTCCGCCCCATCCGCGATCAGATCCGCGGACTCGTCGCGAACCTCCTCGACGAACTGGTACCCGCCGACCAGCAGGTCGGCCAATGAGCACACCACCGCAGGTGTTGTTCGTGTGCGTGTCCAACCGCGGCAAATCGGTGATGGCCGAACACCTCACACCGACAGTCACCGACCGGATCACCCCATCCTCAGCCGGCACCAACGCGAAAATCGGCGGCCAGGTCAACGAACTGTCCGCCCAGGTACTCGCCGAAGTCGGCGCCGACGTCGTCGGACATCAGCCGCGGCAACTCACCGATGAACTGATGCAAGCCGTGGACCTGGTCGTGGTGGTCGGCACCGCCGAGGTCACCCCACCCGACGGCGTCGCCCTCGAAGTGTGGGACACCGACGAACCCTCCGGACGGGGCATCGACGGTATCGAACGAATGCGGCTGATCCGCGACGACATCACCAACCGGATCCGCGCCCTCGCCGACCGCATCGCGCGGTAGGCGAGAACGCGAACCGAGGCTGTCAGCAGCAGGCTGTGCGCGCCTCGGCCTGGTCTGCGGCGTTGCCGCCGCAGCACACCGAACCCTGCTCGGCGTCCTCGGTGGCGTTCTGTTCCAACAGTTTCGGGCTGGTCCCGAACGTCTCGGAGTCAGCCAGCACGGTGTAGACCTCCCACTTCTCCTTCGCCGGCCCGGTCACCCACACCTTGTCCTGCGTCGCGAAACAACAGGTGGAGTTGATCTCCTCCTGGGTGAACAGACCCTCCCCGGACAACCGGGCGATCTCGGCGTGCACCTTCTCGCTCGACTCGACCTCGACGCCGAGATGGTTGATCGTGCCGCCCTGGCCGGGATTCTCCAGCAGCACCAGCTTCAGTGGCGGCTCGACGATCGCGAAGTTGGCGTATCCCGGCTTGCGCTTGGTCGGGGTGGTGTTGAACAGCTTGGAGTAGAACTCGATCGCGGTATCGAGATCATCGACATTGAGCGCGAGCTGCATACGGGACATGACCATCACCTTCACCTGTGAGACATATATCGAACTACTGACACCTGCAGGGTGCCACCTTTTCGACATATGTCAAGTACCAGGGTATGGTCGGGTCATGCCGAAGGCCCTGCCGATGGTCGACATCAGTGCCCCGATCTGCTGTGCGCCCGTGTCGGCGGCCCCTCTCGATGACGACACCGCCCTAGAAATCGCTCTGCGGCTCAAGGCGCTGGCCGATCCGGTCCGGATCAAACTCGTCTCGATTCTGCTCACTGACACCGGTGAGGGGATCTGCACCTGCGACCTCGCGACCGCGGTCAGCCTCACCGAGGCCACCACGAGCCACCACCTGGGGCAGCTCCGCAAGGCCGGCATGGTCGCACCTGACCGACGAGGGATGAACGTCTACTACCGTGCCCGGCCAGAGTCGTTGGAAGCGCTGCGCAGCGTTCTCAGCGCCATCACGGGGTGCTGCTGAACCGTCGCAGGCGCGGTCAGTTGAGCACCTGCGTCAGGCCCCCCTCATAGGCAACCGCGCCACGCAACGCAAGGCACATAGCGGTGCGTGGCGGAAACCAAATGAAGAAGTGTCACCACCAAGACCCCTCACTCTGTCACCTATGGCCTGATGCAGAACTGTCACCGATGTCTTGCGAGATGACACTGATGGCATGTTCGACCACTGGCCCGACACCCGAACACTACGCGTGGTCGACCCACCGAGGCCCGTGCTGATCGACATGGCGATCGCTGACCCGTCCTGCGGACGCTCGTATGCCGCCGGTGGGGGAGTGTCACTGCGAGTCCGCGCATCCGGTGCCCGGATCGAACCCACCATGAACGCGCTTCTCTTAGCGTGGCTCCAAACTTCAAACGGCCTCTGGCGCGGGATATGTCAGATGCCAGTCGAGAGCGCCAACCGCGTCTCCTCGGCCACGATCACCATGTGGGTGCCGCCCGAGGCGCTGCAACCGAGACAGGACGCCGCCGAGCGATGACCGAGAACAACGATGCCGGGGCCGGGCCCACCAATCGCGTCGCACCTAAACGCGGTCGCGTCGCGATAGGGGAGCTGACGTTGATCGTGCGGCCGGCCGGTAGGCCGGCAGACGTCCGGGTCTACACCGACAATGAGGCGACCGAGGCTCAGGCGTACGCCGACGAGGTTGGCGGACAGGTCGAACGACTCGGGGAAGCCACGAGCTGACTCCGCTGGCGCTGCGCTGCCGCCCTCCCCGGCGGGTCGGTTGCCACAGGGCCATCGTGGTTGCGTTGTGCAGGTGGGCGATTCGCAGCCCGGGGTTTTGTCGGTACGCAAGCCTTTCCACGAAGGATGCCGCCAGGCGAGGCGAGGGGCCGGGCGAGTGCCCGGCCCCCTCGCTGGGGCTAGCTGAGGATGTCTACAACGAGATGGGCTGTTGCGATGAGGATCTGGATGATCCCGAGGATGACCATCGCTTCCATTTTCACCCCCTTCCGAAGGTCTGAGTGGCTGAACCACGTGGGCCCTGGGTGCGGATATAGCTCCGCCTGGACCTGTGACCACAATCAGACCCTCAGAGTTGGAGGGAAGCCCTCATAGAAAGAGGGATGTGAAACTTAGCACGTCACATGCCGGAGATCAATAGGTTTCCCAGGAGAATTTGGTGCGAGCGATGTGCGCTTGCCTGCGAGGGCCCTGGTGCCCCCGGTCAGACTCGAACTGACACTGGACGGGTTTTGAATCCGTTGCCTCACCGCGCGCCGTATGTCGGATCAGGAGCGGCGTTGTGCGGTCCACTGCCAGTCCGGGAACTCGGCCTCGATGCGGCGGATCCGCTCGGTGGCGAGCTGACCTCTACGGTAGTCGGCGCGGCGGTTGGCGACCCACTGTCCGATCGCGAATCCTTCGATCACCGCCCGATTTCGGGCGTTGCTGGTGCCGTGCGCGGCGACATACCGATGCAGGTGCGCGATCCCGACCTCGAATGCGGCGGCCGCCGCCGTGGCCTGAGGCGACCACTGCCAGTCAGGAAACTCGCGCTCAAACACCTCGATCCGCTCCGCCGACAGTCGGCCTTTGCGGTAGTCGGCGCGACGATTCGTCACCCACTGTCCGAGGGCGAATCCGTCGAACACCTCATGCTGACTCACGGTGCTCGTCCCATGTGCGGCGACGTAGCGGCGCAGATGCGCCAGGCCGACGTCGAACTGCGCGTCGCGCACACTCCACTGCCAGTCCGGGAACTCGGTCGCGAGCCGTTCGATCCGCTCGGCCGACAGTCGGCCCTTGCGGTAGTCGGTGCGTCTGCTGGCCACCCACACGTCGATCGGGAACCCGTCGATCCTTGCGCCGCGCGGGGGAGAGCTCGAACCCTGTGCGGCGACGTAGCGATGCAGATGCGCGAGCCCGACCTCGAACCGTCGGTCATCAGGACCACCCATTACAGGCCACCGATCGTGCCCTGAGTCGAGCTGGTTCGGATGGTCCACTGCCAGTCCGGGAACTCGGTCTCGATACGGCGGATCCGCTCGGCCGATAACCGGCCCCTGCGGTACTCGGTGCGCCGGCTGCCGACCCAACTCCCGATCAGAAATCCGTCGATCGTCGAACCGTGCGGCGGCGAGCTCGAACCGTGCGCGGCGACGTAGCGATGCAGATGCGCGAGCCCGGCCTCGAACCGCTCCTCATAACTACTCATTCGAAGCTCTCCAGCTCACTCGATCAGCACCCCGGATCAGCGTCATCGGTTCCAGTCCTAGAAGTACACGGAACGGACGATCACGAACGAGATCGCAGCGGCAACGCTGGGCAGCACGAAGATCGCTGCCAAGATCGCCACGAAACGGACGGTTGTGGCCGTCGACCGCATCGCCTGGCCGATCGTTTTCCATGCGTACTTCGACCACGTGTGCGGCGGCCACGGTGGCGGTGTGCTCGCAGTCATGATTTCGCCTCCTGGGCAGCCTTTTTGGACTTCTTGCGTTCGTTCAACCTGCGCTTGCGCCGCGCTACGCGTCGTCGCGCCGCCCTCTCCTCGGTGCTGAAAACACCCGTCAACCCATAGTGGTGATGCTTGACGTACCCGAGCTTCGCGGACAGGTCTTCCTCCCACCGCAGTCGCTCCTCTATCAGGCCAGCGGCCATCAGCTCCTGGATACCCTTTGTCACCGTCTTGCCTGAGATCCCGTACCAGTCCTGCATCTTCTCCCGGAGGAGCTCGACGTCAGGCTTCTTCGTTGTCTCCTTCAAGACGATCAGCAGCACCGCGAGGGCGGCAGGACTCAGCGTCGCGAAGTGCTGCTCTGTCCAGAACTCATGAGGGAGGGTGAAGTAGGCGTTGTACCAATCCTTCTTCTGACCAGCCGGTGCAACGTAGTCGTCCTTCCCGTCCTCGCGACGCGGGACGATGCGGGTCAGTCGCCCTTCCCTTTTACGTTCGACCAGTCCCAGTTCCTCGAGCTCGCCCCACGTTCGCGACAACGTAGACGGCGACCAGGTGAGCGCGTTCGCTGTCCCCGGCCCCTCCGCGGTCAGTGCGCGAACCCACACCTCGGCCGCCAGCGGAGTGTGTCGCAAGGAGAGCCACGGCCACCACGTCAGCAGCAGCAGATAGAGGACCAGCGCGCGGTGATGCCGACCCTTCGTCAGCACGCCCACCGTGCTCGGCCGCGGCTTCGTCTCATCAGGCTGTTGGACGAGGACAAACCGGTTGACTGAGTACCTGCGCGGCGACCAAGAGAGCAACTTCTCCCGCGTCGCACCTGGGCTCGGTGCGGGTGGGGGAGGCGAGGGGACCGTGCCAGATCCAGACGCCGGAATTTGCTTGTCCATGAGCGTCAGCTTGCCACGAAACGGGAACCTATCGAATCCGGATCGGAAGCCTGCCGATTGCGGTGCCGTTCCATCTCATAGGGAATGCGATACTTAGTGCGATGCTAAGTGCGACACTTATGCGACGCTGATGCGAGATGCCACACCTCGATTTTGCAGATACGCGTAGTCGCTTGTTTCGCGACAAGACCATTGAGGTGATCTCAGATTTCTGTCGATCCGGCGTTGGTAACCCGGCGGATTGGGCATGTAGGCGTCCGGCGGTGCGCTTCGCGACTCGCTATCAGTGCGAGGAGCCGGTCGCCGATCCGTAGCTGATGTAGAGGCGGCGGGATCGTGTTGCGGTGGGAACCTCGGCAACGCGGCCGCGTCGAGCTGGCGACCTGGCCCTCATCGTGCGGGCGGCCACCCGGCCAACCCGCCGGGAGCTCCGTACTACACCGCTAATGAGCTCGACGAGGCCCAGGCCCAGGCCCAGGCGCACGCCGACCAGACCGGAGGACGGGTCGACCGGCTCGCGTAAGTCGTAAACCCGTCTCCGGTGCGCTCTGCCGCCCTCCCTCGACGGTCGGTTGCCGCAGAAGTGGCGTCGTCACGTCCGGTAGCCGTCTCGACGTTTTCAGGCCGCGTCGGACCCCTCGCATAAGGTTGTTCCCCATGCTGACAGCCTGGGCCGACGAAAGCGGGTCGCGGCCGGACATGGACCCCGGCGCGTACTTGATGTCGGCCGCCCTGTGCGATGAAGAAGACGTAGACGCCCTCCGTCACAGGATGGAAGCTCTACGCCTAGCCGAGCCTAAAGTGCACTGGCACGGCAGCAGCGAACAACGCCGAACTGAGCTCGTCACTGCGGTCGCGCAGCTCCCTCTGACCGGGTTCGTTGTTGTGCACGTTGACAAGGACTCCTCGGATCGGCGACACCGACGAAAGTGTATGGAGTTCCTACTCCCACATCTCGCTGATATGCCGTGCTCCACGATCACTCTCGAATCACGCGGTCAACAGGACGCCAGCGATATGGACATGCTGCAAAAGCTCCGCGCGCAACGCGCCGTGGCCTCGACACTGCGGATCGATCATGCTGTCGGTCGTAACGAACCGGCCCTGTGGGTTGCCGATATCGTGTGCGGCGCCGTCGTGCAACATCGCTGCGGCCGCGGGGACTACCTCGACATACTCGGCGCCGGAGTCGAAATACACACCATCGGCCCCTAAAAGACCGCGAGCCACAGGCCTCGTCGTCCGGCGAGTAATCCTGTGGCTCACTTCCAAACCCACCGCAATGGGCTGGCTACGGCTCCGATTGTAGCCTCACTACGTGGCTACACGCCACCCACGCCCGACGCCGTGAAGGCTTGTCACACCCTGTCCCTCCAGCGCTCGTTCGCCGACTGCCGTGTCATCCCGGCCGCTGCCCCGATGTCAGCCCATGACCGGCCCAAACGGCGAGCCCTAGCCACCGCGACGTCGAGTCGCGCGTCAGCCTCCCTGCGGGCATCCGCGGCGGCGCGGATCTCGGCCTCGACATCGAGAGGGTCGAGATGGTCACGCTGCCACACCGCGCGTGCGGCCTCCGCGACCTCAGGCCGATCGTCGGCATCGACGTCGCTGTCGGGGGCGAACACGCGATGCCGGGCGAGGTCCTCGAGGGACGCTGAGGGCACCCGCGCCCACTGCACCGGATCGGTCCAGGTCGACACCGCGGAACTGGACCGGCTGGCGCAATCGCACCGCAACAACCAGCCGACAATCTCGGCCGACGGCCGACGACGATCATCGTTCGGCCGCCGCTAGGCGCGGTAGAAGCCCCACGTTGCCGGAGGCCTTGAACTACGTCGATGGTAGTAGTGCCACAGTGGTAGTAGTGCCACAACGGTGCAGCGCCCCTGAGCACAACCATGGACCAACCGAAGGACGGCTGTCTACCGGTTACGGCCTCGAATAGCACTTCATTCTTTGGAGCCGATCGCCGCTGTCCTCCGTGATCTGGGCCGTGCAGACCGGGACGACGGTCAGAGGCCGAATGCGCCGCCGCTGACGAGGATGACGATTCCGAGAACGATCAGCACGAGCGGGAACAGGATGTGTTCCCACCGTTCCAAGATCTCGGCGATGGCCTTGCGGGTGGTGAGGAACTTCGCGGTGAACACCAGCACGGCGACCAAGAGCAGGAACACGACCGAGTAGGCGACGATCGCCGCTGTACCCACGGTCGCGAAGACCGGGACGTAGACGCCGATGTTGTCGCCGCCGTTGGCGAAGGTCACCGCCGCCACCGTCCAGACCGCGACCTTCTTGCCCTCGAACCGTTCATCGTCGTCGCCGTTGTTGCGCCATGCTCTCCAGGCGGCGAGCAGACCGAGCAGCAGAGGAATGAGCCCGAAGTAGGCGATGGCTTCTTCGGGCAGCAGCGCCGTGACTCCCAGCGCTACGAGGACCGACGCGGCGAGGATCGCTCCGAAACCGAGATATTGTCCGGTCGCGATGGCGGCCGTTGTTCCGCGGGTTCCCGCGCCGCGGGCGAAGAACAGCGAAAGCACGATGATGTCGTCGATGTTGGTCACCAGGAAGAGTCCGATGGCCTGCAGGATCGAGGTAACCATTCCGGCGGATGCCCTTTCTCTGCACTGCTGCTCGGCTGACACGCAGTTGTGTCGCGTGCCGTAGCCGCTGTCATGGGAGTGGCTATTTCAGTTTCGATCACGCGCCGGTGATGTCGGCGCGGGCGCAGGAGTGTGGTTGGGGAGTTTGGCGGCGATGGCCGCGGCCAGTAGTGCGCTGATGGCGGCGCTGGCAAGGAACACTGCGGACATGGCGTGGCTGTAGGCGTGGGCGCTGGACGCGGCCAGATCGGCGCCCGCTGGGCCGGGAATCTGGGTCGCGGCAAGTTGCGCTCCGGCGATGTTGTCACGCGCCGCGCTGACCACTGGTTCGGGCAGGCCGCTCAGGTGGGGGTCGAGGTCGCGGGTGTAAACGACGGTGAGCAGGGTGCCCAGGATCGCGACGCTGAACGCGGCACCGACCTGTCGAATGGCCATCAGCAACCCAGCTCCTGCGGCGCTGCGATGCTCGGGCAGGCTCGCCATGACCGCGTCGACAGCCGGCGCCAACGCCAGCCCGGCTCCCAGGCCCACGGTCGCCAGGCACACCGCGACGAAGCCGTAGCCGGAGTCGACGGTGATGCGGGATGCGAGCACGAATCCGGCCGCGGCGATCACCATGCCGGTGGCGATCGGGATTTTGGCGCCGAGTCGGGTCACGATCTTGTCCACAGCGGCTGCGGCGACGATGATCGCCAGCACCAGAGGCACCAAGCGCAGGCCGGTGCCGAAGGCGTCGTGGTAGCGCAGTATCTGCAGGTATTGCGGCAGCACGAACAGCACGCCGACCAGGGTGAAGGTGCCCGCGGTTGCGGCCAGGGTGGGCCAGGTGAAGGCCGGATTGGTGAACAGTGCCAGATCGACCAATGGGTCGCGGGCACGGCTTTCCCACACCAGAAATCCCGCGATCAGCCACACACCGGCCGCCAGAGCCGCGAGCACGACGGGATCGGTCCACCCGTACGCGGGAGCCTGGATGATGCCGAATACCAGCGCCGCCGTACCGGGCACGGCGGTGAGGATCCCGAGCCAGTCCAACGCCGGTGCATGCGGGTCGACCGATTCGGGCAACAGCACCACACAGGCAACCAGGGCGGCGACACCGACCGGGACGTTGATCAGAAACACCGAGCCCCACCAGAAATGCTGCAGCAGCCAGCCACCGACGATCGGCCCCAGCGGCAACCCGACACCCAGTGCACCGACCCACACCGCGATCGCGCGGCGACGCTGGTCGGGGCCGAACAGGGTCGGCAGGATCCCCAGCGACAGCGGCACGATGATCGCGGCCCCGATGCCCATGACCGCGCGGGCGGCGATCAGCGAGCCGGTGGACCCGCTGAAAGCGGCCCAGGCCGAGGCGGCGACGAAGGCGACCAAACCTATCAGCAGCAGCCGTTTGCGACCGTAGCGGTCACCGAAGCCGCCGGCGGGCAGCATGAGCGCGGCGAAGACCAGGGTGTAGGCGTTGACGATCCACTGCAACTGGGTGGTGCTCGCGCCGAGGTCTTGGGCCAGGGTGGGCAGGGCGACGTTGAGAACCATCAGGTCCAGCCCGACGGTGAGCAGGGCGACGACCAGCGCCGCCAGCCCTGCCCACCGACGTGACGGGCCCGGCTCAGTCCCGGTCGTCGGCGTGGTGTTCGGGTGAGAGTGGTTCTCGCTCATCGGAGTTTCCGATCAGAGTGGCGATGATGAGGGCGGTCGCGCCGAGCACGATGAAGGTGTCGGCGAGGTTGAAGGTGGGCCACCAGCCGGTGTGCAGGTAGTCGGTGACCACACCGTCGGGGGCCCGGTCGATGACGTTGGCGGCGGCACCGCCCAGGATCGCGGCGAGCGCGACGCGGGTGAGCAGGTTCGCGCGCGGCGCGACCACCCATCCGCCGACCGCGACCGCGGTGGTGATCACCGTGGTGAGCGTGAGCATCACCCAGCTCGGTGCGTCGGCGGCGATCGAGAACGCCGCTCCCGGGTTGAACGCCAACTTAAGGTCCACCGGACCCGCCTCGATCGGGGCCCCGGCCAGCGTGGTCTGCGCCCACGCTTTGAGCGTGAGGTCGATACCGGCCAGCGCGGCCGCGGCAGCGACCCACCGCAGTCGCCGCCCCCACCGCGACACGGTGGGAGCAGACGACGCGGTGGCGGTCACGCGGGCGCTCCGGCCAGTACCGGTGCGGGCTTTGCCGCCGAATCGGTCAGCGAGGCCAGGGGTTTGGTGCGTCCGGCGCGGACACCGTTGGCGATGACGACGATCTCGGCGAGTTCGTGCACCAGCACCACCGCCGCCAACCCGAGAATCCCGAACAGCGCGAGCGGGATCAAGATCGTGATCAACCCCAACGACAAACCGACGTTTTGCAACATGATCCGGCGAGCCCGACGAGCGTGCTCGAGAGCCCGCGGCAGGTGCCGCAGGTCCTCACCCATCAACGCCACATCCGCGGTTTCGATAGCGACATCGGTGCCCATCGCGCCCATCGCCACACCGAGGTCGGCGGTTGCCAGTGCGGGGGCGTCGTTGACGCCGTCGCCGACCATCGCGGTGAACCGGTCGCTGCGCAGTTCGCCCACGATGTGGGCCTTGTCCTCCGGGCGCAGATCCGCGTGCACGTCCTCGATCCCCGCCTCAGCGGCCAGAGCGGCGGCGGTGCGGGCGTTGTCACCGGTGAGCATCGAGACCCGGATTCCCAGCGCGTGCAATCGGTCGATGACCTCGTGTGCCTCGGGCCGCAGTTCGTCGCGCACAGCGATCGCACCGATCACCTGGCCGTCGAGCTCGATCAGCACCGCGGTCGCCCCCGCGTGCTGCATCCGTTCCACATCGGCGGCCAGAACACCCGGTTCGATCCAGCCCGGACGGCCCAGCCGCGCCCGGCGTCCGTCGACGCGGCCGGTCAACCCGGCACCGGTGACCGCCTCGACGTCGGTGGCGGGAGTGACGGTGTCGACGGCGGCGAGGATGGCGCGGGCGAGGGGATGTTCACTGCGCGATTCCAGCGCGGCCGCGACCGCCAGCACCCGGTCCCCGTGCACACCGCCGGTGGCGGCGATCTCGACGACGGCAGGCTTGTTCGCCGTCAGCGTGCCGGTCTTGTCCAGCGCGACCTCGCGCACCCGGCCCATCGCCTCGAGTGCGGCACCGCCCTTGACCAGCACACCCAGCTTGCTCGCCGCACCGATCGCGGCGACCACGGTCACCGGCACCGAGATCGCCAGCGCGCACGGTGAGGCGGCGACC
Source organism: Gordonia jinhuaensis (assembly GCF_014639795.1). GTDB lineage: Bacteria > Actinomycetota > Actinomycetes > Mycobacteriales > Mycobacteriaceae > Gordonia_B > Gordonia_B jinhuaensis. The sequence goes on along the minus strand of NZ_BMGC01000049.1, from coordinate 1,897 downwards.
AGCACCACCAGCGCACGTTCGATCCAGGTGACCGGATCCCCGAAGAGCGCGCCAATCACCGCGATGGCTGTGGCGGCGATCATGATGCCGGGCACCAGCGGTTTGGCGATCTTGTCGGCCAAGCGTTGAGCGTCGCCCTTGCGGGCCTGCTCGGCCTCCACGATCCGCACGATCCGTGCCAGGGAGTTGTCCTCGGCGGTCGTGGTGACCTCGACGGTCAGCACACCGGTGCCGTTGATCGCCCCGGCGAACACCTCCGCGCCCGGCCCGGCTTCTACCGGTACCGATTCGCCGGTGATCGCCGAAACATCCAGCGCGCTACGCCCGTCGACGATCACCCCGTCGGTCGCGACCCGCTCACCGGGGCGCACCAGCATCCGATCCCCGACGCGCAGCTCGGCAGGGGCGATGACGGTTTCGGTGCCGTCGCGTAGCACGGTGGCCCGGTCCGGTACCAGGTTCAACAGGGCGCGCAGCCCGCGGCGGGTGCGCGCGACCGCGTACTCCTCGAGGCCCTCGCTGATGGAGAACAGGAACGCCAGCATGGCGGCTTCGCCGACCTCGCCGAGGATCACCGCGCCGATCGCGGCGATCGTCATCAGCGTGCCGACACCGATCTTGCCCTTGGCCAGCCGTTTGAGCGTGGAGGGGACGAAGGTGTATGCACCGACGAGCAGTGCGGCGATCTCCAACCCCAACTCGACGGCGCGTGGGCCGCCGGTCCAGCCGACGATCAGTGCCGCGACCAGCAGCACTCCGGCGACCGCGGCGGCGCGCAGTTCACTGACTTCCCAGAGCTTTTCGGGTTCGCGTTCCTCGGCCTCGCCGTCACCGGCGGGTTCGTCGTGGCCGCAGCCGCATGCGTCGCTCATGCTCGTACCTCCGCGCTCTCCGTCTCGGTGGTGGAGTCGGTGCCGTAGTTCGGGCACAACGCCACCGCATTGCCTGTCGCCGCGAGCAAGGTCTCTGCCGAGGCGAGTAGGTCCATCAACTCCGGGCGGGCCAGGCTGTAGAACACCTGCCGCCCTTGCGGGCGGCCCACGACCAGCCCGCAGTCGCGCAGGCACGCTACGTGCGCCGATACCGTTGACTGAGCCAGTCCGAGCCCGGCCATCAGGTCCAAGACCCGCGCTTCCCCGCACGCCAGCCGGTGCACGATCGCCAACCGTGTCGCATCGGAGAGGCTGTGGAACAGGGCCACCGCCGGATCCAACCCCTGCGTCTCGACGAGGCAACCCCCGCCATCATTAATCGCCATAAAGCGATGATAGCGGCGAAAGCTATTGATATCGAGTGAGAGTGTGATTAATCTCGTTTCAACGATTACATCGTGATATGGCGATCAATTCGTGGTCGCTACGGAGGGAGAACGCGTGAACCAGCAGAAGTCCGCCGTCGTCGAGAACTCGCCTCAGCAACCATCGCCGCCGGGCTCGCCCGGAGTGCTATATCGGTGGGGCGTTCTGATGGCCCGGCGCAGACGTGCGGTCCTGGCGGTCTGGGGACTGCTGCTGGTGGTGTGCGCGGTGGCCTACCCGCTGCTCGAGAACCGGCTCGGTGCGATGGATTTCGGTGTCGAGGGCTCGGAGTCCACCGAGGTGGATCGCCTGGTTGCCCGGCACTTCCCGCAGTTCGGTACGGAACAGGCGGTCATCGTGCTGCAGTCTGGCGCGGTCACCGCCACCGACGCCGAGTTCCGTGCAGCGGTGGCTCGCACGATCACCGCCGCCACCGCGGTCGAGGGCGTGGTCGACGTCGTCGGCCCCTACGACGGGCTGCCCGGATCCCAGATCTCGAGCTTGTCAAGATTTTTGTGTAAGTAGTTGTGCTCGTGTGGGTTAGAGGTAGGGGTTGATTCGGTCGGGGTAGGCTAGGGCGAGTTGAGCGAGGGCTTGTT
>NZ_BMGC01000048.1 GCF_014639795.1 Gordonia jinhuaensis | reverse complement strand
CGTCGCGGAACTCCTGGGGATAGGGCTTGGGCACAGCTGGCATCCTTCCAGGCCGCCCGGCAGGGCAAGCCAGATCAGATGTCACCTACTCGTGCACCAGCCCCTGTTGACGCAGGCGATGAGTGGTGTGCCGGCCATCAGGATCGTGAAGCGATACATGCCGAACGTCCCCAGATTCCGCCAGGTGCGCAGCGGATTTCGCATGTGCACCAGCCACGTCTGCATATAGCCCTTGTACCAACGCGATCGCTGACGGATCCAGTTGATCGGATCGGGGTTGGCCTCCTCGAGCGTGGTCGACTCGATCACCGCCGTGCGATAACCCTTCTCCGCGATCCGGACACCCAGATCGGCGTCCTCGGTCACATTGAACGGGTCCCAGGCACCGATGTGATCGAGCACGCTGCGTCTGAGGTGGTTGGTGGTGCCGCCCAACGGGATCGGTGAGGAGCTGCGCATCAGACCGGGCAGCAGGTAGCCGAACCACAGTCCGTAGTCGGCCGCGAACCATGCGGTCAGTGTGTTCTGGTCGCCGTTGTGAAAATTCAGCATCCCCTGGATGCAGGCGATGTTGTCGGGCATATCCGAGAACGCCGCCGCCACGCGCCGCAGCTGCAGCGGCTCGGGCAGATCCTCGGCGTCGTAGATGGTGATGATCTCACCGGTGGCGAAGTGCAGCCCGTAGTTGCAGGCCTTGGGTTTGGTCCTCGGGTCGGCCGGGGGCACCTCGAGCGGTGTCACCAGCGAGTGTTCGTCGACTCCGTTCTCATGTGCGGCGTTGATGGTGACGTCGTCATCGCCCTCGAGCAGCAGCAGAATCTGCAGCTTGTCGCGGGGATAGTCCAACGCCGACATCGCGCCGATGAGTTCGCCGATGATCTCGGGTTCGTCATAGGCGGGCATCAGCACGGTGTAGGTGGGTAGCTCGTCGTCGGGGATCGCCGTGGCCCGCTCATCGGAGACCCGCAACGGCCCGCTCGCCAATCCGTCACGGAACATGACGATCCGGTCGAGCATCGTGATCACGTACACGGCGGTGGCGATGGCCACCAGGACTGTCAGCGTCGGCACCAGCCAGAGCACCAGACAGACGACGATGACGATCGCGAGCGCAACGAACCCCACGATCTGGGGTTTCGTGAATGCCACCGATGCCGACGCCTCGGGCTGCTTCTCGCGCAGTCCGTCGACGGCGTCGTGCAGGGCCGCGGCCCGGAACTCCTCGCTGGAGTTCTTCTCCTGGAACGTCATCTCCGACTCACGGTCGAGGATCGACCCACGCATCTCGGCGGACTCGCCCGGACGGGCGTCGGGCTCCCTGCTGTCGCCTGCGTTGCCACCTCCTGCGTTCACTGCGATCCACCCGCCTGAATCTGTGCGTCGACGATGTCGTGACCGACGTCGACGAGCATGTCGCGATCTTTGAACAACGGCCGCCGGTCGGCGGTCACCGAGTTGCCGCGGACCAATGCGTTGACGAGCAACGCGAGATTCCTGCCGATCGACAGTGTCGGCACGGGGAACGGGGCGTCGGGCTCGTGATTGTCGACGCTGAGCAGCCTGATCTCCTGCCATCGGTCGCCGCTGCGCCAGCGCCAGGTCATGATCGTGAACGTCAGAAACTTGGCTTCGTCGACGACGCTGCGGATCTGGGCATCCACGCCGTGACCGAGATCGGCCGACTGCGGATCGGAGAATCGCGCCTTGTTCAGGTCGTAGAGGCTGGTCACCGGATAGATGTCAAGCGGCAGTAGGTAATCGGTGGTGACCGTATCGATCATCACACTCCTGCGGCGGTTCTTGTCGTCCCACGAGATGTTGGGCACGTCGGCGAGGATCCTCTGCCGCTGCATCACCGAGCCCGACCCGAACAGTGCGCTGACCCACCCGTACCGGTGGGTGGCCCCGACCTGTCTCCACCCAGCCGGCACCCGCAGCGACTCACCTGTGGCCAGCCCGGGGACGTGGGCGGCCGGCAATGTGGGCGGGTTCGCGATGCCGACGAATGCGGTGACCACCGCCATGACCGCCACGAAGGCAGCCGCCTTGCGAGGACCGCGCACAACGGGGTCGTCGAAGCCATGATCGCGGTACTCCCGGGCAGACAGTCCGCGCCGCCTCCACAGGATCCAACATCCCACCGCGGTGCCGGCGATGATGCCGGGTGCCAATGTGAGCGCCCGCCCGTCGGAGACGCCGGCCGCCCACATGCACACGGCCAGAACGACTCCCGCTGCCGCGATCACCACTCCGTAGACCAGACCGTCGCGGCGGGTACGCGCCGCGCCGACCCCGATCGCATATCCGGCGTAGATCGACGTGATGACACCGGCCGCCAGTGCCGATCCACCCAGAGCGATCAGCACGATCCGATGCGGCAACGGCAACATCAGCAACACCAGCAACCACATCCAGCGATACCGGGCGGTCGGCCGTAGCCCGAACATGAGCACCGAACCGGCGATGGCGAACAGCCAGACGGCAGGGGCGCTCGGGCTGGTGAGGTAGTAGACGTCCTCGAACCGCCCGACGAGGATCGCCTTGACCAGGAATGCGCCGACGATGAGAACCCCGCCGACGATCGCGTCGATCTGCCGGTCGTTGATCGGCAGTTCCTTCGGTTTGCGGATGGTGGTGCCGTAAGCGCAGGCCAACGCCGCCACCGGGATCAGCGGTAGATACGACGACAGCGGATCCCCGGCGACCAGATGTGCGTACTGGTCGAAGCTGTTCCAGAAGGCCACGCAGGTGGCGACCGCGAGGAACACCAGCCGAGTGGCCACCACCGCAATCGGATGCCATTGCCGCAGCACCTCGGTCGCAGCGACGTCGGGGCTGGTCGCCGTCGAAGGGGTCGTCATCGGCGTCGGTCGATCAGGCGTCGCCGGACTTGCGGCGGCGGATGACGAAGTACCAGAGCAGTACGGCGATCACCACGACGATCGCCGCCACCCCGACAACGATCGCCCGGATGGTCGATCCCGACAGCGAGTGCGACTTCGAACTCGCCTTGCCCTTCCCCGCCGACGGAATGTCCAGCAGCAACGGAGCGCGACCAGTGGTCTGCATCATCACGTCGCCGTCGAGCCCGCTCCACCTGGTGGGGTCGGCGTCGAGCCAGGCGAGCATCGAATCCAACAGCGCCGCATCTCCTGACGAACCGGCGGTCACCACGCTTCTCCCGGACTGCCGGAACACCTGCATCGAGCCGAATGGGGTGGCCGGGCTGAGCTGAATGCTGAAAGCCTTGCCGTCGGTGTCGCGCGTCCCGGCGATCCGGTAGGCACCCGACTGACCCGCCTTCACGGGCAAGGGCATGTCACCGAAATCCTGTCCGCCGGCGTCGATCAGCACCAGCGGGGTTCCCGAACTCGTCAACGCCGACTTCCAGTTCGTCGCCAGCGTGATGCCCAGCGGGACCGACGAGGACTGCCGCTGCAGCCCGGCCACGATGGAGACACCGCGGGCGGTGTCGGCGAAATCGCCGTCGTGGAAGGCGAGGGTGAACCCAGGCATCACCGCCTGCGGCAGCGACTGGAAGCCGGCGGGCACCGGCGGATTGGCGACGCTGGAGCGGATCTCACCGGAATCGCTGACCGTCAACGTCACGAGTTGACGGTTGCCGCAGCCGGCCTCCTCGTCGCCGCGTTCGAGTGTGACGATCAATTCGGTGTAGCGCCGGAGCTCGTCGTCGGGGATCGTGACCCATTTGTCGAAGGTGCCGTCGGATTCGGCCTGCCACGAGTCGATCACGTTCCCGCCGATACGCACCGACAACCGCCCACCCGAATCACGCGGCAGCGGCGTGTAGGACCCGGTCAGTTCCACCCGTACGTTCTTCGAGGGCCTGCCCAGCTTGGTCTGGTCGATCCCGATGATCACCGACGGACGCGAGGGGGCGGTGACGGTCTGTGTGCCGGCGCCGATGTCGGACAGTGTGCGCACGTCGGGGGTCATCTGAGGCCCGGGTGCCAGCTGCGAGACCATCGCCGTCGACGAGACCGCGATCGGCGCGAGCCCACTGGTGAGCATCTGCGCCTGTGACTGCAGATTGTCGGCCGTACCGCTCATCAACAGGAAGGGCGCGCCACCGGGACGCCGCTCCAACGACATCGAATCGGTGGTGTTGGCGCGCACCACGATCTGCCGTTCGAGGAAGCCGGGGGCATCCGGCGGGGTGACCGAGCCCGCGGGTAACGACCTCGTCTGTACGCGCACGAGCGCCGTGCCGTAGTGCAGCACCACCGCCGAGGCGAGATGAACGGCCGCATTCTGCTCGGCGTACTCGGGCCGGGCGGGCACGTAGATGGTGAGCGTTCGCAGGATCGGCGGCATGAAGTCGGCGATGGTGGCCGGTTGCTGTTCGGTGCCGCTAAAGGTGATGGCCGCACCGGTGATACGCATCGGATCGTCGGGGTCGAAGGTGCAGAACTGGTCGGCGGACAGATACGTCCGCAACGTCACCGAGGCGCCGTTACCGTCCACCCGCAATCCGGTGAGCGGGATCGTGATCGGAGCGTTGGGCGCCACCGGGATCGGGGTCCGCGACAGCAGGCGATCGCCTTGGATCGCATCGATCTCACCGGAGGCGACATTCGCCGGGACCGCGACCGTTCCGGTGATGACGGTCGGGGTGAGGCCCTGCGGCACCGGTACGGCCACACTCACCGACGCGGCCTGACCGGTGAAAGACAGGGTCGACGATCCGCCGATGGAATCCAGACTCACGCTCGTGGTGCCGGCCGCCGGTGACTGCTCGTCACCAGGGGCGGCGCCGGCACTCGCGGTCTGCAGAACCGACGGCGACAGCATCACCAGTGCGCCGACGAGCAGCGCTGTACAGACACGCATCGGCAGACCCCGACGAAGACCGCCGGTCCGCGTTGGCCGTATGTGCACAAGACTCCGTTCGACATCGATACGCGGTGGACCCGAGCAGGCACTCCGACCGAAATGTCGATATCCGCCATTCTCTCTGTGACAGCGTGGATTCGACCCTGAATGCAACATAGCCCAGAATCAACGACGCCGTGTGAGGCATGCACGAGCCGATGGGGATATCGTCGGCCAACGTGACAACCCACATCGCTTCGATCGATCTCAATGCCGATCTCGGTGAGAGCTTTGGAAATTGGACACTCGGCGACGACGCGGCGATGCTCGCCGTGGTCTCGAGCGCCAACGTGGCCTGCGGATTTCACGCCGGCGATCCCGACACCATCCGACGGACCTGCAGGCAGGCGGTCGCGCGCGGGGTACGCATCGGCGCGCAGGTGGGTTATCCCGATTTGCCAGGTTTCGGTAGACGCTTCATCGACATGGCCCCAAGCGATCTCACGAGTGCGGTGATCTATCAGACAGGTGCGCTCACCGCGCTGGCGGCGAGCGTCGGCGGCACGGTCGACTACGTGAAACCACACGGGGCGCTCTACAACACGATCGTCAGCCACGAGGGACAGGCCGCGGCCGTGGTGGCCGCACTGACGGCACTGGGCGGCCGCCTTCCGCTGATGGGCCTACCGACGGCGCTGGCCACCGACCTCGCCAGACGAGCGGGATTGCCGGTCATCACAGAGGCATTCGCCGATCGCGCCTATCTGCCCGACGGATCGCTGGCGCCGCGGTCGATGTCCGGTGCGGTGTTGCACGACTCGGCGGCGATCGCCGAACGTGCCGTCCGTATGGTCACCGACCACAGCGTGGTCGCCGTGGACGGCAGCGTGCTCGAGATCGTCCCCGAGTCGTTGTGTCTGCACGGCGACACCCCCGGCGCGGTGGCCCACGCCGACGCGGTGCGTGCGGCGCTGGTCGGTGCGGGTGTGGCGATCAGTAGTAGACGCGGGTGATCGTCTCGGCCACCAGCGCGGGCTTGTCGGCTCCCTCGATCTCCACGGTCTGCCCCACCACCACCTGAAAACCGTTTTCGCCCACCGGCTCGGCCACCGTGATCTTGGGCGACAGGCGAATTCGTGAACCCACCGGCACCGGCGCCACGAATCGCACCTTGTTCGACCCGTAGTTCACCAGCAGGCGCGCACCGTCGATCTTGTAGACCTGCGAGGCCAGGACCGGGACCAGTGACAGCGTCAGGTACCCGTGGGCGATCGGACCACCGAACGGGCTTTCCTTCGTGGCCCGCTCGACATCCACGTGGATCCACTGGTGATCACCGGTCGCATCGGCGAAGGTGTTCACCCGGTCCTGGTCGACGAGCAGCCAGTCGCTGTGGCCCAGTTCGACACCGACGGCGGCGACGAGATCGTCACGAGAAGCAATGGCATACATGGTTTCCGAGGCTAGTGATCACAAGCCCGGCGCGGGCTCGATTGATCGCAACACGGTTGACCACAACCGGTCATCGAGCAGAGGCGACCCTAGGACGAGCGGCGCTGCCGTGCGAAGTCGGCGAGTACGACTCCCGCGGCCACCGATGCGTTGAGGCTCTCCACCGGTCCGGCCATCGGGATCGACAGGATCGAGTCGCAGGTCTCGCGCACCAGACGCGAGAGCCCCTTACCCTCGGAACCGACCACGATCACCGTCGGCCCGCTCCCGTCGTAGTCGTCGAGAGTGGTGTCGCCGTCGGCGTCGAGCCCCACGATCTGCGCACCGTCGGCGGCCCACTGCTTGAGCGTGCGCGTGAGATTCGGGGCCTGCGCCACGGGCAGTCGCGCTGCCGCACCGGCACTCGTACGCCACGCGACGGCGGTCACCGATGCGCTGCGGCGGGCCGGGATCAGCACTCCGTGACCACCGAAGGCCGCCACCGAGCGGATGACCGCACCGAGGTTGCGCGGGTCGGTGATGTTGTCGAGAGCAACCAGCAACGGCGGCTCCCCGCTGTCGATGGCACGGGCCATCACATCGTCGGGATGGGCGTACTCATAGGGCGGGACCTGCAGCGCAACACCCTGATGCAGCCCGTTCGCCGACATCCGGTCGAGCTCGGCCTTACCGACCTCGAGGATGGTGATGCCCTTGTCGCCGGCGATCTTCACGCTCTCGGCCAGACGTTCGTCGGGTTCGGTGCTCGACACCACGTACAGTGCGGTCGCCGGGACGCCCGCCCGCAGACATTCGAGGACCGGATTGCGGCCGAGGACGTACTCAGGACCGCCGTCGCGGCCACGCTCACCCCGTCTGCCGCCGGCGGGACGGCCACCGGAGGACTTCGCCGCCGCCTTGGCCCGCTTGTGCGCCGGATGGTACACGCGATCCTCGGCCTTGGGAGTGGCGCCGCGTCCCTCGAGTGAGCGGCGTCGTTGCCCGCCCGACCCGACGGTCTGCCCCTTCTTGGAGCCCGTCTTGCGGACCGCGCCTTTGCGCTTGGAATTCCCCGCCATCACCGGGCACCCTTCACATTCCATTGCGGACCGTCGGCGGTGTCGGTCACTTCGACACCGGCGGCCGCGAGTCGGTCGCGGGCAGCATCTGCGGCCGCCCAGTCTTTGTCGGCGCGCGCACTCGACCGACGCTCGAGTTCGGCGCGCACCAGCACGTCGAGGGCTGCCATCGCCGCGCTGTCGTCGGACTGCGACGCCCAGTGCGGATCGAGCGGGTCGACGCCGAGGATTCCCGTCATCGCCCGCACCGACGCCGCCGCATTGCGTGCCAACTCGGCCTGCCCCTCGTCGAGTGCGGCGTTGCCGACCCGGACGGTGTTGTGGATCTCGGCCAGTGCCGCCGGCACGCCGAGGTCATCGTCGAGTGCGGCGGCGAACCCCTCGGCGACCTCGCCCACCGCGACGTCGCCGTATCGCGCGACGACCCGCTCGACGAATGATTCGATACGCCGGTAGGCCGCCGCGGCCTCCAGCAGTGCACCGTCGGAGTACTCGAGCATCGAGCGGTAGTGGGCGCTGCCCAGGTAGTAGCGCAGCTCGACCGCACGCACCCGCTCGAGCATCGCCGGGATCGACACCACGTTGCCCAGCGACTTGCTCATCTTCTCGCCGCCCATGGTCACCCAGCCGTTGTGCAGCCAATAGCGCGCGAACGGGTCACCGGCGCCGTGGGCTTCGGCGATCTCGTTCTCATGATGCGGGAACACCAGATCCATACCGCCGCAGTGGATGTCGAACTCAGCACCGAGCAGCTCGGTGGCCATCGCCGCACATTCGAGATGCCAGCCCGGCCGTCCCGGACCCCACGGGGTCGGCCATGAGGGCTCCCCGGTCTTCGCGGCCTTCCACAGGGTGAAGTCGCGCGGATCGCGTTTGCCGGTGCCCGCGCTCTCCCCCTGATGCACGTCGTCGAGCCGGTGCCCCGACAGTGCGCCGTAGTCGGGCAGGCTGCGCACGTCGTAGTAGACGTTGCCGTCAGCGGCGTAGGCGTGTCCGCGGTCGATCAGCCGCTCCATGTACTCCACCATCTGCGTGATGAAGCCCGTGGCGCGCGGCTCGGCCGAGGGCGGCAGCACCCCGAGCGCCCGGTAGGCGTCGTCGAAGGCCCGCTCGTGGGTGTTGGCCCACTCCCACCACGGCCGACCGGCGTCGGCAGCCTTGGTGAGGATCTTGTCGTCGATGTCGGTGACGTTGCGGACGAACCACACGTCGTGGCCCTTGTGGATCAACCACCGGCGCAGCACGTCGAAGGCGATACCGCTGCGCACATGACCGATGTGGGGAATGCCCTGGACGGTGGCACCACACAGATAGATCGTCACCCGGCCGGAGTGCAGCGGAACGAAGTCGCGCACCTCGCGAGCAGCGGTGTCATGTAGGCGCAGGGTCACGACGTGCGATTCTACCGGGCAGCGATCACGCCGTCGCCGGGCCACAGGCGATCACGACGTCGCCAGGCGACAGGTCAGCCCTCCAGCAACGCTGTCGCGACTGCGGCGATCCCTTCCCCACGACCGGTCAGGCCCAGGCCGTCGGTGGTGGTCGCCGACACCGACACCGGGGCCCCGCCGAGTAGTCCCGAGAGCACGGACTGCGCCTCGTCACGCCGCGGCCCGATCTTGGGCCGGTTACCGATCACCTGGACCGCCGCGTTCACCACGGAGAAGCCGTTCTCACCGAGCAGACCGGCGACGTGGGTCAGCATGCTCGCTCCTGACACGCCGTCCCACTCTGGTCGTCCGGTGCCGAACACCGCGCCGAGGTCACCGAGCCCCGCTGCCGAGAGCAACGCATCGCAGAGCGCATGGATCCCGACGTCGCCGTCGGAATGACCGTCACAGCCGTCGGCGTCGTCGAACAGCAGCCCGACCATCCAGCACGGACGGCCAGGCGTGATCGGATGGACGTCGGTGCCGATCCCCACGCGCATCACGACGTCGCCTCGTCACCCATCACGACGTCGCCTCGTCGGCGAGCAGCAGCCGCGCGATCCGCAGATCGAATGCGGTGGTGATCTTGAAGGCGTACTGGTCGCCGTGCACCGTCTGTACCCGTGAGCCGAGGGCCTCCACCAGGCCGGCATCGTCGGTGGCATCCCCGGACTCGGCATGAGCGAGCTGTAATGCCGTGTGGGTGAAGCCCTGTGGAGTCTGAACGGCGCGCAGTTTCGCACGGTCGACGGTTTCGATGACCTCGTGGTCGACGGTGTCGACACGCTTGAGCGTGTCGACCACCGGGAGGACGGGGACCACTGCGGTCGCACCGTTGCGCAGTTCGTCGTCGACACGGACGAACAGATCGGGTGGGGTGAGGGCACGCGCGGCGTCGTGGATGAGGACCCGCTCGGCGGCGCCGATCACCGCAAGACCCGCGCGCACCGAGTCGCTGCGTTCGGCGCCACCGGCGACCACCTCGGCCTCGGGAACCAGCTCGCGCGCATGCTCGACCATGTCCTCGGGAACCACCACGATCACGCGGGAGAAAACACTCGAGCGCAGCGCGGAATCCACGCTGCGCTCGAGAATGGTCGTACCACCGAGATCGACGAATGCCTTCGGCTGGTCTTCACCGAGCCTCGTGCCCATCCCGGCTGCCGGGATGAGTGCGACTGTGCCCGTTCGGGGGTTGCTGCTCACCCGGCAAAAACTACCCGGTCCAGATCAGGACGCGGCCGCCAACACCTCGTCGAGGATGATCGATGCCTTCTCGTCGTTGGTGTTCTGCGCCAGCGACAACTCATCGACCAGTACCCGACGTGCACGGGTCAGCATGCGCTTCTCGCCTGCCGACAGTCCGCGATCCTGCTCACGACGCCACAGGTCGCGGACGATCTCGGCCACCTTGATGATGTCGCCGGAGATCAACTTCTCCTGATTTGCCTTGAAACGGCGTGCCCAGTTTGTGGGCTCTTCGGTATGCGGTGCACGAAGCACCTGGAACACCTTGTCCAGCCCCTCTTCACCGACGACGTCTCGGACGCCGACATATTCGAGCTTGGTCGACGGGATCTGAACGGTCATGTCACCATCTGCGACCTTGAGGACCAGGTACTCCACCTGCTCACCCTTGATCGTCCGGGTCACAATGTCTTCGACTCGGGCAGCACCGTGATGGGGGTAGACAACGGTGTCACCAACTTTGAAATTCAATGTTCCTGGCCCCTTTCGATGGAGCCAGTTTAACACGTCCATTTCCGACGCATCAGACAACGGCGCAGGTCAGCGGCCCGACACGCCCAAACGTCCCTGTCAACACGCCGTTTCGCCGACGAGTCGGACACCGGTGAACCCGCATGTCGGAGGCAGTTGTCGGAGACATTTGGGCCCCGACATGGGCCCGGTGGCCCGTCGCCCACTACGCTCCGTAGTGCGCGTGAGATGATCGTCAGCGATCGTCGTGGTCGGTGAATCGACCGCAGACGGTCACCGGCCGGCGGAAGTATCGACGAGAGCACCACCAGATGCGTCCACCACGACCGTCGCGCCGCACCGAAGTTGAGGACGCAACCTGGAGGGACACCGGTGTCAGTGCCGCAGAAATCCGCCCGTCTCACCCGTCTGCCGCGTGTACGTACCGCTGCGGCCGCCGCAGCCGTGGGAGCCGGATTGCTCGTCGGCCTGACCGCATGCGGCTCTGGCCAGGTCTCGCAGACCACCAACCAGCAGCCGGCCGTGCCGGGTGCACAGGGTATGACCGGCCAGCTGGCGCTACGCAACGTCGAACTGACCTATCCGTCGAACGACGGTGCCACGCAGCAATTCGACAACGGCAAGCCGCTGGACATGACCTTCATCATCTCCAACAACAGCCCTGACACCGCCGACAAGCTGGTGTCCATCGAGCCGACCACCGGCCAGGGCAGCGTCAAGATCGACGGCAACACCTCGTTGCCGGCGCAGCAGGCGCTGCGCGCCGGTACCCCGTCGCTGTTGCTCGTCGATTCGGCGGCCGCCTCGGAGTCGCCGGCCTCGGGAGCCACCAACCGCCACATCGACGTGGTCTACACCGGCGGGGCCGCCACGCTGACCCCCGGGCTGAACGTGGACATGAAGTTCACCTTCAGCAATGCGCCGGCGATCACGCTGCCGGTCCCGATCGTGGCGCCGATCGACCAGCCGCGCCAACCCTGACCCGGCGACGGTCGATGCCGACCGCGCCGTCACCTGTAGCGCGATGATCCCCGTAGCCCTGCGGCTGCGGGGATCTGTCGGTGGTCGGGGCTAGTCTTTTCCCGTGGCCAAACCCAAGGCGTCTTATCGTTGCAGCGCATGCGGATTCGCTCCGCCCAAATGGGTGGGGCGCTGCCCGGAGTGCGGCGAGTGGGGTTCGGTCGACGAGGTCGCCGCCCTGCCCGCGGCGTCGTCGGCGTCCTCACGCGCGGCAACGGCTGTGCTCCCGTCGACCGCCGCCCAACGCATCACCGAGATCGACCCCACCACCTCGGTCGCCATCCCCACCGGGATAGGCGAATTCGATCGCGTGCTCGGCTCGGGTGTGGTGCCCGGGTCGGTGGTGCTGCTCGCTGGTGAACCCGGCGTCGGCAAGTCGACACTTCTGCTCGAGGCGGTGCGCAGGTGGGCCGAGAGCGGCCGCACCGCGCTCTACATCACCGGGGAGGAGTCGGCCGGGCAGGTTCGCCTACGCGCCGAACGCACCGGCGCGGTCAACGAGAACATCTATCTGGCAGCCGAATCCGATCTGGGAACCGTCCTGGGCCACGCCGAGTCCCTGCGCCCGGGACTCATGATCGTCGACTCGGTGCAGACGATGATCGCCGGCCACGCCGACGGCGTCACCGGCGGCGTCACCCAGATCAAGGCAGTCACCTCCGCCCTGGTGTCGCTCGCCAAGACCAGCGGCACCGCGGTTTTCCTCGTCGGGCATGTCACCAAGGACGGGCAGGTCGCCGGTCCGCGGTCACTGGAACATCTCGTCGACGTCGTGTTGTCCTTCGAGGGCGATCGCCATTCATCACTCCGCATGGTCCGCGGCGTGAAGAACCGTTTCGGCCCCTCCGACGAGGTGGGGTGTTTCGAGCAGCGCGACACCGGGATCCGCGAGGTCACCGACCCGTCGGGCCTCTTCCTGCAACACCGGGAGGCCACCGTCACCGGGTCGGCCATCACGGTGGCGATGGACGGCAAACGGGCGCTGGTCGGAGAGATCCAGGCGCTGTTCACCAACTCGCCGTTCGCCACCCCACGCCGGGAGGTCAGCGGCCTCGACTCCTCGCGCGTGGCGATGGTGATGGCCGTACTCGATGCACGGGTCGGGTTGAAGATGGAGAAGCGCGACGTCTACGCCTCAACGGTGGGCGGTATGAAGATCAGCGAGCCGAGTGCGGATCTGGCTGTCGCACTTGCTATTTCGTCGATGCACCACAACCGTCCACTACCCGCGGGCACCGTGATGATCGGCGAGGTGGGCCTCGCGGGCGAGGTTCGCCGGGTGCCGGCGATCGGACGACGCATCGCCGAGGCGAAGCGTCTGGGGTTCACCCGCGCATTCGTACCGGCCGGCTGTCTCGAGGATCGTCCCACCGGAATCTCGGTCGTGGAGGTCGGCACGCTCAGCGAGGCGATAGACCGCACGAAGGCCGACGCAGACGAGCCGGCGTACACGTTCTAGACGTCGGCTAGGGCCTACGCTCGCCTGCGGCGAAGTCGGCGGCGCTGCCGCTGGCCCGCCAGGTGTCCTTGAAGTGGTCGGCCGGCGAGATTCCGATGAACAGACCACGGGCGGTGGCGGCGGGTTCTGCGGCGCCGTCGATACTCGCTTCGGCTGCGATGTAGAGCTTGCGGCGCTGCAGCCCGATCAACCGGGCATCGATCGTGAGCGTCGCACCGATGGGGATCGGCGTGGCGAAGTCGACCTCGAGGTGTGCGGTCACCGCCACAGATCCGACGAGCATCGGGACGTTGCCCATCACCTCGTCGAACACCGACGACAGGATGCCGCCGTGGATCACGCCCGGACCACCTTCGAAACGCGCAGGCACCTCCCAGATGGCCGTCGTGTGTAGACCGCTGCCTGCCACGACCTGCAGGTGCAGACCGTCGGCCGACTTGGGTCCGCACCCGAAGCAATGCGGGTTGTGCACGTTGAGCACCGAGCCGGGGGCGGGGGCGAAGTCTGCGCGCTTCCCCGATTCGAGATCGTCGGGGATCACGAAGGACGCGGTCGAGAAAGCGGGGTCGTTCACGAGAAGTAATCTAGCGACGGTCGCCCGTCAGTACGAAGCCGGGCACGAATCGAAGAGGGACCAGATGGACGACGCGGGCGGACACAGCCGGACCGGCATCGATCACTCGGTGCGCACCGGTGAGTTGCTCCGCGGGACGATTGCGCGCCTCGCCCCGGGCACCGGGCTGCGGGACGGCCTCGAGCGCATCCTCCGCGGTCGGACGGGTGCGCTCATCGTGCTGGGCTACGACGACGACGTCGAACGCATCTGTGACGGGGGTTTCCACCTCGACGTGGAGTTCGCCCCCACCCGGCTGCGCGAGCTGGCGAAGATGGACGGTGCGGTGGTGCTGTCGTCGGATGGCAAGCGGATCGTGCGCGCGAACGTGCAGCTGGTCCCCGATCCCTCGATTCCCACCGAGGAGTCGGGCACGCGTCATCGCGCCGCCGAGCGCACCGCCATCCAGACCGGCTATCCGGTGGTCTCGGTCAGCGCGTCGATGTCGATCGTGAGCGCCTATGTGCAGGGCGTGCGGCATGTGGTGGAGGGTTCGGATGCGATCCTCTCGCGCGCGAACCTCGCACTGGCCACTCTCGAGCGCTACCGGACTCGGCTCGACGAGGTCGCCGCGGCGCTGTCGCGCGCCGAGATCGAGGACTATGTGTCGCTGCGCGATGCGATGGTCGCCGTACAGCGGTTGGAGATGGTCCGCCGCGTCGCCGCCGAGATCGAGCAATACGTGCTGGAACTGGGCAGCAACGGACGGCAGTTGTCGCTGCAGCTCGAAGAACTGGTCGGCGACAACGAGATCATGCGCGAGCTGCTGGTGCGCGACTACTACGCGACCCCCGAACCGGCGACCACCGAAGAGGTGCGCGGCGCACTCGAGGTCATCGAGGCGCTCTCGGATGCCGACCTGCTCGACACCACCCAGCTCGCCGGCGCCTTCGGCTACCCCACCACGATCGACGCCCAGGACACCACGATGAATCCGCGTGGATACCGGCTTCTGTCGGGAATCTCACGATTGCAGTTCGCCCACATCGATCGGCTCGCACGCAGCTTCGGGACACTGCAGGCACTGCTCGCCTCCACCTCGGCCGACCTCGAGGCCGTCGAAGGCATCGGCAGCATCTGGGCCAGGCACATCCGCGAGGGGTTGAGCCGATTGGCCGAGAGCAGCATCGAACGCTTCGACTGAATGCGGTGACGTCACGAGTCCGTCAGCAGTGCCCGGGTCCCGACCGGTACGTGACCCCGACCGGTACGTGACCCCGACCGGTACGTGACGCGGTGGCTCAGGCGCCGGTGTTCGCAGGTGCGGGCGCCGGGCCGACGTTGAACGTGATGGGCGAGCTCTGGCGCTCACCGAGGGCGGCGAAGGCCTGGTAGGCGCCCGGGCCCACCGGCTCGCGCTTGGCGGTGCAGCCGGGGTTGCTGCTGGTTCCCGACCAGACGATCTTGTCGGTGAACTGCTGACCCGGCTTGAGGAGCATGTTGTTCACCCCGGCGCCCGGGAAACAGTCGTTGGCCGACCAGATGTAGTGCACACCGTCGAGTGTGCGCACGGTGACGTTCTGCATGCCCTTGCCCACGTCGCGCGTGCAGTTCTGCAGGCCGATGTTGGTCACCACCAGGGTGAACGTCGGATGGTCTCCGACAACGTAATTGGCCTTGTCGGTGTAGAGCACCACCGAGATGTTCTGGTCGGGGCACAGACCCGAGGCGGGCACCGGCTGCGGAGTGCTCTGGGCCTGACCGCCATTGCCCGACTGCCCGCCTTGCGTGTCGGCGCCCTGGCCGCCACCGGATTGGTTCGACGAACCCTGGCCCCCGCCCGACGATCCCGCGGCCGGCACCTGCACGGTGGTTGCGAGGCCGTTGTCGCCGACATAGACCGACGGGGTGGCCGACTCGCTGCCCCCGTACCCGTCGCCGTATCCCGACGAGGAGGCGTCAGGTGACTGCGATGGGGCGCTCGGCGTGACCATCACCGCGCCCGCGCCGGGCAGCACACCGGATTCGCTGGTCTTCTTCGGACCACCGACACTCGTGGCCCACACGATCAGACCGATGACCACCGCCAAGACGATGACAACGATCCCGACCGCGAGCGCGCGCCGACGCCAGTAGATCTCGGGCGGCAGCGGCCCCTGCGGTTCCAACACGGCCCAACCGTACGGCGAACGAACCTGCGTCCGAATCACCCGACACGGCGTGTCGCGACCAGATCACGGCTTTACTGGGCTATTGCGAAAATTCACTCAGCGTCAGAGCGTGCACGCTCAGGAGGCGCGGACACCGATCGCGTTCTCCGGCAGCGGCGCGTCGCCGATGTCACCGAGCACCTCGCGCAGTGAGACCTCACCCTCCGACAACTTGTATGTCAGTCCCACGATGCCCAGCGTTCCGTTCTGCACGCGCTTGGCGATGATCTGGCTGCGATCCATCAGCAGCCGAGCGGTCTCCTCGACGTGTCGTGCCTCGAACTCGTCCACGCGACGCAGACCCTCGCTGCGGCCTGCGAGGATGCTCGGCGTCACCCGCTCGACCACGTCGCGGATGTACCCGCCGGGAATCTGCAGATCGTCGAGCGCTTCGAGGGTGGCCTGGACCGCGCCGCAGCTGTCATGTCCGAGGATCGCGATCAAGGGTGTGTCGAGTACCTCGACGGCGTACTCGATCGAGCCGAGTACCGCAGAATCGACCGTGTGACCTGCCGTGCGGATGACGAACATGTCGCCGAGTCCCTGGTCGAAGATCAGCTCGGCGGCCACGCGTGAATCCGCACAGCCGAAGAGGACTGCGCGCGGGTGCTGCCCCGCGGCGAGCCGATGACGGTCATCGATACCCTGACTCGGGTGTTTCGGTTCCCCACCGACGAATCGCCTGTTGCCTTGCTTGAGTTGATCCCATGCCTGCGCCGGAGTCACATCGCCCATGACTGACATTGTGCCCACTGTTGGGCTCCTTGGCTGGTTCGACGTCCACGAACGCGACCTGCCGTGGCGAGAACCCGGCATTTCGGGCTGGCAGATCCTGATGAGCGAGATCATGCTCCAGCAGACTCCAGTGGCTCGGGTGATGCCCGTCTGGTTGGACTGGGTGCAGCGCTGGCCTGTGCCGTCGGCGATGGCCGCCTCGAGCGTCGGCGAGGTGGTCCGCGCGTGGGGCAAGTTGGGCTATCCGCGCCGCGCGATGCGACTGCATGAGTGCGCGACCGTGTTGGCAGCCGAGCACGGCGACACCGTGCCCACCGACGTCGACACACTCCTGAGCCTGCCGGGCATCGGCGATTACACCGCCCGTGCCGTCGCCTGCTTCGCCTATCGTCAGCCTGTCCCTGTTGTCGACACCAACGTGCGTCGCGTGATCGCGCGAGCTGTGCACGGACGCGCGGAGCCGGGATCGCCGAGCAAACGCGATCTCGCTGATGCACAAGCCCTGCTACCCGCCGATCCCGGTGCAGCCACTCGGTTTTCGGCCGCATTGATGGAGCTCGGAGCATTGGTCTGCACTGCGCGTTCACCGCGCTGCGCAGACTGCCCTTTGCAGCGGACGTGCCGTTGGGTCGCTCGGGGCAAACCGGCACACGATGGCCCGGCCAAGCGTGTCCAGAAGTTCGCCGGCACCGACCGGCAGGTCCGAGGTCTCCTGATGGATGTGTTGCGCGACAGCAACTCTCCGGTCAGTCGCGACCGACTCGACAGCGTCTGGCTGACCGATGTGGCACAACGTGACCGGGCGCTGGACTCCCTGCTGACCGACGGACTCATCGAACTGCGCACCGATGGCAGATATTGCCTTGCGGGCGAGGGTGATTGACGCTCGGTGTCATTCACGTGAATGATCTTGGCATTGCTCGTGATTCGGTGCTGTTTTCCCTTGTCGGAGTGGACTTTCCTAGGTAGACTCGAACATGTATTCGATAGATGGTTCGAGTCGTGGTCATCCGCCGAGAGGGGGTTCCGATGTCTCTGGTTGAACAGTCTGTTGAGTCAGATCCGGATCTCTCCGCATTGGGATTGCCAGAGTCGTTGGATGAGGTGGATGCTGCCGGCCTGGGTGAGGTTGTTGTTCGGGCGCGGCGTGCGGGTGCGTTGATGGACTGGCACCGGTTGCGGGCGATGGCCGAAGTCTTCGAACGGCTGGTCGCCCCGTATGCCGAGGAAGACCGCCGCGTCTACGACGCTCACGCTCGCGCGGCGAATGAGATCGCGATGATGCTCGGTCGCAGTCAAGCCGGTGTGGAAACCGAGTTGATGGACGCCGCCCACCTGTTCGCTGGCCTGCCGCATGTGGCGCAATGCCTGCATGACGGAGTGATCACCGGCGGACACATCCGCACGATCATCGCGCGCACCGCACTGGTCGGCGGCCAAGAGTATGCACCGCTCGTGGATGACGAACTGGCGGAGGCTCTGCGGCGGCAGGGCAGCTGGTCGCTGCAGCGCCTGCGCGATGAGCGTGTCAGATGGTTTGTGTGAGGTAGCGGTGCTCCTGACTGAAAGCCGAGACACTGATGACTGTGGTGGACAAGAAACTCGAGCGTGACCAACGTCGCCGGG
>NZ_BMGC01000047.1 GCF_014639795.1 Gordonia jinhuaensis | reverse complement strand
CGGCGACGTTGGTCACGCTCGAGTTTCTTGTCCACCACAGTCATCAGTGTCTCGGCTTTCAGTCAGGAGCACCGCTACCTCACACAAACCATCTGACACGCTCGCTGCAGCGACCAGCTGCCCTGCCGCCGCAACGCCTCCGCCAGTTCGTCATCCACGAGCGGTGCATACTCTTGGCCGCCGACCAGTGCGGTGCGGGCGATGATCGTGCGGATGTGTCCGCCGGTGATCACTCCGTCATGCAGGCAGTGCGCCACCTGCGGCAGGCCAGCGAACAGGTGGGCGGCGTCCATCAACTCGGTTTCCACACCGGCTTGACTGCGACCGAGCATCATCGCGATCTCATTCGCCGCACGAGTGTGAGCATCGTAGACACGGCGGTCTTCCCCGACATACGGCGCGACCAGTCGCTCGAACACCTCGGCCATCGCGCGTAGGCGGTGCCACTCCATCAACGCACCCGCACGCCGCGCCGACACCACCACCTCACCCAAACCGGCAGCATCCACCTCATCCAACGACTCCGGCAACCCCAACGCTGAAAGATCAACAGACATCGGAACCCCCTCCCGGCGGACGAACACGACTGGAACCATCTATCGAATACATGTTCGAGTCTACCGAGAAAACCCCACCCCGACAAGGGAAAACAACGTCGAATCACGAACGATCACAAGATCATTCACGCGAATGACAGAGGGAACCTTCGCGAAGCGGGGCCGAACTGCGGCGACACGATCCGTGTCGTCAGAGTCCCAGTTCTTCGAGCGCTTCATCGAATTCAATGCGAGCGACCCTGTCGCTCTTGCCCTCGTCGATGGCCCGCTGGTACACCGCATACATCTCGTCGGACACCTCGGCATAGCGCTTCTCGTAGCGTTCGGCGTCCACGCGCCAGTAGCCGAGAACGTCGAGCTGATCGGTGCCGAAACCGTGGTTCTTTCGGAAATGCTTTCGTACCGAACGTGATTCGGACGCCTCGCCGGCAAACCAGCAGTATCCGCGGCCGGACGGCACGTCGAAGGCGGCAACCAGATCGCCGAGCACGCTCTGCGCGTGTCCGTTGCCGGTCCCGGCGGAGACGGTGACCTTCACATCGTCGCGGTGTGGGAGGTGGTTCACGGAGTCCTTGTCGTCCACCTCGAGGATCACATGGAGTTCGGCGTCGGTGTCGGCCTCCTCGAGGATCCGCGCGAGCGCGGGCAGCCCGGTGAGGTCGGCGACCAGCAGCTGCCACGCCGCGTCCGCCGGTGGCTCGTACCATGAACGCGGCATCACCAGTGCCACCTCGTCACCCACGGCGACGCCGCGCGCCCAGGTGGTGGCCACGCCGCGGTCGTGCAATACGAAGTCGATCACCACGCTCGACCCCTCGACCGCGCGGATCGAATAGTTGCGCCCCTGAGGCAGGCCCGACGGGTCGAGCGGATCAACCGTGTCGGGAAAGTAGATCCCCACGGCCTCATCCGGCACGCCAGGCCGATTCAGTGTCTCGAACTCGTCGACGGCGAAGGTGATCCTGCGCAGTCGCTCACCGAGGTCCTCGACCTTCGACACGCGCGCCGTCGACTGATTCTCGATACCGGGGATGTTCATACCGCGAACCTACCCAGGATAGCCTAACCATTCAACAGGCCCTGCTCGATCCATGGGACGGATACCCAGCGGCCAGGTCACAGCCCCAAGAGCTCATGCAGATCATGCTCACCGTCGGCGCAAGAACACGCCGGGGCGCGGGCCGCCTCGGGCAGCGCGGTGGCGAGCATCGAGGTGAGTTGCCCGATGGTCGCACCGAATACCTCGAACACCTCCGAGGAGGTGACCCCCTCCCCTTCGGCGATCCCGGCATCGAGATCGGTCACCAAAGCGATTGGGGCGTAACAGATCTTGAGTTCACGAGCGAGAACGGCCTCAGGGTGTCCGGTCATGTTGACCAGTGACCAGCCGAGTCCGGCATACCACTGGCTTTCCGCACGCGTGGAGAAGCGCGGCCCTTCCACCACCACCATCGTGCCGCCGCCCACCACCCCGTCACCCGAAGTGATAGCGATCTGACGCATCTGCGGACAGTACGGATCGGCGAACGACACGTGCACGGCCCCCGAATCGAAGAACGTCTGCACCCGACCGCTTGTGCGATCGACCAGCTGGTCGGGTACCACGATCGTCCCCGGTCCGGTGTTCACCTGCAGGCTTCCCACCGCACAGGGTGCATAGACGCGTTGCACCCCGATCGATCGCAACGCATACATGTTGGCGCGGTAGGGCACCGAATGCGGCAGGTACTCGTGCTGACGGCCGTGTCTGGGCAGGAACGCGACATCGACCCCGCCGACCGAACCGATCGAGATCGGCGCACTCGTCGAGCCGAACGGTGTCTGCGGGTTGACCTCGCGCGCATCGGAATCGAAGAAGGAGTAGAAGCCGGTTCCGCCGATGACGGCGATCGAGGCAGAGACATCCATGGCGTCAGAGTACGTTCGATGCGCCGGGCGGGCGGTGACTCCGCTCATCGGTGCATTCGATGGATCAGTAGCGCGATCTCGACGTCGAGACGATCCTGGCCGCGACTGATGTCGCGGCCCAGCAGTTCCGATATCTTGCGGATCCGATAGCGGAGCGTGTTGACATGCATATGTCTGGCATCGGCGATGGATTGCATCGAGCCGTCACTGGCGAGCAGAGCAGTCAAGGTGTCCACGAGTTCGGTCCGGTGGACACGGTCATAGTCGATCAGCGGACCGAGAACACGATCACGATAATCGGCCCTCACCTCCTCGGGAAGTGCGGTCAGCAGGGCCGCCGCGGTGCTCAGGTCGCTGATCGCGCACACCAGGACGCGATCATCCCGGTTCAGCGCGGTCACTGCTGCCGTCTGCGCCTCGACCATCGAGCGGCGAACCCCGGCAACGCCCTCTCCGAGTCGGCCGACACCGACGGCGACCCTCGTCAGCGCGGGAAGTAGCTGGGCAATTCGCTCACTACGCTGCTGCCACTGTTCGAGATCAAGCTCCGGACCGCCACCGTTGCTGTCGTCTGCGGGCGCGTCGGGCAGTGCCAACACCACAGCGATTCCCCCGTCAACCGGGATCGTCGCGTGACGAGTTCCCTCGACATCGGTCACCGCGAAGCCCGCGAGTTCTGCTGCGACGAACTCCGCATGATCGACGGACGTGGGACGACACCGGATCTCCACACATCGGTACCGGCCGTGGGCGCCCACCAAAGACGTGAGGGCTGAGCGGGTATCGACCGGCCGACCGTGTGCAACCGAGTCGATCACCGACGCGGTAGCCCTGGCCACATCTGCATTCTCAGCGGCCGCCTGATCGAGCCTGGCGCGTGCCACCTCGGTGGCGTAGTCGACGATCTCATGGGTATCCACCGACCATCCCCGGTGATCCGAGAGGCACGCCATCAGCTGCGCGGTCAATCCGCGACGCGGATCGCCGATCACGGTCACCGCCCCCGCCGAGGTCTCGAGCACAGTCGTGGCGCCGACCGCTTCACGCGCCCCTCGAGCCAATTCGTAGAGTTCGAGCTCAGCCAGCGGCGTCCGACCCGCCAACCGGCGACCGGCCGCACTCATCAGCCAGACGTCGAATCCACCATCCAACGACGTGGCACTCAAGACCGCGTCGGCACTTGATGCACGAGAGATCTCGCGCAGGATCGACCGGCGATGCTCGAGGACACGCTGCGCTGCGGTCGCACGTCGCTGCGTGATCGCATCGATCACCGTCCTCGACACGTCCGAGAAGGAGACGTCGTCAGCAATGGCCATGAGTGGCAAGCCATGTCGGTCACACGCCAGCACCAGGTCGACGGGGAAGCGAGGCAACGCTGCCGCCCCCGCAACCAGCCCCACCGCGCCGGCCTCGACCAATCCGGCGACGAACCTCTCGGAGTCCTCCGGGCTCGTCCACCATGTGGTGCTGGTGAGTACCAGCTCGCCACCATCGAGGTACCGCTCGGTGTCGACGTGCGCGGCTGTGTACACCCACGCGATCTCCCGGTCGAGGTTGTTCTTGCCGCTGAGCAGCGTCAATCCCAACCGGTCTATCCGGAGCAGATCGACGAGGCGCATGCACCCATCCTCGCAATCGCGCACAGGGCCCACGAGTCGGCCCGACTCTGATCGCGTAAGCGAGACGGCGACCTCCACGGGAAGCGCAACTCGAATCCCGACAAAGCACGCTCAGTGAACGGCGCAACTATTGTCGGATCCCACCAAAACTTCTCCCACCTGCGCAGATGAGCTGTTCGGCGATTGAGGGTCCGGACGCTGCGGCCTAGCGTCTGCCCCCATGACAGGTGGCACCCTCTCCGCGCGACTGGCGACACGTTGTCGCTCGACCCGTCTCGGGCACGATCTCCTCACCGTCGAGACCGATGACCTCGGACCGATCCCACCCGAGCAGCGACGAGGTCGTGCAAGCGGTCTGTTCACCCTGTGGTTCAGTGCGAACATCCAGTTCTCTGCCCTCACCAGCGGCATCCTCGGCACCGCGGTCTTCGGACTCGCCTTCTGGCAAGCGGCGATCGCCATGATCGTCGGATCGGTGATCGGCGGGGCCGCAGTCGGTGCGATGTCACGCCTCGGTCCGCTCTACGGGGTCGCCCAACTCGTCCAGTCCCGGGCCCCGTTCGGGGTAGACGGCAATCGCATAATCGCAGCTCTGGTCTTCCTCAAGGCTGCGGCATGGTTTGCGGTGGAGACCGTGCTCGGGATATTCATCCTTCGCGCGCTGTTCGGCATCGGATTCACTGCAGCCTTCGCCATCAGCGTCGTGGCACAGGTTCTACCCGCGCTCGCTGGACACCACGCGATCATCACCGTTCAGCGAATCCTCTCGTG
Source organism: Gordonia jinhuaensis (assembly GCF_014639795.1). GTDB lineage: Bacteria > Actinomycetota > Actinomycetes > Mycobacteriales > Mycobacteriaceae > Gordonia_B > Gordonia_B jinhuaensis. Next base: position 13,928 of record NZ_BMGC01000047.1, on the reverse strand, counting down.
GATCCTCACCGTGGTTTTCGTCGCAGTGTCGATATACGCGTTGGCGAACTGCGACCTGGGAGCAGGGTTCAACGGCGCTGTCGCGGGGCCCGCCGGACTCACCGGAGGCTTCATCCTCACCGTCGCGGTCCAGGTGGCGCGGTCGGTGAGCTTCTCGGCGTATGCATCCGACCACAGCAGATATCTCCCCGCGAACACTGCGGGTTCGGCGATCGTCATCTCCAGCGGAGCCGGAGTCATGATCGCCTCGGCCTGGATCGGCTGCCTCGGCGCTCTGATCGGTACCCAGATGACCATCGGGACACCGGCCGATCTGATGAAGGGTTTCCTCCCGCACACGCTGGGCCTGATCACCCTGGTCGCACTGTGGCTCTCGAACACCACAACGGCATGCCTGGACTGCTACTCCGGGTCGATGGCTGCCCTCATCGCCGGCGTTCGGATCAACCGTTGGACGTCGGTCCTACTGATCGGCACGATCGGCGGCGTGGCCGGTTGGGTTGCCGGCCGGGGAGATTTCTGGGACGACTTCCAGACATTCCTGTTCCTCCTCGGCTATTGGGTCGCTCCGTGGCTCGGTGTGATGGTCGGCTACTTCTACATCCGGCGAGGACACCATGCCCTCTCGTTCGACGGCCGTCGTGTCGAAGTCGGCCTGTACGCGTGGCTGGTCGGCCTCATCGTCTGTGTCCCGTTCATGAGCCAGTCCCTCTACACAGGGCCTGTCGCCGCCGCACATCCGGGACTCGGCGACATCGCGCCGGCGGTGGGATTCTTGGTCTCGATGATCGTGTGCGTGGTTCTGATGGCGATCGTCAATCGGCCCGTGTCAGACCTCGCCGATCCCGTACCCGACGACGTTCGCTCCCTCACAACCACAACGACGACGCCCCGAACGAGAGCACACCAGTGATCCATCAGCCGCCCGCAGCTGCCGTCGACACCTCGGTGGCTGCGCGCCCCGTTGCCGCCTACCATCGACCGCGCAGCTGGGAGGAAGCGCTTGTGCTGCGCAGCCGACACCCCGAGGCGCTGCCGATCGCCGGTGGCACTGACCTGATGGTGGGCTTCAACTTCTCCGACTCTCCCACTCCAGCACTTCTGGACCTCAGCGCTGTGGGCGACCGGAGAACGATCACCGTCACGCCCGACCTCACCGAGATCACCGTCGGCTGCGGCGTGACTTTCACCGACCTGCTGTCGACACGCCAGACCATTCCACCTGCCCTGCGACAGGCGGCCCGCACGGTCGCCGCGCCGCAGATCCGCAATCGAGCGACCCTCGCCGGTAACGTGGCAACAGCGTCTCCGGCCGGCGACAGCCTCGTCCCTCTGGTCGCGTTCGGCGCAAAAATCGCACTCGAATCAATCAGCGGCACAAGGATGCTCGGGGTATCAGACTTTCTCCTCGGCCCGAAACGCACCGCGCTGCGCCCCGACGAGCTCATCTCCGCGATCACCATGCCCGTCGCCGACGGACCACAGTTGTTCGCCAAACTCGGCAAACGCAATGCCATGGCGATCTCGCTGGCGGGTATCGCCATCGACATCCGACCATCAGCGCGGACCGTGGCCGTCGCACTCGGCGCTGTGGGGCCGACGGTCACGAGAAGCCATGCCGCCGAGGCATTCCTGGTCGGGGCGCTGGACTTCAGCGGCGGTTGCGCACCTGATCTCGAACTCATCGCCGAGGCATCCCGGCTCGCTGCCGACGACGCCGCACCGATCGACGACCACCGCGGTACCGCCGCCCACCGCAGACACTCCGTCGAGGTCATCGTGCGACGGTTGCTCACACGCGCCTGTACGCAACTACATTCCGACAGCAACAGCAACAGCAACAGCGACCAGGACCACGACCCGAGGAGTAACTGATGAGCACCTCTGCACACTCCGCACACGTGGTGTCCTTTCGCCTCAACGGGCATCCCATGGACGTGGAAGCCGAAGGGGGCGAGAGCCTTCTGAGTGTGCTGCGCGACCAGATCGGGATGCGCGGGACCAAGAACGCCTGCACGCAGGGCGAATGCGGTTCGTGCACCGTCCACATCGACGGCACCCCGGTCTGCTCCTGCCTGGTGCCGGTCGGTCAGTGCGCGGACGCCTCCATCACCACGATCGAGGGGCTCGCCGCCACCGACACGGGCGCCCGACTCCAGCAGGCGTTCATCACCGCGGGTGCGGTGCAGTGTGGATTCTGCACCCCCGGACTCGTGATGCAGGCAGCCGCACTCCAGCACCGGCCAGTCGAGGACGATGAGATGTCACCTGCGCCGCTTGCGTTCACTGACAACGAGATCCGGGAACACCTGTCCGGGAATCTGTGCCGCTGCACCGGTTATGACAAGATCGTGAACGCCGTCCGCGCAGCCGTGAACGGTGAGCCGTCATGACCGCCTCAACCACCTCAACCACCTCGACCATCGCGCCGGGCAGGCTGGGTGATTCACCCACTCGACCCGATGCGGGCGCCAAGGTGGACGGTTCCTTCGTCTACTCGTCGGATCTCCGCTGCGACAACATGCTCGTCGGCGCAACACTGCGCAGTCCCCATCCGCACGCCCGGATCCTCGCCATCGACACCACGGCCGCGAGTGCGATGCCCGGGGTACACGCGGTGCTCACCGGCGCCGACGTCACCGGCCTCAATAAACAGGGCACCGAGCGTCTGGACCAACCTGCTCTGGCAACAGACGTCGTTCGTCACGTCGGCGAACCGATCGCGGTGGTGGCAGCCGATGATCGCGAGACGGCCCGCCGTGCGGTGGACCTCATCGAGGTCGACTACGAGGTGCTCTCCCCACATCTCGATGCGTGGGCGTCGGCCTTCGATCCCTCGCTGAGTCCGGTGAACCCCGGCGGTGCCGCACACGCCGCCGGCAATCCGAACATCGTGCGCCATGTGCCGATTCGCAAGGGAGACATCGACGCTGCGCGTGCGCGCGCCGACGTGGTGGTGAGCCGAACCTATGAGGTCGGCATCCAGGACCAGGCATTCCTCGGACCGGAGGCGGCGCTTGCCGTTCCCGACGACTCCGGTGGCGTCACACTGTATGTCGCGTCGCAGTGGATTCATCGCGACAGCATGCAGGTGGCACGGATCCTGGGCTTACCCCCGGAGAAGGTGACGGTGGTGCTCGCCGGCGTGGGAGGCGCATTCGGCGGTCGCGAAGACCTGACCGTCCATGCCCACTCCTGCCTCCTCGCGCTCGCAACCAGCTCACCGATCCGCATGGAATACGACCGCGTCGAGTCATTCCTGGGCCATCCGCACCGCCACCCCGCGCAGATGCGGTACGAACACGGGGCGCGCGCCGATGGAACACTGGAATATGTTCGCGCACAAGTGGTGCTCGATGGTGGTCCCTATGCGTCGTGCTCTCCCGAGGTGACCTTCAACGCCGCCGTGTTCAGCACCGGGCCATATGCGGTCCCCGCCGTGGAGATCGACGCATACAGCGTCTACACCAACAATCCGGTCAACGGTGCGATGCGGGGTTTCGGAGCGGTGCAGGTCGCCTTCGCACACGAATCACAGATGGACTCACTCGCCCGCGAACTCGGGATGAGCCCGCTCGAGATCCGACGCCGCAACGCATTCCACGAACACTCGACCATGCCGACCGGTCAGCGGGTGGGTCCGGTTGCGGTACAACCGATCCTCGATGAACTTGCCGCACTTCCCGAGCCGCCGTCGTCCACCGAGCAGGAGGCGCTACCCGGAGGTCTGCTGAACACCACCACCGGTGAAGGTGTCCGACGGGGGATCGGCTATTCGGTCGGATTCAAGAACATCGCCTTCGGCGAGGGTTCCGACGACGAGGCGACCGCATCGGTGGAATTACGTTGCGAGACAGACCGACTACATGCCGTCATCCACACGTCGGCATGTGAGATCGGCCAGGGTCTGGTGTCGGTGATGGCGCAGATCGTCAACGAGGAGATCGGCATCGACTCCTTCGACTATGCACCAGTCACCACGGCGCTACCCGATGCCGGCTCCACGTCGGCGTCGCGTCAGACCTACATGACCGGAGGTGCGGTACAGGCTGCGTCGCGTCAGCTCGCCGACAGGATCGTCAAGGATGCTGTCGCACAAGGGCTCACGAATGCGCACCGCGTCAGGAGAGGAATGGTCGTCGACGACGCCGATCGCCCGATAGCACCGATCACCACGGTCATCGGGGACACGACACTGTTCGAGACTGCCGAATACCATCACATCCCCACCACACCGATGGAGCCAGGCACCGGCCAAGGCGATGTGACGGTACAGTTCGCGTTCTGCGGCGTGCGTGCGGTGGTGGATGTCGACGTCGAGCTCGGGGTCACGAAGGTGGTCGCGCTCGACGTCATCCAGGACGTCGGGCGCGCGCTCAACCCGACATCGATCGAGGGGCAGCTACAGGGCGGAGCGCTCCAGGGGCTCGGCCTGGCGGTGATGGAGGAGATCGTCGTGCGCGACGGGGCGATGCTCAACGGATCGTTCACCGACTATCTGATCCCCACCACTGTGGACACCCCCGCGATCAGCACCACCATACTCGAACTCGCCGATCCACACTCTCCCTACGGTGTACGCGGCGTCGGCGAACCACCGACAGTAGCCACCCCCGCCGCGGTCGCCTCGGCGATACGAGACGCCACCGGCTTACCGATCACGCGGATCCCGGTCCGCCCGCACGATCTGACGAATGCTCAGACCTCACAGAAGGAGTCGCCCGAATGACCGACACAGACCTGCACTGGCTCAACCGCGCGATCGATGTCGCCGCGTCCTCACGCGACCACGGTAACCATCCGTTCGGCGCGGTACTCGTCGACGCCGACGGCAACGAGGTGGCCACCGCCGAGAACTCGGTGGTCACCGACGGCGATCTCATCGGGCACGCCGAGACGAATCTGGTGCGACTGGCAGGACAGAAATTCGGTGCCGACGCGCTGCCGTCCATGACGCTCTACACCAGCACCGAACCGTGTGCGATGTGCTCGGGTGCGGTGTACTGGTCGGGCATCGGAACGGTGGTCTTCGCGCTCAGCGAGGCCGAGCTGGCCGACATGACCGGCGCCGATCCGGAGAACCCGACGATGGCGCTGCCCTGCCGCGAGGTGTTCGCACACGGCCAGCGCCCGACGCAGGTGCGCGGACCGTTCCCGATCGACGCCGCGCGTGCCGTACACGACGGCTTCTGGAACAAGCCCGAATGAATAGCTACGACATAAAAAGCTACGACCGAACTGCCGGGTCGGGGGTCTGGCAGCTCGGTCGTAACGTCGGGTCTATCGGCGGGTGCTCACGAGTCGTTACACACCCGATTAAATTTTCTTGTCGACCGGTCTGATCAGGCCTCGACGATCGCGGTGACGCCCTGACCGCCCGCGGCACAGATCGAGATCAGTGCACGTCCGCCACCGTTTTCGGCGAGTTCCTTCGCGGTCTGGGCGACGATACGGCCACCGGTCGCGGCGAACGGATGACCCGCAGCCAGCGACGAGCCGTTGACGTTGAGCTTGCTGCGGTCGATCGAGCCGAGCGCCGAATCCAAGCCGAGGCGCTCCTTGCAGTACTGCTCGGACTCGAATGCAGCCAGCGTGCACAGCACGGTCGAGGCGAAGGCCTCGTGGATCTCGTAGAAGTCGAAATCCTGCAGGGTGAGCCCGTTGCGCTCCAGCAGTCGCGGGATCGCATAGGTGGGCGCCATCAGCAGGCCGTCAGGGCCGTTGACGTAGTCGACCGCAGCCGTCTCGACGTCGGTGAGGTAGGCCAGCACCGGGAGGCTCTTCTCGGCGGCCCACTCGTCGGAGGCCAGCAGAACGGTGGAGGCACCATCGGTCAGCGGGGTCGAGTTGCCCGCGGTCATCGTGGCGTCGCCGAGGGACACACCGAACACCGGCTTGAGCTTCGCGAGCTTCTCCACCGACGAGTCGGCACGAAGGTTCTCGTCACGGGTCAGGCCGAGGAACGGGGTAATCAGATCGTCGAAGAAGCCACGCGCGTAAGCCTTGGCCATGTTCTGGTGGCTGGCTGCGGCCAGCGCATCCTGATCGGCGCGGCTGATGCCGAACTCCTTGTTGGTGATGGCCTGGTGTTCACCCATCGACATGCCGGTGCGCGGCTCGACGTTCTCGGGGATCTCGATACCGAGCTTGAGCGGCAGCTGCAGGGCGGCGAGCAGCTGATCCTTGGTCGAGCGGGCCCGGTTCACCTCGAGCAACTGACGCCGCAGGTTGTCCGACACGGCGATCGGCGCATCCGAGGTGGTGTCGGTGCCGCCGCCGATGCCCACCTCGAACTTGCCGGTGCGGATCCCGTCGGCGACCGCGGAGATCGACTGCAGACCGGTACCGCAGGCCTGCTGCAGGTCGAAGGCGGGCGTGTAGGGAGACAGTGCCGAGCCCAGCACCACCTCACGGATCATGTTGAAGTCCCGGGCGTGCTTGAGCACCGCACCGCCGGCGACCATGCCCAGCCGCTCACCCTGCAGATTGAAGCGGCTGATCAGACCGGCCAGCGCGGCACCGAACATGTCCTGATTGCTCGCGCGGGCGTAGGACTTGTTCTGACGTGCGAACGGGATGCGGTTGCCGCCGAGGATCGCGACCGGGCGAGCCTCTCGGGGCTTCGGTGCCTTGGCCTTGTACGTGGGCCGTGAGGCTGTGGACGGGGCGGATTTCGCTGTGGCATCAGCAGGCACGGTGACCCTCCAGGGATGTGATGTGGAGCCGGATACGCGGGGCTTTCGTAGCGTATTCTTACTCGCGAGTAAGTTCGTTGTCGATCCTACCCTCACACACGCACCCCAAGGAGTGACGTCATGGCAGCAACCGGCCTGTACTCGTCCTTTGTCCACTCGGGCCCGGGCTCGTTCATCGCCAAGCAGGCCGGATTGCCGGTCCCGCCGACTCTTCGGCGTTACAAGCCCGGTGAGCCGGCGCTGACCGGCCCTGTTCTCCTCGGCGGCTCGGGCCGCCTGGTCGAGCCGGTGCGCGAGATGCTCTCGGGCGCCGATTACGAGCTGATCGAGAACGCCACCACGGGCCGCAGCGCCGACAAGTACGGCGCGCTGGTGTTCGACGCCACCGGCATCACCTCACCCGCCCAGCTCGAGCAACTGTACGAATTCTTCCAGCCCGTGATGCGCTCCTATGCCAACTGCGCACGGTTCGTGGTCATCGGCACCACCCCCGAACTGATCAGCGACCCTGACGAGCACGTCTCCCAGCGCGCACTCGAGGGCTTCACCCGTTCACTGGGCAAGGAGCTGCTCAAGGGCGCCACCTCGGCACTGGTCTACGTCTCCCCCGACGCGAAGACCGGCGTCAGCGGACTCGAGTCGACGCTGCGCTTCGCACTGTCGGCCAAGTCGGCCTTCGTCGACGCGCAGGTGGTGCGGGTGGGACCCGACGACGCCGCGGCTCCCGCCGACTGGGACACCCCGCTGGCGGGCAAGGTCGCCGTGGTGACCGGTGCCGCACGCGGTATCGGCGCCACCATCGCCGAGGTACTCGCCCGCGACGGCGCCCACGTGATCTGCGCCGACATCCCCGCCGCCGGTGAGGCGCTGTCGGAGACCGCCAACAAGGTGGGCGGCACCTCGTTCCCGCTCGACGTGAGCGCCCCCGACGCCGGCGCCAAACTCGCCGACTTCGTGCTCGAACGCCACGGCGGCCTCGACATCATCGTCAACAACGCGGGCATCACACGCGACAAGCTGCTGGCCAACATGGACGACGGCAAGTGGAACTCGGTGATCTCGGTGAACCTCATCGCCCCGCAGCAGCTCGTCAACGGTCTGCTCGCCAAGGACGCCCTGCGCGAAGGCGGCGCCGTCATCGACGTCTCCTCGATCGCCGGTATAGCCGGCAACCGCGGCCAGACCAACTACGCGACCTCCAAGGCGGGCGTGATCGGTCTGGTCGACACCTACAAGTCGATCCTCGGCGAGAAGGGCATCACCATCAACGCGGTGGCACCCGGCTTCATCGAGACCAAGATGACCGCGGCCATCCCGCTCGCGACCCGCGAGGCCGGACGCCTGATGAGCTCGCTGCAGCAGGGCGGTCAGACCGTCGACGTGGCCGAGACGGTCGCCTACTTCGCCAATCCGGCGTCCTCAGCGATCACCGGTAACGTGGTGCGCGTCTGCGGCCAGGGATTCCTGGGGGCCTGACGATGGCGAAAACCGTTGAACTGAAGTCGATCCCGGCCACCGCCGACATCTACAGCAAGGCCGTTGCCGAGATGCTGCCGGTGATCGGCAAGCCGGCAAAGGTGTCGGCGAAGGCGAAGGTTCCCGACACCGTCTACGCCGTTAGCGGACTGCGGGTGGACAAGGGCAAACTCCTGGACTACTGCCTGGCCACCGGGTTGGATTTCCGCGAGACCCTGCCGCTGACCTACCCGTTCGTGCTGCAGTTCCCGCTGGCGATGCAGACCATGGTCGCCCGCGATTTCCCTTTCGGCGCAGTCGGTTCGGTCCACGTCGAGAATGTGATCCGCCGTCATCGGCTCATCGACATCACCGAGCCGATCGACATCAAGACGCATGCGGAGAATCTGCGTGAGCATCGTCGGGGCATGCTCGTCGACGTGATCTCGAAGATCTACGTGGGTTCGGAGCTTGCGACAGAACAGGTCTCGACGTTCCTGAAGCAGCAGCGCACCAGCCTGTCGGACGAACCACGCGGACCTGCGCCGAAGGCCAAGCGGCCCACACCACCCGACCGGATCATCGCCGTCGACCAGTCGCTGATCCATCGCTATGCGGCGGCCAGCGGCGATCGCAACCCGATCCACATGTCCAATCTGTCGGCCAAGGCGTTCGGTTTCCCGCGCGCCATCGCCCACGGCATGTGGTCGGCGGCGACCGCAGTGGCCAACGTGGAGGGTCAGCTGCCCGTGGACGTGACGTACTCAGTGCGCTTCGGCAAGCCGATCTTCCTGCCGTCGAAGGTGTTCGGCTACACCTCCGAGCTCGGCGGCGGGAACTTCGACCTGTCGGTGAACGACCGCAAGAAGGGCTTCCCGCATCTGACGGCGACGGTACGCAGCTGACAGTCCCACACAGACAGTCCCACACAGGCCGATGGCCGACACTCCCCCTCGGAGGTGTCGGCCATCGGTGTGTCAGGCGGTCTTGGAATTCAGTTGTGGTGTCTGCGTACCGAGTTGACGGTCAGGCCTTCTCGGCGTGCAGCGCGGCGATCTCACGCTCGATCATCGCCTCATGCTCCTCTGCGTCCTTGCGCGCACGACCGGGCAACCAGCGCCCGACCGTCAGCATGGCCAGCGGGATGAAGATGATCTGGCAGATCACACACACCCACCACCAGCGCTGCCACTGATGCGGGTTGTCCTTCTGCGCTTGCTGGACATCGGCTGCGTGGGCGGCCAGATATTTCTGGTCGGCGGCCGGGATCGGCTGGGTGCTCAGCTGCTGCAGTCGGCCCACGGCCTGCTGCGGATCCGAGGCCAAGCCGGCCTTCATCAGCTGAGTGACGGCAGCGTTTCCGGCCTGCGCATCCTGCGGATTGTCTGCCAGCGCCGTGAGGGTTGCCGGGTCCACCGCCTGCGCGGTCGCGATCTGTTCGGGGTACTGCTCGACGATCGCGGCGACCTTGTTGCCGTGGTCGACCAGTGTCGAGGTGGCCGGCACCACGAACGGCAGGGCGAGATACGACCCGGCCACCACGAGCCGGATGATCCAGCCCCACACCGCGAGGCCGGTCGCCGTCGCCGCGGGATTGTGGTGTTCGACAGTCTCGGTGAACGATGCCATCCAGGCGCAGTAGGCCACGCCGGCACCACCGGAGATGACCACGATCACACCCGCAAAGGTGTAGTAGCTGGTGTCTGGGTGGGTGGTCAGCATGCCGAAGACGATGGTGCCGATGATCGAGACCACGCCGCCGACGAGCATGAACGGCTTGCGGACGCGCAACTTGTCCGACAGCACGCCACCGACGATCAGTGCGATGACGTTCGCGAGCCAGTACCAGTTGCCCAGCGCGTTGGCCTTGGCCTCGGAATAGCCGAAGGTCGTGGCGAAGTAGACCACCAGGAATGCGACGAAGATGTAGTAGAGCAGCAGGAAGAGGCTGACGCCGATGGCCGGACCGACGATGTCGGGGCGCATCATCTGCTTCCACTGGCCCTTGTTGGCTGCCTCGATGTCGAGTCCGCGGGCGCGTGCCTCCACCAGAGTGCGTTCGCGCAGGCTGACCATCAACTGGTCGCGCAGGCCGGGTGACAGCTCACGCAGCGTGGCGATCGCGATGACCGCGACGATCAGGCCGATGATGCCGCACACGTGGAACTGGAATCGCCAGTCGGGGTGCGAGTCGAGGGTGTTGCTCGAGATCACGGTGACCAGCAGGCTGCCCAGCACCGGGCCCATCGTCCAGAACGCCATCGCCGATGCGCGCCCCACCTGCGGGGAGAAGTCGCGGATCAGTGCGGGGGTGGCGACCAGGATCGCACCCTCGACGATGCTCAGAAGTGCGACGAAGAAGCCGTACCAGGCGGTGTTGGGTGCCAGCGGCAGCGCGAACAGCACGAGTAGCGCGGTGACCAGAAGGCCCCACACCACCAGATTCGCTCGACCCCAGCGGTCGGCCAGCCCGGCGCCGAGTGAGGCGAATGCGCCGAGGAGGTTGCCGATGACGAGGATCATCACCAGCGTCGTGAACGACATCCCGAAGTCCGCCATGATCTTCGTCGACACGGCGCCCTGCACGTAGAGCTCGTAGTACAGCACGATCGTCGCCAGCACGGTGACAGCGAGATAGGTGTACCGGCGGGGAGTGGACGGATAGTGCTCGAGCTGCCGATCCCACAGGGATGCGATCGCTCCTGATCTGTGTGAGTTGTCCGAGTGCGGGGCTGGTGGTTGCTCCGCTGTCGGATCTGCGAATTGGGTCATGACGGCGCTCTCCTCATCGAGAGAATGGTCGTGTGACGGCGCATCTGGTGCGTCGTTGGTCGAGAGCTTAACCACGGTTGTTGAATCTGGTGTCAGTTTCGAGAAATGTTGATCCGCCCTCCATCCTCCTCGGATACTCCTGTCGCACTTGAATTTTCGGAGCCCGCTCCGCATGCTGAGGTTCTTTAGTCGTACGAATCAATTTCGATCGACATTCATTCCGGATCCGCGGGGTTGTGCGGATATAGGCTCGAAAGGGTGGATCAGCACAAGGTGAGGTTCGGCGTGTTCGTCACGCCCAGTAGTCGCGATCCCGGGCATGCCGTCGAGGCGGCACGGGTGGCCGATGAATCGGGTCTCGACCTGATCTCGTTCCAGGATCATCCCTATCAACCGGCATTCCTCGACACCTGGACGCTGTTGTCGCATGTTGCTGCGGTGACCAGCCGGATTCATCTCAGCGGCAACGTCCTCAACGTCCCCCTGCGGTGCTCGCCCGGTCGGCGGCCAGTCTCGACCTGCTCAGCGGCGGTCGCCTGGCGATGGGTCTGGGCGCCGGCGGGTTCACCGACGCGATCGTGGCGATGGGAGGGCCGCGCCGCACACCGGGAGAGTCACGTCGAGCGCTCGATGAGGCGATGACGATCATGCGCGAGATCTGGGACACCGACACCCGGGGTGGCGTGCACTTTCATGGCGACTTCTACACGGTCGACGGCGCCAAGCGCGGGCCGCGGCCGGCGCACGACATCCCGATCTGGGTGGGGGCCTATAAACCCCGGATGCTCGAACTGGTCGGGCGGCGATGCGACGGATGGCTGCCGTCATTGTCGTATCTGGAGAACGGTGTGGATGACCTGGCCGGGATGAACGCGGCCATCGACGACGCGGCAACCGCAGCTGGTCGGGACCCGGGCGACATCGATCGCTTCCTCAATCTGGGCGGTCATCTCAGTAGTGATGACTCCGATCCGCTGAGTGGCCCGATGACAACCTGGCCACAGGCACTGTGCGACTTGGCCGTTGAGCATCGTGTTACCGGATTCATCGTCGCCACAGACGATCTCGACACGATTCGTGCACTGGGCACCGAGGTGGCGCCGGCCGCGCGAGAACTCATCGCCGCGAGGCAGTGAGCCCATCGCGCGATGATGACCGCTCGGCGGTCGGTGTCATAGCTGAGGTTGAGGGGACGTTGGCCTCCATATTCATATGAGTTGCCCACATCGCGCCGAAGTCACGTGTCGCGGGGCTGTCGCTCAGCAACATTCATCTCATCTCGGATGGGCGGGACGGGAAGTACGGGTACAACGCCCGCGCGATATCGACAGTCTTCGCGCATGCATCAACCGGGTACCAGTCTTCGCCCGTGAATTGGAACATGACCGCACCGAAGAAGGTTCCCCACGCCACTTCGCAATCCAGTGCAGTGTCACCGTCAGAGTGATACACAAACGCAGAGTGAGGGCCGATAGGGAGATTCGATTCGACGACGTGGGTCCGGGGTTGGTCGATGAGTTCCTTGATGTTGATTGATGTAATTGCGGGGCTCACTCCCCAGGATTGAAAATTCCTCCCTGTCGGATCCGCAGCAGAGAATCCACAGTTCTGGAGGAGGCTTGTTGTTTTCCCGCTGAACGGGTTTCGACCGAGAGAGGGATCAATCCCCGCCTTGATCAGCGCGCTGTCAGGGAAGCGTGGACAGATGTTCGGCAGCCGGTACAGGTACGGCGAGTGCGCACCCTCGATCGTGGCGGTCACCGTCGACAGGTCTTTCGTGGAGTTGACGTTCAACGGATCATCCTCGGACAGCTGCGGAGACGCACTCGCCGAAACAGTGGTGGTTCCGGCACCGGTCACCCCAGATGACGCGGTCCCACCCGTAGACGACGAGCACCCCCCGACCAGCAACGCCACCGCCACAACCACACCCGACACCAGCACCCACGGCCTTACCCCCGTCACGAACAAACACCGTACACAGCACAACAAACACCTATCCCGGCGTTCACCTGAGCGAGTGAACGCGTTGCGGGGCCACCCGTCATCGGCCTCTCACCTCATCTCTGAAGGTCGAGCAGGAATGTACGGGTACAGCACTTTGGCGACGTCAACAACTTTCGCGCACGGATCAATAGGATCCCATTCTTCACCGTTGAAGTCGATCATCACCGAACCGAAAAATGTGCCCCACGCTACCGAGCATTCGAGCGGCCCATCCCCGTCGGAGTGGAACATGTACGCGGAATGTGGCCCAATCGAAACATTAGATCTGATTACGTGAATCTGAGATTGATCTATTATTTGTCTGATGTTCTGCGACGTAATCCCGACTGCTACGGACCACAATTGAAATTCTCTACCGCTGGGGTCAGATGCGGCTAGTGAACAGCTTTGTAATAGTCCAGTTGTTTTTCCGCTGAGCGGGTTCCGGCCCATCTGCGGATCAAGACCCGCCTTGATCAACGCGCTGTCAGGAAACCTCGGACAGATGTTCGGCAACGAGTCCGCATACGGTGAGTGTTCGCCATCGATCGTGGCAGTGACCGTCGACAGGTCTTTCGTGGAGTTGACGTTCAACGGATCATCCTCGGACAACTGCGGAGACGCACTCGCCGAAACGGTCGTGGTGGTCTCGGCACCGGTCACCCCAGATGACGCGCTCCCGCTCGAACTAGACGAGCACCCCCCGACGAGCATCACCACCGCCACAACCACACCCGACACCAGCACCCACGGTTTTGCCCCCATCACGAACAAACACCGTACACAGCACGACAAACGCCTGCCCTAACGTTCATCTGGACAAATGAACGTGCGGCGGGCTGTCGTTCACCGCCATTCATCTCATCTCGGATGGGCGGGACGGGAAGTACGGGTACAACGCCCGCGCGATATCAACAGGGCGGTGTCATACCCTCGAAGCAACGGTAGCCGAGAGGCGTTGGTGGACAGGGGTTGTAGTGGGGCGCAGGATGTTGACGATCGAGGATCGAGCGGAGATCG
>NZ_BMGC01000046.1 GCF_014639795.1 Gordonia jinhuaensis | reverse complement strand
CAGCATCGCCATCACGCAGGCCCAGAGCGGGAGCCGGAGAATTCGCCATAGCCGAGTATCTCAAACCCCCAACCATTAACTAACTAACGACACGAGATACTAGGTACGTCTGCTCGAGCGCACCTCGGCAGGCATGGCGTGCTCCTACACTCTGATCGCCATGCCGCAGGCGACACGTTGGATCTCGCCAAGAACCTCTGGCATTCGGTGTTCTGACATGGCATTTGACGCGCACGGATACACGCTGCCTCCTGTCAAGGGACTCGGCACGTCTTGGTACGAGCGGGGGGCTGGATACCGAGCCAGGAGAACTGGTCTCACGATTGGCTTGGCGGCCGTTGCAGCGATCATGGTCTACCTCGACTTCGGTGTCGTTACCGGTATCGCGAGCCTCTACACATCCTGGGTGCACTACCTCGTGCTGGGCGTCGGCATCGCCATCTTCATCGGCAGCCTGGTGTGGGCGTACCGGCAGTTCAACGACGTTCCGGAGGAGAAGGAAGCGGGCTGTCCCCGGATTCTTTACAACCCGAGAGCCCGGCCGTTGAAGCCGGGCACCACGAAACGAATGATGCGTGGCGCCACGCTGATGGGGCCGATGGCCGTTGCCGGCTCGGCGGCGGGCCTGGTCGCCATCGTCGGCGCCGTGTTCTTCGCCGGGCTGCCGATCATGATGGCGGCATTCTCCATGCAGCGATACGTCAGCCGGGCGGAATTCCTTGCCGTGCAACGGTATGGAACCCGGGATCACCCCCGCGATCTCGTGACACACGGGTAGTGGGCCGTCATAACCTTCACGTCCCTGCAGCGCTATCTCACTCGCGCCGAGTTCGAAGCGGTACAGCAATACGGGAAGGAAAAACACCCCAAGATCCCCACCACGAACGCGTCGTGAACCCAGACATGCGCAACGGGTCGCACGGTGACCTGTGAGTCTCACCGCGCGACCCGTCGCTCCCTCGGTGTGAACGGTCCGCTCGACACAGATTGTCGATGCTGCCGGCTGTCAACGATCCGGGAGGGGGGAGCCGGACCGGTTAGCCGGTACTCCCGAAATCCTGATTCCAGGGATGGAATGCACACACCAGAGGGGTCTTCACGCCGAGCGCCCGCAGGGTGATCGAGATGGCCCTGGGGTCGAACGGCAGGTCACTGTGATCGGAGAAGTCGAACGGACAGCCGTCCTGGACGGTGACGTTGTGCACCGTCGCTCCGGGTCCGGCGGTCAGGAATGTCGCCGTGTACGGCGTGGACAACTGGTCGAACCGCGTGGCGATCGCCGTGTAATCCACACCTGGATCGGTGTCCCCGCCGGCGTTGAGACGGCGGATGAACGGCGACCCGACCAGTTGTTCTTCGCCCGACACACCGGCCAGAATGTCGGTCACCGGGCCGATGTCGACGCCGGCATCGCGCAGCGTGGCGGCCAGTGCGCCGATCCCGTCGACGGTGGTCCCGTGGTTGGTCGCACCGAAGGTCACCACATGGGCGATCTTGTTCTTCGCGGGATCAGCCGGGTGCGAACCGCCGCCGAAGCGCATGTACTGCCGGATCACCACGCCGCCCTGCGAATGTCCGACGGCGTCGACCTGCGTGGCGCCGGTGGCGGCGAGTACACGGTCGACGAACACACCGAGCTGCTTGGCCGAGTCCTCGACGCGCCCGGTGCCGTAGAGGCCCGGCACCACCGACAGCACACCGCCACCGCTGAGGGGATCCGACCGACCGTAATTCTGCGCGAACACACAGAACCCGGCCTTCTTCAGCGCCGGCGACAATCGTGCCCACGTGCTGTAGGCGCCTTCCCACGTGCCGTGGACCAGTACCACCGGTCGTGGATGTGCCGCCGACGGTCGGCACGACCAGTCGTTGGCACCTGCAGGCGCCTGGTCGTGGAAGGGATAGGCGAATGCCTGCTGGAAACCGGTCTGTTCGGGTCCCACTCCCACCGTGTCGGTGGCATATCCGCCGGTGGCAGACGCACTGCCGGTACCGGTCACGGCCAGCATCGCAGCCGCGGCGAGCGACACCGCGCCCGCTGCGAGCCGACTGACCAATCGTGTTGTCATCGAACGCTTTCGCCTCATCGGTCTTCCTGCTGTTTCTCTACATCCCTGTCGTCCTCGCATGCCGCGACACGAGGCCGGTCGCCGAGCCCCGCGCCGATGTCACGGAGGCGGTCGAGCGCCTGCTGACGACCTGCGCGAGGAGTGGCCGGCACCAAGACACCGGCCCATACCCCGACCACGTCGTCCTCGATGCCCAGCGCCAGTTCCGCACAGTGCCTGCGGATCGGGCACTGACGACAGACGGCGGCCACACGCTCCATGTCCACCCGCGACACTCTGCGATTGCCCGGGAACCACAGGTGCGGTTTGTCCGCGCAGGCCGGAACCACGGTGCTGTCAACGGATCCCGGGGCGGCAGAGCGGGGATGAATCCGGCCGGACGGCGGGGCGGCGGATGCGCGGCGCTTGCCGGCACCCTCGCCCACGCGCGGCCGGGATCTCAACTGTGTGGCGGGTAGTGTGCGGGCCACTTCCGCACCTCCTGTAGCGCAGCGGCGACCTGACACAGCAATGGCTCGCTGTTCGGCGGACCCACCAGTTGCACGCTGAGCGGCAGTCCGTCAGAGAAACCGGCCGGCACGGCAGCCGCCGGATTACCGCACACATTCCACACCGACGTGTACGCCGCGACCGGGGACGCCTTCGCCGACGCCGCGACGAAATCGGCACCGTCGAGCTGTCCGATCTCGTAGGCCTTACCCGGTGTGGTTGGGCAGATCAACAGATCGAAGGCGGGGAAGACCGATCCGAGGATCTGTGAGCCCACCTGCTTTCCCACCTCGATGGCCTTCGACACGGCGACATCCGTCGAGAGGCCGGTGGCCTTGCCGATGTCCACCCCCTGGCGGGTGCGTGCCTCCAACAGCTCGTAGTGGTCCGCACGGTGTGCCTCGGTGCTGAACCCGCCCACCACCTGCGGTTCGAATGCCGCGGTGAGGGTTGCCGGATACACCGGATCGTGTCCGCTCACGCGGTGTCCCAGACGCGAGAGGATGGCGCCGGTGTCGAGGATCGCCTGCCGCGAGTCATCGTCGAGGAAGGTTCCGGCGGGCTGTGCGGTCGACAGCGCGATCCGCAAGGGACGCAGCGGCTTGCGCAGCGCATCGGTCAGCGAATACGGCCAGGGCTCGGCGGAGTACAGGTCCACACCCGGCACAGAGCCGTGGATACAGTCGAGGATCAGGGCGGTGTCTTCCACCTTGCGGCACAGCGGCCCGATCACGCCGAGGGCCTTCCACAGGTCCTTGTTCGGTGCAGCCGACACTCTGCCGCGCTGAAGTTTCAGACCGTAGAGTCCACACCACGACGACGGCAGACGGATCGACCCGCCGCCGTCACCACCGATGGCGGCAGGCACCATCCCTGAGGCCACCGCCGACGCGGTGCCACCCGAGGATCCCGCAGTCGAGTGCAGGATGTTCCACGGGTTGCGGGTGTAGCCGTGCGCCGAGGTCTCGGTGAAAGGCCAGATCCCGAACTCGGGCATCGCCGTGATACCCAGGATGACCGCGCCGGCCGCACGCAGCCGCTTCACGACCTCGGCGTCGTCGGTCGCGGGCTTGGTGAACGCCGCACCGCCATACGTGGTCGGGACACCCTTCACATGGTTCTCGGCCTTGATGCCGATCGGGACCCCGTGCAACGGACCGAGTTTCGCACCGGAGGCCTTCTTGGCATCGAGTGCGTCCGCTTCCGCGCGCGCAGCGTCGTACAGCGGGATGGTCCACGCACGCAATGTCGGGTTGAGCATGTCGATACGGGCGAGGAAGAAGTCGGTGAGCTGACGGGCGGTGAATTCACCACTGCGCACGCGACGCGCCAGTTCGACCACGCCGGCGAAAGCGATCGACTTGTCATGTGGATCCAGCCCCCGTGGTGCAGCAGTGGCGGGAGCCGCAGAGAGGGAGGTGGCTGCCACCGCCGCTGCCGCAGCCACCGCCGAACCGGCGAGCAGCGATCGACGTCCGATCCCCGATGTCGCGGTCCGATCGGTATCCGTTACTAGTTCAGACACGTATTCCATCCTTCGTGATGAAGACTCGATGACACACTCCAGAGGCGGAAATGCCCGAACAGCAAAACAATTCGATATGTCAGTAACCGAACAGGCCTGTCGACTTCCGCCTTCACCGACAGGCGAACGGAACACTAACCAGGCAGTGTGACACCGATTTCACCGCGCGGTTTCGATGTGCGAGAACTTCACCGGACATTTTTCTCACCGCGGTTTACCTCGACGTCATCCACGTTGACGACGACGCAACCTTCGCCCGAGACGCTGGACAGGCCATGAATCCACATCGCCGCCTCGTCGCCGACCGGTCTCCGCTTCACGGACTGACCCGCCGCAGGCTTCCATTCATACCCGTCGTAGCGCAGTCTGTAGCCGCGATCGCTCCGGCCGGAACCTCCGCGGTGACACCGATGTTCGTCATCGCGGCGGTCGGCGGCGGCAACGCAGTCCTCGCCTTTCTGCTGGCCACGGTGGTGGTGACCGCCGTGGCTGCGACGATTCGACCTCTCGCACAACGCATCGCGTCGGTGGGCGGGCTGTACTCCTATGTGGCGCAGGGGGTAGGTCCGCGTGCGGCGTTGACCACCGCCTGGTCGGCAGTGGTCGGCTACGGAGCGGTCAGTGTGGCCGGGCTCCTGGCCACCGGGCTCTACCTCGCACAGATCGGTGCACGTATCGGAATCAGTGACGCCAGTCCCATGATCATCGCCGGTGTGATCGTTGCTGCAGGAGCACTTCTCGGCGTTCTCCTCGTCCGGGGAATCCGCATCTCATCGCTGGTCACACTTCTCGTCGAAGTGGTCGCAGCCGCGATCATGGTCTCGATCATGGTCGTGATCACGATCAACGCCGCACATCGCGGAATCGACTGGGGAAAGGCGTTCTCCGGTGAGTCGCACGGACTCAGCAACACCCTGGGCATCGGAACGGTCGTGGCCGTCAGCGCCTTCGTGGGATTCGAGAGCGCGACCACACTCTCCGCGGAGGCGTACCGCCCATTCCGCTCCATCCCGTTCGCAGTGCGGTGGACCCCGATGGTAGCCGCCGCCATCTACCTTCTCGCCGTGATCACACAGTCGCTGGCGATTCAGACTGCCCCGGCCTCGGTCGTGTCGAGCCCCAGCCCGCTGACCGGACTGCTGATCTACAACGGCCAGTCGGCTGCCGCGGTCGCCATGGACGCGGGGGTCGCCACGTCGTTCTTCGCCTGCTCACTCGCATCGAGCAGCGCTCTTGTCCGCGTGCTCTTCTGCCTGGGCCGAGAACGAATGCTTCCTCCTGCATTCGGCCGGACCCATCGTCGGTTCAACACTCCTGCGTTCGCCGCCGTCTGCTCAGCGGCACTGATCACGATGACGGCGTTGCTCTACCTGGCCGCCACCGGTCGTGCCGACAGAGGGCTGGAGACCTTCCTGACACTGAGCTCGCTGGGGTACATGGGTTCGTATCTGGCAGCATGTCTGGCGGCACCGGCGCTACTGCGCCGGATCGGCGAGACCACTCGACGGACCACTGTGATCGCCGCCATCGCCTCGGCGATGCTGTTGGCCTGCCTCATCACCGCGGTGACAGTTGACATCGATCACACTCGATCCCTGATGGTCATCTACCTGACATCACTGCTTCTAGCGGTTGTCATCATCGTGGTTGTGGGCAGATTCTCACCCCAGCGACTCTCTAGTGTGGGCGTGTTCGACGAACCGACCCGCGACGAGGTGCTCGAAATGGCAAGCCCACGTCTATGATTCACGGACTTTCTTCAAGCCGCTCACCGCAGTCGGCTGGTGGACATCCGTCGACCACGACGTGCTGACGAGACGGTACGGACGTGCGAAATCCCCGCAACGACACGCTCGCCCGCGCGTTTCAGATCATCGAGGCAGTGGCGGATCTCGGCATGGGTACCACCGCGCAGGAGCTCGCCGCACATCTCGACGTGCCGGCATCGACGATCTATCGGATGCTCAACACCCTTGTCGCCGACGAGTATCTGGTGCGCACAGCCGATCTCCGTGGATTCGCACTGGGCGCACGGTTGGAGGGAATGCTGGCCGCGGCGACCACGCCCCGGGTGTCGGCGACGGCCCGCGACGCCATCGACGATTGCCGCGGATCGGTCCGATTCGGCGTGCACATCATGACGTTTCGTCCCACGTCACTGCGGGTTGCCGATGTCGACCCCGATCACCCACTGCCGAATCCGCAGGGACTCATGCGATATCCGCACGCTTCGGCTCCGGGCAAGCTTCTGCTCGCCTCCCTGTCGCGCTGGCGAGAGGTGCTGCCGGGCAGGCCGGTGTCGGTGACCCCGAAGACCATCGTCGACGTCGGCCGGATCTCGGCGCAGATCGACTATGCGCGCAGCAGCGGAACGGCCATCGAAGCCGAGGAGCTCGAACTCGGTTGGGCGGGTATCGCCGTGCCGATCCACGACTGCGAGGGGTCGGTGCGCGGCGCGGTCAGCCTCACCGGGATGGCGTCACGACTCGACGCCATGGCCGACAACCGGCAGGTCGCCACCGATCTCGCGACCCGGCTCGGCCCGCTGCTGTTCTGAGGCGACTCGGTCCCTCGGACGCTGCCGTCGGACCGCTCCTCGACATGCGACTTACATCGGTCATTTGTACGATACTGTTCGTTTCCGCTCTCGCAACCAGCCGGCCGCGCAAACGTTGCCAGAGTCGGAGCGCACCACTCACCAGGGAGAACCAGATGGCGACAACACCGGAGCAGTCGATCTCGCGACGACGCGTACTGGCTGCCGGCGCGATCACCGTCGCCACCGCGACGGTGGCAGACGGGCTGACACAGACGTTCGCCGGTCGGGCGCAGGCCACCCCCGCTGCGCGCGCATTCGTCCACGGCGTCGCCTCGGGCGACCCACTGCCGGATGCGGTCTTGATCTGGACGCGCATCACGCCGTCGGTACAAGCCACCCCCGGCAGCGGCCGAGGCGCACCGGCGCGTCTGCGGTGGGAGGTCGCCACCGATCCCGGCTTCGCCCATGTGGTCCGCAGCGGTGTGGTCACCACCACCGCCGCACGCGATCACACGGTGACCGTCGATGTCACCGGACTGTCGCCCGCAACGGTGTATCTCTATCGCTTCACGTCCCTCGACGGCCCCACATCCGGTCAGGTGTCGCCGATCGGGCGCACCAAGACCGCTCCCGCACACGGGACCGACCTCCGCGCACTGAACCTGGCATTCGTCTGCTGCTCGAACTACGAGGCCGGCTACTTCACCGCGTATCGCCGCCTCGCAGAGCACTCCGAACTCGACGCAGTTGTCGAACTCGGCGACTACATCTACGAATACGCGCACAACGGCTACGTCGGGCGGGCAGGCGCACTGCGAACCGCGCAGCCGCTCAACACCGTCGCTCACCTCAACGACTACCGCCAGCGATTCGCCACCCACCGCACCGACGCCGATCTCCAAGAGGCGCACCGCAAATTCCCGTGGATCTGCACACTCGACGATCACGAGTACGCCGACAACGCTTACGCGAACGGCGCGACCGGGGATGACCCGAACATCCCCGCCCGCGACGGCACCTGGGCGCAACGCAAACGCGCCGCACTGCAGGCATACACCGAATGGATCCCGCTGCGGTGGTCGGGCGATCTGTCGAATCCGAAGTTCTACCGCACGCTGCGATTCGGCACGCTCGCCGAGATCTCCATGCTCGACCTGCGCACCTACCGCACCGAGCAGGCCGACGTGTTCAGCAGGCAGATCGACTCCGATGTCGCCACCATCACCGGCAAGGCGCAACTCGACTGGCTGATCGCCTCCTTGGCGTCATCGACCACCCGCTGGCAACTGGTCGGCAACCCGGTGATGATGGCGCCGTTCATGTTCCCTCCCTTCGACACCGCGACCGTCGGCGCAATCGCCGAGATGCTCGGGCTACCCAAGGAAGGTGTGGTGGTCAACACCGATCAGTGGGATGGCTACAGCCATGACCGCGAGAAGCTGTTCGCCGCAATCGAGAAGAACCGTGTGCGCAACCCGGTGTTCGTGACCGGTGACATCCACTCGTCGTGGGCCAACGAGCTACCGATCGACGCCGGGCGCTATCCGGATACCGCCAATGCCGGTGTGGAATTCGTGGTTCCCTCGGTGACCGCGAACTCGCTCGCCGAATCGATCGGTGTGCCCGACCGCACGGCCGCTGTTCCCGCCGAGCAGGCCATTCGCGCCGTCAACCGGCATGTGCGCTGGAATCAGATGGACCAGCACGGTTTTCTGATACTCGAGGTGACCCCGGGCAGCGCCGTCGCGAGTTGGCATCTGCTCGACAGTGTGATCACCACCGACAGCCGCGACCGCGTGGCCGCGCGCTGGCGGGTACGCGACCGGTCACGGCACATCGAATCGGTCTGAGGTCGTGGGCGCGTCGAGATCCTGTGCAGTGCGGCCTGACCGATGACGCCCGACCGGTCAACCCGGACGAGGTGTCAGCGGTGGGCTTCGATGCCGCGCCACACGCCGCCGAGTAGCGTCGCACTCACCGGTGTCGAGGCGACCCGACGGCCGTGCGCACCGAGGATCGTCCGATTGTCGGAGAGGGTACAGTTCCACCCCGAACGCGCGAATTCCTTGGGTATGCCCGGATTGTCATGCCACAGTTCACGAATGGGCGCGAAGGCCGAGTCGTCGATGCCGGCGTTGTGATGGCCGCGGAGCGTCACCCCCAGGTGCGAACCCTGCTCGGTGGCACCGGCAATTCCTTCGATCACCCTGCTCACCACATCGTCATCGAGGTACACCAGCACTCCTTCCACTATCCAGCAGGTGGGCAGATCCGCGCGAAACCCTGTGTCCTCCAGTGCTCGAAGCCAGTCGTCGGTGAGGTCGGTACGCACCACCCGCCGCTCATTGCGCGGCGTCAACGAGTGTTCGTCGATGATCGACTCCTTGGCATCGGCCACGTCGGGCCGATCGACCTCGTAGACCACCGCACCCTCGCCGAGGTCGAGCCGGAAGGCGCGCGCATCCAGGCCCGAGCCGAGGATCACGTACTGCTTCACGCCCTGCTTCGCGGCGAGTGCGCAGACGTCGTCGAGGAACACGGTGCGACCGACGATCCAGTAATACATGAGCTTGCGCTCGTCATCGTCGCTCAGCCCCTCCACGCTGTCGGGTTTCGATGCGTCACCGATGATCGGCGGCGCCGCATTCTCATCGAAGATCGCCGTCGCGATCGGATCGGTGAACAACGGGTTCGGCAGTCGTGACTCGTAGGCGCGCACGTAGGCGACTCCCAGCGCAGTCTGTCCGACAGTGTCCAAATCGGTCATCGTCCCTCGCTTGATCGGTGCTCGAATCACGTCCGTCCACATCCAGGGTATGTGGATGGTGCGCCCACTTCGGCCCAATCGCCTACCCGACGGAAGCGCCATCCCGATATGCCTGTTTCGGGCGGTGCCGATGACCGGTTCGCCCGATGCGCGCCCGCGCGGTGGGCAGCTCAGTGCCCGGCGAAGGCCTCGGCCAGCCACCAGGAACCGCCGTCACTGGTGATCTTCGCGTCGATCACCAGCGGCGGTGCCCACCCGTCGGCCTCGTATCGCGACACCCACTCGTGCACCTGCGACAGGTCGCCGACGCTGCGCACCGTCACACCAACCGCACCGAAACCTGCTGCCACCGCGGCGATGTCAGTCTCCGGAAACGTGACAGTGGTCATGTCCGCGTCGCCGAAGTGATACACCTCGGCACCGTAGGCGGAATCGTTGTAGACGATCACCACCAGTGGAATACGGGTCCGTACGGCCGTATCCAACTCCGAGATCGCCATCATGAATCCGCCGTCGCCGGTACCCAACACCGGGAGTCGATCCGGCTGGGCGGCGGCGGCGCCGATCGCGGTGTAGAGCCCCAGTCCGATCGACTGGTAGGCCTGGGTGAAGCAGAACCCGAACTCGTCGGGCACCGACAGATGTGTGGCCGGGTACCCCATGAAGTTCCCCGAGTCGATCGCGACAACTCGGTCGGCGGGCAAGATCTCGTCCAACGCGATCGTCAACGCGCGCGGATCGATCCGATCCGCGGCGGCGACAGCGGCACCGGCATCGGCATCGGCATCGGCATCGGCATCGGCATCGAGCGGAACATCCTGCCAGCGAGACTCCTTCGCTATCCGCTGAGCGACCTCGGCCGTCCGGTACCCGACGCGATCCGCCACGTCTCCCAGCGCGTCGAGGCAGTCGGCGGCGACGAGGGCGCAATCACCCACCACCCCCAGATCCACCGCTCGATGCGCGCCGATCGCCGAGACGTCGTCGTCGACCTGCGCCACGACCGTCTGCGCGCCGATCAGCTTTCCCTGCCGCATCGTCCACATGTTCAGTGCGCAACCCCAGCCCACGATCAGATCGGCACCGGCGATCAGATCGGCGGTCGCCGGCGACGAGAATCCCCCCGAGATACCCAGGGAGAAATCATCTTCGGCGAACAGGCCGTTCGCCACCGCCGACGTCGCCACCAGCGCCCCGGTCTTCGCAGCGAGTTCATCGATCTCCTGACCGGCTCCACGGCCTCCGCGCCCCGCCACGAAGACGGGCCGCTGCGCACTCGTGATCAGATCGACCAGTCGCAGCACCGACACCTCATCGGCCCGCATGCGCGGTGCCGTGATCTCGACGTCGATCGGGCCCTCGACACTTGCAGCCGATGCCGCGACATCGATGGCGACGTTCAGCACCACCGTCGCACGCTGTTGCACAGCGGTGCGGTAGGCGCGAACCACGTCGGCGACCGCGGTCTCGGGCGAGTACACACGCTCACTCACCGCACCGACACTCCTCGCCAGCCCCTCCTGATCCACACGGAAGTTGGATTTCAGTGCAGCAGCTGGACTGTCGGCGGCCAACACGATCATCGGTGTTCGGCTTTTCGCCGACTCGGTGATGCCGGTCATCGCATTGGTGAGGCCGCATCCCTGGTGCACCGTCGCCACTGCGACCCGTGACGACATCCGCGAATACGCGTCGGCCATCGTGGCCGCACCACCCTCGTGGCGCGCCGCCGTGAACGCGACCCCACCGGCCCGGAGCGCATTGGTCATCACGAAGTTGCCACTGCCGACGACCCCGAACACGTGGCCGACGCCCAGATCGGCGAGCACCCGGCCTACCACGTCGGCCACGGTCGGGCCGTACCTCACCGCCTCCGCACTCGACCGGTCATCGGAGTCGGCCTGTGGATCGAGCTGCGTCACTCGGCGATCCTGTCGACCACCGCCAGCACACGTGACGGACTGCCCGTACCGCCGACGATCGGCAGCGGCGCCACGATCAGCAGGGCACCGGTCGACGGCAATCGGCCCAGATTGCGCAGCGACGTGAGTCCGTACTTGTCATGTCCCAGAAAGTGGTAGTGCACCGGGAACGGCGGATCAAAAGTGCCGGCCATCCCCGCGTCGACGCCCACCGTCTCCACACCGAGTCCGGTGATCTCTCGGTTCACAGCAAGCCATTCCGCGCATTCGGGCGACACGCCCGGCGTGTGCGAACCCGTCTCGTCAGCGTTGAGGAAGGCCTTCTCGGAGTGGCCGTGGATCTCCCATCCGGTACGCAACAGCAACCACTGTCCCTGACTCAACGTGCCGTGCACCGACTCCCACTCCGTCACGTCATCGACGGTCAGCAGATAGTCAGGATTCTCGGCCACCGCGGCGGTCATGTCGAGGACAGCAGCGCCGCCGATCAACCGTCGCGGAGGGATCTGCGACACGTCGTCTCCGTCACGGCCGCTGATCCAGTGGACAGGGGCATCCAGATGTGTGCCGATGTGTTCACCGGTGTGAATGTTGTTGTGCCGCCAGAACGGTCCCGGCTCGTTGTACGCACTGACCTCCTCCAAGCTGAAGTCGATCAGGTTCACGAACGGCTCCGGAAGCCGTAGGGCCGGGGTCTGACTGCTCAGCGGTGTCGTCAGATCCACCACTTCCAGTCGACGGTCGGTCATCGCATCGATGAATGCCCCCAGCAGTGACGGGCTGGTGTCGGCGTTCGTCATATCTGGTCCTCCTGGTCACGGCCGCGTCGTCGCGGTTCACCGGGGTGTGCGCGGACGCTGTCCGGCGCACAGTCTCCCCCTTGCACATGTCCACTACACACGACGCGCACGGTCGGCGTCGCGCGATCGAGCACCAGAACGTCACCGTCGGTGCACCCGGCGGACATGTGTCCGACACCGATGGCCACAATGATCACCACAGTCACCTCGCACCACCTCGCCACATACGCCCCGACCCGGAGGTCTCCCCGTGTTCCCGAGTGTCCGCAGGTCTGTCGGCTTCGCACTGACCGTGGTAGCGGCGGGAACCCTGACCTTCACCGGCACCGACACAGCCGTGGCCGAACCCAGCTCGCCGACGCAGCCGGCCTTCGATCGCTCGTTGCACCTCGACCACGCGAACAACGCACGTGACATCGGCGGGTACCAGACCGCTGACGGCCACTGGGTACGCACCGGTCTGGTGTTCCGCTCGAACGCGCTGAACAAGCTAACGGCAGCCGAATGGTCCACGCTCGGCGGGCACGGAGTGAACCTCGACGTCGACCTGCGCAACGCCGCTGAACGTACGAAGGCCCCCGACAACCCACCCGCAGGTATCACCTACGAGGTCCGCGACGTGGTCGGGTTCCCCACGGGGCAGCTCCCCTCCCTGCTGGCATGTCCGCCGCTGCCGACCACGGTGAACGCGCTTTCCGCACTGCAGAACACGCCGCTCGACGACGCGTTCACCGGTGGTTCGTACCCACTGATGGTCTGTTACAACGGATCGGCGCAGGCCTTTGCCGGTCTGATCACCGACATCGCGACCCACACCAGCGGCTCGGTCCTGTACCACTGCACCGGCGGGAAGGACCGGACCGGTTGGGCGACAGCGGTTCTGCTCACCATCCTCGGCGTTCCGCGGGACACCGTCACCGCCGATTTCCTGCTGTCGAACACCTATCACGGTGCGGGTTCGGTACAGAAGAGCTGGCTGGATTCTGCGTTCGCCGAGGTCAATTCCGCCTACGGGTCATTCGATCGCTATGTCCGGGACGGACTGCACCTCTCCCCCGCGACCGTGGCGGCACTCAAGGCTCGACTGTTGACCACCGACGCCCTTGACCACCGACGCCCCTTGATCACCGACACCCCTTGATCTGGTGCACATCTCCCGCGCCTGGGATCAGTGCCTGATCTGTGACAACGACGTGCGGTCCTTGGCAGATACGAGCAGGACCTCGGTCGCGACACTGGCGCCGATCCGGTGCGGTCGACCGGCATCGAAATGCACCGACGCGCCGGCCGCGACGGTGTAGGCCTCACCGTCGTACTCGAATTCGAGTGAGCCACTGAGCACATACAGCCATTCCTCACCGCGGTGGGTCACCGCGGTGGTGGCCTCGCGGTGCGGGGAGATCTGCACCCGCAGCGCCTCGATACTGCTCGATCCCTTGAACCCACTGCACACCGCGATTTCCAGTCCCCGCGCCACATGCCGTGGGGTGTCCAGCGGGAAGATCGCCAGCTCGGACGGCTCGTCGTCCTCGCCGAGGAGTGCGCTCACCCGCACCCCGAGCGCATCCGCGAGTTCGACCAGCGTCGCGATCGACGCCTGCCGTTCACCGGCCTCCAACCGCGACAGATGTGCCTTGGAGATCGAGGAGATGCCCGACAGCTGGTCGAGGGTGAGACCGTTGCGCTCGCGCGCGGCTCTGATCTTCGCGCCTATGGCGTCGAGGTCCACTGTGGATGACACGCCTCGACAGTAACCAGGAGTTGCCTCACGGGCAACGCCATCGCCGGCCACACTGACCCGCTCCCGACCTCGACGCACGGAGGTGCGATCGTCGTTGCAGTAAGAACTGTGTCTCGAACCCTGTCCGTGCCATCGTGTTACGCCACGTTACCGCTCGATTAATTGAGGCAACTTGTGTTGCCCCATTGGCAACCCGCTCATACGCTGAGTCGCGTCCGGTACCTCCCACGACGAGCAAGTGCCAGACGTCACCACTCGGTCGGTCAGTCCGGCCCTCAAGCCACCCTCGTCCGCACCGCGTCTCTGTGCGACCACTCACTCAGTTCTCCTGTCACCACTCTTTCGACCAACGGAGCACCCATGTCGACATCCGAACAAGCCCCACCGGGCCATCACGTCCCGTCCTCCCCAACACCCCGATCCCCTGCCCCGAACACGACATCCGATGTTCGGTCAGGAGCACTGGGATTCCCCACTCTCGTGGCACAGTCGATCGCACTCATCTCGCCCACGATGACAGCGGTTCTCATTGTGCCGCTGGCGTTTTCCTATGCGGGAAACGGGACCTGGCTCGCCTACCTCTTCGCCACGCTGATGCTGTCGTTCGTGGTGATGAACCTCAAGGTCTTCGCCTCGCGTTCCACCCAGCCCGGATCGATGTACGCCTACATCGGGCGCGGACTCGGGGCCCGAGCAGGTGTGCTTGCGGGGTGGACCCTGTTGTGGGCCTACGCCTTCATCGCGATCGCCGGTCTCACGGGATTCTCGATCTTCGTCAACCAGCTCCTCGACTCTGTCGGCGCGGGATTCCACATCCCTGCCGTGGTGTCGTTCTGCATCAGCGCCGGGCTGTGCTGGCTGGTCGCCTACAAGGACATTCGCATGTCGTCGCTGCTGATGCTTGCGCTCGAGGGCCTCTCGATGTTCCTGATCATCTCGCTCTGCGTGGTGATGCTCGCCAAACACGGATCGATCGTCGACAAACACCAGATCACGCTGCACGGCGTGGGACTCAGTGACATGACGCTGGCCGTTGTGGTCTGCATCTTCAGCCTCGTCGGCTTCGAGAGCGCGACCGCACTGGGCGGGGAGGCGAAGAAGCCGCTGGTCAACATTCCCAAGGCGGTCCGCTGGAGCCTCATCATCACCGGCCTGTTCTTCGTGTTCGTCAGCTATGTCGAGGTGCTCGGATCCAGCGCCCACAAACTCGACCTGTCCACGCTGGCCGCACCGCTGGACACCCTGGCCGACGCCTACGGCGTGGGCTGGATGAAGGCCCCCATCTGCATCGGCGCGATTCTCAGCTTCTTCTCCCTCACACTGTCCTGTGTCAATGCCGGGTCGCGCATCCTGCTGCCCATGGCACGTCACGGTGTGTTCAGCTCACATGTAGGAAACATTCACTCCCGCAACCAAACACCGCATATCGCGGCCGCTGCGTACATGCTCTCCATCCTGGTGGTGGTGAGTGTGTGGCAGATCTTCATCGACCCACTCACCACCTTCGGCGACGCGGGAACGCTGGCCGCCTTCGGATTCCTGCTGGTGTACTTCATGATCTCGATCGCCGCGCCGGTCTACCTGCGCCGCCGCGGAGAACTCACGCCGAAGAACATCGTGATCATGATCGCGGCGCTGGTGTGCCTGGCCGTACCCACTGTGGGCAGCTTCTACCCCGTGCCACCGGCGCCGGTTCGGTACTTCCCCTACATCTTCGCCGGTTACATGCTCGTCGGCGTCATCTGGCTCGTGGTGGTCGGTAGGCGTAAACCACAGCTGCTCAACGACATCGAGGCCGACCTGGAGCACAGCGTCGATGGCGCCGGCGGATCCGCGCCGGATGCGATCACGACACCGGCCACCGCTCCGCTGAAGGGAACAGTCGCATGACCGCCACATTCAGTGATTCCAAAGCCGATCTCATGGCGCGTGCACAGGCCGACATGGCGCGTCACCTGCAGGACTCATCTCTGACGGTGCGACAGAAGGTCGCGTTGACCTGCCGGATACTGTTCGACGCCGGGCATGATTCCGGCCTGGCAGGACAGATCACGGCGCGGGCCGAGGAGCCGGGTACCTACTACACCCAGCGCCTGGGACTGGGCTTCGACGAGATCACCGAGGCCAATCTCCTGTTGGTCGATGAGGACCTCGTAGTGCTCGATGGCGACGGTATGGCCAACCCCGCCAATCGATTTCATTCATGGATCTACCGCGCTCGCCCGGACGTCAACTGCATCGTCCACACCCACCCGTTCCACGTCGCGGCTCTGGCGATGCTCGAGACACCGCTGGTCGTATCCCAGATGGACATCGCTCCCCTCTACGACGACTGCGCCTTCCTGCCCGACTGGCCCGGAGTTCCGGTCGGCAACGAGGAGGGGGAGATCATCACCGCCGCGCTCGGCGACAAGAAGGCGGTGCTACTGGCCCATCACGGACATGTGATCGCCGGTGCCGGCGTGGAGGAGGCCTGCTCCCTGGCCGTGCTCATCGAGCGCGGCGCCAAACTACAGCTCGCCGCCATGTCGGCCGGCACCATCGCTCCCCTCCCCGAGCGACTGGCACGGGAGGCGCACGACTGGACGCTCACCCCGAAGAAGAGCCAGGCCAACTTCGCCTACTACGCGCGACGGGCACTCGCCGCTCACGCGGATGTCCTGTCCGAATCCTGACATACTTCACCGACTCGACCACCGAGGAGCATCACCATGACCACAGCACCCGACACCTCTGCAGCACCAGCCGCCGCATCCGGCGAGCCCGGACCCCTGTTCCACGGGATCATCGCCTACCCGGTCACCCCGTTCACCGCCGACGGCTCCGGAATCGACGTCGACATCCTCACCGGTCTCGTCGAGACACTCGTCGACGCCGGAGTGCACGCCATCGCCCCGTTGGGCAGCACCGGCGAGACCGCGTACCTGTCCGAAACCGAATACGACACCGTCGTCGACACGGTCATCGCCGCAGTCGCCGGACGAGTGCCGGTCATCGTCGGTGCCTCAGATCTGTCCACCGCAAACACGATTCGGCGCGCCGAACATGCGCAGTCCGCGGGTGCGGACGCGGTCATGGTTCTTCCGGTGTCGTACTGGCCGTTGACCGACCGGGAGATCGCACAGCACTACGCATCGATCGGTGCGGCGCTGGACATCCCGATCATGGCGTACAACAACCCGGCGACCGCGGGCATCGACATGAGCCCCGAGCTACTGGTGTCGATCTTCTCTGATGTCGAGAACATGACCATGGTCAAGGAGTCCACCGGCGACCTCTCGCGCATGCTGTCCATCAAGGAGCTCTCCGGCGGCGAGTTGCCGTTCTACAACGGCAGCAACCCATTGGTCCTCGATGCGCTCAACGCGGGTGCCAGCGGATGGTGCACGGCAGCACCACATCTGCGCCCGCAGGCCTGTCTCGACCTCTATGCGGCTGTCCGCGATGCGAATCTCGACGCCGCGGAGAAGATCTACGACGATCTGTCTCCGTTGCTGCGGTTCATCGTCGCCGGCGGACTCCCGACGACCGTGAAGGCCGGACTCGACATCCTCGGGACCTCTGTCGGCGATCCCCGTCCGCCCCTGCTGCCGCTGGACTCTGCGGGTCGCGCCGAACTGACCTCGACACTCAACGGTGAGCGTTGCCGTTGAGCAACCCGCGGTTGCCGACACCGAGTGCATACCATCGGGGGATGCACTCGGTGTTCTCCTACGGGACCCTGCGACTGCCTGCCGTCCAGATAAGGCTGTTCGGCAGGCTCGTCGACGCGGTGGAGGACTCGTTGCCGGGGTTCCGCCTCGGCGAGGTGCTGATCACCGATCCGGAGGTGATCGAGGCCAGCGGTACCGATCGTCATCCATTGCTGGTCAGAGCCACTTCGGCGGACTCGGTGGCCGGTCTCTGTCTGTTCCTCAGCGACGACGATCTCGCCGCAGCCGACGATTACGAGGTCGACGACTATCGCCGCGTCGAGGTGGCACTCGGCTCGGGGCGTCGGGCGTGGGTGTACGCGTCCGCCCGGGAAGCCGACGAGCTGGTCACCGGGCCGCCGCGATGATCACCACCGCTGTCGCCCCGATAGCGATCCACACGCCGACGCTGATGACGAGCGCGATCGCAACACCTCGCAGGGTCCGCTCGCCCTCCACACGCTCCCGACACAGATCACAGGTGCCGGAGTCGTGGCAATCCGGTTCATGCTCACCGGGTTTCCGGTCACCGGTTATGCGATCGACGGCGGGCGGTGAGCGATGATCCCCCGCATCAGAATTCGCTATCACCGCGCACGCGCCGTCTTACGTTCGCGCCGAGGCGACGCCGACACTGCGGTCTTCTGCGACTCCTGATAGGCCTGGCGCAATTCGCGGCTGATTCTCCCACGTGCTCCCACCGAGTAGTCGTTGCGTGCCGCCCACTCTCTGATGGCTTTTGCGTCCACCGGCTCGAGCTCGGGCACACGCGCCACACGCGCGTCCCGGCGACCTCCGACCCGTCGGGATCTGGCGAGCAGCGCGGACACCGGGACCTCGCCACCCTCGACTCGATCCAGGTTCTCACCGGAGATGTCGATCTCGTAGCTCACACCACGCCACGCCCACCGAACGGTGAACGCGTCGTCGACCCGCATCGGCTCATCGTCGAGATCGTCAACAAGCTCAACCATTGTCCTCGTAGCCATGACAGGCGTCCTTTCTTGACATTCCAGCTCTTTACGCGTGGTCTATGTCACTTCTCGGTGTCTCTCACACGGAGTCAGATGAGGATTCATCGGCTCCGTCGTCCCGGCCCACAACCGTTATAGCAACTATTGCGGTCCATTTACTACGGACAACGGAAGGTTAATTCCGGACGTTGTCGACGTCGATTCTGTCACCCGCTCGATATCGCACGAATTAGGTTTTGGATCCCAGTCGGCCGTGTACATATCCCGGAGACGCTCGCACACCACCGCCGAGGGCAAACGGAGTTCATCGAGGTGACGGCGATCACCGCGAAACCGTTTAGCCTCTTACGCAGCATATTTGAGAATCACAGCGGCCCACAAAGGCCAGTCTTGCCGGTTGATTCTCACCATTGTTCACACATGCGAAACACCATTGACCGCGATGTGCACCCAGTGACCAATCGATTCATCGGCGATTGACTGCCCACGCCTGATGGTCCTCGTTCATTCCCCGTGCGATGGCACGCAGCTTGCGATGACCCGAAACCGTTACACCACAATGACGACGAAAGGCACAGAACAGCCATCTAGGTGACGCAGCACTCCCTGCTCCGAGAAACGTGCCGTAGATCATCCTGGAGATCGCGACGTGGTCGAACACTGTGTTAACAGTCAGTTGCAGTCGCTTCCGCGACGTGGCAGTGATGCCCGATCATCGTGATCGCCGCGCACTGACGAGTCACGAGCATCCTCCGTAATCCGACGATCCGACCGATCGCTGACGACTGGTGTAGTCCCACATGATCGCCGAACCCTCTGCCGTGCAGACTCGATCACCTCGAGCACGAGCTGTCACATGCCTCCTCGCGACAGCACTGGTACTGATGTCGCTGATCCTCCATCCCGCGGTGGGGCGTGCGGATCCGAAACCGCAGCGCTGTCCGCGAACCGCGGTCCTGATCTCCGAGGGGACCTGGGCGTCGAGCGGGGACCCGACCAGACCAGATCCTGAGGGAATGCTCTACCCACTGGTTCAGGCGGGAACGGCGCAGCGCAGCGTGTGGTTCAACCCCTACCCGGCGCAGTTCCGCACACCGGTCCATCCCGACGACATGCCTTTCGATGTGAGCGTCGCGATCGGCGAACAGCTCCTGCGCTCACACATCGCCCAGGTGCACGCCCAATGTCCCGCTGCAGCAATCGTTCTCGTCGGCTACAGCCAGGGCGCCACGGTGGCCGGCGATGTCGCGGCCACGTCGTTGATCCCCATCCGGGAGACTGAGCTCCTCGCGGATCCGCGCCGCGTCCCGGCGATGGCACACGACGTGGGTCCGTCACCCGACGGTGTGGGTGTCGAGGTGGGGGCTGGTGCACGAGTAGGTGACATCTGATCTGGCTTGCCCTGCCGGGCGGCCTGGAAGGATGCCAGCTGTGCCCAAGCCCTATCCCCAGGAGTTCCGC
>NZ_BMGC01000045.1 GCF_014639795.1 Gordonia jinhuaensis | reverse complement strand
CGCAAGTACGTGAAATGGCACGTCAAACGGGCTCACCACGCCGCCTGGCCGCAACCAACGAAACCAGCCGTCTACGCATCCAGACCCCTTAACTGAACGGTATTGAGGTTAGCCTGGCTTTACTTGCGACCCGCCGATCTCACTGCCGAGAGGTGCCGATGTCTGTGAACGGACGTGTGTTCGGACGTGCGGTGGTGAGTTCGGTGTGCGCTGTGATCCTTGCGGCCGGGCTGGGTGCCCGTGCCGGCGCGGACACCTCGGCAGCACCGGAGAAGACTTGGGCCGGGACCGTTCTGGGCTCCACTGAACTCGCGCGCTCGGCATGGCCACCGGCCGCGTCGCAGGCTCGCGAGATCCGTTACGCCACACCTGGTCCACAGGGCGAGAGGGCGAGTTCGCATGCGGCGGTCTATCTTCCGCAGGGCGCCACGCCGAAGGGTGGCTGGCCGGTGGTGGTGTTCCTGCACGGCACCGCGGGTCTGCGCGCCGAATGCGCCGATTTCACCACCCCCCGTGCACAACGCGCTGCCGACTACGCGCGCAACTGGCTGACCCGCGGCTACGCACTGGTTTACCCGGATTATCCGGAGGTCGGACCCCGTCACCTGCAGACCTACCTGGACTATTCGGTGGCCGGGACAAGCATCGCCGATGCGGTGCGCGCGGCACGCAGTGATCTTTCGCGCGACGGATCGGGATCGGAGCTGTCGAATCGGTATGTGGCAACCGGACTCTCCGAGGGTGCACACGGCGCCGTTGGGGCAGCTGCCGTCGCCGCCGAACACGCCCCCGACCTGGACTTGCGGGGGGTTGCCGGTGCGGGTCTGCCCACCAACCTCGACGCCGAATTCGCCGCGGTACGACCAGGACTGCCGGTCGCCGAGCCGAATCTGGCCTCCTATGTCCTCTACACGCTCAGCGGACTGCGCCAGTCCGATCCGACCTTCGATCCCGAGGACTATCTGTCACCGACGGGCCGGAAGTTCTTGGCGCGCGCCGAATCCGGCTGCTTCGACGATCTGGTCGGGCAGCTGCAGGGGGTCAGCGTCGGATCGCTGGTCTCCCGTGCACTCGACGCACCTGCGGTGCAGCAGCGACTCAGGAAATACGTCGATCTGCCGACATCGGGCTACCGCGTGCCCGTACAGATTGCCCAGGGCGGACTGGACATCGTCGCACCGGCACCGCTGACCGCTGTCTTCGCCGAGCAGGTCCGCCGGTCGGGAGTACACGTCGATTACCGCCTGTACCCGGACGCCGACCATTCACGTATCCCGGTTGTCTCCCAACCGGACACCATCGCATTCACCGATCGGGTCATGTCTGCAGACGCCCGGCAACGAGAGGAGAGTTCGTGAAGAAGAGCCCGACGTTACGTGCGGGAGGTGTCGCGATGGGACTGGTCGCGGCGATCACGCTCGCTGCCTGCAGCTCGTCCGACAACAGCGACGACGCCTCGGCATCGTCGGTGGCGCCGGGGCAGTGCACGGTGAAACTGGCCACCGACGTCAACGGCTACCCCTTGAGCCAGTGCAACGCATTCGGCACCACCAAGCTGGAGTCGGAGCCGAAGAAGATCGTGTCGCTCACCGCGGTCGACACCGACATCCTGCTCTCGCTGGGCATCGTGCCCACCGCCACCGAACTGCAGTCCCGGATGCCCAATGGCATCGCACCCGAACTCGCCAAGGCCGCAAGTGATCTCGGCGGTTCGATCGACACCAAGATCGACACCACCGACGGGGTGCCGCTGGAGAAGGTCGCCTCACTTGCGCCCAACGCCATCGTCGGCACCTTCTGGTGGAACATGTCCGACGACTACGGCAACCTCGACAAGATCTCGCCGGTGATCACCTATCCGACGGCCGATGGCGACCAGTCCACCACCTGGGAGGACAAGACCCGCGTGGTCGGCGCGGCGATGGATCGCAAGTCCAAGGCAGAGCAGGTGATCGCCAAGACCGACGACGCGATCACGAACGCACGTAACGAGAATTCCGAGTTCACCGGCAAGACCGTCACCTTCGCGGTGGTGCACTCACCCTCGCTGATCTCGATTCAGAACTACCCGGGTTCCAATGCTGAGAAGTTCTTCCACGGCCTGGGTTTCAAGGACAATCCCAACCTGTCGGATGTGACCGCCAAGGATGCGCAGCAGGGCATCGCGCTGGAGAACATCGGCAAGCTCGACGCCGACATCGTGTTGCTCGCCTACGCCGCGCGACCCGATCAGGCCAACAACCGCAGCGCGGTGGAATCGTCGGCCCCGTTCAAGGCGCTGAACGCGGTCAAGACCGGTCACTATCGCGAACTCGACGCCAGCCGCGCCTATTCGCTGGCCTACCCCTCACCGCTGGGTGTGCAGGAGAACGTGCGGGTGCTGGTGCCCACCATCGCCGAGGCAGTCAAGGGTTAAGCGAACCGACTGGCTGACCGAACCGACTGGGTAACCGAACCGACTGGGCGTGCAGGCATCGTGAGCTCATCCGATAGCCTGGACGCGCAGTCGGTTCGTTCGACGCCGAGGTGGAGCCCCGCAGGCGTGGTCGAACGTCGAGGCATCGGTATCCGATGCCGAGTGGGGAACCCGGTGGGAATCCGGGACTGTCCCGCAACGGTGAGTCGGCGCGCACCCAACATCCGGCGTGCGGCGACGACGAGTCCGATCACCTGCCGCTGTGCCGGACACGCCGTGTCCGGCGGTTCGTCGCCTCGAGGCGCGGCGTGCGGCACACCGGTCGGGCTCACCGCGGATGTGCGTACGTTCACGGGCGGCAACCAGTGGACTGACGAATACGAAGGTTGTGCACCACCGATGACATCCATTGCCACCTCGCAGGCAGGCAGCCTGCCCCGTACGGAGCGCCTCACCGAGGCCAACAAAGCTCGCGCGCAGGCCGCCGACGGGCTGACTCTCCACTCCGACACCGACTTCGAGGCCCTGCTCGCCGAGGAAGTCGCCGCACTCGTGAAGCGTCAGGTCGATCTGGGCATCACGATCCCCGGCGACGGCGAATACGGGAAGTCGATGTCGAGCAAGGTCGATTACGGCGCGTGGTGGTCGTACTCGTTCAATCGACTCGGCGGCCTCGAACTCACCGATGGCGGACCCGACGCCGACAAGCCCAAGCGTTCGACTCCCGGTCACGTTCAGCTCACCACCTTCCCCGATCGCCGGGACTGGACGATCTTCGCCGATGCCTACTCCGACCCCGAGAGTGGTATCTCGGTCGGCAAGCGCGGCGTGCTGTTCCCCACGGCCACCGGCCCGGTCACCTACACCGGTCACGACGCCATCGCTGCCGACATCGCCAATTTCCGGGCTGCCCTTGATAAGTCGGGGCAGGAGACCGGATTCATCACCTCGCTGTCACCCGGTTCGGCCTCGCGGATCGGCAACACTTACTACGCGACCGACGAAGAATTCGTGTGGGCGTGTGCGGATGCGATGCGCGAGGAGTACCAGGCGATCATCGACGCCGGTCTGATCCTGCAGATCGACGACCCGTCGATCGCCGAGAACTTCGACCAGATCAATCCCGAGCCGAGCGTCGAGGACTACCTGGCCTTCACCCGCATCCGGGTCGACGCGCTCAACCACGCGTTGCGCGGATTCCCCACCGAGCAGATCCGCTTCCACCTCTGCTGGGGCAGCTGGCACGGCCCGCACACCACAGATCTCGAGTTCAAGTACCTCGTCGACACGATGCTCGACATCAACGCCGGCACCTACTCGTTCGAGGGGGCCAACGCCCGCCACGAGCATGAGTGGCGGGTGTGGGAGCACACCACGCTGCCCGAGGGTAAGAAGATCGCGCCGGGTGTGGTGAGCCATGCGACGAACGTCGTCGAACATCCCGAGCTGGTCGCCGATCGCATCGAACGTTTCGCGCGACTGGTCGGACCGGAGAACGTGGTCGCCTCCACCGACTGCGGCCTCGGTGGCCGCATTCATCCGCAGATCGCCTGGGCCAAGCTCGAGACGTTGGTTCGCGGGGCCGAGATCGCCGGTACCCGGCTGGGCTGACCCGGGAGGGCTGACACAGCGTTGACCGCTCCTCACGCCGACGATACTGTGATGTGAATCACGGTTAACCCAGATGCGGCGTGAGGAGCGGCATGCGCAGGAGCCCCTGGCAGGAGCGAATCGAACAACTCGATCCGCACGTCGATTTCACCGAGATCACCCGGCTCGACGCCCACTACGAATTCCCCTGGGATATTCAGCAGGCGCTGAGTTTCGCGCTGTTCCGCACGTTCGCGGTGCCGAGTATCGGGATCCTGCTGTACGAGACGGGGGAGTTCACCGAGCGGGTGCAGAAGCGCTACGACGACACCGGGCTCATTCTGGAGGAGGTGCTGTGCGCCGGATTCGGGGCTGCGGGCGGACGTGCGGCGATCCGCCGGATGAACGGCATGCACCGCAGTTATGACATCAGCAACGACGACTTCCGTTATGTGCTGGCCACATTCGTCGTGTGCCCGGTGCGGTGGTTGGCGCAGTACGGGTGGCGAGAGCTCAGCCGCAGCGAGATCGACGCCGCGACCAACTACTATCGCGAACTCGGCAAGCACATGGGGATCAGGGACATTCCCGAGACCTATGAGGAGTTCGAGACACTGCTCGACGACTACGAGGTCGCCCATTTCGCCTATGACGAGCGTGCCAGGAAGGTCGCCGATTCCACACTGGATCTGCTCGCGACGTTCATGCCGTTCCGGCTCTTGCCTGCGGCGATCGTTCGGCGGGTGGCGCTCGCGCTGATGGACGATCGGCTGCTCGACGCATTCGAGTACCGTCGCCCGTCGGCCGCCGAACGGTTCCTCGCAGGTAACGGGTTGCGGCTGCGCGCCCTGGTCGTGCGGATGCTGCCGCCGCGGAAGAGTCCGCGTCTGGTCGCCGATGATCCCAACATCCGGTCCTACCCAGGCGGTTACCGCGTCGAGGAGTTGGGCACCTTCCCGTCGGGATGTCCGGTGCGACCCCACGAATCGCAGATCCCGACCCGAGATGCGGTGAATTCGTCCTAGGCTTGTGACGTGGACATCAACGGAGCAAGTGCAATCGTGACAGGTGGTGCGTCGGGTATCGGCGCGGCCGTGGCCCGCCAACTCGCGGCGAAGGGCGCCACGGTGGTCGTCGCAGACCTCAACGCCGACAAGGGAACTGAACTCGCGAACGAGATCGGCGGAAAGTTCGTGGCGGTCGACGTCACCAACACCGATCAGATCGAGGATGCGGTGAACACCGCCGCCGACCTCGGGCCGCTGCGTGTGCTGGTGAACTCGGCGGGTATCGGCTGGGCGCAGCGCACCATCGGCAAGGACGGCGAATACGCCTCGGCGCACAACCTCGACGCCTACAAGAAGGTCATCGCGATCAACCTGATCGGCACCTTCGACGCCATCCGCATCGCGGCGACCGCGATGAGCCGACTCGACCCCACGCCCACCGAGGAGCGCGGCGCGATCGTGTCGATGGCCAGCGTCGCCGCATTCGACGGGCAGATCGGGCAGGCGGCCTACTCGTCCTCCAAGGGCGGCGTCGTCGGGATGACCCTGCCGGTCGCGCGCGACCTGTCGGCTGTGGGCATCCGCGTCAACACCGTCGCGCCGGGCCTCATCGACACCCCGATCTACGGCGAGGGTGAGGCGTCGGAGGCGTTCAAGGCGAAACTCGGTGAGTCGGTGCTGTTCCCGAAGCGACTGGGTGAGCCGGACGAGCTGGCGTCGATGGTGCTCGAACTCGTCACCAACTCGTATATGAACGCCGAGGTGGTGCGGGTCGACGGCGGTATCCGGATGCCACCGAAGTGATGTCATCGGAATAGAGATCGACCGCGAACGGGAAATGCCCCGCAACCTCAGAGGTTCCGGGGCATTTCGCGTGGATCAACCGAACTCAGCGGATCAGAACGCCGCTTCGTCGAGCTCCATGATCTCGTTGTCGATGTTCTCGAGGATGCCGCGGGTGGCGGTCAGCTGGGGCAGCATGTTCTTGGCGAAGAACGTGGCCACGGCCACCTTGCCCTCGTAGAACGACTTGTCGTCGCCGGTCGCTCCGCCGTCGAGTGCGGCGATGGCGATCTCGGCCTGGCGCAGCAGCAGCCAGCCAATGAGCAGGTCGCCCACCGAGAGCAGGAACCGCACCGAACCGGTACCGATCTTGTAGAGCTGGGTCGCATCTTCCTGCGCGCCCATCAGGTATCCGGTGAGGGTGGCGGCCATGCCCTGGACGTCGGCGAGAGCGGTCTTGAGCAGCTCACGCTCGGTCTTCAGGCGACCGTTGCCGGCCTCGGAGTCGATGAACGACTGGATCTGTCCGGCGACGTGCGCCAGCGCCTGGCCCTTGTCGCGGATGATCTTGCGGAAGAAGAAGTCCTGCGCCTGGATGGCCGTGGTGCCCTCGTAGAGCGAGTCGATCTTCGAGTCGCGGATGTACTGCTCCACCGGGTAGTCCTGCAGGAAGCCGGAACCACCGTAGGTCTGCAGCGACTCGGTGAGCGTGGAGTACGCGCGCTCGGAGCCGACACCCTTGACGATCGGCAGCAGCAGGTCGTTGACCTTGTGGGCCAGCTCGGCGTCGGCACCGGAGACGATCTTGGCCGCAGCCGGATCCTGATGCGAGGCGGTGTAGAGGTACACCGCACGCAGACCCTCGGCGTAGGCCTTCTGGGTGAGCAGGGCGCGACGCACATCCGGGTGGTGGGTGATCGTCACGCGCGGTGCGGTCTTGTCGGTCATCTGGGTCATGTCGGCACCCTGGACACGCTCCTTGGCGTAGTCGAGTGCGTTCAGGTAACCGGTCGACAGCGTCGAGATGGCCTTGGTGCCCACCATCATTCGAGCGTGCTCGATGACGTCGAACATCTGCGCGATGCCCTTGTGGACCTCGCCGACCAGCCAGCCCTTGGCGGGCACACCGTGCTGACCGAAGGTGACCTCACAGGTGGCCGAGACCTTCAGGCCCATCTTGTGCTCGACGTTGGTGACGAACACACCGTTGCGCTCACCGAGTTCGCCGGTCTCGTGGTCGAAGTGGAACTTCGGCACGAAGAACAGCGACAGACCCTTGGTGCCCGGTCCGGCACCCTCGGGGCGGGCGAGCACGAGGTGGAAGATGTTCTCGGTCATGTCCTGATCGGCCGAGGTGATGAAGCGCTTCACACCGTCGATGTGCCACGAGCCGTCAGGCTGCTCGACAGCCTTGGTGCGACCGGCGCCCACGTCGGATCCGGCGTCGGGCTCGGTCAGCACCATGGTGGCGCCCCAGCCGCGCTCGGCGCAGATGGCAGCCCACTTCTTCTGCTCGTCGGTGCCGTTGTCGTAGAAGATGTTGGAGAAGCCTGCGCCCGCGGCGTACATGAACAGGGCGGGGTTGGCGCCGAGGATCATCTCGCTGATCGCCCAGTAGAGCGACCGCGGGGCGGGCATGCCGCCGAGCTTCTCGTCGACACCGACCTTGTCCCAGCCGGCCTCGATGAAGGCGTTGTAGGACTTCTTGAAGCCCTCGGGCAGGGTGACCGAATGGGTCTCGGGGTCGAAGACCGGCGGGTTGCGATCGCCCTCGGCGAACGACTCGGCGATCACGCCCTCGGCGAGGTTCTTCACCTCACGGATCATGTCCTCTGCGGTCTCGCGATCGAGATCGCCGAACTCACCCGAGGCGAGGACCTCTTCGAGTTTGAGCAGTTCGAACAGGTTGAACTGCAGATCGCGCACGTTGCTCTTGTAATGCCCCATTTGCGGCTGTCCTATCTGAGGGTCGTCTCTGGAAAGAAAGACTGATGCGAGCGACGGCCTCCACCGCGGCGGAACCCTAAGTTACTCGCCAGTAACCACCAATATACTCCGCATCGGCGGAGTTTGACAACTGTGGGCGGCGAGTACATCGCTGCAGGTCATCGACGGTTTCCTGTTACGACGTCGCGTCGGCGAGCAGCTGCAGGTCCGCTCGGACGGTCTCGGCGGGCGTCTCGAGGATCACCGGGGCTCGGGCGGCGCGGGCGACCTCGACGAGCACTGCGGAGTCGATGGTGCCCTCGGCCAGACTCGCATGCCGGTCACGCGCGGAGCCGAATTCGTCACGTGAGTTGTTCAGGTGGACCAGGTCGATGCGGCCGGTGATCGCACGGACCTTGTCCACCACGTCGGACAGATCCAGGCCGGCGGCCCAGGCATGACAGGTGTCCAGGCAGAACCCGGCCTCGGGGAAGTCGCCGACGGCATCCCACAGCCGCGCGATCGCGTCGAGATGACGTGCCATGGCGCGTTCGCCGCCCGCGGTGTTCTCGACGAGGATCGGCACCGCGAAGCCACCGCTGTCGGCCTGACGCTCGAAGAGCTTGTGCCAGTTGGCAAAACCCTCCTCGGCATCCTCGCCGGCGCGCACGTGCCCACCGTGGACCACCAGTCCGATCGCGCCGAGTTCGGCCGCGCCGGCGGCCTGCTGGTCGACCGCCTTGCGGGAGGGCACCCGGATGCGGTTGTTGAGGCTCGCGACGTTGATCGTGTACGACGAGTGCACCACCACGTCGATGGTCGACTCGCGCAGCTGCTGGGCCTGCGGGTGGGGTTGGGGCTTCTTCCAGCCCTGAGGGTCGGTGATGAACAGCTGGACCAGGTCGACGCCGAGTTGTTCGGCCGCGCCGAGTGGGTCGAGGTCGTCACGTACATGTGCTCCGATGCGCATGCGGACACACTAGTTGGGTGATTCGGGAGCAAAATCCGACTGTCGATCGTTGACGTCACATCAGCGAGAGCAGAAGAAGCTGTGCACGCGAGCGATTCCCGGCGCACAGTGGACGTAGGGCACCGGTGTGGGTCATCGGTGCACCTGCCGAGGAAGAGGTGAGGCGACGGTGGAGCGTCTGAGTGGTCTGGATGCGTCATTCCTGTATCTGGAATCGCCTGAGCAGCCGATGAACGTGATGGCGATCATCGAGATCGACCCCATCACGATCCCCGGCGGGTACGACTTCGAGTCGATGCGCGCCGAAATCGGGCGACGAGCTGCGGCGATGCCGCGATTCCGGCGCAAGCTCGACGACTCGATCGTCAACCTCGGTCATCCCGTCTGGATCGAGGACACCGACTTCGACGTCGCAGATCACGTCCACAGGGCAGCGCTGCCGGCACCCGGTGCCGACCCCGAACTCGCCGAGTTGTGCGCCCACCTGGCGGAGATCCCGCTGGACCGCAGCCGTCCGCTCTGGGATATGTGGATCGTGGAAGGCCGCGCGGAGTCGCGTCTTGCGGTGATCCTGCGGACCCATCATGCGGGCACCGACGGC
Organism: Gordonia jinhuaensis; assembly: GCF_014639795.1. Classification (GTDB taxonomy): domain Bacteria; phylum Actinomycetota; class Actinomycetes; order Mycobacteriales; family Mycobacteriaceae; genus Gordonia_B; species Gordonia_B jinhuaensis. The sequence goes on along the minus strand of NZ_BMGC01000045.1, from coordinate 11,895 downwards.
AACGGCGGTGCCGAGCTCATCGCACAGTTGTGCGGACTGACCCCCGAACCCCCCGAACTCGACGAGCGACTTGTCGCCGCGTCGGTCGGCGGACCGGCGTGGACATCGATGGTTCTCGGTGGTGCGGTGGGCATGCTGCGACGGCCGCTCACATTGGCGCAGATGACGTCGCGGACCGCGGCGATCTCGCTGCGGTGGCTCGAACGGGCGATCCGGTCGGCGGCGATGCCCGCCCCGCTCACCGCGCCGCGTACCCCGTTCAATTCGACGATCACCGGACACCGCGCCGTCGCCTTCACCCAGGTCTCACTCGACGATGTGCGCCGGATCAAGTCGCATTTCGGTGTCACGATCAACGACGTGGTGCTGGCCACCGGTGCGGGTGCGGTGCGTGAGCTGCTCGTCGACCGTGACGCGCTGCCCGACCGGCCGCTGGTGGGGATGGTGCCGGTGTCGATCACCGGCGATGTCCCGGACGGCGGCTGCAGCGTCGACGAACTCGGCAGCAACCTGGTGACCGGCATGTTCGTGTCGCTGCCCACCGACGTCGCCGATCCGGTGGCCCGCATGTATGCGATGGCGCAGTCGGCGACCACCGCCAAAGACCATCACGCCACGGTCGACCCGAATCTGTTGCGCGGCTGGGCCCAGCTCTCCCCGGCAACCACTGCGCACATGATCTCCAAGATCTACACCGCAACGCATTTCGCCGACCATCACCCCGTGATCTACAACCTGGTGATGTCGAATGTGCACGGCCCCGACGCGCCGCTGTATTTCCTCGGCGCACGGATCACCGCGCTGTTCCCTTTCGGTCCGGTGTTCCACGGCGCAGGTCTGAACATCACGGTGTTCTCCACCGGTGGCAATCTCAACGTGGGGATCATCGGTTGTGCCGAGCAGATCCCCGACCCGGCCGAACTGGCCCGCGGATTCGAGCGCGGGATCAAGACGCTCCTCGAGGCGTGCGACGAGGTCTGAGCCGCGGTGGCTCCTGGCCTGTCAGGCGGGACGGGACTGCGCCGGACCCGACTTCACGCGCTCGGCGACATCGCTTGCGGCGCGGGTGAATTCAGGTGCGAACAGGTCGGGTTCGAGGACGCAGCAGGCATGGCCGGCGGGTACGTCGAACCGATGTGCCTGCGGGATCGAGTCCACCAGGATCTGCTGACGCTTCGGTGAGACCGTGTGATCGTGGGTGCTCACCACCACCGACGTCGGCACGTCGATCTCGCCGAGCCAGTCGCGCGAGTCGAAATCGGCCATACCGTCGGAGATGTCGGCGAGACGGTCGAAACGTGTCGCGCGGAACTGGCGGAACAGCCATGCGCCGGTGGAGATGTCGGTGTCGGCGAGCTTGCTCTGCTTGATCGGCGGGATGTGAGACAGGGCGCGACCGGTGACCGCGCGCACGGCCCGTGTCACGCGGTCGGCACGTACGGCGCGCGAACCCGAGAAGTAGGGTCCGGTTGAGGCGAGGACCAGACCGTCGACACGGTCGGGGTGGCGCTGCCAGGTCACCTGTGCGGTGCCGCCGCCGAGTGAGAAGCCGCCCGCGATGAACGTGTCGACACCCAGCGCGTCGGCCACCGCGACCGTGTCGTCGGCGCAGTCGTCGAGGGTGAAACTCCCCGAGGTGATCCCGCGTCCGTGGAAGCGTTGGTCGAGGGTGATCACGCGGAAGTGCTCGCGCAGATCGGGGATGGTGGCATACCAGCACATGAGGCCGGTGGTCATCACCGAGTGGAGCAGGATGATCGCCGGGGCGTCGGGGTCGGAGTCGCCGGTGGCGGCGCTGTCGGTCACGTAGGTGGAACCACCACGCCCGGGCAGGTCGATCATGCGGCCCTGGGGGAGGTGGTCGGCAGGTTTGACGGGGAAGAACTTCGTTGCCTTCCCGGCCACTGTGTCGATCACCACACTCATCGCTGACGTCCTCCCCGTATGGAGCCGGACATCGGCACGGCTCTCACCTCGATGGTAGGCGTCGTGGGTGCGGGAATGCGCGTGTGGCTGTTCGCGCTGCGCGATCAGGCCGGTTCGACAACCGATTGCGTTCAGAAATCATCCCGTTCAGAAATCGTCTGGGGCGAACTCGGTCTCGATCGAGATCGGTACCCCGGTGGCGATCAACAGGCGGCAGGGCGTGGCCGAGTCGGCGTAGAGGCTCAGCCACTGGTGACCCGAACCGCCGGTGGCATAGACCGAGTCGAGGGCGCGGTCCAGCCGCGCCTCGGCCTCTCGGGTGATCGGGTACTTCTGCTCTCCGTAGCGGAGAAATCGGTTCGGCACGTGAGCCTCCAGAACGGTTCGCGAACCCGCGGAATAGTGATGTGGGTCACTATACGCAGCCGCGCCGCTGACGGGAGGACTGTGAGCGTTCCCGGGCAGTTTTGAGCATGGGCAACTAGTGTGAGGCCAATCGGTAAACGATGGTCGACCGCGAGGCGGCACGGCGGTGACGAAAGGTTGGCGGCGTGAGCATCTCCGAGGTCGATGGCGTCGCGACTTCCGAGCTCGGCGTCGGTGCGGCGTCCGAGGTCGAGGGGTCGCGCCGGTGGCGATACCTGCCCCGTACCGTCGAATCCGGCCTGACCTGGCGCAATCTCGCCGTGGTCCGCCGCACGGCCGTTGCGCTGTGGCTGGTCTGCGTATGTCTGAGCCTGTGGCACAACGGAATCGCCTACGACCGCACCACTCTGCTGATCTACATGTGCAGCGGACTGCTGGTCGCGAGTATCGGTCGTCGCAAGTTCTGGACGGTGTTCGTGGACTGGTTGCCGTTCGCGGCGATCCTCTATCTCTACGACATGACGCGCGGTGTCGCCGAGTGGATGGGGATGCCGACGCACTGGACGCTCGCACCCGACTTCGACCGCGGACTGTTCGGTCAGGTGCCCACGGTGTGGCTGCAGGGTGAACTCAAACAGGTCTCGCCGCCGTGGTGGGAGATCGGGACGTCCACGATCTACATCTCGTTCTTCGTGGTGCCCTATGTGGTGGCCGGTGTCCTGTGGCTGCGCAACCGCCGGGTGTGGGCGCGCTACGCCGTGTGCTTTGTGGCGATGTCGTTTCTCGCCCTTGTGGGCTACACGCTCGTACCGGGTGCGCCGCCGTGGGCCGCGGCCAAATGTGCCGCGGTCGAGGTCGCCGACCATCCGCGCGACCCGGCGTGCATCTACGGTCCCGGACCCCGGGCCGACGGCGGGCTGCTCGGTGTTGCCGACCACGCGCAACCGGGATCCTCGCCGCTGGTCGAACGGATCTCCGGACGCGGCTGGCAGGTGCTGCACCTGCGTTCGGCCGAGTCGATGTTGCAGGTGGGTCAGGCCAAGTCGAATCTGGTCGCCGCCATCCCGTCACTGCATGCCGGGCTGACCATGATGCTCGCGCTGTTCATGTGGCCCCGCGTCAAGGCGCTGGGTCGGACGTTGTTCGTCGGGTACGCGCTGGCGATGGCGTTCACGCTGGTCTACACCGGTGAGCATTACGTCTTCGACGTGCTGCTCGGATGGGGACTGGCCGCGGTGGTGGTCGGATCGGTGGCCTACGTCGACCGGTTGCTCAGTCGGCGCCGGGCTCAGCGTTCGTGTTCGGATGCCGGCTGAGAACCGCTGGATTCGTGGGTGTGTGCGTCGGCGTCGAACTGCTGATTCGCCGGGTTGTTGCGGGCGCCGCGTCGCCAGCCGCCGTCGGGCTGGGGCTTCTCACCGAAGTGGTCGGCCTCGTGTGAGCCGTACCAGGCGACCAGCATCGCGCCGATCACCGCGCCGATGAAGCCGACGATCGCCAGCCACTCATATCCCGGGCGTGCGGAATCGCTCAGGAACACCACGCCGACGATGCCGGGACCGGCCACCTCGCCGACCACCAGCACCGCGGTCACGCCGTTGACCGCGCCGAGTTGCAGCGCGATGGTCTGCACCCAGAACGCGACGGCCCCGGCGATCGCCAGCGACCAGACGGCCGGATCGGTCAACAGCGCCACCGGGTCGAACGGGTCGATGCCGCGCATCACGCGCGCCGCGATCGCCACGATCCCGTACAGCAGGCCCGCCGAGGCGCCACCGGCGATGGCGCCGCTGCGGCCCAGCAGGAACACACAGGCCAGTGCGGCCGCCGAGATGGCGATCGTGGCGAACAGCAGCCCCCAGTGGAACAGGTTGTTCTCGCCTCCGCCGGGATGATGCGAGGAGGAGAGCCCGAGCATGCACAGCGAGATGATGACCACCGAGATCGCCAACCAGTCACGCGTGTGCAGGCGGATCCCGAGTATCCGGGTGCCGAGCAGAGCGGTCACCACGAGGTTGCCCGAGACGATGGTCTGCGACAGGAACAACGGCAGGTACCGGGCGGCGAAGGCACCGCCGAGGAAGCCGATCATCACCGTGATCGTGCCCGCGAGGAATGCCGGGTCGGTGAGGGTCGAGACGGTGGATCCGACCGTGGGGCCACCCATCGGATTGCGCTTGTCGCCGCTCTCCGACCGCGCTGCCACGGCGGCACGTCGGGCGCCGAGGGCGCGGAGAACGGTGGAGACGCCGTATGCAACGGCGGCGGTCGCGGCGAAGAAGACGCCGAGGAAGAACACTCAGGTCACCTCCGCACGTGATGAACCGTAGGCGGACGGACGCGAACGGTTTGTCCAGCGGTCCAAGCTATCATGAGCCAAGTCCGGGCAATCCCATGCACGCCGCCGGTCCGGCGGTGCCGTCTCACGATCACTTCCGGGGGTTACATGTCAAGCGAGCGCAAGCTCCGGGTCCTCATCACCTTCGCGAGGTCGTTCCTCACGCTGGAGCTGTGCCGATTGATGGCGGCGGGCGGTCACACGGTGATGGTCGCCGACTCGATTCCCTTTGGTCTGTCGCGCTTTTCCAACTCCACCGAGAAGTTCTTCCGTGTCCCGCCACCGAAGTTCTCGCCCGGCGAATACGCGCAGCGCCTCGCGGAGATCGTCCGCGACAACGACATTGATCTGCTGATCCCGATCCACGAGGAAACCGACATCATCTCGATGCATCGCGACCTCTTCCCCGCATCGTGTCGGCTGTTCCTGTCGGACTTCGAGACCGAGAACCGGCTGCACAACAAGTACGAGTATCAGGAGTTGTTGTCCGAGCGGAATATTCCCGCGCTGAAGTACTCGTTGGTGCGGGATCGTGCCGATGCCGAGAAACTCGACTTCACCACGCCGTTCGCACTCAAGCAGGTCTACTCGCGCGGTTCGCAGAAGGTGCACAAGATGTACCCGGGCGATTCGTTCGACGACATCGAGTTCGATCCGGACAATCCGTGGCTGGCGCAGGAGTGGCTCAAAGGCGACAACTACTGCACCTATTCGGTCTGCCAGTCCGGGGAGGTGCTCGCACACGCCACCTATCCGGTCGAGTACGCGATCGACGGCCATTCATGTGTCTCGTTCACGCAGGTCGAGCATGAGGGCATCCTGAACTGGGTCCGCGACTTCGTCCGCGAGGTCAACTACACCGGTCAGGTCGGCTTGGACTTCATCGACAACGCCGATCGCGGCCTGTACACGATCGAATGTAATCCGCGGTCCACCAGCGGCATCCTGATGTTCGAGCCGCACAACCACGTCGACCGCGCGTTCACCGGCACGTCCGAGGGGCTGGTCGAACCGGATCTGGGTGTGCGCAACATGGTCGGTCCGGGAATGCTCATCTACGGCTGGCGGAAGTCCGCTCGGCCGGAGGGGTATTCGATCTGGCGGTTCATGCGGGACTACTGGCACACCGACGAGGTGATCTCCAATCGCCACGATCCGATGCCCATGCTGGCACTCCCGCTGGCGCTGGTGTCGATCCTGTCGCAGTCGGCGAAGTACCACGTGGGTCTGGCCGAGGGGTTCATGCACGACCACGAGTGGGACGGTGAGATGCCCACCGGCGCGTTGACCACCGAGGTCGACGCCGCCACCGAGGTATCTGACTCGGGCTCGGGTTCTGACGGGGGCGACTCGACCGGGACGGCGCAGGCGGGCTGAGGTCCGGCTCAGTCGAGATGCCTGCTGAAGTTGGTCGCGATGACGACCAGGCAGGCGGCCGAGGCGCATGCGCCGAAGGCGAACATCACCGGATAGCTGACATCGGGGATGTACTGGTGCAGATAGGCCATCACCGCGGGGACCGCGAAACCGAGATAGGTCAGCGAGTAGAACACCGCCGTCAGACCTGCGAGATCCCGGTCGCCGGCGATGCGCTGGACCTCGGCCAGACCGGCGAACAGGCATATGCCGTAGCCCATTCCGAGTACCGCCCCGGTGACGACGGTCAGCCAGGGGTTGAGGACGGTGGAGGCCACGAATGCCATCGCCATACCCACTGTCATCATGCTCAGGCCCACCACCGCACCGCGCGCCCCGCCGGGCCGGTCGATTCTGGAGCCGAGTCGCTGGATCGCGAATCCGGCGCCCAGTGTCACCACGGTGACCAGCGCCGAGTAGGCGATCTTGGCATGTCCGATGTGCGGTGACATCAGCGTCGGCATCACCGCGTAGGCGCTCGCGGCCGCGCCGAAGACCCACGGCGCCAACGGAAGTACCACGAACAGGAAGCGTCGGTGCGCGGCGGAGGGAACCTTGAGGTCGTCGATCAGGCGGCCGCGGTTGGCCCGCGAGAGGTACACCGTTTCCGGCGCGCCGCGCAGCCAGATTGCCGCGGCCAGGCACAGCGCCGCGTTGATGTAGTAGCTCAGCGAATCCGGCAGCGGGGCCCACTGTGCGAGCACCCCCGCCACGCCGGCGCCGATACCGAAGCCGGCGGTCAGTGACATCGCCGCGCGTCCGGCTCCGACGGTCGCCGACGAGGTGGTCTCGAACGGCGGACTCGACAGTTCCTTGACCCAGCTCGAACCCACCGCCATCGCCAAACCCAGTGCGATACCGGAGAACACGCGGCCCATGAACAGCAGTGGCACCGAGTCGGCGCCGCAGGCCAGGATGATCGATCCGATGGCGGCGAGGACAGGCGCCGGACGCATCACCGTCGCGCGGCCCCAACGATCCGAGAGCGGTCCGCCGAGCAGCAGCGCCGGCACGATACCCAGCACGTAGGCGAACAACAAGATGTCGACCACCGGACCCGAATAGCCGTGCGAATTCTTGTACATCACCAGCAGGGGTGTGAATTCGTTTCCGCCCCAGGCGATCGCGAACATCGCGAAGGCGGCCGGGATCCACACCCGACGATGTGTGCGGGTCACTGTGGGCTCGGTGGCGGTGGAGGTCACTGACTCACTCCGGGCACGGTCACTCCGGGCAGGTCGATGCGGTGCACGGTCATCAGATGGTTGGCCAAGGTGGTGGCGAAGCCGTCGGCGTCACCGGCCTCGAGGTGTTCGGTCAGTGCGCTGTGGCAGTCGATGATCGCCGGGACGTCGGAACCGGGGCGACCGATCGAGGTGGCCACCATCCGTTGCTGGCGTTCGCGCAGCGTCTCGTAGAAGGCCGACAGGATCGGGTTGTCGGCGGCATCGACGAAGGTGCGATGGAAGTGGGTGTCCTCGGCGGCGAACCCGGCGAGATCGCCGGCGGTCACCAGGTCGCGCTGGCGTGCCAAGGACGCCCGCAGTTCGGCGACCACGTCGGCTCGTCGGCGGACATCGGATGTCGGGGCGGTGATGGCGCGGATGCAGCCGGTCTCCACGAAGTAGCGCGATTGGCACACGTGCACGGCCTCGTGCATATCCGGCGCGGATACCAGCGCTCCGCGCTTCGGATAGAGCTTGAGCCATCCTTCGGTCTCCAGCCGCAGGAAACCCTCACGCACGGGGGTGCGCGACACGCCGAGAGCGGTCGCGATCTCGCCCTCACTCAGCAACTGCCCGCCGGAGAGCGTTCCGGTCAATATGTCGGCTTTGACTGATCGATAGACGCGTTCGGCGGCGGATTCGCGCTGGTTCGTCGTGATAGACACAACTTGTATCTATCACGTCACGAGTGTTTACGACAAGTTCGATCGAGATCCGTGTTCTCCCAGGTCTGGTGTGGTTGGCTTTCTCTATGACAGAGCCTTCGAAACTTGCCTCGCTACCTGACGAGCTCGTGAATTCGGTCCGCTCGGCGATGATCTTCACGTCGGTCGTGGGCATCATCATCGGAATCATCGCCCTGGTGTGGCCCAGGGGAACCCTGGTCGTGGTCGCGGTGCTCTTCGGCATCGCTCTCATCATCACCGGTCTCTTCCGGCTCTACATCGCGTTCGCCGCACCGTCGGTTCCCGGCGGGTTCCGGGTGCTCTACGCGCTGCTGGGCTTCGCGATCCTGCTCCTGGGCATCATCGCCCTGTTCCACCCGGGTAGCTCGCTGTGGATCCTGGGCATCTTCATCGGTGTCTCGTGGATCTTCGACGGCATCCAGTCGCTGTTCGAGCTCGACGCACTCTCGGCGCTGACCCCCAAGTGGTTCGTGGTGCTCAGCGCCGTCATCTCGATCCTGGCCGGCATCGTGATGCTGACCCTGCCCACGCTCGCCGTCGCGACCTTCCTCTGGGTCGGTGCGATCCTGCTGATCGTGGTCAGCGTCATCAACCTGTTCCGCCTGCCGAAGAAGCGCGCTACCGTCTGACCGACGCCGAACCCGGCATCGCTGGGTCCGAGGTGTTCAACCGAATTTCCGACTGTGGGCCGGCTGCCGTGATGGTGGCCGGCCCACACTGGTGACTGGGGCTCCTGGGTGCCCGGGGGCCTGGGTGAGAACCGTGATGTCAGTGCGTGTGATGTGGCTCGAGCACGGCGCCGTCGATGCCGACCACCGCGTCGACGGGCAGCGTGTCGGCGACTCGGCGGAGTTCCTCGACATGGGACAGCGCAGAGGTGCTCGCCGCGGCGAGATCGAGAACGTCATGGTGTCCGTTGTGGTGGTGGACGACCGCGGCACCGAGGAGTCGGGTGGCCTCCGGCAACTGGTCGGGCGAGTCGTTCGCCGACCCGTCGGACGCGGTGCTCGGCCACAGCGCATCCGCGGTCGTGAGGTAGATGGCGACCGCAGGGTCGAGTGAGTCGGCGCATACCAGCGCCCATGCGTAGCGTTTGGCCGCGTCGACGGTGTCGGGCCGGGCGGGGCCGCGCGTGCGCAGATACTTGCCGTACAGTTCGCGGCCGAGCGGGAGCGAGTCGGCCCAGAGTTCGAGGTGGCCCATGCAGCGCAGGGCGTCGTGCAGATTCGCCAGGTACATCCGTGAGTAGGGACCCTCATGCCGCGCACGACGCTCCCGCAGAACGCTGAACTCTGCGAGCGCACTCCGGTACGACCCGGCCTCGAAGAGCCGATCCGCGTCGTGTTGCATTGCCGCCATTGCGTCGGGCACGTGTCCATGGTGACAGTTCACGCAGCCCCGCGGGTCGGATTCGCCCACTACAGTGGGCTTTCGTGAAATCCGGACATTCGCATCCGCACGGCCACTCGCATGATCTGCGGTCGGTCACGGCGCGGATGTCGCCCGTCGCGGCGAGGGTCGTGGTCGGTCTGCTCGCCGCGACCGCGGTGGCGGTGGTGATCGGCGTGGTGATGCTCTGGCCGTCGTATCGGACGCATGCGATCCCGATCCAGTTCCAGTCCTCGGGCGGCGGGGCGACCACCACGGTCACTGGAACCGTTGTCGCGCAGTCCTATTCGGCATGTATGAACCCGCAGTCGGGTGTGGTGTTCAGCGGTGACGCCTCGGTGCTCGCCGATCCGCAGGGGCCGTGTCTGCAGAACACCGTTGCACTGACCTCCGGGCGCGACAAGGGCGCCAACACGCTCATCGAGGTGCCGACCAATCGCGCGTCTTCGCAGGCCAGCACGGCGTCGCAGCAACTGACCCCAGAGCAGAAGGCGCGACCGCAGGCGGGTCAGCCGACACTGTCGGTGGGCGATCACATCCGGTTGACCGAATTCTCCGATCCGTCCGGTGCGAGACGGTATGCGTTCTACGACTTCTCGCGCGGAACCAGCATGATCGTGTGGGCGGTGCTGTTCGTCGCGGCGGTGGTGCTGGTGGCCGGATGGCGGGGATTGCGCTCGGTGGTCGGGCTCGTCCTGGCCTTCGTGATCCTGCTGGGCTTCACCCTGCCGTCGATTCTCGACGGTCATTCGCCGGTCGCCGTGGCGATCGTGTCGGCGGCGGCGATCTTGTTCGTGGTGATCTATCTGGCCCACGGTGTGAGTCTGCGCACCAGTGCGGCCCTGGTCGGCACGCTCTCGTCCCTTGCGCTCGCGGTGGTGTTGTCGTGGGCTGCGGTTCGCACGATGAAGATCACCGGACTTGCCGCCGAACAGACGACGAGTCTGCAGGTGTACTCCGCGACCATCTCGGCGGACGGGATCCTCCTGGCCGGTTTCATCATCGGCGCGCTCGGTGTGCTCAACGACGTCACAATCACCCAGGCGTCGGCCGTGTTCGAGCTCGTCGGAGCCGGAGAATCCAGTGCGAGAGCCACATTCGCCGCCGCGATGCGAGTGGGACGCGACCACATCGCGAGTACCGTGTACACCCTGGTGTTCGCCTACGCAGGTAGCGCGTTGCCGACGCTGCTGCTGTTCTCCGTTGCCGGACAGTCGTTCACCGATCTGATGACCACCGATGTGATTGCCGTCGAGCTCGCGAGATCGTTCGTCGGTGGTATCGCCATCGCGATGTCGGTGCCGCTGACGACGGTCGTCGCTGTGGGGCTCGCGTGGTCGGGCAGGTCGAAACCGACGCCGGGAGTGCGAGATGTGGATCGACCCGCGCCGGTCCGGTCGGCCGCGCCTGCACCTGCACCTACGCCAGCGCCTGCACCTGCGCCGGTCCGGCGGCCGCGGCACGCGATGCCCGACTGAGCTGGCGGGTGTGCGGTTCCCGGTGTCATTCGCGTGAATGATCTTGGGCTTGTTCGTGATTCGGTGTTGTTTCCCCTTGTGGGGATGGGTTTTTCTCGGTAGACTCGAACATGTATTCGATAGATGGTTCGAGTCGCGCTCATCCACCGGGAGGGGGTTCCGATGTCTGTTGATGCAGAGCCGGATCTCTCCGTATTGGGACTGCCTGAGTCGTTGGATGACGTGGATGCCGCCGGGTTGGGTGCGGTCGTGGTGGCGGCGCGGCGTGCTAGTGCGTTGATGGACTGGCACCGGTTGCGGGCGATGTCGGAGGTGTACGAACGACTGGTCGCGCCGTATATGGACTCCGATCAGCGTGTGTATGACGCACACGCGCGGGCAGCGAATGAGATCGCGATGATGGTGGGTCGCAGCCAGGGCTCGGTGGAAACCGAGTTGGGTTATGCGATGCATCTGTTCAACACGCTGCCTGCGGTGGCGCAGTGCTTGCACGATGGGGTGATCGCCGGCGGGCACGTCCGCACGATCGTCGCGCGTACGGGTCTGGTCGGCGGACAGGACTACGCACCACTCGTCGATAGTGAGTTGGCGGAGGCGTTGCGGCGGCAAGGGAGCTGGTCGCTGCAACGTCTGCGCGATGTGTGTGATCGGATCGTGTTCCGCCACGACCCCACCGCCGTGCGTGAACGCCGTAAAGCGGCGAACGAGGCCCGCAAGGTATGGGCCGAGAACACAACTGATGGCATGGCGGTCCTGCACGCGTCGATGACTGCGGAGAATGTGCGCATCGCCGTTGCCCGGGTCGATGCCCTCGCTAGCAGTGTGTGCGACGGTGATCCGCGGCGTGACGGCGCGCGTCGGTCGGATGCCGTGTTCGCGCTGCTGTCCGGCGAGTTGTTCGAGTGTCAGTGTGATCGTGGTGACGACTGTGATGCCACGGTTCCCGCGCCGGCGATGGTGCAGGCCGAGCTTGTCAAGATTTTTGTGTAAGTAGTTGTGCTCGTGTGGGTTAGAGGTAGGGGTTGATTCGGTCGGGGTAGGCTAGGGCGAGTTGAGCGAGGGCTTGTTTC
>NZ_BMGC01000044.1 GCF_014639795.1 Gordonia jinhuaensis | reverse complement strand
GTCGCGGAACTCCTGGGGATAGGGCTTGGGCACAGCTGGCATCCTTCCAGGCCGCCCGGCAGGGCAAGCCAGATCAGATGTCACCTACTCGTGCACCAGCCCCAGCCAACAGCGAGATCCAACGGTGCACTGCACTCTGAGCGACAGATGGGCCTAAGCCACTCCTAGCAGTCAACCGAACAACGCAACAACGCCCTACCCGCGTGGATGCACTTCCACAATCACCACCGAGCCGACTCCATCACTGGCGGCTGGCAACCACTCACCCGACCGACGAATATCCCTAGAGATCGCACGTTATCCGGTGCGGCGCGCCCGGTTCTTGCGGCGAGCGGCGAGTTCATCCTCGGGTGCCGACTCGGTGACGGCGCCGTCGGCGCGTTCACCCGGGAAGTCGGCGATGGTGCCGGTGAGTTCGCGCATCGCACCGCTCACGGCGATACCGAACACACCCTGTCCGCCCTGCAGCAGGTCCACGACCTCTTCGGCGGAGGTGCACTCGTACACCGTGGTCCCGTCGGAGAACAGAGTGATGCGAGCGAGATCCTCGACACCGCGCTTACGCAGGTGATCCACGGCGACGCGGATGTTCTGCAGGGAGATCCCGGTGTCGAGCAGGCGTTTGACGATCTTGAGGACGAGGATGTCCTTGAACGAGTACAGCCGCTGACTGCCCGAGCCGGCCGCACCGCGGATGGACGGCACCACCAGCGAGGTACGTGCCCAGTAGTCGAGCTGCCGGTAGGTGATACCGGCGATCTGACAGGCGTTGGGTCCGCGATAACCGACCAGTTCGTCGGGGACGGTGTCGTTGGGGAACAGACCGGGAGCGATGTCGTCGAGCGCCCCCTGCGTGGCCGTTGCCGGTGGTGTGTCGACGGCCGGGACCTCAGGGCTCATCCCCTGGCTCTCGGTCGACCGGTCACCGTCTCGCGGCTGATCGCCCACTGCGTACTCCTCGCATCCCCTGGGGTCGTTCCGCGCCTCTCGCGGCCTGGCACGAGTTGTCGACCCCACTCGAACACTGCCCCGAGACTACTCGCCCCGACCCATCCACACGTGCCTGGTCCACGGATATCTGCGCTGCCGGGCGGCAACACCATCATCCGTGGTCAACGCACCTGACGGTAGGGGTCACACCGGGTCAAATCAATGCGACTCGCCCACACCCTCGACCTAAAGTTGAGAGTTAGGGTCAGTCGTTATCTTTCCGAGTCCGGCGCGTGATCGGCGAGCGAGCGTCGCGCTGACCGCACCGGTGGGCTCACGCGCCGCCGGAGGCCTTGAAATCGTCGGGTGAGACGGTGTCGAGGAACTCCTTGAACTTCTCGACTTCGTCTTCCTTGTTGTCGTCGGGATCGGCCGATTCCTCTTCGTCGGGCATCATCAGACCGGCATCGGCGAGGACACTCTCCTCGGCGATGATCGGGACATCGGCCCGCAGCGCGACGGCGATGGAATCAGACGGGCGCGCCGAGATCCGCAGATCGCCGGCGAACACCATCTCCGCGTAGAACGTGCCCTCCTGCATGTCGACGATGCGCACCTCCACCAGTTCCTGGCCGAAGGCGGTGATGAGGTTGAGCATCAAGTCGTGAGTGAGCGGGCGAGGGGGCTCGATCCCCTTCTGCTGCAACGCAATCGACGCGGCTTCACTCTGGCCGATCCAGATCGGTAGATAGCGATCGCCGTCGGCTTCCCGAAGGAGGAGAACAGGCTGACTCTGGGGCGGCTCAACGCGGATCCCGACCACTCGCATCTCACTCATCGATCTATCAACTCCCGCCTGGTGTCGAGGGTCCCATCGCTACACCACGAAAGGCATGTCTGCGACGCTACACCGATCATCGCGCCCACGACGGTGTCCGACCGCCCATGTCCCGCCGACATCACGGCGGATACGAATGTGGTCGATCGCCACTCAGTCGAGGAGGTCGCGCACCGCCGCCTTGATCAGCTGGGTGTGCAACGTCGCCGACAACGCGGCGATCTCGCGGATGAGTTCCTCGGCGCGATCACGCGAGCCCGTGCCCTTGCCCTTGGCGATGGGCTTGGCGATCTGGGCCACCAATCCGGCCTCACGGTCGGCCGACACCTTGAATGCGCGCAAGTGCCGCGTCTCGAGTCCGTAGTCGGCCAGTGCGGCGGCGGCCTCGACGAGCCGTACCGCATCATCGTCGAAGAACCCGCCGGGACCTGCGGCGAGCAACCCGTTGCGCTGGAGTTCGGTGACGAAGCCGGCATCGACCCCGGTGCGCTCGATGAGCGTCTCGCGTGAGATACGCCCGCCGCCCTGCGCGAAGTCGGTGGCCGGCACCACCCACGAGCGTGCCGAACTGAGCAGGCGGGTCCCCCCGGATCCGCCGAGCGTCTCGCCGCGATCCATGGCGTCGAGCTGCTCCTTGATGACCTTCAAGGGAAGGTAGCGGTCGCGCTGGGCGGTGAGGACGAACCGCAGACGCTCGCAGTCGGTCCGGCTGAACCGCCGGTATCCCGACGGGGAACGCTGCGGCGTCACCAGACCCTCGGATTCCAGGAAGCGGATCTTCGAGATCGTCACGTCCGGGAATTCGCCTCGCAACTGCTCCAGTACAGCGCCGATGGACATCGACCCTTCGCTGTCGGCGTGCGCAGAGGGGGACGTCACCGCGGTTACGAGTTCGACTCGCCCGACGGGGACGCGCTGAGGAAGACCAGTCGGAACTTGCCGATCTGGACCTCATCGCCGTTGCTGAGAGTGGCCGAGTCCACCGGCTCGCGGTTGACGTAGGTGCCGTTGAGGCTGCCCACGTCGACCACCTGGAAACCGTTGTCGACCTGACGGAACTCGGCGTGCCGACGGCTGACGGTCACATCGTCGAGGAAGATGTCGCTGTCGGGGTGGCGCCCGGCGGTGGTCGTGGGGCGGTCGAGCAGGAAGCGAGAACCCGCATTGGGGCCACGCTTGACCACGAGCAGACCCGTGCCTTCGGACAACCGTTCGACACCGGGGTCTGCGGTCTCCGAACCCGATCCCCCTGCCTCGAGCTCCTTGATGAAGTCGGCACGGAAGACCGAGGTCGTCTCGACCGGGGCCTCGACGTCCTTTTCGTTGTCGCTCACCAATTCTCCTTCTCGTTTGTCTTCTCCGGCGCGTAGCCGGTTCGACCGCCCGCCCGTCGCCGTGGCCACGAGAGCCACGAGCACCGGGCCTTCACAGAGCGTCCGGCGACGTCCTCGGCCGGCTGGGGGATATGCATGTCTCATCCCACCGGCCGATGTCGAGTCCGCCGGCGCTCAACTCTTCAGTGC
Source organism: Gordonia jinhuaensis (assembly GCF_014639795.1). Lineage (GTDB taxonomy): Bacteria > Actinomycetota > Actinomycetes > Mycobacteriales > Mycobacteriaceae > Gordonia_B > Gordonia_B jinhuaensis. Next base: position 21,305 of record NZ_BMGC01000044.1, on the reverse strand, counting down.
CGATCCTAGACCCGGTGCCCACATGTCATGGTCACGCCCACGAAGTCGGCGCGATCGGTGTCACCGCTCGCCTTCTCGGTCACTCGGTGAGTGACCGGTATCCCTGCGCGTCGAGCAGATCGGCGAGGACCGTGTCGAGTTCGGTGTCGTCGGACACCGTGATCTCCACCAGCCAGCCCGCACCGTAGGGGTCGGAGTTCACCAGCTCGGGATGTGCCTCGAGCTCGGTGTTCACGGCCGAGACCGAACCGTTGATCGGTCCGAAGATGTCCGACACGCTCTTGGTCGACTCCAGTTCGGCGAACGACACACCTTCGGCCACCTCGTCCTCGGCCGCCGGCAGCTGTGCGAACACCACATCGTCGAGGGCGCTCTGTGCGTAGTCGGTGATGCCGATTCGGACCTCGCGCGGGCCGATCTTCTTCACCCATTCGTGTTCGCTGGTGTAACGCAGATCGTCGGGGACCTCGTACTCGCTCACGCAGGCGTCGCCTTCCACTCATCGGATTCGGGGTGACCGGCTCAGCACCGGCCGCATATCGGTCGGTTCGGCATCCGAACGCGACAGACTTTACTGGGTGTCGGGCGTGGCGTCTGCATCCCGGGCCGAGGCCCGGGGCATCGCGCGCATCACCAGGATCGTCTGGGCCCAGTACAGCACCAGCGACCACAGGTAGAGCCCGAGCCCCCACAGCAGGAATGCCCACCCGCCGGCGTGCAACACCGACGCGACGACGCCCGAATACGATCCGGCCAAGATCAACGGGAAGGCGCACATGAGGGCGAAGGTCGCGGCCTTGCCGATGTAGAGCGTCGGCAGCGCGGTGATCCCCCGCGACGCCAGCAGCGGGCCGGTGGCGAACAACGCGACCTCCCGGGCGAGCAGTGTGATCACCGGCCACCAGGGCACCGTCCCGGCCACTGCCATACCCACCGGGATCGCGACCATATAAAGCCGGTCGACTGCAGGATCCAGCAGTGCCCCGAGCCGGGAGCTCTGGCCGAGCAGCCGGGCGAGTTTGCCGTCGGCCCAGTCGCTGAATCCCGACAGCATCAACACCGCCAGCGCCCATCCGGGTGAATCCACGTCGAGCAGCAGCCAGAGGAACAGCCCGACCCCGACCAGTCTGAGCAGACTGAGCAGGTTCGGGATCGTCAGGATCCGATCGGTTGCCACGTTCTGGTCGGATGGGCTGGTCGGAGACGCTGTGGTGTCCCCTGCGGTGGCGTCAGTCGCATTGTCGTGCGCGGCTCCCGCGGCCTCCCCGCGGACACGATCCTCGGGGTTCATCCGCGGTGTCAGCGGAAGATCCCGATGATGCCCTGCAGCGTCTTGGCACCGCCCGAGGCGAACGGGTTGTCGTGGACCATATACGTCCAGGTGGTGGTCGACCGCCGCAGGTCCGCGGAGTCCAGATCGGCACCCTCGTCGGTGAAGTCGATCTCCCGGAACGTGGTCCGCGCACTCTCGACCGCCCGGTCGGGAAGAGACGCGAAGGCGTCGAGGATCAGCTTGTGGAACTCGTCGATCGGGCTCTCCCGGCCGATGGCACGCAGGTGGATCGACGACTGGACGTCGGAGACGAACGCGAGGTGATCGGCCCACGCGCGGTCCAGATGCCACAGCATGATCTCGCGCGCCGACTGGGCCAGGACCTCGGGAGCGATCGGCTCTCTCGGGGCCGCACCGACCGTGACCTCGGCCTGGGTATCCACGGTCGACGAATCCCCATCTGCCGAATCCCCTGTTGCCGACGCGTCGGCGGTGTCGGCGGCCGCCTCATCTGCCGACGCGCCGGAGGCCAACCGCTCGTAACGCTCGGGTTCGAGTGCTTTCAGTTCGTCGATCGCGGTGTCGGTGCTCAGCAGTTCGCTGCGACGTTTCACCACGAGTTCACGCTGTTGGTTGACCAGCTTCGAGTACCGCCAGGTGTTCGCGTGGATCTCGAGCATGATGCCCTCGGCGATGCGCTGGGCCTGCTCGATGAGGTCGACACCCTTGGCGCCCATGAATCCGTCCTCATTGGGTGAGACCGGGTCCTTCTTGAATGCGAGGTTGCGGGTCACCACTGGGTCCTCGAGGCTGGAGAAGAAGATGGACCGTCCGGGATCGCCCTGGCGTCCGGCACGTCCGCGCAACTGACTGTCGAGGCGTTCGGTGTCGTATCGACCCGTTCCGACCACGCACAGACCGCCGAGTTCGACCACCTGGTCGCGGGCACCGGTGCTCTTGCCGTCCTTCTCGCCCACCGACCCGCCGAGCTTGATGTCGGTGCCGCGACCGGCCATCTGCGTGGACACCGTCACCGCGCCCAGCGCCCCGGCCTCGGCGATGATGCGAGCCTCCTCGGCATCGTTCTTCGCGTTGAGGACCACCGACTTCACTCCGGCCTTGTCGAGCATCCAGGCCAGCTCCTCGGACTGGGCGACGTCGTGGGTGCCGATGAGCACCGGCTGTCCGGTCTCGTGCACCTCCTTGACGTAGGCGACCACGGCATCGGCCTTGTTGACCTTCGTGTCGTAGACGCGGTCGGTCTCGTCGATGCGGATGTTGGGACGGTTCGGCGGGATCTGGGAGACGGCGAGGTCGTAGAACTGCCGGAACTGTTCACCGGCGGCGATCGCGGTGCCGGTCATCCCACACACGCGCGGGTAGCGTCCGATGAGCGCCTGGACGGTGATCGTGTCGATGACCTCACCCGAATCCGTCTGCGCGAGGCCCTCTTTGAGCTCCACAGCGGCCTGCAGGCCGTCGGGCCAGCGCTGCAGCTGGGCGACCCGACCGCGCGAGGAGTTGATCAGGTGCACACCGCCGTCGCGGACGATGTAGTGCACATCGCGCTCGAGCAGGATGTGGGCGTGCAACGCGATGTTGACGCTGACCAGTGTGGTTCCCACATGATCCTCGTCGTAGAGGTTGATGCCGCCGAGTTCGGCCTCCACGAACGTGGCGCCTTCGTCGGTCAGGAAGACGTTGCGGCCGTCGGTGTCGATGTCGTAGTGGTTCTTCTTCAGTCGCGACACCACCTCGTGGATCGCGCGGTCGGGCACCTCGTCCTGTTTGGCGCCGGCAAGGATCAGCGGCACCAGTGCCTCGTCGACGAGCACCGAGTCGGCCTCGTCGATGATCGCCACGTCGGGCTTGGGTGACACCAGTTCGTCCTCGTGCACCACCAGCTGGTCGCGCAGCACGTCGAAGCCGACCTCGTTGACCGACGCGTAGGTGATGTCGGCGCGGTACGCGGCCTGACGCTCGTCGCGAGTCGAGGACTCCGCGACCGACGAGCTGGTCAGTTCGAACAGATCGAAGAGTGGTTTCATCGCGGTGGCGTCGCGGGTCGCGAGGTAGTCGTTGACCGAGATCACGTGCACCTGCCGGCCCTGCAGGACGTAGCCGATCGCGGCGATCGCACCGGCGAGCGTCTTGCCCTCACCGGTGGCCATCTCGACCACGTCACCGGCCAGCAGGCGTAGCGCACCCTGCAGCTGCACATCGAACGGCCGCATCGACAGCGACCGCTGTGCGGCCTCGCGCACTAGAGCGAGGAATTTCGCGGCGTCGTCGCCCTTGGCGGCGTCGAGATCGAGAGCACGTGCGGTCGCAGCGACGTCTGCGTCGTCGATCCCCTGCGCCCAGTCGTCATGTGCGCCGGCCGCGTCGATCAGCGCCACCGACTTGCTCTGGTTGCGCGTCGACTGCGCTCCGAGCAGTTTCCACATGCTGTTCGTGAGCTTTCCCACTTGCGCCGCACACTCCTCACTCAGCGCCTTGCCGGCGGTCGAATCGACCCGCGCCGAACGAGCCGTCGGCCGCGGTGGACGTCGTCGTGCCCCATGCAACACCGACGAATCGCCCTCTACCGTACGCGGGCGAACACGCCTGTCTCTCAGACCACCGCCGGCCTCCCCGGCGACGCGCGGCCGGACGTACTCAGTCGTCCGCGGCGAGGGCGGCGCCGGGGCCGTCCAGCCAGGCCAGCACCGCGGGCCGGATGGCGGTGAGACCCTTGTAGTCGGCCATGTCGGCGGGCAGGTCGGCCAGCACCGCGCGGAACTGTCGCCGCCACTGTGCAACGCCGGCGAGATCGCGAAGCGACATCAGATGGGTGCGGATCAAGAACATCACCGCACCGCTCATCGGCAGCCGCACCAGGTGCTGTACCTCCACGCGCAGATACAGCCGCTGACCGACCTGATCGAGATCACCGTTCGCATGCCATGCGGCGACCACGTCGCGTTTGGCCGATCCCCACTGCGGATAGGTCTCTGCCGAGGTATCCAGGCGCGCATCGGCGGTGAGTGAGAAGTTGGTCCGCCGGTAGTCCGCACCGGGGATCAGTCGCATCATGAACGTCTCCGCGCGTGGGATCACCCCTTCGGCATGGACACGCGGAACCGGGCCGTGTACGTCGAGAAATCCCATCCCGGTGTCGAACCCGAGCGACCAGTCGGCGGCGAAAGTGACGCATCCGGCGTCCACCCACAGGTGGTCCTCGCGCTGGTCGAGCAGCACGATGTCCTCTTGGATCTGCGTGCCGAGGAAGGTGAGCGGATCGGTGCCCAGATCCTCCTGACGTCCGTATCCGAACGTCACGTCGGTACCCAGCACGTCGTTGCGCCACCGGTGCACCGGCCGGTCCGCGGAAGCGTCCACACGCTGCAACCGCATGTGGCCGGGATCGGTACGAGCGAGTTCGGCCAGAACCCACAGCAACGCATCCCACGCCGCGGGGAGCATATGCGGCAGACATGTCGACCTCGACGGGTCGGCGGCCAGGATCTGCGCGCGCAGATCGAGATCGTCGCGGTAGTGCTCGTCGATCACCAGCCTCTCAGCGCCCCAGCCGCCGGCCGCGGTGGTCACCGGGACTCCGGCCGGCTCGACGTTGGTGCTGTAGCGGTAGTGCTGGGCGGACAGCGGCCACGGGAACCGGGTGACGTCGACGCTGCGGGCCGGCGCCGCACCCGCTGGTTGGTATCCGGGCCGGGTGGTGGTTCGGCTGGTGGTCACAGGTCCAGTGTGATGCGCTCGCCGGCGGCCCGCGACACACACGGCATGATCACGCGACCGCCGTTGCGTTCGTCGGCGGTGAGGTAACTGTCCCGGTGGTCGATGTCACCGGCGGCCACCGGGGTCGCGCACTGTCCGCACACACCTTGACGGCACAGATGTGGCACATCGAGGCCGGCGGCGATGAGTGCGTCGAGCAACGCGACATCGGAGTCCACCTCCACCTGGCTCCCGGACATGGCGAGATCGACCCGGAACGGCGTCCCGCCGGCATCCCCGGCCGCGGCGAAAGCCTCGGCGTGCAGCCGCGCGGCCGGCCATCCGCGACGACGAGCCCGCTCGGCCACGTCGGCGATCATCTGCGCCGGCCCGCACATGTAGAGGTGTGTACCGAGAGGCCGGTCGGTCAGTACGTCGTCGATCAGCTCGTCGAACGCGCTGCGATCCGAGGGCATGGCCAGCCTCTCCCCGCACAGCTGCGACAGCTCGTCGGCGTAGGCACCTGCGCCTGGTCGGAACCGATAGATCACCTCGAATGAGCGACCCCAGGTCAACGCCTCACGAACATGAGACAACACCGGCGTGACTCCGATCCCACCGGCGACGAGGACGTGATGGGTTGCCGTGGCGACGGGTGCGAAGGCGCTGACCGGGCTGGTCGCGTAGACGCAGGCACCGTGGCCCAGCGAATGCATCCACGACGATCCTCCACGACCGGAGTCGTTGCGCCGCACGGCGATCGAGTACTCGTGTGGCATCACGCCCGAACTCGTCAGCGAATACGAATTGCGCTGCCCCGGGGCCCACGCGACACCCAGGTGACTGCCCGCGGTGAACGAGGGCAGCGCTTCGCCCTCCGGATCGGCCAGCGTGATCGCGCGGATGTCGCCGCCGAGATCCCGGATGCGTGTGACCACCAGGGCCAGTTCCTCGACCATGATCGCCTCTCCCCTCTCACTCTTCCCCGGCTGCCGCGGTCGTGCCGGGGCCGCCGTGGCGTGAACCACCATCGGCCAGCGAGCCGAGGTAGGCATGATGTCGCTGCGAGAAATGTTGGGCCACAGCGAGTTCACGGTCACATCCACCACATGTGATCGTGCCGCCGATGCCGACGTCGCCGCTGCTGACGTGATGGCAATGGGCACAGAACACGTCGACTGTGGCGGCATCGAAACCACTCACTCCGTCGGTACTGACCGAGAGGACCTCGCAGTCGAGCGCTCCGGCAGCCAGCGAGCTGCTGCGTGCCCTCGCCACAGACCGCTGCGGGCCCACCAGAACGATCCGCCAGCCGGCGCGAGCGGTGCGCAGCGCATCAGCGAGTCCGTCGTCGATGTCGACCACGGTGGCCGCGGGAAGTCGATGCGCGAACCGCTCGACCTGGGTGCGCATGTCCGCACTCGTCGCGACCAGCCAGTGTCGAACATCGGGGTCGATCGCGAGTGCCTCGAGATCCGTCGCATCCCAGCGCGGCACGCTGGTCGAGACCGGGTCCACCCCGGGAGCCTCACGGACCACGGCCGGGAAGCGTCCGCGCTGCTCACCGGGTGTCGTGACCTCGTCGGTCGTCATACCTTCAACGGTACGAAGACACCGGGCGCACGCCAACAGCTGGCGGGCCGACGTGGCCAATCAGACACTCAGTGGCCAATCAGACACTCATCTTGCCGAGGCGCTCGGCGCTTACGCCCTCGGCAGCCCGCTCGCCTGGCTACGATCTCGTCATGAGCAAGCGGAAGGCTCCCGTCAAACCGGTCAAGATCCCCACCAAGATCTACGAGGCCGAATTGTTCCGGCTGCAAACGGAATTCGTGAAACTCCAGGAGTGGACGCGGGAGGAGGGCGCGCGGATCGTGGTGATCTTCGAGGGCCGCGATGCTGCGGGCAAAGGCGGCACCATCAAACGCATCACCGAATACCTGAGCCCACGGGTGGCCCGGGTGGCGGCCCTGCCCGTCCCCACCGAGCGCGAGCGAGGCCAGTGGTACTACCAGCGCTACATCGCCCATCTTCCCGCGCCCGGCGAGATCGTGATGTTCGACCGGTCCTGGTACAACCGTGCCGGAGTGGAAAAGGTGATGGGCTTCTGCACACCCCAGGAGCATTCGTTGTTCCTGCGCCAGACCCCGATCTTCGAACAGATGCTCATCGAAGACGGCATCATCTTGCGCAAGTACTGGTTCTCGGTGTCCGACGAGGAACAACTACGTCGCTTCCGGGCACGCCTCAATGATCCGGTTCGTCAGTGGAAACTCTCCCCGATGGACCTCGAGTCGATCTACCGCTGGGAGGACTACTCGCGAGCCAAGGACGAGATGATGGTTCACACCGACACTCCGCTGAGTCCGTGGTTCGTGGTCGAGTCCGACCTGAAGAAGAATGCGCGGCTGAACATGATGTCGCACCTGCTCTCCACGATCGACTACCACGACGTCGAACACCCCAAGGTCCGGCTACCCAAACATCCGGTCACATCGGGGAACTATCACCGTCCGTCGCGTGAGTTGTCGAAGTACGTGCCCGATCACGTGGCCGCACTCCTCGGCGACGCCGAGGAGCGCCCCGATCCGAACGAGTGATCAGTCGACCGGCTTGTCCGACAGACTGATTCCGGCATCCTCAGCCGCGCTGCGGTAACACCTGGCCAACGAGTCCACCGTCTCGTGGGCGTTGAGTCCGCTTGGATTGGGAACCACCCACACCACGGAGTCGCCGATCCGTCGGTCCTGCCGTCCCGATCTGGCCCCGCGCTCGGCGAATGCCTGACGGTAGGCGGTGATCCCGGCGAAGGCCACCACCACCGGCGCGATCCTTTCCACCTTGTGGATCAACTCCGCTGCGCCCGAACGTAATTCGTCGTCGGTGAGCTCGTCCGCGCGTGCGGTGGCACGTGCCACCAGGTTGGTGATGCCCACGCCGGCGTGGCGGAGCATCTGCTCATCGCTGCGGGACATCCCCGCCGAGGCGTCGATCGGTCGGTCGATGATCCCGGCGCGCAGCAGTGCGGGATAGAAGCGATTTCCGGGCCGGGCGAAATGTGCGCCGACCGCGGCGGTCCACAGCGACGGGTTGATTCCCACGAACAGCAGGCGACAGTCGGGACCGATGAGGTCGTCCACCCGCCGGCCCGCATACTGTCGCAGTTGCGCCTGCGTGAGTCCCATGGTCGCGGAGCCTAATTCATCGCCGGTACTCCGATGTGCCGGCGGCCCGACATCGATGTACCGCCGGCCAGACATCGTCGCGCGAAGGTTGGCGCCTTCGCCCGTATCCGCGCAGGCAGGGTTCACCGCCCGCGCCTGTCGTCTCGGGCTAAGGTGAAAATGGCCTGCCATCGGACGCCAGGAGTGCATATGGCGCGTTATGAACTACCCACCGTCGAAGACCTCGAGAGGCTCGGCAAACCCCACACCCATGCGATCACGATCTACGCCGAAACCTCTCCGGCACCAGATCAGCGCGAGACCAGTTTCTTGAACGCCAAGAGCGCCTTCGACACCGAGTTGAAGCGACTTCGCGAGACACACGACATGACCCATGGCGACGAGCAGACACTGCGCGATCACTGGGCGACGGTCGCCGACGACCCGGTGTGGACGCGATTGTCGCGGTCGGTGGCGATCTTCATCGACGAGAGTGGCACGGAGGTCTTCGTGCTGCCCAACGCGTTGGAGAACCAGTCGCAGTCGGGCAGCTATTTCGACATCGGCCAGCTCGTCCGTGCGGTGAGCACCGGCCAGACCGCGTTCGCACTGACGCTGTCGTCCAACGGGTGGAATCTGTGGGAGGCGACGCCGACCACACGCGCACATGAGCTCGAGCTCGACGGCGATCATCCCGGTGACGCCGCCTCGGCGACCAACCGCGCGACGATCCGTGGCCGTCAGCACACCCAGCGCCTCGTCGGCGACGAGGGCAAGAAGGTTCTGCTCGAGGCATATGCCAAGCGTGTTCATGAGGCCGTGGACAGTGAACTGGGCAAACTCGACTCGGCCGCCGAATACCCGCTGTACCTCTTTGCCACTGACCCGCTGGCCGACATGTTCCGCGGACTCGAGGACAAGCGCGAGGTGATCGCGGTACCGGGTGCACCTGATGAGCTACGGGCCGACCAGATCGACACGGCGATACGGGACTCACTCGACGAGGTCAACGCGCGCCACAACAACGCTCTGGTCGAACGGATCGGCGACGATGTGGGTCGAGGGCTGGTGGCCGTCGATCTCGCCGATGTGGCCAGGGGCGCGGTGGCCGGTGCTGTCGACACACTGGTGTACGACTTCAACATCGACATCCTCGGGACGCTCGATGACACGACAGGTGAGATCGCCTATACCGATGACGGGTACGACCTGATCTCGCGCATCGCCACCGTCGTACTCGATCGCGGCGGCCGCGTCATCGCAGTGCGCGCCGACGAGATCAGTGCCGACATCTGGAATGGAACCGCGGTGGCGTCTTTGCGCTTCTCGCTGTCCGCCGACACCGCCACCAACTGAGTTCGCCGCACGCCGGCCGTCGAGATGACCGACCCCACCGAACCGAGGCGAGCGATGTTGATCGTCGACTCGGCCAACGTGGTGGGTTCGGTCCCCGACGGCTGGTGGCGCGATCGGGTCGGGGCGACCACCCGACTGCGCGACCATCTCGCGTCCCTGGACACCGCAGCTGTGATGACCGCCGCCGGCGCACCCACCGACGATGAGGTCCAGACAGTCCTGGTGGTCGAGGGGCAGGCACGGGGTGTGCCCGCAACATCGGCGGTGGCGGTGATCGCGGCCTCCGGCAGCGGCGACGACGCGATCGTCGACATCGTCGCCGCACACCCCGATCGTCGGCGGGTCGTGGTGACCGCTGACCGCGAATTACGCAGGCGTGTCACCGAACTCGGCGCACATGTCATCGGTCCAGGACTCGTCCGCAACGGCTGATCTCTCAACGCTCTTGCCAGCAGCTGTTCGGCCGCCAGCAGCTGTCAGATCGTCAGCAGCTGTTCGAAGAAGCCGCCGATCTGACGCTGCCTGTCCACGAAGTGGACTTCCTGGATCCAGTGACGGGGCCGTCCCAGCGGATCGATGCTGCGCATCGGTTCGGTGTTCTGCGGCACCACATACGAGCCGATCTCGTCGTCGTCGATGCGCACATGCGGGAACTCGCCGATGAGATGTCCGGCGATCTCTCCACCGAACTCCCATCCCATCTCACGCGCCTGCGCGACCGCGAAGGCGTAGAGGTCGGCGCCGGTACAGGCGGGGTTGTCGTCGAAATATTCCTTGCCCGCCGCCCACGCGCGCTCGACATCATCCCGCAACCGCTGTTTCACCGGATCGTCGCCGAGCACGAAGGTACGACCGAAGTCGGCTTCCCACTCGGCGAAGATCGGTCCCAGGTCGACGAAGGCGATGTCGTCGTCGCCGAGCACACGGTCTGGCGGATTGTCGTCATAGGGATGCAGGGTGTTGGGGCCCACCCGGATCACCCGCTTGTGCCAGTAGCTGCGGACACCGAGCTCCTGGGCGGCGAGTTCCTTGATCGCCGTGCTGATCTCGGACTCCCGCCGGCCAGGGCTCAGCAGATCGTGCGCGGCGATCGCCTCGAAGAGACGGGCCGCGCCCTGTTCTGCGACTCGCAACTGCTCGGCTCGCTCTGCCGCATCCGGAACCTGTTGACCTGCCATCGACATCCCCTCCACCGACCACTCGAGTCTGTTCAGTCCTGCCCAGTCCCGCCGACCTGCCCTACTCGCCTGCCGACCCCTACTCGCGATCGTCGGGTGCGCACATCTGTCGTTCGAACAGTTCATGTGCCTGGCGCACGGAGTCCGACACCGGCGCCTGCACGCCCGGTGCCGTACGGGCCTCACCGAGCGTCATCGAGATCGGCACATGACCTGTCCACAGGCCTTCGATTGGATCACAGTCCGGCCCACCACCGCGCAGCTTCACGCTCACCTCGTCGAGCGGGATGCTCAGTACCGAGGTCGCGGCCATCTCTTTCTTCGTCGGTTCGGGAGTCTCGTCCCAGCGGCCGGGCATCAGTCGTTCCGAGATGACCCGCAACGCCTCGAGCTTGGCCTCACCCTCGACCAGAGTCGCCGAACCGAAGATCATCGCGCTGCGGTAGTTCAGCGACGAGGCGAACAGCGATTCCTCGTAGACGAGCCCGTCGAGCACGGTGACGGTCGCTGTCACCGTCACACCCTCGCGTGCGAGAAGCGACATCCCCGCACCACTGGATCCGTGGATGACCAGCGCATTGTCGATGCGAGCAAAGCCCATGGGTATCACGATCGGAACGCCGTCACGCACATAGGCGATATGTGCGACGAGCGCCGAGTCGAGCACGTCGTAGAGGTCGGAAACCTTATGACTCTGATATTCGGGGACGCGGTTGACCTCGGTCTTCGGCGTCACCTCGAGGAGTTCTTCTTCGCTGTGGGCTGTACTCATGCCGACCATTCTGAACGGTCATTTAATCCAGCGCAGCGCGGACCCCCGATTGACCGGTCACCCGTCTCAGAGATGTCAGATGCGCCGAGCCCGCACCACCGAGTCCTCCAGGAGCGCCGACTGACCATCGGGACCCGTGGCCGGGCGTGTCCGCACCTGCGCCACCTCCACTTCCCATCCGCCTCCGGCGGAGATGGCCGCGGCGTCGCCCTCCGGTGTCGGGAAGTCCATATCGTGATGAGCCGACCAGGACGGAGCCGCGGCATGTGCGACCACCACCATGCGCCCGCCCGGCGCCACCCGATCCGCGGCCAGCGACAGCACCTTCTCCCGCGCGAACGGCGCGGGCGAATGAAGGAAGCTCGCGGTCACCAGATCGAAGCTCTCACCCGAATCCGTACGAACGGGGTCACCGCCGTTGGGGCGCTGGGCAAGCCAGCTCTCCAGATCGGCGACCACCCAGATGATCCGACCCTGCACTCCCCGCTCGCGGGAGGCGAGTGCCGCACGGTCGGCGGCGACCCGGGAGATGTCGACCGCGGTGACCTGCCAGCCCTGCTCGGCGAGCCAGATGGCATCACCACCCTCACCGGAACCGAGGTCGAGTGCGCGACCGGGCGTGAGGTCGGAGACCTCGTCGACCAGCGCCGTATTCGGACGTCCCGACCAGATGTGCGCGTCACCGTAACGTTCATCCCACATCTGCGCGGCCGGGATGCTGGTGTTCATTTCTGTCATGCCTCCAGGGTGCCGTCGAGACAGCCATATCAGCAACTATGATTGCCGAATCGGCAAAGTGTGCGGCAGTCTGGACGTATGGATGCACAGCTGACCGAAGTCGGTACCCGGCTGCGTGCGGCGCGACAGGCCCGCGAGTGGACACTCGAGGACCTCGCCACTCGTGCTGGCATGTCGGTGAGCACTCTCTCCAGATTGGAGTCAGGCAAGCGGCAGGCGAGCCTCGAACTGCTGCTCCCGTTGACGAGAGAACTCGGGATCACGCTCGACGATCTGATCGTCGCCCACACCACCGATCCACGTATCCGGCCGCGCATCGTGCGCTGCGATGACACGCGCGAAGTCACCGCACTCACCCCGCCGGGTGCGCCGGTGGAGACCCTGCGGATGCGGCTTCATCCCGGTCACGGCCTGCCCTCACCGCGACGCCACGACGGCTACGAGTGGTTCTACGTGCTCGACGGCGCGGTGCGCCTTCGCCTCGGACACCGCGAGGTGGTGGTATCCGCGGGTGAGGCCGCCGAATTCGACACGCACACACCACATGCACTCACCGCAGAGGGCGACACGCCCGCCGACATCCTGTCGATTTTCAGCGCCGACGGCGCGCGGATGCACACCGTACGAGCGCAGGAGGACCCACCGAACGGGTAGGCACGACGTTCACCGAGGGTGCTGTGATTGTCCCTGTGTCACAACGAGATCGACAACGACCGGGGAGTGGTCGCTCGCCGGCACCTCACCCGGTGGGGTATCGAGCTTGCGGGGGTCGCTGGCCCGGAAGTGCGCCGAGACGTAGATCCGGTCACTGTTGGGCGGTGCCCCGGCGGTCGCCTCGTGAAGACCCGCCGACGCAAAGGCTGCATGTTCGACCTCGAACTCCACCGATCCGTCACGGATGTTGAAGTCGGCGCCGAGAATGGTCGGGCCCGGCCAGTCGGCCAGCAGGTCCGCCACTGCGGCCACCTGACGTTTCGGCTCATCCACACCGTCGTGCGGAGGACTGAAATGTCCTGACAGCGCGCGGATCACGAGTCCCGATCGAGTGCGGACCAGTGCATCGGTGACCACGCGCGGTTGGTATTCCACCGCGTCCGGGTAGGGCCGCCACCGCAGGTGCAGGATCGGTGCGGCCACGCGAGCCCACGCCGACACGGTGGCGGCGTAACGGCGCCGAACACTCTCGCCGAAGGCGTCGTCGATGCGCAGACCACGCGCGTCGACCAGCATCAGATCGCCGAACACCAGCACGCCGGTACCCTCCTGACGTCCGGTCACCTTGTCGATGCCGGGCGTCATCACCGCACCGGTCGGGTGAAGCCGGCGTGCCAACGCGGACACCGTGTCGACAAGGTTCGAGCGCGCGGCGAATCTGTCGAGTTCCTGCAGCAACACGATGTCGGGCTGCTGCGCGGCGATCACCCCGGCGAGACGGTCGAGTTTCGACCGCGTCGAGAAAAACTTCCCTGGTCCGCCCATCCCCCCGTGGACGTTGTACTCGAGCACTCGCAGCCTCAGACCACCGTCGGAGTCCGAGTCGTGAGCCGCGATGCCCGAGCAGTCGTCAGGACTGCGGCGTCGAAACCTCGACCTGTGGCTTCCCACGCCGCCCAGCGCGGCACCCAGCGCAGCCCCACCCAGTACCGAGAACCACGTGGCCCGTGACGACCCTCTACCGAAAGAGGTTGTGCGACAGATACTCCCGCCGACGAGCGCGCCGACGAGCGCCGGACCGACGACGGTGCGCATCGCCGTTCCCATCCTGTCGGCCGCACTCGGTGTGTATTCGGCGACCCCTCCTTCCGGCAGCGACGACGGCGTCTCGTCACCGACGTGTGTCATCGGCGGAAGTGAGCGCGGTATGTGCACCGCTCGGTCGATGAAGATGCCCACGCCCCACCCCTTCGATGAGTTGGCCCCGGATCGAGTTGGCCCGGTATCGGCCGCTTGCCGCCGCCGCCGAGAATCGACACTAGCGTGGATACAGACCGGTACCCCCACGATGCAGGCGTCGCGTTCGCGACGCGAAGGGAGCTCCCTGTGAGCGAGAAGACATGGTTCATCACCGGAACCTCACGCGGCTTCGGCCGCGAATGGGCGACCGCGGCACTCGAACGCGGCGACCGGGTCGCCGCAACAGCGCGCGACGTCTCGTCGCTCAACGACCTCGTGGAGCGCTTCGGCGAGGCGATTCTGCCGATCGAGCTCGACGTGACCGACCGCGCCGCCGATTTCGCCGCTGTCGGCAGGGCGTACGCCTACTTCGGCCGCCTCGATGTGGTGGTCAACAACGCCGGCTACGGGCAATTCGGTTTCATCGAGGAGCTCAGCGAAGCGCAAGCCCGCGACCAGATCGAGACGAACGTCTTCGGCGCGCTGTGGGTGACGCAGGCCGCCCTGCCGTTCCTGCGTTCCCAGGGCAGCGGACACATCGTGCAGGTGTCGTCGATCGGAGGCATCAGCGCGTTTGCCAACATCGGGATATACAACGCGTCGAAGTGGGCGTTGGAAGGTTTCTCCCAGGCGCTGGCCGCAGAGGTGAACCCACTTGGCATCCACGTGACACTGGTCGAACCGGGCGGCTTCTCCACCGACTGGGCGGGCTCGTCAGCCCGTCACGCGGCGGCGATGCCCGAATACGCAGACGCCCACCGCGCCGCCGAGGAGGCACGGCGGACGCGTGTCTCCTCACCGGGTGACCCCCACGCGTCGGCTGCGGCGCTGCTGGAGGTTGTCGACGCCGACGAGCCGCCGCTTCGGGTGTTCTTCGGCGCCACCCCGCTGTCGACGGCGACCGCCGACTACGAGCAGCGACTCGCGACATGGGAGACGTGGCAGCCCGTGTCGGTCAAAGCTCAGGGCTGAGCCACCACACCGGCCACCCGCGTCCGGCGGATCGCAACGCCACGATCGGGGTCGGGGTCGGGCCGATCAGCGGCCGAAGCCGGCGTCGCGCAGCGCTTGTGCCATCGACCCCGACGGCGCCGGGGCCCGATTACCCCCACGCGCACGTCCGGAACGGTCATTGCGTCCGGAACGGTCGCCGCGGCCACCCCCGTCCCGGCCGTCGCGGGAGTTCTGGGTTGCCTTCTGCGGCGCACCCTTCTGGCTCCGAGCCGACCCACCGCCACTGCGCTGACCCGCACCGACCTCGTCATCGAGACGCAGCGTCAACGAGATCCGTTGACGATCCACATCGACGTCGAGAACCTTCACCTTGACCACCTGTCCCGAATGGACCACGTCGTGTGGATCGGAGACGAAGCGGTCAGACATGGCCGAGACGTGCACGAGCCCGTCTTGGTGGACACCCACGTCTACGAAGGCACCGAATGCGGCGACGTTGGTCACCACACCCTCCAGGATCATCCCCGGCCGCAGGTCGGTGACCTTCTCGACACCTGCCGCAAACGTTGCGGTGGTGAATCCGGGTCGGGGGTCGCGGCCGGGCTTCTCGAGTTCGGCGAGGATGTCGGTGACCGTCGGGATGCCGAAACGGTCGTCGGCAACATCGGCGGGACGTATCGAGCGCAGCGCAGCACTGTTACCGATCAGCTCAGCCAGTGCCGTTCCGGATGTGTCGAGGATGCGGCGAACCACCGGATAGGACTCCGGGTGCACACCGGAGGCGTCGAGCGGATCGTCACCCCCCCGGATCCGCAGGAACCCCGCACTCTGTTCGAATGCCTTGGGCCCCAGTCGCGGAACGTCCAGGAGCTTTTTCCTGTTGACGAAGGCGCCGGCCTTCTCCCGATGTGCGACGATCGCCTCGGCCAGAGGCGCGGTGATACCCGACACCCGGGCCAGCAGCGGCACCGACGCCGTATTGAGGTCCACACCCACACCGTTGACGGCATCCTCGACCACCGCGTCGAGGCTGCGTCCGAGGGTCGACGGCGTGATGTCGTGCTGGTACTGCCCCACCCCGATCGACTTGGGGTCGATTTTCACCAGCTCGGCCAGCGGGTCCTGCAGACGCCTGGCGATCGACACCGCACCGCGCAGCGAGACGTCCATTCCGGGAAGCTCCCGTGAGGCATATTCCGACGCCGAGTACACCGAGGCACCGGCTTCGCTCACCACCACCTTGGTCGGTGCGTCGTGTCCGGCGGCGCGGATCTCGGTGATGAGTTCGGCTGCCAGGGAATCGGTTTCACGCGACGCCGTGCCGTTGCCAATGGCGATCAGCTCCACCGAATGCCGCGCGACGAGGGCAGCGAGCGCGGCCTTCGACTCCGCCCACGCCCGTTTGGGCGCGTGGGGATAGATGACGCCGGTGTCGACGACCTTGCCGGTCGCGTCGACCACCGCCACCTTCACACCCGTGCGCAGACCGGGGTCGAGTCCGAGAGTCGCGCGGGTACCCGCAGGCGCTGCCAGCAGCAGATCCTTCACGTTGCGTGCGAAGACCTCGACAGCCTCGTCTTCGGCACGCTTACGCAGCTGCGTGCGCGCATCGATGGTCGCCGTCACAGCCAGTTTGGTGCGCCACGCCCACCGCGAACCGGCCACCAGCCACGTGGTTGCCTCGCCGGGGTTCGTTGGATCGATACCGAGCGCATCACACACCATCGCGACGTATTCGTCGTCGGAGCCCCCGTCGAAGGTGACTCCGAGCTGATTCTCTTTCTCGCCGCGCAACACCGCGAGCACACGATGCGAGGGCATCTTCTCCAACGGCTCGGAGAACTCGAAATAGTCCCGGAACTTCTGCGCCTCAGTACTTTTCGCGGCTTCCTCACTGCGTGGAGCAGTGCGAACCGACCCCTGCTGCCAGAACTTCGCGCGCACGGCCCCCACGAGTTCGGCGTGTTCGGACGCACGCTCGGTGAGGATCGCGCGCGCACCCTCGAGTGCGGCGTCGGCATCGGATACCTGCTCGCCGACAAAACCTGCGGCGATGTCCTTCGGCGTCAGCGACGGATCCTCGAGCAGTCGGTCCAGCAATGGCTCGAGCCCGGCCTCGCGCGCGATCTGCGCCTTGGTGCGTCGCTTGGGCTTGTAGGGCAGGTAGATGTCCTCGACACGCGATTTGGTGTCGGCAGCCGCGAGATCAGCGGCGAGCGCATCGGTGAGCTTTCCCTGCTCCTCGATCGAGTCGAGCACGGCTTCGCGGCGCTCGTCGAGTTCACGCAGATACCTCAACCGTTCGTCGAGGAGACGCAGCTGCGCGTCGTCGAGGCTGCCGGTGGCCTCCTTGCGGTAGCGCGCGATGAACGGGACCGTCGATCCCTCGTCAAGGAGCTTCACCGCAGCGATGACCTGCTGTTCTCCCACATTCAGTTCGGCGGCGAGACGGGCGGTCACGGGCTTCACGGGTACGCGTCGAGTCACGCGCTGCACCCTACCGAATCGGACTGACAGTGCCGCGCAGCCCGATCACGGTGCCGACGGTGCCCACCCCAACGCCGGCCCAAGCCTGGTCGCCATATCGGTGACGATCTGGATGTAGTCGGGTTCGTCGAAGGAGAACGGCAGCGCGAAGGCCACCTCATCGGTGCGCTCGAAGCCGGCGTGGGCATACAACGCGGCAGCGATCTCCTCGGACGTGCCCACGAGATCGGGGGCGAAGACCATCCCCCGCGGTCCCTGCGGACTGAGAGTGCGCGCATACCGGGATTCGGCGTACGCCTTGTACTTTCGCACCTGCTCGGGCGTCGCGGTGTCGGTGGGGATGACAACGAGTCCCTGGGAGACGCGTGCGCGTTCGGGGTCGGGGTGATGGGAGCGGTACGCGTCGATGTGCTCGGCCTGGATCGTCGCGAAGTCGCGGGCCGGACCGCCCTCGGTGAACACCACCGACGACGTGAGGTAGTTGAGCCCCTGCTCGCCTGCCCAGACCGCCGACGCCAGGCCACCGCCGTACCAGACGCGCCCGGCCAGACCCGGCGCATGCGGCTGCACCGCCCGCGAGACCGTATCAATACCAACTGTGCCCTCGAAAGAACTCACCGGCGTTCCTCGCAGGGCCTCCAGCAATCGCACCACGCGATCCTTCGAGAAGTTCTCGATGTCGTAGGTCTCGGGGTAGAGCGCAGTCTTGACATCGTCGTAGCGCATCGGCGTTCCCACCGACACACCCGGATTGATCCGACCGCCCGACAGCACGTCGACGGTCGCGAGATCCTCGGCCAGCCGCAGCGGGTTCTCCCAGCCGAGCGGTATGACCGCGGTGCCCAGTTCGATCCGAGAGGTCTGCATGGCGGCGGCGGCCATCACCGCCACGGGCGACGAGATCCCGTGCTGCAAGTGACGGCAACGCAGCCACACACTGTCGAATCCCAGATCCTCGGCCAGCCTGATCATGCGCAAGGTCTCGAGATGACCCGCGCGCGGGTCGTTCTCGTCGAATCGCCCAATGGTGAGGAACCCGAGCTTGTTCAGTGGTCGACCGGCCGGTGGCATCAGAACTCCTCGGTGAACGTGCGGAACGGTGACGTGCGTGACGGCGGCGTGCGTGACGGTGGCGTGCGTGACGACGACGTGCGTGACGGTGGCGCCCAGTGCAGCGTATCGGCGAGTGGTCGGGGTGACGGCACGACAGCGGTAGTCAATCGGCACACGCGCACACTGGACAGATGGCAGAACTCACCGTCGTCACCGCTGACATCACCACGCAAGACGTCGATGCCGTCGTCAACGCCGCCAACACCGAGATGCGTGGCGGTGGAGGTGTCGACGGCGCCATCCACCGCGCCGGCGGACCGGCGATCCTGCGTGATGCCATCGACAAGTTCCCCGACGGTCTCGCCACCGGCGATGCCGGTGCGACGACCGCCGGAAACATGCCCGCCCGCTGGGTGATTCACACCGTTGGACCGAATTATGCTGCCGGACAACGCGATCGCGCGCTGCTGGAGTCATGCTATCGCCGCTCACTGGAGGTCGCCGACGATCTCGGGGTGCAGACCATCGCCTTTCCGCTGGTCAGCGCCGGAGTGTATGGCTGGCCACTCGACGACGCGATCGCCGTCGCCGTCGACACGGTGGGATCAACACCGTCGCACGTGAGCCAGGCCCGCATCGTCGTCCTCGATCCGCGGATCGAGCAGATGGTCGCTGCCCGGATTGGCTGATTACACCCGGCTGATCACACGGGCGCCTGTTCACACTGGGACCTGATCACACTGTGGTGGGCGGGCCCTGACGCGACATCAGCACCGAGTCGACGACCTGATGGAAGTCCCGGTCGTGATAGACCATCGGCTCCGAGGATTGACCCAGCCGGACCTCGAACACCTCCGCGAGCACCAACGTCGACGATCCCGCCTGCACGCTCTCGAGCATCGCGCATCGCAGCGCGGCGTGTGCGAGGCGCAGATAGGGCGCGCCGTCGTCGAACTCCACCCAGTCCTGCTCCGGCGTGAAACGAGGTGCCCCCGGCTGCGCGAAGGCCAGTGCGGTGTCGACCTGATCGGAGTCGAGCAGACTGACGCCGAGTACCGGCGCCGCCAGCACCGCGCCCGCACTCCCACGTGAACTGGTGACCGAGAACGACACCACACACGGGTCCACCGCCACCGAAGCCAGACTCGACACGGTGAGGCCGGCATGCCCCTCGGGCGTTGCCGCGGCGACGATCGCCACCCCGGCGGGATGATGCCGGAAGGCAGTGCGGAAATCGGCACTACGGGCCAGAGCGGACGAGGCATAACGCATGACTCGAGGTTAAGACCTCAACAAAGGTAAAGGTCTATTCCTGCGAACTATCTCACAGGTCACATGCTTCAGGTACGCCGATCCGGGAGAGGTCGATCCTGGACGAGCCCATCCCGGACAGGTCGATCTTGGATGAGCTCATGTCACATCTGCCCGCCACCGTTCGTCGAGAATGTGGTCGCCACCGACACGCGACGGCGTTCTCCGTACACACGGTGCAGCCCGGCAGGAGGGACCCCGACAGGAGCGACATGGACACCACGGCAGCATTCGAGGGCGAACGAGATCGGCTCGTGAGCGTGGCATCGCGAATACTCGGCGACTCGTCCGAGGCCGAGGACATCATTCAGCAGGCGTGGCTGCGGCTGGACGCGAACACCCGATCCGGCGAGCGTGCGCCCATCGACAACGTCGCCGCATGGCTGACCACGGTGGTGACTCGACTGTGTGTGGACCGGCTCCGCGCTCGCGTCCCCGAGCCGGCCGAGCAGACCGACGCAGCGTCGGCCGGCGATGTCGACCCGGCAGATCAGACCGCGCTCGCCGAAACGGTCGGAACAGCACTGTCGGCTGTTCTCGATCGCCTCTCGCCCGCCGAGCGCGTCGCGTTCGTGATGCACGATTCGTTCGGTTTCGAGTTCGCGACGATCGCGGCAGCACTGGATGTCACGCCGACCGCCGCGCGCAAACTCGCCTCGCGGGCGCGGGCCAGGGTGCGCCAGCCCGGCGCCGACGACGCACTCGCCGACTGGGAGATCGTCGATGCGTTCATGTCCGCCGCCCGCGACGGCGACTTCGAGCGGCTCCTCGATCTCCTCGCCCCCGAGGCGGTGGTCGACGCCGACGCCGACGCGATCTCGATGGGCACTCCGACTCATATCCAGGGCAGGCGTGCGATCGCCGAGTTCTTCAACAGCGCAGCCAAGGCCGCGCTGGCGGTGTTCGTCGGCGACCGGCCCGGGTCCGCGTGGTATCAGCGGGGGGCCGCGATGGTCGCCTTCGATTTCGACATCACCGACACCACGATCTCGCGGATCACTTTTCGCGCCGAGCCGCAGATGCTGGCCACGGTGACCCGCCGCGACGGGGCGCTACCCCACCTGTGACGTGTCCCAACCGGTGACACGCGGCGACACGCGGTCACATCCGACGCGTCCCATACGTCGTGAGGGTGTCGACAACTATGCGTCGACACCCGGGCACGGAAAGCAATCCCGGAAGACAAGCAACCCGGGCACGACAAGCAACCAGCCGATCACAGGAGTTCTGATGAAGACCATGACCTGCCGCGACCTCGGAGGCCCCCGCGACCTCGCACATCACGGGACAACCGCCGACGACGTGGTCAATCTGCCGAGGCGGTCCTGTCGTCTGCGGCGGTGGTAGGTCCGTTCGATCCAGTGCACGATGGCGGCCCGGAGCTCGTTTCTGGTGGCCCAGGATCGACG
>NZ_BMGC01000043.1 GCF_014639795.1 Gordonia jinhuaensis | reverse complement strand
CGCCTACACCTCCAGCGACACCGCCCATCACCCCGCGATCTTGCTCACCCCTACATCTTGTGGTCGCAAGAACCTGTTCCACGCACCGTCAATCAGGAAGAGGCATCAAAGGGGCAGATGGCGTGACGGCCATCTGCCCCTTTTGTTGTGCGTGCGGGTGGGGGTGAGGGGGTCCCGCACACGTCTGGTCGCGGCGCCTGTGGCCGCGGGTCAGGCGCTGGCTCCGCGGATCACCATCGGCACGCCCGGGAACTGTGCCGCCATCTCCGGGCGTGAGTGGCGCAGCGCGGCGACCGCGTATCCACGTTTGCGGTACTCGGGGTGGATCCACACGCGGACGTCGATCTCACCGTCGCGGAGTTCGCCGAAGACCATGCCCACCTTGGCATCGCCGTCAACGGCCACCAGCCACGCGGCCTCTTCGTCGTCGACGCGGGCCAGCGCCGCCCGGACCTCGTCGTCCACACCCGAGGCCGGCGCTCCCGACCCGTCTCCGGCGACCCCGAGCTCGGCCGTACGTGCGGCGAACAGGGCGGTGTCGGTGTCGACGTCGAATGCGCGCACCGTCACTGTGTCGCCGGTGCTGGCCGGCCGGTCGGTGAGGGCGAAGGTGAGCTGGGTGTTGAGGTCCTCGAGCTCGGCGGCATTGTTGCGACGGGCCGATTTCGTCAGCTGCTGCAGCGACATGCCGAGTACGGCGCGCGCGCCGAGTTCGGACTTGCCGAGGAGTTTGCCGACCGCGTCGAGGGCGTCCTCGCGGGTCTCGGCCCCGACGATGGCGTCGAGGACCTCGTGACGACGGTCGAAGGCGGATTCGAGGGCATCGGCGATGTCGCGGCGGGTGGCTGCACGATCAAGATCGGTCATGGCGCCGACAGTAGCCAGCGCGCGGTCGTTTCGGGCGCTTTCGGCGTTGTTACCTGCGGGTTTACTGACGAGTAGCCTTCGCGCGCGGGCCGTCGGCGGTGGTCAGCGCTCTGTACCAGAGGTGATGCACATCACATCAAGAAGTTGCCTTCTCCAGCTCCTTGAGAGCGTCGTCGAGGTGATGGATGAGCCGTTGCAGCCCGGGTACCGATCGTCGGCAGCCCACGATCCCGATGTCGATGTGATCGTCGTAGGAGGCGGTGGTGATGTTGAGTGCCTGACCGTCGAGCACCACCGAGGTGGGGTAGATGCCCTGCAGTTCGGCGCCACGCCAGTAGAGCTTGTGCGCCGGTCCGGGGACGTTGGAGATGATCACGTTGAACGGCGGGCGGGTGAAGCGGACGAAGCCGGGGACGTTGGCGAAGGCCAGCGCGCTCACGTTGATCCCCGACAGCGCCAGGATCTCCATCGGCCCGAGATCGCCCATGACGCGTTTGGCGGCCTGCACCGAGCGCCGGATCGCGATGAACCGGTCGATCGGGTCGTCGATGTCGGTGGCCAGGCTCGCGATGATCGCCCCCACCCGGTTGGCCGCGGGATCGTCGGGCCCACCGCGCAGCGACACCGGGACCATCGCGGTGAGCGAGCGGTCGGGCAGGGCGTTGCGGTCGATGAGGTAGTCACGCAGCGCACTCGCGCACATCGCGAGCAAGACGTCGTTGAGTGTGCCGCCGAGGAGCCTGCCCACCTCGCGGAGCCGCTCGATCTCCCACGACTGGGCCACGAAGCGCCGGGCGCCGCCGATCGGGCCGTTGAGGATGGTGTCCGGCGCCTCGAACGGCGTCGTGTAGCCGTGGTCGCCGAGCGCGTGGCGGATCACCTTCGCACTCGTCGGCAGCAGCCTCGGTGTCGCGGCCATCGCGGTCCCCAGGGTCTTGCCCGCGGTACTGAGCAGATGTGTGGCCGACCCCAGCGCACCGCCGGCGGAGGCGTTCGCGCGAGCGGGCGGCGGAACCGACCAGGGCGCCCGCACCGTCATGTCGGTGGGGTCGGTGCTCAGGGATTCCTCCAGCAGCCGCAACGCGCCGACGCCGTCGACCAGCGAATGGTGGATCTTGGTGTGCAGCGCGAAGCGATTGCCCTCGATCCCCTCCACGATGTTGGCCTCCCACATCGGCCGGTGTCGGTCGAGCAGGCTGCCGTGCCACAGCGCGATGAGCTGGAACAATTCACGGATCCGGCCAGGATGCGGTACCGCGGCATGACGCAGGTGGTAGTCGAGGTCGACCTCGGCATCGGTGGCCCACCACGTGTTGCCCAGATAGCCGACCGGGTCGGCGGGGTGTCTGCGCAGTCGCGGTGACACCTCGGCGTCCTCGTGTAGCTCGGCCACGAGATCGCGCACGAATCCGGGGCCGGCGTCGTCGGGGAGCCGGAAGAGCTGGAGACCGCCGACGTGCATCGGATGCTCACGTGCCTCGGCGATCAGGAACATCGAGTCGGTGATCGGCATGTAACCCACACCTGAAGTGTTGCCCGCGCGCGCCGCGGATGTGAGTGTTCCGACGAATTGCCGGTGTACTTGCGCCGAAACCGCTACCGGATCGGCGAAACTGTGCTGGGCACTTGGTTGCGTGGCGCAACCCGAGTTGGACACATGATAAGTTCACGCAGAACCAGGCCACGGTGACCAGATGTGCCGAGCGGCCCTGAGGCGTCGACAGGGAGTGCGGGTGAGCGTCAGAGTTGCCGCGCGAACCGGCGCACAGAAACTCTTCGACGGTGTCGGCGACTTCTTCGGGATGTGCGTCGACACCTTCCGCGCGCTGCCCGCGCGTCCCTTCCAGCTCCGCGAGACCGTCGAGCAGTCCTGGGTCATTGCCCGAGTGTCCATGGTCCCAACGCTTTTGGTTGCGATTCCCTTCACCGTGCTGGTGAGTTTCACACTCAACATCCTGCTGCGCGAGATCGGCGCCCAGGATCTCTCCGGTGCCGGCACGGCGCTGGGCACCGTCACCCAGATCGGCCCGATCGTGACCGTGCTGATCGTCGCCGGTGCCGGTGCCACCGCGATCTGCGCGGACCTCGGCGCCCGGACGATCCGCGAGGAGATCGACGCGCTGAAGGTGCTCGGTATCGACCCGATCCACCGGCTCGTGGTGCCCCGGGTGATCGCATCCACCGTGGTGGCGCTGCTGCTCAACAGCCTGGTGTGCACCATCGGTCTCGGCGGCGGATTCGTGTTCTCGGTCTATCTGCAGAACGTCAACCCGGGTGCCTTCATCGCCAACCTGACGCTGCTCACCGGCCTGCCCGAGTTGATCATCTCGATGATCAAGGCGGCGCTGTTCGGATTGTTCGCCGGGCTGGTGGCCTGCTACCGGGGACTGACCGTGCGCGGTGGCGCCAAAGGTGTCGGTGACGCGGTCAACGAGACGGTCGTCTACTCGTTCATGGCGTTATTCGTCATCAACGTCGTGGTCACCGCGGTCGGGGTCAAGGTGACCACATGAGTGAGAACCCCGATCCCCACGTCGCGACCGATGACAGCGGCGGCGACGAGTACGGAACGCGTCTGCGACTGGCCGAGCCCAAGATGTTCCGCCGAGCCGGATCCGAATGGGAGCATCTGGGCGACCAGGCGTTCTTCTACTGGGATTCGATTCGCTCGATCCCCAGGGCGGTGGTGTCCTACCGGCGCGAGACGCTGCGCCTGATCGCCGAGATCAGCATGGGCACCGGCGCGCTGGCGATGATCGGTGGCACCGTGGTGGTGGTGGGGTTCCTGACCCTGTTCACCGGCGGCACGATCGCGGTGCAGGGTTACAGCTCGCTGTCGGATGTGGGCGTCGAGGCGCTCACCGGCTTCTTCTCGGCGTTCATCAACGTGCGCATCGCCATCCCGGTGATCGCCGGCATCGCACTGGCCGCGACGATCGGCGCCGGTGCCACCGCGCAGCTGGGGGCCATGCGGGTCAGCGAGGAGATCGACGCACTGGAGGTGATGGCGATCCCGTCGGTGCCCTATCTGGTGGGCACGCGGATCGTCGCCGGACTCATCGCGATCATCCCGCTCTACGCACTGGCCTCACTTGCGTCGTTCGTGGCCAGCCGGTTCGCGACGACCGTCCTCTACGGTCAGTCGCCGGGCGTCTACGACCACTACTTCCGCACCTTCTTGATGCCCACCGACATTCTGTGGTCGTTTCTGCAGGCGATCGCGATGGCGGTCGGGGTCATGCTGGTGCACACCTATCACGGGTACAACACCACCGGCGGTCCGGTGGGTGTGGGCGTCGCCGTGGGCAACGCGGTGCGTACCTCCCTGGTGGTGGTCGTCGTCATCACCCTCATCACCTCGCTGGCGATCTACGGAGCCAGCGGAAAGTTCAACCTGTCGGGCTGATGGCACGGACACGCTCACCACTCGCCAAGAAGATCGCGGCCACCTCGATGGTCGCGATCATCATCGGCATCATCGCGCTGGCCGCCGCCCAGTTCCTCGACTACTTCGCCGACACCGACACTGTCACCCTCGACGCCGACCGTGCCGGACTGGTGATGAATCCGCAGGCCAAGGTGCGTATGCGGGGGGTCACCGTCGGCCACGTCGGCAAGATCACCTCGACGGGACAGGGTGTGCGGCTGCGGCTGGACATCGACGCCGACCAGATGCACCTCATCCCCGCCGACGTCCGCGCGATCATCCGCTCCAACACCGTTTTCGGCGCCAAGTCGGTTGATTTCCTGCCCGGCACCTCCGGCGGGCCTGCGCTGTCGGCGGGTGCACATCTGGGCACCGATCGCGTACAGGTCGAACTCACCACGCTCTATCAGCAACTGGTCGACGTGCTGGCCCAGATCCACCCGGAGAAGCTCAACACCGTGCTCGGCACGCTCGACACTGCGCTGTCGGGGCGCGGCGACCGGCTCGGCGACGGCCTCGTGCAGCTGTCGCAGTTGCTCGGCAAGGTCAACCCGCATCTCGATGCGCTCAACGACGACTTCCGTCTCGGCGCCACGGTGACCAACACCTACGCCGATGTGGGTCAGCGACTGATGCGCATCGTCGACAATGCGACCGATCTGGGCAACACACTGCGTACCAATGCCTCGGATCTGGATGCGCTGCTGGTCAACGCGACCGGGATGGCCGACACGATCAACGGCATCCTCGCCCCGAACAAGTCGACGATCATCGCGATGCTCTCCGATCTCAATCCCACCGCCCGGCTGCTGGGCTACCAGTCGCCGGGGATCGCCTGTTTCTTCACCGCGACCGCGGCAGCGGCGAAGAAGGCCGAGGGCGTCTTCGGCCTCACCACCGGATATCTGTCGCTCAACGCCGGACTGCTCCCGGGTAAGGATCCCTACCGCTATCCGCAGGATCTGCCCGAGGTGGCCGCCGACGGCCCGCCGACCTGTGCCGACGGACTGGGCAATCCGTCCTCGCGCGCGCATACGCCGTTCTACGTCAGCGACAACGCCCCGCAGCCCTATCAGCCGCGAACCACTCCGAAGTTCTCGGCCAACAAGCTCTTCCAGGTGCTCTTCGGCACGGCGACCAGTAATCCTTCGGGCCCCGGCGTTACGCAGGGGGGTGGCCGATGAGCCCATGGCGTTCCGGGCGCAACGCGGCGCCGACCCGTTCACCCGCGCAGCGCGCCACCGACCGCAGGCAGCGCGATTACCGCGCCACGGTCATCAAACTCGGCGCGTTCACCGTGGTGATGGTGATGGTGTTCGTCGGACTCGTGGTGGTGTTCAGTCAGTACCGCTCGGGTTCGTCGTACACCTACACCGCGACCTTCTCCGACATCTCGCGTCTGGACACCGACAGCCGGGTGCGGGTGGCCGGCGTGGAGGTGGGCTCGGTGACGAAGGTGTGGCTGGACTCCCACGACGTGGCGCATGCGAAGTTCACCGTCGACTCCTCGATCCGGCTACCGGCCACCGCCCGCGCCCTGGTCCGCTATCAGAACCTCACCGGCGACCGGTACCTGGAATTGCAGCAGGGCACCGGCGGTGACGGGTCGTTGCTGCCCGACGGCGGGTCGATACCGCAGTCGCAGACCCAGCCTGCACTCGATCTCGACACCTTGCTGGGCGGGTTCAAACCGCTGTTCCGCACCTTGAAGCCCTCGGAGGTCAACGCACTCAGCGAGTCGCTGGTCGCGGTCTTCCAGGGGCAGGGCCCGGCGCTCACCCAGCTGCTCACCCAGACCGCGGAGTTCACCAACACCCTCGCCGACCGGGATGCGCTGATCGGGTCGGTCATCACCAACCTCAACGCCGCGATGACGACCTTCGCCGACGACGCCAAGGGCCTGGACTCCTCGATCGACCTGCTGTCACAGCTGATCACCGGACTGTCGCGTCAGCGCACCACCATCGGTACTGCACTCACCGAAACCGCCTCGGCGACAACCGGTCTGGCGAGTCTTCTGCAGACCACCCGGCCCGACATCGCCGCGAACGTGACCGAGGTCGGTCAGGTCGCCGACCAGATCCTGCCCGCCGACACCTACATCCGAGGGCTGCTGCAACGCATGCCCGGCGACCTCACCGCGCTGTCGAATGTGGGCAGCTACGGTGCGTGGCTGCAGCTGTACCTGTGCCGGGTGACGCTGTACTTCACCGGCCCCAACGGCCAGGAGATCGTCTGGGACACCGTCGATGCCACCGGTGAGAACCAGCGACCCGAGGGGAGGTGTCACCCGAGGTGAGGACAGCGATCCGGCCCAAGTACCAGACCGGTGTGATCGGCGTCGTGGTCATCGCGATGGTGGTCATCGTGGCACTGCAGATCGACCGGGTGCCGTATCTGTCGACCCTGAGTTCCTATCGGGTCTACTTCGACGATGCCGACGGCCTGGTATCCGGCGACAAGGTGGTGGTCTCGGGAATCGAGGTCGGCAAGGTCGGCTCGATCACGCTGGCCACGACCGACGACGGGCCCAAGGCGAAGGTCGAGTTCTCGATGAACGACACCGTGGTGGTGCCGTCGACCTCGCAGGCATTGATCAAGACCGACACGCTGCTCGGCCGTCGCAGCCTCACGATCGTGCCGCGGGCAGGTGGGAAGTGGCTGCGGCCGGGGCAGGCGATCCCCAACCGCAACACCGTCGCGCCGTACTCGCTGACCGATGCGCTCAGTGACGCCACCGATTCGATCGCCGACACCGACACCGACAAACTCGCCAAGGCGCTCGACACCACCGCCGACGCCTTCTCGGGCACCAGCCCGCAGGTGCGTGACGCGGTGAACGGGGTAGCCCGGCTGTCGAAGTCGATCGCCGACCGCGACAACGCGTTGCGCTCGCTGTTCGCCAAATCGAAGACGGTCTCCGGGGTCCTCGGGGAGCGCTCGACGCAGATCGACGGCTTGCTCACCGAGGCGAATGCGCTGTTCGGCGAGCTGCAGACACGGCGTGCGGCGATCGCCACGCTCATCACCGGCACCCGTGACGTCGCCGCGCAGATCAGTGGATTCATCGACGACAACAACGCCCAGCTCACACCGGTGCTCGAGAAACTCAACAAGGTCGTCGCGATCCTGCAGGACAACTCGGCCGACATCGGCAAGTCGCTCGACAAACTCGGCCCCTATGCCAACAGTCTCGGTGAGGCCGTCTCCAGCGGTCCGTACTTCTCGTCGTTCGTCGGTGTGCCCACGATCGGCGACGTGACCGCGACCTTCCTGCACATCATGCAGCGCAAGTATCCGCAGGCGTACCAGTCATTCCTGCGGGTGTTCACCGAACGCCCCGAACAGGTGTCCACCCGTCCCGACGCCGAACACGACCCCGGCTCGTTCGTGCCGGCCACCCCGCCCACCACCTACCCGAGCGGGGGTGGTCGTTGATGGTGCACGGTCTGCTCGACCACTGGCGCAAGGCCTGGAAGATCTGGGTCGCCGCGATCGTGCTGGTGCTCGTGGTGGTCGCCGGCGTTGGCGTCTACTACGGCGTCCGCGACGCGAGAAACCGCGAGGTACACGCCTGGTTCCCCTCGGCGACGGGGCTGTATGCGGGTGACCCGGTGCGCATCCTCGGCGTGAACGTGGGGTCGGTCGCCTCGATCGATCCCAGACCCGACGGTGTGCGGGTCACGCTGCGGGTCAATCGCGACGTGGACATCCCCGCGGGCGCCGATGCGCTGATCGTGGCCCCGACGCTGGTGTCGGGCCGGTTCGTCGCGCTCACGCCTGCCTATGACACCGGTGCGAAAATGCCTGCCGGCTACGACATCCCGATGTCGCGTACGGCGGTGCCGGTGGAGTGGGACGAGATCAAAGATCAGCTCACCCGGCTGTCGGAGGCGGTGGGGCCGGGCTCGGATCCGGCGAAGTCGGGCCAGGGTGCGCTGGGTCGCGCGGCAGGGGTCGCCGCGGACAACCTCGACGGCAACGGTGCGGCGCTGCACGATTCGATCACCGAACTGTCCTCGGCCACCTCGACCCTCGCCGACAGTCGCGATGACATCTTCGCCACCGTGCGCGGACTGCAGAAGCTCACCGACGCGCTGTCGTCCAGTCACGATCAGCTGGTCTCGCTCAACGGCCGACTCGCCTCGGTCTCGCAGGTGCTCGGCGACAACAGCGATTCACTCGACGCCGCGCTGCGCAACCTCGACGAGGCAACCGGTGACATCACCGCCTTCATCGGACGCAACGGGTCGACGCTCAGCGAGTCGATCGGCCGTCTCTCCGACGCCACGAAGACCCTCGCTGACAAGGACGAGCAGGTCCGCGGCATCCTGCACTCCTCGCCGACGCTGCTGACCAACTTCTACAACATCTACAACCCGCTCACCGGCTCACTGTCGGGCATCTTCGGACTCGGTATGGGCGGCAACCTCATCGACATGCTGTGCGGCACTATGGCAGGGAATGCGCGACCGGAGAACACCGACGCCGACATCGAACACTGCGTGGATGTGCTCACCCCGGTGCTGTCGTCGATCGCGGTGAACTACCCGCCTTTCCTCAGCAACCCGGTCACCGGTATCAACGCGCGGCCCGATCAGATCCAGTACCAGAACGCCGACGTCGCCGCGCGTGCGAAAGCCGGTGTGCGCGAACGTGACGCCGCCACGCGCTCGCAGTATTCCAATCCTGCCCTCGGTGCACTGCTGGTGCCGTTCGGGGGGCAGGGATGAGAGGTGTACGTCTCGCGCGGGCAGGTGTTGCCGTGGTTCTCGCCGCCATTGTGTTCCTCTGCGCCGGTTGCGGTTTTAACGGACTCAACTCGATGACGGTGCCCGGCGCACAGGGGACCGATCGAGGTTCCTACCATCTGACGGCGATCATCCCCGACGCTGCGGGACTCGTGCAGAACGCTCCGGTTCTGCTCGACGACGCGACCGTCGGCAGCGTCGGCACGATGAAGGTCGATCACTGGAAAGCGCGGATCACGGTGCGCCTCAACGGCGGGACCCGCATCCCCGAGGGGTCGCATGTGATGGTTGGTATGACCAGCGTCCTGGGGTCGATGAACCTGCAGATCGTGCAACCGGCGCAACCCAACGGGCGGTATCTGGCCGCAGGTGCGACCATCCCGTTCACCAAATGTCCTGAGCAGCGCAATATCCAGACCGACCCGGGCACACCGCAGGTCCCCGACGTCAACGTCGCCCAGCAGGTGTCGCAGTGCACCTACCCGTCCACCGAGCAGGCGTTGAGCTCGTTGTCGGTGATCCTCAACGGCGGCGGCCTCGCCCAGGCCGGCGACATCGTTCACGAACTCGACGCCACCCTCGGTGGTCGCGAGGCGTTGATCGCCGAACTGATCCCGCGACTGAACACACTGGTTTCCGATCTGAACTCTCAGCGCGACAACATCATCGACGCGATGACCGGACTCGACAGGCTCTCGGCGATCCTCGCCGACAACAAGACCACGGTCGCCAACGCGCTGGCTGATGGGCCCAAGATCCTCAAGGTGCTCGTCGACCAGCGTCCGCAGTTCGTCGCCGCACTCGACGCGCTGGGCAAGCTCTCGGCCACCACCGATGACATCCTCGACGCGAACTCCGGTGACATCAAGACGATCACCGCCAACCTCGTACCTGTACTCGACCAGTTGCAGCGGTCGGGGCCGTCGCTGACGAACTCGCTCGACATCCTGCTCACATTCCCGTTCTCGGAGAAGGTGATTCCGCAGATCGTGCGCGGCGACTACGTCAACGCGGCGATCAACCTCGACCTCACCCAGGGGCGCCTGCAACGCGGTGTGCTCGCCGAGGTCGGCGGCGGGTCGACGTTCTACGGTCCCGAAGGCGTCCTCGGCAAGCCGGCCGGCGCCGCGGCGCACGGCGTGGACCCGTTCACCGCACCGCTCGATCCGAAACAGGGGAGCGGTCCCGCACTGCAGACGCCCGGTTCGGGTACTCGGGGGGTCGGCGGATGAGGATCACGCGGTTCGTCAGGATCCAGCTGATCATCTTCGCGATCGTGTCGGTGATCTCGCTGGTGGTGGTCGGGGTGTTCTACGTGCAGATCCCGACGATGCTCGGTTTCGGCCGCTACACATTGACGCTGCAGTTGCCGGCCACCGGCGGGCTCTACGCCAACGGAAACGTGTCGTTGCGCGGCGTGGACGTCGGGCGGGTGCGGTCGGTGACGCTCACTCCCGACGGTGTGCGCGCGCGGCTGTCGATCGACTCCGACACCAAGATCCCGCGCTCGTCGGTGGCGTCGGTGCGCAGCATGTCGGCGATCGGCGAGCAGTATGTGGAATTCGTCCCCACCGACAACGGTCCGAGCGGCAATTTCCCCGACGGTTCGGTGATCCGCACCGACAACATCCCCACCGACGTGTCGACGATGCTCAGCGCCGCCGACGAACTTCTCGGTTCGATCGGCAGCAACGATCTGCGTACGGTCATCGACGAGGCATTCACCGCATTCGACGGGACCGCAGCAGATCTGGCGCGCCTGATCGATTCGATGAGCCTGTTCGTCGACGCTGCGAACAAGAATGCGCAACCGACGATCGATCTCATCGAGCAGGCGCGGCCGCTGCTGGATTCGCAGGCGGTGACCACCGGCGAGATCCGACAGTGGACGGCGAACATGGTCAAGGTCACCGACCACCTGCGCGCTGATACGCCCTCGATCACCGGGATCCTCGACAAGGGTCCCGGTGCCGCCGGCGCGGCGCAGGAGTTGTTCGCGTCGATGAATCAGACGCTGCCGCTGTTGTTCTCGAACCTCGGGACCACCGCGCGCACGTTGGCGGTGTATCTGCCCAATCTGCGTCAGATCCTGGTGATGTACCCGCGGCTGATGGCGGTTCTCATCACCGCGGTCAACACCGAGGACAACCGCAAGGGTGCCAACGTCGACTACTCGCTGGCGTTCCAGGACCCCGGCACCTGCACGGTGGGCTTCCTGCCGTTCGGTGACCGGCGTTCGTCGGCGGTGCAGACCCCTCGCGAGCTGCCGTCGGGTCTGCTGTGTCGTGTGCCGCAGGACGATCAGCTCGCCGTGCGCGGCACCCGCAACTTCCCCTGTGTGGAATTCCCCGGTCGGCGCGCTCCGACGCCGGAGGAATGCCGCACCGGGTACAAGCCGCTCGGCAAGAACGTGCCGATCATCATCGGCCCGGGAGTGGGGACGACCACGCAGGCGACGCCGTCGTCGTATCGGCCGGGGACCGCGGTGTACGGCGGCGGGTACGATCCGTCGTCGGGAACGACGATCGGTCCGGACGGGAAAACCTACGCGCTCGGTCTCGGAGACGACACGCAGGGAGGCGACGCCACGTGGCAGACCCTGATCGCGGGGACGGTCAAGTGAGCGATTCCGAGCAGGCTGTGCCCGCCCGGCGCCGCCGTGCACGCCGTCCGGCCGGACCGCCGCCGAATGCGGTCGCCGAGCCGGTGCACAGCGAGCCGGTCGAGACCGACGCCGACAAGGCCGGATCCGCAGATGAGGGCACCGGCGAATCCACCTCTGCCGTACCCCGCGCTGCTCGCCGCTGGCCGGTGATCGCGGCGTCGATCGTCGCGGTGGCCGTGATCGCCGGTCTGGTCACGGCGTCGGTGCTGTTCGCCCAGGGCACCTCACGCATCGACGATCGCAACTCCCAGCGCGGGGAGTACTCGGCATTCGCACGGCAGATGATCATCGATCTCACCTCGCTGAGCCCGTCGACGATCGACTCGGCGCTGAAGACCTTCCAGACCAAGACCAGCGGCAAGGCGATGCAGCAGATGCAGACGTCGATGCAGCAGACCACCGACCTGATCAAGACGCAGGGCGTGTCGACCACCGGCACGGTTCTCTCCGACGCGGTCACCGCTTCCGATGACGACACGGCGACGGTGATCCTGGTGTCGGGGTGGACGATGACCGAGAAGGGGTCGGCTGAACCCGCGCAGGTGCAGACCTTCCGGTGGCGGGTGCAGATCACCCGCATCAACGGCGATCTCAAGCTCACGAACATCGAGTGGGTCACATGAGTCGGCTCCGCAGATACTGGCCGATCCCGGCGGCGGTCGCGGTGATCGTCGTCGCGCTGGTGGTGGTGACGGTGTTCTTCGGTCTTCGCTACCGCGACGCGCGTGCCGGTGAAGACGCCCGATCGCAGGCATTGTCGGCGGCGACCGGCTACGCGCAGACGATGTTCGGCTACAAGACCGACAACGTCGATGCGCACATCGCCTCCTCGCGTGAGGTGGTGGTCGGTTCGGCGAAGGATCAGTACGACCAGATCGTCACCTCGTCGAATCTCGCCGCTGCAGTGAAGAAGCAGGGAGTGGTTTCGGATGTGACGATCCAGGCCGCCGGGGTGGTGTCGAACACCCGCGACCACGCGGTGGTGCTGATCTTCATGAACCAGTCGGTGACCTCTGGTGACGATCAGCTGGTCCGTGTGGAGCCCAGTCGGCTGCAGTACTCGATGCGCAAGGAGTCCGGCCGCTGGAAGATCTTCGACATCGCCGTGTTCACCGACGACTCGGTGCGCAAGTCGGTGAAACCCGCGCCGAGTACCGCTCCTGCACCGGCTTCCCCGGCATCCCCGAGCACCTCATCGGTGCCCGGTAGCTGAGATCACGATCGGAGGGCCGACTGACCATGAAATCTGCGTTGTCGCGGCTCACCGATGCGTTCTGGTTCATCCCCGCTGTTCTCGGTGTGGCTGCCGTTGTCCTCGCTCAGGTACTGATCTCCGTGGACCGGGCGGTCGGTGACGGAGGCGGGGACATCTGGGGCACCCTGTTCTACCGGGTGGGCGCGAGTGGAAGTCGCGACATCCTCGGTGCGATCGCCGGTTCGATACTCGGCGTCGCCGCGACGTCCTTCTCGATCACGATTTCGGTTCTCGCGACCGCGAGCTCCACCTACGGGCCGCGGCTCGTCCGCAACTTCATGAACGATCGCGGAAATCAGTTCGTCCTCGGGCTGTTCGGTGCGACATTCCTGTACGCGCTCATCGTCTTGCGGTCGATCCGCAACGAGAGCCTGAGTGAAGGACAGTTCGTCCCCAACATCGCCGTGAACGTCGCGGTGATGCTGGCTGTGGCCGACGTCGCTGTTCTCGTGTACTTCATCAACCACATCGCCAACTCCATCCAGGTCTCGACTCTGTCGGCGAGAGTGCGGGTCGAGCTCGACGAGGTGGTCGACCATCTGTATCCCGACCCGCCGTCGGAGAATGCGACCGCGGTGGCGCGTTTCGATGACGATGCCGCCGACGTGCCCAGCGAGGCGTCCGGATTCGTGGTGGACATCGACGAGGACGAACTCCTCGGCGTCGCCCGCCGTCACGACTGCGTACTGGAGGTCGTGATCCGCCCCGGTGATCACGTCGTGGCGGGTGAGCCACTCGTGCGTGCGCATCCGGCGTCGGTCGCATCCGAACTCGGAACGGAAGTCTCCCGCGCTTTCACGCTGGGCATCACCAGGACGCCGGTGCGCGACATCCAGTTCGCTGTGCAGCAGTTGGTGGAGATGGCCGTTCGTGCGTTGTCGCCGGGGACGAACGACCCGTACACCGCGCACAACGCGTTCAGCGAATTGGCTGTCGGCATGGTGCCGCTTGCCCGGCGCACCGAGCCACAGCCGGGACGTGTCGACGACGATGGCATCCTGCGCCTGGTTGTCACGCGTGTTCGGACGACAGAGCTGATCGACGACATCTTCACCGCCGTTCGCGTCTACGCACTGCAGGCGCCGGTTGCCATGGCCGCCGCAATCCTCCTCGCCAGACGTATCGGTGTGGCGGCCGCCGAACCCGACGTCCGGGCGGCCATCCTGCACCATCTCTCACTCATCGAGCGGGCCGAACGGGACTCCGATGGGGATCCCGAGGTCGCGGAGTTCTGCTGTGGCGAGATCGAGATGGCTCGCGAAGCGATTCGCGCCTCGTGGTCGCGGCGGACGACACACTGACCGTGGCGCCGGGTCGGGTGTCGGGTGCACCGAGGTGGGCATCATGGCCCATATGACCGTCGCCACCGATGAGATCCCTGCCTGGCTGACCATCTGCAGTTGGATCGGGCTCGCGCTCGCGGTGGCCTGTGCGGTGGGACTGGCAGTCGACATCGCCCGTCGGCCCCAGCACATGGCTGTCATGAGCCTCGTGTGGCCGATCTGTGCACTGTTCGGCTCGGTGATATGGGTCGCCGCCTACATCGCATGGGGTCGCGCGCCGAGACGCGGTTCGCCGGAGTCGGGAGGCATGGGCACCACACTCGGCAGAGCCGCGACGCCGAGATCCATGGGCAGTTCGGTCTTCCTGGGCACCAGTCACTGCGGCGCGGGTTGCACACTCGCCGATCTGCTGGTCGAGTGGCTGTTGTTCGCCGCACCGTCAGTCGCGATCGTGGGTGGACTGCACTGGGTGTTCTCCGACGAACTGTTCGCGGGCTGGGTCCTGGCGTATGTCGCAGCGTTGATCATCGGGATCGCGTTCCAGTACTTCGCGATCGCGCCGATGAATCCCGACCGCAGCCGTGCGCGCAATCTGGGCGCCGCGGCTCGGGCGGATGTCCTCTCGCTGACCGCGTGGCAGATCGGCATGTACGGCGTGATGGCCATCGCGCAACTGGCGGTGTTCCCCGCCTGGCTCGGCGGGCCGGTGGCAACCGACACCGCGGTCTTCTGGGTGGTCATGCAACTGGCGATGTTGGCGGGTTTCGTCACGGCCTACCCGGTCAACTGGTGGCTGATCAGTGCGGGCGTGAAGGAACGGATGTAGCCATGCCCGCTCAGGCCTGTTCGCCGAGCCGGAACTGGATGCCCGCAGCGGCGGTGGCGATCGCGTCGGCGATGATCGTGAGGCGATCGATCGGGGAACGCGCGGCGAGTATCGCGTAGCGGTCGGCCTCGCCCATCGGCAGCTCCATCGCCCAGGCGAAGGTCGGGTCGTCGACCTCGTCGATCGGGGTGAGAGGTTCGGGTGTCGGACCGCCGAGCTCGACGATCAGGTCGAAGAGTTCCTCGGCCTCGAGTGCCACCTCGTCGTAGATGCGTGCAGGTGCGCGGGTGCCGTCGGTGTCCTCGTAGGGTGCGATCCTCGCCAGCGGGAAGGGGTCGTCGTCGAGCCATTCGGTGACCTCGAACCGGCTGATGCCCTGGCACAGCAGCATCGCGCGGCCATCGGACTCGAGCCGCTTGTCGACGATGTGCGCCCACGTCCCGACATTGGTGCGCACATCGCCGCCGCCGACCTCGAAGCCGCGTTCGATGAGCACCACCCCGAAACCGGGTTCGCGACCGGGGTTGGCATCCCCGGCGGCGAGTAACTGCGCGACCATCGTTCGATACCGCGGTTCGAACACGCGTAGCGGCATCATCTCGCCGGGCAGGAGTACCGACCCGAGCGGGAACATGGGCTGTGGTGTCATCACAGCTCCACGTTATCGGGCCCGCACGTCACCGACTCTGCGTTACGGGCAGGGTTGATACGGGTAGGGGTGACGTCGTGAATCAGCGATCACCACGGGAGGGCTAGACAGGAGCTGCCGAGGTTGAGTCCGGTGGTGACATCGACGGTGTATGTGGCTTGCGTGTGTTGTCCAGCTGAGTCGACGCCGTCGGCGGTGAGCACATGCACACCGGGTGTGGTCGGCGTCCATTCGATGCTGGGGAGTCGGCGATTCGTGGGAGCGGGCGGTCACTCGTGCGCGCAGCAGTGCTTCGCAGTACTCGGCGGCACGTTCATCACCGGGCTCTTCTCGCAGAAGTTGTACGGCTTGAGGCTGAACCCCGCGTAGTCGACCGGCATGATCGGCCAGTCCTCCGAACGCGGGAAGTGGGTGAGGCCGAAGGTGTGCCAGACCACGATGTCCTCGCCGTCGATCGGGCGGTCGGCCTGCTGCCAGGCGGGCAGCCCGTCGGAGCCGTCGCTCTGGTTCACGAACCGTCCGGCCGCATAGCGTTGTGACGGATCGTAGGCGGTCACCCACAGTTCCCTGGTGGTGAAGGCCGCGCGCTTGGCGATCGACGAGGACGGGTCGGCGAGCAGTTTGGGGGTCTGTGCGGTGTGCAGCGCATAGCCGGGATGGTGACCGAGCCGGTCGGTCTTCTCGGTGTTGACGATATGCCACGTGCGCCCCACCGAGGCGTCGGCCGAACGTGCCGCCTGCGACTCGGAGGTGAGCCGGGTCGTCTTGGCGGTGAACGCATTTCCCCACGGATTGGTGTCGCTGACCGGCAGTGACACCGCGTCGATCTCATCGACCGCGTTCGCGACTCCGTCGACGGTCATGTCGAGTCGGGCGTTGAACAGGTGCTGGTGATACGGCAGGCCCAGCCCCGGGGCGACATGACTCTGATAGTCCGAGCCCTCCTCGGGATAGGCTGCGGTGAAGGCGATTCCGGTGAGCTTGGCCTCGCATTCGATCGTGCCGTCGAGGTAGAAGTACCAGAAGAAGCCGTAGTCGTAGTTCCCCACGGTGGTGAAGAACGAGATCACCAGGCGGCGCTGGCGGCGCACCTCGGAGGTGCCGGTGAACAGATCGGTGTGCTTCCAGAGCGTGCCGTAATCCTCCTCGTGCATGCAGATGCCGTTGGCGATCACCTTCGGCGTGCCCTGCTCGTCGGAGAGGGTGACGTCGAAGTAGTGGATCTCGCCGAGACAGTCGCAACCCAGTGTCAGCGAGTTCACGTAGCGGCCGAACAGGTATTCGCCGGTGTCGAAGTAGTTCTGCCAGAACCGGTTCGGTGACGGATCGCCGTAGGGCACCACCATCTCGTCGATGGAGGCGCGGTAGCAGACCGGACGGTCGAGGTAGGAGATGTTGCGCAGGATCAGGCCCTCGCGCGCGTCGAAACCCACGTCGACGCTCCAGTTGGTCCACTCGACATGCTCGCCGTCGACGCTGAAACTCGCGCCCTCGGGTTGGGTGATCTCGATCGGCTTGAGTCCGGTCAGCGGTTCGCCGGCAATCTCGGGATCGAGGTAGTCGCCCGATTCGG
The DNA here is from genome assembly GCF_014639795.1 of Gordonia jinhuaensis. GTDB lineage: Bacteria > Actinomycetota > Actinomycetes > Mycobacteriales > Mycobacteriaceae > Gordonia_B > Gordonia_B jinhuaensis. Next base: position 7,392 of record NZ_BMGC01000043.1, on the reverse strand, counting down.
CCGGTACCGGGTACTGGCGGTAGTCGATGATGTCGATCAGTTCAGGTGTGGAGATGTCGACGTAGGCGCACAATCCGTCGACCGGATGGGCCCACGGCAGGTCCTTCTCGTCGTTCATCACGAAGGCGAACGACCGCACGATCCGCTTGCCCAGCTCGTTCTCATAGCCGTAGCTGCCCGCAGACAGGGGAACGGTGACCGTCTTGGCCACGTCCACACCGCGTTCGGCCAGCGCTTCCGCCCACCGGGGTTCTTTCGCCAGGAATTCCATGACGATCTCGAACTCGGTGTCGAGGATCGGGACCTGGCCGGTTGCGTTGTCGATCGGTGTGCACGACACCAGGCTCTGCGAGTTCAGTGACACGATGTTCTCGCTCGCCACACCGGTGGTCACGTCGAGCAGCAGTACTGATGCCCGGCGATCCGGAGCCGGCGCCTCACCGGCGGCGTGGGCCAGCACCTCGGCCTTGACCGGCTCGTCGAGTCCGACGTAGACGAATCGTGTTGTCGGTGTGACGAGATCGGCCCCGGCGAGGATCTCCCGGACCTGTGAGATCTCGTCGGCACTCAGTCTCGCCAGCGGGCGGGGTGAGTCGGAACCGGTTGTGGTGTGCTGTGATTCGAGTGTTGTCACGGGTTCTTCTCCCTGGTGGTGATGTGTCGGTGTCGGCGGCTTACCGGTTCTAGGGGGATCAGGATGCCGAGATCGCGTCGGTCAGCTCGGCGTAGCCTTCCGGATTGCGTTTGCGGATCGACAGTGCCTGCACCACGCCGATCACCACCGAGGCGACCACCATCGCGATGAAGATGTATGCGAGGGTGGACGATCCGCCGATGAGCGTGGTGAAGTTCGAGACCACCATGTAGAGGATTCCGACGAGTCCGATCATGCCCAGGCCCGGCGCGATGATGCCGGTCCAGGCGTTGAGCTTGATGCTGTGCACGCGGAAGTAGGTGAGCACGGCCAGGCAGGTCAGCGCCATCAGCACAACGATGCCCAGGGTGGCCACGCCGGAGAACCAGGAGAACACCTGCAGTTCCGGATCGAGCTGTGCCGCGGCGAAGATGACCACCAGTGCCGCGGCGGTGATGGTCTGCACCAGCGACGAGATGTGCGGCGACATGTGCCGGGGATGCACGCTGCCCAGCTTGCTGGGCAGTGCGGTGGCCGAGGCCATCGAGTGCTGGTAGCGGGTGACCACGTTGTGGAAGCTGAGGATGCAGGCGAACAGGCTGGTCAGCAGCAGTATGTGGACGGTGACCGCCGCCCATCCGCCGAGGTAGTTCTCGGCGGTGGTCATGATCATGTTCGCCGGATCCTTGGCTGCGGCGGCGACCACGTTGTCGGGTCCCCATGCCTCGACGAGCGCCCACGAGGAGAAGGTGTAGAACACGCCGATGAGGATCACTGCTGCGTAGGTGGCGCGGGGGATGGTCCGGTCGGGATCGCGTGCCTCGCTGCGGAAGATGGCGGTGGCCTCGAAACCGATGAAGCCGGCGACGGCGAACATGAGGCCGATACCGGGCGAACCGGAGAACACGGCGTTGGGCGTGAACGAGGTCGCGCTCAGGCCGGAGTCACCGCCCTTGATGATGATGGCGATGTTCATCAGCAAGACGATGCCGATCTCGGCGATCAGCAGCACTCCGAGGACCTTCGAGCTGAGCTCGATGTCGCGGTAGCCGAGGATGCCGGTGATCGCGACGACCGCGAGACTCCACACCCACCACGGAATCGACGGTCCGCCGAGTTCGACGATCGCCGACTGGATCGACCCGCCGATGTAGCCGTAGACCGCGGCCTGGATCATCGTGTAGGTCAACAGTGCCAGGTATGCGGTGCCCAGCCCGAGCGGACGGCCCAGGCCGTAGCCCACGTAGGTGAAGAACGCGCCGGGCCGGGGGATGTAGCGCGCCATCGTCGACAAGCCGACGGAGAACAGCAGCAGTACGACGGCCGAGACCAGGAACATCGTCGGCACACCTGCGCCGTTGCCCAGTAGGAAGGCGATCGGCACGCCGCCGCCCACCACGGTGAGCGGCGCTGCGGCGGCGACCACCATGAACACGATGGAGCCGACGCCGAGGGAACCGCGCAGGCTCCGCCCGTCTGCTGTGCTTGCGGTGCTGGTGTCGGACAGCGCCCCGACATTCGCGGCATTGGTCATCTGAGTCCTCGGAGGATGTGTCTGGTCGACCGGCGAGGCCGACGGGGTGCAGGGGCGACGGGTGGAGCCGGCAGGCCGGCAAGCGAATCCGTCGATCCCAAGGATGGGCGAGCACATTTGCCCGAAGGTTGCTCCGATGTAAAACGAATGAACCGGTCCCTGGAATCGGACTCTGCAGGTGTCCCAGCGTGGGCAACGACCAGATCATTGCTGCGTAACGTGGCCGCAACGCAGGACCCCTAGCGTCGGCGTGCGTGTCCGCCAGTTCAGCCCGCCGGGACCAGCCCAACCGGCGCGGCGTGTTCTCCCTCGGCGCGCGTTCGGATGTTGCCGGACTCGACCGCCGGTCGCTGCGTTTTGCCGACCTGACCGCCCAGTCGGTGTCGGTGATGGCGCCCTGTGCGGCCGCGGCGACCACTCCGCTCCTGGTGGCACAGTCGGGTGCGTCATTGCTGTGGTCGTTGCTCACCGCCATCGTGCTCTCGGCGATCGTGTCGCGCTGCATCGCCGAGTTCGCGTCGCGGATGTCGGCGCCCGGGTCGCTCTACACGTATGCGGCCAAAGGTCTCGGTCCGGCCGGGGGGATAGCCGCGGCGGTCGCGCTTGTTCTCGCATATGGGGTTCTGGGCACCTTCGCAGCGACATCGGCCGCATGGTTTCTGTTGGGGCTCATGGGAATTGCGCAGACACTGATGTCGGTGGGGAGTGCCACCCTGGTCATCCTCGCCGTTGCGGCGGTGGTCCTGTTCCGGGGTATCCGGCTCTCGGCGCGGGTGAGCCTGGTGGTGGAGGCCGTCGCGGTGGCGCTGGTGTTGGTGGTGCTGGCGGTGCTCACCGCGCGCATCTGGAACCACATCGACTTTGATGCCGTCGTGGCGGCGCCGACCGGGGTCACCGGCTACCTCGGCGGGGTCGCGGTGGCGACCTGCGCGCTGGTCGGATTCGAGAGTGCGGCGTCGTTGTCGGTGGAGGCGCGCCGACCACTGCGCACCGTGCCGATGGCCGTGCGCCTGTCGCTCTACATCGGTGCGACGGTGGTGTTGGTGGCGGCCGTAGCGCAGGCGGCGGGGTTCACCGCGGTGCACCTGGACCCGGCGTCGGCGGGCACCACACTCGCCGATCTCATGCGTGCCGCCGGACTCGGGTCGGTGATGCCGCTGCTCGATGTCGGCATCGTCGCCTCTTCCGTCGCCTGTCTGCTCGCATCGACGACGGCGCTCGCCCGGGTGCTGATGTCATTGGGCCGTGAGGGAGTGCTGCCGCGACGTTTCGGCGACACGCATGTGCGCTACAAGACGCCGTCATTCGCGATCATGATCGCGTTGGTGGCGATGGCGGTGCTGGCGTTGCTGGTGCTGGCATGTGTTTCTGGCGTCGCGGCGGCCAGCGGGGCGTTGGTCTCGGGTGCGGCCTTCGGCTTCCTCGCGTCGTATGCGCTGGTCTGTGCCGGTGCGGTCGCATTTCTCCGTCGGACCGGTGAGTTGCGGCGATCGACTGCCGTCGTCGCCGTCGTCGGGGCGCTCACTTCGACCGGTGTGTTCATCGCTTTCGCCGCTGCCGTGGTGGGAACATCATGGGCACTGAGCATCGTCGTCGCGGCGGTGTGGGTGGTCGTGAGCATAGGGGGGTATCTGCTGTTGCGGGTGAGGCGGCCGCAGGCGTTGTCGCGCATCGGGATCCATGAGAACCCGACGCGCGTCGACGTGTGGAGCGGATATCTGGTCGGATCCGGGTGGGGTCGGTCGACCGAGGGCGGTCGGTGAGCCCAGCCTTCGACGGTGCCTCGCGATCGGTGCTCAGTGCTCTCGCCATTCTGGAGGAGGTGGCGGCCGCGGGTCCCGGGGTGACCGCCGCCGACATCAGCCGCAACCTCGGTCTGTCGCGGTCGACCACCTACCGGCTGGTGAATCTGCTCGCGCAGGAGGAGTACCTGGTGCGGACGGCGGATCTCGGTGGTTTCGCTCTGGGTCATAAGATCGACCGATTCGTCGGTCTGGCTGCCGAGCCGACCGTGCCCGACAAGGTGCGCGAGGTGATGGATCAGGTGCGCTCGAGCCTGCGGTTCGGGTTGCATCTGTTCGGCTACCGGAATCCGGGTGGCACGAGGGCGCGGATCACCCTGCTCGACATCGACCCGGACTATCCGCTCAACGATCCGGCCCGGCTGGTTCGCGATCACAGTGCGTCGGCGGTCGGGCGGTTGCTCACCGAGTACACGCTGGGCAGGCGACCGGAGTTCGCGACGCAGGTGGGGGAGTTCGTGCCCGGCTTCGGTTGTCTGGCGGTGCCGGTGCTGGCGTCTTCGGTCGAGGACGCCAGATCAGGTGGAGAGAGGTCCGGTGGAGAGAGATCCCGTGGTGAACCGGATCTGGTGGCCGCGCTGGTGATCGCGGCCCCGGCGCACCGGATCGAGGCGTATGCCGATCTCGTCGCGGTTCTCGACGAGCCGCGGCGCAGGCTCGGACAGGTGCTCGGCTAGTGCCGGTTTCAGCTCTTGTCGGGTTTGGCGTCGAGCACGACCTCGAATTCGAGGAGGTCGGCGCCGGAGGCCACCGGCTTGGCGCGTTCGCCGGAGTGTGCTTCCCGGGCCGGTCCGCCGGCCCACGCCTGGAAATCCTCTTCGGTCTCCCAGTGCGTCACCACGAAGTACCGGTCCTCGCCCTTCACCGGTCGGAGCAACTGGAATCCGAGGAATCCCTTCGATCCGTCAACCGAATGCGCGCGGCCGGCGAAGCGCTTCTCGAGTTCGGGTCCGGCGCCCTCCGGGACGCTGATCGCATTGATCTTCACGACTGCCATGGCCGTCACCTTACGCCCGCATTGTGGCGCGTTTGCGCGTGTCGCTACGCACTGGCTGTGGCTCCGGTTTGGCTAGGCTGACGCGATGATGTTCGCCGAGACGGGCCTTCTCGATCACGGTGGTCGGGACGGTACGACCATCGTGGCCTTGCACGGGCTGATGGGGCGAGGGCGCACGTGGCGGCGTCAGATCCCATGGCTGCGGCGGTACGGGCGGGTGTTCACCTTCGACGCCGCATGGCACACCGGGCAGATCGAGAGCCCGGCGGCCGGTGGTCTCGCGCTGGACTGCGGTGACACATCGACCGAGCGGTTCGTCGCCGATGTGGCCGAGGTGCTGACCTGGATCGATCGTGGGCCGGCGATACTGGTCGGCCACTCGATGGGCGGGCTGCACGCCTGGTGCACCGCCGCAGAGTATCCGGAACTGGTTGCGGCGGTGGTGGTCGAGGACATGGCACCGGACTTCCGCGGCTACACCACCAAGACATGGCAGCCGTGGTTCAACACCTGGCCCAACCGGTTCGCATCGCTCGATGAGGTGACCGCGCTGGTGGGGCCGGTGGCCGGACAGTACTTCTACGATGCGTTCGACGACGGTCGCCTGCACGGTTCGCTCGAGGTGTGGGCTCAGATCGCCGAGGAGTGGGGCAGGCGTGACTATTGGGACTCCTGGCAGAAGGTCACCGTGCCAAGTCTGCTCGTCGAGGCGGAGTTCGGGGTGACACCCGCCGGTCAGATGCGAAAGATGGCTTCGGTCAACGACTTTGCTCGCTACTTCCGGATTCCCGGCGCCGGCCACCTCGCCCACGATGACGCCCCGGACATGTACCGCGGCGGAGTCGAGGCGTTTCTCTCCGACCTCATCTGATTTCACTGATCGCCGCATCGCTGATAGCCACACCGCCGCGTTGCCGATCAGTAGGGCGGTGAGTCTTGCGTGTTGAGCCGGGCTTGGTCTGGCTGTTCGCCTGCGAGGGCTTTTCGGTTGCGTTCTCGTTCTTGGCGTCGGCGGGCGTGTGTGTCTGCCAGGCGTGGTCGGCGTCTGGTCGGTGACTCTGGGGCGTTCGGTTGTGGTGGTGGATGTTTCGGCGGTGGTTCGGGGTCGGTGAAGGTGATGTCCCGCAGGGTGGGGAAGAGGTCGTCACCGGATTCGGCGTAACCGTGGATGGTTGCACCGTTCTGGGTGTAGAAGATCTGGCGGGCTTTGCCGGTGGCGTCGATGTATTGATCGTCGAGGAACACGCCGTCGGTTTTCATCTGGTGATGCATCCGGCACTTCGTTGCGAGTCCTGCTGCGGTGGTCTGACCACCAGTCGCCGGATTCTCGTGATCGTATTCATGCACATGATCCAGATCCCCAGCGAAAGCGGGCTTGTCGCAGCCGGGCACGGTGCAGTAACCGTCACGGATACGAACGAACAGACTCATCGCCCTGCTGGGCCGGTACGGATCCGACGGCAGATGCGGGGACAGGGCTTTACCCGCCGGGTTGATCGGCCTGACGACCGCACCCGTGCGTTTCGTCAGCTCCCGCACATAGTCACCGGAGATCACACCGTAACCATCCATGAACCCCACACCGGAGTGGCGCGGGGAATAGGCCCGCGTGGTCGTGGGCTCGGCTGTGGGCTTGGGCTCGGGCTCCTTGGGCGAGTCAGGCTCAGCGGCAACAGGATCAGCGGGCTCAGGGTCCTCCGAGACACTGCCGGCATCGGAACCCTCGAACAGCGTGGGCTCGGCGTCGTCCACGTCGGTCGCGGTCGGCACCGTGGTAGCCGAGGCGGCGGCTTCCGAATCAGCCTCAACCGCAGCCGGTTGCGCCGCCTCGGGCGCCGGTTCTGCTTCTGGTTCCGGATCGTCGAGTGTCGCTGCTTCGGTGATGACGTGGATGATCACTTGTGCTTCAGCCGCCTGCACCATCGCCGGTGCGGGGATCGTGGCGTCACAGTCATCACCGCGGTCGCACTGGCACTCGAACACGTCTCCTGACAACAGTGCGAACACTGCATCGGAACGACGCGCGCCGTCACGACGCGGATCACCGTCGCACACACTCGAGGCAAGGGCATCGACACGGGCTGCGGCGACGCGGACGTTTTCTGCGGTCATGGAGGCGTGCAGCACCGCCATGCCATCACCGGCGTTTTCGGCCCAGACTCTGCGGTCCTCGACGGAGGCCTTTCGGCGTTCGCGGACGGCGGCGGGGTCGTGGCGGAACACGATGCGGTCACACGCATCGCGCAGAGCTTGTCAAGATTTTTGTGTAAGTAGTTGTGCTCGTGTGGGTTAGAGGTAGGGGTTGATTCGGTCGGGGTAGGCTAGTGTCCTGAGTCATTAATTGTCATTCGGTTGATAGACTGGGGAATGGCAACCCGGGGTCCGCGAGCAGTGGATATTGTTCTGACCGATGACGAGCGCCGTG
>NZ_BMGC01000042.1 GCF_014639795.1 Gordonia jinhuaensis | reverse complement strand
CGCGGAACTCCTGGGGATAGGGCTTGGGCACAGCTGGCATCCTTCCAGGCCGCCCGGCAGGGCAAGCCAGATCAGATGTCACCTACTCGTGCACCAGCCCCCACCCATTGCAGTGGTCGCGTTTGTCAGAACTGGTTGCGTGTGCACCGACGCAACCAGTTCACGCAGCAGTCGAACGGGCGAAGGTGCCCAGCACCTCCAAACAATCTGGAGGTCGCCGCGGGCAACCCCGAGGGCTGACCACGGCCGGCCGCCGACAGACGCAACCACTTCACTCAGACGCAGCCATTGCAAAGGGTGCGTATGTGAGAACTGGTTGCGTCGAGACAAACGCAACCAGTTCACGAGCGGCACGTCACAAACGCAACCAGTTCACGAGCGCCACGTCACAAACGCAACCAGTTCCCAAACGCCGCGCCAAGCGCGACGCAACCCGCGCAACCAGTTCCCAAGCCGAGCGCCGGCCCGTCGCGACGACACCACTCCCCCGGCGAACCTCAGTTACCCGGAATCGACTCCCACTGCTGGCGGGCCTTGTCGAGCTCGGCCAACGCGGCGCCCTGGGCGGCGAAGTCGCCCTTCTCCTGGGCGGCACGGAGGTCGTCGAGGGCCTTGCCGATCGCTTGCGCGGCCGACGAACGCTGCTGCTGCACAGCAGAATTCGCATCGCCGGCAGGTTGCTGCGGCTTCTGCTCAGGTTGTTGCGGCTGCGCCGGCTGCTGATTCTGCGGTTGCTCGGTGGTGTCGGGCTCGTCACCGTTGGCCGGGGCCGTCACCTCGGTGGGGTTGATGCCCACCTGGTTGAGCGCACCGGCGACAGTGGAGGCGTATCCGACATTGCCGTTGTAGTACACGAGCACGCGGTAGAGCTTCGGGATACCCGAATTACCCGTCTTGGCCTGGGTGTACATCGGCTCCACGTACAGCAGCCCGTTTCTGCCGACCGGCAGCGTCAACAGGTTGCCGTAGGTCACCTGCGTGGTGTCCTCCACCTGTTTTCGGTCACTGGCCACGGGACCGGCGTTCTTCATGGTCTCCTGCGCCTGCGTCGGTCCCACCGTCTGCTTGGTGGTCGGCAGCACCTTCACCGTGATCTGGCCGTAGGTCGCCGGATCGGAGGATGCCGTCATATAGGCGGCGAGGTACTGCGTGTTCAGACCGGTGAACACCGTGGTCAGCTGGAACGCCGGCTTCTGCGAGTCGGGGTCGGCCGCGGTGAAGAAGTACGGCGGCTGGTTGAGTCCCTGCTGAGCCGCGCCGTCCTTGGTCGGGTCGTTGGGTACCGACCAGAAGTCGTTGCCGCGGAAGAACGTTCCCGGATCCTGCACGTGATAGCGAGCGAGCAGTGCGCGCTGGATCTTGAACAGGTCCTCGGGGTAGCGCACATGCGACGACAGTGAGGTGTTCTTGTCGAAGTCGGCGCGCGACTTCACGGTTCCGGGGAACACCTTCATCCAGGTCTTGAGAACCGGGTCCTTGTCGTCGAACTGGTAGAGCGTCACCTTGCCGGTGTAGGCGTCGACAGTGGCCTTCACCGAGTTGCGCACGTAGGACACTTCTTTGTCCTGCTGGGTACGACCGGTCTGCCCCTGATTGAGTTCCTGGGCGTCGGCGGTGACACTCTGCAGCGACATCTTCTGCGCGTAGGGGTAGTTGTCGAGCGTGGTGTAACCGTCGACGATCCACTTGATCGACCCGTCGGCCATCACCGCCGGATAGGTCTTGGAGTCCACCGTCAGCCACGGCGCGACCTTCTTCACCCGGTCGCGGGGGTCGCGGTTGTAGAGGATCTTGGAGTTCTTGTTGATCGCCGAGGACAGCAGGAAGTTGCGCTCGGTGTACTTCACCGCATAGGCGAAACGGTTGAACCAGTTACCCAGCGACACACCGGTCTTGCCGTCGTAGGTGTAGCTGGAGTTGTCCTGGTCGTATTCGTGATCACTACCGTCGTCGGTGCCGACGATCGCATAGTCGGGGTTGACCTTCGCGATCAGCTCACCGAAGTAGATACGCGGCTGGGTGACCCGGATCGGCGCGCTCGCCTTGTATTCCGGTGTCTGGTAGTTCTCCAGATCGCTGACATAGAACACCGGCAGACCGCCGCGATCACTCTCGGCGTCGGCCGATGCCTCGTCGACGGTGTTGGCCGGCGCGGCGATGAATCCGTTGCCGTGGGTGAACACCGTGTGCTTGTTGATCCAGTTCTGCTGGTTGGCATCGAATTTCGACGGATCGAGCTCACGCGTGGCCACGATGAAGTCGCGCTGGGTGCCGTCGACGGTGTAGCGGTCGACAGCCAGCTGAGCCGGGAAACCGTAGAAGTTCTTCAGTTTCTGACGCTGGGTGAAGGCTGGCTCGATCACATTCGGGTCGAGGATGCGGATGTTGGACAGCGTCGCGGTGTCATTGTTGACCACAGCCGGATCGGTGGCCTGCGCCGTCCAGTTCTGCTCATATCTGACCTGACCGTCGGTGATCCCGTAGGCCTGTTTGGTGGCGACCAGATTGCGTTCGATGTACTTGGCTTCCTTGGACGCCGCGTTGGGCTTGACCGAGAACTGTTCCATCACCAGCGGCCAGCCGACACCGATCACCAGCGCCGACAGCAGCATCAGCACGGTCGCCAGTGCGGGCACCCGCAGGTCGCGCAAGAAGATCCCGGCGAAGAAGGCCAGCGCACAGATCACCGCGATCGCCATGAGGATCAGTTTGGAGGGCAGCACCGCGTTGATGTCGGTGTAGCTGGCGCCGGTGAAGATCCCCTGTTTGCGGGTACTCGACAAGAGCGTGTAGCGGTCGAACCAGTAGGCAACGGCCTTGAACAGCAGGAAGAGTCCAGCGATCACCGCGAGCTGAATGCGAGCCGCGCTGGTCAGCGCGCTCCCCCGCCCCGCCAGGCGGATGCCGCCGAAGATGTAGTGGGTCAGCAGATTTCCCACGAAGGTGACCGCGAGGATCACGAAGATGAAGTTGAGGATGTAGCGGTAGAACGGCAGGTCGAAGGCGTAGAAGCCGACGTCGTAACCGAACTGTGCGTCGCGGATGCCGAACGACTGCCCGTTGAGGAATGTCAGCACCATCGACCAGGAACCCTGAGCGACCAGCCCCGCGATCAGCCCGACCAGAGCGGTCGGTACGCCGGCGAACCACTTGATCTTCGACATCACGATCGCGCGGTAGCGAGCGATCGGGTCGCCGGGACCGGTGCTGGCCACGAACATCGGCCGCGACCGGTAGGCCAGTGCGAGCCCGAGGAAGAAGATCCCGGCCGCCACCACGCCGAAGATGAAGAACAACGCGATCCGGGTCCACAGGATCTTCGAGTAGACGCTGCTCGAATCGAGATCGGAGAACCACAGCCAGTCGGTGTAAAGCCCGATCAATCGGGGACCGACGAGCAGGATCACCAGGATCGCGACCGCGACGCCGATCAGGATCTTGCTTCTGCGCGACAGCGTCGGCATTGCCGCCGGACCGCGAACGCTCACAGATCACACTCCACATTCCTCAGCTGCGAACGGCGTTCGCAGTCACGTCGGACGAGCGTCACAACCCGGACCGACCTCACAAAATTACCTTCACGTTACCGACACGGCGCACCGCCGCCGTCTGTGCACAACATCATGTGCGAGGCATCCTGCCGCACACGGTGGTTGTCGGACGAGGTGGTTGTCATGTCGGACGAGCTGTTGTGAGGATAGTGGCCAAACCTGGGTGGGAGGATGAACGCGTGACCGAATCATCGTTGCCGGAACTGTCCCCTGACGCTCTGGGCTCGGCGTTGCGTGAGGCCGTCGAATTCGTCGACGCCGAAGGGTGGGGTCAACCACCCACGCTGTTCGCGCTGGTCCCCACCGCACTGGTCGCCCAGACCCAGCCCGATCTCGCCGACACCCTCGACACCTCCGAGCTGACCCTCATCGCGCAGGAAGCGCTGCCGGTGGGCGAGGACAACAGCATCGCCGAACTCGAACACCTGCTGGGCACCACCAGCTGGCCGCCGGGCGTGGCCGGCGCCGCGCTGGTCCAGGAGATCATCGTGTTGCCGCCCGATGCCGAGGACGATCTCGACGACGCGTTCGAGCCGCTACTGGCCGACCCCGACGCGGCCGATGCCGCGGCGGTGTCGGCGGCGCGTGCACATCCGGATTCCAAGGTCGCCCGACTGGCCGCCGGAGCGCTCCGCGACGGCCAGGCCCTCACGCTGATGCAGCTGCAGCCCGAACCGGGCGAGGATCCCTACCAGCCGATCGAACTGCTCTCCCACCCCGATCTCGCACCGAATCTGGTGCATGCCCTCGCGGCGACGCTCGACGAGGACCTCGATCCCGACGAGTACTGAGCCGGTCGCGCTCTCAGCAGTGCGGCGTCGGACGGTTGGTGCGGATGTCCTCGAGTGCACCCATCGCGTCGTCGAGGGTGTCGACCTTGACCAGGGTCAGCCCGGAGGGCTTGTCGGAGCGGGCTTCTGCGCAGTTGCCCGACGGCGTGAGGAAGTACTGCGCACCGGCGCGCCGCGCCGCGACGGTCTTGTGCGTGATGCCGCCGATCTCGCCGACGTCGCCGCTGTCGTCGATGGTGCCGGTGCCGGCGATGAAGCGCCCCCCGGTCAGCGACTGCGGTTCGAGCTTGTCGATGATCGCCAGCGTGAGCATCAACCCCGCCGACGGTCCGCCGATGTTGCCGACGTTGTAGCCGATCTTGATGTTCGGGTCGTCGGGTTCGAGTCGCGGTGTCACGCCGAGGTAGCCGCGTGAGGCGTCGTCGGGGCGGGCACCCAGTCGCACCGACACCGTCATCGGCGCCCCGCCGCGGACCAGATCGAAGCTCACCTGCGTGCCCGGCGCGAGTCCCGACACCGCCGACCGCAGTTGCGCGGGTGTGCTCACCGGCGTGCCGTTGACGGCGGTGATCTGGTCGCCGGAGTCGACCGTGCCGGCCGCCGGGCCCTTGGGATCGACCTCGACCACCAGATGAGTGCGATGCAGGTAGCCCAGCGCCGCGACGGTCGCAGAATCCTGCGAACCACCCATCTCCGCGCGGTTCTCCTGGTCGACCTGCTGCTGGGTACGGTCGGGCGGGAACACCTCCTCACGCGGCGTCAGCGACTGGTCGCCGGAGAACCACGCGCCGAGTGCCTGGAAGAGCGTGAGGTCGCTGCTCACCGAAACCGTGGTCATGTTCAGGTGGCCGTCGGTCGGAGTGGTCGCGATGCCCGAGATCGCCACCACGGGCTTGCCGTTGTACTCACCGAGGGTGTTGAGGGTGGGGCCCGGCCCGAGTGCCACATAGGGCACCTTCACGAAAGCGCCGATGATCACCAGGACGATCAACAGCACCACCGTGACCGTCAGGGTGGCGATACGGCGGCTGGAGGTGGCGATCACCCGACCAATCTAAGGCGGTGCGCTGTGAGTGGGTGTCGGCGGGGAGGCCGAGCGGGCGGTTGGTCGCCCCGAGCCGTCAGCACCGGGAGGCCACGGTCGGGCCGTCACGACCAGACGTGGCATCGCACAGCTTCGCCATCGGCGAAACTGTGCAGATCGTCGTTCGTGTGGGCGGTGGACGTCCACCGATGACCGGTACCGTGGAGTTATGAACGATATGCCCTTCGGATTCTCCCCGTCGCCGGGCGACGATGACGACGACCGCCGCAAGGACGACAAGTCGTCGGGTGGCTCGTCGTCCTCGGGATCCGGTGGCACTCCGAACAACCCGTTCGGTTTCAACCTCGGCGGCGACATGGGCGGCGCGGGATTCGACCCGTCACAGCTGGGTCAGATGCTCTCGCAGCTGGGACAGATGATCTCGGGTATGGGCTCGGGAATGGCCACCGGCGGCTCTGGCGGCGGTCCGGTCAACTATTCGGTCGCCGGCAATCTCGCCCGCCAGCAGATCGGCGATTTCACCCCGGTCAGTGACGGCGAACGCACCGCGGTCACCGAATCGGTGCGCCTGGCCGAACTGTGGCTCGACGACGCCACCACCCTGCCCGCCGGCGCCACCCGCTCGGAGGCGTGGACCCCGGTGGAGTGGATGGAGGCGGCGATGCCGACCTTCAAACGACTGTGTGACCCTGTGGCACAACAGATCTCGAATACGTGGTCGACGAGCATGCCCGAGGAGATGGCCCAGATGGCCGGTCCGATGATGGGGATGCTGACCCAGATGGGCGGCATGGCGTTCGGCACCCAGCTCGGGCAGGGACTCGGGCAGCTGGCCAAGGAGGTTCTCACCTCCACCGACATCGGCTTGCCCATCGCCCCCGCCGGCACCGCGGCACTGCTGCCCGAGGCGATCGCGCGGTTCGACGACGGCCTGGAGATCCCCTCGCAGGAGGTGATGGTCTTCCTCGCCGCCCGCGAGGCCGCCTATGTTCGCCTGTTCACCCATGTGCCGTGGCTGCGTGAGCGCCTGCTGGCCACCGTCGAGGAGTACGCCCGCGGCATCACCATCGACTTCTCCGGGATCGAACGCGCCGCCACCGAGATCGACCCGATGCAGCTGCTGTCGGATCCGTCGAAGATCGAGGAGCTGATGGCCTCGGGCACCTCCTTCGAACCCACCACCACCGAGGAGCAGAAGGCGGCCCTCGGTCGTCTGGAGACGCTGCTCGCGCTGGTCGAGGGATGGGTGGAGCAGGTGGTCGGCGACGCACTGTCCGACCGCATCCCCAGCACGGCCGCGCTCACCGAGACCATGCGTCGCCGCCGTGCGACCGGCGGTCCCGCCGAGCAGACTTTCGCCACGCTGGTCGGACTGGAGCTGCGCCCGCGCAAGCTGCGCGAGGCGTCCACCCTGTGGCAGCGGGTCAAGGAGAGCACCGACACCGCCACCCGCGACGGCGTGTGGGCACACCCCGACCTGTTGCCCGACGGCGACGACATCGACAACCCGGCAGCCTTCATCGACCGGCTCATCGGTGGTGACACCACGTCCTTCGAGGAGGCCTTCGCCGAGCTGGAGAAGTCTCTGGCCGACGACGACACCGACGCCATCGAATCCGGGGATCAGCCGCCCACGGAGTCGGACTCCTCCGACGGCGGCGCGCACGAGGAACCGGGCGACACCGATCCGGACGCCGGCGACACGAAGTAGTCGCCAGTGCGGTTGACTGTGAGAAATCCCAGCTCAGCACGCCTATTCACCTGTGGATAACCGGGGTGCAGACCCCGGTTCGGCCGCCGGTCTGTGGCACCGTGAAGCCGTGCCACCAACCGTTCCCGCCCGCACTGTCCCCGCCCGGACCGCGGCCTCGTCGACCACACCCCGCTCGCATGCGCTGCTGTCGCAGGCGGGCGCACACCACACCGGTGCCACCCGCACCACCGTGCCGATCCGGCTGCATGGTCGCGGGGCGGTCACCGAACGCCTCACCGCCGTGCTGCGTGAGCACGGCCATCGCGTGGAGACCTCGGTCCGCCGCCCGGTGTCCAGCCCGACCCGCCGTCCAGGGGCGGCGGCATTGCCGTCATGGTCGTCAGGTCTGGTGATCCTCACCGATTTTCTCGTCCACGACTCGATGATCCGGGCCGGACTGATGAGGCGGCGCATCCCACATTTGGTCGCCACCGTCGACGGCGGCGTCGGTATCGTCGGCCCACTGGTGTTACCCGGGCTCAGCAGCTGCCTGGGCTGCGCCGATCGCCATCGCGCCGCGCTGGACCCCGCCTGGCCTGCCACCGCGGCCGCCCTGGTCGGCCGCAGCGGTTGCGCCTCACCGGCGACCGTCGCGATCACCGCCGCACTCGCATTCGAACAGGTCCAGCAGATCATCGAGGCACTCGACGGGCACAGCGAGGACAGCACAGGCGGGACATCAGCCGACCCGCCGCAACTGCTGGATCGGGCCCTCGAATTCGGCACTCGTCCATTCCACCTGCGTATGCGCGCGCGGCCACCGCATCCACTGTGTGGATGCCTCCCGTCACACGTGTTCGCGCCGGACATCGGCGCGTGAACGAGGGCTCGTCCTCAGGTGGGTGAACTATCCTGGGGAAAACGGACAGCACACGCGAGCTCCCCGGCATCGGGGACGGCCGAGGAAAGCGAGGGCAGCGTCGATGACCGACATCACCGAGGGGCGGGCCCGGCGTAACGCCAAGCTCGCCGCTTTACCCCTCGGAATGGCTGGTCGCGCGGCTGCGGGACTCGGCAAGCGCATGGTGGGCCGCGACAAGGACGAGATCAACCAGGAGATGATGGAGAAGGCTGCCGAGCAGCTGTTCTCCGTGCTGGGCGAGCTCAAGGGCGGCGCGATGAAAGTCGGCCAGGCGCTGTCGGTGATGGAGGCCGCCGTCCCCGAACAATTCGGTGAGCCGTTCCGCGAGGCGCTGACGAAACTACAGGCGCAGGCACCGCCGATGTCGGTCGATCGGGTCCATCGCACACTCGACCAGCAGCTCGGCACCTCGTGGCGGACACACTTTCGGGAGTTCGCCGACGTTCCCGCGGCTGCGGCGAGCGTCGGGCAGGTCCATCGTGGCGTCTGGTCGGACGGACGCGTGGTCGCCGTCAAGATCCAGTACCCCGGCGCCGACGTCGCGCTGCGCGCCGACCTCAAGACACTGTCGCGAATGGGTCCGATCCTGCAGCGGATGTCGCCGGGCACCGACGTGCGCGCCCTGATGGACGAACTGATCGACCGCACCGAGGACGAACTGGATTACCTGGGCGAGGCCGACAACCAGCGTGCCTTCGCCGCCGAGTTCGCCGGCGATCCGCACTTCCGCATCCCGCGCATCTACGCCAGCGCACCGAAGGTGATCGTGAGCGAATGGGTGTCGGGCACACCGATGTCGGAGATCATCCGCTCCGGGACGCAGGAGCAGCGCAATCTCGCCGCCGAGCGGCTGGCCACCTTCGAGGTGAGTTCTCCCGTCCGGGTCGGACTGCTGCACGGCGACCCGCATCCGGGCAATTTCCACATGCTCGATGACGGACGTCTGGTGGTCTTCGATTTCGGGGCCATCGGTCACTACCCCGACGGCCTGCCACCTGAGATCGGGCCCATCCTGCGACTGGCTCGCGACCGCGACTACCCGGCGCTGCGCGCGGAGATGGTGAAGACCGGTTTCATCCAGGCCTCCTATGCCGACAAGGTGGGTGCCGCCGACCTCGAGGCTTATCTCAAGCCGTATGTCGATCCGCTCTACACCGAGTCGTTCCACTTCACACGCAAGTGGCTGCAGCGCGCTGCCGGATATGCCACCGATCTGCGTGGCGACGTCTACAAGACCTCGCGTCACCTCAACGTCCCGTCCGAATACGTGATGATCCTGCGCGTGCTGCTCGGGTCAGTGGGAATCGCCTCACAACTCGGCGCCGAGGCGCCCTACCGACGGATCATGGAGCAGTGGGTGCCGGGCCTGGCCGACTGAGATCCGCCCGTCTCGCCGAAAGCCTTTCCAGCACAACGCCTCTCGTGGTTCCGTCGACCGGGACGGTGCGCAGACACGAGACAGCCCGCCGTCTGCGTCGACGGCGGGCTGTGTCATGGCGCCCCCAGATCGCTTGTCTGCGAGCAGTGCTCCCGCGGCCATGCCCCGGCGTTGCCTGCGGGTCAGTTGCCTGCCGGTCATACGACGTGCTTGCGCGGGCGACCGCGCGGGCGCTTGCGAGCGACGACGACTCCCCTCTCGAGGATCTCACCACCCCACACGCCCCAGGGCTCTTCGCGTTCCAGCGCTGCGGTCAGGCATGCGCGCCGGAACGGGCAGAACCCGCACAGCTGCTTGGCCTGCTCCAACTGGGCAGGGTTGTCGGCGAACCACAGGTCGGGGTCGGATTCCCTGCAGGGGACCTCGAGGCGATGGTTCGCCTCGATACACGATTCGAAGTCCACGGTCACGGTCATGCTCTTCTCCAGTTCTCGCGTTGATGCTCACTCGGTGGGTAATGGGGTGAGCGAACCAATGGAGTGCAACTCGGCCATTGCGGCGATTCCGCGGTCATGGGGGTTCAACGACAATCGTTGAAGATCACCACATGTGCGGAGAGTGCAATGAAGGCCACGGGTTCGCTGTCGCGATTCGCCGTGGCCCGGGTTGCTCTGGTGAGAGCTAGTGTCTCGAGGGGAGACTCAGAGGTGGGTCACACGGGAATCGCCTGGTCGCTCGCGCAGCTGCTGCGCGCACATGATCTGCTCGGACCACGACACCTGCTGCTGCCGGGATGGCAGCGGCGAACGGAGCGGCAGCGGCGAACGGAGCGGCAGCGACATTCGCAGCGAGAATCACATCGCCGGAGGGAGTCCAGGTGCGCATGCGGTCAGTGCGCGACGCGACGACTGCGTCGACAGCTGTGGTCGTGGTGATCAACATGTGCACCTCCCGGAGTCTGATCGTTCCTGCGTGTGGCTCGTTCTTGCATGTGGCTGTTGCCGTCTGGCTGGTGTCATCGTGTGATGTGCCACCTGCGGAGGTCATGCCGACGAGAATGCGGCTGTGATCTCCGGTGCGAACAGCCTACGAGAGAACTCGATGGGTGCACAACCCATTTTTGACCTGCGGTTTTGGTGTGTGGCGCCACGGTGTGGAGGAGCGCTGTCTCAGCGGCTGCCGCGCACCAGGTCGAGCACGTCCTGCCCGTACTGGTCGAGCTTCTTCGCGCCGATGCCGGCGATGGCGACCAGCGACTTCACGTCGGTGGGTTCCTGCTCGGCGATCGCGAGCAGCGTGTTGTCGGTGAAGACCACATACGGGGGCACCTTCTGTTCGGATGCCTGCCGCGTGCGCCATGCTTTGAGCGCGAGGAACAGATCCTCGTTGATGTCGGTCTCGCAGTCCTCACAGCGGCCGAGCAGCAGCGCCGTCTTGTCGCGCAGCGGCGCGCCGCAGATGCGGCACACTCGTTCGGTGCGCTTGCGCGTGGGCTCGACGATCGCGCGTGCCGGCGAGTCGTCGGGCACCAGAGATGCCAGGAACCGCGACCGGCGCCTGGTCTTCTTCCCGCCCTCGTTCCGCGCGAGCGCCCACGAGATGTGCAGGTGCACACGGGCTCTGGTGATCCCGACGTAGAGCAGCCGACGTTCCTCCTCCACGGCCCGCTCGTCCTTGAACGACTGCGCGATCGGGATCGAGCCCTCGGTGGCGCCCACCAGGAACACCGCATCCCATTCGAGCCCCTTGGCCGCATGCAGCGACGACAGTGTGACCCCCTGGACCGTCGGGGGATGGCGGGCCTCCGAACGTTTGCGCAACTCGTCGGCGAGTCCGGCGAACGTCAGCATCGGGTTCTCCGCGTACATCTCCTCGGTGAGGGTGGCCAGCGATCTCAGCGACTCCCACCGCGCACGCGCCTGGGCGCCCGACGGTTCGGCCTCGGTCATCCCGAGCCCCACGAGCAACGTGCGAACCGCCCCGACCACGTCGCCCACCTCACCGCCGCGCTCGGCGGTCTGGGTGATCGCGCGCATGGCCTGGCGGATCTCGGTGCGGGAGAAGAACGCCTCGCCACCGCGCACCTGATACGGGATCCCCGCCTCGGTGAGCGCCTGCTCATGTGCTTCGGACTGGGCGTTGATCCGGTACAGGATCGCAATCTCCGAGGGCTCCACGCCGCGTTCGATCAATCGGGCCACGCCCGCGGCCACCGCCTTGGCCTCGGCCGGCTCGTCGTCGTACTCGGCGAACTGCGGTTCGGGGCCGGGCGGTCGCTGGCCGATCAGCTCCAGTCGCGTCCCGGCCGCGCGACCACGCGCGGCACCGATGACCCGGTTGGCCAGGCCCACCACCTGCGGAGTGGATCGGTAGTCGCGTTCCAGGCGCACCACCGCCGCATCGGGGAACCGGCGCGAGAAGTCGAGCAGATAATTGGCCTGCGCGCCGGCGAAACTGTAGATGGTCTGATTCGCGTCACCAACCACGGTGATGTCGTCGCGGCGGCCGAGCCAGGCGTCGAGCAGCTGCTGCTGCGCCGGCGTGACGTCCTGATACTCGTCGACCACGAAGCAGCGATAGCGGTCGCGGAACTCCTCGGCGACCGCGGAGTGCTCGGAGAGGATCTCGGTGGTGAGCAGGATGAGGTCGTCGAAGTCGAGCAGCATGTCGCCGTCGGCGTCGGTCTTGAGGGCCTCGTAGGCGCGAAAGACATCGGCGACCTTGACCGCCTCGACCGGTGTGTCGCGCTGCAGACGGGCGGCGGCCTCGGGATATCGATCGGGCGAGATCAGCGACGCCTTGGCCCACTCGATCTCCGAGGCCAGGTCGCGCAGGGTTTCCGTCGCGGTCCCCACACCGGCGCGCCGGGCCGCGCGGGCGACCACCGGAAACTTGTTGTCGAGGAGCTCCCAGCGGGTGGACCCGACCGCCTGCGGCCAGAAGTACCGCAGCTGCCGCAGCGCAGCCGCGTGAAAAGTCAATGCCTGCACCGAGTTACCCGGACCGTGCACATCCATCGACCGCAGCCGGGTGCGCATCTCCCCCGCTGCGCGGGCGGTGAAGGTGACCGCGAGAACCTGCCCGGCGCTCACATGCCCCTGCGTGACCAGCCGTGCGATGCGGTGGGTGATGGTGCGCGTCTTCCCGGTACCCGCCCCCGCGAGCACACACACCGGCCCGCGTGGGGCGTCGACGGCGGCCTGCTGCTGAGGATCGAGTTGGGGCGGACGCATACCTCTACTATCCCAAGCGGGTGCGACATCGGTTGAGTGGGCACGGCGGCAGTCGCGACGACGGGTGCCGCGGCGCTCTCGCCGGCAGCTGGCCCCTCGCCCCCGCCCGGGAAGTTTCGGCCCCGATGTGCTGTTGTGTGGTTCGTGACTGACAACTCGAAGACCCCTGGCAACGACGCGAGCACCGCGACCTCCAGCGACGACACCGCAGCTCCGCTGACCATGTACACCACCTCCTGGTGCGGCTATTGCGCGCGGCTGAAGACGGCGCTGCGCAGCCAGGGCATCGAGTGGGCCGAGATCGACATCGAAGCCGACCCGAAGGCTGCCGAATTCGTCGGCAGCGTCAACGGCGGTAATCACGTGGTGCCCACTGTGCTGTACTCGGACGGCTCGACGGCCACCAACCCCTCGATCACCCAGGTGCGCGAGAAGCTCGCCGCACTGTAAGCCGCACCGCGGCTCGTACGCGCCTCACGCCGGCTGCTGCGCCCACGCCTCGATCATCGCCCGCGCGATCGAGATCGAGCCGGGTAGCAGCAGCCGCGGCAGATCGTCGCCCTCGGGCGCCGGATCCCCGCGCACCCACTCGTCACCCTGGGCGAGGGCTCGGCGCACCTCGTCTCGGGTGAACCAGGCGGCGTCGGCGATCTCGCCGTCGATGAACTCCAGCGGCTTCTCGGGGTCGGCGAGGGCGGCGAATCCGACCATCAGCGAGCGCGGGAACGGCCAGGGCTGACTGCCCAGATACCGCTGGTCGTGAACATCGAGTCCCACCTCTTCGTGCACCTCGCGGGCGACGGCCTGCTCCAGCGACTCCCCGGGTTCCACGAATCCGGCCAGCGTCGAGTACCAGCGCTCCGGCCACACCGCCTGGCGACCGAGCAGGATCCGGTCGGCTCCATCGTGGACCACGGTGATGATCGCGGCATCGGTGCGCGGGAACTCATCGATGCCCGAGTCGATGTTGCGCCGCACCCACCCGCCTCGCGCGGGCCTGGTCGGCTTGCCGTCGACCGGTGAGAAGTGCGCACTGTCATGCCAATTGAGCATCGCGGTGGCAGTGGCGAGCAGTCCGGCGTCGTCGCCGTCGAGCAGATGCGCACCGCGACGAGGATCCGAGGCGGGTGCCTCGACGTGGTCACCGCGCAGCGCCCACAGGTCCGCGCCGTCGCGGATGCCGAGGAACACCGCCTCCTCGGGCGGTTCGATACCGATGTCGCCGGCCGGAATCCAGCGAAGTCCGTTGTCGGCCACCGGGTATCGGCCGCGCCCGTCGATGACGAGGACGAGAGCTCCCGGCCAGCCGCCGCGCATCCTGGCCGGATCGTCGCGGATCTCGTCGGCACGGTCGACGGTCGAGCGCGAGAGCATCGGGGGGATCGTCAGGCTGAATTCACTCACCCGAACGACACTAGTGCGCCAACAGTCCGGCGACGGCATGGTCGACCAGCCGCAGCGCATCCGCCGTCGGCGTGCCGCGGTCGATGTGGCGTGCGGCGACGATCACCACACCCTGGATCATCTCGGCGACCATCTGACGGTCCGATTCGCGAACACCAGCCTGGGCGAGTACGTCGTACAGCGGTGCCACCAGCTGATCGTGAGCTGTGACCAGCTGCGCACGGGCCTCGGGGTCGAGTTCGGGTACCAGGGTGCCGATGCGACTCATCAGCACGTGTTCGGGGCGGCGCGCGTAGTCGATCTGGTCGCGCACCCACGCCCTGATGCGGTCGGGTGCGCTCCCCGATCCGCCGAGGATCTCGGCGGTACGGCGCACCTGCGCGGGCACCTCCTGCTCGAACCAGCTCAGCAGGATGTGCGCTTTGTCGGGGAAGTAGCGGTACAGCGAATTGCGTGCGAGTCCGATCCTCGCGGCGATGTCGCCGAGGGTCACCTGCTCGTAGCCGCGCTCGACGAACAACTCGATCGCCGCGGTGAACGCCGCGGCCCGCTGGTCGGCGACATGTTCGGCCAGACTGGCTCCGGTGATCCGTGGCATCGCCTCAGCCCTTCACACGCCGGGTGGTGCGCCGGACCACCATGTCGTCGGCCACCCCGAACAGCACCACGCGGGTCTTCTCGTCGAGGGCCTTCCAGCGGTGCGGGGTACCTGCCTCCACGTACAGACAGTCACCGGCCCCCAATGTCTGCTCCACGTCGCCGCCGGGCAGCGTGAGCCGGGCCTGCGCCTGGCCGCTGACCACGTACATGATCTCGTCGTGACCGTGGGTGAACTCACGGTCGTCGTGGGCCTCGCCGGTGAATTCCAATGCGCGCAGCTGACGTTTTCCGCGCACCAGTGACCGCACCAGCGCTCCGGGAGCATCGGAGATGGTCATCATCTCGTCGTCGCCGCGGACGATCGGATCGGTGTCGGTGTCGGAATCGGCCAGCAGCACCGTGGCGGTGGTCCCCAGCGCGTCGGCGATGGTCTGCAGCGATCGCAGGCTCGTGTTGGTGCGACCGTTCTCCAGCTGCGACAGAAACGACTGTGAGAGGCCGGTCTCGCGCGACAATGCGGCGAGCGTGATCCCCGCGGCGAGGCGTTGATCGCGGATCACCCCGCCCAGTTGCGAGGACTCCAGCGTCTTGCCTCGGTTGGTCGCCGCACTGGTCATGCCGTCCTCCCGTCATCGCGCACGCGCCGCACCCGACGACTCGTCTCGCTCACGTCCACGGACGCACGGCCCGGCGTTGTGTTAACCGAATCCGCACCCGGCGGTACACGAAGTTAACTCCACCGTGACCACAACCCTGGCGCGAACTCCTAATCTCACTGAAAGTTCAGTACTGAATATTCAGTGCCGAACTTTCAGCAGCACTGATACTTCACTCGAGTTTAGGAGACTTCATGGAGCAGCACACGCTCAAACGCCGCGGTACGGGTCTGATCGGATCCGAGCCGGAGAACTCCTTCGGCGGATTCACCCTGTACGCACCACTCAACGGCGCCGGCCAGGTCTATCTCGTCGACGAGAACGGCGAGGAGGCCCACCGCTGGGATCTGCCCTACCGTCCGGGCCGTCACGCGCGCCTGCTCGCCGACGGATCGCTGGCCTACAACGGCTGCCTGGTCGGCTCCGAGCGCGCCGAGCCGCTGTTCGACATGTGGCGTAAGTACAGCGGCGGCTCGATGGCTCGCTACGACCGCGACGGCACACTGCTGAGCGAGTTCGTCGACCCGATGCAGCATCACGACGCCAATCACCTCGATGACGGTGGAATCCTCTACGCCGCAGTCGAGCCGCTCACCGGAAATTGCGCCAAGTCAGTGCGCGGCGGACATCCGGGCACCGAGGCCGTGGATGCCGACAAGAATCCGGTGGTCTACGCCGATGTGATCCGCGAGGTCGACGCCGACGGCCGGCTCGTGTGGGAGTGGAAGGCCTTCGATCACCTCGACGTCGAAGCGTTCCCGCTGCAACCGCATTACTGGCGCGAGCAGTGGCCCCTGATCAACAGCGTCGCTCCACTGGGTACCGATCGCGTGATCGCGAGCCTGCGCAGCGTGTCAGGCGTGATCGTGATCGACCGGGCCAGCGGAGACGTGGTGTGGCACCTCGACTCGACAGTCGTTGCGCAACAGCATCATGCGACGCCACTGGACAACGGCAACATCCTCATCTTCGACAACGGCACCTTCCGCCACGGCGAGTCGGTGACCTACAGCCGCGTGATCGAGGTCGATCCGGCCACCAACGACATCGTGTGGAACTACACCGACCCGTTCCGCGAGGGATTCTTCACCCCGTACATGGGTGGCGCACAGCGACTGCGCAACGGCAACACGCTGATCACCGAGGCCGCCTTCGGCCGCATCTTCGAGGTCACCGAATCCGGCCGCCTGTGCTGGGAGTACGTGGTCCCGCACTTCAGCACTTATCCGGATGCCGCCACCGCCTCGCGGTTCCCCGCGCAGAGCAACGCGATCTTCCGCGCCTACCGCTACAGCCGCGAACAGGTGACCGCATGGGGGCTGGCATGACCGACATCGCACCGGCCGTGCTCACCACCGAATCAGGTGAGTCGACACCACACTCGACTGTGCCGACGCAAGCGGTGCACCCGGTCGACCGACGTCCGCCCTGGCGGTCGCTCATCCCGATGTCGGTGCAGCATCTGGTCGCCATGATCGCCGGACCGATCTCCACGGTCTTCCTGGTCGCCACCACCCTGGACCTGTCCTCGACCACCACACGCGCGCTGCTGTGCGCAACCCTGCTGATGTGCGGGATCGGCACGATCCTGCAGTCGATGGGCTGGTTGCGTCTGGGTGCGCGATTGCCCTTCGTGATGCTCCCCGGTGGGGCGGCAGTGGTGCTGTTCCTGCAGATCGCCAAGGAGTCCGGACCGGCGACAGCGACCGGCGCGGTGATCCTCACCGCCGCTGTGGGGCTGGTGCTCTCGCCGGTGGCCGGTCGGGTGGCGCGTTTCGTCCCGCCGGTGGTGATCGCGTCGATGATCGTGGTCATCGGGGTGAACCTGGTGAAGGTGGCCGGCGGACTGATCGTCGGCGCCAAGAACACCCAGGCACCAATGTGGGCGGTGGGTCTGGCGGCGGTGACCATCGCCGCGACGGTGGTGCTGCAGCGCGTGCTGCCGAACCCGTGGCGTCGGGTGTCGGTGCTCGCGGGCATGGTCATCGGCACACTCGTGGCCGCAGCGACCGGACATCTCCATCTGTCGATCGGCTCGCAGGTGGTGCAGACCCCCGAGATCTTCCCTTACGGCTCTCCGAATTTCGACGTCATCGCCTCGATCCCGCTGCTCATCTTCAGCATCGGCTCGATGGCCGAGGCCACCGGTCAGACCGTGCTCAACGCACAGGTGGTGGACAAGAAGATCGATGTCGGCACCACCGTGGGCAGTACCATCCGCGGTGACGCGCTGACCTCACTGGCCGCCGCGGTATTCGGTGGACAAACCATGCTCACCTCCGGCGAGAACGTGGGGATCGTGCGCGCCACCGGGGTCCGCAGCCGCTATGTCACCGCACTGACCGGCGCGCTGCTGGTGGTGATCGCCTTCATCGCACCGATCAGCGCGATCATCGACTCGATCCCCGCACCGGTGGTCGGCGCCACCTCGGCGTACGTGTTCGCGATGATCATCGTGACCGGCCTACGGATGTTCCTGTCCATCGACATGGCCGCCGATCGCAACTTTGTGGTGGCTGTGGCCGCACTGACAGCCGGGCTGCTACCGATCCTGAGTCCCACTCTCTACCAAGCGTTCCCGACCGAGGCACGGCTGCTGCTGTCGAGTGGGGTCACGATGGCGGCAGTGGTG
This sequence comes from Gordonia jinhuaensis, assembly GCF_014639795.1. Lineage (GTDB taxonomy): Bacteria > Actinomycetota > Actinomycetes > Mycobacteriales > Mycobacteriaceae > Gordonia_B > Gordonia_B jinhuaensis. The sequence goes on along the minus strand of NZ_BMGC01000042.1, from coordinate 7,936 downwards.
GGAGTGGTGGTCGCCGCAGTCTTCGCCCTGCATGGCCGGCGGCGCCCGTCATGACCGGCGGTCGGGTCGGGGCCGGCATGACCGGGACCCCGACCGCCGCGACGGCGGATGTGACCGATGACCGTGAGATCGAACCGGATATGCGATTCTCACTGGCCAACGAACGGACTGCGCTGGCGTGGGTGCGGACCTGCCTGGGGCTGATCGCCGCGGCGGCCGCGGTGACCCATCTGGTACCCGAACGCACACCCGCATGGCTCACCTGCGCGCTCGTCGTGGCGTTCGCCGCCGCGGCGGTGCTCACCGGCGCCGCGGCGACCACCCGGTTCCGCACGGTGCACCGGGCGTTGCGGCGCGGGCAGGACTACCATCCACCACGTGAGATCACCGTTCTGGCAACAGTTCTCATCGTCATATCGGTCGCCGTGGTGATCGTGTCACTGTCGTATCACGCCTGATCGGCCACCTCGACAGCCGCGACGTCACGCGGGATCAGGTGGCCGTCGGACAGCTGGAGATGACGATCGGCGTGGGTCAGCGGCGCCGAATCATGTGTGACGATCATCGTGGCCAGATCCCGTTCTCGGGTGAGGGTGGCAAGCAGATCGCTGACCTGCTCGGCGAGGTCGGGATCGAGTGCGGCAGTGGGTTCGTCGGCCAGCAGCACCGACGGCGAGGCCATCAGCGCGCGGGCGATACCCACCCGCTGCCGTTCACCACCCGACAGCTGCCCCGGCAGCGACGATGCCTGCCCGGCGACCCCGAGCTCGGCGAGGAGCTCTCGCGCACGCTCACGTGTCCCGCCCCGGCGACGGCCCAGCACATGATCGACCAGCTCGAGTTGCTCGATCGCGGTCAGGTTCGGGATCAGATTGGCATTCTGGTACACGATGCCGATCATGTTCCCGCGCAGCCGGGTTCGCCTGCGCTCCGATGCCGAGGCGGTGGCCTCGCCGGCCAGTTCCACCTCACCGGACATCGGCCTGCGCAGCAGACCGCTGATCGACAGCAGAGTGGATTTGCCGCTGCCGGATCGCCCGGTGACCACCGTGATCTGCCCGGCATCGAGGTCGAGATCCACATCGTCGAGCAACACCCGGACCGACGAACCATCAGGCACCTGCGCCCTGACCGCACGCAACGACAACACCGCACTCATGCCTCGACCCCCAATGCCACCGACGGCTCGATCTTGCTGATACGTCCTAAAGTCAATGCGCCGCCGATGATCCCCGCGATCGCCAGGATCGCCGCGGCGGTGATCACGCTGCCCGTGGAGAACTGCACCGGCACCGAACCACCGGACATCGCCGCGATCAACGCGCCGCCGATCGCCGTTCCGACCGCGGTGGCGGCCACCACCACGATCGCGATCTGCACCAGCCCGTCGACGATCACATAGCCGCTCGATGCACCCATCGCCTTGAGCACACCGATCTGGCGGACACGTCCGAGGGTGAGCACGGTGAAGAACGCCCCGACGATCAGCGCCGAGATCACCAGCAAGAACACCCGGATCATGGTCATCGTCTGCGTCTCCGCGGTGTAACCGGGCGATCCTGCATAGGCCGCCTTCTTGGTCAGTGTGTCGGTGCCCGCGGCGCGGTCGACCGCGGCGATGTCGGTACCCGACGGCACCTTCAGCGCGATCGCCGAATAGCGCCCCTGAGCATCGACCGACGATCCGTAGCTGATCTGCTGCCAGGTCGACAGGGAGGTGAAGGCGAGGTCGACGTGTCCGTAGGATCCCGCGTGGGTGAACCCGAGTACGGGCAACACCACGCCACTGCCACCCATCGCGAACTTGTCGCCGACGTGAACACCCTTGTCCGCAAAGGTATCTGAGAGCACGAGTCCCGGCGGACCGGCCAATGCCGCGCGCGCGTCGTCGCGCTGGACGAGGAAGCTGTCCGCCGGCACACCGAAGAGTGCGAGGTCGATACTCGACCCGCTCGTCGTCCCCTGCGCGGCGGCGTTGACGAACGACACCCCGAGCGGCGACGTCTGCGCATGCTCATCCCAGACGGCGCGGGCATGCTCGTCGACCGTCGACCGAGAGAAGGTCGCCTGGGAGTGCGGTGCGAATGCGAGATGGTCGAAGGGCAGATCCCGCAACCCCGAGGTCCCCTGTTCGACCAGACCGTTACTGAGCCCGACCACGATGGTCGAGAGAACAGCGACGAGCAGTACCACCAACCCGACCAATCCGAACCTGCGCCACGACCGGCGCAGCTCACGCACTGCGACGAACACCTCTGCAACCCCCACGATTTGTCATTTGTCGACGTACTGTCGCCATCATAGCGACGTGGTGTCGCCAAATTTCCGGCGAGGGTCCGGTCACCGCGACCGCGTCACGGGACGCACCCGGCTCAGCTGCGCGTTCATCGCGGAACACTTGCACTCAGTGAGACCTCACACACCGCGATCTGGTCGGGCTTGCGACTAGGCTCCGGGAAAATGCGACACCTACTGCACGCCGGGGCGCGGCGGCCGTTCCGGCGCCCGCGGCTCACGGGACCGACCCGACGAGTGACCTATGCGCTGCTGTGCGCGATGGCGATCGCCGTCGGTGTGCAGGCCGGTCCCGCACACGCGCAACCCGCCGCGGCCGGACCGCACACGTCTCGCGCCATCGCGGCACCGGGTGGCATCGTGGCGACGAATCCGTTTGTGGCGGCGGGCGGTTCGGCCACCATGCACGGTGATGCCGGGTCGTCGGATGTGACGCCGAATGCCGGGCCGCGCCTTCCGGGCCGTAGCAGCGTGCACGTCCTGGGTGCGGCCTGCCCGACCATCCTGGCGGGTTCGGATCACCTGGTGGTGGCGCTGTGCACACAGCTCGTCGGTCGCGCGCCGATGGCGGTGCTCATCGACCCGGTGTCCCTCGCCGTCCTCGATACCCACCGCTTCGCCGCCGGAGGACTGCTCGGCGGCGTCTACGCCTTCCTGGACAACCGCAACCGCCTCGTACTGGCCGCATCCAACACCCTGACGCGATTGGCCCACAGCCACAACCGGTTCACCACGCTGACGCGTCAACCGCTGGGATCGGCCATCGCTCAGGGCGACTCGGTGACCGGGCTGACACCCGACTGGTCGGGTCGGGTGTGGTTCGCCACCTCGCGCGGGGTGGTCGGCGTGGTCAACGACCAGGGCTCGGTCACGACCGCCCATCTGCCTGCCGGTGAGCAGGTCGCCAACTCGATCTCGGCGTCACCGCGACAGATCTCGGTCGCGAGCACCCACGCGCTCTACGCCTTCGACGCCACCGCCGAGCGGCCCCGGATCCTGTGGCGCGCAACCTATGACCGCGGGAGCGCACGCAAACCCGGACAACTGAGCTGGGGCACCGGGTCCACGCCGACGTTCTTCGGGCCGCGAACCGGCGACGACTACGTGACCATCGTCGACAACGCCGACCGGCGGGTGCACCTGCGGGTGTACGACGCCGCCACCGGTGCGACTGTGTGCTCGGCACCGGTGCTCACCCGCGGCGGGCCGGGGAGCGAGAACTCCCCGATCGGGGTGGGCAACACCGTCGTCATCGGCGGCACCTACGGGTATCCGTATCCGGCCGTCCCCGACGGTGCGGGACCCGCCGTGCCGGCCACGGCTCCCTTCCGGGGTGGCATGACCCGCGTGGACGTGGTGGACGGCCGGTGCGTACCCCGCTGGGACGTCGCGGTGCATTCGGCGGCCGTGCCGCGCTATTCGTCGGCAGATCACCTCATCCACACCGTGATCCGCTCGCCGGGGCCGGTGCAGGTCGCCGACGGTTTCGCCTATGCGCAGATCGACCCGTCGACAGGCGCCGTCGTGCACACCACCCCGCTCGCGCCGACGGCCGCCGAGGACACCCTGCAGATGTCGGGTCTGATCACCGCGAGCACCTCACCGCGCGGGGGCACCTACATTCAGGGCACCACAACCGGTTTCGAGTCGGTGGCACCGCGCTGAAGCGCCGCGTCGAGCCGGCCATCTCCGGCAGGCGGTGACCTACTGCTCGCCGTGGCCCTTGCGGACGTAGAGCAGTCGATCGCCGTCCTCCAGGGCGTCGATGGTGCCGTCGTCGATGGGATGGAGCTCGTTGTCGCGGAGCACGCCGAGAACCATGTCCTTCAGATGTGACGGTGATGCGCCGAGTTCGGAGTGCTCAACGGGCCGTTCGGCGATCGCCAGCCCGGTGTCGGGGGTCAGCAGATCCTCGATCACCTCCACGACTGTCGGAGTGATGGTCGCCAGCCCGAGCAGGCGACCAGCCGTCTCCGAGGAGACCACCACCGAGTCGGCGCCGGACTGGCGGATCAGGTGGGTGTTCTCCGATTCACGCACCGACGCGACGATCTTGGCCGTGGGGTTGAGTTCGCGGGCGGTGAGTGTGGCCAGTACCGCGGTGTCGTCGCGGTTGGCGGCGATGATGATCGCCTGCGCGTGATGGGCACCGGCCAGACGCAACACATCCGAGCGGGTGGCGTCACCGCGGACGGTGACCAGTCCCCGCGCCGCCGCCGCTTCGAGCACGCCGGGATTGGAGTCGACGACGACGATCTCGGTCGGTGTCGCACCGTCGGCGACCAGTGCGCTGACCGCCGTCTTGCCCTTGGTGCCGAAGCCGACGACCACGGTGTGATGGCGCACCTTTTTCCTCCAATGCTGGATCTTGTAGGCCTGGCGGGAGCGTTCGGTGAGCACGGCCAGCGTCGTGCCGACCAACACGATGAGGAACAGGATGCGCAGCGGCGTGATCACCAGGACGTTGACCAGCCTCGCCTCCGGCGTGACCGGCGTGATGTCACCGTAGCCCGTGGTCGACAGCGAGACCGTCGAGTAATACAGGCAGTCCAGAAAGGAGAGCCGACTGCCCTGGGTGTCGCGATATCCGTCGCGTTCGAGGTAGACCACGATGACCGCGGCGAACAACGCCAGCAACGCGATGACGAGCCGTTTGCTGATGGCCCGGAGCGGGCTCATCTGCGCCTCGGGAATCCGGACCACACCCACCAGCGCGTGGTCGGGGAGGTCGGTCAGTTCGTCATTGCGCTGACGCCACCGCCGCACACGACCAGCCATCAGCGCACTCCGGGCACAGCGACGACCGGACAGTCGGCGATCAGCGATCGGGTCACAGTTGGCGACTGTATCGCGCACGGCGTCGATCATCGCGGCGCTGGGCTCGAGTCGCCGCGACGAGATGGTGCCACTCGCCCGGCGACAGCGCGTCCAGAACTGGTCGCGCGAGGCTCGGCGCGCGTAGAGAACTGGTCGCGCGAGGCTCGGCGCAACCAGTTCTGCAGCACACCACTCTCCTGTGTCGGGTCACGACGGTAGGCTCACGCAGACATGGATATTCGATTCGTCACCGCCGATGAGGTCGCCGCCTCGGTGTCGCCCGCACGAGCGGTCGAGGCCATTCGTGCGGCCCTGTGCGGCGGACTCGACCCCGCCGGCGACCCGGCACGTACGTCCGTGCCGGTGGCGTCCGGTCAACTGTTGCTGATGCCCTCGGAGTTCGGCGATGTGGTGGGCACCAAGATCGCCACGGTGGCGCCGGCCAATCCGGACACCGGCCTCCCGCGTATCCAGGCGGTCTATGTGGTGATCGACGGTGCCACGCTGACCCCGTCGGTCCTGATCGACGGCACCGCGCTGACCACACTGCGAACCCCGGCAGTGTCGGTGGCTGCTGTCACCGATCATCTGCGCGCCCGCACCGGCCCGCTGCGTGTGGCGGTGTTCGGCGCCGGACCACAGGGCCTGGGCCATGTGGCGACACTGCGCGATGTGCTCGGCGACACCGTGATCGGTGAGGTCACCTACATCGTCCGCGAACCCGCACGGGCTGCGACCCCGACCGGCGCATCGGCAGGCGATGTTGTCGCGGCGGGATCGCACGCCGCGACAGAGGCACTGCGCGGGGCCGACATCGTCGTCACCGCGACCGGCTCGGCGGTCCCGGTGTTCGACTCAACGCAGATCGCATCCGATGCCGTGGTCCTGGCGGTCGGCTCGCATGAACCCGACCGTCGCGAGCTCGACACCGATCTGATGTCGCGCGCCCAGGTGGTGGTCGAGGACCGAGCCACCGCCCTGCGCGAGAGCGGCGACATCGTGATGGCCGTCGACGAGGGCACGCTCACACCCGACGACCTCCTGCCGATGGCCGCGGTGGTCACCGGCAGCGCGCCCCTGACCGACGAGCGGCCGGTGGTGTTCAAGAGTTCGGGGATGTCCTGGGAGGATGCGGTGGTGGCCGCCACCGTCGCACAAGCCACCGCCGACCTGAACTCCCCGACTGAACCTGTCGACTGACGTCACATCGACACCGGAGGAACACACCATGACCGTCATCAGCGGACACGATCCCCGCACGGGTGCGCCACTGGCACCGGTGGCGCAGGAGACCACCACCGAGCAGGTCGACTCCGTTGTCACCGCGGCGGCCGCAGCCGCCGCCGGCGTGGCCGCCGCTGATCGCTCCTGGCGGGCGGGCTTCCTGCGCACCATCGCCGACCTGATCGAGCAGCGCCGACTCGACCTGATCGAGACCGCGGGGCTCGAAACCGGTTTCGGGACAGCCAAACTCGACGGTGAGGTCACCCGGGCTGCGTTCCAGTTCCGGATGTTCGCCGACGTCGTGACAGAGGGCGGCTTTCTCGAGGTCGCCATCGACCACGCCGCCGACACCCCGGCCGGTCCGCGACCGGATCTGCGTCGCATCCTGGTGGCACTCGGGCCGGTCGCGGTGTTCGGGTCGAGTAACTTCCCATTCGCCTTCTCAGTCCTCGGCGGTGACACCGCGTCGGCACTGGCCGCCGGATCGCCGGTCGTGGTCAAGGCACACCCCTCACATCCGGCCACGTCGAAACTGTCCTACGAGATCCTCGAGGCCGCCGCCGCAGCGGCCGGGGCACCCGAGGGTGTGGTCGGCATCGTCTACGGCACCGACGCCGGGGCCGACCTCGTGGCGCACCCCCTCATCACCGCGGTCGGTTTCACCGGATCACTCTCGGGAGCCCGCGCACTGCTCGGTGTCATCAACGACCGCCGCGACGCGCCGATCCCGTTCTACGGCGAGCTGAGCAGCGTGAACCCGGTGGTGGTCACACCGCAGGCCGCAGCGCAGCGCGCCGAGGCGATCGGCGAGGGGATCATCGCCTCGATCACCGTCGGATCGGGACAGCTGTGCACCAAACCCGGTGTGATGCTGGTGCCGTCGGGCGAGCACGGCGACCGGCTGGTGACCGCCGCACGGTCGGCCACCGCAGACACCCCCGCCCACCATCTGCTCAACGCGCGGATCCACGACGAGTTCGATGCCGGCGTCGCGCGACTCCAGGCACTCGACGGCGTGGAACGAACCGCCTGCGGACCCTCGTCCGACGCGGGATATGCCGCTGCCACCACCGTCTTCGAAACCGATGTGGATGCGCTAAACGCCGACCTCATCTCGGAGACCTTCGGCCCCGTGACCGTGGTTGTCCGTTACGCGGGGTCGGTGATCGAGGCGACTCGACGACTGCTGGACGTGCTCCCCGATTCGTTGACCGCAACCCTGCACATCGGCGACGACGAGGACGACACCGCAGCCACCCTGTCGGATCTGGTGACCCCGCATGCCGGGCGGGTGATCTTCAACGGCTTCCCCACCGGCGTGGCGGTGTCGTGGGCACAGAATCACGGCGGGCCGTGGCCGGCGACCAACACGATCCACACCTCCGTCGGGGCAACCGCGATCCGCCGGTTCCTGCGACCGGTGACGTATCAGAATGCGCCGGCGGCGGTGCTGCCGAAGGAGCTGCACGACGACACCACCGGAATCCCTCGGCGGATGGGCCTGGTGCACGGATAGGTGACAGGGTTAGTCACGCGGCCTGAGGGGCCTCGTGGTTGATGATGGTCTCGAATTCAATGGGGGTCAATCTGCCGAGGCGGT
>NZ_BMGC01000041.1 GCF_014639795.1 Gordonia jinhuaensis | reverse complement strand
GCGGAACTCCTGGGGATAGGGCTTGGGCACAGCTGGCATCCTTCCAGGCCGCCCGGCAGGGCAAGCCAGATCAGATGTCACCTACTCGTGCACCAGCCCCCACCTTCGCCTCGTTACCGGAGTCCTGACCTGGCTGCGCGCCGCACAGGCGGGCGACCATCACAGGCCGCGACATCGGGACGGGTCAGCGGGGTGCGTACGCTTTTCCACGTGGTTGATCTCGCATATGTCATCGCAGGTTCGGAAGCCACCGGCGGCGCCGGGCTGCAAGTCGATCTGAAGACCTTCCAGGAACTCGGCGTCTACGGAGTCGGGACCATCACCTGCATCGTCTCCTTCGACCCGAAGGCCGGCTGGTCGCATCGATTCGTACCGATCGAGCCCCAGGTGATCGCCGACCAGATCGAGGCGGCGACCAGTGCGCATGACCTCGACGTGGTGAAGGTCGGGATGCTCGGCACGCCGGCCACCATCGACGTGGTCGCCGACGCGCTCGCTGCCCGAACGTCGCGGCACGTGGTGGTCGACCCCGTGCTGATCTGCAAGGGCCAGGAGCCCGGTGCCGCACTCGACACCGACACCGCACTGCGCGAGAAGATCATCCCGCTGGCGACCGTGGTGACGCCGAATCTGTTCGAGGCACAGATCCTGTCCGGCATGGATGAGATCACCAGTGTCGAACAGCTCGCCGAGGCCGCCAAGCGGATTGCCGATCTCGGCCCGCGCTACGTGATCGCCAAGGGCGGCGTGGAGTTGCCCGGCGACGAGGCGGTCGACGTGCTCTACGACGGCGACGAGGTGACCGTGTTCGCGGCCCCCAAGGTCGGATCCGAGCGGGTGTCGGGGGCCGGTTGCACACTGGCCGCCGCCATCACCGCCGAACTCGCCAAGGGTTCCGACGTGGGCGACGCGGTCGCTTTCGCCAAGGAGTTCACCACCGCGGGCATCAACGGGCGGGTGTCCGCGCACACTCCGTTCGACACGGTCTGGCAGGGTGCCTACGTCGATCAGCTCGAGGAGCCGCAGCCGGAGTAGCTGCTCACCCGATCAGCGAGGCCGCAAGGATGTGAGCAGCCTCCCGGTACCGGCTCGGCGGCGTTGCCGCGAAGCTCATGCGCACGAAGTCCGCAGGCGGTTCGGCCGGGAACCACTCGTCGCCGGGCGAGAGTTCGAGTCCGAGCGCCGACGCCCGCCGTACCACGTCGCGTGCGGCCACCCGTCCAGGCAGCCGCAGCCACAGACTCAACCCACCGCCGGGAAGACGGTCGATCTCCACCGGCACGTCGGCCAGCAGCGCCGCGAGCTCATCGCGACGATGCCGCAGCGTCCGTCCTAGATTCGCGACATGTCGCGGCCAGCCCGGAGCGCTGAGGACATCGAGTGCCACATGCTGGGCGAGGCCGGGCGTGAACAACTCACTCGCCCACCGACTGGTCGTGATGCGCCGATGCGCCGCACCCCGCGAGATCAGACCGGCTACCCGGATCGAGGGTGACATCCCCTTGGTGAGCGAGCGGATGTACACGACATGACCATCGGGATCGTCAGCGGCCACCGGATGTGGCGGATCACCGATCGCGAGATCTCTGGCCCAGTCGTCCTCGATCAGAAACGCCTTGCGCGCAGCGAGAACTCGCATCACCTCGGCGCGTACCGCAGTGCTCCACGACTGACCGGTGGGGTTGGCGAACGTCGGCTGCGCATAGAACACGCGTGCGTGGTGTGCCTCGAGCGTGGCGTCGAGGTCGGCCGGATCGATACCGTCGGGCGTGCGCGCGATCGGCACGATACGAAGACCGTGCGCTCGCGCCGCGAGGATGGCACCCCAGTACGTCGGCGCCTCCATCACCACGGCCTCGCCCGACGCCGCGAGCGCGCGCAGCGTCACCGAGACCGCGGTCTGGCCGCCGCCGGTGACGAGAACGTCGGCCGCGTCGTAGCCGGCACGGTCGCCGAGTTCTCTCGCGAACCACGAACGTAGCTGTGGCACACCGGTGTTCATCTCGGCCCCGAGTAGGACCGCTGGGTCCCGACTGGCTCTGGTGACTGCCGCGCGAAGCAAGGATCCCGGAAGCAGTTCAGGTGAGAGATAGCCGCGATGCATCGACATCGCCTCGGGTGCGACGCTGCGCGTTCCGGAGAGAACGTCGTCGAGTACGCCCGCTTCGCCCAATGCCGTGCTCTGCCACGCGGTGTCGCCAGATGTTGCCCGCTGCGGCGTCGCCGCGACGTAGGTCCCGCTGCCCGGACGCGTTTCCACCAATCCCTCGGCCACCAGGATCCTCAGCGCGGTCTGCACCGTCACCGGGCCAACGCCGTGTTCGGCGGCGATCGCGCGCGTGGACGGCAGCCGGGTCCCGGGCGGCCGATGCCGGTACGTGCGCCGGAGTGCATCGGCCACCGCCGCGCCACTGCTACCATCGGACATGAAGATAGATAGTAGCGCTATCGGCAATCATGCCTCACTGCTATTAGCGCGTTCCGGTCTGCTGTGGGGATTGCTCGGCGTGCTGGCCTTCTCCTTCACCGTTCCCTTCACCCGGATCGCCACCCATCAGATGGACGCGACATTCGTGGGGCTCGGTCGCGCTGTCGTCGCCGGGTTGCTGGCGACCGTCGTCCTTGCGGTCGGCCGCCCGCCGCGCCCACGCGGTCGGCAGTGGGTCTGTGTCATCGCTGTCGCGGCCGGTGTCGTGGTGGGATTCCCACTGCTCACCTCACTCGCGCTGCGCACCGAATCCGCCTCTCACACTGCGGTGGTCATCGGCCTGCTGCCCGCGGCGACTGCGGTCGTCGCCGTGATCCGCGGCGGGGAACGACCCTCACGCGGTTTCTGGATCTGCGCCGCCGCGGGCGCGAGTGCGGTGATCGTGTTCGTGGCGACCACCGGCACCCTCGGCGCGATCTCCCCCGGCGACCTGTTGGTGGTGGGGGCGGTGGTCGCCGCCGCGGTGGGCTACGCCGAGGGTGGACTGCTCGCACGCAGCCTGGGTGCCGGCTACACCGTCTGCTGGGCCCTGGTGATATCACTTCCGCTCACCGCCGCGATCACCGCGACGCGCCCGGCGCCGCATGCGTCCGTCTCTACCTGGGCCGCATTCGGCTACCTCGGCGTGGTCAGTATGTTTCTCGGGTTCTTCGCCTGGTATCGAGGCCTGGCCATCGGGCCGATCGCCACCGTGGGACAGGTCCAACTCGTCCAGCCGGTCTTCACCCTCTGTTGGGCCGCAGTACTTCTCGGCGAGACGATCGGTGCTTCGACAGTGCTCGGCGCCGTCGCCGTGGTGGGCTGCGCCGCGGCGGCCGTGCGAATGCGCGTCCGCAGGCCCACCGACGAGTCGCTCCATGCCGAAGTGGTCCACAGCGAAAAGTCCGGGCCGATCGGGACAGCGCCAGAACGATGAGGCCGATCAGCCCTCGGTCACCTGTCCACCCTCGACGCGCCATCTGGTGTCGGTTCGCACCTTCTCCAGCATGCGGCGGTCGTGGGTGACCAACAGGAGCGCACCGTCGAAGGAGTCGAGTGCGGCTTCGAGCTGTTCGATGGCGGGTAGGTCGAGGTGATTGGTGGGTTCGTCGAGAACCAGCACGTTGACTCCGCGCGCCTGGAGCAATGCCAACGCTGCGCGGGTGCGTTCACCGGGTGATAGGTCACCCACGGCTCGTTCGACATGATCGGCGCGCAGCCCGAACTTCGCCAGCAGCGTGCGAACCTGCTCGGTGGAATACTCCGGAACGAGTTCTTCGAAGCGCTCCGCCAACGGCTCTGTGCCACTGAATTGCCCACGTGCCTGGTCGATTTCGCCGATCGCCACGCTGGTGCCGAGTGCGGCCGATCCCTCGTCCGGCTCGACCGCACCGGTGAGCAATCGCAGGAGAGTGGATTTCCCCGCCCCATTGGGACCGGTGATCCCGATCCGCTCCCCCGCATTCACCTGCAGCGACACCGGCCCGAGTGTGAAGTCACCTTGCCGCACCACCGCGTTGTTGAGCGTTGCGACCACCGAACTCGCCCGCGGCGCCGCACCGATGGTGAATTCGAGCACCCATGCCTTACGCGGTTCGGCGACCTCGTCGAGTCGGGCGATGCGGCTTTCCATCTGGCGGACCTTCTGCGCCTGCTTCTCGCTGGACTCGCTGGCCGCCTTGCGGCGGATCTTGTCGTTGTCGGGGGCCTTGCGCATCGCATTGCGCACGCCTTGGCTCGACCACTCCCGCTGCGTCCGCGCCCGCGCGACGAGATCCGCCTTCTTCTCGGCGAACTCCTCGTACTCCTCACGGCGATGGCGCCGTGCGACCTCTCGTTCTTCCAGAAAGCTCTCGTAGCCGCCGTTGTAGACGGTGTTGGTGTGCTGCGCGAGATCCAGTTCGACCACGCGAGTCACGCAGCGCGCCATGAATTCTCGGTCGTGGCTGACCAGGACCACGCCGCCGCGCATCCCGTTCACCACCTCCTCGAGCCGCGCAAGGCCATCGAGGTCGAGATCGTTCGTGGGCTCGTCGAGCAAGACGATGTCGAAGCGGGAACAGAGCAGTGCGGCTAGACCGACCCGCGCCGCCTGACCTCCAGACAGTTCCGTCATCAGCGCGTGCTCGGGCGGGGTGTCGCCGGTGCGCAGTCCGAGATCGGCGAGCACTGCGGGCAGCCGTTCGTCGAGATCGGCGGCGCCGGTGGCGAGCCAGTGATCGAGTGCCAGCGAGTACACCTCGGCCGGATCGTCGACACCGGTGGTCGATGTGTCGTCGGCCAACGCGGCAGCTGCCGCCTCCATCGCCTCACTCGCTGCAGCACAACCCGTCCGGCGCGCGACGTAGTGGGCCACCGTCTCCCCTGGCACCCGGTCGTGTTCCTGGGGAAGCCAGCCGACGAAGGCATCAGCCGGCGCACGTGTGACCGATCCCTCCAGCGGCGCGAGGTCGCCGGCGAGCACCCGCAGCAATGTCGACTTACCCGCCCCGTTGGCGCCGACCACGCCGATCACATCTCCCGGCGCAACCGTCAGATCCAGGTGGTCGAACAGCACACGATGGGCGTAGCCACCGGCGATGTCCTTGGCGACGAGCGATGCGGTCATGTCCTCATCGTCCCATCCGGTGCCCGCTCGGAGCACGCCACGGTGGGCTCAACCGTCACGGGTCGTTGTGTGAGGTGGCAGCGGTGACGCCGCATAGGTCACCACGAGCGGTGCGTGATCGGAGAGTCGCTCCTGCGGCGATGCCTCCTTGTCCACCACAGCGTCTTTCACCTCGCGCGCGAGACCGGGGGTCGCGAGTTGGTGGTCGACGCGCCAGCCCACGTTCTTCGCGAAGGAGGCTCCGGCCCAGCTCCACCAGGTGAGAGGACCGGGCTGGTCGCCCTGCGACCGGCGCACCACATCGACCAGTTTTCGCGCGCCGAGAATCGAGCCGAACCACTCGCGATCCTCGGGCAGGAATCCGTCCATCGTGCGGGCCGCGCGCCAGTTGGTCACGTCGTAGTGGGTGTGGGCGATGTTGAGATCGCCGACCAGGAGGAACTCACGGCCATCGCGCAGTGCGGCGAGTCTGTTGCGGTCGAGTTCGCGGGCGAATGCGGCGAGAAACCGTTGTTTGCGGGCATGTTTGAGACCGCCGTCAGGTGGTTCTCGCAGGGAGCCAGGGCTTTGCAGGTGTGCGGGCAGCCCGCCCTTCGGCAGGTAGAGACAGGCAACGGTCACCGGTCGGTCGGCGAGGTCGACCTCCAGATAGCGGCCGTGCGAGGCGAACTCGGCAAGACCACGCGATCTCGGTGGATGTGTCACCCATGTGCGCACCGCTGCGGGCGGGGCCTTCGTCAGCACCGCGACACCGTTGCGGCCGGGAATGGAACCGACATCGAACGACGCGTAATAGCCGGGGAACTCGCCCACTTCCGATGCCGGACAACGCAGCTCCTGCAGGGCGACGACGTCGGGAGCTCGCGACGACAGCCACCGATCGAATCCGCGCCGACGCGCCGCCCTGATCCCGTTGACGTTGAAGGTGGCAACGCTGAACGAATCGGGCGTCACCAGATCCGGCGTCAACGGCGCGGCGGCATCCACAGAGGCGTGGTCGGTGGTCATCTGCACCTGTGACTATTGCGCGATATCGGTCATGCGGTGTGCGTACCGACGTTGATCACGCGGCCATCAGACGCTCGATAGAAGAATCGCGTGACACCCCAGGGTTCCTCGGTGAGCGGATGCACGATGTCCATGCCGGCAGCCTGTGCACGCGCGAGTGCGTCGTGGACGTCGTCGACGAAGATCGAGACATCGGGGTTCACCGGTGCGGAGGCGTCCTGGGTCATGACACTGAGCTGATGCCCGTCGTCGTCTCCGAGGGTCACGATCCACCCGTGATCCATGAGGACACGTAAGCCCAGAACCGCCGAATGCTCAGTGACCGCCTGGCCGATATCCGAGACGGTCAGATTGGGAACCACTCGATCAACGCGCATCCCTTCACTCTCTCATCGACGAGGGTAAGTGAGAGGAGGCGGCACGGTGCACTGGCAAGGTTCCGGTGCCGGGTACCGGCCTGCCACACGGCAGCCGCGGCAACTCGTGGACAAGCAAACGACCCCGAACAGCAGCAGAGGCGGTCCCGATGTCCTCGGAAACCGCCTCTGACCTGGCCTTTCTTCTGTCGGGCTGACAGGATTTGAACCTGCGACCACTTGACCCCCAGTCAAGTGCGCTACCAAGCTGCGCCACAGCCCGTTGCCCCGTTCGTACCGGAGCAGCGTCGAAAACATTAGCTCACTGGCAGCACTCGACGCCAATCGCCCCCTGACCACCGCTGATCGAACCGACGCCGGGCAGGTCCACCGCGCAGCGTGGCAAAAATCGTCCCCGTGGTGGACGCGGAGGGCAATGTTCCCTCGGCGGCGCTCACGGGGATGATTTTTGCCATCCGGCTACCGCTCAGCTCGCCAGATGGCGCGTCCACCAGTCGAGAATCAGGTCGAACCGGGCGACCCGATGCGTCGGGCGACCGGATCGGGACAGCTCGTGCCCCTCGCCGGGGAACAGCACGAACTGGGTGTCGACGCCGGCCTTGCGCAACGCCACGAACATCCGTTGCCCTTGTTCCAGCGGGCAGCGCCAATCTTCTTCCGAGTGGGCGACGGTGAACGGAATGCGCACGTCCCAGGCGTAGTAGAGCGGGCTGCGCGCACGCAGCTCGGCAGGATCGCTGCCGGCGTACCCCTCGGCGAAGTAGTAGCCGATGTCGGAGCTGCCGAGAAACGAATCCCAGGCGTTGACGGCACGCTCACTCCACGCGGCGACGAACCGCTCTCCGTGATGTGAGGCAAGCCAACTGGTCATGAACCCGCCGTAGGAACCACCCATGATCCCCACCCGCGACGCATCGAGGTCGTCGCGCTGCAGCGCGACATCCAACAACGCGAGAACGTCCTCGACGTCGTGAGTGCCCAGTGCACCGACGATCGCACGGCCATGCGCGTCGCCGTACCCGGCCGAGCCGCGCGGATTGCCGAGAATCACCGCGAAACCGGCCGAGGCGTACACCTGCGCCTCGTCGAAGAAGGCGACGTCCTGCTGCGCGTGCGGTCCGCCGTGGACCACATGCAGCACCGGATGCGGCCCGTCACCCTCGGGTAGCACCAGCCACCCGTGCACGGGATATCCCTGCGGTCCCACACCTTCGAGCTCTTCCACCCGGCACAGCACCGAATCCCGCAGCGGCGCAGACCAATCCGCGGTGCGTGTCACATCGCCACCCGCGATCCGGATCACCGCACCCGCAGAGTCGGGTGTGGCCGCGGCCGCCCACACCACGCCGTCATCGACCACAACATCGCCGACCACCACATCGCCACCGAGCAGCTCGACCAGATCCGCCAGCCCCACACGACCACTTGCGGGAACCGGCACCGCGCGAAGCTCGACCCTCCCCCGAGTGAGCACACCCACCACGACACCGGCATCGGTGAGCACCGGAGTGATCCCGGCGAGGTCGACGCTCGCCTCATCGGTGAGGGCGACGCCTTCGACCACGCCCTCGCCCGACCAGTCCGGCTCGGCGACCCACAGCGATATCGACCCGGCGACCACACCGCGTGACTGGTCGTGTCCGAGGTAGTAGACCCGACCCGCGTCGATGACCGGATACCCGGCGTCACCGGCGCTGCGCACCAACAGCCGCGGCGGTGCCGAACCATCGGCGGCGACCAGCCACAGATCCGAAGCCAACGTCTCTTCGCGACCCAGGTCACGCGGAGCCGAGAACACCAGCGCCGCACCGCCGTCGGTCCACACCGGCTTCTCCACGTCGGCCTGCGCATCCGTCAGCCAGCGGACCTCGGCATCCGACCGCGTGCCTGGACTCCCCTGCTCCGCGGCGAGCTCGATCACGCCGATCTGACGGATCCGTTCGCGCAGGAATCCGACGTTGTCGATCCGATAGTCGAGGCGGTCGATGACGCGCGGCGCCTCCTCACCCGCGGATCGAACCTTTCCCGATTCGTCGGGCACACCGTTGCGGCCCGGCGTGGGACGCCGCGCCGCGAATGCCAGCGCGCGCGAATCCGGCGACCAGACCGGCGCCCCTGCACCGAGCGGCAGGTCGGTGAGCACACGGGCATCTCCACCACCGGTGGCGATGAGGGCGATCTGCGCGGGTGCGTCCTGACCAGCGCGCAGGAAGGCCACCCACCTGCCGTCGGGCGAGATCGCCGGTGCGGTGTCATGCGGGCCGAAGGTGAACGGCTCAGCGGGGCCGTCGGCGAGAACCTTCTCGATCCGGCTGACACAGCTGTCGGTGTCGAGATCGGGCCTGGTCACCGCGACCAGGGTCAGATCACCACGACTGGTGAGGTCGGAGACGGTTACGATTCGGTCGATGTCGGTGGGACGCATCGTCCCACCGTATCCATCGCTACTTGCGCCGCTCCCGCTTGTCCCGCACGCGTACGTTCACGCGCACCGGCGACCCGTCGAAGTTGAACTGCTCACGCAGTTTTCGCTCCAGGAACCGCCGGTATCCGGCCTCCAGGAAGCCGGTGGTGAAGAACACGAAGGTGGGCGGCCGGGTGGCGGCCTGCGTCGCGAACATCACCCGGGGCTGGCGCCCACCGCGCAACGGCGGTGGCGTGGCGGCGATGATCTCCTTGAGCCAGTTGTTCAACTGCCCGGTGGTGATGCGCTTGTCCCACGAGGCCAGCGCCTCGTCGAGTGCGGGCACCAGCTTCTGCACCGAACGCCCGGTCTTCGCGGAGATGTTGACCCGCCGCGCCCACGGCACCCGCGAGAGCTCGCGGTCGATCTCCTTGTCGAGGGTGTACCGACGATCCTCGTCAACGAGATCCCATTTGTTGAAGGCGATCACGAGGGCGCGTCCGGCGTCGATCACCATCGACAGCACTCGCTGATCCTGTTCGGTGATGGGTTCGGAGGCGTCGATGAGGAGCACGACCACCTCGGCGGCCTCGATAGCCGAGCGGGTGCGCAGCGACGCGTAGTACTCGTGGCCGCTGGCGGTGTTCACGCGCTTACGCAGACCGGCGGTGTCCACGAACTGCCATGTGCGACCGCCGAGTTCGACCAGTTCGTCGATGGGGTCGACGGTGGTTCCGGCGACATTGTCGACCACGGCACGCTCACCGCCGGTGAGCTTGTTCATCAGCGAGGACTTGCCGACATTCGGCTTACCGACCAGTGCCACACGACGCGGGCCACCGGTGGCCTCACGCTCGCGCGGGGTCTCGGGCAGCGCTTCGAGGATCGCGTCGAGCAGATCACCCGATCCGCGACCGTGAGTCGCCGACACCGGTCGGGGTTCACCGAGGCCCAGCGACCACAGCGATGCCGCCTCAGCTTCCATCCGTTCGTCGTCGATCTTGTTGGCAGCCAACAGCACCGGCGTCTTCGACCGACGTAATACCCGCGCCACGGCCTCATCGGTTGCGGTGGCGCCGACCACTCCGTCGACGACGAGCACCACTGCGTCGGCGGTACGCATCGCGTGTTCTGCCTGGCGGGCGATGGACTGCGCCATTCCCTTGGCGTCGGGCTCCCACCCGCCGGTGTCCTGCAGGATGAACCCACGCCCAGCCCAGTTCGCGGTGTAGGACACGCGATCCCGGGTCACGCCGGGCACGTCCTCGACCACGGCTTCACGTCGTCCGAGGATGCGGTTGACCAGCGACGACTTGCCGACGTTGGGCCGCCCGACGATGGCAACCACCGGCATCGCGACGCCGCCGGTGTCACCGTCAACATCCTCGAAACCCTCGACATTCCAGTCGGATTCGTCCGACCAGACGCCGTCTCCGGGTTGTGCTGTCAGTTCGGCTTCGCCACTCACGAGGCCACTCCAATTCGTTTGCGGACGAGGGATTCGAGTCGATCGATCACCTCGTCGATGGTCATGTCGCTGGTGTCGACGGTGACCGCATCCTCGGCCGGGCGCAGCGGCGAGATCGCGCGCGTGGAATCGAGATGATCACGGCGTTCGACATCGGCGAGCACGGTTGCGTAATCGCTGTCGCGGCCGGCGCGCTGATCCTGACGGTGGCGTCGCTGGGCGCGGGCGGCAGGTGTGGCGGTCAGATAGATCTTCGCGGCAGCCCCGGGGAACACCACGGTGCCCACGTCGCGGCCCTCGGCGACGATCAGATGTCCGGCGGCGAGTTCACGTTGCCGCGCGACGAGCTTGTCGCGCACCGCGCCGACCGCCGAGACCGCCGACACCGACCGTGTGACGTCGTTTTCGCGGATCTCGGCACTCACGTCCTCACCGTCGAGCATCGCGACGGTCTGTCCGTCGTTGTCGGTACACACGTCGATCTCGACGGAAGCGACCACCGATTCGACTGCCTGGGCGTCATCGGGTGACACACCTGCGCGCAGGACGGCGAGTGTGGCCGTGCGGTACATCGCACCGGTGTCGAGGTAGTCGCCGTCGAGACGTCGGGCGAGTTGCCGGGAGACGCTGGACTTGCCGGTGCCGGCGGGTCCGTCGATGGTGACCACACGAGAGAAGTCCCGGATGTCGGTGTCGGCGCGGACACTCACATCGCCGGAACCGAGGCTGCTCGTGCTCACATCCCCACCGCCTTGTAGAGCGCACCGACCTCGTCGTTGCCGAGGACGCGCAAGCTGCCGGGGCGTTGTTCGCCCAGATGTACCGCCCCCACCTGAGTGCGTACCAGGCGGATCACCGGATGGCCCACCTCATCCATGAGCCGGCGCACGACGCGCTTGCGACCCTCGTGCAGGGTCAGCCGGACCAGTGACTGTCCGTTCTGGGACTCCATGATCGTGAACCGGTCGACGGTCACCGGCCCGTCGTCGAGTTCGACGCCTTCGCGCAGCGTGCGACCCAGACCGCGCGCGACTTCGCCGCGCACGGTGGCCAGGTAGGTCTTGGGTACTTCGAAGGAGGGGTGCATCAGGCGGTGTGCGAGCTCACCGTCGTTGGTCAGCAGCAGCAGGCCTTCGGTGTCGGCGTCCAGGCGTCCGACGTGGAACAACCGCTGCCCAGCCATCACACGCTCGGCGACGATGTCCCCGACGCATGGGCGTCCCTGGTCGTCGGCCATGGTCGACTGCCAGCCCTTGGGCTTGTTGAGTGCGAGGTACTGCAGGCTCTCGTCGATGATGACGCGGGCTCCGTCGACGCGGATGACCACCGAGTCGGGATCCACGCGCATGCCCTGCTCGGTGACGATCTCGCCGTTGACATCCACCCGGCCTGCGGCGATGAGTTCTTCGGCGCCGCGACGCGAGGCCACGCCCGCCTGAGCGAGAAGCTTCTGCAGACGGACGCCCTCGGGGTCGTATCCGGCGCCGTCGGCGTCGATCTTGGCGTTCTGATGTCGCGCCGGGCGCGCGTTGTTGAGGCGGACCTTGCCCGACTGCACGTCGGGCGTCGAGCGCCGCGTGCCGCGTGTGGCCGAGCCACCGCGGGTGCCCGCACCACGTGCCGACTCGGGAGAGGCACCCTTACGGTGCTGCTTCTTGGTGCTGGGGGTCTGACCGGGGTTGCGGGCGGGTTGTCCGGAGGTACGTGCCTGACCCGAAGAGCCGGCCTTGCGGCCCTTCTTGTCCGGTCTGCCGTCTCGGCTAGCGGATGCCATATCTGTGTCCTGTGTTCGTGTGCGGGTGGAGCTGCTCGGCTACTCGGCTACTCGTCGGAGGTACCGAGATCGAGCTCTGTCGAGTTTGACGCGTCGGCGGTCAGTTTGGCGAATCGCGGGTCTGCCGCGAGTTCCTCCCCGAGGTCGTCGATCACGTCAACATCAGGCAACAACGGCGCGAGGTCGGGTAATTCCTCGAGTGACGACAATCCCAGCCGTTCGAGGAACAATTCGGTGGTGGCGTAGGTGGTGCCGCCGGTGGTCGCATCGGTTCCGACCTCGGTGATCAGACCTCGCGCCACCAGGGTGCGCATCACCCCGTCGACGTTGACCCCGCGCACGGCACTGACCCGGGTACGGGTGACCGGCTGCCGATAGGCGATCACGGCCAACGTCTCCAGCGCGGCACGTGTCAGCTTCGACCGGGCCCCGTCGAGCAGCAGTCGTTCCACGTAGGGCGCGTAGTCGGTACGGGTGTAGAGCCGCCAGCCCTCGCCGCTGAACCGCAGATCCATACCGCTTCGACGTGCGGTCAGCTCATCGCGGATCGCCTCGCATGCTGCGGTCACCCGATCGAGATCAGCCTGCACCGCATTGGCCAGCGCCTCGGTCGGCGCCGGAGTGTCGATCACCAGCAAGATCGCCTCGAGCGCTGACCGCAGTTCGTCGTCATCGAGGTCATCAGTCTCGTCGAAGTCGGCGGGCTCATCACGATCGGCCGGCTCATCGCGATCGGCCGGCTCATCACGGTCACCGGGCTCGTGCATTCCGTCGAGCCCCACTGGCTCGTCTCCGCTGCTCGTCTCGTTCTCGCTGATCACTCGTATTCGTCCTCGCCTGTTGCGCCCGCCGCGACCTCCGCGCGAGGACGTTCGCCGGTCCACATCACCCGAAGTTCGCCCAGCGCCTCGGTCTGGTCGAAGGTGATCGCCCGCTCGCGGAACAACTCCAGCAACGCCAGGAATCGCGCGACCACCTGCAGTCCGGACTCGCACTCGATCACCAGCTCCCCGAACCCCATCCACTGCCCGGCGCCGTGCGCCACGAGGAGGTCGGCGATGCGGGCGGCCTGCTCGGGCACCGACACTTTGGGGATGTGGAGATGACCCAGTCCCACCGTCGGTGTCGGGCGAGGTGTCATCGCGGCGGCGGCGATCTCGGCGAATGCGGCCGGCCCGACCCCGAGCGTGACCTCCGGCAGCAGGGCCGTGAAGCGTTCCTCGAGCGAGACCGCACGCGGATAGCGTTGCAGCGCAGCCGATTCCAGCTCTGAGAAGAGGGCGGCCACCTGCTTGTAGGCGCGGTACTGCAACAACCTCGCGAACAGCAGATCACGCGCTTCCAGCAGCGCGAGATCCTCCGGATCCTCCACTTCACCGGACGGCAACAGCCGCGCCGCCTTGAGGTCGAGCAGCGTCGCGGCCACCACCAGGAACTGCGTGGTCTGATCCAGGTCGACCTCGGCGCCGAGCGCCTTGGTGTAGGCGATGAACTCGTCGGTGACCGCGTGCAGAGCCACCTCTGTGACATCGAGCCGGCGCTTGGTGATGAGTTCGAGCAACAGGTCGAACGGCCCCTCGAAATTGGTCAGGCTGACCCGGAAACCGGTCGCGTCGGTCGCCGCACCCTGTTCGTCCGCCGCGAGTCCGGAGTCCGCGAGCCCAGGGGTCGCGAGTTCAGGGGCCGCGGAGCCAGAGGCCGTGCCCGGCTCCGGTTCGGCCGCCGACCCCCCGCCCGCGTCCGCGGCGTCGGTGTCATCGGAGGGCATCTGCACCGTGATCGGCGGGCCCGCTGTCATGCGACGCGGGTGTTGCGATAGATCACCTCGCGGGCCAGCGATCGATAGGCCGCGGCACCGGCAGATTTGGGCGCCCACGAGGTGATCGGCTCGCCGGCGACGCTCGTCTCGGGGAAACGCACAGTCCGGTTGATGACCGTGTCGTAGACCTTGTCGCCGAACACCTCGACAACGCGGGCCATGACCTCGCGTGAGTGCAGCGTGCGTGCGTCGAACATCGTCACCAGGATCCCGCCGAGGGTCAGTCGCGGATTGAGGCGGTCGCGGACCTTGTCCACGGTGTCGGTCAGCAATGCCAGACCGCGCAGGCTGAAGTACTCACACTCCATCGGGATGAGCACCGTGTCGGCGCAGGCCAGCGCGTTGACGGTGAGAAGTCCCAGCGAGGGCTGGCAGTCGATCAGCACGTAGTCGTAGCGATCGAGCACCGGGTGCAGTGCGCGCGCCAGGGTCTGCTCGCGCCCCACCTCGGTGACCAGCTGGATCTCGGCAGCCGACAGGTCGATGTTCGACGGCAGCAGATCGAGTCCGTCCACGCGTGTACGCATCAGGATCTCGTCGACCGAGACCGGCGGCGGCACCAACGCGTTGTAGATCGTCAGATCGAGATCCTGGTGTGCCACGCCGAGACCCGCCGACAACGCACCCTGTGGATCGAGATCCACCAGCAGTACACGCCGTCCGCATTCGGCCAGCGCCGCACCGAGATTGATCGTCGACGTGGTCTTGCCGACACCGCCCTTCTGATTGCAGACGGCGATCACCGTCGCGGGGCCGTGTCGATCCAGCGGCGCCGGATCGGGAACCGGTCGCCGAGGACGCCCCGTCGGGCCGATCTCGTCCTCACTCGCCTCGTCGGTCTCGTCATGACGCGCTGCAGGCGGCGACATCGTGAACGCCGTCTGCCGCGAGGGTGTCGACTCTGCAGAGTCGGTACCGGCAGCAGGCGTGTCAGCGTCAGGCGTGTCAGCGGTCGAGGCGTCGGCGGGAGATTCCGGCGCGCTCTCGACAGATGCACCGTTGGATTCGCCGCGCACCTCGGCAGCGGCCCCCTGTTCACCCCCGGCGTCGGAGTCGTCGGTGAGGATCGTGTGCGACCCGATCACCTGCTCGGACGGCTGATCAGCGGTCTCGGGCGGCGGGGTCGCCGACGCGGTGGTCGGACGGAAGGGCTGGAACGGGCGCGGAGC
Organism: Gordonia jinhuaensis; assembly: GCF_014639795.1. Classification (GTDB taxonomy): domain Bacteria; phylum Actinomycetota; class Actinomycetes; order Mycobacteriales; family Mycobacteriaceae; genus Gordonia_B; species Gordonia_B jinhuaensis. The sequence goes on along the minus strand of NZ_BMGC01000041.1, from coordinate 14,105 downwards.
AAAGTGATTCACGTCGTCTCGACTCCTCTCCACACCGCCCCAGGGATCGGACTCCACCCCAGCGATGCGATTCAGCGTAATCGAGGCGTCCGGAGAATCCGTGGACCCCGCATCTCGGGCGGTGTCGCCGCTGTCGGAGCCGTACGCAGACCGCTCGTCGGCAGCCGGCTGACCACCGAAATCCAGCGGCAATTGCGACTCGTCTCGAGTGCGGAAGTGATTCATCGGGCACGCGGATGGGTCGTGGCGTACACCTCGCGCATGCTGCCGACGGTCACCAGCGTGTAGACCTGCGTCGTCGTCACCGAGGCATGCCCGAGCAGCTCCTGCACCACACGCACATCGGCACCACCGTCGAGCAGATGTGTCGCGAAGCTGTGACGCAGCGTGTGCGGGGACACCGCACTGTCGATACCGGCGCGCCGTGCCGCGTCGGCGAGCACCTGCCACGCGCTCTGCCGACTGAGCCGGCCACCGCGGACATTGAGGAACAGCGCCGGATTCGATCGCGCGACCAGCGCCGGTCGCCCCCGCACCAGATAGGCCTCGAGCGCCTCGATCGCCGGACCACCCACCGGCACGATCCGTTGTTTGCCGCCCTTGCCGTGCACGATCACCGACCGGCTCTCGGTGTCGATGTCGTCGACGTCGAGGGTCACCGCCTCGGAGATGCGCGCACCGCAGCTGTAGAGCAGCTCCACCAACGCGCGGTCGCGCAGCGAGCGCGGCGTATCCCCCGGTTGATCACCGCCGGCCGCTTCGAGGATCGCCAACACCTCGGCGACCGACAAGGCCTTGGGCAACCGCGCGGGTGCGCGCGGCGGATGCACCGCAGCGGCCACGTCGTCGGCTGTCAGGCCCTCGGCGGCGGCGAAACGGTGGAACCCGCGCACGGCGACCATCGTCCTGGCCACCGAACTGTCTGCCAGCGGGCGGCGCTCCTCGTCACCGCGGCGCAGCGTGACCATCAGATCGCGGACATCGGCCTCGCGGACCGCTGCGACATCAGTGATGGCGCGCTCGGCCAGGTGGTCTGTGTAGCGGCGCAGGTCCCGGGCGTAGGAACTCAACGTGTTCGACGACGACCCCCGTTCAACCGTGAGGTGGTCGAGGTAGCGGCGCACCTGTGTGTCCAGCGCCGTCACGCACTCGTCTGCCGGCACACTCGCACCGTTCCGCGATCGCTCGGCCGCCACGGTCTCGGCACTCACGAACGACCGCGACGACGGTCGAACGCCTCAGGACGATCACGCCAGGGCGCCTCGGGCGTACGCAGCTGTGTGCCCTCGGCGCGCGCGACGCGCACCGCGAGGATGCCCGCGACCGAACTCGCGTTCACGATCTCGCCGCTGAACACCGCGGCCACCGCGTCATCGAGGGACATCCACAGCAGGGTCATGTCGGCTTCCTCGTCATGGGCCTGCGGACGATCGACCTCGTGCAGACCGGTCGCGAGGAACACCCGCACCACCTCGTCGGTGAAGCCCGGCGAGGCGGCCACGTCGACCAGCACCTGCCAGGTGTCCGCATGCAACCCCATCTCCTCGACGAGCTCGCGCGCGGCCGCGTCGATCGGCGACTCCTCAGGGCCGCCGTCGAGCAGTCCGGCCGGCATCTCCAACAGCCGACGCCCCAGCGGATGCCGGTATTGACTCACCAGGGCAATACGCCCGCTCTCGTCGACCGCGGCGATGGCCACGGCTCCGAAATGTTCGACGACCTCACGCCGAGCAGTCGTTCCGCCCGGCATGGTGACGTCGTCGACACGCAACGCCATGATCGCGCCGGTGTAGATCTCGGTGGAGTCGGCGATCTCGAAGTCGTGGGATCCTGCCGGACCGGACGCCTCGGATTCGGTCACACCGATGCTCCGGCGGACCCCTGGGCCGGCGATCCGGCATCGGCAGCACTGGGCTCGTCGACCTGAGCACCGGTGGCCGCCTCGACCGTGTGGTCGGGATCCTCGGCCTCAGACACCTCGTCTCCGTGGATGTCCACCGGAAGCCGTTCTGCCGCCTTGTATTTCAGTGCGGCCTGGATCAGCGATGCGAACAGCGGATGCGGTCGGGTCGGACGACTCTTGAGTTCGGGGTGCGCCTGGGTGGCGACCAGGAAGGGGTGGATCGACTTCGGGTACTCGACGAACTCCACCAGGTGACCGTCGGGTGAGGTGCCCGAGAAACGCAGCCCCGAGGTGGCGACCTTGTCGCGGTAGGCGTTGTTGACCTCGTAGCGGTGCCGGTGCCGCTCGGAAACGGTGAGTGTCCCGTAGGAATTCGCCACGAGCGAACCGCGCTCGAGTTTGGCCGGGTATGCACCCAGTCGCATCGTGCCGCCGAGGTCGGCCTCGCCGGCGACCACATCTTCCTGATCGGCCATGGTGGAGATCACCGGATGCGGGGTGTCGGGGTCGAACTCGGCCGAGCTGGCATCCTCCAGACCGGCCGCACGGGCCGCCTCGATCACCACGCATTGCAGGCCCAGACACAGACCCAGCAGCGGGATGCCGCGGGTACGGGCGAAGGTCACCGCGCCGATCTTGCCTTCGATACCGCGAATGCCGAAACCGCCCGGGATCAGCACCGCATCGACATCCGACAGCTGCGCCTGCGCGCCCTCGGGAGTAGCGCACAGGTCGGACTGCACCCACTTGATCTCGGTGCGGGCCCGCGACGCGAATCCACCGGCACGGATGGCCTCGGTCACCGACAGATAGGCGTCGGGAAGGTCGACGTACTTGCCCACCAGCGCCACACGCACGGTCTCCCGCGGCTCGTGGACCCGGTTGAGCAGCTCGCCCCACTCGGTCCAGTCGACATCGCGGAACGGAAGGCCCAGCTTGCGCACCACGTAGGCGTCGAGCTGCTCGCGGTGGAGCACCTTGGGGATGTCGTAGATCGAGGGAGCATCAGGTGTGGAGATCACGCCCTCGATGTCCACGTCGCACATCAGCGCGATCTTGGCCTTCAGCGGCTCGGGTACCTCCCGGTCGCAGCGAAGGATCAGCGCGTCGGGCTGAATACCGATGTTGCGCAACGCCGCAACCGAGTGCTGGGTCGGCTTGGTCTTGAGTTCGCCCGAGGGAGCCAGATACGGAACCAGCGACACGTGCAGGAAGAAGACGTTGTCGCGACCCACCTCGTGGCGGATCTGCCTGGCCGCCTCGACGAACGGCTGGGACTCGATGTCGCCGATCGTGCCGCCGATCTCGGTGATGACCACGTCGGGCTCGTTGCCGTCCTCGTCGGCCTCGCGCATCGCGAGGATCCGCGACTTGATCTCGTCGGTGATGTGCGGGATCACCTGGACCGTGTCGCCGAGGTACTCCCCTCGGCGCTCCTTGGCGATGACCGCCGAGTACACCTGACCGGTGGTCACATTCGCCGACTGATAGAGATTGCGGTCGAGGAAGCGCTCGTAGTGTCCGACGTCGAGATCGGTCTCGGCTCCGTCCTCAGTCACGAAGACCTCACCGTGCTGGAACGGATTCATCGTTCCCGGGTCGACGTTGAGATAGGGGTCGAGCTTCTGCATCGTCACGCGCAGACCGCGCGCGGTGAGCAGTTGTCCAAGACTCGAGGCTGTGAGCCCCTTACCGAGTGACGAGACAACGCCCCCGGTCACAAAGATGTGCTTCGTGCCTGAATGCACGTGGCGCAGTGGTCGCAATGCGTCTCCCGTTCGGCTGGAGCAGCGCTCGAATGTTGCGATTCGAGCCTGTTTACCTACGGGACTCCACGGTAACATCTCCCGACCCGCCACGCCCCTACCGGCTGGTCGGCGTGGCGGGCGAATGCGGCGAAGGCCCCATCACCGGTGGGCGGAATCACCAGTGGGCAGATCGCGCGTACGACCACACAAGACGAGCAGGCACACCGGACGAACAGGCACACCAGACGAGCATGCCCGGCAACGTGGATCGCCGTACGGGATCATCGGCTCACGAGGCCACGGTCACCGAATCCGCTCCACGCCCGGTGCCGTAGGCGCCGGTCTTGCCGTTGGGGCGATCCGAGAGTGCCAGCACGGTGGTCAGCCGACCAGACGGCTGCTCGAGGTTGTCGACCGTGGACAGCTCCTCGGCGAGCGTGCGGTTCGCGCGGACCACGGCAACCGGCGATGGGCCGTCGGCCGATCCGCTGCGTCCGGACAACACACCCGCCTGGGCCCGATCGGCCAACGCCGCGGCACAGTTGGCGACGATCTGCCCCCGCGCACCCGAATCGGCCGGTAGCGCCCCACCGGTCACCACCACGACGTATTTCGCTGTACGTAACGAACCGTCCGCGAAGTCGACGAAGCCACCCTGGCGCAAGGCCTGCAGACCGGCAGTGGCCGTCGATGACGGCTCGTCGCCGCCCGCGTCATCTTTGGTCAGCAGCAGCGCCCCGATGAGATCTCCGGTGCGCCCACCCGAATCGGTGAGCTCGGTCCGCAGCGGCTTGTCGGCGGGTATCGACTGATCGACGATGGTTCCCAGTTTCGCCGACGCCGAGTCGGAGAGGAACTGGTCGGTCAGCGTGAGCTGTCCCGCTGACGACGCCCCCGCCGACTTCAGCAGCGTGGCGACTGCTGCGACGTCGTCCGGTGATGCGGTGGGAGTGGTGACGATCAACGCCGACGAGTCGCGCAGACTGCCCGCGATCGCCCTGGCGCCGACCGCGTCGGCAAAACTGTTGGCGGAGTTGACCTGTGCAGTCAGTTCGCCATTGCGATGACGCAGTTCTGCGGCATCATCACTCGAGCCCGAGGACCGGTCGCCGAGGAAGCCGGCACCGATCGCCAGACCGACCGCGAGCGCGAGGAAGATCGCAATGACGGAGAAAACGTGGTGGCGGAACGAGATCACGACTACCTGTTCCAGACGTCTTTCGCCCAGGAGTAGGCATGATCCCACTGCAGGACGATCCAGTGGGCGGCTTCGGATCCGGTGTTGCTCATGATGAGCGCGACCGCAATCGCCGCGAGAGCGGCGAGGATCAGGAATGCGATCGCCACACCCGAGACACGGCTTCGGTACAGCGTGGCAACGGCTTTCGCGTCGACAACCTTGTGACCGGCCTTGAGCCGGGTGAGGAAGGTCGAGGGCGTGGATTCACGCTTACCGCGGTCGAAGAAGTCGTCGAGAGAGGCTGCGTAGCCGACCGTGACGATCATCGATGCCTCGTGGTGATCGGCGATCAGCATCGCCAGGTCGGCGGCCGAACCGGCTGCGGGGAAGGTGATCGCACCCACTCCGAGATCCTGGATTCGCTCAAGCCCCTGTGCGTGGCCGTCGGTGTCGGCCGGAAGAACTACCTGCGCACCGGATTTCAGCGTCGCAGACGCCATCGTCGCCGGATCGCCGACGATGAGATCGGGACGATAGCCCGCCTTCATCAAGGTGTCGGCGCCGGAGTTCACACCGATCATGACCGGTGCATATTCCTTGATGAACGGTTTGAGGTTCTTGAGATCGGCGACGTGATCGGAGCCGTCGCTGACGATCACCACATGCCGATTGGCAAGTCGCACATCGACATCGGGGACACCGACACCGTCGATGAGCAACGGGGATTCGCTGCGGATGAACTCGATCGTGTTGCCGGAGAACGCCTCCAGGTGATCGACGAGCCCGGCCTTCGCTTCGATCATCATCTCCGCGACGCGACCCTCGTCGAGTTCGTCACCGTCGGCGAGCTTGCGCTCACCGTGGTAGACGACACCGTCGTCTATCCGGATCTTACTGCCGTCCTTGATGTTTCGGAACACCTCGGGTCCGGCGTCATCGATGAGGAGGATCCCCGAGGCGATCAGCACCTCGGGACCCAGATTCGGGTACCGCCCGGAGATCGACGGCGACGCATTGACCACGGCGACGACATCGGCGGCGACGAGTTTGTCGGCGACAGAGCGGTCCAGATCGACCTCGTCGAGTACCACGATGTCTCCGGGACCGACGCGGCCGAGGAGTTTCTTGGTGTTCTTGTCCACACGGGCGATACCTGTGCGACCGGGAAGCGTCTCGGGGCTACGGCTGAGCAATGCGGGCATCCTCATGGCGAACATGATTGACCGCACGACGACCAACATGACGGAGGCGCGCCGTAACATCTGACACTTTTGTCACACGAGAAACACCCGTCGCACGACGGGAGAGCTCTCGAATGCACGGGATGCCGCGTATGTACCGAGTGTCGCGACGATGGCTCAGCTCCGCGACAATGGCGCCCGAGCTCCGCGACAATGGCTCAGCGTCGCGGGCGCCGGCTCAACCGACGTGGTCGGCGCGGGAGCTCAGCTCTTGTCGGACTGGGCTGTCTTCTCGGACTGGTCGGTTTTCTCGGACTGGGCGGTGGCCAGCAGTTCCTCGGCGTGCGCCCGTCCGGTCTCGGAGTCGCCGAGCCCGGCGAGCATGCGCGCCAGTTCAGCAACGCGCTCCTCGCTGTCGAGTGCGGTCACCGTGCTCGTCGCCGCACGAGCTGCCCGACCGGCGGACTGTTTGCCGATCATGAGGTGATGGTCGGCGAATGCCGCCACCTGCGGCAGGTGGGTCACCACGATCACCTGATGCCGCCGGGCCAGCGCGGCGAGCCGCTTGCCGATCTGCACGGCCGCCTGGCCGCCGACACCGGCGTCGATCTCGTCGAACACCATCGTGGTCTGTGTGTCGTCTGCGGCGAGGACCACCTCGAGCGCGAGCATCACGCGCGAGAGTTCGCCGCCGGAGGCCGACTTCGCCAGCGGCAGCGGGGCTGCCCCGCGGTGAGCGGTCAGTCCGAACTCGACCCGATCCACGCCGTATTCACCGGCGCGACACGATGTGCCACCGATGTCGAGTGCTCTGGCGTCCTCGGCCGTGGCGACGTCGGGACTCACGGTCACGGTGATCGACGCATCGCCCATCGCCAATCCCGACAGTTCGGCACTGACCGCCGACGACAGCCTGGCCGCGGCCTTCACCCGCGCCGACGACAGCCTGGCCGCCGCTGCGGTGACCGCATCTCGTGCGGCGGACTCGTCGGCCTCGAGTTTCTCCAGTGACTCACCGGGATCCTCGAGTTCGGCCACTCGCGCCGTGGCGTCATCGCGCCAGGCGATCACGCCGTCGACATCGGGTGCGTACTTGCGGACGAGTGCTTTGAGCTCGGCCTGACGCACCAGCAGCTTCTCCAGCTCGGACGCGTCGATCGGCAGGGACGAGAGGAACTCGCCCAGTTCACCGGCCAGATCGGTCACCACGCCCAGTGCGTCGGAAATTCGTGGTGCCAATCCTGACAAGGCGTCGTCGTCGACGGTTTCCAACAGCGAACGCGCACGCCCGAGACCGTCGACCACCGACACGTCGTCGGCGGCGGACAGGTCGTCGGCGCCGGCCAACAGCGCATGCGCCTGGGCAGCAGCCGACCGCAGCGACTCGAGATCGCTGAGCCGGCGGATCGAGGCCGCCAACTCGATGTCCTCACCCGGTTGCGGGTCGACTGACGAGATCTCGTCGAGGGCGAACCGCAACCTGTCGAGCTCCTGCGCACGTTCCCGGGATGCGCTGCGCCGCTGCGCCAACAGGTCGGCGGCGGCACGCCAGGTGGCGTTGGCGCTGCGGTAGGCCGCCAGACGTGAGGTGATCGTTGTCCCGCCGAAGCGGTCGAGTGCACCGCGCTGGTGCTCGGCCCGGATCAGACGCAACTGGTCGTTCTGGCCGTGGATGGTCAGCTGCGCGCTGGTGAACCGTCCCAGCACCCCGACCGGTACCGACCTGCCACCCAGGTGCGCCCGCGAGCGACCGTCGGCACCGACGGTACGTACGGCGATGACACTCCCGTCCTCGTCGGGTTCTGCGCCGGTGGAGTCGAGGAGCTCGGCGACCCCGTCGGCTCGGTCCGCACCGTCGCCGACATCGCGGTCAGGAAGCCGAAAACGACCCTCGACCGTGGCGCGCTGCGCGCCGGTACGCACCCGTCCGGCGTCCGCGCGCGCACCCGACAGCAGATGAAGGCTCGACAAGATCATCGTCTTGCCTGCCCCGGTCTCACCGGTCAACACGGTGAATCCCGGACCGAATTCGGCTGCGGCACGGTCGATCACGCCGAGGCCGGCGATGTTCAGCTCTTCGAGCACCTCACCCCTGCCTTCCACGCCAGCCGGTGACGGGCAGGTCGAATTTGTGCACGAGCCGGTCGGTGAAGGATGCGCTGCCGATCCGGACCCAGTTCAGCGAGGTCTGTCCGCGCACCACTTCCACCCGGCTGCCTGCGGGGGTGTCGATGTAACGTCGGCCGTCGCAGATGCTGATGGCCTCGTTGTCGCCGCGTTCGATCTCCACCGCGACCTGCGAACGAGGACTGGTGACCAGGGGGCGGGCGAACAACGCGTGCGCGTTGCTGGGAACCACCAGGATGGCCTCCAGATCCGGCCACATGATCGGGCCGCCGGCAGAGAAGGCATAGGCCGTCGACCCGCTGGGCGTGGACACCAGGATGCCGTCGGCGCCGAAGGCGCTCACCGGCCGCCCGTCGACCTCGGTGACCAGGCCGAGCACACCCTGGTGGGAGGCGTTCTGCACGCTCACCTCGTTGAGCGCCCAGCTCTGACCGAGGACCTCGCCGTCCCTGGTGACGGTGATGTCGATCGTCATCCGCTCCTCGACGCGGTAGGTCCGCTCGATCAGCGCATCAATGGTCGCCTCGACGTGAGTGGCCTCGGCCTCGGCGAGGAATCCGATGTGACCGAGGTTGATCCCCAGGAGCGGGACGTTGGCCGGGTAGGCCAGTTCTGCAGCACGCAGGAAGGTCCCGTCGCCGCCGAGGACGATCACCACCTCACAGCCGGCAGCCGACTCCTCGTCGCCGTCGGTGATCTCCACGTCGGCGCCCATCGACCGCATACGCGCAGGATCCACGAGATGCTGCCGCAGATCGTCGGGGTGGTGGGGATAGGAGTGCAGATCGTGCTCGACGACACGTAAGCCCACCCCCGCCGCGGCACAACGCCGGGCGATCGCGTCGAGGGTCGTCGTGACGATCTCGCGGCCGGTGTTCGCGACGACCAGGAACTCCCGTCCCCCGGTGTTCGCGACGGCATCAGCCACGATGACCTACCTCCTCGGCTCTCACTGTGGTGCGCTCTCACGCTGCTGCGACTGTGCTGGTTGATCCTGGCCGCAGGCCAACCCCTGTCCACTCCGGATCCACTCAGGCGGGTCCGGCCTCGACTGCGTGCCTGATCATGTCGATCACATCGTCGTCGGATGCCTCCACCGGATCCGCCGCGCCATCGGTTCCGGCCCGGCCGTGATTCTGCAGCCACAAGAAGTATTCAACATTGCCCGAGGGCCCCGGCAACGGGCTGGCGACGGCACCGCGAACATCGAATCCCAGTTCCCGCGCCCGGCGGGCGACAGTGAGGACCGCCTCGGCACGGATCTGCGGATCACGGACGACGCCGCCCGCTCCGACGCGGTCCTTGCCGACCTCGAACTGAGGTTTGACCATCGGTACGAGATCACTGCCGGCGTGTGTGCATGCGGCGAAGGCCGGCAGCACCAGCCCCAACGAGATGAAGGACAGGTCGGCGACCACGAGATCGGCAGTACCGCCGATCTCCTCGCCGGTCAGGTGGCGCACATTGGTGCGGTCGACCACGGTCACGCGGGGGTCCGTCTGCAGCCGCCACACCAGTTGGCCGTACCCGACGTCCACGGCGACGACATGTGCCGCGCCCCGGTCCAGCAGCACGTCGGTGAATCCGCCCGTGGAGGCACCTGCGTCGAGGCACCTGCGGCCCTCGACGGTCAGCCCCTGGGGCATGAAGGCATCGAGCGCGCCGATCAGCTTGTGGGCACCGCGTGAGGCCCAGTTCTCCTCATCGGTCTCCTGCACGACGATCGGAGTGTCCTTGGCGACGTTCGTCGCGGACTTCGTTGCGGGAGAACCGTTGACGGTGACGTGGCCCGCCTCGATCAGTTCGCGTGCCTGCTGGCGGGAACGGGCCAGTCCGCGTCGGACCAGCTCGGCATCCAGCCGCGCTCGAGGTGCCACGGTCAGGACCACCGCCCCGGCGACATCACACGACCGAACAGAAGCTCACGCACGGTCGAGACGCTCCAACGCCTGGGTCAGCACGTCGTGGGCGCGTTCGAGGAGGTCGGCCTGCTGCGTGAGCCGCGCGGCGTCGACCTCTCCGCCGACCGACGCGCTGATGGCATCGACCTGCTCGACCAGTTCGGCGACCATACGTGTGAGTTCGGCGGTGTCGACCGCAGCGATCTCTTCCCCGGCCGGGTGTACCGAGCGCTGCAGATGCTGTCCCGGAAGCGGTACGTTCATCGGCTGACAACGCTAGCCCACCGGCCCGACAGACGCGTCATGACGCGCGGTCCGCTCGCTTAGGACAACCCGAGATCCGACAGCGCCGACGCCGCGGTCTCGTCCTCACCGACGAATGTGGGCAGCTCGGTGATCTGTGCCTCCCACGCGGCTCGCAGGATCGAGGCAGGCAGCGTGTCGACGACCGAACCATCCTTCGCCGATACCCGGACAGTCGCATCCGAGTCGACGCGGACCGTCCACCCCGAGGCGTCGGCGATCCGGCTGGCCGTACCCGCACGGTTGAGCGCGGTCATGTCCGCGGCAACGTGGGTCGGGCGCTGGTTGCGCGGCGCACAGCAGGCCTGCGCCAACGAGCTGACACCGGTCAACACGAGCAGGCTGTTCTGATCGACGGCGTTGGCGCCCTCGATATCGGTGTCGAGGCGATCACCGACGATCAGTGGATGCGAGGAGTCGGCGCGTGCGATCGCATCGCGCATCAGCGGAACGGCCGGTTTGCCGGCGACCTCGGGTGTGGTGTCGGTGGCACTGGCCACCGCGGCAACCATCGACCCGTTGCCCACGACGAGGCCACGTTCAGTCGGCAGGGTCTTGTCGGTGTTGGTCGCCACCCAGTGCGCACCGGCGCGCACGGCGAGGGTCGCTTCCGACAGCGCCGCCCAGTCCGTGGCAGGCGAATGACCCTGGACCACGGCGACGGGTGCATCGTCGGCCGAACGGGTGGGCTTGAGCCCCACGTCGGTGATCTCGCCGACCAGCCCGTCGGTGCCGACCACGAGGACGGTCGAACCCTTGTCGAAGCGCTGGGCGAGTAGCTTCGCCGCACTCTGCGCACTGGTGACCACCTGCTCAGCGGTCGCGGTGAACCCCAATGAGGTCAGGTGCTCGGCCACTTCGTCGGCACGCCGACTCGCATTGTTGGTCACGAACACCACCGAGGTCGAGGTCTCGGACAGCGACTCGCGGGCTCCCGGAATCGCGGTGCCACCGGCGAACAGGGTGCCGTCGAGGTCGAGCAGCAACGCATCGTAGGACGCGGACAGGCTCGATTCCGGACCGTCGTGTGCCGTGACCGCACGACCATCGTCCGTGGCAGGAGCGTCATCTGCGGCAGGAACATCAGCCTCGGTCGCGGGTGCCGCACCAGCGACCGAGGCGCCCGCCACCTCGTCCGACGACTCGTCGAGCTCATCGTCGGGGGCGACATCGGCCTCGTCATCGGCTGCGACTTCGGCCGCATCCTCGGCTGCGACGCCGGCCTCATCATCGGCTACGACAGCATCATTGGTGGCGACATCGTCGGTGGTGGCACCAGGTACGAAGTCAGGATCCGCGAGTTCAGAGAGGCGCTCTTCGGCGTCGGTCACGTCGTCCTCGTCGGCAGACGCGGCGTTCATGTACCAGGTGATCGCCTCATCGCGGCGGCTGGCAGCCGCCAGTGCCGAGGCATAGGCGTAGAACAGCCGTGCGGCACCGGTTCCGCGTCGGGCGGGATCGAGATTCTCGGACTGCAGTGTAACGATCGCCTTCTCCGCCTCGCCGAGGTCCAGGCGCGCGCCGGCTTCGACGATCCGCATCTCCGTGGCCTCGTCGCCGGACAGTGCCCGTCCCTCTTCGCTGCGAGCAACATCGATCGCACGTTCGGGACGACCCAGCCCACGCTCGGCGTCGGCGATCAATGGCAACAATGCCGTGGAGCCCGAGATACGCCGGGCCGCCCGCAGTTCCGAGAGCGCTTCACTCCACTCCTGCGCGTTGTAGGCCGCGACTCCTGCCGTCTCGCGGACGACCGCGATCCGCGAAGCGCCACGACGAGCAGCGCGAGCATGGTCGAGAGCCGCCTGCGGATCGTCGATCAACAGGCGCGAGACCATCACCAGATGGCGAGCGACGCGATCGGCCGTCTGCTTGTCGAGTGCACGTAGATCGCGACGCGCCTCAGAGTCGAGCTCCTGGGGCGTGACATCGTCGGGCAACGCCGGATCACGGGGAGCATCGGGGTCGAAGGGCTTACGCGGACGAGGGTCCGCGCCGCCGCGCGCCTGCGGGGACCGATCGTCGCGGCGCGGCCGACGATCGTCGCGCTGTCGGTCACCTCCTCGGGGACCGCCACGGAAGTCGCCGCCGCGAGGCCCCCTGCCGCTGCGCCCATCTCCTGAACGCCCGTCTCGACGGTCGCGACCCTGGTCGCCTGCCGCCCGACGATCACCACCCTGTCGTCCACCACTCTGACGGTCACCGTCGGGCCGACCGCGACCTGCCGGGCCGCCCTGTCCACGGAAACCACCGTGCTCACGAGAGCCACCCTGCTCCCGAGGGCTCTGCGCGCGGTTGCCCCGGGTGTCGCCGTCACGAGAGCCGCCGCGTGCAGCCCCGCCGGGAGAGTCCGACTCTCGTCGCTCACGAGGGTCGCCTGCCCGGAAACGTCGTCCCTGTCCGCGGCCGCGTTCGTCCACCACTTCGTTCACACCCTCGTCTCGGCGAGCGGGGCCGACTGCCTCCGTCACGCTGTGTATTTGTCGTCATCACCAGCGTAGGCGCTGGAAAGATCGTGATCCAACCGTCTGCGACGCACATGCGCCTCGACACCATTCATGCCGGTCTCGGGGACGGTACGAATGATCTCGAGACGGGAATGTCGAGACGGCGAACGCCGGCCGCGAGTACGTTCGTCGCGGCCGACATTTCTACGTTCAGAAAAACGCCGAACGGGGATCCACTGGTGGTGGATCCCCGTTNCGTCGCGGAACTCCTGGGGATAGGGCTTGGGCACAGCTGGCATCCTTCCAGGCCGCCCGGCAGGGCAAGCCAGATCAGATGTCACCTACTCGTGCACCAGCCCCACCATCCCGGCCGGACGGGCGGATTTCGGGAGTCACTCTAACGGAAGCGCTGCTTGCAATGAGGGGCAGATGCAGTGAGGCCGGCGCGTAGCCCTGCGGATGGTTTGGTGATGAGGGTCGGGGGCGGTTAGCGCGCGGCGTTGAGTTCGTCGACGATGGAGATATCCCCGGGATTGCCCTTGTGGTTTCCGCGGTTTCGCCATTCGCCGTAGATGGTCACCGAGACGGTGCCGGGGACAAACGATCGCTCATCGTTGTTTCCCAACTGCGCCAGGAGGTTTGCACGATGGAGCGTGGTGTTCTGGTTCGATCAGTAGTGTTTGCCGGGCACGTCGGCGGGCGAAGCGTGTCCGCCCGAAACCGGCAGAGGCGGGGTCACGGCCGAGAGCGGGTGGTCGTCGATTACGACTTTGCCGGCCGCAGCCTCGATGGATCCGGTCTGAGTCTGCGTACATTGTCAACCTCCTAGCTCAACGGAGGGTGATGGAATATTCGAGCGACAGGAATCATGGTGTCGTACGCGTGGGGACACCGAACCGATCCGAGCCACTGAAGCTCGACCCGGAAGACCTGACCATACAAATGCCGGATGGGGATCCACGATATGTGGATCCCCATCCGGGAATGTTGTGTTCGGCGGTGTCCTACTCTCCCACACCTATTAGAGTGCAGTACCATCGGCGCTGGCAGGCTTAGCTTCCGGGTTCGGGATGGGACCGGGCGTTTCCCCACCGCTATAACCGCCGTAACTCTATAAAACAACCACACAGTCGAACAGTGTTGTTTGTTTGTTCTGAAACCGTGTGTTGTTTCAGAAGTGTCATAGTGGATGCGAGACAACCAAAACCTGGAGAGTGTTGGTTGTGTTGTGGTAAGTCCTCGGCCGATTAGTACCAGTCACCTCCACCCATTACTGGGCTTCCAATTCTGGCCTATCAACCCCATGGTCTGTAGG
>NZ_BMGC01000040.1 GCF_014639795.1 Gordonia jinhuaensis | reverse complement strand
CAGCATCGCCATCACGCAGGCCCAGAGCGGGAGCCGGAGAATTCGCCATAGCCGAGTATCTCAAACCCCCAACCATTAACTAACTAACGACACGAGATACTAGCCATCACACCTCTCGGCTGTGCGGTCGCCCCACAGTGCTTCCGCCGACCACTGACGAAAGGACCACCGATGCGTGTAACGGCATTGGCTCGTCTTCGCCGCGCGATCGTCGGCGGCCTCGCCGCCTCGACCATCGCTGCCGCCGGTTTGTTGTCGGCGCAGGCGCCGGCCTCCGCCGACACCTTGAGTGTCGAGATCACCACACCGTCGGGGTATTCGGTGCCGACGAGTCTCGCTGATCCGACGTCGGGCTTATCCGACATCACCTCGGCGTTCTCGCCGATCTACTACGTCCTCGGGTACTTCGACTCGCTCTACAACCACCGATACGGTGATCAATGCTCGTACGTCGTGCAGGCGAAGGTCGACGCCAAGGGCGCCGCCAACCCGGTCACCTTCACCGTGCACAAGGACGGCGGCGGGACCAGGGTGCTCGGGCAGTCGACGCCGTCCGGCAACCTTGCGACCATCCACTGGACGCCGGGAGCCCCGGGCATCTACACGATAAATGCGTCGCAGGGCGACCAGGGGATCGACAGTCCCAACGTCACCGCTCAGGTTGGTACCGGGGTCCCGATCCCGTCGACGGCCGCCGACATCCCATTCAACGGAACGTGTTTCGTGGCGTTGCCCAACCACCCCTGGTGGTGACCTTGGACCCGCCCATGTGTCTCTTGTCGTCCTGAATTAGGCGAATCCCTGTCGTATATTGACGACGTCGGAGCGCGGCCGACCAGGCCGACGGGTCAACAGGAGGATTCGACATGGATTGGCATTCGTTCTGGGATCTGGTCTGGGGCCTGATCCTCATCTTCGTCTTCGTGGCGTACCTGATCCTGCTGTTCATGATCCTCACGGATCTGTTCCGCGATCACACGCTGAAGGCCGGCTGGAAGGTGGTCTGGATCATCTTCTTGATCATCTTCCCGTACATCACCGCCTTTGTGTATCTGCTCGCGCGCGGTCCGGGTATGGCCGAGCGGCAGCGAGCAGCCTCGGCGGCCACGGAGAAGGCGACGCAGGAGTACATCCGGCAAGCGGCCGGCACCTCCGGGCCTGCCGACCAGATCGCCACCGCGAAGGCTCTTCTCGACGATGGCACCATCACCCAGCAGGAGTACGACCAGCTCAAGGCCAAGGCGCTGAGCTGATCATCCGCAGCAGCTGACGATCGACTGTCGATCAGCTGGACAACCCACCGACCGGCCGTGCGCAATGTGCGCACGGCCGGTCGTCGTTGCGCGTACGTTGGCGCTGTGCAGATTTCGCAGTCAGACCCCACCGCGACATCACAGTCGTCGACCGAGGTGGCGACACCCGTATACGGCGACGAACTCGTGGTCGGCACCCGTTACGACCTCGGCAGCCGCACGATCACCGAGGACGAGATCATCGAGTTCGCCCGGCAGTGGGATCCGCAGCCGTTCCACACCGACCGCGACGTCGCGGCTGCGGGACCGTTCGGCCGGATCATCGCCAGCGGTATCCACAGCATCGCGATCTACACGAGGATGTCAGTGGAGGTGACGCGGACGTGGGCGGTGGTCGCCGGCAAGGGCCTGTCGGATGTGCGCTTTCTGCGCCCGGTGTTCGCCGACACCGAACTGCGGGGCGTCCTCACCATCTCCGACATCGTCGCGCAGCGGCCAGGACGGGTCGAGGTGATCATGACCGGGGAGTTGCTCGCCGGCGACAAGCCGGTGGTGACAACCGCTTTCGAGAATGTGGTGAGCACCCGACCGGCATCGGGGCCGGCGGTCTCCTGACCGCCCGACTGTTCGTCCGAGCTGCCCGTCTCACCGCTCGACCCAGCCCCGTTCGTTCGACCAGCGGCGACTCTTCACAGTGACCGCCCGGTAGTGGGTGATGATGCGCCAGTCGTCGTCGATGACGTGGAAGGCCAGGCCGGGTGGCTGCGTTTCGTTGATGATCCCACCCCCTTCGAAAGGCAGGTTCAGCGTCGAGGCCACACCCGGCGCCAGCGCGACCCGGCGGTTGTGGAACTGGGTGATCGCGCCGGTATGCGCATGACCGCAGAACATCCCCACCACCGACGGATGTTTGTCGATGAGTGCACCGAGCCGCGGAGTGCCCTGCATGCGGATCGCGTCCATGAACGGCATCTCCAGCGTCACCGGCGGATGGTGGAAGGCCATCAGCACCGGTCCCCCGTCCCCGAAATCGGTGATCTGCTGATCGGCCCAGTCGAGGGTGCCATAGCTGAGCAGACCCTGCGGTTCGTCGGGCACCGACGAATCCATCGACAGCACCAGCGCACCGTTCACCCGCAGCGCGGTGTTGATCGGCTTGTCACCGCTGTCACGGCCGAGTAGTTGATGGGCGAATTCCGCTCGGCGGTCGTGGTTTCCCGGGCACAGCAACATCGGCAGCGGACTCTTGAGGACGCCGGCGGCCTCCATGTACTGCGAGGTGGTGCCGGTGTCGGCGATATCGCCCGTCACCAGCAGCACGTCGATCCCGTCGGCACGGTCATTGATGTAGTCCATCACCGCCTTGACGCGCGACCGGGCGCGGCGACTGCCGTTGAAATGCAGATCGCTGATGTGGGCGATGACGAGCACGCAGGTCTCCTCGGTGGTGGTCGATCCCGGATGGACGGGGTGAGGCGGCGGTTCGCGGTGGCTTGCACGAACCCGTCCACTTTCTACAAGTCTCCGGGCAGTTTGTCGCGGCGGATCCCACGCCACGACGGATGCCGCAGATGTCCGGATGTGGTCCAGTCCATGAACCGGACCGAACCGACGATCTTGGGCAACACCCATACCGCGTCGCGTTCGATCGGGCGGTCGAGCGGATCGAGGAACGGTGAGCGTGTGCGGTGCAGCGGCCGCAGTTCGGCGGCGAGCTCGTCGAGCTGAGCCTCGGTGAATCCGGTGCCCACACGTCCCACGTAGCGGAGCCCGGTGTGTTCGGGCAGCCCCACCAGCAACGACCCGATGGTGGTGGCACGATTGCCCTTTCCCGGCCGCCATCCGCCGACCACCACTTCGATGTCGTTCCAGTTCTTGTGCTTTCGCCAGGTATGGGTACGCCGGCCCTGTTGATAGGTGGAGTCGCGCTTCTTGGCCACCACACCTTCCCAGCCACGGTCACGGCTGTGGTCGAGGGCGGCGGCGCCGTCGCCGTCGAGGAGTGCCGGAACCGACACCGGCGAGTCGGCGGGAAACAGCGGGGCGATCCCCTCGAGGACCGCCCGCCGGTCCGACCACGGCTTGCGCAGCAGGGTGGTCCCGTTGAGGTAGAGCACGTCGAACAGGTAGAGCCGCAGGGTGAACGGCTCGTCGGTGGTGTGCCGGGCCGACAGGAGGGAGAAGTTGGTCCGCCCGGTGGAGTCGACGGCCACCACCTCGCCGTCGAGCACCACGTCGAGCAGCCCGAGGTCGTCGGCGATCGACGCCAGCGACGAGAACTCGTCGGTCATGTCGATTCCGGCGCGGGTGGTGAAGGTCAGCTCACCGTCGATGTAGCGCACGATGAGGCGGTAGCCGTCCCACTTACCCTCGAAAGCCCAGACGTCGCCGGACAATCCGTCGATCGGCTCCTCGGTCGCCAGCATCGGTCGCGGATCGCGCAGACTCTCCGGCATGATCGGGGAGGCCTCGTCCGACATCAGATGTGCCAGCCAGTTCTTACCGCCGGTGTTGATCAGCGCATAGCGGCCGGTCACCTTGTCGCCGTGCAGGCGCACGATCACTTCGTTGTCGCGCCACTTCTCGGTCTCGTAGGTGCCGCGGTCGTAGATGGTGACCTCGCCGCCGCCGTATTCGCCATGCGGGATGGTCCCCTCGAAATCGGCGTAGTCCAGCGGATGATCTTCGGTGTGCACCGCGAGCCGGTTCTGGTCGGTGTCGGTCGGCAGATTCTTGGGTACGGCCCATGACACCAATACGCCGCCGCGTTCGAGCCGGAAGTCGTAATGCAGTCGCCGCGCATGATGTTCCTGGATGACGAAAATAGGTCCGGGGGTGCGGCCGGCCTCGCTGTGGGCATCCTCGCTGTCGCCATCCTCGCTCGCCTCGGCGGGTCCCGACGAGTCGCCGAAGGGTTCGGGAGTCCGGTTGCGGTGTCGTTTGGCGCGATAGTCGCTCAGATCGATCAGCTCGGGCACCGGTGTGCTCGGTGCTGCCGGTGTGCTCGCCCTCGGTGCTGTCGGTGTCACCTCGTCGGAGCGTGGCGCATCGAGGTCGGCCAACAGATCTCCCGATTCCGCCACACGTTCGAGGACCTCATGGAACAGGAGCTGGCGAATGTCCTTGTCGTCCAGCTCCTCCCAGTGCCGCGGTGCAGCGACCCACGGCTGCTCGCGGCCGCGCAGCGAATAGGGTGACAGGGTCGTCTTCGAGCCGCTGTTCTGGCTCCAGTCGATGAACACCTTGCCCGCCCGCACGTCGCGCGCCATGGTCGCAGTGATCGTGTCCGGGTGCAGCGCAGCCAGTGAGGTGGCGATCTGTCGGGCCACCGCACGGGCCGCCTCGGGTGACACTGCGGTGTGGAGTGCGGCGTAGACGTGGATCCCCTTGGAGCCGCTGGTCACCGGAAATGACCGCAACGCAACCGAATCCAGGAGTTCGCGCACCTCGATGGCGACCTTCGCGCAGGCAGCCAGATCCACGTCCGGACCCGGATCGAGGTCGAGGACCACGCGGTCGCTCGCACGCGCGAACGGGTCGGAGTCGGTGTCGGGTGGCACGCGCCACTGGGGTACGTGCAGTTCGAGCGCGGCCTGCTGGGCCAGCCACACCAGGTCTGCGCGCGCGGTGGCGATCGGATAGGTGACGTCGCGGTCGGAATGGCGGATGCGGCAGCGGCGTATCCACCCCGGTGCGCTCGAGGGCAGGTTCTTCTCGAAAAACGGTGTGGCATCGACACCGTCGGGCCAGCGTTTGCGGGTGATGATGCGATCGGCCAGATGCGGCAACATCACGTCGGCGATCTGTGCGTAGTAGTCGATGACCTCGGCTTTCACCGTGCCGGTGACCGGATAGAGCACTTTGTCCAGGTGGCTCAGCGTGATTCGCCGTCCGTCGACCTCGATGCTCTGTGTCGGGCGAGCCATTGTCAGGGGTGTCTTCTCTGCGTCAGCGGTGTCTTCTCTGCACGTGTTTGTTTCGGTCTCGTGGTGAATAATGGCTCGCATGCGCTCGATCTGGAAGGGCGATCTGAGCTTTGGCCTGGTGAACGTCCCGGTCAAGGTCTATTCGGCGACCGAAAGCCACGATCGTAGGTCCCATCAGGTCGATGGATCCGACGGTACCCGCATCCGCTATCGGCGGGTGCGTGAAGGCACCGACGACGAGGTGGACTACTCCAACATCGCCAGTGCCTATGAGAGCGACTCGGGCAAGACGGTCATCGTGACGAAGGACGACCTGGCGACCTTGCCGGTCGAGCGCAGTCCGGAGATCGCGATCACCGACTTCGTTCCCCGCGAGCAGATCGACCCGATCTATTTCGACAAGGCCTACTATCTGGAGCCGTCGTCACGGTCGCCGAAAGCCTATGTGCTGCTTCGTCAGGCGCTGGCCGACACCGACCGGCTCGCGATCGCGACGTTCACGCTGCGCAACCGCACGAGACTGGCTGCGTTGCGCGTCTACGACGACGTGCTCACCCTGCAGACCCTGCTGTGGCCCGACGAGGTGCGTACCCCCGACTTCGGATTCCTCGACGAGGACGTGGAGATCCGTCCGCAGGAGCTGTCGATGGCCTCGTCGCTCATCGAGTCGATGGCCCAGGACTTCGACCCGTCGAAATACGAGGACACCTATCAGAGCGAACTGGCGCAGCTGGTGGAGTCCAAGGCCGAGGGCGGCGAGGGATTCACCGAGTCGGCTGATGCCGAGCCTGCAGCCGGCGCCGGTGACGACGATGAGGTGGCCGACCTGCTCGCCGCGCTCCGTGCCTCGGTGAGCAAGCGGGAGGAATCCGCCGGGGCCGGCGACGCGGTAACCACGAAGACACCCGCGAAGACAGCGACGGCGAAGAAGACGCCCGCGAAGAGGGCACCGGCGAAGACGTCGTCCGCCACGAAGACCACCGCAGAGAAATCCACTGCGAAGAAGTCGACTGTGAAGAAATCGGCTGCGAAGAAATCGACTGTGAACAGATCCTCTGGGAACACATCCACGGCCAAAAAAACGCCGGCAAAGAAGTCGCCCGCCAAGAAGTCGAACGACCGCAAGGCCGGCTGAGTGGGTCCGGGCTGAGCGGGTCCGGGCTGACCTGGGTACACAGTGGCCTGTCGGCCCTGTCTGGCAGGCTGGTGGCACCACACGAGTCCGCTTTTCACCCGGACCTCCCCCGAGCCACCTCAGGATGACGCGCCGAATGACCACCCACCGTGACGCCCCTTCGACGGGCGTACACGCTGCGCCCACCGAGCAGCCGCCACGCCGCTCGCCGCGTCGACGTCTGAGCGTCGGCGAGGTGGTGGAGGTGGCCGCGCTGGCCGATGTGGCCGCCGCCGTCTGCGTCATCGGTCGGATCATCCCCATCACTGGTGCCGCGATCCTCATCGCCGCGGTCCCGTTCGGAATCGTCGCGGTGCGGCGTCGCCTTCGTGCGGCTGTGCTGGCGCTGGTCACCGGCTGGACGGTGGCCTTCCTGTTCGGGGGCTACTCGGCGGCCAATCTCGCGGC
Organism: Gordonia jinhuaensis; assembly: GCF_014639795.1. GTDB lineage: Bacteria > Actinomycetota > Actinomycetes > Mycobacteriales > Mycobacteriaceae > Gordonia_B > Gordonia_B jinhuaensis. Next base: position 24,246 of record NZ_BMGC01000040.1, on the reverse strand, counting down.
GTCGGCAGCACTGTTCGGCGGTTTCATCGGTATCGCGCTGAGGCGGCGCTGGTCGCCGGGCACGGTGGTGCTGGCGGCGATCGGGGTGATCGCCGTCCCGGCGGCGGCGGTGAGTCTGGCGCTGGTGTCGATCTTCGCCGACTACCGCGAGTTCATGTTCACCCAGGTGCGCAACGGGTGGCGCGGTATCGCGCGACTGCTCACCAACGGCAACGCCGAGCAGGTGTCGCATTTCGGCAGCGATGTCATCGGTTGGATCCTCGACAACTGGGTCATCACCATCCCGGTGTTCAGCGGTGTCGGGGTGGCGGTGGCCGCCTTGATGGTCTATTTCGTCGATCACGGGATCGTGGCGGCGATCGCGTCGCGGCTCGCGCCGCCGGTCGAGGTGGCCGACACCGAGCCCTCAGACACTCCCGACACCTGCGACACTCCCGACCCGGCCATCGCGCCGGTCCCGGTGCAGCTGCGCGATGTCGGCTTCACCTACCCGGGGGCGGTGATCCCGGTGTTCTCCGGGGTCGACCTCACGGTGGTGCCCGGCGAGGTGCTCGCGATCTCCGGACCCAACGGTGCGGGTAAGTCGACGTTGGCCCCGATCATCGCGGGCGCGGCTCCCACCACCGGCGACGTGCGGCGGCCAGGCGGGCTCGGATACGGCCGCACTGACGGCACTGCGGTGGTCGGCCAGCGGCCCGAGACCGGTGTGCTGGGTATGCGGGTGGCCGACGAACTCGAATGGGGAACCGACGGCCTCGACGACGACGTCATCGAGGCGCTGCTGCACATGGTGGGTCTTGACGGCATGGCCGGCGCCGAGACCGCATCACTGTCGGGTGGTCAGCTGCAGCGCCTGGCGATCGCCGGCGCGCTCGTGCGGCGTCCGGCGCTGCTGGTCAGCGACGAGAGCACCGCGATGCTCGACACCACCGGTCGCCGCGAGATCATGGCGCTCTACCGGCGGCTGGCACGCGAGTACCGGGTGGCGGTGGTCCACGTGACCCACGACCCCGACGACCTGGCCGCCGTCGACCGCGTCTACACGCTGCGTGGACATCCGGCCCGGCAGACCGAGTCGGGGTATGCGGGCGTACCCGTGCAGTACCAGATCCCGCAGCAGTACGGGACCCCGACCTACCGCTGGGGCGGCCGGGTCGTCGCCCGCGGACTCGGCTTCGCCCACGATGCCGGAACGCCCTGGGAGAAGCCGGTTTTCGAGGATTTCTCGATGTCGGTGCAGCCGGGTGAGACGGTGTTGGTGACCGGACCCAACGGCGTCGGCAAGTCGACGCTGGCGCGACTGCTGGTCGGTGCCGAACGCCCGACGGCAGGCATGGTGCAGATCGACGACGAACCCACCCGCAACGCCCGCGACGCGGCGCTGCTCGGTCATCAGTTCGCGCGGCTGTCGCTGATCCGGGGGCGGGTGCGCGAGGAGGTCCGCGACGCGGCCGGGGTCGACGACGCCGGAGCCGACCGTGCGCTCGTCGCGCTGGGACTGAACCCGCAGGTCTACGGCGACGCCCGGGTCAACGAGCTCAGCGTCGGTCAGCAGCGCCGTGTCGCGCTGGCGGGTCTGATGGCGTCGCGTCCGCGGGTGCTGGTACTCGACGAGCCGCTGGCCGGTCTCGACGAGGCCTCACGGTCGGCGATGGTCGCCGCGCTGGCCTCACTCAAGGCCGACGGGATCACGATCATCGTGGTGACCCACGACATCGACCCGTTCGCGCCGATCGCCGACCGGGTGGTGGCGCTGCCGCGTCCAGAGAACGGTGTGGCCGCGATCCGCACGCGGTCGCGCGCGTCGCTGGTCAACGTCGTCGGCAGGGTGCTGCCCTACGACTCGCCGGCCAAGCGGCTGTGGGCGGGCACGAAGGTGTCGGTACTGCTGATCATGGCGCTGATGTTCGCGATCAACCCGAGCTGGTGGACGGTGCTGGTCGGGGTCATCGTGGCGCTGGCGTGGACCGCGCTCGGTCGGGTTCGGCGGCGTGCCATCCCGCGGCTGCCGTGGTGGTTCGTGCTCGCGGCGGTGATCGGCGGACTCATCACCTCCTTCGGCGGCGGCGAACCATATGTGTCGGTGGTCGGCGTGCGCTTCGGCCTCGGTGGGGCCAGTAGCTGGGCGACGCTGCTGATGATCACCCTCACCTCGCTCTACATGTCGTTACTGCTGTGCTGGACCACGCCGATGGTGGAGATCCCGTCGTTGCTGCAGCAGGTCGCGAGCGTGGCGCGACGGATCCGCCTCGGATCGCGTCGGGTGGATCTGCGCGCGGCAACGGTCTCGGTGTCGGTCGCGCTGCGGATGGCGCCGGCGATGATCGCGAACCTGCGGATCCTCGCCCAGACCATCTCGCAGCGGCGGTCGGGTCGCGGGGAGAGCCGCTGGGCGCGTATCGATTCGTGGTTCCACGTGCTCGGGGTGGCCTGCTCGCTGGCCGTCTCCGATGCCGCGGACACCGCGGCGACGATGGTCACCCGCGGAGGCGGTATGGGCAGGGTGGCACGCACGGGCCGACGACCGGGTGCCGCCGACGCGGTGGTGGTTGCCGTCGTCCTCGCGGCCGCCGTCGCCGCCTGCGTTCTCGGCTGAAAACGGTTCGCTTTCGCGAGGATGGGTGAGGCATCCTCGTAGTCGTGTCCTCGTCGCCGACCTCGCGTTTCTCGCCACTGCGTTTCTCACCCATGCGCCCGTTCGCGTACCGCCAGTACCGGCTGTTGTGCCTGGGGTTGATGCTGACGCTGTTCTCCGACGGCGTGTATCTGGTGGGGCAGGTGTGGCAGGTCATCCACGTCGGTGGCGGACCGTCCCAGTTGGCGATGGTGACGGTGGTGTTCTCGGTCGGCATGGTGGTCTCGACGCTGCTCGGTGGTGTGCTCGCCGACCGGTTCAGTCAGCGGCTGATCATCATCTGGATCGAACTGCTCAAGATGGTCGCGGCATTCACCGTCGGCACCCTCGCCCTCACCGGTCACCTGCAGATCTGGCACCTCATGCTCGCGGGACTGCTGTTCGGCGTCGCCGAGGGGGTGTACTACCCCACCTATTCGGCGCTGCTGCCGGCGCTGATCCCGCAGCGAGACCTGTTCGCGGCCAACGGAGTCGAGGGCACCGCGCGGCCGATCCTCTATCAGGGCATCGGTCCGGCGGTCGGTGGTGCGTTGGTCTCCGCAGCCGCACCGGGGCTGGCGTTGCTCGGCGCCGGCGTGGCCAATGTGCTGGCACTCGTGGTGTATCTGCGTATGGATCCGGTTCCGGTACAACGGGATCTGTCCGACGAGACCCGGCACCCGATCGTCGAGACGGTCTCCGACATCGCCGAGGGATTCCGCTACATGTGGCAGACCCGGTGGCTGATGGCCACACTCACCTTCGCCTGTGTGACCGTATTGATGACCACCGGGCCGCTGGAGGTGTTGGTGCCCTTCGCGATCAAGGATCAGGCCGGCGGCGACGCCGGCGACCACTCGCTGGTGCTGGCGGCCTACGGCATCGGCGCCGCACTCGGCTCGATCGTGGTGGTGATGTTCCCGTTCCCGAGGCGCTACCTCAGCTGGCTGATGGGCATCTGGGCCGTTGCCGGGCTGCCGCTGCTGCTGATGGGCGTGGCCACACATGTGTGGACGTTCGTATGTGCGGGACTGCTGTTGGGCTTCTTGTTCAATGCGCCCGACGTGCTGTGGGGCACGCTGCTGCAGTCGCGCATCCCCCGACACATGCTGGGCCGCATCGCCGGACTCGACGCCTTCGTCTCGGTCGCGTTGATGCCGGTGTCGATGGCACTCGCCGCGCCGATGAGCCACGCACTCGGACTCACCACCACGATGATCCTCGCCGCGCTGGTGCCGATCCCGTTCGGCGCGGTCCTGTTCGTGTGGGCGCGAATCCGGCGCGACGAGGTGGCCCACCCGATCGTGACCAGCGGTGCCGACGTCGACGACGAGTGGCAACAGCACGAGGGTGGCGCGCGCGAGGAGGAATCGGGATCAGCCGATGCTGCTGGACAGCAGAACCTCGGCGGCGGTGTAACGCACCAGGGCGGTGAATGTCTCCAGGAGCGGTGAGTGCAGCCGCCAGTGCTGCCAGTACAACTCGACGTCGCGGTGCTGGTCGGACAGGCGCACCACTCGACCGGCGTCGAGCGCCTGGCTGGCCTGCATGGCCGGCACGGCTCCCCAGCCGATACCCGCTTCCACCGCGAGGTGGTACTGCGTCGACGAGGGGATGTAGGAGGTCGGCGGGCTCGCGGTGCGTCCGACCATGTCCTCGATGAGTGTTCGCTGGATAGCGTCGGAACGGTCGAACGACACCATCGGTGCGCGGGAGAGCTCGGCCGGACTCGGCGATCGCGCATCGCTCGCGCCGAGCGAGGGAAACCATCGCGCCGCGAATTCGGGTGTGGCCACCGGGAGGTAGCGCATCGCACCGAGCGGCACCGCGGTGCACCCACGGATGCGGGTGGGGTCGGAGGTGACCGCACCGAGCACCGATCCGCTGCGCAGGAAGTCGGCCGTCCGGGTCTCGTCGCCGCGCATGACCTCGATCACCACGTTGTGCGAGCGACTCATCGCCACGATGGCGGGCATCAACCAGATCGTGAGTGAATCGGCATTGGCGGCGATCGGCATGTGGATCGGCTCGACCCAGTCGGTGTCGCTCTCGCCGGCGGTGACGCCGCCGGTGAGGGCGGAGGTCGCCTCGGCGTGCAGCCAGTCCCACTGTTTGGCCAGTCGCAGCAGCACCTCGCCGTCGGCGGTCGGGCGTGCGGGTTTGCCGCGTTGCAGCACCACGCGGCCCACCGCGGTCTCGAGCGCCTTGATGCGCTGCGACACCGCAGATGGGGTGAGGTGCAGCTCGTGGGCGGCCGCGTCGAAGGTTCCCGCCGCCACCACTGCGGCCAGGGTGCGCAGTCCCGCGCTGTCGATCTCCACATCAACAATTCTAATGAGTCGTGAAAATCATTCTCTGTACTGTTGTTGGCCGCCCTCATAGCGTCGACCAGTGTGAACACGCTGGTACTCGTCGCGCTGACCGGACTGATGACCGGAGCGGGACTGATCGTCGCCATCGGGCCGCAGAACGCCTATCTGCTCCGACAGGGCGTGATGCGTCGACATGTGGTGCCGATCGTGGTCGTCTGCGTCGTGTCGGATGTGGTGCTCATCGTGGGCGGTGTTGCCGGGCTCGGTGCGGTGGTCACCGCGTGGCCCCCGTTGATCACCGTCGCCAAGATCGTCGGCGGACTCTACGTCTGTGCACTTGGGGTCGCGGCGCTGCGCCGGGCGCTGCGACCGTCGGCGATGGCGATCGACGCCGGCCCCACTGCCGTGTCAGCGGCATCGGTGGTCGCTGCCACGCTCGCACTGACCTGGCTCAACCCTCATGTATACCTCGACACCGTGTTGATGCTCGGCAGTGTTGCCAACAGCAAGGGGCCACAGGGCAGATGGTTCTTCGCCGTGGGTGCCTGCCTGGCCAGCCTGCTGTGGTTCTCGGCATTGGGCTGGGGCGCAACACGACTCGCCCCGCTGTTCAGTCGCCCCCGGGCCTGGCAGGTGCTCGACGCCGGGATCGCGGTGGTGATGGCGGTGGTCGGCATCGGTATGTTCGCCTCGGTGTAGGGTTCGGCTGATCTCGATCGGGATGTCGCGATCGTGTTGTCCGGACGGAACTTCCGAGGAGGATCGAGGTGGCCAAGCCGGGGTGGCGACCGACGGCCACGTCCATCGATCGTGCGACGACGCTGCTGTGGCACGCATCCGTCGGCATGCCGCTCGGATTCGTCGTGCTCGCGGTCGTCGTCGCGGCCACCTGGTTCGTCTCGCCGATCAATCACCACACGCCCTATTCGGCGGCGGCCATCGCTGTGGTGATCTGTCTGGCATCAGCTGCGGTGTGGCGGCGGTTCGCCGTGATCGCGCTCGCCGCCTGTGTTCCGTCGGTGGTGTTGCTCGTCGCGTGGGCTGTCGCCGGGATCAGCCCTCAGTGGCGGTCATTCCTCGACGGGACGGGATACTCGGCGTGAGTACCGGTCGCGGCGCATCGACCTATCTATTGGTCTGTTGCGCAGCGGTGTTCGCGTTGTCGCTGGTGGTCACCGTCGGCCTGAGTGCGGGGATGCTGCGCGTTCTCTATCCGCATGACCCGGCATATGAGGCCGCACGCGCGCATCCGTTGAGGGCTGCAGCGGCGCGCACCGAGGTGGTCGATGCCACCGGGGACGTACTCGCCGCGGCGGGAGTGCGGACATCGGAGGCGACGGTCGGCCGCGATCAGTGCGGCTCGAACAACGGCTTCTCCCCGCTGCGGGATGTCGTGTCGTCACTGCTTCTCGTCCCGGATGATGCAGCGGTTGATGATGCAGCGGTTGATGAGTCGGCGGCGGTTGCTGCGCTCGGTGATCGCCTCATGCGTGCGCTCTCGCCCCGTAACGGCTGGACCACTGTCACAGGCCCGGTCGCGCAGTCCGCCCTCGCGGCGGCGCGCGTGCACGACCGGCCCGTGATGCGGCGCGGCGACGTGACGGCGATCGTCGACACGTTCACCGATGGGACCGGGAGCAGTCGGGCGGGAGCACAGTTGGAGATCTCGACGCAGTGCCGGATCCCGTTCTCGTCGGTGCCGGAACTGAATCGGACCGATATCGACGACGTCACCGGCGCCGTCAACGCGCGCGTGCGCTGACGGCGGGGGTGGTTCGACCCGGGCGTCTCAGTCGCTGACCTTGATCACGAGTTTGCCGAGGTTGCGCCCGGTGAGGAGTCCACGGAAGGCCTCAATGGCGTTGTCGAGCCCATCGACCACATCCTCGCGGTAGCGGATCTTGCCCTCGGCGACCAGCGGGGTGATCTCGGTGAGGAAGTCGTTCATCTGGGTGGGGGCGAACTCACCCTGGATGAAGCCGCGTACCAGCATGCTTTGATTGAGGATCTGCCGCATGAACCAGCCCATGCGATCGTGGCCGTCGGGAAGCGCCGTGGCGTTGTAATCGGCGATGAGGCCGCACACCGGCATGCGGCTGTAGAGGTTCATCCGGCGGACCACGGCGTTGAGCACCTTGCCGCCGACGTTCTCGAAGTACACGTCGATGCCGTCAGGTGTCGCCGCGGCGAGCTGCTCAGTGAAATCCTCTGCACGGTGGTCGATTCCGGCGTCGAATCCCAACTCCTCGGTGAGGATACGGACCTTCTCGGGGCCGCCGGCGATGCCGACCGCGCGAGCACCGGCGAGTTTCGCAAGCTGCCCGACCATCGATCCGACCGGTCCGGTGGCAGCGGCGACCACGACCGTCTCGCCCTCCTTCGGCTTTCCGATGTTGCGCATCCCGGCGTACGCGGTGAATCCGGGCATGCCCAGTACGCCCAGCGCGGTTGTGGGGGATGTGCTCGGGTCGAGTGTGCGCAGGTGTGCGGTCTTGGCGATCGCGTACGTCTGCCATCCGCTGTAACCGAGCACGAGGTCGCCGGGTGCGAATTTGTCGTCACCGCTGGTCATGACCCGCGAGACCGTGGCGCCGACCATGGTGTCGCCGATCTCCAGGGGTGTGGCGTACGACTTCCCGGCGCTCATCCGCCCGCGCATGTAGGGGTCGAGCGAGAGGTAGAGGGTTTCCAGCAGCGCCTCGTCGGAGGCGGGTTCGGGCAGTTCCACGGTCTCGACGCGGAAGTCGGAATCCTTGGGCTCGCCCACCGGGCGCTCTGCGAGAACGATGCGCGTCGTGGTCACCGGGGTGTTGTCGGCCATCGTCGGCCACCTCCTGATCGTGGTGTCTGCGAAACAGATCTGTCTTCGACGGTAGCCCGTTACGGTTGGTGCCCATGACGACGGATGCTCCCGATGGCACTGCTGAACTCTCCGGCCGAGGTCGCCAGAATCAGATCTACTCGGCGGGCGTCTTCGGACGTTCGCCGTCGGTTCCCACCGACTTCGACGAGTTGGAGCGGCGTGCGCGTCGAGCGATGACGGCGCGTGCGTGGGCCTATATCGCCGGTGGCGCCGGGCGCGGCTCGACGATGGATGCCAACCGCCGTGCGCTCGACTCGTGGGCGATCGTGCCGCGAGTGCTGCGTGACGTGTCCACGCGCGACATATCGGTCGAACTGTTCGGGCAGAGGTTGCCGGCACCGCTGTTGTTCGCCCCGGTGGGCGCCGGGGCGCTGGTACACGACGACGCGGACGCTCATATCGGCAGGGCGGCAGCACAATTGGGGGTGCCCTACATCTTCTCCAACCAGGGGTGCGTCCCGATGGAGAAGACCGCCCAGGTGATGGATGCGATCCGGCCGGGGTCGCCGAAGTGGTTCCAGCTGTATTGGTCGACCGATGACGAACTCGTCTATTCGCTGGTCGCGCGTGCCGAGAAGTCCGGGGCGCAGGCGATCGTGGTGACGCTGGACACCACGATGCTCGGATGGCGTCCACAGGATCTCAACATCGGCTCGTTGCCGTTCGCTCGCGCGGAGGGGATCGATCAATACACCTCCGATCCGCGGTTCATGGAGATCGTCGCCGAGCGGGTCGCCAACCCGGTGGGCGTAAGGCCGACGGTGGAGTTGACGATCGGTGCCGTGCGGTCGCTGTTCTCGATGGCGCGCAACGTGCCGGGTTCGTTGCTGCGCAATCTCGTCTCGCCGACGCCGAGGACAGCGGTGCAGACGTTCCTGGACATCTACGCGCGACCCTCGCTCACCTGGGATGACGTCGCCACGCTGCGCGACAAAACCGATCTTCCGGTGGTACTCAAGGGGATTCTCCATCCTGATGATGCACGCAAGGCCGTCGAGATCGGCGTCGATGGTGTGATCGTGTCGAATCACGGTGGGCGACAGATCGACGGCGAGATCGCTTCGGTCGAAGCGCTGCCGGGGGTGGTGGATGCGGTGGCGGGTCGTGCGAAGGTGCTGGTCGACTCCGGGATCTATTCCGGCTCCGACGTGTTCACGGTTCTCGCGCTCGGTGCCGACGCCGCACTGATCGGGCGACCGCACATGTACGGGCTGGCGATCAACGGCGCCGACGGTGCGCGTGACGTGGTGGCCAATATCGCCGCCGAATTCGATCTGACTCTCGGGCTGGCTGGCCACACGTCGGTGGCCGACCTGTCCCGCGATGCGTTGTCGTACCGGGGATGCCGGCACTGACGGCCACTCCCTCAGAACGGCGGCGGGTCGTCGTCTGCGAGACTGTCGTGCGAGCTCCTCTCGTTGGTTTCGCGAGCCCCTCTGATTTCTCTCATCTCTGTCGTCTCAGTGCGCTCGCGTCGTTGGCGATTGCGTTCCCGTTCGCGGCGACGGCGGGCGTGCTTGTCTGCCAGACGGTTTCGGCGCCTGGTGGATGACTCGGATTGCTGTTGTGGTGGTGGCCGCCGCCGGCCGGGTGGCGGTGTGGGTGGTGGTTGTGGGTCGGCGAAGATGATGCGCCGCAAGGTGGGGAACAGCTCGTCACCGGATTCGACGTTCCCGAGAATCTCGATACCGTCGCGTGTGTAGAACACCTGTCGGGCTCGCCGTGCTCGTCGATGTACTGGTCGTCGAGGAACACACCATCGGTTTTCATCTGGTGATGCATCCGGCATTTTGTCGCCAGATTCTCCGCGGTCGTTCGGCCGCCCGCCGCGGGATTGTCGTGGTCGTATTCGTGGACGTGATCGGCATCGGCAGCGAATGCGGGCTTGTCGCAGCCGGGTACGGTGCAGTAGCCGTCGCGGGCGCGGATGTAGAGCACCATCGCGCTCGAGGGTCGGTAGGGGTTCGACGGCAGATGCGACAGGAGTGGCTTCCCGGCCGGGTTGATGGGTTTGATGATGGCCCGGGCGCGTGTCGACAACTCACGCACATGTTCCCCGGAGATGACCCCGTAGCCGTCCATGAACCCCAGACCGGAGGGGCGCGACGTGTGGACACGCGTCACCGTGGGTTCAGTCGTGGTCTCGGCCGCAGCGTCTGTATCGGGTTCTTCGAGTGTTGCGGCTTCGGTGATCACGTGAATGAACACCGGGGCTTCGGCGGCCTGAACCATCGCCGGTTCGGGAATCGTGGCATCGCAGTCCTCGCCGCGATCGCACAGACACTCGAACCGTTCCCCCGACAACAGGGCGAACACTGCATCCGACCGACGTGCACCCGCAGCCCGCGGATCGTGCTTACACACACTCCCGGCCAACGCCTCCACTCGCGCCACTGCGACCCGCACGTTCTCGGCGGTCATCGAGGCATGGAGCACGCTCATGCCGCCGTCGATGTGCTCGGCCCACACGCGACGCTGTTGTTTCGCGGACTTCCGCCGTTCACGCACCGAATCGGGATCATGTCGGAACACGATGCGATCGCACAGATTCCTCACCTGCCACCGCGACAATGTGCCCGGCCGCCGCAGCGCTGACGCGATCTCGGCGTCGACGGCACCGGCGTAGTCGCGCCCGCTGACCAGTGCCGTGCGGCCCAGCACCGTTCGAAGGTGGGCGGCGGTGATCACGCCGTCACGGAGGCAGTCGGCCACCTGCGGAAGCTCCCCGAACAACATGAGCACGTCGTCGAGTTCGCCCTCCGCGACGCGTTGTGAACGACCCGACAGCATCGCGATCTGGCTCGCTGCCCGGGCATGGGCATCGAAGGCGCGTTGATCGTCGTCGGCGAAGGGAGCGACCAGCCGGTGGTAGATCTCCGCCAGAATCCGCAGTCGCGTCCATTCCAGAAAGGACTGTCCGGCCACCGCATGCATCAGGTCGTTGGCGAGATCGGCAATCGCCGCACCGTCCATGGAGCCACGCAACCCGATCACCTCGGGATCCACGGACGGCCACGCAACAGACACGGTGATCTCCACACGATCGAAGCAGCAGCACAGACAGGCAACAGCGGGTGACCCCCACTCACTGGAGGTCGTCAGAAGAAGAAATCCCACAGTCGCGTCGTCGAGCGCACGCGTGTCATGAACCAGACGAGAGGACCGGCCTAGCCGAATCTCTCGAACACATGTTCTAGACTACTCACCCCTCAACTGAGACGCAACCCTTCTAGCAGGGGAATTCGGCCGACCGTCGAGTCGGACACCGGACCGGTCTTGCCAGAATCAGCCTGAGCCGAATTCGACTCCACGGGGTGGGCTGGGGCACCATGGGGTCGTGTCATCCGAAGTGAATACCGATTGCGCACCACCTGTGACCAGCGAGAATGCGACGAGAGAGAATGTCCTCCTCGTTCACTGGCACGACCTCGGAAGACATCTCAACTGCTACGGTGCGAGCGGCGTTCCGAGTCCCAATCTCGACAGGCTGGCCGCGCAGGGCATCCGGTTCACCGATGCTCACGCCACGGCGCCGCTGTGTTCGCCGGCCAGGGGGTCGCTCTTCACCGGCCAGTATCCCCATCACAACGGTCTCGTCGGGTTGGCTCATCACGGATTCGAGTACCGGCCCGGAGTTCAGACGTTGCCTGCTGTTCTCTCGGCGGCCGGCTATCGCACCACGCTGTTCGGGATGCAGCATGAGAGCGCCGATCCGTCACGGTTGGGCTTCGACGAGTACGACGTCTCGGATTCTCTGTGTGACTACGTGGTAGCTCGATCGCAGGAGTGGCTGCGCGCGCGAGTTGACTCCGACCAGACGGCGCCCTTCATGCTCACCGCGGGATTCTTCGAGACGCACCGCCCCTATCCGGCTGACCAGTATCCGCACGCCGATCCCGATGAGATCAGCGTTCCGGGCTTTCTGCATGATGCGCCGGCGACCCGCGACGACCTCGCCGGTCTGCACGGCAGTATCGAGGTGGCCGACGCCGCGGTCGGTCGGCTGCTGGACACGGTGACCGAACTCGGCCTCGACGAGAACACCTGGGTGGTGTTCATCACCGACCACGGTCTCGCCTTCCCGCGCGCGAAATCCACGCTCTACGCCGAGGGGACAGGTGTGGCCCTCATCGTGCGGCCGCCGACCGCTCGAGGCGTGGCACCGCGGGTATACGACGACCTGTTCTCGGGGGTCGACCTCACGCCGACACTGCTCGAACTGCTCGACGTGGCCATCCCCGAGGATGTCGACGGGGAGTCGCACGCGCCGGAACTCCTTGTCCCCTCCGATGAACCGGTGCGCGCGGAAGTGTTCACCGAGAAGACGTTCCACGACGCCTACGATCCCATCCGTGCGGTGCGCACCAAGGAGTTCAGCTACATCGAGAACTATGCGCACCGACCCGCGCTCGTGCTGCCGCTCGACATCGCCGACAGTGAGTCGGCCATCGACCTCGACGACTCCGAGATCAACTCTCCGCGTGCGGCGTTCGAACTCTACGATCTGACCGCCGATCCGTATGAGCGGCGCAATCTCGCCGCTGACCCCGGCTATGCGACGATCCGCGCCGACCTTCGAGAGCGACTGTCGCAGTGGCGAACACAGACGTCGGATATCTTGCCTGACGAACGTGTCGGCGACGAGGTGGCGGAGCGCTTCATGGCGGCCTTTGTCGCACACGCACCCGAACACACCGTGGTCGGCGAGGAGGCATTGCCCTCGCGCCGTCCCCAGGGCGAGCGGCGGGAACTCGCCGGCGGAACGCATGCACAGACCCGCGCGGTCACACGGTCGGGCGCACGGTAGGAGCCATGTCGTCGGGTGCGCCTGTGGCGCAGCCAGATACGGTCGGATCAGATGCGGTGGGATCGGGTGCGACGGTTGCATGGTCGCTACGCCGCGCCCGCGACATACCCACCATGCACCCGACGATGATCACCACACCTCCGACGACCTCGGCGACCGTGGGCACCTCGTCGAGCAGCAACCACGATGCGGTGATGCCGACCACCGGGACCAGCAGGGAGAAGGGTGCGACCTGGCTCGCCGGGAAATGGCTGAGCAGATGTGTCCACAATCCCGAACCCGCGATCGTGCCGAGGAACACCACGTAGGCCAGGCCGACCAGCGCCACCAGACCGCTGTGGTCACCGAGTGTGGTCAGTGAATGCACACCAGCCGTGGGGCCGTCGAAGATCATACTCAGCGCGAACAGCGGCAGCGGCGGTACCACGCTCATCCACAGGGTCAGTCGCAATGCGCTGTCGGGCTGGGCGAGTCGGCTGCCGATGTTGCCCAGAGCCCAGCCGAATCCACCGGCGAGAGTCAGCAGAATCCCGATCACCGCAACACCTTCGCCGTGCATCGCGCGATCGACGCCGATCACCACCATCCCGGCCAACGCGACGAGAAGTCCGCCTGATTGACGCAGCGACATCGTCTCGCCGAGCAGCAACACCCCGAGCAGAACTGTGAACGGTGCCGAGGATTGCAGCACCAGAGATGCCAGGCCGGTGGGCATCCCGATGTGCATCGCGAGAAAGAGGAATGCGAATTGTATTGTGCCGAAACCGATTCCATACAGAAGGAACCAGCGTAACTGCACATTCGGCCACGGCACGAAGAGGATCACCGGAATCGCCATCACCGCGAATCGCAGTCCTGCGAAGAAGAACGGCGGAAAGTGTTCGAGTCCTGCGTGGATCGCGATGAAGTTCAGCCCCCACAGCACGACGACGGTCAATGCGAGGAGCCGATGGCGAATGGTCATGCACTCATCGTGAGGCGCAAATAGGTGCAGGACAATCGATATGTTCTGCACCTATTGTGTAGCACCACTTCATTGATGTGTGCCCGTCACGACGCAGTGGTCAGATGTGACGACATACCGAGCCGGGCGAACGCTCGGGTCAATGGTTGGTAATGTCATCGCAATTGTCTGACAACCATCTCATCGACCCAGGGGGATTAACGTGCACATCGAACCCGGCCTCGTCGACGGGGCGAAGATCGGCCTGAGCTATGCCACGGCCACCTGCGCACTCGGCGTCGGCGCATTCGAGTCGTTCCGGCTCGTCAGGTCCCGTGGCGTTGTGGCGCTGCTGTCACGATCGGCGATCGCCATCGCCGCGGTGTTCGTCTTCTTCCAGGTGTTCCCACACACCCCGGTCGGTGTGTCCGAGGTCCACCTGATCCTCGGGTCGACACTGTTCCTGCTCTTCGGGGTCGCTCCCGCCGCAATCGGTCTGGCCGGTGGGCTGCTGATTCAGGGGTTGTTCTTCGCTCCGTTCGACCTGCCGCAGTACGGCATGAACGTGACGACCCTTCTCGTGCCACTGTTCGGTGTTGCGATGGTGGCGCGCAAGGTCATCGCCCCGAACACGCCCTACGTGAAGATCAGATACCGTCAGGCGCTTGCGTTGTCGTCGACATATCAGGCTGGAATCGTCGCCTGGGTGGGATTCTGGGCTCTCTACGGCGGGGGAGTGGGTGCGGAGAACCTGGCCTCGGTCGCATCGTTCTCCGGAGCCTACCTACTGGTGATCCTGGTGGAACCGCTTGCCGACCTCGCGGTGCTCGCCGGTGCCAAGTCTCTGCATCGGCTACGGCATTCGCCGGTGGTCGACCGGCGATTGTTCAACCCCGCCTGAGGTTTTCGCTCGCCATATGACACAAGAGCTGTCGCCACGGACCGGTCCGTGGCGACAGCTCTTGGCTATCTGGAGTACCCAGCGTGGGGTACCCGGCCTGGACTGCTCAGCGCCAGCCGAGTGCGGGGGCGACCTCGGTGAGGATCGTCTCCATCACGTGGGCGTTGTAATCGACACCCAGCTGACTCGGCAGGGTCAGCAGCAGTGTGTCCGCCTCCTCGATCGCCGAGTCGGTGCGCAGCTCCTCGATCAGTTTGTCCGGCTCGGCGGCATAGGACCGGCCGAATCGGGCCAGACCGCCTTCGAGATGCCCGACCTGATCCTGGTCGTCGCCGCGACCACCGAAGTAGGCGCGATCCATGTCGGTGGTGAGCGCGAAGATGCTGCGACTCACCGAGACCCGCGGCTCACGCTGATGCCCGGCCTCATCCCACGCCTTACGGAACCGGCGGATCTGCTCGGCCTGCAGCTCGTGGAACGGGATGCCCGCCTCCTCGGTGAGCAGCGTCGAGGACATCAGGTTCATCCCCTGCGCGGCGGTCCACTCGGCAGTGGCCCGGGTGCCCGCACCCCACCAGATCCGGTCGCGCAGCCCGGGAGAGTGCGGCTCGATGCGCAGCAGTCCCGGCGGGTTGGGGAACATGGGCGTCGGATTCGGTTGCGCGAATCCCTTGCCCTCGATCACCTGGAGGAACACCGCGGTGTGGTCACGTGCCATGTCGGCGTCGGTCTGGCCCTCCTGAGGCACGTACCCGAAGTACTTGTAGCCCTCGATCACTTGCTCAGGGGATCCCCGGCTGATGCCGAGCTGCAGCTTGCCCTCGGAGAGGAGGTCGGCGGCGCCGGCATCCTCGGCCATGTACAGCGGGTTCTCGTAACGCATGTCGATGACGCCGGTACCGATCTCGATGCGATCGGTCTTGGCGCCGATTGCCGCGAGCAGCGGGAACGGGGAGGCCAGCTGGCTGGCGAAGTGGTGGACACGGAAGTAGGCGCCGTCGGCACCGAGTTCCTCGGCGGCGACAGCGAGGTCGACGGATTGCAGTAGTGAGTCGGCAGCGGTGCGCGCCTGCGAACCCGGCGCGGCAGCCCAGTGGCCGAACGAGAGGAAGCCGATCTTCTTCATGCCAGATGTAACCGGACTTGAGTCCGTTTGATTCCCTCGCTCATATGCCTGGCGAAATCCGGGCCACGACCTGGTGCGGGTGAGGTAGACGACGCGAACTGTTACGGGCAGCCGGTGAAGCCGTGCTTCACTGTGGCAGGCTGCCCACATGGACGTGCGACTCGATCTGCGGCGACTGGAGGTGCTGCGCGAATTCGCCGACCGCGGATCGGTGGCCGGGGTCGCCCAGGCGCTGCACATGACGCCCTCGGCGGTGTCGCAACAGCTCAAGGCGCTGGCAAAGGAAGCCGGTGTGGAGGTCGTCGAACCGGTCGGGCGGCGCATCCGCCTCACCGCGGCCGGTGAGGCGCTGGTGGTGCGCGCGGACGAGATCTTGGCCGCGGTGCAGCGCGCCGCCGACGAGATGGCCGGCTATCGGGGCGGCACCGGCGGTCGTGTGCGGGTGGCGATGTTCCCCTCTGGCGCGGCGCTGCTCGCACCGGGAATGCTCACTCGACTGGCGGCCGAGGGGATTGCCGCCGAGATCGCCGACTTCGACGTGTCCTATCCCGATGCGTCGTCCGGACTCACCGATCACGACCTGGTGGTGACACATCGCGACGAGCTGGCCGCACGGCTGTCGCGGCCGCGGGTGAAGGCGGTGGAGTTGATGCGCGAACCGCTCGACGTGGTGGTGGCCGCCGATCACCCCCTCGCCCAGGCCGGATCGGTTCAGGTCGCCGACCTCGCCGACGCCGACTGGATCAGCGTGCGCGGCGGGTTTCCGGTCGATGACGTGTTGATGTCGATCGCCACCATCACCGGCGTCGCACCCCGGATCACCCAGCGGCTCTTGGACTTCACCACGATCGAGGCGATGGTGGCCGCCGGCCACGGCATCGCTCTCATGCCGCGACATGCGGTGCGCAACCCGCATGTGCGACCGCTGGTGTTGGCGGGGGTGCGCGCGGCGCGGGTGTATGAGGTCCTGGTGCGGCCACAGGCGCAGCGGCGCACCACGATCTCTCAGGCAATCGAGGCACTGCGCGCCGAGGCCGCGTCGATCGACTGCTAACGTCATCGAGCGTGAGCCCAATCACATCAGATGTGGTGACATCCGCGATCGTCAGATCCGAACGGGTTGCCGCAGCAGCGCTGGCGCATATGCCCGATGTCGTCCGTCGTCAGGCATCGCGGTGCATGCCCACCAACGCGGCCGGCGACCGTATAGCGCCGGAGATGTACGCGATAGCCACGTCGGCGGGCCTGATGAAGAGTTTCTCGTTCGCCGGTGTCACACCCGAGGAGGCGAGACGTCGGATGGACGCCGATGCGATCGCCTTCGGAGAGACGTTCGCTCCGTTCGCGATCGAGCAGGATCTCGCGATCGACGGACCTGCCGGCCCCATCCCCGCGGTTCGATACCGCAGCGGGGAGACATCCCGCGGGCTCGTGGTGTTCTTCCACGGCGGCGGATGGGTGGTCGGCAGTCCGGCGAGCCACGCCGCACCCGCCAAACGGATCGCCGCGCGAGCCGGGGTCGACGTGGTGTCGGTGGACTACCGACTGGCACCGGAGAATCCCTTTCCCGCGGCCGTCGACGATGCGCTGGCCGCGTGGCGCTTCGCGGTGGCGACGGCGCCGGCGTGGGGACTGGATCCACGCTCTGTTGTCCTCGCCGGCGACAGTGCCGGCGGAAACCTGAGTGCCGTGGTGGCACAACAGGTTCGTGGCGACGAGATCACCCCGGCTCTGCAGGTCCTGATCTATCCGGTGACCGATCTGGCCGCCAAATCCGCCTCTTATCACGAGTTCTCGTCGGGCTTCTACCTCACCGAAGAGCAGATGAATCTGTTTCGCGAGCAGTATGTGCCTGCGAACACCGATCTCGCCGACCCACGGATCTCGCCGCTACGGGCCGCCGATGTCGGTGGTGTTGCTCCCGCGCATGTGGTGGTCGCCGGTTTTGATCCGCTGCGTGACGAGGGTCTGGCATATGCCGAGAAGCTGCGCGCCGCAGGTGTTCCGGTGAGTGTGGAGCGCGCCGGGTCGATGATCCACGGCTTCGCGAATCTGGCGAAGGTCAGCCCAGAGAGCGGCGCTGTGCTCGATCGCATCGGTGATGCGATCATCGCCGCTCTCTGAGCTGTCCGGCCGAGGCCGAGAGTTCTCGCTCTAGCCCTGGTGCGGTTACTTCTTGTGCGCGGCCGGCGCGGGTGCCTGAGCCGGCTTGGCGGGTGCCTGAGCTGGTTTGGCGGGTGCCGACGACTTCGGCGGCTGGTTGTAGAGCGTGATGAAGTTACCGGCATTCGCGACGGCCGCGCCGATCCCGCCGATTGCGGTGCCGGCGAGCGAACCGGGTGCGCCGAGCGTTACCTACGCGGATCACTCTGGAGCACCGCATGCGACCGCCGTCACAACGTTGGCTGTTGCGACATGGTGACGGCCGTCGCGATGTGCTCCTATGGCGCGAGGGCGACACACTGTCTGGAGATGCTAGTTAGGTCGGCGGCAGTGTTCTCGACCATCTGCGTCGGCGAATATTCACCGCGCCGTCGCTGGGTGTTCATTGTGGGCGACCCTGGATCGTCGACTGTCGTCAACGGTGCGGTCATGAGAGTTGCGGTGGCGTTACTCGCTGCGATCTGCCGATCGATGGCCTTCGACCTGCGGTGAGCCGTCGTCGTGGGTGGCGTAACTTGACGTGAACCCATGAGGTGAGGCCGCGCGCGACGATTGCGGTCATGACCATTGAAGAACTGCGTGCGCCGGGAGTGGGCCGACCGCCACTCCTCACGCCCCGCCCGGCGGCGGTGAGATGTGACGGCCCCGATCGTGAAGACCCCGATCGTAAGGACCCCGATCGTAAAGACATGGTGTGGATTGCCGGCGGCACCTTTTGGCTGGGGTCCGAGGATTTCTATTTCGAGGAGCGGCCAGTCCATCAGGTGCGAGTGGATGGATTCTGGATGGACACACATCCGGTCACCGTCGCCGAGTTCCGCCGCTTCGTCAACGAAACCGGGTACGTCACCGTCGCCGAACGGGTACCGGCTGCCGCGGACTATCCCGACGTGCCGCCGGAGAACCTCGTGCCGGGTTCACTGGTGTTCACCCCACCCGATCACCGGGTACCCCTCGACGACTACCGAAGGTGGTGGTCCTATGTGCCGCATGCGGATTGGCGACATCCCGAGGGACCCGGCTCGAATGTCGGAGAGCGCAACCGTCATCCGGTGACGCAGGTGTCCTACCTCGATGCCGTCGCTTACGCGCAGTGGGCGGGGAAACAGATCGCCACCGAAGCACAGTGGGAATTCGCGGCGCGTGGCGGACTCGATCGCAAGGCGTACGTCTGGGGAGACGAATTCGAGCCCAGAGGCAGGCCGATGGCCAACGTCTGGCACGGCGAATTCCCCTGGCAGAACACCGGGCGTGACGGTTATGAGCGCACGTCTCCGGTGGGCAAGTTCAGACCCAATGGCTACGGTCTCTACGACATGGCCGGCAACGTGTGGGAATGGACCTCTGACGTCTACACCGCTGACCATTCTGTCTCGGGGAAGAACATCACACCCGCATCGAGTTGTTGCGTTCCGACCAATCCCCGGATCGGGGTGGCTCCTCAAGGTGGCGACGGTGATGGTGAGGGTCAGGGTTTCGTGCGCAGGGTGATCAAGGGGGGCTCACATCTGTGTGCACCGAACTACTGCCGCCGCTACCGCCCAGCCGCCCGTCAGGGTGAGACCGAAGAAGCCGCGACCGGTCATCTCGGATTCCGCTGTATCGCATACTGATCTCGGTCCGCGCTGCCCGCGGACCTCACCGAATGCCCGCTCCCTTCACCGGGGCGGGCATTCGGCCTGTCCGGGGGTGTTCACCGCGCAGTTCGCAGGTGGCGTAACGAGGCGAATTACGCAGCTCAGCCCGCCGATCACGTGCGAAAACGCAGGTCAGCGGGGTGGCGTAACACCGCGATAACCAAAATGAGCGGGTGGGGATGCCAGACTCGAAGCATGCAAGGACGACCCCACATCCAGCCCCGCGACTTCCCGCGGCCTCCCGTACGCAAGTACGCGGGAAGCCGTGAAGACGCGGCCCGCTGGGTGCGTGACGTTCTGCGTAATCAGATCCTCGATGGCGCATTCGGCGGCTTGTCGGCAGCGCGACCGGCGCTGCCCCCGGAATCGACGCTGGCCGCCGAGCTGGGTGTCAGCCGCAACGCGATTCGAGAGGCCCTGAATCTGCTGAGGAAGGAGGGTCTCATCACGCGCGTCCAGGGTGCTGGGACCTTCGTCACCGGGGCGAAGCTCCGGCAGAACATCAACAGACTCGAAGGTCTCGCAGAATCCCTTGCCGGACATCACCTTCCGGTGGACAACAAAGTTCTGTCGGTGCGTGAGTCCACGGCGACGCCTTTCGTCGCGGGGAAGTTGGCCATCGAGGAGGGTTCACCGATCCTCTTCGTCGAACGACTCAGATCCGTCGGTGGGGTTCCCCTCTCGCTGGAGACCACATCGATACGCGCCGAGGCCATCCCGAAGCTGATCAACGCTGATCTGGCGGGCAACGACGTATTCGATCTGATCGAGCGGGAACTGGGAGTGTCGCTCGGCTGGGCTGAGATCACGGTCGAATCGGTGCTGGCCGACAATCCGACGGCGAGATTCCTCGACGTACGCCCGGCATCACCGCTGTTGCTCTTACACCGACTCACCTATCTCGAGGATGGAACACCTTTCGACCTCGAGGCCATCCGTTATCGGGGAGATCGGTTCTCGCTGACCACATCCCTACCGCGAACACGACTCTGACGATCTGAACCGCAGCAGCGAAATCCCCGCTGACCCATCCTTCCGCGTGACGTCGATGCAGGCGCCGCGCCGGTCGAACGCATCCGTTGGCCACGACGACGTCGCCACATACACGGAATGCCACTGCACAACAAGAGAGGTACTACCCATGTCCAGCCAACCCAACATCGTCTACTTCCACGTGGACAATCTCGGACTCGGCGAACTCGGCTGCTTCGGTGGTGGCATCATGCGCGGCGCCGACACCGTCAACATCGACCGATTCGCATCCGAGAGCCTGAAGCTGTCCCACTTCGTCGTCGAACCGCAGTGCACGCCAACACGTTCGGCACTCATGACCGGACGCTATCCGATCCGTTCGGGCAATCACACGATTGCCTTGGGCGGCAATGACGGAGGACTTGTCGCGTGGGAGCGCACGATCGGTGACGTCTTGTCCGATGCCGGATATGCGACCGCCTGCTACGGCAAGTGGCATATCGGTGCCGAGGACGGCCGCTGGCCGACCGATCACGGCTTCGATGAGTGGTACGGCCCGGCTCGTACCTACGACGAATGCCTGTGGCCCGATGACCCGTGGTACGACGGCGAGCGCGACGGCTACTCCTACATGTACGACGGAACCAAGGACGGTGGCGTGATCACCACCGACCAGCAGCTCACCGTGAAGCTCAAGGCGGAGGTCGACGGCGAATACGACCGCCGGGCGAAGCGATTCATGCGTCAGGCAGTGGCCGACGACAAGCCGTTCTTCCTCTACCACAACCATTCCCTCATGCACTTCCCGATCGTCACGCGCGACGAGTTCGCGGGCAAGAGCACCAACGGCGAATGGGGCGATGCTCTTCTGATGCTCGATCACGACTTCCAGAGCATCCTCGACGAGCTCACCGAACTCGGCGTCGCGGACAACACGATCGTGGTCTTCGCCGGTGACAACGGACCCGAAGACCACCTCCTGGGACGCGGCACCGCAGGCTTCTTCGACGGCTCGTATTTCAGTTCCGCCGAGGGCGGCATCCGTACGCCATGCCTGATCCGTTATCCCGGACAGGTTCCCGCCCGTGAGAGCAACGAGATGGTGCACGTGACCGACATGTTCACCACACTGCTGCGATGGGTCGGGTGTGAGACGCCGGCGGACCGCATCATCGACGGTCTCGATCAGCGCGCGTTCTTCGAGGGCGCACCGGAGTCGGCGCGTGAAGGGTCGATGGTGTGGCTCAACGAAGAACTGCATGCGGTCAAGTGGCTGCAGTTCAAGGTCAGCTTCAAGCGACAGCAGCATTTCCACGACCCGGAGATTCCGCTCGGATTCGCCCGCATCATCAACCTTCTCGAAGATCCGAAGGAGCGCGAGGCCGTCAACCAGAAGCATGTTCGCTGGTGGGTCATGCAGCATGCGCGCCGAATCATCCGTCAGTTCGAGGAGAGCGTCTCGCAGGAGGAGCTGATCCCGGCGGGCGCACCGGTTGACTTCATTCCCGCCCAGCGCCGGCTCGAGTACCACGTGACGCCGCCGCGCGAGTCGGTGATCACCGTCTGACACCGCGCTCCACACCCATCTGCGATCGCGCTGCCCACCGAGGAGGTCACCACATCATGGTCGACGAACAGCGAAGCTATGACGCCGAGGCCATCACGGTCCTCGAAGGACTCGACGTGGTCCGCAAACGACCCGGGATGTACATCGGATCCACGAGCGAACGCGGCCTGCATCACATGGTGTGGGAGGTGGTGGACAACGGAGTGGACGAGGCGATGGCGGGACATGCGACCCGCGTGGACGTCCGACTCCTCGCCGATGGCGGTGTCGAGGTGCGCGACGACGGGCGCGGGATCCCGGTGGCGATGCACGCCAGCGGGGTCCCGACCGTCGACGTGGTGATGACCCAGCTGCATGCCGGAGGCAAGTTCGACACCGATTCCTATGCCGTCTCCGGCGGTCTGCACGGTGTCGGCGTGTCGGTGGTCAACGCGTTGTCGACTCGACTCGACGTCGAGATCTGTCGCGACGGCCACCGGTGGACACAGCACTACAACCACTCGATCCCCGGCACCCTCCAGCGGTGCGAGATCCGGCACACGACCGGCACGACAGTGAGGTTCTGGGCTGATCCGGCAGTCTTCGAGACGACCACCTACGACGCCGACCTGATCGGCCGACGCCTCCGGGAGATGGCCTTCCTGAACAGGGGGCTGACGCTCACCCTGACCGATGACCGGCAGGGCGAATCATCGACCCACACGTTCTGCCATCCGGGTGGACTCACCGAGTTTGTGGCCCATCTCAATCGATCGAGAACACCGATACACCAGTCGGTCGTCGAATTATCCGGCCACGCAACGGGGTACGAGCTCGAAGCCGCGTTGCAGTGGAATGATGGCTACACCGAGACCACCCGGACCTTCGCCAATACGATCAACACACACGAGGGCGGAGTGCACGAAGAGGGCTTCCGTGCCGCTTTGACCGCAGTCGTGAACCGATATGTGCGTGACCACCGACTGGTCAAAGGAAAGGCCGAAACGAATCTGTCGGGTGACGACATCCGCGAGGGCTTGACGGCGGTGATCTCGGTGAAGGTGGCCGACCCGCAGTTCGAGGGTCAGACCAAGACCAGACTGGGCAACTCCGAGGTGCGTTCTTTCGTGCAGCGGGTATGTCATCAGCAACTCGGCGACTGGTTTGACGCGCATCCGGCCGACGCGAAGGTGATCGTCACCAAGGCTGTGGAGTCCGCGCATGCTCGCCTGGCCGCGCGTAAGGCGCGAGAGTTGGTGCGGCGCAAGAGCGCAACCGATATCGGTGGTCTGCCGGGCAAGCTGGCCGACTGCCGCAGCAATGNCTGCCGTTGCGCGGCAAGATCATCAACGTCGAGAAGGCGCGGATCGACCGGGTGCTCAAGAATGCTGAGGTCCAGTCGATCATCACCGCCTTCGGTACCGGTATCCACGACGAGTTCGACATCGCCAAGCTGCGCTATCACAAGATCGTGCTGATGGCCGACGCGGACGTCGACGGTCAGCACATCTCGACGCTGTTGCTGACGCTGCTGTTCCGGTTCATGCGCCCGCTGGTGGAGCACGGCCACGTGTATCTCGCTCGGCCGCCGCTGTACAAGCTCAAGTGGCAGGGCAAGAACGCCGAGCCGGAATTCGCCTATTCCGATCGTGAGCGTGATGCGCTGCTGGAGATGGGTAAGGCCGCGGGCAAGAAGATCAACGTCGACGACGGCATCCAGCGCTACAAGGGTTTGGGCGAGATGAACCCGAAGGAACTGTGGGACACCACGATGAACCCCGACACCAGGGTTCTCGGCCGGATCTCGCTCACAGATGCGGCGATGGCCGACGAACTGTTCTCGACACTGATGGGAAGTGATGTCGACAATCGTCGCGGGTTCATCACCCAGAATGCGGGGGATCAGAGGTTCCTCGATGTCTGAGAACTCACTGCGAGACTGCGATACCGCTGTGCCCGAGGAGGATCGACAGGAGCCGGACTACCGCTTCACGCTCGCTAACGAGCGAACCTTCCTGGCCTGGCTTCGTACCGGGCTTGCGCTGCTGGCTGCAGCCGTGGCTGTCGTGGAGTATGTCTCGACGATATCGAGTTCGGCACTCTCGCATGTGATCGGCGGAATGCTCGCCGCCACCGCGCTCGTCGTTGTCTTGGGTGGCGCGCGCCGGTGGTGTCAGGTCGACTCGGCAATCCGCGCCGGACGCCCGCTCCCGGTGAACCGGCTACCACTTGTGATCGCTTGGGTCATCGGGTTTCTCGCCTCTTCCTGATTGACGGTGCGTGGAACAGGTTCTTGCGACCACAAGATGTAGGGGTGAGCAAGATCGCGGGGTGATGGGCGGTGTCGCTGGAGGTGTAGGCG
>NZ_BMGC01000039.1 GCF_014639795.1 Gordonia jinhuaensis | reverse complement strand
TCGCGGAACTCCTGGGGATAGGGCTTGGGCACAGCTGGCATCCTTCCAGGCCGCCCGGCAGGGCAAGCCAGATCAGATGTCACCTACTCGTGCACCAGCCCCGTTGCCCCAGGCAAACAGCTCAGTTGCCAAGACGTCTGTGGTCACGCTTACACCGTCGTTGAATGCCCACTGCGTGTCGTGGGCCGAGGCCTGAGCTACGACGATGTCTGAGAGATCTTGCTGTTCGTGCTGCAAGTCAAGGATCGTCTGCCCACCGGGCCACGGGACAGGTGTCCACACGATCACGTCGTCGCAGAAGACTCCGCTGCCATAGCTATCGACGATCGCCTTGTAGTCCGTGGGGAATCGAATGCCCGCGTGGTCCTCGTACCACGGCCAGGATGCGACTCGGGCGGGCTGAACTGAGGGCGATGGGATGAGTGCCTTCAGGTCGTCGATTTCAGTCATCGACGTCACCCTATATTCGGGATTGCTCGAAAGATTGCCAGTCCATCGCGAACCCCGTGGCAGGTCCAGTCGGTGCTAGAGCCAGTCCGACTTGCAGGTGATCAGTCGATCTCGCAGCCCATGGGGTGATGAGCGTGGTGCAGCGCACTCAGCAGGGGTCTGATGGCGAAGCGCTGAATGTCTGTGCCGATGGTTGTGGTCGTCCTTGACGTCTTCGATAACCAGCGGACCCCAGTTGCGAGGGCCAGCAGTTGCGCGCCGCCTGCGGTGGTGTCGCGAAGGCGTGCGCGGAGTCCGCCTTCCCATCTGGACCAGGCGCACGCGGGGATCATCTCCGAACTTGAGGCGCTGCTGGCAACCGAACCGTGTACCAGGAGGCAAGAACGTCGATCACATTCGCGGCCTGCAGGCTGGCGGCACCGGCACGACCGGAAACATGCAGCTCCTCGATAGCAGTGTCAACCAGAGTTTCGGTAGCCAGCTCAAGGTGGGAATGGGCCAACACCCACCCGCTACGGTGTTTGGCGGCGTGCGAATCGTTGGGACACGAGCGTCTTGAGTCGACCGCACGCATCGCGTCTACAGTCGTCACACCTGAACGAGACAGTACGCCAGAGGAGTAGGTACTCGTGACGCTAGAGTTCCACCGTCCCGAAAGCGGTCGCGGAGCGCCCTGGACGCCACCGCTCGTCGGTCCGGTGTTTGCTGATCAAGGCTTGTGCGGCGTCAGCGCTTCCGCTGGCCTCTTTCGCATGCACGACGGTGAGTCTGGTCCGATTGCCCAGCGATTCGTTGATGCCGTCTACCCAAGGACTCGTTCACTTCACGCCGACGTGTTCGGCTTCGACTGGCGCGCACGGCAGTTCGCTGTGACGCGCGACCTCGGCCACGACGACACAGTCGCCGATTCTGCCGGCACCGTTGTCGTTCTCGACCCGTTCGACGTCAGCATTACGCCCTGGACGACGCTTGAGCAGTTCGAGCAAGCACTGTCACTGCCGGTGGCGGAGGAGTTTCTCGGCCCAGCACTATTCACGTCGTGGCGTTCAGCAAAGGATGTGTCCTCGCTCGATCTCGACCACTGCGCGGGCGCCAGCGTGCCCGCCTTCTATGGCGGGCAGCTTGATGTGAGCAATCTCGACTACAACGACGTCGATGTCTATCTGACGTTCATCGCAACGCTCTGGCTCAAGTCGCAGAACCTCCCCGCCGATTCGACGCCACCCGACTTGTCGGATCTGACGCCGTGGCGGAATCAGTGATCACGCGGCTGAGCGGTCAAGCATGGAAGGTCCTCAACGCCGAGCTGATCCCACAGGTTACCGAGATCTACGACACCGCCCGCCCCCGGTTCTCCGCGCGTGGACTGAAGATTGTTGATCGCAGCACCGCCACAGGGTCATTCGGCGGCGATACTGCCTGCGCGACGCTCTGTGAGCCGGCGATGGTGGGCGCACTCGCGGGTGACACCGACATGCTCTACCGCGTAAGCCAGGTGATGCGGGAGGTGCCATTTACCGGCGACTTTTGGACATGGGAGCCGATCCGCGGAGTGCACGCCGCGACTGTCCGGCTGCTCGAGTCGGCCGCTGATCCGCGTGTCGACGAGGTCAGCGGTTATCTGTCGTTCGCTGACAACGGCGGCGAGGTCGGACCGCCACAGTTCAATCAGGCGATGAAGAACCGGCTCGAAGGAGGCCTGCTGACCCACTTTCAGACTGCTGGCTACGCTCGCCCGCTGAAACTTCCCCAGTTCTCCTACTTCATGCGCCGCGCGAGCGAGCTCGAGGTGATGTGGGCATTCGGAGGCTCGGATGCGTGGCCGCGCACAAGGCTTGATCAGGAGTTACGTGCGTCGCGCGAGCTGGTTGGCGACTTCTACGCCTGAAGTTCCCCCTTTCGAATCAGTAGGTGCGGTGAACACCGCCCTTCCAGGCCGGCGCCAAGCTACCGATCGATGACCTGCTTGGGTTCGTTCGCGACCGTCCCGATTCTCATAAGACCTCTGTGGTGCGCGAGGCGGGACTTGAACCCGCACGTCCTAGGACACTGGAACCTAAATCCAGCGCGTCTGCCAATTCCGCCACTCGCGCATGCGCGGGATTCGACCCCTCGCGCGGCCATCAGCGTAGCAATGCCGACAACCCGAGCAGGCGGTGCGACCTGTGGAGTCGGGCACTTCGGGCACCGGCGCTTGCCGCCCGCGACGGCGACGCATGTATTTTCGAGGGTATGACCGCGCAGAAACGACGTCACCGACCCGCGCTCATCGCGCTGGTGATCGTGGCTGCAGTGGTGTGTCTGGCAATGGCCTGGTGGCAGTGGGACCGCTACGAGTCCTCGTCGGGCACCGGCCAGAACCTCGGATACGCCTTGCAGTGGCCGATGTTCGCCGTGGCCTTCGTCTACGCCTACCGCCGGTTCGTCGTGCTCGAGAGCGACCCGGAGGAAGCCGAGAAGGTACGCACCAACAACCACAAGGTCACCGAGATCCCCCAGGGACTACTCCCCGACCGCCCGACCGTGTCGGCCACCGATCCCGATTCCGGCAACCCCGAATACAACCAGCTGCTCAAAGAGCTCGCTGAACAGGAGAAGCAGTGACCAACTCCGAGTCCACCGCGTCGGCGACCACCACCCGTGAGGTCTCGGACTCCGAACGTTCCAAGATCAAGGGCGCCCTCACTCGCTACCGCGTGATGGCGTGGATCACCGGTATCTGGCTGCTTCTGCTGTGCCTGGAACTCATCCTCAAGTACGCCGCCGGGATCGACAGCCTCGACTTCGTGCCCATCGTGCACGGCTGGGTCTATTTCATCTACCTGATCATGGCCATCGACCTCGGTATCCGTGTGCGCTGGCCGCTGGCGAAGTTCATCTACACCCTGATCGCCGGCACCATCCCGTTCCTGTCCTTCTACGTGGAGCACATCCGCACGAAGGAGATCAAGGCGCAATACGGGATCGAGTGAGGCCCACACCGACTCGGCGACCGATCACCGGTGAGCACGCCGAACACCTGTGAGGCACGAAGTCCCGGCGACCACCTCGGTCGCCGGGACTTCTGCTTGTCGCTCCCGGATATCACTCGGTCGTCGACCACCTCACACGCGACTCAGTCGTCGACGATGAGATCACGAAGCGCGGGCAGCAGCGCATCAAGCGCACGCGCCCGATGGCTCACCGCATCCTTCTCCTCGGGCGTGAGCTCGGCGGCCGAACGCTCGCCGACGGTGTCGTCCGGTGCGAAGATCGGGTCGTAGCCGAAACCGTTCTCACCGCGCGGAGCGCGCAGAATGCGTCCCGACCATGTCCCGCGGACCACGTCTTCGGAGCCATCGGGCCGCACCAGCGCACATGCGGAGACGAACGCCCCGCCGCGACGCTCGTCGGGGACGTCGCGCATCTGCCCGAGCAACAACTCCAGGTTGGCCTGATCGTCGCCGTGCCGGCCCGACCAGCGCGCCGAGAGCACCCCGGGCATTCCGTTGAGCGCATCGACGGCGATCCCCGAGTCGTCGGCCACACACGGCAGTCCCGACGCCACAGCCCCGTCGCGGGCCTTGAGCAGAGCATTGTCCTCGAAGGTCGCCCCGGTTTCCGGCGCCTCCTCATAGGGCGCGACATCATCGAGGCCCACCACCTCGAGGCCGTCGACACCGGCCGCGGCGATCACCCGCCGGAGTTCGGCGAGCTTCTTCGGGTTACGGCTGGCCACCAGTACACGCACGGTCACCTGAACTCCTTCGTCACCGGATCATGGGTTGCCTCACAACGGATCAGACACCGACCACAGGCGCCGACCACTCCGATCACGCCTCGGGCGGCGTGCCCGGATACGGCAACGCCAGCGCTTCGCGCTGCGCTTCGAACAGCGTGTCGGTGCCCACCGTCGCCATGTCGAGGAGCTTGTCGAGCGTCGCGCGGGGGAAGGTCGCCCCCTCGCCGGTGCCCTGTACCTCCACGAGCGTGCCGGCGTCGGTTGCCACCACATTCATGTCGACCTCGGCGCGCGAATCCTCCTCATACGGCAGGTCCAGCCGTACCCGGCCATCGACCACGCCCACACTCACAGCGGAGATCGCGCACGAGATAGGTTGCGGGTCAGCCAGTTTGCCCTCGGCACGCAGATAGCTCACCGCGTCGACGAGAGCCACATAGGCTCCGGTGATCGCCGCCGTACGGGTGCCGCCGTCGGCCTGCAGCACGTCGCAGTCCAGTGCGATCGTGTTCTCTCCGATCGCGGCGAGGTCGATACAGGCGCGCAGCGAGCGACCGATCAAACGGCTGATCTCGTGCGTGCGACCGCCGATCTTGCCGCGCACCGATTCACGGGTGGAGCGCGTATGGGTTGCCGCCGGGAGCATCGCGTATTCGGCTGTGACCCAACCGAGTCCGGATCCTCGCCGCCAGCCCGGAACACTGTTCTCGACACTGGCGGTGCACATCACGCGGGTCTGGCCGAACTCGATCAGAACCGAACCTGCCGGATGCGAGGTGAATCCACGGGTGATGCGCACCGGTCGCATCTCGTCGTCTGCTCTGCCGTCTGCTCGTCTGCTCACAGCACCACCCTATCGAGGCGACAAACGGCGGTTCTCCAGACGGGCCCGTGCGCGGCTCGGGGGTCGCGACTGCGACAGACCCTCACGGTCAACCGATGTCGATCACGGTGCCCGACTTCACCGCGAGTATCGGGCCGGCGAATTCCTTGCGCGCCTCGGCGACGACGGTCTCGACGTCCGTCCAGGGCGGAATGTGAGTCAGCGCGAGCGTGCCGACTCCGGCCTTGGTGGCGATCTGACCTGCCTCGACACCGGACAGGTGGAGATCGGGCGGATGGCCGGCCGGATCGTGCGACCAGGACGCCTCGCAGAGAAAGACATCCGCATCGGCGGCCAGCTCGACCAGCGCATCGCACGGCCCGGTGTCGGCGCTGTAGGCCAAGGTCTCACCGTCAGGTCCGGTGACCCGCAACCCGAAGGTCTCCGGTGGGTGGGCGACGGCGCGGGGAATCACCGACAGTCCGCCGATCTCGACCGCCTGCCCCTCCACCCAGGGCAGCACATCGAATGTGTCGGAGATGTCGTCGATCTCACCGGGGAATTCCGAGGAGGCCGCACCGATACGCAGAGCCGTGCCGGTCGGTCCGTACAACGGTGCGCGACCGAGCGCAGGAACGGGGTGATAGCGCCGCCACACCAACAGACCCGGCAAGTCCAGGCAGTGGTCTGCGTGCAGATGACTCAGCAGAATCGAGACCGAGGACGGATCGGCGTGGCGCTGCAGTTCACCGAGCACACCCGGTCCGAAATCGATCACCACCGGATCGTGGTCGGCGACCGTCAGCAGATAACCGGACGTGGCGGCACCGGGACCACCGACGCTTCCCGAACAACCCAGGACGGTCAGACGCATGGGGCCATGCTGCCACGCGCGGACGCCGACGGTGACACGGACCGCCGAACCGAAACCGTGTCGAGAGAAAGTCCGCGAACGCCGAGATATGCGTCCGCCGCCACAAACTCGCCCGCTCTGTTTCGCACCCGACCGCGCGGGGACGCGGACATCGGTCAGTGACGTCGGGCGCAGCACCGACGCGAGCGACGAACCGATCAGACGGCTGCGACCGACCCGATCGCCGGGCCGAGGAATCGCGCCGACAGACGTGCGAAGAAGTCTGGATCGCCGGTACTGCGGAACACTCGCTCGGCGGGCGCACCATCGACGGGTTCGCGGAGCATGTCGGTGCGTGTGAGCACCTTCACCACATCCTTGGCCGTCTCTTCGGCACTCGAGACCAACGTCACGTGGTCACCCATCGCCAACTGCACCACGCCGGAGATCAACGGGTAATGCGTGCAGCCCAGCACCAGGGTGTCGACGTCGGCATGCTGCAACGGGGCCAGATATCCCTCGGCAAGACCGAGGATCTGCCGCCCGCTGGTGATCCCGCGCTCCACGAAATCCACGAAGCGGGGGCAGGGCACCGCCGTCACCTCGACGTCGGCGTCGGTGGCCGCGAACGCCTCCTGATAGGTACCCGAGGCAATGGTCGCCTCGGTCCCGATCACCCCGATCCGACCCGAGCGGGTCGTCGCCACCGCCCGGCGTGTGGCCGGCCGGATGACCTCCACCACCGGCACCTGATAGCGCGACCGCGCGTCGTCGAAACATGCCGACGAGGCGGTGTTGCACGCCATCACCAACATCTTCACGCCGCGCCCCACCAGCTCGTCGCCGATCGACAGCGACAGTCGTCGGATCTCCTCGATCGGCTTCGGCCCGTAGGGTGCATGTGCCGTGTCGCCGATATAGACGATGTTCTCGTCGGGCAGCTGATCGATGATCGCCCGTGCCACGGTGAGCCCGCCCACCCCGGAGTCGAAAATCCCGATCGGAGCCGACGTACCGGCCCGTTCGCTTCCCGGCGGCAACAGATCTGCCGGACTCATACGTCCACCCTCTCGACATCCGATCCCCGGTCGCCGCGACGTCGGCCACCGCGGAGGCGAGCCCCCGACGGGCGGTTGCGATCGCGCCGCGACAGATACCACGCGGCCAGCGCGCCACCGAGGGCGCCGAACATGTGCGCCTGCCACGACACACCCAGCGTCCCGGGCAGCATCGCCCACAGGACACCTCCGTAGAGCATGAACAGCAGCACGCCGAGCAGGATCTGGGGACCGTTGCGGTTGAACAACCCGCGCAACAGCAGGAATGCGAGCCAGCCGAAGATCACCCCGGACAGCCCCACGGTGACGGTGTGTTCCGGCGCGAACAACCACACCCCCAGACCCGAGACGAGCCAGGCGATGGCGGTGGTGACCACGAAGCGGCGCGCCATCAAGACCAGGAATCCGAGGATGACCGCCGGACCGGTGTTGCTCACCAGATGATCCCAGCCGCTGTGCAGCAGCGGCGAGACCGCGACCCCGACCAGACCGTCGGCCTCGCGCGGCTCGATCCCCGCATCGTCGAGCGCGAAGCCGGTCAACGCGTCGATCGCCTCGACGACGTAGAGAATCGCGACGAACACGCTGATGGCGACCAGCGATCGCGCCCACAGCGGCGTCGCACCCCCCGCGCGACCAGTCGCGGCACGCGCAGACGAGACCTGAGCGGACCCCGTCGTCATGGCCTCACCTGCCCCTCCGATTCATCGCGTTCATCGCACCCCTCGGCGTCATCCCGCACAGTTGCCCCGCGTCGACGGCGATGCTGCCCGGTCGACGCGCCACCTCGACCACCACTGTGACACGAACCGACGGTCACACGACAACAGCGGGGAGACCGTCACCGGCGCAGACCCGAGACTTCCGAAGATCCGGCGGCCCGGCTCATGCCCACAGCTGACCTTCCAGTGCGTCGCCGGCCTCGTCGAGGTCACCGGTGTAGACCCCGAGGGAGAGGTACTTCCAGCCGGCGTCGGGCACCACGAAGGCGATGTCGGCGCGCCTGCCGTCGCGCAGAGCGCGTTTGCCGATCGACAGCGCAGCGGTCACCACCGCGCCAGTGGAGATACCGGCGAAGATGCCCTCGGTGTCGAGCAGTGTGCGGACCCGCGCGATCGCGTCGTGGCCGGTCACCGAAAACCGTCGGGTCAGCACGTCGGGATCGTAGAGCTCGGGCACGAACCCCTCGTCGATGTTGCGCAGGCCGTATACCTCGTCGCCGTAGCGGGGTTCGGCGGCCACGATCTCGACATCGGGGTTCTGCTCACGCAGATAGCGCCCGACGCCCATCAGCGTCCCGGTGGTACCCAATCCGGCGACGAAGTGGGTGATCTCGGGCAGATCGCGGTAGAGCTCCGGACCGGTCCCCTCGTAATGCGCCAGCGCGTTGGCCTTGTTGCCGTACTGGTAGAGCATCACCCAGTCGGGGTGCTCGGCAGCCATCTGCTTTGCCATCGCGACCGCGGTGTTCGACCCGCCCGCCGCGGGCGAGGACACGATCTGTGCGCCGTACATGCGCAGCAGTGTCCGCCGTTCCTCCGACGTGTTCTCCGGCATCACCACGATCAGCTGATATCCCTTGAGCCGCGCGGCCATCGCCAACGAGATCCCGGTGTTGCCGCTGGTCGGTTCGAGGATCGTGGCCCCCGGAGCCAGCGTGCCGTCGCGCTCGGCCTCCTCGATCATCCGCAGTGCGGGCCGGTCCTTGATCGATCCCGTGGGGTTGCGATCCTCGAGTTTGGCCCACAACCGCACGTGTGGTGCACCGCCGTCACCGATCGCCTGCTCACCACTGTCCTCACCCCAGCGCGGCGAGAGCGTCTTCAGCCCGACCAGTGGCGTATTGCCCACCGACTCGATCAGCGATCCGTACCGGCTCATCGGGTCGGGCTCACCGCGTCGCCGCGGCGGGCACCTGCGATGCGCCGCCGGCGACCGCGGGCAGGATGGTCACGTCGTCACCATCGGCGATGCTGGTCGACAGGCCACCGGAGAACCGGACATCCTCGTCGTTGACATAGATGTTGACGAACCGATGCAGTTTGCCGTCGTCGCCGATCAGACGCTCGCGGATTCCCGCGTGTGCGGACTCGAGGCTGTCGATCACCTCGGCCAGACTGTCGCCACTGGCCTCGACGCGCTTCTCCCCTCCCGTGTGGGTACGCAGGATGGTCGGGATGGACACCACAACGGACATGTGAACCAGTACTCCTCTTCGTCGGTGAAAGATTCTTCGGTGAAAAATTCTCTTCGTCGGTGAAAGATCGTGTCGGCAAGCATCTTTTGGGAAATTCGTGTCGGGGAGAAAAATTGGTCGCGCACGACCCGTCGCCCCGGACGCGATCAGTGCTCGACCACGCTGATCTGTTCCTCGGTGACCACGCCGTCGACGATGGCGAAACTGCGGATCTCCTCGATCTCGGGGTCACGGGTGGAGATGAGCACGTAGTGGGCGTTCGGCTCGCCGGCCAACGCGATGTCGGTGCGGCTCGGATAGGCCTCGGTGCCGGTGTGGGAGTGGTAGATCACCACCGGCTCCTCGTCTCGTCGGTCCATCTCGCGCCAGACCGCCAGCTGCTCACCGGAGTCGAAACGGTAGAACGTCGGCGATCGTTCGGCGTTGGTCATGGCGATGAACCGTTGCGGGGTGTCGGATCCCTCGGGCCCGGCGATCACCCCGCACGCCTCATCCGGGTGATCACCGCGCGCATGGTCGACCATTTGCTCGATCAGCTCACGCGAGATCGACAACACCTGGCCCACACCCCTTCTCGGATCATCACGTTCCGGGTCGGCGCGACACATCGCCGCAGCCTGGTCACAACAGTGCTGAGGGCAACGTCTGCGCGTATGCCGGTATTCCGGCGACCGGTGTCGCGGCGAGCACGCCACGCACCACAGCCCGTTCCACCGCGACGGCCGCGGCCGCGCACGCCACTGCGACCAGCGCGAGGTCCGGGTTCATCCCGGTCGGTGCCGGATACTCCGAGACCACCTCGCCGGTGGCGACCGCGAAGAACGCGTCACCGTCGACCGGAGTGTGCACCGGTCGCACCGCACGCGCCAGACCGTCGTGGGCGGCCATCGCCACGCGACGGGTGTCGGCCACGTCGAGCCGCGCATCGGTGGCGACCACGCCGATCGTCGTATTCAGCGCACTACGTCGCGCGATGAGGTCGGCAAGCTGCACCCGTTCGGATTCCTCGGGTTCACGCAGTCGGTAGTAGGCCAGACTCTCGGCGTCGGCACCCCACGGCAGACCGGTCTCGGGTCGGATGACCGCACCGAACGAATTCACCACCACGGCCGCACCCACAGTGATCGACGCCCCACCGGGCGTCTGCGCCCGCACGCTCGCGCTGCCGAAACCGCCTTTGAGCGCTCCGGCGCGGGCCGCGGCGCCTCCACCGACCGAACCGAGCAGGAAGTCCTCGGACGCATCCGCGGCGGCGCGGCGACCGAATTCGGCGTCGGGTCTGCGCGACCAGTCGCCGACGGGCAGATCGAAGATCACCGCGGCGGGCACGATCGGCACCACATGGCCCGCGGTGTCCATCGGCAACCCGACGCCCACCCGTTCGAGGTGGGACATCACACCGTCGGCGGCGGCCAGACCAAACGCGCTGCCTCCGGTCAGCACGAATGCGTCGGCGTGACGCACCGAGTTCACCGGGTCGAGCAGGTCGGTCTCGCGGGTGCCCGGGGTGTCGGGGGTGGCCTCGCGCGCTGCCTCGTCGATGCGGTGATGATGGCCGACGGTCACACCCGCGACATCACTGATCAGATCGCGCGGGCCGGTGGGCAGAGTCCCAGCAGGCAGGGTCATCGTTCCAGGATCATCGTGGGCGGCAGGATCATCGTGGACGTCCTCCTACTTTCCCATCAGGGCGACCACCAGCAGTTCCTGGACCACCGTGAGCCAGTGGTAGACGTCCAGATGGGCGGCATTGGGATGGTCGGGCGGAAATTCCTCGGGTGTGTTCTCGTCGATACCCAGCATCGCGCCCAGCGCCAGGCGTACGTCGTTGATCGCCGTCAGCCAGGCCTGCGCCTGCTGCTCGGACAGGGTCACCGGTCCACCACCGGGCGGAAGGGTGTCGAGCACCGTCTGTCCGGCGCCGACCTTGGCAGCGATGATGCCCGGCTCGTACATGCTGCGCAGGGCGCCGTTGAGGTCGGCGCTGATGTCGTCGCCCATCATCGTCGCGTCCTGGTCGGGTCGGTGGAAGTCCGGCAGGAGTCGACCGAGGGTGGCGTCGGCCGGCGGCGACGAGTGGCCGGTGACGATGCCGGTGATGTCGGCGAGCTCGTCGCGCGGCGCGGAGTCGGAGCGCTCGTTCATCAACTCGATCATCGACCGCACCAGCGAGTCGATGAGTTCGGACTCGTGGGTGTCGAGTGTCGTGACGATTCGGACGGAATCGCCGCGGCCCTTGCGTTTCCAGGCGCGCACCGGTTCAGCAGTCTCGCTGCATCGTCGCCCACAGGCCGGCCTCGTGGAGTTTGCGCACGTCGGTCTCGACCTTGCCACGGTCGCCCGAGGAGACCACCGCCTTGCCTTCGGTGTGCACCTGCATCATGAGTTTCGCCGCCTTGGCCTCCGAATAACCGAAGAGCTTCTGGAACACATAGGTCACGTAGCGCATGAGGTTCACCGGGTCGTCCCAGACGATGGTCAGCCAGGGACGATCGAGATCGGGGTCGGATTCGGCCGCGGTGGGCTCGGCCACCGCCGTCCCACCGCCGGGTGCTTCCTCGGCGCCCGCGCGCGCTGTCACCGCACACCCACCGCGAGGCGCGGTGACTCCAGACATACCGGTGACTCCAGAGAAACGACGCCGCCGATCGGGACCGTCGCAAAGTTCTCCGCGCGATCGACAGGGTTCTCCGCGCGATCGACAGCACCCGCCGCGGCGTCGACAGACGCGTCAGCGGCGGTACATGCGGTCATCTCTTCGCGCATGGCCCTAGGGTAGGCGATTGTGCGAAACGACAACACTGTCACCTCTGCGAGCACCGCTCTGCTCACCGACCAGTACGAGCTGACCATGATCTCGGCGGCGCTGCGAGACAAGACCGCCGAGCGGCAGTGCTGCTTCGAGGTGTTCGCCCGTCGCCTGCCCGAGGGGCGTCGTTACGGCGTGGTGGCCGGCACCCAGCGCGCCATCGACGCGATCGCCGACTTCCGGTTCGGCCCGGCAGAACTCGACGTCGTCTCGGGGATCCTCGATCCCGACACGCTGGCGTGGCTCGCCGACTACCGGTTCACCGGTTCGATCGACGGCTACCGGGAGGGTGAGCTGTACTTCCCAGGGTCGCCGATCCTCACCGTGCGCGGCACATTCGCCGAGGCCGTGGTGCTCGAGACACTCATCCTGTCGGTGCTCAACCACGACAGCGCGATCGCCGGTGCGGCTGCGCGGATGGTCAGCGCGGCCGGCGGACGTCCCATCATCGAGATGGGCAGCAGACGCACCCATGAGTTCGCCGCCGTCGCCGCCTCGCGGGCGGCATATCTGGCCGGGCTCTCCTCGACGTCGAATCTCGAGGCCGCCCGCGAATACGGCATACCCACGGCCGGAACCTCCGCACACGCCTTCACCCTGCTGCACACCACCGCCGACGGCCCCGACGAGAAGGCCGCGTTCGCCGCGCAGATCGACGCACTGGGCGTGAGCACCACCTTGCTGGTGGACACCTACGACATCACCCAGGGTGTGCGCAATGCGATCGAGGTCGCCGGACCGGGCCTGGGCGGGGTGCGCATCGACTCCGGCGAGCTGGGAGTGCTGGCGCGTCAGGTACGCCATCAGCTCGACGACCTCGGCGCACACGGCACCAAGATCGTGGTCTCCGGCGACCTCGACGAATATGCGATCGCGGCGTTGCGCGCCGAACCGGTCGACACCTACGGCGTGGGGACCTCACTGGTCACCGGCAGCGGTGCGCCCACCTCGGGGATGGTCTACAAGCTGGTGGAGGTCGACGGCATCCCGGTGACCAAACGGGCCGCGCACAAGGAGACGCCCGGCGGCGCCAAGGCGGCGGTGCGCACACGTCGCAGCACGGGCACCATCGTCGAGGAGATCATCTATCCGGCCGACAGCGCGGCGCCCGACACCAACGGCCTGTCGGCCACCCCGCTTCAGATACCGTTGATGCGAGACGGCGAACCCGTCGCCGACATCCCGTCGCTGGCCGACGCCCGTGAGCACTTGGCACAGGCACTGGTGAGCCTGCCCTGGGAGGGCCTCGGGCTGTCGCACGGCGAACCGGCGATTCCCACCCGTTACGTCATGAGTCAGGGGAACACGCGATGACCGAACAGTCCCGGACACCCGACCAGACATCCTCAGCGCGAGCTCTGGTGATCGTCGACGTGCAGAACGATTTCTGCGAGGGCGGCTCACTGGCGGTGTCCGGTGGCGCGGCGACCGCGCGACGAATCAGCGAGAAGCTCGCCGGCACAACCGACTACGACGTGATCGTGGCGACCCGCGATCATCACATCGATCCGGGTGCCCACTTTTCCGACACCCCCGATTACGTGACCAGCTGGCCGGTGCACTGCGTGGCGGGAACCCCCGGCGCGGCGTTCCACCCCGACCTCGACACCAGCCGCGTGGTCGCCGTGTTCTCCAAAGGTCAGTACTCCGACGGATATTCGGGTTTCGAAGGCGTCGACGACACCGGCGTGCTGC
The DNA here is from genome assembly GCF_014639795.1 of Gordonia jinhuaensis. Classification (GTDB taxonomy): domain Bacteria; phylum Actinomycetota; class Actinomycetes; order Mycobacteriales; family Mycobacteriaceae; genus Gordonia_B; species Gordonia_B jinhuaensis. Next base: position 18,150 of record NZ_BMGC01000039.1, on the reverse strand, counting down.
TCGGCGACTTCCTGCGTGAGCGCGGAGTCGGGGAGGTCGATGTGATCGGCATCGCGACCGATCACTGCGTCAAACAGACTGCACTCTCCGGGGCGGGTCAGGGATTCGCCGTGCGGGTACTGCTCGACGACACCGCCGCGGTCGACCCCTCGTCGATCGAGGGCACCGTCGCCGATCTGCGCGCCGCCGGTGTCGACGTCGTCGGTGCGCTCGCGACGAGCTGACCGACCTGCCACCGCCCACCGATCATCTTGCCTCCCTACCCCTTTCGCGAACGGTACGCTCATCTCTGATTCCACTGATCTCTTCGACCCGGCCGAGAGCGCCGGCGTTGGCGCCACCTCGCAACAGCGCTCGACGGTGACGAGCCGAGCCGAGTCCCCCGCATCCGACTCCACTGCATCTGACTCCACTGCATCCGACGGGGACATCCCCGAAGTGCCCGCACTGCTCGACACCGCCGTCGGCGCACTCGGCGGCGCCCGCCGCGACGGCCAGCGACGGATGGCCGCGGCCGTGGCTCACGCCATCGACACCGGCGAACACCTCGCGGTGCAGGCCGGGACGGGTACGGGTAAATCGTTGGGGTATCTGGTTCCCGCACTGCGCCATTCGGTGCGCTCGGGCAACACCGTGGTGGTCTCCACGGCGACGATCGCACTCCAGCGTCAGCTGGTCGACCGGGATCTGCCCCGGCTGGCCCAGGCACTCGCCGGACCACTGCACCGCGCGCCCGAATTCGCGATCCTCAAAGGCAGGTCGAACTACCTGTGCCTGAACCGGATCCACTCCGGTGCGACCGAGGAACCGGCCGACGAACTGTTCGATCCGTTCGCCATCTCCCGGATGGGTCGCGAGATCACGCGCCTGCGTGAGTTCGCGAGCGAGACCGACACCGGCGACCGCGACGACCTCGACCCCGGCGTCTCCGACGCCGCGTGGCGTCAGGTGAGCGTGACCGCACGGGAGTGCATCGGCGCGTCGGCCTGCCCCTACGGTGCCGACTGTTTCGCCGAGGCCGCACGCAAACGCGCAGGCGGCGCCGACGTGGTGGTCACCAATCACGCCATGCTCGCCATCGACGCCCTCACCGGAGTGAACGTCCTGCCCGACCACGATGTGGTGATCGTCGACGAGGCACACGAACTCGTCGACCGGATCACCGCGGTGGCCACCGATGAGCTCTCGCCGACGTCGGTCGGCCTGCTGGCCCGGCGCGTGGGCACCATCGTCGACCAGGAGCTCGCCGACGACGTCGCGGGCGCCGGTGAGATGCTCGGCGAGCTTCTGGAGGCGTCCCCGGTCGGCCGTTGGGTGAACCCGCCCGACGGCGGCGAGGTGACGTTGGCGGCGATCCGCGATCGGCTCTGGCGCGCGCACACCGCGATCGGCCCGGTGCGCGGCAAGGACCTCGACCAGCAGGCCGCGGCGGCACGTACCGCCACGCTGACCGCGGTGGAGGAAGCCCACGACAGCGTGGTGCGCATCCTCAACTCCTTCGCCGAGCCCGACGAGGCGCGCCGTCGCGACGTGGTGTGGATCGCCGAGGAACGCACCCGCACCGGCGACACGCGCCGGGCGCTGCACGTGGCCCCACTGTCGGTGGGCGGCATCCTGCGGTCGTCGTTGTTCGGCGAAGCGACTGTGATCCTCACCTCGGCGACGCTGACCATCGGCGGCTCTTTCGACGCCCTCGCGGTCACCTGGGGGCTGCCCGCGGGGGGTTCGGGCGAAGCCCCGAGTTCCTCGGCGACGGCCGAGGCCGTGGACGGCCCCTCGGTCCCCGATGCACGGGAGGTCACCGCGACCGGACGAGCGGTGCCGTCGGACGCCGATGGGTCATCTCACTCGGCCGGTCTGCGCTGGAACGGCCTCGACGTCGGTTCCCCGTTCGACCATCGCAAGTCGGCGATCCTCTACATCGCCAAACATCTCCCGCCGCCGGGTCGGGCGCAGCTGCCCCCACCGGTGATCGACGAGCTCGTCGAGCTCATCACCGCAGCCGGTGGCCGCACGCTGGGACTCTTCTCGTCGATGCGCGCCGCCCGTGAGGCCACCGAGGCCGTACGCGAGCGCGTGGAGTTCCCCGTGCTGTGTCAGGGCGAGGGCATGACCTCGGCGCTGGTCCGTGACTTCGCGGCCGACGAGCCGACGTGCCTGTTCGGCACCTTGTCGCTGTGGCAGGGCGTCGACGTCCCCGGCCCGTCGCTGAGTCTGGTCGTCATCGATCGCATACCCTTCCCACGGCCCGACGACCCTCTGCTGACCGCACGTCAGCGAGCGGTCGAGTCGCGCGGCGGGAACGGCTTCCTGTCGGTGGCCGCGTCCCACGCCGGGCTGCTGCTGGCCCAGGGTGCGGGCAGATTGTTGCGGTCGACCTCCGACCGCGGGATGGTCGCCGTACTCGATCCGCGCCTGGCCACCGCACGCTACGGGGGCTTCCTCCGATCGTCGCTACCCCCGTTCTGGCCGACCACCGACGGCGAGGTCGCGAGGGCCTCGCTGAAGCGACTGCGCCCGGGATGACCGTCACCGCACCCCGGCGATGATGTGCAGCCAAATCAGCGCCCATCCCCTACGGTTGAGAAGCGCATCAGCGAGCGGACGGGCTGCGATCATCGCACCCGCCATCGAGGCGGAGGAGAGGGTTCACACGTGATCGGGCGGATCGGCATCGACGATGTGGCACCGGTCATATCCGAAGGACAGTTTCCCTCCAAAGCCGTTGTCGGAGAGCTCGTTCCGATCAGCGCGACGGTGTGGCGCGAAGGACATGACGCGCTGGGCGCGAGTGTCCACGTCGAGGGGCCGCGTCGCAGCCGGCGGTTGACCATCCGGATGACCCCCGCAGCGCAACCCGATGCGTTCAATGCCGCCTTCGTCCCCGACGTCGAGGGTTTCTGGAGCTTCCGGATCGACGGGTGGAGCGACCCCTATGTCACGTGGTCGTCGGCGGTCACCAAGAAGATCGAAGCCGGTCAGGGCCCTGAGGATCTTGCCAACGACCTCGAGTCGGGTGCCCGGCTGCTGACGCGCGCACTCGACGACCTGCCCGAGGAGGATCGCGGGCCGGTGGCCGAGGCGATCGTCGCGCTGCGCGCCGACACCTCGTTACATCAGCGGGTCACCCCCGCACTGTCGCCGACTGTCTCCGACGTGATGTACCGCCACCCGCTGCGCGAACTGCTCACCAAGGGAAAGACGCACCGGATCTGGATCGACCGGCGCCGTGCCCTGTTCGGCTCCTGGTACGAGATGTTTCCCCGCTCGACCGGCGGCTGGGACAACGACGGGACACCCGTCCACGGCACCTTCCTCACCGCGGCGGCCGAACTGCCGCGCATCGCGGACATGGGTTTCGACGTGGTCTATCTCCCGCCGATCCACCCGATCGGACGGGTCAACCGCAAGGGACCCAACAACAGCCTGGTCGCCGGGCGTGACGACGTGGGCTCACCGTGGGCGATCGGCGCCGACGAGGGCGGACACGACGCGATCCATCCGCGACTCGGATCCACCGACGACTTCGTGTACTTCCTCGACCGTGCGCGCGAACTGGGCATGGAGATCGCGCTGGATCTGGCGCTGCAGTGCGCGCCGGATCATCCGTGGGCCACCGACCATCCCGAGTGGTTCACCGTGCTGCCCGACGGCACGATCGCCTACGCGGAGAACCCGCCCAAGAAGTACCAGGACATCTACCCGCTGAACTTCGACAACGACCGCAACGGGATCTACCACGCCGTGCTGAAGGTCGCGCTGCACTGGGTGAATCTGGGCGTCAAGATCTTTCGGGTCGACAATCCGCACACCAAGCCGCCGGACTTCTGGTCGTGGCTGATCTCCGAGATCAAAAAGCGTGATCCCGACGTGCTGTTCCTCGCCGAGGCGTTCACCAGGCCTGCCCGCCTGTACGGACTGGCCAAGCTCGGGTTCACGCAGTCCTACACGTACTTCACCTGGCGCACTGCGAAGTGGGAGATCGAAGAGTTCGGCAAGGAGATCGCCGCACACGCCGACGAGGCCCGACCCAACCTGTTCGTCAACACCCCCGACATCCTCCACGAGAGCCTGCAACACGGCGGTCCGGGGATGTTCGCGCTGCGCGCAGCGCTGGCGGCCACCCTCTCGCCCACCTGGGGGGTCTACAGCGGATACGAACTCTTCGAACACCTCGCCGTAGCCGAGGGCAGCGAGGAGTATCTGAACTCCGAGAAGTATCAGCTGCGTCCGCGCGACTTCAAGGCGGCGTCCTCACGCGGTGAGTCCCTCGAACCGTGGATCACCTCACTCAACGCGATCCGTCGGCGCCACCCCGCGTTGCAGCAGCTGCGCCACATCCACTTCCACCACCTCGACAACGACGCACTGCTGGCCTACTCGAAATTCGACCCGGTGACCGGGGATCGTGTCGTGGTGGTGATCAACATCAATCCGTTCGGCGCCGAGGAATCGACGCTGTGGCTCGACATGCCCGATCTCGGATTCGAGTGGTACGACCACTTCGACTGTGTCGACGAGGTGAGCGGTGAGCACTTCGTCTGGGGACAGTCGAACTTCATCCGGCTCGAGCCGTGGAAGGCGGTGTGCCACATCGTGTCGATCCGGCCGATGGACACCACGACGGCCACGCGTCTGGCCTATCGGCTGCCGCCGCCGGCGGACTGAGACCTCATCAGACCGGGCGACCGGGCACAATCACCGTGGACGGGCACGATCACCGTGGACGGGCGCCAGACGCCAGGACGACGGGCCACGCCGACGAGGCCGCACAGTCCCATGCCGGGTACAGCGATCGTGCCGGCACCGACAGGGGCGGTGCCAGACTGTTTTCGACGCAACAACGCGAGGCAGGGTGATCTTCAACAATGACCAACACGACTCCTCCAGCAGGGTCAGGCAACTCCGCACACGAGACTGCCGAGGTGACCGGAGAGGACCTGTGGCGGTTGCTCGGCGGGACGCACCACAACCCGCACGCACTCCTCGGCGCGCATGAGGCCGGCGATCACACGAACATCCGTACGCTGCGGCCCGGCGCGGTGTCGGTGTCGGTGGTCATCGGCGGCGTCGACTACCCGATGGACCGCCAGCGTGGCGACTTGTTCGTGGTGTCGGTCCCGATCACGTCACTGGTCGACTACCGCTACCGCGTGGTCTATCCCGATTCGTCGGGCACCACCACGCATGAGTTCATCGTCGCCGACGGCTACCGGTTCCTGCCCACACTCGGCGATCTGGATGTCTTCCTCATCGGCGAGGGTCGACACGAGCGGCTGTGGGAGGTGCTCGGCGCCAACCGTCGCCACTACGAGACACCCGACGGACCGGTCGACGGGACCTCCTTCGCGGTGTGGGCGCCCAACGCCGAGGGCGTCACCGTGATCGGCGACTTCGACGGCTGGCAGGGTCGCACCGCGCCGATGCGCTCACTCGGGTCCAGCGGCGTGTGGGAGGTGTTCGTACCCGACATCGGTCCCGGCACGATCTACAAATTCCGCGTGCACACCCCGTCGGGATCGGTGCGCGACAAGGCCGATCCGATGGCCCGGCGCGCCGAGATCCCGCCTGCGACGGCATCGGTCGTCGACGAAACCCACTTCACCTGGTCCGACGACGACTGGGTGACCGAGCGGATGCGCCGGCATCCCACCGAGAGCCCGGTGAGCGTGTACGAGGTCCACCTCGGCTCATGGCGCCAGGGCCTGACCTACCGCGAGATCGCCGAACAGCTCGGCGACTACCTGGTGCAGACCGGGTTCACCCATGTCGAGTTCCTGCCCGTCGCCGAGCACCCCTTCGGCGGCTCATGGGGCTACCAGGTGACGTCGTATTACGCACCGACGTCGCGCTTCGGCACCCCCGACGACTTCCGCTATCTGGTCGACCACCTGCACTCGCTGGGCATCGGCGTGATCGTCGACTGGGTGCCCGCACACTTCCCCAAGGACGAGTGGGCGCTCGCACGGTTCGACGGCACCCCGCTCTACGAACACAGCGATCCGCGCCGCGGTGAGCAATTGGACTGGGGAACCTACGTGTTCGACTTCGGTCGACGCGAGGTGCGCAACTTCCTGGTCGCCAACGCGCTGTACTGGTTCGACCAATTCCACATCGACGGGCTGCGCGTGGACGCCGTGGCGTCGATGCTCTACCTCGACTACTCACGCCCCGACGGCCAGTGGACCCCCAACGTCTACGGCGGTCGCGAGAACCTCGAGGCGGTGCAGTTCCTGCAGGAGATGAACGCGACCGTCCACAAACACCACCCCGGCGTGATGACCGTGGCCGAGGAGTCCACGTCGTGGCCCGGCGTCACCCGCGACACCAACCTCGGCGGCCTGGGGTTCACGCTCAAATGGAATATGGGCTGGATGCACGACACGCTGGGCTACCTCACCCGCGACCAGATCTATCGCAGCTTCCATCACCACGAGATCACCTTCTCGATGATGTACGCCTGGAGCGAGAACTTCCTGCTACCCATCAGCCACGACGAGGTCGTCCACGGCAAAGGCACGCTGTGGAGCCGTATGCCCGGCGACTCCCGCACCAAAGCGGCCGGTGTGCGTGTCTTCCTCGCCTACATGTGGTCGCACCCGGGCAAACAGCTGCTGTTCATGGGACAGGAGTTCGCCCAGACCAACGAATGGTCGGAGACACGCAGCCTGGACTGGTACCAGCTCGAGGGCTGGGAGAGCGAACTGCATCTCGGCGTCCGCCGGCTGGTCACCGACCTCAACACCGTCTATACCCAGTCGCCGGCACTGTTCACCCTCGACACCACGCCCGAGGGTTACGCGTGGATCGACGCCAACGACACCGCGAGCAACGTACTGAGCTTTCTGCGCTACGGCTCCGACGGCTCGGTGATGGCATGTCTGTTCAACTTCTCCGGAGTCACCCGCGCCGACCACCGCATCGGACTCCCGCGCAGGGGTCGCTGGCGTGAGGTCATCAACACCGACGCTCCCGCATACGCGGGCAACGGCGAGGGCAACCTCGGCGCGGTGGTGGCCGACGGCAGATCGTGGAACGGCCTGCCCACCTCGGCCACGGTGACCATTCCGGCCAACGGCGCGGTGTGGCTGGTGCCCGCCGACGACGAGTAGCCGACCGCGGCCGACGCTCGTCGACTCGGGATCAGAGCCCCGGGATCAGAGTCCGTCGCTCCCGCGTCACAGGGTTGCTCAGAACAGGGCTGGTCAGAACAGTGCTGGTCAGAACAGGGCTGGTCAGAACAGGGCTGAAGCCAGCTTACGGCGGGCGGTCATCACGAACGGCTCTGCGGGATCGAACAACTCGAACAGCGAGAGCAGTCGGGTGCGCACCGCGGTGCGTTCGTCGCCGGAGGTGTTCTTGACGAGGGCGATCAGACGGTCGAATGCCTCCTCGGGGCGCTGATCGAGAAGGAGCACGTCGGCGGCGGCGAGCTGCCCGTCCACATCGTCGGCAGCCGCGTCGGTGACGACCGCCGGATCGTGTGCGCCGGCCCGGATCAGGAAGGCGACGTTGCGCGCCGCTGAGGCCGCCTCCTCATTCGCCGGATCGGCTTCCACCACGGCCTCGTAGGCGGCCAGTGCTCCCTCAAGATCGCCCTCGTCGAGTTTGGCCTCGGCCTCGACGAGCCGCGGATCGGTCGGCTCCTCCACCGGCTCGCCCACCGACACCCCTGGAAGTGCATCGCCGAGTTTGTCCAGGATGCCCCCGACCCAGGCGGCGATCTGGTCGGCAGGCTGGGGACCCTGGAACGCCGAGACCGGCTGGCCCTTCGCGATGGCGACGACCGTGGGAACCGACTGCACGCCGAAGGCCTGCTGGATGCGCGGATTGGCCTCCACGTCGACCTCGGCCAGCACCCAGCGTCCGTTCGCCTGCTCCGCGAGTTGTTCGAGTACCGGCGTCAGTTCGGCCGACTGCTCGCTCCACGACGCGGTCAGCTCGACCACCACCAGTACCTGCTCGGACAGACTGAGCACATTCGCGTCGAACGTCGTCTCGTCGACTGCGAACGAGCTGGGAATCGTCGGTGCCGCAGCAGATCCCGCCGGTCGGGCAGACGTGCCCGCATCGGCGCCCGGCGTCGACTGGGTTCGCTGCGCATCGGCGCGCTGCTTGAGTGCTGACAGGTCGACCGCACCGGACATGGCGGCGGCCGCCCGCATTGCTGCTGCCTGCTTGGGAGACTGTGGCCTACTCACACAACAAGTGTGTCACGACGTCCACAGATCACGACACCGTGACGTCACCTGGTCGAGTACCGCCGTCTGGTCGCACACCGCCGCCTGGGCCCGCACCGCCGCCCGGTCGCACCCCACCGTCTGGTCGGCGTCGGTGGTCCCGCGGAGTCGGCGTCGCTCCGATCACGCCCGCACCGAGCACGGCCACCGCTGCCGCCGCGGCAGCCAGCCACAGCGCGACACCCAGTGTGGTGTGCCGGGCCACGAATCCGATACTGGCCGGGCCGGCGAGCATCCCCAGATATCCGGCACCGACGACGATCGAGATGTAACGGCCGCTCGACGCGGCCGACAGATTTCCGGCTGCCGAGAACAGCTGCGGGACACCGGCGGCAACACCGAGTCCGAACAACGCCCAGCCGATCACCGACAACCACGGCGTGGGCGCGCAGATCACCACCGACATGCCGACGACGGCGATCAGCGCGCCTGCGCGCACCACCCACGCGGCACCGCGCCGGGCAACAAGCGCATCCGCGCGCAAGCGTCCGACGAGCATGGTCAGGGAGAACACCGCGAACGCCACCGCTCCGACGACGTCGGTGACTCCGTAGCGCTCGACCATGTGCAGTCCGCTCCAGTCATACGCCGAACCCTCCGCCAACATCAGGGAGAAGGCCAGCACCGCCATCACCGACACTCGCAGGGCGATCGGGACCCGACCCGCAACCCCAGCCCGGCCGTCGGTGTTCGTCGGGGAGGAATCGGTATCGGCAGGGTCGGCGGTTGTGCGATCTGCGGTTCTGGCATCAGGGATCGCATCGACCACGTCACCGGGCCGATCGGGGATCAGCGCACCGGCCACCACCCACACCGCGACGACCGAGATCGCCGCGACGGCGCATGCCGTCATCCACGGCTGAGCGCCGGCGAACAGTGCCGCCGCGACGACTGCCGATCCGACCAATCCGCCCAACGAGAAGTAGGCGTGGAACGACGACATGATCGGCCGGCGGTAGAGCCGTTCGATCACCACCGCCTGGGAGTTCATCGAGACGTCGAGGGCGCCGTTGAAGAAGCCGAATGCGATCAGCGCGATCAGCAGCGACCGCGGGCTGGTGACCAGCGTCGGGCCGACGATCGCCAGGGCCAGCGCACACACCGCGAACACACACAGCCCGCGTGTACCGAGCCGGTCGGCGAGCGGTCCGAAGATCTGCATCGACACGAAGGCCGAGAGCCCCGCTGCCAGCAACAGACCGCCCAGCGCAGCGTGGTCGACGCCGGTGCGCGCACTGATCACCGGGATCTGGGCGACCCACATCGCCGCGAGCGCACCGTTGAGTCCGAACACCAGTGACCCGGCGATGCGTGCGCGACGCAGTGCCCCGCTACCCGCCATCGCCGCCACCCTCCATCGCCGCCGAGCCGAGCACACCGCTCATCGCAGCTGCTGCTCGATCCGTTCCACCTTCTCGGTGAGCTGGCCGGTCATCCCGGGCCGGATGTCGGCCTTCAGGACCAACGAGGCACGTGGAGCGTGCGCCAGGACCGCATCGGTGGCCGCCTTCACCACCGGCATCACCTCATCCCACTCACCCTCGAGATAGGTGAACATCGACGTGGTCTGACACGGCAGGCCCGAGGCGCGCACCACACGCACCGCCTCGGCCACCGCGGCACTCATCCCGCCGTCGGACTCCACCGAATCGCCACCGGACGGGGCAACACTGAACGCAACGATCATGCCTCCACGCTGCGCGAAGTCGCACGGCGGCGCAACCCGCAGAGCGAACCATCTGCCTCACCCGGCAGCCCGGCGCCGCGCGGCTCCCGCACATGCGGGGAACGTGGCACGTCGGGCGGTCAGGAGGCCAGCGCCACCGGCTTGTCGGCGGATTCGTCGGACAATTCGGCCAGATGTCCGCTGCGGCGAGCCCACCACTCGAAGACGAGAGTGCCGAAGGGCGGGATGCTCGAGATCAGGGCGAGCAGGGTCACCTTGGGACTCCACTTCAGCGCGAAGTGGGTGACCAGCGTGGTCAGCACGAAGATGACGAACACGATGCCGTGGACCATGCCCGGCACCTGCACGGCCTCGGTATGTCCGAGGACCCACTTGAAGAACATGGCGATCAACAGCGCAAGCCAGGTGATCGCTTCGAGGACGGCGACGAATCGGAACCGTTTGGCGGGAGTGGACAGATCGAAAAAACTCTTCACGCCACCATTGTGCCGAATGCCGGGTATCTCTACGACCCCCCGTAGTAGGAAAGGCCGTTCGAGACACCCGGCATCGGTCGACGAACCCCGTCGACCAGGCATCGACAACAGGCGCCGACAACGCGCGCCGACAGGCGGCGTCGGTGCAGCCGAGATCAGGCCTTGGGCACGCTCACGATCAGCGCGTCGCCCTGACCGCCGGCACCGCAGAGCGCGGCCACACCGACTCCACCGCCGCGTCGCTTGAGCTCGAGTGCCAGGTGCAACGTGATGCGCGCACCCGACATCCCGATCGGATGACCGACCGCGATCGCGCCGCCGTTGACGTTGACGATCTCGGGGTCGATGCCCAGCTTCTTGGTCGAGGCCAGTCCCACAGCTGCGAAAGCCTCGTTGATCTCGACCAGGTCCAGATCGGTCGGGGCGATGCCGGCGCGCTCACACGCCTTGATGATCGCGTTCGCAGGCTGCTCCTGCAGCGAGGAGTCGGGGCCGGCGACCACACCATGTGGTCCGATCTCGGCGAGCCACGACAGACCGAGCTCGGTTGCCTTCTCCTTGCTCATCACCACCACAGCCGCGGCGCCGTCGGAGATCTGCGAGGAGTTGCCGGCGGTGATGGTGCCTGTCTTGGAGAACGCCGGACGCAGGCGCGAAAGGCTGTCGACGGTGGTGTCGGCGCGGATGCCCTCGTCCTCGGCGAACACGATCGGATCGCCCTTACGCTGCGGGATCGAGACGGGGATCACCTCGTCGGCGAACACGTCGTTCTTCCAGGCTGTCGCGGCGAGCTGGTGGGACCGGGCGGCGAACTCGTCCTGCTCCTCGCGGCTGAACTTCTCGATCTCGGCGTTGTGCTCCTCGGTCAGCGCACCCATCGGCTGGTCGGTGAACGCGTCGAACAGGCCGTCGTAGGCCATGTGATCGAGCATCTCGGCAGTGCCGTACTTGAAGCCCTCGCGGCTGCCCTTGAGGATGTGCGGCGCCTGCGTCATCGATTCCTGACCGCCCGCGACGACGCAGTCGAACTCACCGGCTCGGATCAGCTGATCGGCCAGCGCGATCGCGTCGATACCCGACAGGCACATCTTGTTGATGGTGAGTGCCGGGACCGACCACGGGATGCCGGCCTTGACTGCGGTCTGCTTGGCAGGCATCTGACCGGCGCCGGCGCCGAGGACCTGACCCATGATCACGTAGTCGACCGCCGATGCGGGCACATCGCCCTTCTCGAGGGCGCCCTCGATGGCGAGCGCACCGAGATCGACACCCGAGAAACCCTTGAGCGACCCGAGCAGTCGCCCCACTGGGGTGCGAGCACCGGACACGATCACCGACGAGGTGGGAACCGAGGACATCTGTAAACCTCCTAGGCGGCCGCTGCGAGGTGTCGCGGCCGATACAACAGTGCGGAAAATCGGCATACCACCCGACACCGCTGGTCACATCAACGCTACCGTTGAAGTGTGACGGACCTGACGGGCAACCCCGACAATCGTCTCGACATTCCCTCGGAGGCCGAGACCCAGACCACACCAGGCGCCGGTGCGGTCCGCGCCGCACCGTCGGCGACCGCCGCGATCGCGGATCTGGTGACCGCGATCGACCATGTCGGCATCGCGGTGGCCGACATGGATGCGGCTGCGCGGTGGTACGCGAACAATTTCGGTTTCGTGACCCTGCACGAAGAGATCAACGCCGAACAGGGTGTGCGAGAAGCGATGATCGGCCCCGCGGCACTGGCATCGCCGGCGGGCGCGGACGCCGACAGGTCGGGTTCGCACGAGTCGCACCATTCGAATCCGCACGGCGCGAGCGTGATTCAGCTTCTCGCACCGCTTTCGCCCGAGTCGACAATCGCGAAATTCCTCGATCGCAACGGGCCGGGACTGCAACAGCTGGCGCTGCGGGTCACCGACGTCGACGAGGTCACACGACGCCTCACCGAGGCCGGGATCCGCACGTTGTATCCGGCGCCGAGACGCGGAACCGCTGATTCCCGAATCAATTTCGTACATCCCAAGGATGCCGGCGGGGTCCTGCTGGAGCTGGTCGAACCGGCCTGACATCGTTTCGTGTCCGAACCGGCGTGACACGTTTCTGTTTCGTCATCGGAGCAGCACAGAATCACCGCGTAGAGTCGTTCCCATGTCGGATGCCACGTCCTCGCAGCCCTTCGCCGTCGTGATGCGCGGGTACGACCGCGAGCAGGTGAACAACTACTTCAAGCGCACGGATGCGGATCTGCGCGTGCTCGCCGCCGACCGAGATGCCGCCGCTGCCAACGCTCGTGAGCTCGCCTCCCACCTGGTGGAGGCGCGCGAGGAGATCGAGTCGCTGCGCCGCGAGGTCGACCGTCTGGCCGTGCCGCCGACCACTGCTCAGGGAATGAGTGAGCGGATATCCCGGATGCTTCAACTGGCCTCCGACGAGACCTCGGAGATGCGCGCGCAGGCCGAGGCCGAGAGCGCCGAACTGTTGTCCCTGGCCCGCCAGGATGCGGCGGCCGCCCGCGAGGAAGCCGACCAGGACGCCGCCGACACCCGGGCCGCGGCGAATGCCGACGCCGAACGCATCCGCTCCGAGGCCGCCGAATACGACCGCGAGACCCGCGAACGCGTCGACACGATGGTCCGCGACACCGAGAAGCGCCGCACGGCGATGGAAGCCGAGCACGTGTCGACCATGGACGCGGCCAAGGCCGAATGCGAACGGATCATCGCCGCCGCTCATGCCGAGGCCGAGGAACTGGCGCTGCGGGCAGATCAGTCGCGCGAGCGCGCACAGAACGACTTCGAGGTCTCGATGGCCGCGCGTCGGGAGAAACTCGTGAGCGAGATGGAGCACCTCGAGGCGACCACCCGCGAAGAGGCCCGGCAGCACCTCGAGGTCACCCATGCGAACGCCGATCGCTTGCGCCAGCACGCGCAGTCGGTGGCCACCGAGCGGGTGATCCGCGCCAAGGAGTCCGTCGAACAGGTGCGACTGCTGCGGATGCGGATGCTCAGTGCGATCTCCGAGATCAGAGAAGAGCTGGCAGAGGTGCCCGACCTGCTCTCCGACACCGAAGCCGACGCGAAACTCCTCGAGGTCGACCCACTCGACCTCCTCAACGAAGGCCTCTCGGAGGATTCCCGCATCCCGACCGCCCGAGACAGCGCCGCGTCGTCGGCGAAACCGTCGGCCAACGGATCCCCCGTCACCGGCAGCCCCGTCGCCGGTCGACCCGACACGACCGACACGGACTCGGGTGCGACAACGTCGGGATCGGCGAATCCGAACTCGGCCGATGGCGCCGGGGTCGACAAGCCCGGGGTGAACGGAAAGACCGTCAACGGTTCACATACCAACGGTGCGCACCCCAACGGTTCGGCTCGCTCCGCAGTCAATGGGACGGCGGCCCACAACGGCGCCAACGTCCAGTCCTCGTCGGATGCCGGCGGCGACGATTCCAAGGCGTCCCCGAACGGGCAAGGTCCGTCGGGCCCGGTCTCCACGCGCAACCGGCGCCAGTCCCCCACACCGTCGGGTCGGCGCTGACCCCTCACCCGTCACCGCAAGATCAGCGATACCCGGTACGGGTGCGGCGGCCGCGCCAGCAGCCGGTGTGCCAGTGACGTCGATCATCGACGCCGCCGAAATCGTCGACCGGCCACGCGACGACATGGGCCACGCCCACGGCGATCGTGTTGCTGCACCCGGGGCACATGTACACCTTCTTCGCCCGTGATCCTGGAATCGTCACGACGTGGTAGTCGACGTCGTCGCCGCGCGGTCCGCGCTCCACTCGGCCCAGGCCGCCGTCGCCGGTCTCGCGACGTCGGTCGGGTTCACGCCGATTGTGTCTGGGCATCGAGAGGTCAGGATACCGACGGTCAGAACAACCGGAACTCGGTGCTCTCGGTTCCCCGGAGCTTGTCGTAGTCGAGCGTGACGCATCGGATACCGCGGTCCTCGGCGAGTGTGCGCGCCTGCGGTTTGATCTGTTGTGCAGCGAACACCCCATGTACGGGACGCAGCAGCGGGTCGCGGTTGAGCAGTTCAAGATATCGGGTCAGCTGTTCGACGCCGTCGATCTCACCGCGACGCTTGATCTCCACGGCGACGGATTCACCGGACTGGTTGCGGCACAACAGGTCGACCGGGCCGATCGCCGTCATGTACTCCCGCCGAACCAAGCTGTAACCCTCACCCAGCGTGGTCACATGCTCGGCGAGCAGTTCCTGCAGATGCGCCTCGACACCGTCTTTCACCAACCCCGGATCGACACCGAGTTCGTGCGCGGAGTCGTGCTCGATCTCCCCGACGGTGATGCGCAGCTGCTCACCGGCCTTGTTGGTCACCACCCACACCGCCGTCGCCCATTCGGGGGAGGTGTCGTCGATGGCCTCTTCGCTCATCCAGCACGGCGGACTCATCCAGTTCAGCGGCTTGTAGGCACGGTCGTCGGCGTGGACGCTGACCGACCCGTCCCCCTTGACCAGCACCAGCCGACGGGCGCGGGGAAGATGGGCGGTGAGCCGCCCCACGTAATCGACCTGACACTCGGCAATGACCAAACGCACGTCGCCCACCCTAGGACACCGAGTCGACCACCGACGGTAGGGCCGTGCCCACCTGCCGCGGTGTCGTGTGCGGAATGTGCATTCCGCAGTGCCGTACCCCTCTCCAGCGCCTAATCGGGTCGGGCCCGGATCTGTCAGTGGCCGGGTCAGTCAGCGCGGCCGGGTCAGTCCACCATCCACACGTCGATCACGACCTGCTCGGGGTCGCGACGGCCCGAACCCACGAACAACCGGTCGTTGAGGAAACCCCAGCGCGGGGCATCAGTCGTGAACTGCGGGCAGCACCGGAAGTAGATGCTCTCGGCGGGTACGCGGCGTCCGGATGCCAACGCCTCGATGTCTTCCGGCGCGCCCGAGCGCACCGCCGTGTTGGTGACGAACACCAGCTCACCCGTAGGGGTCTGCAACGCATACCGTGCGTCGAGATCAGTGGTTGCCGGCGAACGCTGGGTCTGGAAGTCTGCACCGTAGGGAAGGATCGTCGCCGTGAATTCCGGTCCGCGCACCGACCCACCGGTGATCGGAACGATACGGCGGGTCGCCTGCTCCGGCGGCGTGACCGCGAGCGCGGTCCCGACGTCGATCCGGAAGCCCGCCAGATAGGTCAGTCCGGGCGGGCGTGGCCCGTCCGGCATCAGAGCGTCCTCGGCGGGTCGTTGCGGGGTGAGTCGGCTCGCCGTCACAGTCCCGCGAACTCGTCGTCGACGAGAAGGATCGTCGCCCCACCGCTGGCGAAGGTCGCCACATCGGCTCCGGCAGCGGCCATCTCGGGCGAGCCCAGCGCCTCGGTCCGCTTCTGCGCCGTGTCGAAAACGAGTCGCGCCAGGTAGTAGTACGGAGCCGGCGCCCCGGAGGCATCCGCGCAGCGGCCGTAGGTGTACTCCTTCAGTCCGGGCAGTTTGGACGCGAGCGGGACATGCGTGCTGACGTAGTGCGCGTCGAACTCCTCGCGATTCGTCGGCTCCCCGTACAGCACCACAACACTTTTCATCTCTGATGTACCTCCCCGTATGACGTCGTCGGCATCGCACCCGCGATGCACATCCTCGATGATGCTCGACGCACGCTCGATCCGGCGCGGAATGGACGACTGGATACCGCGGGACGGTGCTATCCCCGCGTTCGGGTCGGCGTCAGCGCACCAATCAGCGATAACGTATGTCCGATGAGCGACTCCCCGGCCATCGGCCGCACCCACGTCGTCGACACCGAGTCGGGACCAGTGCGTGGCCGCACCGATGCAGTGGTCAACTCATGGCGGTCGATTCCCTACGCCCAACCGCCGCTGGGCTCGCTGCGCTGGCGCGCTCCACGTCCTCATGAGCCGTGGACACAGGTGCGTGACGCAGTCGAGTTCGGCGCTGTGTGCCCGCAACCCGACAATCCAGCGGTCGATCTCGGTCCGGCCAACATCCGCGACGAGGACTGTCTGACACTGTCGGTCTGGACCTCGGCCACCACCACCCCCGATGACCGGCTGCCGGTGATGGTGTGGATCCACGGCGGCGCCTATCTCATGGGCAGCGGGTCACAGCCGCTCTATGACGCCTCACATCTTGTCGCCGACGGCGCGATGGTGGTGGTCACCGTGAACTACCGCCTCGGCCCGTTCGGATTTCTGGACGTGTCCCAGCTCTCGACGAACGCTCGACCCGTCGACAGCAACCTCGGGCTCCGCGACGTGATCCGTGCACTGGAATGGGTTCGCGACAATGTGGGTGAATTCGGCGGCGATTCCGGTGCAGTGACACTTGCCGGCGAATCGGCCGGTGGCGGCATCGTCACGACGCTGCTCGCCACGCCCACTGCACGAGGGCTGTTCCATCGGGCGATCGCCCAGAGTTCCCCCGCCGGCTCGGTCTACGGCATCGACCACGCTCGACGTGCCGTGAACGCCTGGGTCGGACTCCTCGGGGTCACCGAGGACCCGACTGCGGCGCTCGACGCCGACACCGACTCGATCGTGGCCGCCGGCAACGAGATCTTCGCCGCTCTACCCAAGACCGAACCCGGGGTGATCCCGTTCGCACCGACAATCGACGGCGACCTGGTGCCCGAAAATCCGCTGAGTGCGATCCGCGCGGGCAGAGGATATGCGGTGCCACTGCTGATCGGGACCAACCGAGACGAGGCGGCTGCTTTCAAGTTCATGAGGTCGCCGCTCATCCCGATCACCGACAATGAGCTCCTCGAGATGATGACCACCGTGGCCGAGGAACAGCCCGACCTGGTGATCCCGAGTCGTGTCGATGTGGAGAGTGCCTACAGCGTGCACCGTCGGCGCGACCGGGGTGTGATGGTCGCCGGCGACCTCGGCTTCCGGATGCCGACATTGTGGCTGGTGGATGGACACTGGCGCCACGCCCCGGTGTATCTGTACCGCTTCGACTGGGCGACCCCGTTGATGAAGGCCGTCCACGTGGGAGCGACGCATGCGACAGAACTCCCCTACACGTGGGGGAATCTCGACGTGCGAGGGATGAAGCTGGCCACCGCGATCGGCGGGCGCAAGCCGGGCGAACAACTGTCTGAGCGACTTCGCAGACGATGGGAGGCCTTCGTGACAGGTGCCGAACCGAACACCGCCGACGACGTCGACTGGCCTGCCTACACCGCCGACGAGCCGGCAACACTGCTGATAGATCGGGAAGATGCGGTGCGCTACGACGTTGACGACCGTATCCGCGCGATCTGGGGCGACGACGTCATCTCGTTCTGACTCGACCAGATGGCAGCCCGTGACTATGCCGTATCGGACGAGAACCTGTCCCGCATATGAGGACGACGTGCAGAACAGGAAATGCATGGCGGGAAATGAGCAAGGAACCACAAAGCCTGTGAATGCAGTAATGCCCCGCACGAAAGTGCGGGGCATTACTNCACACCTATTAGAGTGCAGTACCATCGGCGCTGGCAGGCTTAGCTTCCGGGTTCGGGATGGGACCGGGCGTTTCCCCACCGCTATAACCGCCGTAACTCTATAAAACAACCACACAGTCAAAACAGTGTTGTTTGTTTGTTCTGAAACCGTGTGTTGTTTCAGAAGTGTCATAGTGGATGCGAAACAACCAAAACATGAGAGTGTTGGTTGTGTTGTGGTAAGTCCTCGGCCGATTAGTACCAGTCACCTCCACCCATTACTGGGCTTCCAATTCTGGCCTATCAACCCCATGGTCTGTAGG
>NZ_BMGC01000038.1 GCF_014639795.1 Gordonia jinhuaensis | reverse complement strand
CGGCGACGTTGGTCACGCTCGAGTTTCTTGTCCACCACAGTCATCAGTGTCTCGGCTTTCAGTCAGGAGCACCGCTACCTCACACAAACCATCTGACACGCTCTCGTCTGACCACCAGCCGCCGGATTGTCGTGATCGTATTCATGCACATGATCCAGATCCCCGGCGAAGGCGGGCTTGTCACAGCCGGGCACGGTGCAGTAGCCGTCCCGGATACGGATGAACAGATTCATCGCAGTGCTGGGCCGGTAGGGATCCGACGGCAGATGCGGACGCAACGGCTTACCGTTGGGGTTGACCGGTCTGATGACCGCACCGGCGCGTTGGGTCAACTCCCGCACGTAGTCACCGGAGATCACGCCATAGCCGTCCATGAACCCGACACCGGAGTGACGCGGAGAATAGACGTGACGCGTGGTGGGCTTCTTTGGCGCAGGTCTGGGATCTTCAGCCGAGTCAGGTTCAGCGGCAACAGGTTCAGCGGGCTCCGGGTCCTCCAGGACACTGCCGGCATCGGACCCCTCGACCAGTGTGGGCTCGGCGTCATCCACCTCGGTCGCAGTCGGCACCGTGGCAGCCGAGGCAGCGGCTTCCGAATCCGCCTCAACCGCCGCCGCTTCCGCAGCATCCGGCTCCGGCTCGGGTTCGTCGAGCGTCGCGGCTTCGGTGATCACATGAATGATCACTTGCGCTTCAGCGGCTTGCACCATCGCCGGCGCGGGAACCGTGGCATCACAGTCATCACCACGGTCGCACTGGCACTCGAACAACTCGCCGGACAACAGTGCGAACACGGCGTCGGAGCGGCGGGCCCCGTCACGTCGCGGATCGGACTCGCACACACTGTTCGCCAACGCGTCGACCCTGGCGGCGGCGACACGCACATTCTCCGCCGTCATCGACGCATGCAACACTGCCATACCGTCAGTCGCGTTCTCGGCCCACACCCGACGGCCTTCTTCCGACGCCTTTCGGCGTTCACGCACCGCGGCGGGGTCGTGGCGGAACACGATGCGGTCACACACATCCCGCAGGCGTTGCAGCGACCAGCTCCCCTGCCGCCGCAACGCCTCCGCGAGTTCGGTATCGACGAGTGGTGCGTAGTCTTGTCCGCCGACCAGTGCGGTGCGGGCGATGATCGTGCGGATGTGTCCGCCGGTGATCACTCCGTCATGCAGGCAGTGCGCGACCTGCGGCAGGCCCGCGAACAGGTGCGCGGCGTCCATCAATTCGGTTTCCACACCGGCTTGACTACGACCGAGCATCATCGCGATCTCATTCGCCGCACGGGTATGGGCGTCGTAGACACGGCGGTCTTCCCCGACATACGGCGCGACCAGCCGTTCGAAGACCTCGGCCATCGCCCGCAGGCGGTGCCACTCCATCAACGCACCAGCACGCCGCGCCCGAACAACCACCTCACCCAACCCGGCGGCATCCACCTCATCCAACGACTCAGGCAGCCCCAATGCGGAGAGATCAACAGACATCGGAACCCCCTCCCGGTGGATGAGTACGACTCGAACCATCTATCGAATACATGTTCGATACTACCGAGAAAAACCCGCCCCAACAAGGGAAAACAGCACCGAATCACGAGCAATGCCAAGATCATTCACGCGAATGACAGTGCTAGGAGACAGGAACCGGGAGACCGGAACTAAGAGACCCCGACCGATTCCTTGCCGCGGAATGCCACGAGTGCCTCCGACAGTCGCAGCAGCGGGGCGGCGTCTGCGTCGATCCCGGGTCCGGTCGGCGCGAGGACCGATCGCACGGTCCCGGTCGGCAGTCCAGCGTCCTCGACCTCACCGAGCGCATGGTCGAAGATGATCGCCTGATCGTCGGGGTCGAGGTCGTCAAAGTCCTCGGGCAGCAGCGGACTCATCTGAGACAGACCGTCGCGGATCTCCACCACGCGCCGCCGGAACCGAAATGACGTGCTCGAGCGCAGCGTGTCGTCGGGCAGGATCACCTCGGGCAATGCCGCACCGATCATCTCCCACAGCGGCTGCAGAATCTCCAGCTCCCGCCGATGTCTGCGCGTGTCCCGGTAGGCCACCCATCGGCCGTTGAGCATGGGGAAGGCCACCCCGATCAGGAAGAGAGCCACGCCCAGCGCCGTCAACACGCTGCCGATGTTGAGTACCACCGACGGCGACGGGAGATGCGCGAGACCGCCGATCACGAACAAGGTCTGCAGAAGGGTGGACGCACCGAGTGCGGCGAGACCGGCGAACGTCAACGTCAGTGCGATGCGCACCGGACCGTCGGCCATGCGCAGATAGAGACCGACCGACCGCGCACAGGCGACGAAACCGTAGGTGAGGTATCCACCGGCGATGATGAAGAACACCGCGAAGCCCACGTCCCGAGCGGACACTCCCGACAGACCACTGGTCCGCACGTCCACGGGGGTGAACCGCATCGCGACGTGCAAACCGATCACCGACACGACCAGCGGTACCGCCTCACCCTGAGCGCGGCGCGACCGGCTCGACTGCCCGCCGCCTCGGCGTGGACCCACGAAGAAGAAGGTGACGATGAGGCCGGCCACCGACAGTGCGATCAGGCAGTAGAACGCCACCCGGCTCAACCCAGTGAACGTGACACTGTCCACGCCACTGGCAACGTGCTTGTTGGCGAAGACGAAGGCGCAGGTGAGCGCAGCGATGGCCACCGTGATGGCGACGCCTTGCAGATCGAAGGGTTCGCGTCGCATCCGATCGATGCGGTAACACAGCGCGAATGCGAAGACCGCGGCAGCAAGAGAGTTGAGTACGGTCACAACCATCCGTCATGCCCTCCGAACAATCGCTGCAAACCGCGAAGGCCCCGATCTGTGGCCGTCGCACCGAGACTAGCGGCTGCTCGATCAGCCCACTCGCCGATGAGCGTGGCCAGAACCTCGGCCTCCCACTCTCGGTCGTCGGAGTAGCAGGTGCGGCGTAACGCCTCGTCGGAGGCATCGTCGAAACCACGATCGGTGCCGGGTGTTACCGCACCGGGCATCCCGATCACCTGATGACCGGCGATCAGGTGGCCGAACTCGTGGATGACGATTTGTTCGCGGTGTATCGCAGACGTATTCGCCTGGTAGAAGAAGAAGTCGCTGTCGTCGCCCACCAACCACACCCCACTGGGCATACCCGCAGGGAGGGGGTGAGGAATGACGGAGATAGCGCGTCCCCGCTTACGCCCGTACACAGCGCAGAGCTGCTGCGCATCAAGGGGAAGGTCGAGATCGAGCCCGGCCAATGCATCCCGACACAGTGCGCGTAACTCCCGTACGCTGCGTCGGGATGAGCTGGGCTCGGCCGGTCGAGGAGACGTGTCAGTCGTTCGAGCTCTGGCCACCGACCACGCGGAGCGCGTGATGAGGCTCGGGACGGGGTTCGCTGTCACCGGACAGCAGATCCGGCGGATCGGCGGGCAGCCCCTGCTGCACCCGCAGGACCTTGATCAGCTCGTTGACCACACTGACCGAGTCGCTGGACAGTCCGGCAAGACGGAACGCCGCCAACTGGACGTTGGAATCGGCCTGAAGTCGCATGAGATCAATCTGGTCGCGGGTGCGTTGCGCGGCGCGGTCCTCGAGGAAGTAATGCACGTCGACGCCGAATGCAGCCGCGATTCCTTCGACCGTCCTGAACGACGGCGACTTGGCCTTGCCCGAACGCAGCTGGGACAGATAGCTCTCGCCGAGCCGGAATCCGCGCTCCGTCGACCGCGCAGCGATGGCCTTCGCGCTGTAGGCACGGCCATTCGGGCCGGGCACAGTCCGGAACAGTTCTTCGAGTCGACGCGCAAACAGACCTGGGTCGACGGTGCCATCGGCGGTCTCGAACTCGCCGGATCCCTTCGCCTGCGCGGAGGCCGCATCCGGCTCCATCACGCGCACGTCGGTGTGCATTTCCTTCGTCTGATCGGCAGACATCCTGGTTTCTCCCCCCGCCGCCCCGTACTGGAACGGTTGTTAGACAGACCCGAAACCCCCACAGCTCTCAGGTATTCGGTACTTTACATCACCGGTTAAGTAACGTGTCCGTAAGTCCGTGTCCTCCACACGTACCACGTTCGCGTGATCGAAAGTCTTACCCATTGACCACGGTGAAGGAAACACCGACGGCTGGATATGTGATGCGCATCACTAATCGTGATGAGGCCACTGATTCCTCAGCCGAATCGCCCCAGCGCGACGAAATCGTTCGTGATTGAGATACTTTTACGACATTTCTGATGTTTCGAGGAGACACGCTGATGCCAGCACGACATCGCCGACTTCGGCGTCGGAGTGCCACATCAGGGATGCTGTATCGCTTCGTCGGCGCCGCAGCAGTGGTCAGCGCCCTCGGAGCGGGCATCTGTACGGCAGTGGCCGCCGCCGAACCCGACGACCCCGGATCCGGGTCCACAGTCATCGCAACGGCCACCGCGAGTGCACAGAACGACCAGTCGAGTGACAACCACCACGGCGACGAGAGCCACAGCGACTACAAGCACGGCGGCGGCGACCAGGGGTGGTGGGATGACGGGCATCACCATCACCACCACGGCGGAGACCACGGCGGGGGAGAGAACACCCCGACCGAGGTTCCGACCACCGCAGGCTCGTCCACCAGTGAGCCGTCGTCATCCCCGACCTCATCCCCATCGGAGACGGTCCAGCCGACCAGTTCCGAGTCGACCAGTTCCCAGCCCACCAGTTCCGAGCCCACCAGCAGCCAGCCCAGCAGCAGCCAGACGAGCAGCTCTGCGGTCGGTCCGGTCGTGACACCGCCGACAGCCACCACCCCCGGTGCCACGCCGCAACCGGACGACCGGTCGCCGAACGGGTCGGGCTCCCCCGAACGTCCCGATGCCGGCCGTCCCGAGGCCACGCATCCGGTCGTCGACGTGCCGACTGCCGGATCTGCGGCGCTGCCGGCCGCAATCGCGCCGAGCCCGCCCGGCACCCCTGGCTCCGCACAGTCCGGCGCAGGCGCGGGAGGCGCACAGTCGGCGCACCGGACCGAAACTCAGCAGGCTGCCGATCAGCAATCCGCCGATCAGCAGGCCACCGCCGAACGGCCCGGCATGCCACAGCCCAACTCCTCGGCGACGAGGTCGGATGGCGCCTCGCGCCCCGCGGCGCAGGCCGCCGACGGCATCCATCCCGCGCGGGCGGTCTGCGTATTCGGCACCTCCGCGTCGGGTGGCTGCAAGGGCGGCGAGACCGCGCGCAATCTCGCGCCCGGAGGTGCGCTGCTGCTCGGTGCGCTGGCTCTGCTCGGAGCGGGCGGCTTCATCCGCGCGCTACGCGGCCTGCGCTGACCTCACGTTCCCTCACCGTCGACGATCGTCCTGCGCCGCACTCCCGGCCAGTGGCAGCTCGTCGATCGTCGGCACCTCGTCGGCGGCACGCTGATCGATCCACTCGCGCAGCACCTTGGTCGCCCGCACGTCATCCTCGTTGTACTGCAGCAATCGGGTGCGCTGACCGATATCGGCCCGACCGCCGATCCCCACCGCGCGCCGATACCACTCCATCGATGCCTCGCCACCTGCCTCGGGGTCACGCCAGGTGAAGCCCGCCAGCGGCGCAATCGTCTTGAGTCCGCGACCATGGGGGCAGATGAACCCGTCGGCAACCGCCTCGAACACGTCCTGCCACTGGTCGGAGTCGATGAACTCGTCGACCTCGGCCAGAGTCGGCACACCGTCGAAGCCCGAGAACCGGCGTGCCGACGACCGCAGCCATCGATTCTCGGCCGACTGCGAATAGCAGTAGGCCGCAAAGGTTTTACCTGCCTCAGCGGCCTCAGCGCGCCGCGCCGACAACCACGCCCAGAACTCGGCGAAGGATCGCGCCTCGTCGTCGGTGGGCAGCGGCGACCATGACGCGAAGGGGCGGTAGCGCACCGGAACCGAGGGGTCGGTGTTGTCGGTGAGCAACGTCCCCCACAGATAGGCACCGTCTTCGCCGTGACTCTCCATGTCGACATCCACCTCGACGTCGGCGCGATGAATCGTCGGTCGGGGTACGCGGCGCACGATCGGCACGTCGGCCAGCCACGCCCGCGCGACGACCACTGCATCGTCGAACGGTGCACCCGCCCATTCGTCCGGCGCAGACGACGCCCGGGCCAACTGGTCGACGCTGGTCACACCGTGGGACCGCAGCGCCGTGGCCTGCTGGCCGTTGACCACCAGGGACACGTCGTGGTCGACCAGCAGGCGCGGTTCGCAGGACACCGGCCACCATCGACATCCGCGGCACTCCCCCACCCGACTCGGCCGGGTGGGTTCCCGACCTGCGGCGATGTCGCGCCGGCGATTGAACGTGGCAAGGTACCCCTGCCAGATCGGGGCGAGGTCGGTGATGATGACCGAGTCGGCGTCGAGGCCGATGCTCGCACCTGTCCACGGTGTGCGGACGCCAGCGCTGATCAGAATCCGGCGCAGATGCGCCAGCCGCAACTGGTCACGCCGGTGCGGACGGGCCGATCGCGCCGGATCACGCCCGGGCATCCACGCCCACAACGGGCTGGTCACGGTCTCAGAAGTCACCCTGGCCACCCGCGATCGATCCGGCGCGGCGTGACTCACGCGATGGTTCACCACGATCACCGGAACGTGGCCCTCCGGGGTCGCCACCAGCGCCTCGGGCGACCCGTGGGCGCCGGACGGGTCGTCGGGCAACGCCGGCGACCAGATCCATCTCGTCCCCGACGAGATCGCGCGCATCGTCATCTCGACGCGGTCGGCGTGGCTCTGCAGCCCGGTCTCGGAGATGTCGATCCACGAATCACGGTGAAAACCGCGCAGGGTCTGGCGCACCTGAGCACGATGAAGCGCGGCCGCCTCCATACGACGCACCGCGCTCGCGGTATGGGGCAGCGTGGCCGCAACCTCGGACGAACTCGAATCGAGTGCGGTCCGATGCTCGCATCCGGCGAGGTCGCGCGCACCCAATCCGCCGACAGTCAACACTGAGACCTTCCTGTCCACACCACGCGGCGACATCGTGCGCGCCTGCGCGGGCTGTTCAACCGTTCCCTATGCAATGCTTGTTACGCAACCGTCAGCAGCAGCGCACTAGGCCAGGGAGGATCCCACCGATGGGACTGTTCACCTCGAAACGCAAGCGCAAGACGCGCTCTCAGAAGCGGGCCGAGGCAAAGGCGCTCAAGGCGAAAGCGAAACTCGAAGCCCGACTGAGTTCGAAAAACCAGCGCAAAGAAGCCAAGGCATCGCGCAAACACGAGTCGAAGCTGGCGAAGAAGAACGCCAAGGCGACCGAGAAGTCCGACAAGAACGCGCTCAAGATCGCGCAGGCCAATGCCGCGGCCGCCGCTGACGGCAAGGCGCTCAGCCCCGCGCGTGTCAAGCGTTATCTGTCGGTTGCGCGGCTCGTCGCCCCGATGGTCGTGCCGATCGCCTACCGCGCCGCGATGTCGGCCCGCGACCAGATCACCTCCGTCCAGGCCAGCCGGGCAGGTGTTCCGGTGGCCGAGTACAACAAGTTCTCCGGCCACGGCGCCGCACTCTCGGCGCGTATCGCCGCGGCCGACCGCTCGCTCGACCAGCTCTCGTCGTCGCACAACGACGCCGAGACCACCACGTTCGTGGGAACCATGCGTACGCGTCTGACCGATCTGTCCAACGCCGTCGGCGCATCCGAGCACATGCCCCCGACGCGTCGCCGCAAGGCTCACGCGGCCATCTCGCGTGAGCTGGAGGCCATCGACGCGGATCTGCTGGCACGGCTGGGCGTGCGCTCCTGATCTGCCCCGACCGCTCCCCTCGATCACGGTGACGGGGCGGTCGGGATCGGATCGGTAAGCGTCGGGGCGTGCGCCGACGTGTTGCCCTAGGGTGGAAACACCGACGACGGGCAGGGGTGGCGCAAGTGGCCGAGAACGCCGACAGCAACGGCGCAGATCAGAACGGCGCGGATCAGAACGGCGCAGATCAGCAGGCGGGCGAGGCGTCGCCGGCGACGCACACACCCGCCGAAGAGAAGACACCAGCGGCCAAGAAGGCACCAGCCAAGAAGGCCCCTGCGGAGAAGGCCCCCGCGAAGAAAGCTGCAGCGAAGAAGGCTGCAGTGAAAAAATCGCCGGCCAAGAAAACTCCAGCCAAGAAGACTTCAGACAAGAACGCTGCAGACAAGAACACTGCGGCGAAGAAGACACCGGCCAAGAAGAACGCGGGGAACACGAGCGCAGCCAAGAAGGCCCCTGCGCGTCGATCCCCCTCGACCACCCAGCGCACGACAAGGCCCGAACGCTCCCCCGAGTCATCCCCGCACTCCCCCACCGCCGATACGAACGATCACAACCCTGCCGACGAGACCCCCATCTCGCCGACACCGCCCGAGGTGGGGCATGATCCTGCGCACACCCCGGCACAGCCGCACACACCAGTACACCAGACACCGGCGAACCGGGCGTCGGCCGCCAAACCATCGACCGCGCGGCGGGCCACCAAACGTCCTGCCGGTCCCGCATCGACCGGCCCGGCGCGCAAGACCCCACCGGGGCCGGATGAACTCGACGCGGCAACAGCGGAGAACAACCACTCCGACCAGCCGGCCACGTCAGCGGAATCCGTTGCACCGCAACCGGATTCACCACAGCACGAGGTCGATCGGCCTGCGCGGCGACCAGCTGTGCGCGCCGAACCCGAGCCCACCACACTAAGTCGCACGGTGTCCGCACAACCTGCGCGCGAGAACATCAATCCGTGGCCGTTCGTGGCTGCTGCAGTCGCGGCCACTCTCGCATTCCTCGCCGCGGCGCTCGCCGGATACCGCTACCACCAGCGCGACGAACACCACCGCCGGTGAGGTGATCTCTCCTCACCGGCGGTGGTGGACGGCGTCAGCGTCCAGGGAGGAACTTCATCAGCCGAACGGCATAGGGCTCGACCTTGAGGAACACACTGCGCGGCACACCCTTGATCCCGCCGAGTCCCACGATGCGCTGCACCGCGATGGTCTGCGGCTCGGTGTACTTCAACAGTCCGTCGTCACCGTGGCGACGACCCACGCCGGAGACGCCCATACCGCCCATCGGCGCGTCGGTGCTGCCCCACGCGGCCGCATAGCCCTCGTTGATATTGACTGTGCCGCAATGAATTTCCGCAGCAATCCGGCGACCCTCATCCACATCGCCGGTGAAGACACTGGCGTTGAGTCCGTAATCGGTGTTGTTGGCGAGCTTGATCGCCTCATCGACACTGTCGACCGGGTACACCGACACCACCGGCCCGAAGGTCTCGTTACCGAAGCACGTCATGTCCTCGGTGACACCGGCGAGCACCGTCGGCTCGTAGAAGAACGGCCCGAGATCGGGGCGGGCCTTACCGCCGGCGAGGACGGTCGCGCCCTTGTCGACCGCATCGTTGACATGTGCGGTGACGGTGTCGATCTGAGCCTGCGAGGCCAGCGATCCCATCTCTGTCGAGAAGTTGTATGCCGCACCGAGTTTCATGTTCTTGACGCGCTTGGCGAACTTCGCGATGAACTCGTCGGCGATCGGCTTCTCCACATAGATCCGCTCGATGGAGATGCACAACTGACCCGAGTTGGAGAAGGCCGCGCGCACCGCACCCTCCACCGCCTTGTCGACCGGGACCGACTTGGTCACGATCATCGGGTTCTTGCCGCCGAGTTCGGCGGAGAAACCGATGAGGCGTTTGCCCGCCGCGGCGGCCAGTGCCGATCCGGTCGCCGTCGACCCGGTGAACATCAGATAGTCGCAGCGTGCCAGGATCTCTTGGCCCACAACACTTCCCGGCCCCGGAACCACCGCGAAGAGATCCTTCGGGATTCCCGCCTCATACATCAGCTCCGCGGCCGCAAGTGCCGAATACGGGGTCTGGGAGTCAGGCTTGATGACCACGGCGTTGCCGGCCATGATCGCGGCAACCGCGTCGGATACGGCCAGCGTCATCGGGTAGTTCCACGGCGAGATCACGCCCACCACGCCCTTGGCGTGGTAGCGGACCTGTGTGGAAGTGAAGCCGGGGAGCATGCCCTTGGCCTTGCGGACCTTGAGCAGCTTGGGGCCGATGTTGGCGTAGTGGCGTGCGGTCATGGCGACGTCCATGACCTCCTCCTGCGCGTAGGCGCGCGCCTTACCGGTCTCGGCCTGCACCACGTCGATCAGCGAGTCGAGGTTGCGGTCGACGAGATCGGCGAATCGGCGCAGGATCCGCGCCCGGTCCTTCGGCCACAGCTGGACCCAGTCCTTCTGTGCGCCCCGCGCCATGCCGACGGCGGTCGCCACGTCGTCGGCGGTGCCGACGGGGATCGTGGTCATCTCGGTGCCGCTGAACGCCTCGAGTACCGGCCGACTCTCCCGTGCGCCGATGTCCTCGATCGCGACCAGCTCACGAAGCCGATCGAAGGTCTGCGTTGTCGGTTTGGGCATTGGTGACTCCTCCCAGAGGTCACGTGGCGAGATCCCCCAGCGCGTGACCGGCCGTTGTGACGGTGATCTGTCCAGAATGTGCGTTGTCGCGAATTCGTGCAATGGTGCTACCCGCCGCCCTGCCCGCCGCCTCCACTCGCGGCAGCCGGGCGCGCGAGGCGACGTCCGCGCTAGCTGCCGCTATTCGGCTCGGATTCCTCCGGTGCCACCAGCACGATCCCGTCGGCGTCGGAGTACAGCGCGTCACCGGGTGTGAACACCACGCCACCGAGTTCGATCGGCACGTCACGATCACCCACACCGGACTTCGTCGACTTGCGGGGGTTGGTACCCAGCGCCTTGATGCCGATGTCGAGGGTGGCCAGCGTCGACGCGTCGCGCACGGCGCCGTTGATCACGATGCCCGACCAGCCGTTGGAGCGCCCGAGCTCGGCGATCACGTCACCCACCAGGGCCGTGTGCAGCGAAGACGCCCCGTCGATCACCAGGACCCGGCCCTCACCGGGCTCGCCGAGAATCGATTTGAGCAGGGCGTTGTCCTGGAAGCATCGAACAGTCACCACGTGACCGGCGAACTCGCGCCGCCCGCCGTACTGGGTGAACTGGATGTCGCAGCTGCGGACGTCCGGGCCGATCTCGTCGACCAGATCCGCCGTCGGGGTGAAGGTGAGCTCACTCATGTCGCCCAGCCTAATGAGGCGCGCGCTGACCGTGACGCCCGGTACCACCCACTCTCACCTGCGCGTAAGCCCGGAACCGCATCCGCGAGCGGTCGGCGGCACGAGTGGGGTCGCTCAGCCGAGCGCGACCCGCACCCGGACGCCGCCGAGACTCACCACGTCGCCTGGGCTCAGCTGTCGGCCGCGACGGGTCTCCACCTCGTCGTTGACCTGCACCAATCCCTCGGCGATGACCTCCTTGGCCTCGGCGCCCGACTCGATGAGCGAGGCGAGCTTGAGGAACTGCCCGAGTCGGATGGACTCGTCGCGGATCGGCACATCGTCGGCGCTCTCGTCCCGTGCGTTCTCACCTCGTGCCGGCATCGAGTCCTCCTGTCGCCCCACATCCAGCTTCGCTGTCACATCCCGGTCCTGTCATAACCCGGTCCTGTCACAACCCGCACTATGCACGGCGATGACGGTCGGGGTCGGCCACGTCGCGCGTGCACGATTGAATGTAGTGCTTGCCGCTAGGTTGATGAGGCCGGTGCAGACGCACGCCGGGTGGTTCCGGAATCCTCGAGGAGGTTGCCATGGCGCGTCCAGCGCTCGGTGCCGATCCTGCCGCCGGTCCCGATCCCGATGTTGATGTCGACGCCGCCCGGCACGGCAACGAACGATCGCGGTCGATCCTGTCCCGCCGTCGCGTACCCGACGGTTTCGGCCGGTCGGCACCGAAGATCACCAGCACGGTGCTGGGTGTCCTCGCGGCGATCTCACTGCTGTCGAGCCTGTCGATCGGGTTCCGTCACCTCATTCGCGTACCGCGCGGCTACGTCGACGACTACATCATCTCGATGCCCGACACCAGCTTCGCGTGGGCGTTCGTCCTCGCACTGGTCGCCGGCGCACTCGGTGCGCGCAAGCGGATCAGTTGGTGGGTGACCGTTGCCTACATCGTGATCTTCGGTGCCACCAACGCCCTGTGGTTCATCCCCGCAGTCGCCTCCGGATACGACGTGAGCACCACGGAGCGGATCAACATCGGCATCGGGCTCGCATTGCAACTGGTCGCCCTGGCCTATCTGCTCGCGTCGTACCGGCAGTTCTACACACGGGTTCGCCCCGGTGCGATCTGGCGCTCATTCGTGGTGCTGGCGCTCGGACTGGCGGCGGCGACACTACTCGGCTGGGGTCTGGTCGAGTTGGCGCCGCACGACCTCGAATCCGACGAGCGGCTGGCGTATGCGTTCAACCGGGTGGTCGCCTTCGCCTCCATCGACAGACGTACGTTCAACGGACATCACGCCTACGGGGTCATCAACGGTCTGCTGGGTCTGCTGGGCGCGCTCGCGCTGATCGCGGCGGCTGCGGTGCTGTTCCGTTCACAACGCCTGACCAATCTGATGTCCCCGACCGACGCCCGGGTGATCCGCGAACTCATCGCGGCCTACGACGACGACGATTCGCTGGCGTACTTCTCGACCCGCTGCGACAAGGCCGTCGTGTTCGCCCCCAACGGCAAGGCGGCGATCACCTACCGGGTTGAGCTCGGCGTCGGGCTCGCCGGCGGCGACCCGGTGGGCGACAGACGCCACTGGTCGGCCGCGATCGCCGAATTCGTCTCCGTCTGCGACCGTTACGGCTGGCGACCGGGGGTCATGGGGGCCAGTGAACGCGGCGCCGCGATCTATGCCGACGCCGGATTCACCACCCTCGAGATGGGCGATGAGGCGATCGTGCACACCCGCGACTATCGACTGTCGGGACCGGGCATGCGGCCGGTGCGTCAAGCGGTCACCCGATGCCATCGCGCCGGTGTCACGGTGCGAATCCGCCGGCACCGCGAACTCAGCGCCGACGAGATGCACAGCGTGATCGCCGACGCCGACGCCTGGCGTGACACCGCCGAGGAACGCGGCTTCTCGATGGCACTCGGCCGCCTCGGAGACCCCGAGGACGGCGACTGCCTCCTCGTCGAGGCGCTGATGCACGCCGACACCCCCGACGAGACGCGGATCGGGCTGTTGTCGTTCGTGCCCTGGGGGCGCACCGGGGCCTCACTGGATCTCATGCGCCGCGACCACACCGCGATCAACGGGGTCGTCGAGACCATGGTCAGCGATTTCGCACTCGACTCGGCCCGGTTCGGCATCAGCGAGATCTCGTTGAACTTCGCCGCGTTCCGAACCATCCTCGCCGAGGGCGACCGCATCGGCGCCGGCCCCGTCATGCGACTGGCCCACGGCGCGTTGATGTTCGGGTCGCGGTTCGTGCAGATGGATTCGCTCTACCGCTCCAATGCGAAGTACCAGCCCGAATGGGTCCCGCGCTACCTCTGCTGTGAAGACACCCGCAAGATCGTCTGGGTGGGACTGTCAGCGGTGGTCGCCGAGGGTTTCGTGCAGCTCCCCGTATTCGGCAGGCGCACACGCACATACGGCAGTGTCGACTCCTTCCCGTCGAACCTCGACGCGGACACGGTGATCGCGGAGGTACGCGCCGATCGGGACACCGGCGTCCCCGCACCACACCGCACCGAGCAGGTCCGCGTGCGACTGGACAAGCTGGCCAAGATCCGCGACGACGGCATCGACCCGTATCCGCCGGCCTCGGCGCCTTCGCACCGGATCACCGCAGCACGCCAATCTCCGCCGGGCACAGCGGTATCGGTCGCCGGACGGGTGATGCGGTTACGTGACTTCGGCTCGGTGGTGTTCGCCGACCTCGAGGACCTCAGCGGTGAGATCCAGGTGCTCGTCGACGCACCGGCACTGACCACCACGGCAACACATCTGACCGACGACGTCGATCTCGGCGACCTCATCCGGGTGGACGGCGTCATCGGCCACAGCCGCACCGGAGAGCTGTCGGTGCTCGCCGATTCGTGGACGATGCAGGCCAAATGCCTACATCCGTTGCCAGACAAGTGGAAGGGCCTCTCCGATCCCGAGACCCGCGTGCGGGCACGCCATCTCGACCTCGTCGTCAACCCCGCAGCGCGCGAGACACTCGCCACGCGCGCCGCGGTGATCCGCGCGATGCGCGATCACCTCTACTCCCTCGACTTCCTGGAGGTCGAGACCCCCATCCTGCAGACCGTGCACGGCGGCGCCAATGCCGAACCGTTCCGCACCCACATCAACGCCTACGACCTCGACCTGTACCTGCGGATCGCACCGGAGCTCTACCTCAAACGGCTGTGCGTCGGCGGTGTGGAGCGCGTGTTCGAACTCGGCCGCAATTTCCGCAACGAGGGGGTCGATTTCAGCCACAATCCCGAGTTCACAAGCCTCGAGGCCTATCAGGCGCACGGCGATTACATGACGATGCTCGACATCACCCGCGACATGATCACCGCGGCTGCGATTGCCGCACATGGCTCGCCGGTCATCCTGCGTCCGGCTGACTCGGGCGAAGGCGACTCGGGCGAAGGCGACTCGGGCGGATTCGACTCCATCGACATCTCCGGCCCCTGGCCGGTGCGCAGCGTCTATGACGCCGTCTCCGACGCGGCCGGTACCACGATCACCGTCGTCACCGGCGACGACGAGCTCCGTGCGGTGTGTGAACGGCTCGACATCACACTGAACCCGGAGTGGGATCATGGGCAGATCGTGCTGGAGATGTACGAACATCTCGTGGAGGCGCGCACCACGATGCCCACCTTCTACATCGACTTCCCCACCTCCGTGTCGCCGCTGACGCGCGATCATCGCAGCAAACCCGGTGTGGCCGAACGGTGGGATCTCGTGGCGTGGGGAGTCGAGTTGGGGACGGCCTACACTGAGCTCACCGATCCGCTGGAGCAGCGCCGACGGTTGACCGAGCAGTCCGCGCTTGCCGCGGGCGGCGATCCCGAAGCGATGGAACTCGACGAGGACTTCCTCGACGCACTGGAGTACGGAATGATGCCCACGGGCGGGCTGGGGATCGGAGTCGACAGAGTGGTGATGCTGGTGACGGGCCGATCCATCCGCGAGACGCTGACATTCCCGATGGCCAGACCACGGTGAGCGGCGATCCTCGCACGCCCGCGAGCCCGGGCGACGCCGACCGAGATGCCGCCGGCGAGTTCATCGAGGTCGCCGGTCTGCAAGTGCACACACTGCGCGACGGGCAGGGGCCGCCGATCCTGCTGCTGGCTGCGCTGGGCAGCAACTGGTTCGACCTGCAACCGCTGACCGTCGAACTCCGCGACCATTGGCAGGTGCTGCGCTACGACCGGCCCGGCTACGGGCTGAGTCAGCCTCGGCAGTTCGGTCGTGTACCCACTCTGCAGGGCGAGATCGACCGTATCCGAGCCGTTCTCGATCATGCCGGCGCCGACAAGGCCGTCCTGGTGGCGCATTCGATGGCGAGTCTGTACGCCGAGGGGTTCGCGCGGGCGCTGCCCGACCGGGTGTCGGGCATCGTGATGATCGAGGGCAGTTACGTGACCGTGCCGTGGCGCATCGTGCCGCCGCGGTTGCGCGTGATCGACGGACATCTGCTGATCGCCGCTGTCGAGGCCATCGGCATCACGCGCCCGCTCCTGAAGCGATTCGGCGCCAACCGCCTTCGCGCGATGTTCCTGCCCGCACCGCCGGGCGGCTTCACCGATCATGAGAAGACCTGGGCACCCAGGGTTTTCGGCGGCCACAACATGTTGCTGGCCACCATCACCGAGAATGCGGCATTCCCCACCGAGAATCTCTCGCTGCGTCAGCTCCGCCGCGACCGTGACCTACCCGAGGTGCCCAAGGCCGTGATCGCAGCCCTGCCTCGCGGACGCCGCTGGGCCAGGATCTGGGCGACCAAACAGAAGAGCTACTCACGCATGCTCGGCGCGAAGTTCCATGCGATCCGGCCGGCCCGTCACTTCGTGATCCTCGAACGGCCGCATGAGGTCGCCGAGATCATCGACGAGACATTCGGTCGCACACATGAGGAGACCCGGTGACGCAGCGCATCGATGCGGCGCAGGCGGCACTTCAGGCGCAGATCCCCGATGTCCCCGCGACCGCCCCGTCGATCTCGGCTGCGGTGTTCGACGCAACGGGGGTGATCGCGTGGGTCGGGCACGGCGAGCCTCGTCGCGACGGCACAGCGCCCACCCGATCCACGGTGTATCGCATCGCGTCGATGTCGAAGAGTTTCCTGGCTGCCGCGGCACTGTCCCTGCGCGAGGCGGGATCACTCGATTTCGATGCTCCCGCAGTCGATTACGTCCCGGAGATGAGGGGGATCACCTACCGAGGTCGAAGGGTCGAGCCGACCATCGCGATGTTGCTGGCCAATCGTGGTGGGTTCGCCGAGGACAACCGGTGGGGTGATCGCCACCTGGGTGCCACACGCGAGTACATCGGGTCGCTGGTCGCCGCGGGCATCCCTCTCGCACTCGCCCCCGACACCGCCTATCAGTACTCGAATCTGGGTATGTCCCTGGTGGGACGCGCGATCGAGACAGTGTGTGACGCACCCGTCGAAGAGGTTGTCCGGCAACGGATTCTCGATCCGCTCGGACTGACGTCGACCGTCTACGACCACCACCTCCTGTCTCCCGAGACCGATATCGCCATCGGCCGGCGCACCTTCGACGGCGGCGCCACCTGGGTGGATGAGCCGTTCCTGCAACCGGGTGCACTCGGATGTATCGGTGGTCTGTTCAGCACCGTCGACGATGTGGCGGCCTGGGCGTCGTTCCTGGCGTCGGCATTCGGCGACCAACCGCGACGGCACGATGTGCTGTCGGCCGCGTCGAGACTGCAGATGCAGCGCCCGCACACCGTCATCACCTCGGCCGACCGAGATATCACCGGCGAAAATCTCGACGGCGCGGGTTATGGCTACGGTCTCGTGATCGAACAACACCGCCGGTTCGGTCGAGTCGTCGCACACTCCGGCGGGCTGCCGGGATTCAGTTCGCATATGCGCTGGCATGCCGAGACCGGTGTGGGAACCGTGGTGTTCGCCAACAGCGACGCCATCTCGACCGGCACGTACTCGACTGCTCTGTTACTCGATGTCCTCGAACGCCTCGATGCTCCCGCCGCCACCGTCGGGTTGTGGCAGGCGAGTGTCGAGGCCGCGGCACTCGTCGACGAGATCATCTGCGGACGGCACGGCTTCGTGGCGGTCGATCCGCGCGGAGCGGTCTTCGCGGCGAATGTCTTCGCGGATATACCGGCCGATATCCGCATCGCCCGGCTGCGCGTGCTGGTGGACGCCATCGGTGGCCTCGCCGACCATCCGACGCCGTTCGGTGAGCGCATCACCTCCAGCCCAACCGCGGCGATTCTGCGATGGCAGATCCCGGGACGCTGCGGGGCGTTGTTCTGTGAGGTCAGGATGATCGGGTTGGCCACACCGCTCGTGCAGTCGGTGTCGATCGATCTCGCCGACGCCAGCGGTCTGCACGCAGTGCACGCGGCAGCGGGCGTCGGTGATCACGTCAGGCCGAGCGGGCAGACGCACGCGCAGGAGTGACCTGCCGCGCGGTCACCGGCATCTGGTCGGATCAGAGGTCAGGCGAGAAGACGCTTGAGCTCGGCCGAGGTGACGAGTCGTTCACCCTCTTCGGGCAACATGCGGGCCAGACGCGCCCGCGTACGGAATCCCGGGCGAAACAGAAAAGTCCACGAGGCACGGCGCTGGGCCGACGACCTCAGTAGGCGTGAGTCATGCCAGGGTGCTCCTGCCCCATATGCCATCTTCACGACCGATCACTTCCTTGCCACTTCAAGGTGCCTGATACCAGATTTGATATCACACATTGCGTGTATGACGCTCCCCGAAAATGCGAACTCGGAGGGTTTATCGCCACAGTCATCGATTCGGTTACCGGTGCGGCCAACGGCTTTACCGCGGGTCACGCCGCCTCAGCGCGTGTGTGTGGCCTTCGCCACTCACGAAGCCGATGTTACGCGAGTGAACTTTGTTATCGATGTGACACGCGGATGAGACCTGTCGGCGTCGTTGATCAGGCCTGTCGGCGTCGTTGATCAGGAGAGCATCTCGGTTCGATACTGTGCCGCGAGATCGAGAGCACGCTGCTGCCGGACCGCCTGATCGGCCGGCGAGAGATCCGGCGGCGGTGCAGTGGGTCCGTCCACTGCGTCACCCACGCGAGTGAAGTACTCCTCCTGACCTGCGGGTGAACACATGCACAGCATTCGCGCCGGCGAATCGCCTGCATTGCGGAAGCGATGGGGTGCGTTGGCCGGGATGTTGACACTCGACCCGGCGCCGACCACCGTCACGTCGCCGCGGAAGGTGAACTCCACCTGACCGGACACGATGATGAACAGTTCCTCGAAATCGTGGCGGTGTGGGGGCGGGCCGCCGCCGGGCGGTACACGCATGTCGATCAGGCAGTACGCACCGTTCGTCTGTTCGCCGGTGAGCAGCATCGAGTACGTGTCGCCGACCAGAGAGACCCACCCACCAGCGGGGTGTTCGTCGTCGACGACAGACAATGTCCGGGCGAGGTCGTCCGGCGGGATCGCTCCCGCGGCGTCTGAACCGTGGATCTTCTCGGTCATGGTCTCGGCCTCCCATCGCGTTGTTTCGACACCGTCGTCGGTTACCACCAGCCGGATCAGCCGGCGAGTTCGGTGAAGTAGTCGCGCAAACTGCGCGGCTCGCGTCCGAGCACAGCAGTGAGAGTGATCGGCGAGCTGACTATCCCCGAGTGGTCGTAGTGCTCGAACATCGCCCGGAGCGGAGCCGACGCGTCGATGTCGTCGGGGTCGAGCCGTTCCGCTCGGACGGGTCGACCAGATGCCTCGGCGATGAGCGCAGCCACCTCATGCCGGTCGAGTTGGCCTGCCGAGGCCAACTCGAATGTGCCGCCGAGCAAGGAGTCGGTGGTCAACCCGAGGGCAGCGACCTCGGCAACATCCCGGTAGTCGACCCGCGAGAATCGCGTCGACACGGCCCACGGTTCGGCTAGTACACCCGAGGAGATCGTGCGATCCCAGGACGCCGCGTAGTTCTGGAAGAACAGCGCCGGTTGCAGGATCACATAGTCCATACCGGAGTCGTATATCGCCTGTTCCACTGGCCTTTTCGCGGCGTGGTTCACCAGGTCGAGCGATGGGTGTATCACCGACGAGAACACAATGCGTCCCACCCCGGCGCGCTGCGCTGCATGGACGAAGGCCACTCCGGCGTCGGCCTCGCCATCGAGAAATGCCGGTGCGATGTAGAAGGCCGCATCAACACCGGCGAGCGCCGCACGGACCGAGGCAGGGTCGGTCAGGTACCACGTCGTGTGCACCGCGTTCGAGGACGGCGTCGCGCCGGCGAGGATCACGGACCATACCGCGCACCCGCGCTTCGCGGGAGGCGAGCGCCGGTACCACCTCACCCGCCGCCACTCCAGCGGCGCCGACCACGAGAACCGTTGGCGCCGTGGGCCCGCGCGGTACATCTGCGGCTGTCGTCACTGTCAGCCTGCCTTCCCCAGTACCGGAGCCGACGGGCGCAGACCGGCGATGTAGATGTCGCGCTGTCGACGTAGCGCGTCCGACCACGAATCACCGCCGCTGAGCGGCTGGACCAGCAGCGCCCCGAAGGCGATCAGGTCAGCGGCGGTGACATCGGCGCGGATGGTCCAGTCGCGTCGGCCCCGATCGAGGACCGAGCCGACCGAATCCCGGATCTCTGCCTGCAGCCGCCGTGACTCGTCGCCGAGTTCACTCGGACCGCCGTGCAGCGGGAGGATGAGCTGATCGCGGTGATCGATCACGTTGTCGTAGTAGTCGACCAGGGCCGCGATCGCCGGGCCGTCAGCCGCTGCGGCGGTGCCCGCCAGCTCGGCGACGATGCGGAACGAACGCTCGGTCAGCGCATCGAGTAGCGCCTCTCGGGTGGGGAAGCGCCGATACAGCGTCGCGACCCCGACACCGGCAGCGTCGGCGATCGCACTCATCGGCACCGCCCTGCCCTCACGCACCATGGTGGCCACCGCGGCAGCGAGGACGCGCTCGGCATTCTCGAGCGCATCGCGTCGCGGCCGCCGAACGTGCTCGACCGCGTGCAGTCCACTATCGGAGACGGTCATGCCCGCACCTCCCAAGTGAGAGTAAGTCGTCCACTTGGAAGCGAGACTACGCCTCGATCAGGAACCGTGTCAGGTCAGGCGAGAGCTGTCATTCCGCTTTCACCGGTTATCCCCCGATGTATGGGAGCGACAGCGAGCAGCTCGGTGTCGGCACAGCGGGATCGAGCTCGTGAAGGACCACACCCATGGCGTATCGGCCGTATAGCACGCCCTGATGGTCGTCGAGTGCCAGAGGGCAACCCGACTGCAAGAGAATGTTCGTGACATTCGGGCCGGTCAAGAACATCGACGACGTCGGGGTCACGGTGGTGTCGGTCGCCGAGGCGATCACCACGTAACGCACGTTCGGATCGACCCCACCGTGGGGAGCCCGGTCATTGATCTCATGGACGTAGGCAGATCCTTGGACCTGTTGGACGCTCGATCGCAGGGTCAGTGCGTCGAGCAGCGGCGTCACCGCCGGATCGTCGCCGAGCCGCTGTGCGATCGGTCCCAGAAGCCAGTCTGACAACAGCCCCCCGGCGTCGGTTCCGTGGTTGGTGGGCTCGACACCAACGAAGGTGTTGACCACGCGGTTGCCACCGAGATAGGAGAGGTAGTAACGCGGCATCGAACCGCCCTGCGAGTGTCCGACGATGTCGACCTCGGGCGCACCGGTCGCGGTGCGGACACGATCGACGAATGCAGCGAGTTCTCGTGCCGAGTCCTCGATCGGCGCGGTACCGCCGACCACATCGATCACGCCACCGATCCTGATGGTCGCCTGTACGCCGAAGTTGAACGCAAACACGCAGAATCCGGCGTTCTTCAGCATCGGAGCGAGAGTGAACCAGTCGATGGTCATGTTCGCCTGCGTGCCGTGCACCAGCACGACCGGACGCGGATGCGCAGGGCTCGGACGGCACGACCAGTCGTTCGCTCCGGGCGGGGGCGCATCGGGGTGCGTGACAAGGTAGTTCACCGCGTCGAGGCCGCTGAAACGAACCGGCAGCGGCGACGCCGACGCCGACGCTGCTCCGACAAACGTCCCTATCACAACCGCGGCGACCGACATGGCCAGCCCGATACGTCTGACGAACCCGCCCAAGTTGCGTCCTCCGACATGCTCGTAATGCCCACGAATTGGGAAGTAATCGTTCAGGTGAACGATTGGACTCATCGTGCGAAATCGGTGGACGAAGAGCAACCGACGACGGGGCAGATCACATCGCAACGTCGTGGGAGAGGCCAGTCGACTCGAACCGGAAGAACGGAGACAGTCGACTACAGGCCGGCGAGATTGTCGTGAATCCACTGCAGGGCCGTGACACCCGGACTCACCTCGAAGTGCGCATAGTCCACATGTGCCCCCGAACGCAGGAAGTCGTCGTAGGCGTTGATCTGCTGACGTGCCTTGGCATCGCTGAGTTCACCCGCCACCGCCGGCGCGCCACCGGAGATCAGCAACTGCCCGAAAATGGCGGCCGCCTCCGCGTAATACTGCGGGATTTGCGTGGGATCGGGATCGGAGGTCTCCGCGAGGAATCCCGCCACCCGACTGACGTAATAGTCCTTGCGCAGATTGCAGTACATGTCGCCGGGTGCGCAGATCGAATGGACCTTCGAGGTGACCCAGCCGAAGCCGCCCTGACGAGGACCCCCGCTGCCCTGCCCGGTCAGCCGCGGGCCGACCAGCGGGTCGCCCGGAGCGCGGCGCGGATCGGCCAGCAGATCCACCGAGACGAGCTTCGACGGCGCAATCGATCCGTGTCCGGTGCCGATCTCGGCGGCGACATCACCGGCGGCATCAGCACCCTGGCTGTAGCCGACCAGGGCGATACTCGCCGAGGGACACCGAGCGACGAGTGACGCTGCCTGGGCGTTCGCGTTGGCGATCGCAGTGGCCTTCGACTTGCCGTACACCGCGCCGCCGTCGTCCCAGGGGAATGCGGTCGCGTCGTAGCGGATCTGGCGCACCACCACGTCAGCCGGGAGATTCGATACTGCCGGCCCGAGCATGCCGTGCACTGTGGCGCCCGAATTGGTTTCCCAGGTACCGGGGATCACCAACGCGTAGACCCGCGCACACGACGCGGCCGATGCCGTACCCGCCGAGCCGATGGTGCCGACCAGCGAACCGGCGAGTCCGCCGATCACCGCCGCCGCTGCAGCAATCCGCCGTATGCGAGTACTTTTCATCGCCAAAACTCCCCAAGCGCAGCGCAGTCCGGGTCGATCCCATCCCGGCGCGACGTGCGGCCACCAGAGGCAGTGGCCACCGTCGAGCGACTCGAATCTAACCCAGCACCGGCTCACCCGCAGCGCCACGACGCCCGGGGGCGCAGATGTCAGACGATGTTCAGCGCTGCGCCACCTGGGTGGGGACGATGGGTGCGGGCAGGTCTGTGTCCGACATCAGCTTGCGGTCCAAAGCGGCTGCCGCAGAACGTCCTTCGGCGATCGCCCAGACGATGAGTGACTGTCCGCGCCCGGCATCACCGGCCACGAAGACATTGGGAACGGTCGACTCGAAGTTCTTGTCGCGCACCACCGAACCGCGTGCGTCGTACTCCACACCCAGTTTGTCGAGGAGATCGCCGCGCTCGGGGCCCACGAAGCCCATCGCCAGCAACACCAGATCACAGTCCAGCTCGAAATCGGTGCTCTCCAGCTTCTGGAAACGACCTTCGCGCATCACGACCTCGTGACCACGCAGACCGGTCACATGACCGTTCTCGCCGACGAACTCCTCGGTGTTGACCGAGAACAGGCGCTCGCCGCCCTCCTCGTGGGCCGAGGACACCCGGAACATCAGCGGGTAGGTGGGCCACGGCGTGGTCAGGGCACGCTCCTCCGGCGGACGCGGCATGATCTCGAACTGGTGCACGATCTCGGCGCCCTGGCGCAGCGCGGTGCCCAGGCAGTCCGCGCCGGTGTCACCGCCGCCGATGATGACGACCTTCTTACCCTCGGCGGTGATCTGGCCCTCGATCACCTCCCCGTGTGCGGCACGATTGGCCTGGGGCAGGAACTCCATCGCCTGATGGATCCCGTCGAGCTCACGGCCGGCGATCGGCAGATCACGTCCGATGGTCGACCCATTGGCCAGCAGGATCGCGTCGAACTGCTCGCGCAGTTCGTCGACGGTGATGTCGACGCCCACGTTGACGCCCGGGCGGAACACCGTTCCCTCGGCCTCCATCTGCTCCAGACGGCGGTCGATCACCCACTTCTCCATCTTGAACTCAGGGATGCCGTAGCGCATCAGACCGCCGATGCGATCGGCACGCTCGAACACCGTCACCTCGTGACCGGCGCGCGTGAGCTGCTGTGCGGCAGCGAGTCCCGACGGTCCGCTGCCCACCACGGCGACCCGCTTGCCGGTGGAGGTCGACGGCTTCACCGGCTCGATCCAGCCCTCGTCGAAGGCGTTGGTGATCAGCTCCACCTCGACCTGCTTGATGGTCACCGCCGGCTGGTTGATACCCAGCACACACGACGCCTCACACGGGGCCGGGCACAGCTTGCCGGTGAACTCCGGGAAGTTGTTGGTCGCGTGCAGCCGGTCGATACCGTCGCGCCAGCGATCCTTGTACACCAGGTCGTTCCACTCAGGGATCAGGTTCCCCAGCGGACAGCCGTTGTGGCAGAACGGGATCCCGCAGTCCATACAACGGCTGGCCTGCGATTCCAATGTCTCGTGGGAGAAGTCTTCGTAGACCTCTTTCCAGTCGAGTAGACGCAGATCCACCGGGCGACGCTTGGGCGTCTGGCGCTCGGTGATCTTCAGAAAACCTCGGGGGTCAGCCACGTGCGGCCTCCATGATTGCTTCGTCGACGTCGCGGCCGAGCCGCTCCGCCGTCGAGATGGCTTCGAGCACCCGACGGTAGTCACGCGGCATGACCTTGGCGAAGTGCTCGCGGTTGTTCTCCCAGTCCGACAGGATCTCCCTGGCGACCGAGGAATCGGTCTCGTTGGCGTGGCGTGTCACTGTCTGCGACAGGAACGCCAAGTCGTCGTCATCGAGTTGCTCGATGTCGACCAGTTCGGTGTTCAGGTTGCCCGACAACTGGGCATGTGGGTCGTAGACGTAGGCGATACCGCCGGACATACCCGCAGCGAAGTTGCGCCCGGTCGGTCCGAGGATCACCACACGGCCACCGGTCATGTACTCACAACCATGGTCGCCGATTCCCTCGACCACTGCGGTGGCACCGGAGTTGCGCACGCAGAACCGCTCTCCGGCCATGCCGCGCAAGAAGATCTCGCCCGCAGTGGCACCGAAGCCGATGACGTTGCCGGCGATGATGTTGTCGGAGGCGTCGAAGCCCTCGGGTGCGTTCTGCGAGGGCCGCACCACGATGCGCCCGCCCGAGAGCCCCTTACCCACATAGTCGTTGGCGTCACCGGAGACCCGCAGCGTCACACCGCGGGGCACGAAGGCACCGAAGCTGTTGCCCGCGGAGCCCTCGAAGTCGATGATCACGGTGCCGTCGGGCAGACCCGTGGCGCCGTAGCTCTTGACGATTTCGTGGCCCAGCATCGTGCCGACGGTGCGGTTGACGTTGGAGATCTTGGACGAGAAGCTCACGCGCTCACCGGAATCGATGGCCGCGCGGCTCTTGGCGATCAGCTCGTTGTCGAGTGCCTTGTCCAGCCCGTGGTCCTGCTTACGACTGCAGTACAGGTCCTGGTTCATGAACGGCGACTCGACC
The DNA here is from genome assembly GCF_014639795.1 of Gordonia jinhuaensis. Lineage (GTDB taxonomy): Bacteria > Actinomycetota > Actinomycetes > Mycobacteriales > Mycobacteriaceae > Gordonia_B > Gordonia_B jinhuaensis. Next base: position 7,488 of record NZ_BMGC01000038.1, on the reverse strand, counting down.
TCGGCGAAGATCGGCGACAGGTCGAGCTTGCCGGCCTTGGCACTGCTCCAGTGCTTCATCGCCTTGGTGGTGTCGAGCGCCTCATAGTGACCCACCGCCTCCTGCAGCGTGCGGAATCCCAGACGTGCCAGGAGTTCTCGCACCTCTTCGGCGATGAAGAGCATGAAGTTCTCCACGAACTCCGGCTTGCCGGCGAAGCGCTCACGCAGCACCGGGTTCTGGGTGGCCACACCCACCGGGCAGGTATCGAGGTGACAGACGCGCATCATCACGCAGCCCGAGACCACCAGCGGTGCGGTGGCGAAGCCGAACTCCTCGCCGCCGAGCAGCGCGGCGATCATCACGTCACGGCCGGTCTTGAGCTGACCGTCGACCTGCACCACGATGCGGTCACGAAGCCCGTTGAGCAGCAACGTCTGCTGGGTCTCGGCCAGGCCGAGTTCCCACGGCGCACCGGCATGTTTGAGCGAAGTCAGCGGAGCCGCGCCGGTGCCACCGTCGTGGCCGGAGATGAGGACCACGTCGGCGTGAGCCTTCGACACACCGGCGGCGACGGTGCCCACACCCACCTCGGAGACGAGCTTCACGTGGATGCGCGCCTGCGGGTTGGCGTTCTTCAGATCGTGGATCAGCTGGGCGAGATCCTCGATCGAGTAGATGTCGTGGTGCGGCGGCGGCGAGATCAGGCCCACGCCGGGCGTCGAACCACGGACCTCGGCGACCCACGGGTACACCTTGTGCGGCGGAAGCTGGCCGCCCTCACCGGGTTTCGCGCCCTGCGCCATCTTGATCTGGATGTCGGTGCAGTTGCTCAGGTAGTGCGCGGTCACGCCGAATCGGCCCGAGGCCACCTGCTTGATCGCGCTGCGACGCCAGTCGCCGTTCTCGTCGGGGGTGAAGCGCGACGAATCCTCGCCACCCTCACCGGAATTGGACCGGCCGCCGAGTCGGTTCATCGCGATTGCCAGCGTCTCGTGTGCCTCGGCAGAGATCGAGCCGTAGCTCATCGCGCCGGTGGAGAAGCGCTTGACGATCTCGCTCGCCGGTTCGACCTTGTCGATCGGGATCGGGTCACGGTCGCCGAAATTGAAGTCGAACAGCCCGCGCAAGGTGCCCAGGCGCGTCGACTGGTCGTCGACGAGCTTGGTGTACTCCTTGAACACCGAGTACTGACCGGTGCGCGTGGAATGCTGCAGCTTGAACACCGTGTCGGGGTTGAACAGGTGGTATTCGCCCTCACGGCGCCACTGGTACTCACCGCCCACCTCGAGCCGGCGGAACGCCCGCTCGCTGGGGCGATCGGCGAATCCGAGCCGGTGGCGGATCGCGACCTCCTCGGCGATGTCATCGAGACCGATGCCGTCGAGATGGCTACGCAGACCGGTGAAGAACTCGTCGACCACATCCTGCGACAGGCCGATCACCTGGAACAGCTGCGCGCCGGTGTAGGAGGCGATGGTGGAGATACCCATCTTGCTCATCACCTTGAGCACACCCTTGCCCGCCGACTTGATGTAGTTCGCGACGGCCTTGTCGTACTCCACGCCACGCAGCGACCCGCGGTCGATCATGTCCTCGATCGACTCGAAGGCCATATAGGGGTTGATCGCACCGGCACCGAAGCCCACCAGGCAGGCCATGTGGTGCACCTCGCGGGCATCACCGGCCTCCACGATCAGGCCGACCTGCGTGCGGGTCTTCTCCTTGACGAGGTGGTGATGCACCGCGGCGGTGAGCAGCAGCGACGGGATGGGCGCGAGGACCTCGTCGGACTCGCGGTCGCTCAGCACGATCAGGCGGACGCCGTCGGCGATGGCCGCCGAGACCTGGGCCCGCACATCATCGAGCGCCTTGCGCAGTCCGGCGCCGCCCTCGGCAACCGGGTAGAGCCCGTAGATCTTGGCGCTGCGGTAGTCCGGGTGCTCGCCGTCGTCGTTGATCCGCTCGAGCTTGGCCAGCGAATCGTTGTCGAGAATCGGTGTGGGGAGCACGATCTGGCGACATGACGACTCGGTGGAGTCGAGCAGGTCACCTTCCTTGCCGATCACCACCCGCAGGCTGGTGACGATCTCCTCGCGGATCGCATCCAGCGGCGGGTTGGTCACCTGGGCGAACATCTGCTGGAAGTAGTCGAAGAGCATCCGCGAACGCGCGGAGAGCACCGCGATCGGTGTGTCGGTGCCCATCGAGCCGATCGACTCAGCGCCGGTGGCGGCCATCGGCGTGATGAGCATCTTGAGGTCTTCGTGGGTGTAGCCGAACACCTGCTGACGCAACAGAACCCGATGGTGCGGCATGTTCTCGTGCGGACGGTCGGGCAGATCCTCCAGGCGCATCATCCCCGACTCGAGCCACTCCGCGTACGGGTGCTCGGCGGCGAGTTCGTCCTTGATCTCGTTGTCGTCGACGATGCGGCCCTGCTCGGTGTCCACCAGGAACATCCGGCCCGGGCGCAGACGCAGCTTCGCCACGATGTCCGATGGGTCGATGTCGAGCACGCCGACCTCCGACGCCATCACCACCAGACCGTCCTTGGTGACCCAGATCCGGCTGGGGCGCAAGCCGTTACGGTCGAGCACAGCGCCGACCACCGAGCCGTCGGTGAAGCACACCGAGGCCGGCCCATCCCAGGCCTCCATCAGTGACGCGTGGTACTCGTAGAAGGCCCTGTGCGAGGGTTTCATCCCCTCGTGGCGCTCCCACGCCTCGGGGATCATCATCAGCACCGCATGCGGCAGACTGCGGCCGCCGAGGTGCAGCAGCTCCAGCGTCTCGTCGAAACGCGCAGTGTCAGAAGCACCTTCGGTGCAGATCGGGAAGATCTTGTCGGCGGTGCCCTTGCCGAAAACACTGGTGTCGATGAGCGCCTCGCGCGCACGCATCCAGTTCTCATTGCCCGTGACGGTGTTGAACTCACCGTTGTGCGCGACCCGACGGAAGGGCTGAGCCAGCGGCCACGACGGGAAGGTGTTGGTGGAGAAGCGCGAGTGGACCAGGCCAAGGGCGCTCTCCACCCTGTCGTCCTGAAGGTCGAGGTAGAACGCCTGGAGCTGCGGAGTCGTCAGCATGCCCTTGTAGACGAAGGTGCGCGACGACAGGCTCGCGAAGTAGGCGGTCTCGCGGCCCGGTCCGTCTCGACCGGGACCCTTGTTACCGAGTTCGTGTTCCACACGCTTGCGGATCACGAATGCCCGACGTTCGAGTTCCAGCCCCGAGGCGCCACCGACGAACAGCTGACGGAAGGTCGGCATGGCGTCACGCGCCAGCGCACCCAGCGACCGGTCGTCGGTGGGCACGTCACGCCATCCGAGCATCGTCAGGCCCTCGGCCTCGACGATCTTCTCGATGGCCTCGCTGGCCAGTGCGGTCTCCCCCGAAGCCTGCGGCAGGAAGCCGATACCCGTCGCGTACTCGCCCTCGGCGGGTAGCTCGAAGTCGACGACCTCACGCAGGAAGCGGTCGGGGATCTGAATCATGATGCCTGCACCGTCGCCGGTGTTGGGTTCAGCACCCGCAGCACCGCGATGTTCGAGGTTGAGCAGTGCGGTGATCGCCTTGTCGACGATGTCGCGCGTGCGTCGGCCGTGCATGTCCACAACGAACGCGACACCACAGTTGTCGTGCTCGTTGGCCGGGTTGTAGAGCCCGACGGGGTCCGGATACCGGTGCCCGGCGAAGTGATGAGGCTGGTTCATAAGTCATTCCTCGACAGCACGACACGGCAGACGTGACGCGCACAATATGAGCAAACGTTACGGCACAGCCTAGCCACGGTGTGTCAAGATCAGATCAACCCACCCCGACCTGGGCAAACAGGGGAAATCCGACGTGCCCGCATGCCCTGGTTGTGCCGCACAGCGCCGTTGCTGAACGGAGATCCCCACGGAGTCACGTGGGATCGCCACGAGATCCGCAGGACGAATCACAGAATTTTCTCACGCTGATGCCATCGGACTGAAATCGCACTGGTCAGGGGTGTGAGGGCCAGTGATCAGGATGCGACGGATTCCGTCGCGTCCTCGTCGTGATCGGATACCGGGGTGTCGGTCGCGCGACAGACACCAGATAAGCCCTGACCAGCATGTCCTCTATTCTGTCGTGGGCCGAGGGGGGGTTCATGTGGGCAGATGTTCGCGAGGCCGAAGCGGCCTACAGGACACAGAGCGATGACGACGCGAACGCCCCGGATGATGCCCACCCCTACGATTCCCCCGATGTCGAAACCACCATCGGTCACACATTGCCTGAGGTGGTGATCGTTCCCGCCCATCCGGCACTCGACGGCAGCGGTGTGGAGATCGAACTGGCGACCCTGAAGGGCGAAGGATCGCTGGCGGTGGTTGCGTACTCGAGCCTGCAGGGGCTCGTCGATCAGCGCGGAGACGCACAGCCCTGGGTGGCTTACCGCGGCCCGGCGATGCTCGAGATTGCCGGTGGGCTGCCGGTCGTTCTCGACCCCATACCGGGGTTGGTCAACGTGGTGTGGACCCCGGAACGATTGAAGGCGCTGGAGGAGACCGTCGATGAGTGATCTGCATGTCGTATTAGGTGACCTGGACGGGCTGTCGAGCCGCTTCGCGCAACAAGCCGACGCCTATCAGGCGCTCATACCGAAGATGTCGCCCCCTGCCGCAGGTACCGGCAACGGAAGCGTCAACGCCACGGTCGCCGCCGTGATGGACTTGTTCACGCTCCTGCATCCCCAGATGGTGGCGAGCATCGAGTCGCACTCGAAGAAGTTGCACAACGCACGAGAGGCGTACAACCGCACCGAAGAGGTCAACCGGAACCGCTTCCTCTACGACGACCTCGTGGAGGGATTCAAGTGAGTTGGGTCGGTGGCGATATCGCCGGTTTGCAGCAGATGGGAAGTCAGCTGCAAGCGGTCCCCGGCCTTCTCAACGGGATCGTGTCCGAACTCGCCCACGATGTCGACAAGCTCGGCGACGACGCCTCGTGGAGTGGTGATGCCGCGCAGGCTTTTCGCAAATCGTGGACGTCTGACTCCGTTCGCGTGGGGGCCATCGGCTCGGTGGCCAAGACTGCAGGCGACACGATCTCGCAGCTCGGCAATGCCCTCGACTCGCTGGAACGAGCACTCTACGACGAAGCGCACGCGTGCCAGGCTGACGGCGCCCAGATCGGAGCGGACGGCACACCGCTCGGGCTCGTGATCCACGGCGATCCGAACGCAGCAGTCGCTGTGAGGGCCCGAGCAGCCCAGGACGAGTACAACGCCTTCTGGAGCAAAACCAAACAAGCCGCGGAAGAAGAGCGCCTCGTCGCGGGAAAGACGTTGGCGGGGCTCGTCGACGACATCGTTCCCGACGATCCGAGTAAGGCGTTGAGTCCCCAGCAGGCCACGGATCTTGCCGGCTACCTGCGTGGGCTCTTCGTGGCGCCGGGCGAGGCGAATGCGGAGATCCGCAAGTCAATGCCGGGGAAGATCACGGATCTGAAGAAGCAACTGAGTGGCGCCGAAAAAGCACTCGACTCCGAGATCACCAGGTACGTGAAAGAGGGCACGAATGTCGACGCGGTGCATTCCGCACGTGCGACCACCAAGGAGCTCGGTTCCCGGCTCGAAGACCTCAAGGGAAAGCTGGCCGACGCCAAGGCGGGCAAGTGGGAAGCCCCCGGGACGAAGGCACTCAATATGACGCTGGGTGAGCTGGCCGACGTGGACGTCAAGGGGATGAGGGTGAAACTCCCTGCGGCACTGGACTTCATGAAGGGGATGCCGGTGCTCGACGTCGCCGCACCGACGATTTCCGCCGAGTTCGCCGTCAAGGACGATGTGGAGAAGGGCTGGAGTCCAACGGCGGCACGCGCGAACGACTACACCGCCGCGGCAGCTGGAATGGGCGGTGCAGCACTCACGGCCGCCGGGGCAACGATGGTCGTTGGGGCCGCTCACATTGAGGCCGGGGTGGGTGCCGCCGTCACGTCAGCCGTGGCAATCGGAGCCGCCGGAGTGTTCACCGGCAACTTGGCCAGCAGTGCCCTCCACGAACATTGGGGAGACGACATTCACAACCACGGTGTGATGGCCGGACTGATGCACGGCACATCCAACTCCTTTTCCAAGGCGGGCAGCGACACGCTCGACCTCGGCAAAAGTCTCTGGCATTCGGTGTTCTGACATGGCATTCGACGCACATGGGTATCCACTGCCCGAGGTGAAGGGCCTGGGCACGTCGTGGTACGAACGAGACCGCGGGTATTTCACGAGAAGGATGGGCTGGACCCTCGTGTTCATTGCGTGGGGTGCCATCATGGTCTATTTGGACTTCGTCGTCGTCTCCGGAATTGCGAGCCTCTACACGTCCTGGGTGCACTACCTCGTACTGGGCGTCGGCATCGCTATCTTCATCGGCAGCCTGGTGTGGGCCTACCGGCAGTTCAACGGCGTTCCGGAGGAGAAGGAAGCGGGCTGTCCCCGGATTCTTTACAACCCGAGAGCCCGGCCGTTGAAGCCGGGCACGTCGAAACGAATGATGCGTGGCGCCACGCTGATGGGGCCGATGGCCGTTGCCGGCTCGGCGGCCGCGGGCCTGGTCGCCATCGTCGGCGCCGTGTTCTTCGCCGGGCTGCCGATCATGATGGCGGTATTCTCCATGCAACGATACGTCAGCCGAGCGGAATTCCTTGCCGTACAACGGTATGGAACCCGGAATCACCCCCGCGATCTCGTGACGCAGGGCAGTGGGCCGTCATAGCCCTCACGCCCTTCTGGCACAAGACTTTCTGATGATGACTGACCCTGGCGACTGTTCTTGGACTCCAATTCCCGAGGTGCGACTACTCGGCCGCACCTGGTACCGCCGCGGAACGCGATACTGGTTGCGACGGACCGGCCTAGCGTGCTTCTACACCCTGATCGCCGTCCTGATGTTCTGGATCGACATCGTGCTGCTTACATCAATTGCCGCCAGCTTTCATGGTTCGGCGTGGTACGCGGCCGTAACGATCGGTTGCTGTGTGCTGGCAATCAGCGTCATCGTCGGCTTCCGATCACTGCGACGGAGCAAGCACGACAAGGACATGGGCTACCCCATGGTCATCAATGCATACTCGTCAAAGGGATTGACAAAGAGCGGACGACGCCGGGCTGGACTGTTTGGCGGTAGCACGGGCGGCGCTGCGGCAGCAGGATCGACGGCGGCAGGTGGACTCGTGCTTCTGGGATCGGTCATTTTCGTCGGTTATGCAGCAGCAATTGCGTTCTCGTCGTTCCAGCGCTATCTCACTCGCGCCGAGTTCGAAGCGGTACGGCAGTACGGGACGAAGAAGCACCCCAAGACCCCCACACCGTAAAGGTCTCTCTGGCACCAAGTTCTCTGATGACTCACTTCTCTGGAGGCGATTCTTGAACACCAATCACCTAGTGTCTCGTTTCGTTAATACGTTTTGGGTTGAGCTTTCTTCAGGATTTCGTCTGCGGTTTTTGTCCATACGAAGGGGTGTTTGCGGTCGTTCCAGCCGTTG
>NZ_BMGC01000037.1 GCF_014639795.1 Gordonia jinhuaensis | reverse complement strand
TCGCGGAACTCCTGGGGATAGGGCTTGGGCACAGCTGGCATCCTTCCAGGCCGCCCGGCAGGGCAAGCCAGATCAGATGTCACCTACTCGTGCACCAGCCCCAACGATTGCCGAATTGCGTAGCGGGCAACGACCCTCAGCGTCGGTCAGGCCGTCGCCTATCTCGGGGTCTCGCGCGCCTACGGGTATGAGACGGCCTGCGAAGGTCGCCTCCCCGTGATCCACCTCGGACCCCGAACGTGTCCGTGTTCCCACGGCGGCGCTGATCACGATGCTCGGCGCTGAGGTCTGAGACCTTACCCACCGCGCTCGAACCGAGATGCGCTGTGGGATAGGTGATTACACCTCACCGGTGTGTGCTGTGCGGAAGCAGCGACACGAAGATTCCCATGAGGCCATGGGGGTCTTCGTGTGTTCAGCTCCCTGATTCGAAGTAGGGCGTGATCTCTCGAACGAAACCCTTTGTGCCAGAGGCGGCGAGGGCTTCGAGGAACACCTCGGTGGTCACTGGTGGGTGTCCGTGCTTGTCGGCGGTTTGAGCTACGCAGGCCACCGCGCGTGCCGGGTTGCGGTGGAGCAGGTCCAAGAGGAATCGGTCGGAGCTGCGTGTGTGGAGCCCCAGAGGCTCCAGGACGGCCTTCGGGAAGTGGTCAGTGACGATTGCTGACGCGTGGCCTCTCACAGCAGCTGCGACAACATGGCGGTCATCAGGGTCGGGCATCCCGATGATCGCCGCTTCGAGCGGCTCCCAACCTTCCACGCAGGCATCCTCGAAGGCGTCATTCATGGCCTCGACTCGCGTGCGCGCCCTTTGTTCGGAGACACGGCCCTTCGTCGCTCGGTGGATACCGCGCACAGTCTCGTCCATGATCCGGTCGCTCCACAGCGGGAAGTACGCCCGTTGCTCGGCGAACGTGAGGAGCAGGTCAACTTTGTTGATCGGCACCAGCACGCAAGCGTCGAGCACCACGCGAAACCCCGCCATTACTCCTACTCCTTGCGCTCCTCAGCGATCTCGTGGCGAGCAGTGCGTATGGCGTTGCGGTAGTCCTCGGCAGGCACGTCGTACAGGCCGCTTTCCTCGGCATCGTCCACGAGAGCTTGCAACGCCTTGCGTCGCTCCACAGTCCGCTGCGATTGGTAGTCGAGCAGGTCACCCAGCTCTACGCGCCGGTGACGGCTGCCCTCGACGGTCTCGAAGGGGATTTTGCCGCTCTCCAGCAGTTTGATGAGCGTAGGGCGGCTGATGCCGAGGTAGTCGGCGGCCTCCTGCGTCGAGAGCTTCTGATCGACCGGAGCGACCACGACCGCACGGTGAGCGCGCATGGCTTCCACGATCTGTGTCAGCGTGCTGTAAACCTCTAGCGGGAGGGGGATTTTCTCACCGTCGGGGCCGAGGAGTGCTGCGGGCTCATCGTGGTGGTCGAGGAACTTCGACAGGTCCATGAGGGCGTCGAGATTGGTGGCATCTGTCGGAGGGAAGAACGTTCCTTTTCTGCGTGGTGCGGTGGTGGTGCTCATGTAGCCAGTTTGCCGACTAATCGAAATAAACGCAATGCCTGAGCGTGGGCTGTGGATCGTCCACGGCTACCCACGTGTACCAACGTGGCTTACCGTGAAAGTCCCCGGCTCCGAGCCGCTTCTGATCAACGCGAGGGCGTGGTTCTCGGTGGGATCGTCGGCGGCGAGCGGGATGTGTAGCGCGGGGACCCACTGGCGCGACACCTCGTAGTTCGCCGTCGCATGAAACACTCGGTCCTCGTCACTTTGGGCTGGCCCGGGGAATGGCCCCGGCCGCTGCCCGCTGTGTGCCGCACGTCGTCGCTCTGCTTGATTCATCGATCGCCCTCTCGCTGGATGGAAAGGACCGCCTGGGCTGGCGATCCTCACCGCTGTCTCCTCACCGCTGTCGCGCCGTGAAACGCGGTTCCTTCTTGTTGATCACGAACACTTTGCCGCGTCGCCGCACCACTTGCGCGCCGGGCTTGTTCTTGAGGGATCTCACCGAGTTGCGTACTTTCATGCCGACTATTGTAAACGATAGTCGTTTCCATTAGTGCTCTGGCTTCATTCCAGTGCCTGACGGGGCTGCACGCGCACTCTGATCGATCTCTCAGATAGTGAGATATAAGTACCGACTAGTGAGAGCTGGTGTCTATGCTGTGTGCGGGCGATTCACCCGCGCACGCCTTCTCGGTGACCATCCGCATCACCTCCACGTTCATGCCCCGAGAACAGGAGTGATGCACCCATGCCGCATCCGATGACCCTGCCGACCCCACCGCCCGAATCGGCCGCCGTGCGCGGTGTGCGCGGATCGGCGATCCGCGACCTTCTCGCCGTCACCGAGCGGCCCGGCGTACTCAGCCTCGCCGGTGGACTACCCGCCACCGAACTCATACCCGGCCTCCGGATAGCCGAAGCCGCCGCTCGTGTCATGGGCAGCAGCGACGCGCTGCAGTACACCACGAGTCGCGGCGCGACACGTTGCCGCGAGGCGGTGGCGAGGGTCGAGGCTGTCGATCCGTCGCAAATCCTGCTCACCCACGGTTCTCAGCAAGCGCTGTCGCTGCTCGCCCAATCCCTGCTAGACCCCGCTGATGTCGTTGTTGTCGACGATCCCGTGTACGTCGGTGCGCTCCAAGCGTTTCAGAGCGTGCGTGCCCACGTCGAGGCTCTCCCGATCACGAACGAGGGAACGAACATCGCGGCTCTCGTGAAACTACTCGAGAGCGGTGTCCGACCCAGGATCGTCCACACTGTCAGCAACTTTCACAACCCGTCGGGCGTGACCTCCACCGCGGCCACTCGTGAAGCGCTCGCGAATCTCGCGCAGAGGTACGGCTTCTGGATCATCGACGACGATCCGTACGGCCGACTGCGATTCGATGACACAGTGCACACCACGATTTCAGGGCACACCACGGTTTCAGGGCACACCCCGATTCCAGGGGAGCGCGTCATCCGATTGGGCTCGGCGTCGAAGACGCTCGCGCCGGCACTGCGGGTGGGATGGCTCAACGCGTCCCCGGCGATCGTGTCCCTTGTCGAACGTCTCAAGCAGTGTGCCGACCTCTGCGGTTCGGCACTCAATCAACTAATGGTGGCCGAACTGCTCTCGGACAATGTGTGGTTCGAAGGCCACATCGACACAGTCACGTCCGAATACGCCACTCGTTCCGCAGCATTGACGTCGGCCCTTGATGACGCATTCGGCGCCGACGTCGAGTACGTCGCCCCGACCGGCGGCATGTTCTGTTAGATACGACTTCCCGGCTGCGATACCGACGAACTCCTGAGCGTCGCGTTGTCGCACGGTGTCGCGTTCGTTCCGGGATCGGCGTTTGCGGTTGACGCCGACCTCACCGAGTGCGCACGGCTGAGCTTCGCCACTCTCTCACCCGACTCGCTGCGTGAGGCAGTTCGGCGGCTGCACACGGCAATGACGATGTGTGAGCGGTCCTGACCCGGAATCGGCGGTCGGTTACCTGACCTGCGCCGGCCCGTTTCGGTCGGTCCCGGCTTGGCGCCGCCGATATGCGGCGACGGCATTGCGGTTGGTGCACGCTGTGGAGCAGTAGCGGCGCGACCGGTTGCGCGAGAGATCCAGCACGATGGCGTCGCAGTCGTCGTCATCGCAGATGGTCAGGCGCGAGAGTTCATCGGCGCGGATCACGTCGACGAGCGACATCGCCGTCTCGACCATGATCCGGTCGGCCAGCGGTGCATCGGCATCGATGGCATGCAGGTGCCAGTCGGTGTCGCCGTGCCGTTCGAGCTGGGGAAGCGCTCGATGACGGCGCAGGACATCGTTGACGAGCCCCACGCAGTCGTCCCGGTCCGCGAGAAGCAGTGCCCGCAGCGTCGGCCTGATCTCGCGCACCTGCTCGAGTTCGGTCCGGTCGCGGTCATGGCGGCCGGTGTATCCGAACCGAGTCCAGAAGGTGTCGAGATCGGCGACGGTCTCCAGGGTGTCGGGAGATGACGCGGAGTTAACCAGCGCCACCGCCGACTGTAGTGCCACGTCGACGTCATCACCGAAAATCATGTTGACACCTTACCGAATCGCTCACTAGTGTCATCGCCCATGGCGCAGATGACTCATGACACGATCCGGCTGGGTGGTCGAGATGCGGCGCACAGGGCCCGTGTCGGGTTCACCTTCGCCGTCGTGTCGGCCCTGAGTTTCGGGCTGTCGGGGGCTCTGGCCACACCGCTGCTCGCATCCGGGTGGAGTCCCGGTGCCGTGGTGGCCATCCGCATCGGCGTCGGCTGCCTCGTACTGCTGCCGTTCGCCGCGCGCGACCTGGGCGGGTGGTCGGCGATGCGGGTGCCGACGTTGCGGTCGATTGTCGTCGGCCACGGGCGCACGATCGCGGCATATGGCCTGTTGGGCATCGCTGGTGCCCAGTTCTGCTACTTCTCCGCGATCCAGCGGATGGATGTGGGCCCGGCGCTGCTCATCGAGTACACCGCGCCGGTGGTGGTGATCGCCTGGATGTGGGCGGTGCACCGTCAGCGTCCGTCGCGCTGGGCTTTCCTCGGAGTCGCGATCTGTGCGGTCGGACTTGTGCTGGTACTCGACTTGATCGGCCGAACCTCGGTCGATCTTGTCGGTGCGCTGTGGGCGGGCGCGGCGATGGTCGGTGCTGCGGGTTACTTCATCATCTCCGCTCATACCGATGACTCGCTGCCGCCGTCGGTGCTCGCCACGGCCGGGATGGTCTTCGCCGTAGCGCTTCTGGGAATCCTCGGTGTTGTCGGGGTGCTCCCGATGAGTGTCGGGGCGGCGTCCGTCCACTTCGCCGGATTCGATGAGTCGACATGGGTGGTATTGATCGTGCTGGGTGTGATCACCGCGGCGACCGCCTACCTCACCGGCATCGCCGCCGCTCGGCGTCTGGGCGCACGGCTGGCGTCGTTGTTCGCGCTACTCGAGGTGGTCGCCGCGGTCGTCTGGGCCGCGGCGTTGCTCGGCCAGATCCCCACTGCGGCACAGTTCGTCGGCGGGGCGTTGATCATTCTCGGCGTGATCGCGGCGAAAATCGGTGAGCAGGGATCACCATCGGCGATCGCGGAGATCTGTGCGGTGACGCTCGACGGCGAGGAGCAGGCCGGGCGATCGTCATAAACGCGTGCGCCGGCGATCGATTTCGGCAAGGCTGGAAGCAGGCGCGAGTTCATCCCGATGCTCGGCCGCGCACGGCTACCGGAAGGGCCTCTCATGACCGAGTACTCCGCCCCCATCGGCGCACCTATCTGGTTCGATCTGATGACCAGTGACGCGGACGCCGCAGTGTCGTTCTATCAGCAGTTGTTCGGCTGGGAAGCCGAAGATCCCAACCCCGACCTCGGTGGTTACCGCAACTTCACGCTCAACGGCAAACGCATCGCGGGACTGATGTCGGCCGCCGACGATTCGGCACCCAGCGTCTGGTCGTCGTATCTGCACACGGCCGATCCGGATGAAACCCTCGAACTGGTCAAGGCTGCAGGTGGGACCGTGATGGTCCCGCCGATGGATGTCGGCGACGAGGGCACGATGGCGGTGGCGATCGATGCCGCCGGTGCGGTCATCGGATTCTGGAAGCCCAACAAGCACAAGGGGTTTGCCGATTGGGGAGTGCCGGGCGCACCCTACTGGTTCGAGTGTGCGAGCCAGGATTACCCGCGCTCGCTGGTGTTCTACCCGGAGGTGGTCGGCGCCCGGGTGGAGACGATCATCGACAACTCTGCAGCCGAAGTGGTCGAACCCGGCAATCCGCTGCGCTATGCGCAGGTGTTCTTCGGCGATATGGCGTATGCGGGAATCATGGACGCCACCAACATCTTTCCGCCTGCGATGCCATCGTTCTGGCAGATCTACGTCACCGTCGAAGAGGTGGCCGCGACCGTGGAGACTGCCGAGAAGCTCGGCGGGACCGTGATGATGGGGGCGACCGATACGCCCTACGGCACGCTGGCCACGCTGCAGGATCCGAACGGTGCGATGATCTCGCTCGGTTCACCGCCGGCGGGTAGGTGAGCGGCCCCGCGGGTAGGTGAGCCAGTGGTGAGCGTTGTGTGACGAGCGCTCAGGCCGGCTCGCGCATGACGCCCACATGCCGGACGGTTCCCGAAAGGCCGGGCAGCACAGTCGGTGTCGACCAGGTGTTCATCCCGTCGGTGCTGTCGGAGTACAGGTACTGTCCGCGGGTATAGGCATCGAGATAGATCCGCCAGGCACCGCTGGGAAGTTGTGTCACTGCCGGCCCCTCGACGTAGGTCCCCCACGGTCCGGGCGTCACGAACCGGTAGGGGCCGCCCAGCGAGTTCGACACCGCATGTTCGACGACCTTCCTCGTCTCGTTCTTGGTGAAGGCGTGATAGGTGCCACCGACCTTCACGACCGTGGTGTCGATGTGGTCGGCACCGATGCCCGCGAGCGGAACGGGCAGACTCCACAGGCGCAGTGACGGATCCAGGGCCGTCATCAGGTAGGGCACGAAGCCGCCGCCGGTCGACATCGACAAAATCACGTTGACGCGACCATTGTCGACGAACCATTCGGGCGCCCACGCTTTGGTGGTGAACGGTGACAGCGACGGACCGTCGGAGGACCCGGCAGAACCGAAGCCGCGGATGTCGACCGAGCCGATCCCCTTACCGTCGCCGGTGCCGGGCAGGAAGGCGCAGCAGAAGGGGACCGGGTAGTTCTGCAGGAACGTCCACGTGCGCCGGTCAGGGCTGCGCGCGAAACCGATGTTCGCCCCGTCGGCCGTGGTGTAGGTGAGGTAATACAGGCCGTCGGAGTTGCGGAAGATGCTGGGATCGCGCACACGTCCGGTGGGCGGACGATAGGCGTTGAGGCGCAGGACGTCGAAATGGGTGGCGTCGCCGGACTGGTAGACATCCATGTCCCTGTCGCTGGCGTTGCTGAACGCCACCATCGTGTACCGCCACGCGGGGGTCGCCCCATCCGACATCGCCGGGGCGGCGACGAGCTGAGCCACAGCCGCCACTAGGATCGAGAGCACCAGAATCGGTCTGCTTCGCCTCACGGAAGTGAGTATCGACGACGCGCCAACGGTAGGTGCGGCGTTGTCCGGGCGCGTACCGAATCGTTACCTTTTCTGGCTTGTCACGTTTTGTGGCTTGTTACCTTTTGTCGCATCGGGCACGCACTCGAGCCCGGCCCGGACACGATTCGGCCCGCTTCCGGGTGTGGAAGCGGGCCGAATCGGTGGATCTGGCCTGAGCCGTCAGCTCTTGGAGCCGGCGAACTTCGACTTCAGGTTTGCGACACGATCCTCGCGCTTTTCCTTCTTCTCGGCCTTGCGCTGTTCGCGCAGGGTCTTGCGAGCAGCCTTGGCTGCCTCATCTGCGGCGTCCTGGTTGGCCTCCACCTCCGAGAGGACATCGTCGAGCGGGCGACGGCTGATGGAACCGCCGAGCTTCTGCACGAAGGCGTCGAGTGCGGTGGTGTCGGCTTCCTCGGTCTGGGCCAGGATCGCGTTGTGTGTGTCCGGGCGGTACGAGGCGGGAGAACTCGGTGACCGCGTCGTCGGCGTCGTCGGCGTGATCGGCGTCGACCAGCGCGCCGCCGAGAGCGCCGAGGCCGAATCCGAGCAGCATGCCCAGGGGGCCACCGAGGATGCCGATCAGCATGCCGATCAGCGAACCGCCGACACTCGCCTCGCCGATGTCGCCGCCATCGGCCTCGGTCACTTTGATCTTTCCGTCATCGTCGCGCTCGACGATGGAGGCCGCGACGACACCGATCGAACCCGCGGTATTGCGGATCGACGAGTAGGCCTGAATCACGCGGACCACACGGTATTTCGCGCCTGTGTGGTCGACGATGATCGGCGCCACCGCATCGTAGGGTGAATTGCCCAGATGTGACGTCATGTACAGCGAGCACCCGTAGTCGAAGATCAGGATGCCGCAGCAGAAGAGCAGCGTCTTCTCCGCGCCGGTCGGGTGGTCCCACGAGATCGGGTCGAGCAGCTGGAAGAACCACTGCACCAAATAGCCCACCATGACCATGTTGATGACGGTGCCGACGCCGATGTATTGGCGGCCCCACAGGATCATCGGGATGAACAACACGAAATTGCTGATCAGCTGATAACTGCCGAGGCTGATCCCGATGGTGTTGCTGATGCCGATATTGGCCGCCGTGTACGGATCGACGCCGACCTGGCCCACCCGCAGCACTGCCGAGCCGAGGCCGATGAGCACGATACCCACGCAGGTCCACCACAGGCGCCGAAAGAAGTACTGGTCGTAGAGGGCCTGCTTGATCTCGTCTTTGTTCTTCAGCTTCCTTGTCGAGTGCTCGCTCGCTGTCGAATTGCCCGAATTTGTCGAGTTGCCCGAGTCTGGCGAGCTCTCGGAGTCTGCTGTGCCGCTGCCGCTCTCACCGCTCGGTGGTTCGTCTGACGGCGTGTTAGTGCCGGTGCCTGCCTCTGCCATCGCGCCGCCTCATTCCCTTCGACGACTCCGCGGGCGATGCCGCGGGGTCGGCCGATCGTGGACCCTGCCGCTGAGTGTGCTTGTGTTCCTATCACTGTGGAATGGGCGCGGAGTTGAGGCGATCATTTCCGTTCTGTCGCAGGAGGTCTGCCCGTTCTGCGGAACTCGCCATCGCGACAATCCCCGCAAAGACGACAGCGGGTCAGTGTTCGACAGTGAGGTCAGTGTTCGACGGTGAGGTCAGTGCTCCTCGTCGTAGGCCTCGATGATGCTCGTGGGGATCCGGCCGCGGGTACTCACCTCGTAGCCGTTCTCGATCGCCCACTCGCGGATGGTGTGGG
Source organism: Gordonia jinhuaensis (assembly GCF_014639795.1). Lineage (GTDB taxonomy): Bacteria > Actinomycetota > Actinomycetes > Mycobacteriales > Mycobacteriaceae > Gordonia_B > Gordonia_B jinhuaensis. The sequence continues at coordinate 25,437 of NZ_BMGC01000037.1, read as the reverse complement.
TGCGCTCCTTCGAGCGCGCAGACGAGGTCTTGGCAGAACCTGATCCACGGCGCGAGCGCCCGCTGTTGGCGCTGCGGGAGGCGTCGATGTACTTGGACAGCGTGTCGCGAAACTGCTGCGCATGCTTGGGCGAGGTGTCGAACTCGTAGTTCTTGCCGTCAAGCGACCAGCGAACGGTCTCCGACTCGTCGAGAACCCGACCGTCGAGATCGTCGATGAACTGCACAATTTGCTTCTTCGCCACTGGTTGTCCTCTCGGTTACTGCTCCGGTGAATCGTTGTCCGGTGAATCGTTGTCACCGACTGTGTGTGAACCCGGGCTGGGGGGTGCACATTTTTTCGCGGTCCGCTCATCCTCGAGTGCCGGGTCCGGAGCAATGGGATGCAATTGTCGTCGTTCTGCCTCGAATCGTACCCAAGGACTTCGCGAAACACGTGATTGTCGCTCATTCGTACGACGCGAAGATATGCGGTGAATCGATTCGGGTATCAAAAATCTCCGACGGCGAAGATAACGATCAACAGTATCAACATGGCGATGATGAACAGGACGGAAATCCAGCCCAGAATACGACCAGCCTGGGCGAGTCCCCGTCCCCGCGTAATTCCACCGTTTATGTCGATCTCGTCAACAGCGGAGTTTCCGAGAAAGACTGCGGCGATTCCTACCGGAGGACAGATCAGGATGCTCAGGATCCCTGTCACCAATGCGGCGATCGCCTTTCCGCTGGTTCTCGCGGGAGGGACGGCGACCAGTTGCCACGCGGTCTCGGGGAAGCTCGCGCCCGCATACGAACTGCCCGGATACGTCCGGTCAGCGTAGGTGGTCTGAGGAATGCCCTGTTCGGGGTTCCACGGCATCGGATATGAGTGGCCCGGCGGGGTGTACGCGGGCGGATGGGGCTGGCTGGTGCCGCCGGCCACCGCCTGCTCATCGCGCCGGTTGCCCTCGCCTCCGGCGGACTCGGGGCCGTGCTGGTGGGGATTCATCGGTGCGTGAGTCTATCGCCGCTGCCGCCACTGCACCCACGTGCGCCTACCCGGGCGTGGCAATGCCTACTCTTGACGGGTGGGGATTTCCAAAGTCGTACTGTTCTACGTTTTCCGACCGTTACCCGATCCCGAGGCCATCCGCGTGTGGCAGCTCGCCCTGTGCGAATCACTGGATCTGCGCGGACGCATCATCGTCTCGCCCCACGGGATCAATGTGACGGTTGGGGGAGAGCTGTCGCAGCTCAGGCGGTACGTGCGTGCGACGAAAGGCTATGCCGGGTTCGCCGACGCCGACATCAAATGGTCGGCGGGATCGGCAGAGGACTTTCCCCGCCTCAGTGTCCGGGTCCGCCCTGAAATCGTGACGTTCGGAGTTCCCGGGGAAGTCGCCGTCGACGAAAATGGCGTCGTCGACGGCGGAATTCGTCTTTCCCCACATGAACTGCACGCACTCATCGATTCACGCGCCGACGTGGTGATGTTCGACGGCCGCAACGAGATCGAGGGAAGGATCGGCCATTTCGACAATGCGGTGATCACTCCTGCACGCAGCACGCGTGATTTCGTCACACTGCTCGATCGAGGTGATTATGACCACCTCAAAGACAAGCCTGTGGTGACCTACTGCACCGGCGGCGTGCGTTGTGAGGTTCTCACCGCGCTGATGCGCCGACGTGGTTTTGAGGAGGTTTACCAGCTCGACGGAGGAATTGTCCGCTACGGCGAGACATTCGGCGACGACGGCCACTGGCGGGGATCGATGTTTGTCTTCGACAAGCGAATGTCGCTCACGTTCTCTGACAATCCCGAAACGGTGGGAGAGTGCAGCCGCTGCGGCGCGCCGACCGACGCGGTTGCCGACATTGTCGACGACCGTGGCCGCCAGCTCGACGTGGTGTGTCCGAAATGTCAAGGCTCTCTGGAACATCGTAAGGGCCCGGAATATCGCAAGGGCCCGGAATGTCACGGGGCCCTGGAATTCCAACCGGTCCCGGAATATCAACCGGCCCGGGAAATTCAGCAGGCACCGTGCGATCGTGAGACTTCCGGAGGTCGCGTTCGGTGAGCGGTCGAGCAGCGGGCGGCAGGCACGCGGTTCCGGTGGTGGTGATCGCGGGCTTCCTCGGCGCGGGAAAGACCACACTGCTCAATCATCTGCTGCGCCATGCCAACGGTCGACGAATCGGTGTGGTGGTCAACGACTTCGGGTCCATCAACGTCGACGCGCTGCTGGTCTCCGGGCAGGTCGGTGCACAGATGACCTTGAGCAACGGCTGCATCTGCTGCTCGGTGGGTCCCGACGAGTTGCATGACACCCTCGCGCGCCTCGCGCGACCATCAGCGGGCCTCGACGCCGTGATCATCGAGGCCAGTGGACTCGCCGAGCCGGGCACGCTGATCTCGATGGTGGTCACCGCCGCCGATCCGCACGTGGCCTACGGCGGTCTCGTCTACGTGGTCGACGCCCGCCATGCCGCATTCGACGGCGACAACCGGGGCGGGTGGGCAGAGTCGGCCGGGCGAGTCGCAGACCCGCAGGTCCCGCAGGTCCCCGGTCCGGACGGGGCGATCACGTCGGTCGTGCGCGCGGCGCGGGTGCTGCGCACTCATGTGGCACTCGGTGACCTGGTGCTGGTCAACAAGAGCGATCTGGTGGACGAATCGCGTCGCACCCAGCTCACCGCCGCGATTCGTGAGGTCAATCGGCAGGCCACGATCCTGTGCACCCGCGACGCGGTTGTCGATCCCGACCTCATCCTCGACGCTGCGACCGCTCGCGCCGACGACGGACCGCGTCAGCTCGGCTTCGATGAACTGCTCGCCGACCTCGACTGCGACCATGCCGGTCACCATCATCTCCACGAGGGCTTCACCTCGGTCGAGTTCTCGTCCACCGATCCGCTCGATCCCCGTGCGCTTGCCGACTTCCTGCGTGAACCGCCGGTGGGTGTGTTCCGAGTGAAGGGTGTGGTGTGGTTCGACCTGCCCGCGCACCGCGGGGGTTACGAGGTCCACTCGGTCGGTGGACATGTCCGTATGCGCGAACGCAGGTGGCGACACGACGAGCAGCCGTCGAGCGCGCTGGTGGTTATCGGTGTCGACGTGGACTCCGATCAGGCGCAGGCGGCGATGGCCGCGCTGCGGCGCACCGCGACCCCGGATGCCCCCGGCGTTTCGGACGGCTCGGATCTCTCCGACGCTGCAGAGCGCATCATGCTGCCGATCACCCGGTACCTCATCTGATCGGCGTCGGTCGCAGAACGGCAACGATTCGGTCGACGGATTTCACAAGTCGCCCAGTCCCTGGTTCACTGTGACTTCTGTGGCTAAAGTGACCAATGTTGCCATTGAGAGTGAATGATCCGTGCGAACCGGACTCTCGCGTGTCGAGACCCGGACGAGTTGTCGAGGTGATGAGCGAGCATGTCGGTACCAACTGCCAGCGGGCCCAGGCGCAGCCGTACACACGGCCGGATCGCGAGTGGACGTGTCGTCGTCGGAGCTGTCGCGACACTCGTGGCCGGCGGTCTGGTGGCACCGGCCACGGCATTCGCGGCGCCGTCGTCGCCCGCACCCGTGACCGCACCGGCACCCGCGCCGCACACACCCGCGCCGGTGGCGACCACTCCGGCCACGGGCACCACGCTGGCCGGTAAGACGGTGTTCTTGGATCCCGGCCACCAGGGTTCGGGCGCGGGACACGATCTCGACAAGCAGGTTCCCGACGGACGCGGGGGTACCAAGCCGTGCCAGACCACCGGCGCGACCGCGGTCACCGGCGTGCCCGAGCACACCATCAACTGGGATGTGGTGACGCTGGTCAAGGCCGGGCTGGAGTCCCAGGGAGCCAAGGTGGTGCTGAGCCGACCCGACGACACCGGATGGGGCGGTTGCGTCGACGAGCGCGCGAAGGCGGCATCGGAGTCGAAGGCCGACGTGGCGGTGAACATCCACGCCGACTCCACCTCGACCACCGCCGACACCAAGGACAAGGGTTTCCACATCATCGTCCCGCAGCTGCCGCTGCCGAATGCGGCAGCGAACACGGCGCAGTCCAACGGGGGGTTGCGGGCGGCGACCGCGATGCGCGACTCCTTCGTCAAGGCCGGCTTCACCCCGGCCAACTACGCCGGCGTCACCAACGGTCTGCAGACCCGCTCCGACATCGCTGCGGTCAACCTCACGACCGTGCCCGATGTGTTCATCGAGATGGGCAACCTGTCGAATCCTGACGAGGCCAAGGCATTGTCGGGCACCGAAGGGCAGGTGAAATACGCTGCGGCGATCACGGGCGGCATCATGTCGTACCTCACCCCGGCCTCGGCCGGCGTGGGCACGCCGAGCCTCCCGCTGGCGCCGTCGGGCCCCTCGACCCCGATCAACGGCAACGGCGACAAGCCCGTCGACCTGTCGGGACTCGAGGCCATCGGACCGTTCCTCACCGCACTGTCGAAGGTGAAGACTCCCACCGACTTCCGCAATCTGCTTGCCGGTCAGGGCCAGGATGTGAGCTCGCAGGTCCTCACCTCGATGCTCTCGGTGATCTACGCAGTGTTCGGCGGCAAGCTGCCGATGTGATCGCCGATACGGCGGCTGCACCCGTGCTGGGCACCTAGGCTGAATCCATGAGCCTCGTCGACCTGGTGTACATGAAGCCTCCGGTGCGATCGTTGCGAGACCGCCGTGTCCTGATCACCGGTGCGGCCAGCGGGATCGGCCGCGCTACGGCGGTGGCGGCGGCCGCCGAGGGGGCCGAACTCGTGCTCACCGATCTCGGCGCCGAAGGGCTCGACGCGACTGTCGCCGAGATCACCGCATCGGGCGGCACGGTCGTCTTCCACCAGGCCGGTGACATCTCCGACTACGACTGGGTGCGCCGATTCGCCGCCGGGGTCGAGGCGGAGGTGGGTGTGATGGACGTGGTGATGAACGTCGCGGGTATCTCTGCCTGGGGCACGGTCGACACCCTCGAACACCAGCAGTGGCGGTCGCTGGTCGAGGTCAACCTGATGGGGCCGATCCACGTCATCGAGTGCTTTGTCCCACCGATGATCCGGCGAGGCCAGGGCGGTCACCTCGTGAACGTCTCGTCGGCGGCCGGGCTGCTCGCGTTTCCCTGGCACGCCGCCTACAGCGCGAGCAAGTTCGGTCTGCGCGGGGTGTCCGAGGTGTTGCGCTTCGACCTGCGCAAACACCGCATCGGGGTGTCGTTGGTGTGTCCGGGCGCGGTCGCCACACCGCTGGTCGACACCGTTCAGATCGCCGGCGTCGACATATCCGACGAGTCGGTACGTTCGGCGGTGCATCGATTCCAGCGTGTCGCGGTATCCCCGGAACGTGCTGCCGAGGCGATCCTCGACGGGGTGCGGCGTAACCGGTTCCTGGTCTACACATCCTTCGACGTGCGCTTCGGCTACTGGTGGGCGCGCAAATTCGCATTCCCCTACGAGGTCGCGATGCGTCTGGCCAACCGCCAGTTCGACCACCTGGCGCGGGCCGGTGCGGTGACTGCCCACCCTGCCGGCGAGGATGACGACCGGTTGCGCTCGGCCGATCGCTGACCCACATGGTGTTCCACAAAGAGCGCGCCGACGCCCCCGTCGACTTCTTCGCAGCCGAGGCCGCCGGCCTGCGCTGGCTCGGTGCGGCCGGCGCGCCGGTGGTCGAGGTCATCGACGTGGGGAACACCACATTGATCTCGAACAACTCGACACCACCCGACCTTCGACTGCCGCCGCGCGACCCTTCGGTGCCGCGCTGGCCCGCATGCACGATGCCGGTGCCGCGCATTTCGGCAGCCCGCCGGACGGCTTCAGCGGACAGGTGTACATCGGTTCGCAGCCGATGAGTTCACGCACGCACGAGCGCTGGGGAGAGTTCTACGCGGCTGAACGCGTCATGCCTTTCGCCGACAAGGCGCGTCGGCGCGGGAATCTCGGTGCGCAGGATCACGACATCGTCCGGCGGGTATGCGAGATCATCGCCGATGGTCGGTTCGACGACCCGGACCCGCCGGCGCGCATCCACGGGGACCTGTGGAACGGCAATGTGGTGTGGACACCCGGCGGTGCGGTCATGATCGACCCGGCCGCTCACGGCGGGCACCGCGAGACCGACCTGGCGATGCTCGAGCTCTTCGGCTGCCCGTTGCTCGACGAGATCGAGCAGGGGTACACCGCCACTCACGCACTGCGCCGCGGCTGGCGTGAGCGGGTGCCGGTCCATCAGCTGCATCCGCTGGCGGTCCACGCGGCCAGCCACGGTCCCATGTACGGATTTCAATTGCGGCAAGCAGCGGAGGCCTCGCTGCGGCTTGCCGGCCGTGACCACCGAGACCCGTGACCACTGAGACCCGTGACCACTGAGACGGTCGACTCTGAGTGCAGCTGCCCAGCGCGGGACCGGGCTCAGTAGTCGCGGTAACGCACACCCGAACCGGGGTGAGCGGCGGGATGCGACCAGGCCTGCGTACTCGCAGCCTGGGTGTTCGCAGCCCGTGTGTTGGCAGCCTGTGTGCGTCGAGCCGAGGTCTGCGCGGATGCGTCGGCACGCGCGGTCGCGCGCACCGGTTGTTCGGTGACCGGGCGGCGCGGTCCGCGTTCGGCGGCACCGGTCGCGGCATCTCGCTGACCGGGCTCGCGTCGGCCTGCCGGTTCGCGTCGTGGGGCGGCGTCGCGGTGAGACGTCTCTCGATGTGGTGACGGTTCGCGGTGTGTGGACGATGGTTCGCGGTGTGTGGACTCGGTGCCGGAGCTGCGCGGGGCGCGGTCACGGGAGGTGCGTCGGCCGCGCGCGGCTTCGCCTGCCGACTGGCGGGTGGCGGCGCGGGGACGGTCGGCGGAGGTCGCGTCGTCGCCGGACCGGGTGGTTCGGGCGGTTCGGCTCGAGTTCCGTGCCGATGATCGGCCGGACTCGCCGCGACCGCTCTGCCGCGGCCGTTTCGTCGCCGAGCGCTGCGGGTTGGGCTTCTGCGGACTCTCGGTCGACGGGGTGCGGGTGAGATACCAGCGGCCCCCGGCCAAGGCCAGCACCACCACGAACGTCCACGCCATCAGCGGGAAGAGCTTGGCGATGGGTAGCAGCACGTTGATCACCAGCCCCTTGAGGCCTTCGCTGCTGCCCGACTGCACCGAGTATTCGGTGACCAGTGCGACGGCGAACAGCACCAGCGGGGGCTGGATGGCAGCGGTGAAAAGAGCGCGCCGGCGGACTGCGAGCACAGCGAGGACGCATCCCAGCACGTAGAAGATCTTGAACCAGCGGCCCAGCCCGCCGTCGGCTGAGCTGATGGCAGCGCCGATGGCCGTCAGCGCGAGCGCGATCACCATCGCGCCCCACCACGGGACACCACGGACTCCGGGCAGCACTGATTGCTGATCGTCGCGCACGGCGGCGCCCGCCAACTTGCCTGACAGCACGCCTAGACGGTACCGGCTGCAGCTGAGAATCAGGCATCAAGGCCTCGGCGAGCCGGTCAGACGGCGTTGCCCAGGCGTGTTGTGCTCACCTCCCGGGCGTGCTGGTCCACCGGGACGAGCTCGGGAGGCGCGTCGTCGGTGCCGCCGGCGAGGCTCTCCATCTCGCCGAGTTTGCGGGCGGTCACCGCCACCCGACTCTCCATCGCGCCGATCGCACTGTTGAAGGAGTCGACCGAGCGGTTCAACGACGTTCCCAACTTGTCGAGGTGACCGCACACCGTGCCGATCCGGTGGTGCAGTTCGCGTCCGAGGGCGAGGATCGTCGCCGCGTCACGGGTCAGCGCGTCGTGGCGCCACGTCACCGCGACCGTGCGCAGCAGCGCGACCAGACTCGTGGGCGTCGCCACCACCACGTTGCGGGCGAACGCGTACTCGAGCAGGTCGCTGTCGTAGCGCAAGGCGGCCTCGAGGATCGGGTCGGCCGGGATGAACAGCACCACCAGCTCGGGCGACGGGTCGAACGCCGCCCAGTACTTCTTCGCCGACAGGGCGGTCACATGCGCCCGCAGAGCCCGCGCATGCTCACGCAGCAGGGAGTCCTGCGGAGTGCCATCACCCTCGTATTCCACCGCCTCCAGATAGGAGGTGAGTGGCACCTTTGCGTCGACGATCACCGAGCGGCCGCCGGTGAGGTGCACCACCATGTCCGGGCGAACGCCTCCGGAGTGCTCCGACGAGCCGCTTGTCTGCAGGTCGAAGTCGCAGTGTTCGGTGAGACCGGACAGCTCCACCACCCGCCGCAGGTGCATCTCTCCCCAGCGGCCACGCACATGCGGCGTCCGCAGCGCGGAGGCGAGGCGATGGGTCTGGGTACCCAGTCGGGCCGAGGCCAGACGCATCTCGCCGACCTGTTCGGTGAGGCCGGTGTAGGCGCTGCGCCGGTCGAGCTCGGTGCGGTGCAACTGGTCGCCGAGCGCGTCGAGGGTCTCACGCAACGGCCCGACGATCTGGGACACCTGGGTGCCGATGGCGCCGGACTGGCGGCGGGCGGCATCCTCGCTGGCCGCCGCCACCGACGTGAGCAGCAACTCGTGGGACTCACGCACCGCGGCGAGTTCGGCGCGGGCACCGGCGACGGACGCGGCATCGCGACCCGCGCGGATGAGCCACCCGATGGCGACACCTGCGGCGAGTCCGACGGCCAGCAGCAGGACGGCGGCGAAGGCTGTTGACGCTGACATGTGCGTCATCGTGCCCGCCGGGTCCGACAAACGCCGGTGCCTCGCCGGGACGGGCTGTGGACACCTCCCGATGTCGGCAGGGCCGGGCATAATCATCAGGATGTCGGTACCTGTGCCACCAGATGATGAGGAGAAGCTCGACCCCGACGCCTGGTCGCGCAGATTCACGCTGCTCTCCGACCCGACGCGGCTGCGACTGATCGTCGGGATGCACCACCGGCCCGACAGCACGGTCAACGACCTCGCGCAGCTGGCCGGTATCAGTCCCAACACCGCCTCGCAGTCGTTACGCGCACTGCGCGACGAGGGCTGGATCGACGGCGACAAGTCAGGCCGCGAGGTGCGTTATCGCCTTCGACCCGACGCCATCGTCCACCGGATCCTGCACGAGATCATGGGCGATCATCATGCGCAGCCGACGCACTCTCACGGTCGATGAGTGACTTCTTCACCTCGAGTCCATAGCGGAATCCGCCGAGCGCGCCGTCGATCCGCAACACCCGATGACACGGTACGAACAGGGCGGCCGCGTTGCGGGCGCAGGCACTCGCCGCCGCCCGGATGGCCGCGGGACGGCCTGCGAGTTCGGCGAACTGCGAATAGGTGACCGTCTCGCCGGCCGGCACCGACCGCAGCGTCGCCCACGCGTGTTCGATGAACGGGCCGCCGCGCTGGCGGACCGGTACCTCCTCGAGTGCGGAGGCATCGCCGTCGTAGAAGCGCGCCACCGCGTCGGTGATGGTGCCCAGCTGCCGGTCCTCGACCAGCTGCGCCGGTCTGATCTGTGGGGCGATCAGCCTGCGCAGGTGTTCCGGGTCGGCGACCCATCCCGAGGCCAGCACGGCGCCGTCGAATGACACCACCGTGAAGGGGCCGTCGGGGGTGTCGACGGTGGCCGTGCGAGCCGGCGCGGCAGCGCGGGGTGATCGTGCGTCGGTGCCGCGGTCGCACTCGCGGCCATCGTCCGCGCGGGTGTGATCTTCGTGGGGGTCGGCGGTCAGTGTCATGCGATGCTCCCTGAGGTGAGGCGGCCGCGACGTGTCGCGGGTACCGCGGTGCGGTCGGTGGCCGGCGGACGGGTCGGATCGCACCCCGCGGCGCCGGTGGTGGCGAGCAAGTGATGGCGCCACAGATGTATGGACGCGTACGAGCGCCACGGGGACCACTGAGACGTCCGTTCGACTGACGGTCCTTCGGCGCAGGCCCTCCCGGCCGGGCCGCGACCGGGACCGGGCAGCGTGAGGCCCAGTGATGCAGCGCTGCGGCGGATCACCAGATCACCGCTCAGCAGTACGTCGGGGTCGCCGAGTACGCGCATGACGACATATCCGGCCGTCCATGGCCCGATGCCGGGCATCGCCTGCAGCGCGTGCTGCAACCGCGCCGACTCGACACCCGGATGCAGTTCGATCTGCCCCTCGGCGACCGCTCTGGCCACGGTGACGAGGGTGCGCGTGCGTGCTCGGGGTCCGCGCAGTACTTCGTGTCCCCGCTCGGCGACCAGCTCGGGAGTCGGGAACACGAACCCGGGCGCATCGGTGGACAGGTCGGCCTGCACCCGTCGACCCAGAGCCGACACCAGCGTGGCGGTGTGTGTCCGTGCTGCTGCCAGCGACACCTGCTGTCCGATGATGGTGCGCGCGAGCATCTCCCAGCCGTCGACGGCTCCCGGCACGCGCAGTCCCGGTGACCGTCGCACCAACGGCGCCAACGTCGGGTCGGCGCTGAGTGCGGCGTCGGAGGCGGCGGCATCGGCGTCGGCGTCGAGCAGCCGACGCAGCCGGGTCACCGCGACGCCCACGTCGCGCATGTCCACATTCCACAGCCGAACCCGCGCCGCCGGCCGCTCGGGTGGCTGCGTCAGCCGCACCGACGCCAGCGCGGCACCGTGCGGGAGGTCCAGGGTCCGCTGGTACTCCTCACCATGCATCGTCTCGATGCCGGGCGCGGCGTGACCGGCGAGAAAGCCCGTCATCCAGTCGACGCAATAGGGTTCGCGAAGTGCCAGCGTGAGGGTCAGCGCACCTCCGGCTCCGGCAGCACCATCGGGATCGGCGGATGCCCGCACTCCGCGGGCGCGCAGTTCGCTCGGCGACTGGTCGAACACCGCGCGGACGGTGTCGTTGAACTGGCGAATCGAGGCGAATCCCGCGGCGAAGGCCACCTGCGACATCGGCATCGACGTCCGCTGGATCAAGATGCGGGCATCGGTGGCGCGCCGTGCACGGGCCAGTGCGAGCGGCCCGGCACCGAGCTCGGCGGTGAGCACCCGGTTGAGGTGGCGCGGGGAGTACCCGAGTGCGGCGGCAAGTCCGTTCACGCCACCACGCTCGACCACCCCGTCACCGATCAGCCGCATGGCGCGCCCGGTGAGGTCGTCGGTGAGATTCCAACGCGGCGACCCCGGTACTTCGTCGGGCAGACACCGGCGGCATGCGCGGTAGCCACGTTCCTGTGCGGCGGCCGCGGTGGTGAAGAACTCGACATTGGCAGGTTTCGGGGTACGCGCCGGACACGACGGCCGGCAGTAGATGCCGGTGGTGCGCACGGCCGTGAAGAACTGTCCGTCGAAGCGGCGGTCACGCGCATCGACGGCGCGATAGCACGCTGCATGGTCGAGAGCTCCGGTGATGTGCTCGGTTGTCTCGATCGGATCGGACTCGGACATGACCCCACGATGTCACGTGCACCGTGGCTTCCGCTGGCGGGAATCGGCCATCGCGGTGGAGGAGTGGACGACTTACATCAGTGCATCCACTCCTGCAACAGATGTCGCGAAGCTCGGGTGCTGCCCGTAACCGACAAAGTTCCACCTCAGGGGACATTTATGTGTGCATGTGACCCACCCTTCGTGCCATGATTGTTTACATGAGCGTTACGAATTGGCGTCGCAAGGACCTACCGCTCTCCGAGTTTCCCGGCTGGGGACTCGAGATGATGATGGGGCTCTACGGCGAACAGCAGATAGTGCAGGCACTCGAGTCCGAAGCGAAGGGGCGTCGCGGTCGTAAGCGCGCGGCGCGTCTCGCCGCGCAGGTGGCCGCGTCCCGTTCCACCCCCACCCCGCACGAGGGCACCCAGTATGAGGACGCCCAGCACGAGAGCGGCGCATCCGGCGACATCGCCGCGGTGAACTCGATGCTCGAGTCGATCGGACGACTCGTTCACCGTCACCGCCGCGACTGACTCGCGACCGGTGTCGGCCGACGAGTCGCCAACGAGGTGAGTCGATCCGGCCAATCCGGGTATCGGATGCCCCCGGGCGCAATAGTCTCGGACTCATGCGTGAGATCACTCGTTTCTACATCGACGGACAATGGGTCGAACCGGCTGAGCTGAACCTGCTCGACGTCATCGACCCCTCGACGGAGAAGCCGGCCGGGCAGGTCGCCCTGGGCACCGCAGCCGACGTGGATGCGGCGGTTGCTGCCGCGCGCCGCGCCTTTGCCACCTTCGGCCGCACCTCCCGCGAGGAACGGGTGGAGCTTCTCAATGCGATAGCCGCCGAATATCAGCGTCGCTCCGACGATCTCGCCGCAGCGGTGACCGAGGAGATGGGTGCACCCGGCAAGCTCTCACAGCGGGTGCAGGTGCCGATCGGGCTGGGTCATCTCGTCACCGCAGCGCATTCGCTGGCCTCCTATGACTTCACCGACGACCGGGGCACCACCCGGGTGGTCAAGGAGCCGATCGGTGTGTGCGGCTTCATCACTCCGTGGAACTGGCCGCTCAACCAGGTGATGTGCAAGGTCGCCCCGGCGTTGGCGACCGGCTGCACGATGGTGCTCAAACCCTCGGAGGTATCCCCGTTCAGCGCGGCGATCGTGGCCGAGATCATGGATGCGGCCGGGGTTCCCGCGGGCGTGTTCAACCTCGTCAACGGAGATGGACCCGGTGTGGGAACGGCGATCTCCGCGCATCCGGACATCGACATGGTCTCGTTCACCGGCAGCACCCGCGCCGGTGTCGACATCGCCATGGCCGCCGCGCCGACCGTCAAGCGGGTCACCCAGGAACTCGGCGGCAAGAGCCCGAACGTGATCCTCGACGACGAGGCGCTGCGCGACAACGTCGCCGCCGGCGTGCGGTCGATGATGGTCAACTCGGGTCAGTCCTGCAATGCGCCCAGTCGCATGCTGGTCCCCGCCGCCCGGATCGACGAGGTGCTCGATGTGGTGCGCGAGGTGACGCCGACGATCACCGTCGGCGACCCCGGTGGGAATGCGATGCTGGGGCCCGTGGTGTCCGAGCGGCAGTTCGACCGGATCCAGACCTTGATCGCGCGCGGCATCGACGAGGGTGCGACGGTGGTTGCCGGCGGCCCCGGCCGACCGGATGATCTTCCGGTCGGATATTACGTTCGCCCAACGGTTTTCGCTGACGTCACCAATGACATGGACATTGCGCGCAACGAGATCTTCGGTCCCGTGCTGGTGATCATCACCTATGAGACCCTCGACGAGGCCATCGCGATCGCCAACGACACCGAATACGGGCTGGCTGCCTACATCAGTGGTGTGGACGAGGACGCGGTGCGCGAGGTCGCCTCGGCCGTACGCGCGGGTTCGGTGGCACTCAACGGTGCGCCGCTGGCCGCCGACGCTCCCTTCGGTGGGTACAAGCGCAGCGGCAACGGTCGTGAGTGGGGCGATTACGGCTTCGAGGAATTCCTCGAAGTGAAGGCCCTTCTCGGCTTCCGCTGAACCGCGTCGGCGGGGCAGTCGAATTCTGTGAGTCGGCTGCGCGAGGATCCGTGGTATCGGTGCCGGAGTATGTGACGATCGACCCATGACGACTGATGCGGACTCGGCCGCCACGCACGACGACGGACACGAGGACGGGCGCGAGGCGAAGTCGGAGTACCCCACGCGCAACCAGGTGCTGCTGTCGGGGCTGCGGTCCTGGTCGCGAGTGAGCCTGTGGGTCATCGTCATCGCCCTGGGTCTGGCGCTCGGTTGGTTCGTGCTCGGCAAGCTGTGGGTCGGCGTTCTGCCGGTGCTGTTGTCGCTGGTGCTGTGCACGGTGCTGTGGCCGCCGGTGCGGTGGTTGCGCGGCCACGGTGTTCGGCCCGCGGTCGCGGTGTTCACGGTCATGGTCGTGTGTCTGGGCATCATCGCCGGTGTCATCGCTCTGATCGCCCCCTCCATCGTCGATCAGTCCTCCGATCTCGGCGACCGGGCGGTCGACGGCGTGCACAAGGTGCGCGACTGGTTGCAGGGTCCGCCGCTGAACGTCAGCGACGACCAGCTCAACTCGACGGTGAGCGCGATCACCGACAAGCTGCAGAAGAGCAGTGATTCGATCGCCCAAGGAGTGTTCTCCGGGGTGTCGGCCACCACGTCGGTGCTGCTCACCCTCTTCTCGGCGGTGGTGATCAGCTTCTTCTTCCTCAAGGACGGCACGCGGTTTCTGCCGTGGTTACGCCGAACCGCCGGTGAGCCGATCGGCAGTCACCTCAGCGAGGTTCTCTCGCGGATGTGGACCACCCTCGGTGGCTTCATCCGCACTCAGGCCGTGGTCAGTTTCGTCGACGCCTTCTTCATCGGTCTGGGACTGGTGATCCTGCACGTGCCGCTGGCCTATGCGCTCGCACTGATCACCTTCGTCGGCGGGTTCGTGCCGATCGTCGGCGCGTTCGTGTCGGGATCACTGGCTGTGCTTGTTGCGTTGGTGTCCAACGGGTTCGAGACGGCGCTGGCAGTGCTGCTCATCATTCTCGCCGTCCAGCAGCTGGAGGGGAACATCCTGCAGCCGGTGCTGCAGTCGCGGTCGATGAACCTGCACGCGGTGATCGTGCTGCTGTCGGTGACGGTCGGCGGGTCGATCTTCGGCGTGATCGGCGCCTTCCTGGCCGTGCCGGTGGTGTCCTGTCTGGCTGTCTTGTTGCGTTATATGCAGGAGCAGGTCCTGCGTAAGTCGGGGGAGTGGACCGAGAGTGACGATCAGGGCGATGCGGAGAAGAGCTCCAGCGGCAGCGGCCTGAGCCGTTTCTGGCGGCGCGGCAAGTCCTCCTCTGACGGTGAATCCGAGAGCGGGTCGCAGGGCGACTCCACTGACGAGCCGAGCGCTGATTCCGCACAACCGGACGCGGGCTGACCTGGCCCGGTGTTCGTCGTTTCGGGCCAACTACACTGACAACTCGTGAGTCTTACCCTCGGAATCGTCGGTCTGCCCAACGTCGGGAAGTCGACCCTGTTCAACGCGCTGACCCGCAACGACGTGCTGGCCGCGAACTACCCGTTCGCGACCATCGAGCCGAATGTCGGCGTGGTGGAGCTACCCGACCAGCGGCTCGAGCGCCTCGCCGAGATCTTCGGCAGCGAGCGCATCCTGCCGGCCACCGTGTCGTTCGTCGACATCGCCGGCATCGTCAAGGGCGCGTCGGAGGGTGAGGGGATGGGTAACCAGTTCCTCGCCAACATCCGCGAGGCCGACGCCATCTGCCAGGTGGTGCGCGTGTTCGCCGACGACGACGTGGTGCACGTCGACGGCCGCGTCGACCCGTTCGCCGACATCGAGGTCATCGAGACCGAGCTGATCCTCGCCGACATGCAGACGCTGGAGAAGGCGCTGCCGCGGCTGGAGAAGGAAGCCCGCAAGAACAAGGATCAGTCCGAGCTGCTCGAGGCCGCCAAGAAGGCTCAGGAGATCCTCGACTCGGGCAAAACCCTGTTCTCGCAGAAGGATTCGTTCGATCTGTCTTCGGTGCGTGAGTTGCACCTGATGACCGCCAAGCCGTTCCTGTACGTGTTCAACGCCGATGAGTCGATCCTCACCGATGATGCGCGTAAGGCCGAGCTGAGGGCAGCCGTGGCACCGGCAGACGCAGTCTTCCTCGACGCGAAGGTCGAGAGTGAACTGCTCGAGCTCGAGGAAGAGGACGCCCAGGAGCTGCTCGACTCGATCGGTCAGGACGAGCCGGGACTGCGTTCGTTGGCGCGCGCCGGCTTCCACACGTTGGGGCTGCAGACCTATCTGACGGCGGGGCCGAAGGAATCGCGTGCGTGGACGATTCACCAGGGTGACACCGCTCCCAAGGCAGCCGGCGTCATCCACACCGACTTCGAGAAGGGCTTCATCAAGGCCGAGATCGTCTCCTTCGCCGACCTCGACGCCGCCGGCTCCATGCAGGCCGCCAAGGCCGCAGGCAAGGTGCGCATGGAGGGCAAGGACTATGTGATGCACGACGGGGATGTGGTGGAGTTCCGCTTCAACGTCTAGTAGCACTGCGCACGTGCTGACCTTCAGCTCGGTCAGTTGCGGCCCTACTTGCCTTCAGCCCACTTCAAGAATTCTTCGGCTTCGAACACCGGCTTGCCCCATTTTGCTGCGTCTTTTGCCTTTTTGGACTGTGACCCCATCTCCGAAACAATGAGTACGTCAGTTTTGGTCTTCGTTAGCGATTGCACAGCAACGAGATTGCGAGACTGGGCCAACTGGTGAAGTTCGTCCTTCGAGAACACGCCACGGGTGGCTGAGATAACGGATCCGGAGAAGCAGACGTGCGCTCCTGGTGTCAGTGCAGTTTCGATATCGAAGGATGAATTCGCTTCGACGGTGTCGGGCAAAATACTGACCCCGAAGTGCTGCTCTACGCTTCGTAGACGAGCTATCGCTGCGTGGTCAGGTTGTGGGACGCGGTCCCAAGCCTGGCGGAGCAGATCTGCCAGGACTTTCTCGGGACGGTCGGCCGAGCTCAGTGTGCCCCCCACAACAAAGCCGGTCGGTTCGGTCGTCCCTGCTGGCCCAGTTGTGCGCGACAGGAGATAGCCGCGTCCGTGAGAGCTGGGCGGAAACGCGGTGCCCGTGCGATGCAGCCCACCACCGTCACGGCGTACGCGTCGGACGGTGTCCCGAACCGCATGCGCGCGTTCGAGCGCGGATGGTGCCGAAAGTCGTGACAGTTCGTCGGCACGCAGCGTGTTCTCGTAGAGGTCGATTCCAAGTGGGATTGGCTCCACTATGTCGTTGCGTTTCAACTCAAAGTCGATGTGACTCAGTTGCTCATCCACGTGAAGCCCCACAGGTACACGACCGGCAAGTACCGAGCTCAATGCGGGCCACGCCTCGGTCAGCAGCGGGGCCAATTGCACGTCGCGTGCGGTGATGCTGTAGTCGGCTTTCGCTGAGTAAAGATCACTTGTCGGATTGATGACAGTGGTGACTTCGTCACCGTCATCGGTGACGACTGCGATCTCAACCGGACGCGGACGCCACTGTCTCCCCGCTGTTCCCACCGTGAGCACCGCCAAATACGCTTCGCCTCTGGTTTCGGACACCGGTTTGCCGGTCGCGAGGTAGCGCCGGACACGTATATCGGACTTCAAATCGCGCGGTTGCACTTCTCGGCGCAGCACGAGCCCTTCGAGGCTGGTACACCGCGAAAGTGCCACGTAGAGCTGGCCATTGGCGAACGTGCCACCAGTGAGGTCGACGACCACGCGGTCGAGGGTTTGCCCCTGAGACTTGTGGATGGTGATGGCCCATGCGAGCTTCAGCGGGAGTTGCGTGAAGGCGCCCACTCTCTCGTGTTCAAGCGACCCCCCACGGATGATCGGACGTGTGATCTCCCAGGTGTGCTCGCGCACTTGTTCGGTATGGCCATTCCGCAAAAGAACGCTGATGACTGGGCCGTCCTGCTCGATGTCCATTGCGGTCACCTTGCCAAGGGTGCCGTTGACCCAGCGACGAGCAGGATCGTTGTTCAGCAACATCACCTGCGCGCCCACTGCGAGTTCGAGGGTGTTGTCTGTCGGGTGATCGAAGCCGTCGATCTCGCCCTCGATCGTGGCTGTGAAGGCTTGTGAGGGATTCGGAAGCTTGTCAAGCATCTGTCGATTGCGGGCGCTGACGATTCGGTTCGTCGTGGCGAGAGTCAACCAGAACTCGTCGAGCTGAGGCTCAAAATCAGGGTTGGCCCGCTTGTTCAGTTCGGTCCGTGCGGACTCCAGCAGCTCGCCTTCGCGTACGTCGTTCAGCAGACTCACCAGTCGGTCATCGTTGAGCTGCCGGAAGACGGTGCTGAGCTGCACAAGCGGAAAAATGGTCGGATCGAAAGAGTGAGCGGAGAAGAAGAACGGCGTGGAGTAGTTCGCTTCGATCCACGCTGCCTCGGCTTCGGTGACGACGGGCGGCAATTGGTAGAGGTCGCCAACGAGTACGACCTGTACTCCGCCCATTGGTGCGCCAGGATTTGGGCCGAAACGTTCAAGCGCCGCTGTCACGGCGTCGAACAGGTCGGCGCGAACCATCGATGCTTCGTCGATGATCAGCGTCTCGAGACTGGACAGCACCCTGGCGAATCTTTGCGGTCGATACTGTGCGCTTCGCACGAAGTCCTCGTCGACCCCGGACCGGAACGAGAATAGTCGGTGGATCGTGTAACCGTCGACGTTCAGCGCGGCGATTCCAGTGGGAGCCACTGTGATGGTTCGGCGATTTGTGGACTGCACATAGTGCCGTATCAGTGTGGATTTTCCGGTCCCAGCCTTACCGGTAAGAAAGAGATGTTTGCCCGCATGTAGCAGATCCAACGCCGTCTGAAACTCATCGGTGATTGTAATGCTTGGTATCGAGGCTGTTGTGCCCCCTGACCGTGGAAGCGTCACATTGGTCTTGCCAGACTCCAGCAGGGGATTGCTGGTTCGACGATTGAACGTTCCCATCTGACCCTTCCTAGCTTTCTGATCCTCGCACCCGCAGCGGATAGCCTGTCTTTCTCGATCGTCGTCTTGTCGTTCATCCAGTGACGATGGGGGCTGCCTCCGCTAACGTGCTCGCCGTTGGCAACTTGCTGTCCGCGGAGAATTTGACCGGGAATTGTCGATGATCCGTTGTGTCAGCGCGGAGGTAGTCGCGACTGAGCCGGAGAGTTTCGACTTTTGCCCAGGCATCGGCCAACGCAGCGAGATAGTGGGCAGCGCGAACGGCGGAGATTGCTGCAGGGCTGGGATTCACGAAGCCGTGCGGCGGTTTACCTCCCGAGGCGTGGATGTCCTCGGGGATGGCAGGTACCTTGGGTCGAGGCAATGGCGCGCGTCGATTTCCCTTGGGCGTTCGTGAGGCGCGATTCAGCGCAGCGAGCTGGTCGATGCTCTCTACGAGTGCCTGGTGCGTCTCGCCGAGGTCGATGTGCCGGCATCTGAGTTCGGCTGGCTCAGGTGACGCACCGACAGTAAGCAACGGTTGTCCGCGCAGCAGATCAGACAGATCTTCGGGTCCGGGGTTCATCCAGGCACCGCAGAGTCGACTCGACTGAAAGGTCGGCTGAATGTCGACGGACCAGATCGCGCGATCCTCGCCGGCGCCGGCGAGGACTTTGAGGGTCACTGTCGTCATGTGGATTCCAATCTGGAACTAGTCAGGATTGTTTGATCATCCGTGGTATTCGCGCTGATCGATCGTGACGTACGTGCGCACGTTCCTGCCCCGGGAATGCGTTCGACAGCGTCACGATTCTGGTCCGAAGGCTATCAGAAATCCACGACAAATCGGTCGCCTTCGCGCCTTTGCTATACGAGAGATGCGTTCCGTCTGGTTCGTTGCTCGTGAGCTGATCCGCCAGCGGATGCCCCGATCTGTGACAGCCTTGAACTGCCACGACCTCATTCGAATCCGCTAAGGATCTCGTGACTGTGTCGACCGAGAGAGTCGATCGTGTGCCCGACACCCCACACGACGGTCGAGCTGGCACCACCCCAAAATGGAGTCCCGCTCGATTGCGCTCAGCTGGTCGACTGGGGCAACGCGGTGTGCTGTCTGATCTGCTTTCTCCTACCTTGATTCTGATGAGTGAGAATTCCCCACTCGCACTGAGGCCGCGCCCAAGCGGTGGTTGAACTCGGCCCGCGTCGGTCTGGATCTTGACGTAGGCCGGTGACGGATGCGGGGAAGTCCCGGTCGGCGTCTGAGGACCGGTGGCACAACCCGTGTGCGTGCGTCGTAGCATCGGCACGTGGGCGAGACCGAGGACATCTATCTGGCTGGCGGCTGTCTCTGGGGTGTGCAGGCATTCGTGTCGACATTGCCCGGGGTGGTGTTCACCGAGGCCGGACGGGCGAACGGCGCCAGCCGACCCCTCGACGGCGAGTACGACGGTTATGCCGAATGCGTGCTCACCCGATTCGATCCGACGGTCGTGAACGTCGGGCAGTTGATGGCCTACCTGTTCGAGATCATCGACCCCTACAGCGTCAACGAGCAGGGACCCGACGTCGGCGAGAAGTACCGCACCGGGGTGTATTCCGACAATCCGGCACACCTGGACGCGGCGCGCGCATTCATCGCCGAACGTGACGATGCCGATCGCGTCGCGGTGGAGATTGCGCCGCTCACCACCTACGTGCGCAGCGCCGACGAGCACCAGCATCGGCTCGCTCGCTGCCCGGAGGACTCCTGTCACATCCCCGCCGAGGTGCTCACCAAGTACAGCGTGGCCGGCTCGGCGAGGAACACAGCATGACCCCCCAGTTCCTTGCCGACGGCGAATCGGCGGCTGCCGGGCTCACGGTGGGTATCGCGGTCTATGCGGCGGTGATTCTCGCCGCGCTCGGTACCACCGTCGTCTCGATCCAACAGCGTCGGCGAGGTCGTGCACTGGCCGCGGCGCTGGTGGTTGCGGTGCTGACGATCGCCGGCGTCGTGGTGGCGATCGTCAGCAGCATCGCCTGAGCCCGAACTCGGCCCGCGGCTCGGTCACGAGGTGACGATTCCGGCAACGAGATTGACCATCGACGCCAAGATCACCCCGCCGAACACGTAGGACAGAAGACAGTGCCGCAACGTGATGGCGCGGATCAGGGGGTCCGACACCGCCGTATCCGACACCTGGTAGGTCATGCCGAGGTTGTAGCTGAAGTAGAGGAAGTCGCGGAATGCCGGTGTGTCCGAGGAGTTGAAGTCGATACCGCCGGGCGAGTCGTCGTCGAAGTACAGGTAGGCGTAACGCACCGAATACATCAGGTGCAGGCTCGCCCACGCCGAGAACACCCCCAGCAGGGCCAGGATCGCGGGTACTCGTCCCGCATGTGACCCGCCCTCGATCACCAGTGCCAGGATGACGATGAGCACCGATACGGCGGCCATGACCACGATCAGCTCGTCGACGGCCGGGTTGAAGTCCTCGCGGCGGGCATGGGCTCGCGACTGATCGCCGTCCATCGGCCACAGGGCTGCCCAACCCAGTGCGACGAAAACGCCTCCGGTGACCGCGATTCCCGCCAGCACTCCGAGGCTGCCGTCGGATGCGAGAAAGCCGACGATCAGTCCGACCACGATCCCGCCGACGACGGAAATCATCATCCGCGTGGTCGGCAACAGATTCACGCTCCGCATCTGCATGGGATTTATTGTGCGGGTTGACAGGCCGCGGCGGGTGGATGAGCGTCGACCGTCGGGGTGTGTCGAGATCTCGCGGCGGAGCCGGTGCGCCGACTCAGCTGTGCACAGACGGGAACGCGCCTACGGGTTGCAGTATGCGGCAAGGAATTCCGCGAGCAGTTTCGCAGTCACCGGCCGGGGAAGCGCGTGTACCGCCGCGATGATCGATGGCATGTCCAAGCCGCCGTCGGCGATCGGTGCATGGGGATCGAGCCCTGCGGCGACCAGTGCGGCACCGGCGGCCTCACTGGGCAACGACAACGCCTGCCCCACGGTCACCGAACCGGAGTCGAATGCGGCTGCGAGTTCTGTCAGGGCCGCCGGCGGTTGGGCCGCCGGCGTGCCCCGTACCTCCTCTGCCGCGGCACACATGGCTGCCGACAACTCCTCGACCACGCGTGCGGTCACCGGCGTGATCGTCAGATGGGTGGTGGCCGGAAGCACCGTGCCATCGGCCTGTGGGAACGCCGGCTGGGCCTGCACCGTGAAACCATGCGTACCGACCTGCGCGCCCCACACATGTGGGTCGAGTGGATCGGCGGCGGACTCGTCAGCGGCCACCGCGAACACCGGCCCCACCGGGTCGCCCACCACACGCAATCCGTCGATCGCGTCGACCGTGGCGAGTAGCCGTTCGCTCGCAACGCGGATCTGCGACACCAGTTCGGCGAAGCCCGACTCGCCCAGCGTGCGGGTGATCGCCCACGCGGCGGCGAGTCCGGCCGCCGACCGCGACCCGAGCAGTGTCGGATTGACCACCGGATATCCCGGCCAGTCAGTCACCGCGAAATACTGCGCACGATGGCGGTCGCGGTCGGCATGCAGAAGCAGCGAGGCACCCTTGGGGGCGTAGCCGTATTTGTGCAGGTCTGCCGACAAGCTGGTCACACCGGGAACGCGAAAGTCCCAGGGCGGCAGTTGATCTTGCCGGTCCGGACCATCCCACCAGGCGAGGGCGAACCCACCCAGGCAGGCGTCCACATGCAATGCCACCCCGCGAGCGGCGGTGATCTCGGCGACGTCGGCCACCGGGTCGAGGGTTCCGGTGGGGTAGTTGGGTGCCGACACCACCACCAACACCGTGTCGTCGGCGATCGCTGAGGCCACCGCGGCAGGGTCCACCGCGGTGGTGCCGGGGTCGACGGGCACCCGAATCACGCGCAGCCCGAACAGTTCTGCCGCCTTGAGGAAGGCCGCGTGTGCAGTGGACGGCAGGACGATCGATCCCGTGCCGGGCTGTGCGCCGGCGTGGTCGCGGGCAGCCTTGACCGCCAGCAGACAGCTCTCGGTGCCACCCGAGGTCACCGAACCCACCGCCTCGGGACCGTGGAACACTGTGCGGCCGAACGAGATCAGGTCGCGCTCCATCGCGGCGACCGAGCCGAAGACCGTCGGATCGAGGCCGTTGACCGGCTGGACCAGGCGTGCGGCGTCGGCGGCGACACTGTCGAGGATCTCGAGTCCCGAATCGTAGACGTAGGACAGGATATGACCGCCGTGCGTGGGTGCGTCGTGTTCACGCAGGGACGTCAGCTCCGACAGTGCGTCGTCGGCGCGCCTCCGCAAGTCATCGGCGTTCACAGAGTCTGCTTCGTGGAGTCGTGTCGGACGGTGGTGTCGCGATACCTGCGCAACACGAGCATGCTCGCGGCCACCAGCAGCGCCGGGATCAACGAGAATCCCACTGCGATACCGGTGATCGCCGTACTCGATTGTGTAGCGGTGTGATCGCCGGAGGAGGACACGAAGCCGCAGGCTGCCAGCACGAGGAGGAATACACCCGGACCGAGTGCGAGGCCCACCGTCTCACCGGCGGTCCACACTCCCGAGATGGCTCCGCTGCGGTCGATGCCGCTCTGTTGTGCGTCGCCGGGGATGGGATCGGGCAACATCGCCAGCGGAAACGCTTGCATCCCGGCGTATCCCACGCCGGCGACGGCGACCGAGGCGAACATCCACGGACCCGGCGCCCAGACCGCGACCACCAACGAGGCGGCCGCTACGGTGAAGGTGGCCGACGCCGCGAACAGTCCGACCACCTTTCCGTGGCGTCGGGCGAATCGATACCACAGCGGCATCACCAGAATCGCCGGTGCCACGAGCGCGGCGAACATCGGAGTCAGCGCCGACGTGTCGTCGAGGACATAGGTGGCCACGTATTGTGCGCCGCCGAGCATCACCGCACTCGCCAGTGCCTGGAGGACGAAGACGGCCAACAGGATTCGGAAGTCGCTGATCTCCCGGAACGCAGTGATGCCTTCGCGCAGCACAGCGCCACCGTCTGCGCCGACGCGGTCGTGCGTCTGCGTGCGGGCGCCGCGCGATGGTGCACATCTGCTCGCGACGAGCATGCCCGCGCAGATGAGTATCGCTGCGGCGATGGCCATCAGGAGGTAGCCGCCCGCGCCACCACCGGCGGCGTCGCGGATGGCCGGTGCGCCGGCGCCGACGACGAGTATCGCCAACGCCAACACTGCGATACGCACCGACAGCAACCGGGTGCGCTCGTGGTAGTCGGTGGTGAGGTCGGCCGGCAATGCGACATAGGGCGCCTGGAAGAAGGCGTACGCGATCGCGGTCAGTGTGAAGAAGATCAGCACCCAGACTGCCGCGGCCGGTACCGGAAGTGAGGTGGGTGTGGCGAAGGTGAGGATGAACAGCGGGAGCATCATCAGCGCACCGGCGATCATGTACCCGCGACGGCTGCCGGTGGCGCGGGCATGTGCGTCGCTTCGCGCCCCGACAACAGGGTTCACCACGAGGTCGATGATCTTCGGGGCCACCACGATCACCGCCGCAGCTCCGGCCGCTACCGAGAGCGTGTCGGTGAGGTAGTACGCCAGAACGAGCCCGGGGAGTGTGCCGAAGCCGCCGGTGCCGACGCTGCCGGCGGCATACGACCAGAGCGTGCGCCGGGGGATCGTCGCATCGGCCGGATCGCCACCACTGGAAGTCTCTGCACTGGAGGTCCCTGTACTGGATGTGCCAGCGGTGGTGAGCTGCTGCCGGTGGCCGGATCGCCTGGTCAGATCCGAGCCATCGTCCATGTCGCCAGACCCTAGTGCAGGCATGTCCGGTCTGCCAGGCATATCGGACGGGTGAACGAAAGAACAGCAGACCGATCGGCGGAATCAGATCGCATGTGAGGCGATGCCGAGGCCGTACCGCTCTGATGTCTCTGACCAGGCGCACCCGATCGACAACGCCCACGTCCAGATCAGTGGCGGCTGCGCCGGTCGAGCTGTCGCGATTGGCCGTGTGCGGTTCCCTTTGTCACTCGCGTGAATGATCTTTGGGCAATTCGTGATTCGGCCCTGTTTTCCCTTGTCAGGGCATGTTTCAACCGGTAGTCTCGAACATGTATTCGATAGATGGTTCGAGTCGTACTCATCCACCGGGAGGGGGTTCCGATGTCTCCGGTTGAGTCAGAGTCTGTTGATCAAGAGTCTGTTGACGTGGAGCCGGATCTCTCGGTGTTGGGGCTGCCCGAGTCTCTCGATGAGGTGGATACCGCCGGTCTGGGTGAGGTTGTCGTGTCGGCGCGGCGCGCGGGTGCGTTGGTGGATTGGCACCGTCTTCGGGCAATGTCGGAAGTGTATGAGCGCCTCGTCGCGCCGTACATGGACTCCGACCAGCGTGTGTATGACGCGCATGCGCGGGCGGCGAATGAGATCGCGATGATGGTCGGGCGCAGCCAAGGCTCGGTGGAAACCGAGTTGGGTTATGCGATGCACCTGTTCAACACGCTGCCTGCTGTCGCGCACTGCCTACACGATGGGGTGATCGCCGGTGGGCATGTGCGCACGATCGTTGCGCGTACCGGTCTGGTCGGTGGGCAGGACTATGCACCGGTGGTGGATGTGGAACTGGCGGAGGCTTTGCGGCGGCAGGGGAGCTGGTCGCTGCAGCGCCTGCGGGATGTGTGTGATCGGATCGTGTTCCGCCACGACCCCACCGCCGTCCGCGAACGCCGTAAAGCAGCGAACGAGGCCCGCCGCGTCTGGGCCGAGCACGCGACTGACGGCATGGCGGTGCTGCATGCGTCGATGACCGCGGAGAACGTCCGTGTCGCCGCCGCCCGCGTCGACGCGTTGGCGAACAGTGTCTGCGAGTCCGATCCGCGGCGTGACGGGGCCCGCCGCTCCGATGCCGTGTTCGCCCTGTTGTCCGGCGAGTTGTTCGAGTGCCAGTGCGACCGCGGCGACGACGACTGTGACGCGACGGTTCCCGCGCCGGCGATGGTGCAAGCCGCTGAAGCACAAGTGATCATTCATGTGATCACCGAGGCCGCGACACTGGAAGAGAGCGTGTCAGATGGTTTGTGTGAGGTAGCGGTGCTCCTGACTGAAAGCCGAGACACTGATGACTGTGGTGGACAAGAAACTCGAGCGTGACCAACGTCGCCG
>NZ_BMGC01000036.1 GCF_014639795.1 Gordonia jinhuaensis | reverse complement strand
CCGGCGACGTTGGTCACGCTCGAGTTTCTTGTCCACCACAGTCATCAGTGTCTCGGCTTTCAGTCAGGAGCACCGCTACCTCACACAAACCATCTGACACGCTCCTTCCTGTGGGTCACCACCGCGACCGTCCCCCTTGGCATCAAGGTCCTCGAAGCCTGGGGATGCCGATACACGAGCTTCTATTTCTGGGCCAAGCCCCGTCTCATGCTCGGTAACACGTTCCGCAACTCCGGGGAACTCCTGCTCCTCGGCGTACGCGGGAAGGGCACGAAAGTCGCGTTCAAAGGTCAGCCGAACTGGGGCATGCACGCCCTGCAGGCCCACAGCCGGAAGCCCGAGGAAATCCACCTCATCGTTGAACGGCTCGTCGGCGGGGACGGGCCATTCCTCGAACTGTTCGCTCGTCGTCCCGCACCGTCGAGCAAGCACTGGGACATCTGGGGCAACGAGTGCGACGCGACAATCTCGCTCGCGAAATGGGGATACCCCGTGCCTGCCGACCACCAACCCAACCACGCCCCGGCAGCGGCGGCGGAGACTCGGACGTGAGGGGTGTGAAACATGCCGGACGATACCGGGCCGCGCTCGCTCGCGGAGAAGTTCTGGAGGACCTGCCTGTTGCTGTTCGGCGGCGTGATCCTGCTCGTCCTCACGATCGAGCTGATCAAGAGCATCTGGTGGATCCTCGCCCTGATCGCTCTCACGGTCGTCATCGTCGGTGGGCTGCTGTGGTGGTGGCGACGCCGAAACACCTGGCTCTGAGCTCTCGGACAGGAGGTCAACGATGAACCGCAAGAAGAACCGGGCCGGTGGGCGCCACCGTCTCACCCCGATCTGGAAGGACAAGGTCGACCGGGAAGGCCTGGCCAGGGTTCTGCTGCTGCTCGCGATGCATCTTGACGAAACCCGTCGGGCGGCTCATACACGGAAGCAGAATTCGGCACCAACGGCCGAGCAGAAAGGGGGCGGGCATGACGAGTAACACTAAACACGAGGAGTGGGAGTGGCAAGAACTCACGTGGCCCGACACGCTCACCCCCGACGCGGTCCACGCGACACTGGAACACCTGGCCGCCTCGTCCACGCTCGGCCCGATCGTGCTCGAGGCCCGGGCAACGAAGACGGGGCTGCGGTGGCTGATCGCGGTCAAGCCGACCCGCATCGACACGGTACTTGACGCGCTCCGCGCACACCTCACGGTCCGTGCGCATACTCCCCGCCGGCACCGAGGCGAGGTGCTGTACGCGGCCGACCTGCGCGTCACCGGCACCGACCTCAGCCTCGAAGCGCCCAAGATCACCGCAAGTATTCGTGGCCTCTACGGGGCACTGTCGCGCCTCCACGGCGAGGAAGAAGTCGTCCTACAGCTCCTGCTCGGTCACCGCCACACGCCGCCCGTACGCGCCAAAGAATCGCTTGGTACGTGGCTCCGTGTGCTTGCTGTCCCGCCACGAACTGGCACGACGTCGAAACGGCGTGACGGTCAGCACGGCTTCTCTCTCAGCCTGCGCGTCGGCGTCACCGGAGCAGCCGCTCCGCGGGCGAGGCAGCTTGTCGGTGACGTGATCGGCGCGTTTCGCGTCCTCGAATCCGCCACCAGCCGCATCAGCGCCGTGACCGGTTCAGTGACGCACCTCAACCGGGCCGCATGCCCGTGGCGATGGCCGCTCACGTTGACCAGCGGGGAAGTCATCGGCTTGACCGGCTGGCCGATCGGCGAACCGCCACTGCCACTACTCGGGACACTCCACCCACGCCAGCTCCCACCGCCCGAAGCGCTTGTGCGAACAGACCGGATCATCGGCACTGCCAGCGCACCGGGACATAGTGAGTCGGTTGGCATCCCGATCCGGGACGCCGCGTTCCACACTCATCTGCTCGGGCCGACCGGCTCGGCAAAGTCGACTGTGATGCTGGGCCTCATCGCCGCCGACATCACAGCGGGGCGCGGTGTGCTGGTCCTTGATCCGAAGGGAGACCTTGCTGATCGCGTCCTCGCACACGTTCCGAAGAACCGAGAACACGACGTCGTTGTCATCGACCCAACGAACGCCACCCCGGTCGGGTTCAACCCGCTCTCCGGTCACCGACGCCAGGCCTCGGTTACGGCCGACACGTTGCTGGTGACCTTCGAAGCGGTCTTCGCGAAGCACTGGGGTATCCGCTCCGCGGACATTTTCACGGCGGTGTTCAACACGCTCGCACGCATCTACGGCGCGAACCTGCTCTGGGTAGCCCCGCTGCTCACGAACCCCGCGTTCCGCCGCAAGGTACTGAAGCATATCGACGATCCGGTCGGGCTCGGAGGGTTCTGGGAGCAGTACGAGGCGAAGTCACCTGCGCAGCAGGCCGAAGAGATCGGGCCGGTGCTGAACAAGCTCCGCCAACTGATCCTGCGACCTGGGTTGCGGGCGATGCTCGGGCAGAGCGATCCCCGCTTCGACCTCACCGACCTGTTCAGCAAGCGACGCATCGTCATCGTGAATCTCAACAAGGGCCTGCTCGGCGCTGACGCCGCAAGACTGCTCGGCACGCTCCTCATTGGGCAACTGTGGACCAAGATCCTCGCCAGGCAACGCGACGGTCTCCAACACCGGCACATCGTCAGCATCTACATCGACGAGATCCACGACTTCCTCGCAGGCATCCCCGGTGACCTCTCCGACGCCCTCGCCCAGGCACGCTCCCTCGGCGCGGCGTTCACCGTCGCGAACCAGTACCTGAAGCAGTTCACCCCGGCCATGCAAGCCTCGGTCGAGACCAACACGCGCAGCAAGATCTACTTCGGCCTCGGCGGCACCGATGCGGCCACCATCGCCAAGCACGCCACCGATCTCGATGCCCAGGATCTTCTGCTGCTGCCGAAATACCACGCGTACGCGAAGTCATGCAGTACGGCCAAGCCACCGGCTGGACCAGCATCGCTACCGCTCCGCCACCGGCTGGTGTCAGCGACCCAGCAGCCATCTACGCCGCCGCACACGAACGCTACGGCGTCGCCGCCACCATCACCGAGCAAGAGATCCGCGACCTCATCGCCCGACCACACCGGACTTCACTGACGCCGACGACGGCCCAGTGGGAAGGAGCCGACGATGAATGGCCGTCTTCGATCGAGACGCATCGGGAGACGTATCACCGCGCCCAGCAGACACGGGCTTGCCGGACGTCGCGGGGCAGAACCACGGCGGCAGGACGTGACTGACCCGGTCATACCAGGTCACCCGGCCGTCCCAATCGGCGGAGGACTCCAGTCATGACCGCTTCACTTGACCATCCGATCTATCAGGAGCTTCTCGCGCATCTGCTCGAGCTGCGGTTCGCGACGACGGAGCAGCTCGCCAGACTCACGAGGGAACACTATGGCAGCTTCCGGTCTGCACGACGGCAGACGATGCGGCACCTGTCCAAGCTTGAACACCACGGCCACGTGCTGCGCTTGGAGCGTCGTGTCGGTGGATGGCAGCGCGGCTCTACGCCATCTATCTGGGCGCTCACCACCACCGGCTACCGGCAGGTCACCGGGCAGGTCCGCACGAGACAGCGACCGAACCTCATCTCCACGACGTTCCTGGAACACCTCCTGGCGATCGCCGAGACCCGAGTCATCGCATACGAGACCATCCAGCGGTTCCCGAGCGCAGAGCTACATATCGAGACCGAGCCCGCCTGCTGGAGGAACTACCTCGGGCCGCACGGTGAACGCCTCACACTGCGACCCGATCTCCTGATGAGCGTGACCACTCCCGAATATCTGGATCGCTACTTCATCGAGGTCGACCGCGCCACGGAGAACCCCGCCCGGGTGATCGCGAAATGCTGGCAATACGTCCGCTACCGCCGCAGCGGAGCAGAGCAGCGACCTACCGGCGCGTTCCCCGCAGTGCTGTGGATCGTCCCGACGACGAAACGCCAGGCGCAACTGCGTGCACACCTCGAGGCCGCCGAGCTCCCACAGGACATGTTCACCGTACTCATCCTCGATGAACTGCCCGAGATCATCCGAGACGGCCCGCCGCTCACGAAACAGAACAACACCAGGAAGGAGGACACTACCCATGGAAACTGAAAACAATTTTTACCCAGGCGCTGACGCCGAAAACAGAACAACCTCACCAACGACCCCCGAGCGGCGCGCGCCGCCCGTACCGACCACTCGGCAGGAAGCCCGCGAGCTGGAACGGCTCCGCTATGAACACGGCACAGCGTTCGAGGTCTACCTCGACCACCTCTGGAACGGCATCGAGACCATCACCGACATGGAGGCGGACTTCAGCAACCTGCACTGGGCGTCGTATGAACGCATCGAGCAGTTCGTCGACGACTTCATCGAAAGCCTCGGCTGGGCTGACGCCCGCGACCACGCCCTCCGCGAATGGGCGATCCCGAATAACATCCTCATCTTCGACCGCGCGGCGATGCTCGAGCAGTTGCGCGGCGACTTCGAGTTCCACGAGCGAGGAGGCGAAGTGCATGTCTTCATCAAATAGCCCTGACCCCGGAACGCATCAGCGTCCTGTGGAAAACCCTGACCAGGTGGCTGATTTCGCACTGGACTCAAACGGGCAAGAGAGCGTCAATGGAGACATGACCACAACTCCATACACCGCCAGCCCGCTCCCAGCCGCCGACCCGTTCGCGGCGCTCACCCAGAGCTTCACCCCGAAGCGAGCCGTGTCCTACTTGCGCGTTTCGACCCGTGAGCAAGCCGAACGCGGCGGCAGGGAAGAAGGCTTCTCGATCCCCGCTCAACGCGACGCGAACAAGAAGAAGGCTCAAGCCGTCGGCGCGATGGTCGTCAAAGAGTTCGTCGAACGGGGTGTCTCCGGCACCTCCACCAACCGGCCCGCACTGCAAGAGATGCTGCGCTACTTGGAAGCCGAGCAAGGCAACATCGACTATGTCATCGTGCACAAGCTCGACCGTCTCGCACGCAACCGCGCCGACGACGTCACTCTCAATCAGCGCTTCAACGAACTCGGCATCCGGCTCGTCTCCACCAGCGAGAACATCGACCAGACCCCCGGCGGGATCCTCCTGCACGGCATCATGAGCTCGATCGCCGAGTTCTACTCCCGTAACCTCGCCAACGAAGTCATCAAGGGCATGAGCGAGAAGGTCAAAAACGGCGGCTCCGTCAGCCGTGCACCGATCGGCTACCTCAACACCCGCACCATCGAGAACGGCCGCGAGAACCGTACCGTCACCGTCGACGACACCCGCGCACCACTGGTCACCTGGGCGTTCAACGCCTACGCCACCGGTGAGCACTCCGTGCGCACCCTCACCAAGGAACTCGTCCGGCGAGGCCTGACAACGGTCCCCACCGCGCGGCTGGTGGAAAAGCCGGTCGAGATCCGTCACGTCCACTCGATGCTCACCAACATCTACTACACCGGCATCATCACGTTCAAAGGCGTCGAGTACCCAGGCAGCCACACCCCGCTCATCGACCGCGAAACCTTCGAGAAAGTCCAGACGATCCTGAAGGAGAAGATCAACGGGGAACGGTCGATCAAGCACGACCACTACCTCAAATCCACGATGTACTGCGGGCACTGCGGCTTCCGCATGGTCGTCCAGGTGGTGAAGAACAGGCACGGTGAGACCTACCCGTACTACTCCTGCCTCGGCAGACACTCCAAGCGCACCGACTGCACCCTCCGCTCCATCCAGATCGAGCACGCCGAAGACCTCATCCAGGACCTCTACGACCGCATCAGCCTCACACCCGACTTCCGCCGCGACCTCGAAGCACTCCTCCGGCACGGACTGAAGCAGCTTCGCGCCGACACGGACGCCGAAAGGGAGCAGCTCGAGAACACGAAGCAGACCATCGAACGTCGCCAACGCAAACTCCTCGAAGCCCACTACAACGACGCGATCCCGATCGAGATGCTCCGCGCCGAACAGAAGCGACTCGACACGGAACTGGCCGCCACCAACCGCAGCCTCAGCAACCTCACCGCCGACCTCGCCGAAGCCGACGAGCTCATCAGCATCGCCCTCGACATTGCCCAGCACGCCGGAAACACCTACCGGCAAGCCCCCGAGCACATCCGCCGCATGTTCAACCAGCTTCTCTTCGACAAGCTCCTCGTCACTACCGACGACAACGGCCAACACCACGTCGACGCGACCTCCCGGGCGCCATTCGACGTCATCTACAGCCCAAACACCCGAGCACTCGTCCACGAGGCACGACACGCACAACCCAACGCCATCCCCGACATCACGGGGCAAACAAAAGAGCCCGCCGAAACCGGCGGGCTCTCCCTGGACGTGCTGTCCGATAATCTCATTGCTCTTGTCGAGGGTTCGAGTAAGAGCATCATGGTGGAGCTAAGGGGACTCGAACCCCTGACCCCCACACTGCCAGTGTGGTGCGCTACCAGCTGCGCCATAGCCCCGAACGATGTCCGGCGAGGCGTTGACCTCGTCTTTCATCTGATGCCTCGGTTCTCCCAAGGCCCGACTGAAGTTACACCATCGCCGCGCGCCGGTCCAAATCCGCTCGTCAGCCCGCCGGCACCCTGACGGACACGTCACCCGGTGGTGCTCGACGAGGCGATCAGCTTGTCCAACCAGCCGGTGCCGTCGGTCAGGCCGGCGATGTCACGCCCGGCGACGAGCACGCTCGGTGTGCCGGCCCGGCCACCCTGGGCCTTCGCCAGCTGTTCGGTGGACTGTTTGGCGAACTCTTTGGCCTGGCCGATCTTGGACTGTGAGCGGATGCACTCCTTCGTCGGCTCGCCGGCCCCCACCTCACCGGCGATGTCGGCGAGTTGGTCGTTGGAGAAGTCCTTGCCGTTCTCCGCCGGCTGACGTTCGTAAAGCACCGAGTGGTAGCGGCGCCACGTCTCCTGCGGCTCGAGCTCGGCGACGCACAGCGCCGCCCCGGCCGCGCGCGAGGAGTAGTCACCCGAGCCCGAGTGCGAGTCCAGGAACGTGAGGATGTGGTAGCGCACGCGGATCTTTCCGGCATCGACCGCATCCGAGATCGCCTGGCCCGATTTCGCCTCGAACTGCTTGCACACCGGACACTGGAAGTCCTCGAAGACGTCGATGGTCAACGGCGCGTCCTGACGCCCGACCACCAGCGAGGCGTTCTGCGCGAGCACCTGCTCGGACACCCCGCCGCGATGACGATGGGCATTCCAGACGAGGCCCCCGACCACCAGCGCCACCAACACCACCGCTGCCACCCCGCCGAGGATGTAGGTGGAGGTGCTCGACGTCTTCGTCGGCTGATGGCTGCGCTGGCGCGAGTCGTTCACGAGACCTCACACTAGCGGGCGCTCGGGCCAGCACCACCGCGCCGCCAGACCGTCTCAGGCGCCGAGCGCCTTGTCGACCATCTCCGCGGCCTCGCCCTGGACCTGCTCGAGATGGTCGGGACCCTTGAACGATTCGGCGTAGATCTTGTAGACGTCCTCGGTACCCGACGGCCGCGCGGCGAACCACGCATTCTCGGTGGTCACCTTCACCCCGCCGATCGGTGCGCCGTTGCCGGGCGCCTCGGTCAGGATCGACACGATCGGCTCACCTGCCAGCGTGTCGGCGGTCACCTGGGCGGGCGAGAGCTTCGCCAGCACCGCCTTCTGCTCGCGGGTGGCCGGTGCGTCGATACGGGCATATGACGGTGAGCCGTAGCGTTCGGTCAGCTCGTCGTAGTGCTGCGACGGCGACTTGCCGGTCACCGCGAGGATCTCTGAGGCCAGCAGCGCCATGATGATGCCGTCCTTGTCGGTCGACCACGCCTGACCGTCGAACTGCAGGAACGACGCCCCCGCACTCTCCTCGCCGCCGAAGGCGATCGAACCGTCGAGCAGCCCGGAAACGAACCACTTGAAGCCCACCGGCACCTCGACCAGTGAGCGGCCCATACCCGCGACCACCCGGTCGATCATCGACGACGACACCAGCGTCTTCCCGACGCCGGCATCGGCACGCCAGCCCGAGCGATGGCTGTAGAGGTAGCTGATCGCGACGGCCAGATAGTGGTTGGGATTCATCAGTCCGGCGTCGGGGGTGACGATGCCGTGCCGGTCGGCGTCGGTGTCGTTGCCGGTCGCGATGTCGTAGGAGTCGCGCGCTCCGATGAGCGAGGCCATCGCATACTTCGACGAGCAGTCCATCCGGATCTTGCCGTCGGCGTCGAGGGTCATGAACGAGAACGTCGGGTCGACGGTCGGATTCACCACGGTGAGCTCCGAGAGGTTGTAGCGCAGCCCGATCGTCGCCCAGTAGCCCACCGACGCACCGCCGAGTGGATCGGCACCGATCTTGATGCCGGAGTCGCGGATCACTGCCATGTCGACCACGTTCTCGAGGTGGTCGACATAGAGGTCCAGGAAGTCGAATGCCTCGAAATACTCCGAGGTACTAGCCTTCTCGAACGGCACGCGGGCGATCTTCTCCGCACCGGACTCCAGCAGCTCGTTGGCGCGTGCGGCGATGGTCCCGGTGACATCGGTGTCGGCGGGCCCGCCGTTGGGTGGGTTGTACTTGAACCCGCCGTCGCGCGGCGGGTTGTGCGACGGGGTGACCACGATGCCGTCGGCGGTCGGCTGCGACGTGCGGTTGTGGACGAGGATCGCGTGGCTCAGCGCCGGCGTCGGGGTGTACCGCGACGGCTCCGCCCGCACGGTCACCTCGTTGGCCACGAGCACCTCGATGGCCGTCTGCCAGGCCGGACGAGAGAGCGCATGCGTGTCGAGACCGAGATAGACCGGCCCGGAAATTCCCGCGCTCGAACGGTATTCGACGATGGCCTGGGTGATGGCGATGATGTGGTTCTCGTTGAACGCACCGTCGAGGCTCGCACCGCGGTGTCCGGATGTGCCGAAGACCACCCGCTGCCCAGGGTCGGAAGGGTCTGGCTTGATGTCGTAATAGGCGCCGACGACCTTGTCGACGTCGATCAGATCCTCCGGCAGAGCGACTGTGCCCGCGCGTTCGTGAACCATGCCTGGCGATCCTTCCGGTGCGCACCCGGTGCGCTCGATGTGTGCGGCGCGGC
Source organism: Gordonia jinhuaensis (assembly GCF_014639795.1). Taxonomy (GTDB): domain Bacteria; phylum Actinomycetota; class Actinomycetes; order Mycobacteriales; family Mycobacteriaceae; genus Gordonia_B; species Gordonia_B jinhuaensis. Next base: position 25,531 of record NZ_BMGC01000036.1, on the reverse strand, counting down.
GACACCTCGGGTGCACGCGGGCCGCTCTGTCGTCATGCGATGTGAATGTGCCCTCGATTCTGCCACCTGTGCCCGCGGCCCGGCTGGGTTCACTTCGGTCTCATCCGCCCCTCGCACCTCGGGCAGGAAAGTGTTCATCGGCCGTACCATCGGTGGCCGCTTCTCGACGATCACCGAGGTCGCGCGACCTGCGCGCCCACCTGCAACGGGACAAGACCGGCATTCTCCGGCATCTCAGCGACGCGCGGTGGCAATTCATAGGAAATTAACAGGTCCAGACCCCATCATCTTTCTGTGAGATCTGCTGCCACTGCTGCTGGGGACGTCGCCGCACAGGCGTATCGCGTCCATTCCGCACAGCCGCTGGTCGACGTGAGTCTGCTGAAGGGCTGGTTCACCCCGACGATGGAGATCCTCGCGCTCGTGCTGTTCGCGGTGGCACTCGTACGCAGCGGCCGCCGATGGCAAGTGTTCGCGATCCCCTCGGTGCTCGGCGTCGGGCTGATCACGATTCTGATCTGTTACTGCGCGATGGGCGCCCAGGGCTGGTCGCCCGGCGACGCGCCGCTGATCGTGTGGCTGTCGATCGGCGGACTCGGTGCCGTGCTCGCGATGGCCGCCGTCGGGTGGCGCGCCGGCCGATGGTGGAACCGCACCGCCACCGTGGTGAGCATCCCGCTGCTGGCTCTGTGTATCGGTCTCTCGGTCAACCAGTGGACCGGTTACTTCCCCACCGCCTCACGCGCCTGGGACGGCATCGCCTCGGAACCGCTGCCAGAGCAGACCTCCGTACAGCGACTGGCCGCATTCCGCGACGACCAGCGCGCCACCGCGGGCGGTCGGATCGTGCCGATTTCGGTGCCCTCACACCTCAGCGGCTTCCACCACCGACAGGAGTACGTGTACCTGCCACAGCGCTGGTTCACCGGCCCCACCCCGCCACATCTGCCGGCGCTGATGATGATCGGCGGTGTGGTCAACACCCCCGAGGACTGGGTGCGAAGCGGCAGCGCGATGGCAACTGTGCAGAACTATGCCGCCACCCACAACGGTGTGGCGCCGATCCTGGTGTTCGCCGACCCCAGCGGCTCGATGACCAACGACACCGAATGCGTGAACGGACCCCACGGCAACGTCGACACCCACCTCGCCGACGAGCTGCGGCCCTACGTGGTGTCGCAATTCGGCGCATCGGCGAATCCGCTGCAATGGGGCGTGGTCGGCTGGTCGATGGGCGGCACCTGCGCGGTCGACCTGGTGACCCGCCACCCCGACCTGTTCTCGACCTTCGAGGACATCTCCGGTGACATCGGCCCCAACCTCGGCAACAAGGCGCAGACCATCGCCGCGCTCTACGGTCACGACGCTTCGGCCTGGGATCGTTTCAACCCGGAGACCGTGATGACCACCCACGGCGAGTATCACCACGTCGCCGGATGGTTCCAGTCCAACGGCCACTGGTCGCCGCGGCACCGCGCATTCGAATGCGCCCAGCTCAAAGCCGCCCGGTCACTCGCCGCCACGGCCTCTGACGAAGGGATCGAGACCGTGGTGCGCGCCGGCCCCGGAGCACATAGCTGGAGCTACGCGTCCGAGGCCTTCGACGACGCGCTCGGCTGGCTGATGCAGCACATCTGGCCGGAAACCCCGACCCTGCCGGTCTGATCAGGCGCGATCGAAGGTGTCGGGATCGGGCCCGGAGCGTCCGTCGGCACCGCGGTCGAGTCCGTCGATCGTCGTCATGTCGTCATCGGAGAGTTCGAAATCGAAGATGTCGAAGTTCTCGGCCATCCGCGCGGGCGTCACCGACTTCGGGAACACGATGTGTCCGCGCTGGATGTGCCAGCGCAGCGTCACCTGTGCCGGCGACTTGCTGTTCTTCTCGGCCACCCCGACGATGGACGGATCGTCGAGGACCTTGCCCTGGGCGATCGGCGCCCATGCCTCGATCGCGATGTCGTTGGCGGCGCAGTAGTCGGTGACCTCGCTGTTGTGGAAGTACGGATGCACCTCCACCTGGTTGACCGCGGGCAGGAGATCGGTCTCGCGGGCCAGGCGTTCGAGATGGGACACCTGGAAGTTGGACACGCCGACCGACTTCGCACGTCCCTGCGCGGCGAACTCGACCAGGGTGTTCCAGGTGGACACGTAGTCGCCGTCGTAGAGCGTCGGCAGCGGCCAGTGGATGAGGAACAGATCGACGTACTCGGTGCCCAGCGCTGCGAGCGTGTCGTCGAAGGCGCGGCGGGCGTCGTCGGGAAGATGGAATCCGTTGTTGAGCTTGGAGGTGATGAACACCTCCGACCGCGGGATGCCGCTGCGCGCGACGCCCTCACCCACACCCTTCTCGTTGCCGTACATCTCGGCGGTGTCGATGTGGCGGTATCCGATCTCCAGCGCCGTACCGACGGCGGTGGCGGTGTCCTCGACCGAGATCTGGAAAGTTCCGTACCCCAGCTGCGGAATGGTGTTACCGGTGTTGAGGGTGATGTTGGGGACTGTGCTCACGACTGTTCGTCCTTTCACGATTGTCCAGTCACGATTGCTCGTGTTGCGCACGCCAGCGGGCTTCGGCGCAGTTACCTCCAACGTACGTGCAGCCACCGTCACCCTTCCGACGATGTCGACGTCACAGCATGAAAAAAGCCCCTCACCTGTATGAACAGGTGAGGGGCTTCGGTGGAGCTGCCGGGAATCGAACCCGGGTCCTCCGCCGCTTCAGCAGGGCTTCTCCGTGTGCAGTCCGCTATGCCTCTACTCGGATCTCTCGGTCATGCGGACGAGCCGAGATGACGATCCCAGTCGCTGTTGGTTGTCCCGTCCGGCCCCGCGACCGGGTCGGACGGTGAGTCCCCTAGCTGATGCCGGGAACCGGAGCGGGGACATCTCCGGGCCGACAGACTAGCTACTCGCTCAGGCGGCGAGTGCGTAGTCGCGCTGATTCTTATCGGCGCTTAATTGGTTTGCTGCGACGCTCACGGTGGTCTCCAGCCTGCACCGACACGCTTCCCCTACCTCGACGCACGTAGTCGAAACCGATCAGCCCCGAGTAGGTGCTCACCACTGACGCGGCGAGCAACTCAGTGTAACAAGCCCGGACGGTCAGATCATTCCCATTTCCGCGCACACGTCACGCCCCACAAGTCACGCGCCTATGGGTCACGCACCCAGGGCTGGGCCGAGGACCCGCCAGCTGCCACGCAGCTGGGCCTCGAACAGCGACCAGGTGTGTGCACCGCGGTCGAACACCCGATAGGTGTGCCCGATCCCCGCGCCGCGCAGGGAGGCGGCCATCTGGTCGGTGCACCAGCGGGTGATCATCTCGACCTCGGCCGGCCCGGCGAGCAACTGCGGGGTGAGCGAGGGCGGCCCGTCGACGGCTCCGGGTATGCCGGTCGAGGCGCCGAGGTAGATGGCCTTACCTCGCAACCTCGACGGGTGCAGTGACGGGTCGTGATCGGTCCACGCGGGGTCGCCGGGCGGCCCGAACATGTTGAACGCGTTGCCGCCGCCGAATGCGGTCACCCCGGCGACCCCGACGACACCGGCCAGCGATGAGATGGCCGGACAGCCGCTGTAGGACGCTGCCGCCCGGTACAGCCACGGCGCATGTCCGGCGATGTCGAGCGCCGAACCTCCGTTGAGCGACAGCCCCGCCACCGCGGTACGCCCGTTGGCCTGCAGCGGGCCGCCGATCGCCGCAGGCAGTTCGCGCGTCAGGTAGGTCTGCCACTTGTTCACACCCAGATGCGGATCGGGGTACTTCCAGTCGGTGTACCAGGAGAACGGACCGTCGAGCGGCGAGACGACCGTCACGCGCTTGTCGGCGAAGAACTGCCGGTGGTTCGTCATCGCCAGCCAGCTGTCGCCCTCGACGCCGCCGGCACGACCATTGATCAGCTGCAGCACCGGCGCGCTACCGCTCCCGGCCGGCCGCAATACCTGATTGGGAACGACGCGGTTCATCGACGGCGAGTACACGTACACCATCGACAGCTGCGCATCGATCCGGTCGATCCGCGTGACCCTGGCGCCCGCCGGTTCACCCGTCGCCGGCGCACCCGCCACGACTCCCGAGGCGAACACGCCCACCACCGACACCGCCGCGACCACAGCTCTGGACACCCATGTCTTTCGCACGGGTAGTCATTCAATGGTAAAGACACCGATGCTGGGCGGTACCCGCGAGATTCCTGCACGATTCGACATCCGATCGACTCCGGCCCGTGATCGTTCGGCGGTGATCGTCGGCGCCACTCGCGGGACGAGCTGCGGCACCGACTCCGCGGACAATCAGAGGACGCCTGGGACAATAGATGACAGATCCCGACCGCAGTCGAGTTGATCGCGCGACACGTACCACCGGAGGCGACCAGAGTGAACGAGCCGAGGATCGGCCTTGCGGCACTGACCGTGTTGGACGCGCCACCCCTGGAACAACTCGACCTCGCCGAACGTCACGGGTTCGACATGATCGGCATCCGGATGTCGCCGACTGCCCCGGGTGCCATCGCCTATCCCCTGCATCGTGACCGCGCCGCGCTGAAGGAATTCCGACACCGGCTCGCCGACTCCGAGGTGGTGGTCTTCGACGTGGAGGTCATCAAGCTCGACGAGGATTTCGACCTCGCCGACTACGCGCCTCTGCTGGAGACCGCAGCCGAACTCGGAGCTCGCGCGGCCCTGGTCAACGGCTACGACCACGACCGCTCGCGGATGGCCGACTCCTATGCCGCCGTGGCCACCGCATGCGCCTCATATGGGCTGGTCGCGAGCCTGGAGTTCATGCCGTGGAGCACAGTCCCCGACGCCTCCTCGGCGATGGCGATCGTCACCGACGCCGACGGCCCCGCACGCAGCATCCTCGTCGATCCCATCCACGTCGACCGGTCGCAGACGACCCTGGCCGACCTCACCTCGATCCCGCGCGACTGGATGACCTACGCACAGATCTGCGATGGCGCCCGGCCGAAACCGACCGACATGGACGAGATCACCCGCCAGGCACACGAGGCACGGCTACCCACGGGCGAAGGCGGAATCGATCTCGACGGCATCCTCTCGACGCTGCCCGAGGCCATTCCGGTGAGTGTCGAGCTGCCCAACGATGAGCGCAGGAAGGCGATGGGGACCGGCCCCTGGCTCGACCACCTGCTCGCCACGACGAAAGAGACCTTGGCACGTCGCTGAACGCACCCGTTTGGTGACCGAACGTCAGTGCATGCCCTTGACGCGGCGGCCGAGAGTGCGGGCCACCTCACGTTCGGCGTCTCGCCGGGCGAGATCCTGCCGCTTGTCATGCTCCTGCTTGCCGCGGGCCAGCGCGAGTTCCACCTTGACCCGGCCGTCGCTGAAGTACATCGACAACGGAACCAGCGTGGTGTTGCCGTCACGCAGCTTGCCCATCAGCGAATCGATCTGCTTGCGATGCAGCAGCAGTTTGCGCTTGCGGCGCGGCGTGTGGTTGGTCCACGATCCCTGACCGTATTCGGGAATGTGCAGACCCTGCAGCCAGACCTCGCCGTCGTCGATCGTCGCGAATGCGTCGACCAGCGACGCCTTGGCCTCGCGCAACGCCTTCACCTCGGTTCCGACCAGGACCACACCGGTCTCGTAGGTGTCGAGAATCGCGTAGTCGTGTCGCGCCCGACGGTTGGAGGCGATGACCCTGCGGCCGTCCTTACCGTTCTTGGACGAGCCGTTCTTGGCTGCACTGTTCTTGTTCGCGGCCATCGTGTGTTCACCCCCATTCGTCGATCGTCTGCACGGATCCGATGATCGTCCCGGTGCGCGACGTGCGTGTCGCAGACAGTCCAGCCTAGTGGATCTCCCACCGCCGGTGCATCCGCATTTGTGCCCGCGTCATTCCCGCACGTAGATACGCAGCGTCACATACCCGGTGAGCCCGGCCAGCACCACACCCACGATCACCAGCCACGGTGCGATGTAGGCGACGTCGGCGTTGGTGATCCGGGCGAGGATGTTGACCCCGTAGAGGTCGTGCAGCGCCTTGTCGAAGAAGAACACCTTGGCACTGAACAGACCCGCGATCGCCAGCAGCGAGCCGATCAGCGCCGACACCACGGCCTCGAGCAGGAACGGCAGCTGCGTGTACCAGCGCGTCGCGCCGACCAGCCGCATGATGCCCACTTCGGTTCGCCGCGTGTAGGCCGCCACCTGCACGGTGTTGGCGATCAGCAGGATGGCGGCGACGGCGAGGATGGCGGCGATGGTGAACGCGGCATTGCGCGTGCCGTCGAGCACGCTGAAGATGCGTTTGACCAGCTCTCGCTGGTCGAGCACACCGTCGATCCCCGGCATCGTCTTGTATTTGTCGAGAACGTCGCCGAACCGGCTGGGATCGGACATGCGCACCTTGAACGACGCCGGCAGCGTGCCCTCGCGGATGTTGTTGGCAATGTCGGGGTTGTCCTTGAACGTCTGCTTGGCGCTCTCATAGGCGTCGTGCCGGTCGATGAATCGGACCGACTCCACACCTTGCTCGTCACGCAGCTGCGTCAGCAGCGTCGAGCAGGGCGCGTTGTGACATTCGGGGTCGGCGTTGGAGACGTCGTCGGAGATGAACAGCTGCATCTCCACCCGGTCCAGGAAGATCTTCTGGCTCTTGTCGGCCATCTGGATGACGAGCAGGCCCCCTCCGAACATCGCCAGCGTGATGGCGGTGGTGAGGATCATGGCCACGGTCATGGTGACGTTGCGGCGAAGGCCGTTACCGACCTCGCCGGCGATGAAACTAGCGCGCATCTCGAGTTCAGCCCACCCCGTAGACGCCGTGGTCCTCGTCGCGGACGAGCCGGCCGAGGTTGAATTCCAGTACCCGCCGGCGCATCGAATCGACGATGTGGCGGTCGTGGGTGGCCATCACCACCGTGGTACCGCGGCGGTTGACGCGATCGAGCACGTCGACGATCTCCTCACTCGTGTCGGGGTCGAGGTTGCCGGTGGGCTCATCGGCGAGCAGCACCAGCGGCCGGTTGGCGATCGCGCGGGCGATGGCCACGCGCTGCATCTCCCCACCCGACAACTCGGTGGGCATGCGGTCGGCTTTGCCCGCGAGTCCCACATAGTCGAGGACGTCGGGGACGACCTTGCGGATGGTCGAACTCGGTTTACCGATCACCTCGAGCGCGAACGCCACGTTGTCGGCGACCGACTTCTGCTGCAGCAGCCGGAAGTCCTGGAACACGCACCCGATGGATTGCCGCAGTTTGGGCACCTTGCGACCGGGCAGCTTGTCGACGCGGAAATCCCCCACGCGGACCTCACCGGAGGTGGGCTTGTCCTCTTTGAGCAGGAGCCGGAAGAAGGTGGACTTCCCCGAACCCGACGGCCCGATGAGGAAGGCGAACTCGCCCTTGTCGATCTCGAGCGAGAGGTCCCGCAGAGCAGGCCTGGTGGAGGCCTTGTACTGCATGGTGACGTTGTCGAGGCTGATCACGACGAGCCAGTGTAACCGTGCAGAACCGACGAACCCCGCATCGCTGGTCGCCGTGGGTGGTGGCGTGGCGACGTCACTGCGAGGTGGGCACGGTCGTGTCCGTGGTGTCTTCGCGGCCGCCGTTGGGCAGATACTGCTCCCACCATTGGCTGGTGGTCGCAGGTGCACCCGTAGTGGTGGCGGGATTGCGCTGCTCGTTGGCGTCGGTGGTCGTTTCCGCGGTCGGTGAGACCGACTCAGGGGTGCTCTCGGAGGTGGTGGTCGGCGCCGAGGTGGTGGCCATCCGCTGCGCGGACAGTCTCTTCTGCAGCTCGGACTGCTGGTGTATCGAGTTCACCGCCGACTGCAGCGCCTCCCGTTCGGCCGTGCGGCGGTCGACCTGCTTGTAATGGTCGGAGAACTGCCCGTAGCAGGCAAGCAGCACCACCCACACCACCACCAGGATCGCGGTCGTGGTCCGCACGCGTCCGTTGGCGAGTCGCTTGGGGATACGGCGATACCACGGCTGAGACTCCTCGGACTTCCCGTCGGCGGACTCTTCCCCAGCGGACTGTCCCTTGTTTTCAGCTCCCTTGTTGTCAGCAGAGTCGTCGTTGCCCGCGTCGCCGGAGTCCGAGCCGTCCGACGGCGCGGAACCCGACGAGCCGGTAGCAGACGCCGGATCGGATTCGCGACCGAGTCCGGTGATCGCCGAACCGCCCCGCAGGCCGTGGTGCTCCTCACGTTCTTCGATCTCACGCTCGTCGAGTTCGCGATCCTGGGCGGCACGTTCCCGCGACTCACGCTCGGCCTCGGCGCGTTCGCGCCGCGCCTTGTCCTCGAGGTTCTCGTGGCGATGGGCGCCACCACCCCGACGCTCGTCGGGATCGTCGGTGTCACTCACTTGCGCACCTCCCCCGCAGTCGTCTCGCGGTTTCCGTTCGTCTCGCGGTTTCTGTTCGTCTCGCGGTTTCGGGTCGTCTCACCGGTTGCAGAGTCGGTGTGATCGCCCGCATCGGCCCCCTCCGGGGAGTCGTCGGTCTCCAGCGGTGCGCCGATGGCGGTCGCGGTGACGCCGGAGTCACCGCTGTCGGAACCCGTCGTGGAAATGCCGTTGCGCTTGAGCTCCCGCACGATCACCACCCGCATGTACTGCCCGACCTCGAACTGTTTACCCGGAAGGGTACGGGCCACCACCCGGACGGTGATCGACTCCATGTCCATCTTGGTGACGCCCATCGGGGTGGGCTCGTCGAGCAGCAGCGGGCCGATCCGCGGGTCGTTCTTGGACTTGCGGCCGATCTCGACCAGGATGTCGTGCACCTTGTTGATGTCGACACCGATGGGCAGCTCGATGTCGACCACCGCGCGCGCCCAGTCCTTGCTGAGGTTGGTCGCCTTGATGATCGAGCCGTTGGAGATGCTGATGACCTCGCCCTCCGACGAGCGGAGTTTGGTCATCCGCAGGGTCACATCCTCCACCGTGCCCACGGCGGGGTCGGGGTTTCCGCTGACGGTCAACTCCACGTAGTCACCGAATCCGTACTGCTTCTCGGCGATGATGAAGAATCCCGCGAGAAAGTCCTGCACCATGCGCTGGGCGCCGAAACCGAGGCCGGCGCCGAGAACGGTCGCGGGCGCGGCAAGTCCGGAGATCGGGAGTCCGATCGCCCGCAGCATGTAGTACACCGCCACCACCCACACCAGCGCGATCGCCACATACGAGGCCACCTGCACGAGTGCATGGCGATGCTTGTCGGTCTCCGAGCGCACGATGTTGTCGCTGTGCTCGAATCCGCGGTCGAGTCGGTTGACGATCTTGTCGGCGATCCACTCGATGAATCGCGTGACCAACGTGGCACCGATCGCCCACAGCAGGATCTGGGAGCCGTTGAGGGCCAACCATCGCGTCAGGCTCTCGCTACCCGCGATGTCGAGGAATGCGAGGTTCTCGTGCTGCACCCTCAACTCCTCCAGTCGGTCGGGAACATTCCTACCGTCCTACCGGCAAATCGGACATCAGGCAAACGGTCCTGACCAGCGGCGGTCGTGGAATGTGTTGCGTCCCAGCAGTTTTCGCTACGATTAACGCAACTAGGTCCAGACTAGCCCTCTGCCCCTTCGGTGGCCATCCGCCACCGGACACCCGCCTCGATGAAACCGTCGATGTCGCCGTCGAGAACCGCCTGCGGATTGTTGACCTCGAACTCGGTCCGCAGGTCTTTCACCATCTGATAGGGATGGAGCACGTAGGAGCGCATCTGGTTGCCCCAGCTCGACCCTCCGTCGCCCTTGAGCGCATCCATCTCTGCACGCTCTTCCTGCCGCTTGCGTTCGAGCAGCTTCGCCTGCAGCACGCGCATCGCCGATGCCTTGTTCTGCAGCTGACTCTTCTCGTTCTGACATGTGACCACGATTCCCGTCGGGATGTGGGTCAGACGGACCGCGGAGTCGGTGGTGTTGACCGACTGCCCGCCCGGTCCGGACGAGCGATACACGTCGACCTTCAGGTCGTTCTCGTCGATGTCGATGTGGTCGGTCGTCTCCACCACAGGGAGCACCTCCACCTCGGCGAATGAGGTCTGGCGACGTCCCTGGTTGTCGAACGGCGAGATGCGCACGAGCCGGTGGGTGCCCTGCTCGACCGACAACGTCCCGTACATGTAGGGCGCCTTGACGGCGAAGGTACCGCTCTTGAGGCCGGCTTCCTCGGCATAGGAGGTGTCGTAGACCTCCACGGAGTACTTGTGCTTCTCGGCCCACCGGATGTACATCCGCATGAGCATCTCGGCCCAGTCCGCAGCATCCACCCCGCCGGCACCCGAGCGGATGTTCACCACTGCTTCGCGGGCGTCGTACTCGCCGGCGAGCATGGTCTTGACCTCCATCGCCTCGATGTCGGCGCGCAGTGCGGCACGTTCGGCATCGGCGTCGGCGAGCGCCGAGGTGCGCGCGGCACCCTCTTCTTCTTCGGCGAGCTCGTAGAGCACCGGCATGTCGTCGAGGCGCCCGCGCAGATCGACCGCGCGGCGCAGCTCACTTTGCACATGCGACAGCTCACTGGTGACCTTCTGGGCATGGGTCTGGTCGTTCCAGAGTTCGGGGTCTGCGGCCTGGTGTTCGAGCTCGTCGACACGTCGACGCAACTCGTCGAGGTCCAGCACCTTCTCCACCGTGGTCAGAGTGGTGTCGAGGCTTTCGAGATCTGCGGCTACGTCGGGTTGCACGGTGATCCAGGCTACCGTGCCCACACCCGAGCCGAACATGTCATCGGCGCTGCCGGGCTCAGCGGAGCCCCGGTGGGCGTTCGACGGCGCTGTTCACTGGTATCCGGTGCCCTGATCGGGCGACGGCGCCGGCGGCAGCACGCCGAAGTGCCACGATGTCTGCGCCTTGCCCGCGCGATAGACCACCGGATACTCCGAACCCATCTGCGGCCACGGATCGGTGGTGGTCAACACGAGGTCGCCGTACACCTCCGCGGGTGCGGTGTCGGGACCGTTGATGGTGCCCGAGACGGTGCAGTACATCTGCCCCTTGGAGTCGGGTTCACGGCGGTCGCTGACCCCGGTGACCGTCAGGACACCCTGGCGCATCGAGGCCATCTGCGACGACCGCATGCCGCCGAGCCCACCACCCCCGCTGCGTCCGCGCCGCCACTGCGCAACCATGAAGGCCAGCGCTCCGGCGATGATGATGATGAACACGATCGAGACGACCATGAGCGATCGACCACCTTTCTCTCGTTGCGGCCTGAACCCGTAGCGTATGCGAGCATGCCGACCCTTCCGGGTTCTCCCGACCAGCAGTCGACCGACGACCTCGCGCTGGCCCTGCATCTCGCCGATCTGGCCGATGCCATCACGACCGCCCGATTCGGCGCGATGGACCTGCATGTGGACGCGAAACCGGATCTGACGCCGGTGTCAGACGCCGACCTCGAGACCGAGCGGACCCTGCGTGCCGCCCTGGCGACCAGCCGTCCCGACGACGCCGTGCTCGGCGAAGAATTCGGCGGGGATGCCACATTCACCGGACGTCAATGGGTGATCGACCCGATCGACGGCACCAAGAACTTCGTGCGCGGTGTGCCGGTGTGGTCGACCCTGATCGCCCTGCTGGTCGACGGCCTGCCGGTGGTCGGGGTCGTGTCCGCACCCGCGCTGGTGCGGCGCTGGTGGGCGGCACAGGGTTCGGGCGCACACACCCGCGGTCCCGACGGGACGACCCGCGACATCTCGGTGTCGGCGGTGTCGAATCTGTCCGAATCGAGCCTGTCGTTCGCGAGTCTGTCCGGATGGGCCCAGCGAGGGCTCCGCGCGCGTTTTCTCGACCTGACCGATGAGGTCTGGCGGGTCCGCGGCTACGGCGATTTCCTGCATTACTGCCTGGTCGCCGAGGGGGCCGTGGACATCGCCGCAGAGCCGGAGGTCTCGCTGTGGGACCTCGCGGCCGTCGACATACTGGTCCGCGAGGCCGGTGGCCGGTTCACCGCACTCGACGGCACGCCCGGTCCGCATCACGGCAGTGCGGTGGCGACCAACGGCCTGCTCCACAACGCCGTCCTCGACGCGATCGGTACTGCGCCAGAAGCTTCCTGACCTGCGGTGACCCTCGACCGCGTCGGTCGCGGATTAGGCTTCGGGCATGAAGCTGACCCACTTCGGACACTCGTGCATCCTCGTGGAGATCGACGGGACGAGAGTGCTTCTCGATCCCGGGAACTTCTCCCACGGCTTCACCAGGATCACCGGACTCGACGCCATCCTGGTGACCCATCAGCATCCCGATCACGTGGATCCCCAGGCGCTGCCCGATCTCGTGGCCGCCAACCCCGACGCCGTACTGCTCGCCGACCCGCAGACCGCTGAGACGCTCAACCGGGACGACGTCGCCGGGGTGTGGACCGCCGCGCAGAGCGGTGAGGTGCACCGGATAGGTCAGATCACCGCCCGGATCGGCGGCGGCAAACACGCCGTCATCCATTCGGAGATCCCGGTCATCGACAACGTCGCCTACCTACTCGGCGACGACAAGAACCCGACGCGATTCGTCCATCCGGGCGACTCGTTCTATGCGCCCACTCAGCCGGTCGATGTGTTGGCGGTGCCCAGCGCTGCGCCGTGGATGAGGCTCAGCGAGGCGGTTGACTATCTGCGTGCGGTGGCGCCGAAGGTCGCCACCCCGATCCACGACGCGGTGCTGTCGGATGCCGGCCGGTCGACGCACTTCGGACGCCTGCAGTCGATGGCCCCCGAAGCCACCGAATTCCGGCTGATGCCGCGCGAAGGCGAACTCGACATCTGAGGTCACCCGTTCGCAGTACACCCGCCCGAGATGCATTGACCCAGGTCAGGGGTGGTGCTAGCGTGTGTCGGTCTCCACGACACGCCGAGTCATGACTCAGCTCGCGGTGGATTGCTGAGCCGAGTCGGTCTCGGTCTCGACGTGCGAACTGCACAACGCAATGCGATATCGCTTCATCGGTTTCGGGAATCGGGGCACGGACAGCCGGTGCGCCGACACGGGCGAGCACCGTCGCCCTCCCCGGCCCAGACTCTCCACCGACCGAGAGAACTGACTGAGATGATCGACCCGAGATTTCACCTCTGCGGGGGTGCGCCGGCATCGTCGGCACGGCGCACCGCCCGCGCCCAGCCCCCGCACAGCGCACCTGCGGGCGCTCTGCCCGCGCCGCGACACGATGCGCAGGGCTCGCGCGACCGCGCAGATCACCACCCCGACGCCGAGTTCGCTGCGATCGCCGCCGCACTCGACGCCCGCCGCCGGATGCGCATCCTCGCAGCCGCCGACGAGATCCGCGACGAACTCCGCATCGCCGCCGACGGCATCACCGATCCGCCCCGTCGCACCGACGACACGGCTCACCGGGCGTCGATCCTGCACGCCATCCATGCGGCGGCGACCGAGATCCTGGGGTACGCACCCGTCTGCGTCTCCGGCGATGGTGCGTTCTGGTTGACCCAGCTCGACACCGCGGTGGCCACGCTGGCCGCCGACACCCGGATGTGGGGGGTACCCACGCCGCGATGTGCGGCCGAAGTCGCCGCGCTGCGCGCGATTCTCACGCGCGCCGCGGTCGCGGACACGGGGCTGCCGCTGGCCGCGGCATGCTCCTATCCCACCAGGGCGAATCCACACGGCTGGGGCGACCACTTCGATTTTCTGCTCAACGAACCGCCGAGTACGGCGCCGCGCGACCGGACCAGTAGGTGCGGAGATTCCCTGCGGTGCCCGTTCGAGGAGGGGCCGTTCCCGGCCGCGGCCCGACCACCGTTCGCCGATCCCCGACCCGACCCCGACCAGCTCTGACCAGCCGACCGGTCATCGACCACACCTGATCGCCGGGTGCGCGAACGCTTCTCACCCCACCGGCACGAACACACCCCAGCCGACGAGGGCGTCGGCGATGCGTGCGGCGCCGTAACCCAGCCACAGCACCACCACCACGGCGAGCGCGATCATGGCTCGTCGCCGCACCCGGGGTGATGAGTTCCATGCAGCGGTGAGCACGGCACCGGCCCGGCCGCGCGAGGCCACTGTGCTCACCAGCCAGGCGACGGCGAGCACCATCGTCGGCGGCCCGAAGAGATTCAGCGCGAACGCGCCGGCCACGTCCCCGTGCGCCAGGGCCACCCAGCTGCGCGTGAGGCCACATCCCGGACACGGCAGTCCCGTTGCCAGCCGAAACGGGCACAGCACCGGCCCGTGAGCGGCCTGTGCCGGTGACACCGCGGCAGCCACGATCATCGCCGACGTCACCACGGCCACCGCCGCGAGGGTGCCCGTGCCCGGACCGCGACGGATCTGGCCGCCGGCCACCAATTCCCGCTGCACGCTCACAAGCGCCAGTATCACCCCCGCAACCGGCGAAATCACCACAGGAAACGGACCGCCCCGTCGCGCAGACATCGTCGAAGGTGATCCGCATCACAAAGATACCGGGATATTACTCGGGAGTCAGATTTGAACTTACCGTTGAGTAAGATAGGTGCGACTCGCACCACCCCTCGACGAGAACAGATGAGGACAATGAGTACCAACACCGAACCACGTGACACCTCCGCTGTCGGACTCAACCCGCAGAAGCGCACCCCGATCGGAACCGCCATGCGGTTCCTGTCGACCATCACCGGGTCGGACTTCGCCGACAGGTACAAGCTGCGCGAGCCCATCAACCGCATCGCCTACGAGAGCACCAAGACCGGGTTCCAGACCCTCGGCGCCGCCAGTCGCGCATTCAAGAAGGTGCAGGGCGGCGGTGATGCGCCCAAACGGCTGACCACCACCGCCAAGGACGCCTTCAACCTGTCCCCCGACGACGAGCAGCAGATGATCTCGGAGACGGTGCGCGACTTCGCCGTGGAGATCCTGCGCCCGGCGGCCAAGGAAGCCGACCACGCCGCTGCGGCTCCCGAGGACATCCTCAAGCGCTCGGCCGAACTCGGCATCACGATGATCAACGTCCCCGAGGAGCTCGACGGTGCGGCCACCGATCGCGCGGCGGTCACCAACGCACTGGTCGCCGAGGCCATGGCCTACGGCGACATGGGCCTGGCCGTGCCGCTGCTGGCACCCAGTGGAGTCGCCAGCACGCTGACCCAGTTCGGTTCCGACGCCCAGCAGAAGACCTACCTGCCCGATTACGCGAGCGAGAACGTGCCGCAGTCGGCCGTGGTGGTCGCCGAACCCCGTGCGCTCTTCGATCCGATGGAACTCACCACGCGCGCCACCCGCGTACCCAGTGGCTACCGACTGTCGGGTGTGAAGTCATTCGTCCCCGCAGCGGGATCGTCGGAGCTGTTCATCGTCGGCGCTCAGCTCGACGGACGTCCGGCGCTGTTCATCGTCGAATCCGACACCCCCGGTGTCGTGGTCGAAGCCGATCCGGGTATGGGTGTCCGTGCCGCCGGGATGGGCCGCCTGCTGCTCGACGACGTCTCGGTTCCCGCCTCGGCGCTGCTCGGCGAGCAGGAGGGCGACGCCGCGGTCAACGCCTACAAGGACGTCATCCGCCTCTCCCGCCTGGGCTGGGCGTCGCTGGCCGTCGGCACCGCACACGCAGTGCTCGACTACGTGGTCCCCTACGTCAACGAACGCGAAGCGTTTGGGGAGCCGATCTCCAACCGTCAGGCGGTCGCCTTCATGGTCGCCAACATCGCCACCGAACTCGACGGTCTGCGCCTGGTCACCTGGCGCGGCGCCGCCCGCGCCGATCAGGGCAAGTCCTTCGCCCGCGAGGCCGCATTGGCTCGCAAGCTGACCCAGGACAAGGGCATGCAGATCGGGCTCGACGGCGTGCAGCTTCTGGGCGGACACGGCTTCACCAAGGAGCATCCGGTGGAGCGGTGGTACCGCGACCTGCGTGCGGCCGGCATCGGCGAGGGCGTCATCGTCCTGTGAGTGCTTGTCGCCGCTCCCACCTCCATCGTCACGACCACCCGTCAAGGACTGACATCTCATGACCATCAACCTGGAACTCCCCCGGAAGTTCAACCCGACCATCGAACAGGCCCATCAGGCGGCCGCCGAGATCTTCCGACCGGTCTCACGCAAATACGATCTCGCGGAGCATGAGTACCCCGTCGAGCTCGACACCCTGGCCAGCCTCTACGACGGACTGGCCGACGCCGGCCAGGCCGGTGCCGGCGCCGACGGCGGGCGCAAGCAGCGCAAACCCGAGGTTGCCGAGGGCGTCATCGTCAACGGCGGCAACATGCAGTCGGTGGTCAACACCCTCGAAGCCTCCTGGGGCGATGTGGGTCTGCTGCTGTCCATCCCGTACCAGGGGCTGGGCAACGCCGCGATCGCCGCGGTCGCCACCGACGAACAACTGGCCCAATTCGGCAAGGTGTGGGCGGCCATGGCCATCACCGAGCCCGGTTTCGGGTCGGATTCCGCGGCAGTCACCGCCACCGCACGCCGCGACGGTGACGAGTACGTCATCAACGGCGAGAAGATCTTCGTCACCGCCGGGTCACGGGCCAGCCACATCGTCGTGTGGGCCTCGGTCGACCGCAGCCTGGGTCGAGCGGCCATCAAGAGCTTCGTCGTACCGCGCGAACACCCCGGTGTCACGATCGTGCGTCTGGAGGAGAAGCTGGGCATCAAGGCCTCCGACACCGCCGTGATCCGCTTCGAGGACGTCCGCATCCCCGCCGCGAACCTGCTCGGTTCGCCCGAGGTGGACACCAAGAAGGGGTTCGGCGGGGTCATGCAGACCTTCGACAACACCCGTCCGTTGGTCGCGGCCATGGCCGTCGGTGTGGCCCGTGCGGCGCTGGAGGACCTGCGCGGCATCCTCTCCGATGCCGGCGTGGAGATCGACTACGACAAGCCCGCGAACTGCCAGAGTGCTGCGGCCGCGGAGTTCATCCGGATGGAGGCCGACTGGGAGGAGGCCTACCTGCTGAGCATGCGTGCGGCCTGGATGGCCGACAACAAGCTGCCCAACTCCAAAGAGGCGTCGATGTCGAAGGCCAAGGCCGGTCGTACCGCCACCGACATCACACTCAAGGCCGTCGAGCTGGCCGGCACGCTGGGCTTCTCCGAACGCCTGCTGCTGGAGAAGTGGGCCCGCGACTCGAAGATCCTTGACATCTTCGAGGGCACGCAGCAGATCCAGAACCTGATCATCGCCCGTCGAGTGCTGGGTAAGAGCAGCGCCGAGCTCAAATAGCACCCCCACACGCCGTCCTGATCACATCACGACGACGTGGAGCACCCGCCGACCAAGGTCACAACCAGATACGAAAGCGGCCGCGACATCGATGTCGCGGCCGCTTTTCTGTGCAAATCCGGCAATAAATAACTAGTTAACAAGTGATGTCGATCACAGGTTTATCCAATTTGATCACGGTTCTATCACTAGCGACACGCCGACGTGCGCTGGCAATTCCCTGAAAATCGTCCGTGTTATCAGAGCTCCACACATCTCCGCACGTCAAGACTCCGACGTGACCTTTCCGTTATCGGTTTGTATCGTCGCTGGGGCAAGCGATCGAGAGTCATCAGATGTACGGCATCGCCACGCTGCTCCGGGAGGCAACCCCCACCGGACACAGGCGAGCTACCGGCTGACGACGATCGATCACCGTAGAAAGAAACACTCTCCGTTACCGCGGATACAACGCTCACGACCACGTGAGTGGGTAATGGAGACAGGGAGGGTTACCGTGTCCATCAGCATCAAGAAGCTCGCTGTCCGCGCCGGAATCGTCGGCATCTTCGCCGCCGCTCCGCTGACCGCCATGGCCGGCACCGCGTCGGCCGACGGTGGCCACAACTGGGACGCTGTTGCGCAGTGCGAGAGCAGCGGCGACTGGGGCATCGACACCGGCAACGGCTACTACGGCGGTCTCCAGTTCTCGGAGAGCACCTGGCAGGCCTACGGCGGCTCGGGCAACCCGGCCTACGCCTCGCGTGAAGAGCAGATCGCGGTCGCCGAGAACGTCCTCGCCGGCCAGGGCGCCGGCGCATGGCCGGTCTGCGGCCAGTACCTGTACAGCTGATCACCACCCCGATCGGCTGGTAACAGCTACGCCATATGAGCATGGGTGCGGGCTGTCACACTGCGGTGTGACAGCCCGCACTGCTGTGTCCAGCCCTGGTTGTCACCGGGACCGGTTGTCGTCAGATATCGGTTCGTCGTCGGACCCACGCGGTTGTCGGTCCGGTGGATGCGGTGCCGCGCGATGCGGCCTGACGTCGTCGCGAGTTCCGTCAGGTCACAGGTCGTCGCCGGTGACGTCGGGCAGTCCACGGGCGTCGGTCCCGAACTCGGCCTCGTCGGCATCCGAACGTCCGTAGGCGTCGGCGAATTCGGTGGCCGGGTCGTCGAGGACCTCGTCGAGTTGTTCGGCGACGTCAGCGGGATCCGCCTCACCGATGGCCGCGGCCGCCATCGAGTCAGTGTCGGTGTCGTATCCGTCGGGGACATCACTGGTCACCGGTGTCCGCTGATCCAGAGCATCCTCGGTCGGGACCTCGTTTCGATCGGGTAGCTCACTCACATCTACCTGTATACGCCGCGCGTCGACGACGCCGGCGGGTTCGTCAGGCCCAGAACACACGACATCCCCGTAACCCTCTCGGCTTTCAGGGTCACGGGGATGTCGGAGTTACGGGAATGTCGGACTCACCGGGATGCCCGCATCGCCCCGGTCAGGCGAGGTGTCCGGTCAGGATGATCTCGTCGAATCCGTTTCGCCAGGTCGTGGGAGGCTGCTCACTGATCGCTGCTGCCCGACCGACGATGTGCGCGGCGAGCAGCCGCAACTTGGTGTTGGTCTCCTGCGATCGCCACTTCAGCACGTCGAAGGCGCGGTCGGAGTCGATTCCGTAGACGATCATCATCATGCCCTTGGCCTGCTCGATCACCGCACGGGACTCGGCGAACTGCGAGACCGCCTGATCCATCGTGTCCTGCACCGCGCTGTCACGGAAGTCGGTGAGGTCGACATAGAACCCCTCGGTGCCGATCAGTGATCCGGACTCGTCGGTCATCTGTGCGGCGACCACGAGCACATGGTGCTCGCGGCCCTGGGCGTCGATGATGCGGTGACGCGACGAGAACGGTCGTCCCTCGTCGAGCATCGCCCCCACCGCCGTACCGACACCCTCTCGGTCGTCGGGATGCTTGTGCGACAAGACAAGTTCGGTGGTGGGTTCCACCGTGCCGGGTTCATACCCGTGCATCTGTGCGACCTCGTCGGACCACACCCACCGCTGGCCGGCGAAATAGAGCTGAAATTGTCCCATCGCTGGCCTGTGCGGCGCAGCGAAGATCTCACCGACGGAGTCCGGCCCAATATCTTCAGGCACTTTCATCCATACCTTCCTGTGCAGATCCCCCCGAATCGAAAACCAACCGTGCTGTTCCCCCGGACTGCAATGCGAACACATATGCGCCTTCGCGCCCGCAATGGTAACAAGCCGGAGGCGGCGAGGACTCGACGAAACGTGACGGGATTCGATTGCCCTGCAGAAGGCGTGAGGCCGAAGGCAACGCAGGCGGATCGGATTGAAAAAATCTGATAATCAAGCCTACTCCTGTGATCCACAGGTCTTCGACCGGACCATCGGCTGCACCACATCCACCGCACCCGACCTCCCGCCACACCGTGCTCAACAGTCCCATCGGGTACGCAGCTCACGCTCAGACAGTGATCCGCTGGAACCATCGGACGATACGGTATGGAATTGGTTGTCCGACAACCGATCCGGGGCATCTCACAACGGTCGGATACTCACTCGGCCGGCTCGGCCACACTGAATCGCCGTGGGTGCGCTCACCCTGGGTGAGGGCCATCAGCACCAACCCGGCGAGCACGAGGATCGCCGACACCAACACTGTGGTGGAGACCCCGTCGGCGAACGCGGTCACCGAACCGGTAGGTCGGCCGTGTGTAGCCGCTCCGAAGACCGCCACCATGACCGCGAGTCCGACCGTGCCACCGAGCTGCTGAGCGGTGTTCACCAGACCCGATGCCGCTCCCGCGTCCTCAGGCCTCACACCGGCGAGCGCCGCTGTGGTCAACGCCAGGAATGCCGCACCGCCGCCGGCTCCGACCAGCACAAACGGTCCCACCAGTGAGCCGTAGGAGGCGTGCACACCGATGGTGCTCAACCAGAACAGACCGACGGATGCCGCCGCGAAGGACGCGATCAGCAGGGTGCGTGTACTGAATCGATGGGCGAGATACCTCGCCGAGATCTGCGACGACAGGAATGTCGCCGCGGTCATCGGGAGGTAGGCCAGACCTGCCTGCAACGGGCTGTAATGCAGCACGTCCCGCATGAACTGGGTGAGGAAGAACATCATCCCCATGAAGCCCGCGACCATCACCAGCCGACCCAGGTATGCGGCGCTGCGCGAGATGCTGGCGAACAGTCGCAGTGGCGTGATCGGTTGAGCCACTCTGCTTTCGGTGTACACGAAGGCGCCGAGCAATGCCGCGCCGAACACGAGCGACCCGACCGTGGCAGGGCGCGACCAGCCGTATTCGGCCGCATTGACCAGCCCGTAGACGATGGCGCCGACGCCGAGCGTGGACGTGAGGGCGCCGCCGAGATCGAACGACCCCGATCCACGACCGCTCGCAGGTAGCGCGAGCACGCCGGCAGCCACCACGAGCACACCGATCGGCACATTGACGAAGAACACCCAGCGCCAGTCGAGCCACTGTACGAGTGCACCGCCGAGCACCAGCCCCAGGGAGAAGCCGCCGATGGAGACCCCGGTGAACAGGGCCAGCGCGCGCGTTCGCTGTGCACCCTCGGGAAATCGGGTCATGAGCAGCGCCAACGCCGCCGGCGCGCTGATGGCGGCACCGACACCCTGCAGCGCGCGGGCGGCGAGCAGTCCCACCTCGCTGGCCGCCATCCCGCCGACTGCCGAGGCGACCACGAAGAGCGCGAGCCCACCGAGAAAGGTCCGGCGGCGACCGATGATGTCGCCGAGCCGCGCGCCCAGCAACAGCAGGCCACCGAAGGTGAGGGTGTAGGCGTTGAGTACCCAGGACAGATTCGACGTCGAAAAGCCAAGGGAATGTTGAATATCAGGTAAAGCGACGTTCACGATCGTGGCATCGACGACCACCATCAGCTGGCAGCCGAGGACAGCCAGCAAGATCAGGGTGTCCGTGGTGATCGGTACACGGGGCACGTTCATCCCCGGGATCCGTCCCGGGAACTGGGCGCGCCGCGCCAGAGAAGTCAGAGACATGGGTGAACTCATTTCGACGAGAGATCATCGTGAACCGAGCACGAGGTAGACTCGGAGACCAAACGGAAGCTTCCTCCACTTAATATACGGAGGATTCCTCCGGTTAGCAATGTCTCTGCTCGATCGAGGCGTGGACCCGCACCGTCGAGAAGCCCTGGAGGTGGCCGTGAGCACCGGCAAGCAGACCCACGACAACGCAGTCGTGGTGCCCACACGTCCCACTCGTGCGGATGCCGCGCGCAACTACGACAAACTCGTCGACGCCGCGCAGGAATTGTTCGCCACCGACGGGATCGATGTGGCACTCGACAAGGTCGCGGCGCAGGCCGGGGTCGGCATCGGCACGCTCTACCGCCATTTCCCCAACCGCACCGCTCTCGTGCTGGGGACCTTCCGAAGCTATTCCGAACGCCTCAACGCCCAGGCGTGGGAACGGCTGGAGCGCGGGACGGCGATCGACGCGCTCACCGGGTTGTTCGAGGACTACATGAGCACCGCCGCCACCAAGCGCGGGATGAAGGAGGCCATCCTCGCCGCAGTGGGCGCCGACGCCGAGGTGTTCGAGGAATCACGCGCCGCCGGTCGCGCACTGATGGCAGCGATCATCGACGCCGGGGCCCGCGAGGGCACCATCCGCTCTGATGTCGAACCCGGCGATCTGTCGCGACTGACCGGTGGTCTGTCGATGACCTGCGTGCCCGAGGATTCGGCGACCGAACGCGCCCGCCTGATCGGCATCGTCCTGGCCGGCCTGCGGCCCTGACGCCGGATCCCACCCCCGCGAGCTCAGACGCGAACGCGGTTGAGTACCAACGCTTCTCCATCTGCGCGCGGGTCGGTCGCCGCGGTCATCGATCCGTCGTCGGCGATCACCACGAGGTTGGCCTGCCCCATGTCCTCGGTGTGTGGCGGCACTTCGAGGATCGGCGCGCCGGTGTGCTCGAGGGCCGCTCGCGCCGCCTCGGCGAGGTCGCGCTCCACCACGATCGTGTCCGTGCCTGCACCGTCGGTCTGGGCTCCGACGATGGCGCGCGGAGCCGCGAGCGCCGAGGCCGCGGTCTCCCCGGCACTCACCCGCGCCAGGATCTGTCCGAGGATCTGCCCCTGTCCCTGTCCGCCCATCGTCGCCGGCACATGGCGGACCCGTCCGTCGCGAGTGATGGTCATGGCGGGGGTGAGCGTGTGAACCGGACGTTTGTGCGGCGCAATGACATTCGGCGAATTCGGGTCGAGGGCGAAGGCCGTCCCCCGATTGTGGAACAACACCCCGGTCGTCGGGTCGATCAGTCCCGAACCGAACGAGTGATACACGCTCTGGATCAGCGAGACCGCATAACCCTCGCTGTCTGCGGCCGCCACCCCGACGGTGTCACCGTGCGGCAGCCGCAGCGGGCGCGATGGCCTGATCGCGCCGCCGAGACCGGTTCCCGGCACACGCGGTCGCATCAGCACGTCGAGGTCGACCGGGGCGTGACGCGGGTCGGCGAGCACGCTCGCGCGCAGACCGTTGCCGTCGGCGAACTCGGCGATCAGCTCCCCCAGGCCCGTGGCGAGCGGGTCGGCGCATGCTTGGGTGTCGGCGCTCGCAATCCACCGCAGCGCCCGCAGCAGGATGAACCCATGGGTGTTGGGTGGGCTGGTGACAACGGTCAGATCACCGAAGTCGGTGGCGATGGGAGCGCACTCCTCGACGGCGAAGTCGGCGAAATCGGCCGTCGTGAGCGCAGATCCATGGGCGCCAAGGTGATCGACCATCGCATCGGCGACCGGTCCGGTGTAGAACGCCTGCGCACCGGATTCGGCGATCGCGGTGAGGGTGTCGGCGAGCTCCGGCGAGCGCAGGGCGTCGCCCAGACCGAGGGGCTCTCCGCCCGGTGCGAACGTGCGGTCGAAATCCTCGGTGCCGCGCAGATCCGCATTGCCCGGGTCGACGAGGTGCCGCGCCAGCGATCCGGCCACCGGCGCACCTGAACGGGCATGCCCTATCGCGTGTTCGAACAGCCGGTGCCAGTCGAGCCGTCCGGCGCGCCGATGTAACGCCTCCCAGCCGCGTACCCCGCCGGGCACGGTCACCGTGTGGGCGCCGCGGATCGGGAGCGTGTCGCCGTACCGGCGACGCAACTCGTCGACGTCCACGGCCTCCGGAGCCCATCCGGAGGCGTTGATGCAGACGATCTCGGAGTCCGGGGTCCGCACGAGCGCGATGAGATCGCCGCCGAGCGCGACATTGTGCGGGTACACCACCGTGAGCACCGCAGCCGCCGCGATCGCGGCGTCGATCGCCGATCCGCCGTCGCGCAGGGCCGCCTCTCCCGCGCGGGTGGCCTTCTGATGAGGTGCGGCGATTGCGCTGGTCGTACCGGTGCTGGTCACGGGCGAGGGGTCGGCTGCCATTCCTCCAGAATGCTCCTGTCGTGTCGGCACAGTCCGTCCGGGCTGGTGCGGGTCCACAGGTGTGTCAGCTCGGGTCGGAGCCGTAGATCGCCACGCTCCACACCGCGACCCCGACAGCCAGCACACCGGTCGCCAGCGCGGTGAGTGCACCGCCGCCGGCAACTGCGGCCAATATCGCGATGATCGGTGCGGCGGGCGTGACCACCACGGCGTCGAGGGCGATCCGGCGACGCAGTGACGATGCCACGGCAGTCCGCTCCTGGAGATCACGACCGGTCAGCGTCGGGGCGTCATGCGCAGCGCCCGGCGGGCGACTGCGCGGCTTACCCGCCGGCACCAGCTCGATGTCACCGAACCGGAAGGCACCGGCGCTCATCTCACCGGTCGCGTACTCCGGCAAACCCAGTATCGCCGGTGTGAAATATACCGGATACCAACGACTCTCACCGGAGTCGACCGAGACCTCCAGGTAGCTTCGCGAGACCATGCGGCGGTGCACACGCACCCGGTGTGCCGTGACCGGCGACCACGGTCCACGCAGCGCACGGCGGATGCGTATCCACCGCGCCCCTGTCATTCCGATCACCACCAGCGCGGCGACGGCTGCGATCCCCCCGGCCCACGGTGCGCCGAGAACGCAGACGATCACGGCGATCACGGCGGTGGCCGCCGGGTAGGTGAACCCTGCCCGGCGACCAGCCGTCCGCGACACCTCGTGTGGCGCTGCTACTTCAGCCATCCGACCTTCGTCATGTCGGTGTCCCCGAATCCCGGCGCACCGAAGTTGGCGAGCGCCTTCTTCGTCGCGTAGGTGTAGGGACGCTGATACAGCGGCAGGCTGAACCCGATCTTCCAGATGGCCTCGTCGGCCTGATTGGCGATCTGGTTGCGCTTGGTGGGATCGGTGGTGGTCACCATCTCGTTGAGCAGATTGTTGATCTCGTCGCTGCCGATCTGACCGTAGTTCTGCTGGATGTTGCCCGGCGTGAGGCTGTAGATCGACTGCGCCGAACCGGGGAACACGGTGTCCTCCCAGGTGAACTGGGTGACGTCGAAATCACCCACCTGAACGTGCTTTTCGAAGAAGTCATCGCTGGGCACGGTGTCGATGATGAGGTTGACGCCGATCTCCTTGAGGTTCTGCTGGATGATCTGCGCTTCCTGGCTGGCATTCGGCGTGCCCGACGGCAACACGTCGTGCAGGTCGAGCTGCTTGCCGTCCTTCTTGCGGAACTGACCCGACATCGTCCACCCCGCCGCGTCGAGTTCCTTCTTCGCCTCGTCGGGGTTGTAGGTGATGTCGCCGTTGTTCGCCTGGAAGCCGTCCTGTCCGTCGATGAACATGTGGTTGTTGAGCACCGAGGGCTTGGAGGTGATCTGGCCCAGCAGCGCCTTGGCGATCAGATCGCGGTTGATACCCTTCTGGATCGCCACGCGCACAGCGGGATCGGCGGTGATGCGGCCCTTGGCGCCGTTGAAGTCGAGGTGGCGCCACTGGAAGCCCGCGCTCTGACGCAGGTCGACGTCGGCGATCGTCTTGGCGGTCTTGAAGGCGTCGGCGTCGCTGCCCAGTTCCATGAAGTCGATCTCGCCACTCTGCAGTGCACCGATCTCGGCGGTGCTGTCGAGTGCGATGTAGGTGATGGTGTCGAGTACCGGTTTGGCACCCCACCACGCCGGTCGCGTTCGAACACCAGGCGTTTGCCGCCCGGCTCGATCGACTTGACCTTGAACGGCCCTGCTGTCAGCGGCATCGTGGTCTTGGAACCGTTGTTGAAATGCTCAGGGGTGTCGATGTTCTCACGGGCGAGCAGTGGGGCGAACACACCCTGCCAGTCGCTGTAGGGCTTAGCCTCGATCCACCGATCGGCTTTTGAGGTGTGATGAAAGGTGTTGAGCACGTTTAGGCCGGTGATGGGCATGAGTATGTCGCCGATCTCTGATGTCGGCTT
>NZ_BMGC01000035.1 GCF_014639795.1 Gordonia jinhuaensis | reverse complement strand
CGACACCACATCCGACAACCGACGATCCGACTCCGGCTTCACCCACCCAGCACGAGGCATACACCTAAAACTACACGCATGTAACCTTAACTGAACGGTATTGGGGTAAACCGGGTCTGTCTCGGCGTCGCCTGCTGCAGGCGGTCGGTGCGGTGGCAGGTGGTGCCGCCGCCGTGGCTGCTGGAGGACTCGGGGGAGCGGGTGCAGCGGCGGCTGCGCCGACTACCGCGAAACAGACTGTCCCGCACGGCAGGACAGGAACCATTGCCGACCTGAAGCATGTGGTGATCCTGATGCAGGAGAACCGCTCCTTCGATCACTACTATGGGACGCTCGGTGGCGTGCGCGGTTTCGACGACAAGCAGGCGCTGCGATTTCCTGACGGCACCGACGTCTTCGCCCAGCCGGCCACACGGATCGACAAGCCCTATCTGCTGCCGTATCGACTGGACTCGCGAAAGTACAACGCGCAGAACGCAGGTGGCCTCGACCACAGCTGGTCGGGGGGTCATGACGCCTGGTCGCAGGGGAAGATGAACCGGTGGGTCGCGGCCAAGGGCAACCAGACGATGGGCTACTTCAGCGGCGATGACATCCCGTGGCAGCACGCGCTGGCCAGTGCCTACACGATCTGCGACCACAACCACTGCTCGCTGGCCGGACCCACCAGCCCCAACCGGATCTACATGTGGTCGGGGATGGTGGACCCCTCCGCGACCGGTGGCGGACCGGTCACCGGCAACGACGGCGACTACAAGTACGGCTACACCTGGCAGACCTATCCGGAGGCGCTGCAGGCTGCCGGTGTCACCTGGCAGACCTACGTCAACAACAACACCGACGACGGCTGGCTCGGCGACTACACCGACAACACGGTGCGCTCGTTCAGGGCCTACAACCCCGCTGCGGCTGGCGCCGACACGTCGCCGGACGGGCTGCTCGCGCGGGCCAACGTGCTCGAGACCCACACTGCACCGCCCGCAGGCGTCCCGAACTCGTCGGCGAACCTCGACTACGTGCTCAAGGACTTCATCGCCGACTGCGCGAATGGCACCCTGCCCGAGGTGTCCTGGGTGGTCGCACCGTACCTGTGGTGCGAACACCCCTCAGCCGCACCGGATTGGGGTGCGGTGTTCAGCGACCGGGTCATCAAGGCGCTGCACAGCAATCAGGAGCTGTGGGATTCGACGCTGCTGATCATGACCTTCGACGAGAACGACGGCTACTTCGATCACGTGCCCGCACCGCTCCCCGAGGGCGGTACCGCCGAGGAGTTCATCGGCGGGCAGCCGATCGGTCCGGGTGCACGAGTGCCGATGATCCTGGTGTCGCCGTGGACTCGCGGGGGATGGGTCTCCTCCGAGGTCTTCGACCACACCTCGATCATCCAGTTCCTCGAGCACTGGACCGAGACGCTGGGGAAGCCGGCGAAGTCGCCGAACATCAGCGACTGGCGCCGCACGGTATGCGGCGATCTCACCTCGGCCATCGACTTCCGGCACTTCGACAACTCGTTGCCGCCGCTGCCCGACACGTCGGTGCTCGCCGCGGCGGCCACCGCCGATGCGTGGAAGGCGCCGATCGCGCTGGCGGTTCCCGCCCCTTTCACGCAGAAGATGCCCACGCAGGAGCCGGGAAGCCTTCGGCGCCGGCCCGTTCCGTATCAGCCGCACGCTCGGGTGCGCGTTGACCGTGCCGCCGGAACGGTGACGGCCACCATGACCAACTCGGGCCGTCAGGGGATGAGCATGTCGGTATACCCCGATGCCTACCGGACCTTCGCTGCCGACCCGCACACCATCACCGTCGGCAATCCGAAGGACTATGTGTGGAACACTGCCGACACCGCCGGCAAATATGCCTTCTCGATCTATGGTCCCGACCGATTCGTACGGTCGTTCGCCGGGACGGTGGTTCCTGCGGGTGCCGCCAACAGCGCGGTGCCGGTGGTCGATGCGCTGATCCACAACGGGTTTCGTCGTTCCGTGGAGCTCATCCTCGCCAACGAGGGTTCCACAACGATTCGATACACGCTGACCCCCAACGATTTCGATGGTCGACAGACAACAGTGGTGGTACCTCCGCGGGGCCGTCGCTCGATGTCGTGGCCGCTGTCGCGCGACGGCTACTACGACGTGATCGTGAAGGCCGACACCGCCGACGGGTTCACCCACCGGTACGCCGGGCGCGTCAGCGCGGCGTGACCGAGGGCGGGGCTTCGGTGAGCACAGGTTGGTGTGGGGCACGATGACCGCATGAACCTGCGCTCGCTGATTGCCGCCGCAACGGTGCGGACCTACACCGACGATCCGGTGACGGTCGACCAGGTGCGAGCACTGATCGACGAGGCGCGGTGGACGGGCTCGGCGCGAAACCGTCAGCCGTGGCGCTTCGTGGCCGTGTTCGACCATCCGACGCGACGAGCGATCGCGCAGTCGGGTGCCTATGCCGCCCATGTCGAGCACGCATCGGTGGTGCTGGTGGTGTTGAGCCCGGCCGAACGCAACCTCGACACCGAATTTGACGTCGGTCGGTTGGTGCAATCGGTCGTACTGGCGGCGAATTCGCGCGGATTGGGCACCTGTGTGGTCAGCCTCTACCCGGAGCAGAACTCCGCTCGAACGGCGCAGCTGCTCGGTGCTGAGCCGGGCTGGGTGGCTCGGCACGCCATCGCGCTCGGTCATCCCGGTCAGCCGCCAGCGGGTGTGCGCAGTGCGATTCCCACCGGCCGCCGCAGCACCGACGAACTGTTACGAGTCCATCACCCCGACGTGGGGTGAAGTGCTGCGCATGTCACGAGGTCTGCGGCGATCACCGGTGCGGTGCGCGGGGGGTTCGGCGTGGGATCTCAGGTGAACAGGGTCACCGCGTAGGCGGTGAACACCACCAGATGGGCGAACCCGGCCCACGCCGTGACTTGTGCGCGGGAGAAGGTGATCGCGCTGATCAGCACTGTTGCCGCGAGAAATGCGAGGTTCACGGTGCTCTCGCCGAGCACCACTGTCTGATCGGTGATCAGCCCCACCGCCAGGACCGCGGGGATCGTCAGGCCCAGTGTGGACAGCAGCGCACCGTGACACAGGTTGCTGACGCGCTGCATCTGCCCGGCCGCCGAACTGCGCAACGTGGTGATCGCCTCGGGGAGAAACACGATCATCGCGATGAGCACACCCGACAGCGCCACCGGTGCTCCGACGCGGTCCAGCGCGTCGTGCAAAAGCGTGGCCATCGTGTGTGACAGCGCGACGATCGGCAGGATCAGCAGCATCAACACCACGGCGCGCAATGCGATCTCGCGGCGGTGGCCGAGGAGAACCGATCTGACCGAGCCGTCCGCCCGGCTCGGGTACACCGATCCGCGGCGGCGGGGTGCGGCGTGGTCGACCTCCTGGAAGTCTGATCGGCCGCTCCCGAGTTGGTGGACGAGAAATGCTGTGTAGAGACCGATCGTGACCACCGCGACGGCCACCGCCGCCGGTGTGCTCAGCGTGCCGTGCGCACCGATCACGCGGGGCAGTGCCAGGCCCATCGTCGCCAGCACCGCGATCAGGGAGAGGTAGGTGGCCACACCGCGCCGGTTCGCTTGCTGGGCGTCGCGGTGGCGTCGTCGCGCGACCAGCGCGGCGATGACCATGGCCGCCCCGATCACGAGGTCGAGGATGATCATCGAGACGGCCATTACCGAATCGCGTGCGGCGCTGCGGTCCCCGCCTGGCGCGAACATCACCGCGGAGATCAAGATCACTTCGACGATCACCACCGACAGCGTCAGGACCAGGGTGCCGTACGGGTCGCCGAGACGATCGGCGAGCCGCTCGGCCTGGGCCACCACACCGAATGCGCACAGGATGATGACCGCAACGATCGCCGCGAGTACCGCGGTCAGAGCGGCTGTCGGCAGATGCGTAGAGAGCGTCGCGTGGCCGGCCGTGACGGCCAGAACCGAACTCCAGCCCACCGTCAGCCCGATCATCGATATCGGTGTGAGAATGCGGTGCGGCCGCTCCGGGGTGACCTGCGGAGCGACGGCGGTCCGGGATCGGGTGGGCTCTGGCACCGGGGCTGGATCTGACACAAGCGCGCGATCGGGCAGTCGCGTCGGGTCGTGTGAGCGGGTCGCAGTCATCGAACGTCATCTGCGCTTTCGCGGGGCCGTCCCTGCTCGTGACGTCACCGCCGGGTCGTCCCGGCGACGGCTTCCATACCACTACTACCCGAGTTTTGCATGTCGTACCAGTGGCCGGCTGCGGGTTCGGCCATCGGGCACTATATGGTTGGAATCGACACATCGAGGAGGCGCAATGCGTAGTTGGCTCAGCGGATCGGTTCGGCGTTCGACGGTGGTGGCTTCGGCGGTGATCGGCGCGGCAGTGGTGTCCGTCGGGCTGCTGGCCGGATGTGGTGACAGTGACTCGTCGAGCTCGGACTCGGGTACGTCGACGTCGATGACCGGTGACATGGCCGGGATGGCCGGTATGGGTGGCGGCTCATCGGTTGCATCGGAGTCGAATTCGTCGAGCGCGCACAACGACGGGGACGTGATGTTCGCCTCGATGATGATCCCGCACCACCTGCAGGCGGTGGAGATGTCGGAGATCCTCCTGGGCAAGCAGGGAGTGGACTCACGAGTGGTGGCGCTGGCCACGAAGATCAAATCAGACCAGGCGCCGGAGATCGTGACAATGCAGCGGTGGCTGTCGGACTGGGGAGTCGCGGCGTCGGGTTCGGCGACCCCTGAGGGCAGCGCGGCGTCCTCGGCGATGGCCGGAATGGACGGGGGCACCGATCACCAGATGGCCGGTGGGATGTCGGCCGACGACATGAACGCGCTGCGCAACGCACAGGGCAACGATGCCGCCAAGCTCTACCTGACACAGATGATCACTCACCATCAGGGCGCGATCGACATGGCTCGGACCGAGCTGACGTCGGGCGAGAACACCGACGCGAAAGCCCTTGCGCAGTCGATCGTCACCTCGCAGCAGGCGCAGATCGACCAGATGCGCTCACTGCTGCAGACCCTGTGACCTGCGGGAGGCGTCGTACGGCGGCCGCGTATTTCGCGGACCTCTAGACTCGGTGGCCACCGTCGCAACCGGGCAACCATGCACCGGGGCGACCGTTCAGCGAGCCGAAGGGAGGGTCGATGGCCGGCATGGCAGAAGAATCAGAGGAGTCGGGCGTGACCGATTTCGACTCGTCGGTCGCGTCGAGCGAGCGTGCCGGTTCCGACACTTCTGTGGACCCCAACACGTCGGTCAACACCGACGACGATTCGCAGCCCGGGGCATTCCTGCCGGATCGGGTCCGCGAGTGGCGGGAGAAGATCGCCCAGAATCCCACCATCGACCTCGTGTACCGGATCGTGGTTGGCGTGATCGGCGCGGTCGTGCTGGTGGTGGGGATCATCATGATCCCGTACCCGGGACCCGGTTGGGCGGTCGTGTTCGTCGGCCTGGGCATCCTGGCCAGTGAGTTCAGCTGGGCGCACCGCCTGCTGCTGTTCGCCAGGGACAAATACGACAAGTTCGAGGAGTGGTACAAGCGCCAGCACTGGTCGGTGCAGGCGCTGTTCGGGATCGCCTGCGTGATCCTGGTGCTGCTGATGCTGTGGGCGCTGGGCGTGCTGAACGCGGTCGCTGGGTGGTTCGGCGTCCACGAGCAGTGGCTCGCGAGCCCGCTGTTCGGCTAGCCGACGGTGCACCGGGGTAGGCGCGCCCGCCGCGGGGGTGCCCGCCCGATACGATCACACCTGAGCACTGCCGTGCGCACCCGGCGGTGCCGTCACCGCCCAACTCGAAGGAGTCGACAACCGTGTCCGAGAACAGCGTCGTCACGCGTCCAGCCACCATCAAGGTGCCTGCGGGGACGACTGCGGGCACCGCGCTGCGCGAGGCCGAGTTCCCGAACAAGGGCGCCGACGCGATCGTGGTGGTCCGTGACGCGGCGGGCACCCTGCGCGACCTGTCGTGGGCGCCCGAGCTCGACACCGACGTCGAACCCGTCGCGGCGAACACCGAGGCCGGCCGCAGCGTGATCCGGCACTCCACCGCGCATGTGCTCGCCCAGGCGGTGCAGGATCTGTTCCCCGAGGCCAAACTCGGCATCGGACCGCCCATCAAGGACGGCTTCTACTACGACTTCGACGTGGCCGAGCCGTTCACCCCCGAGGATCTCGCCGCCCTCGAGAAGAAGATGAAGCAGATCATCAAGTCGGGTCAGCGCTTCTCTCGCCGCGTCTACGCGTCGAAGGACGAGGCACGCATCGAGTTGGCCAAGGAGCCCTACAAGCTCGAGCTGATCGACGACAAGGGTGCCGCCGAGGACAGTGAGGTGATGGAGGTCGGTGGTGCCGAGCTGACGGCCTACGACAACCTCAATCCCCGCACCGGCGAACGCATCTGGTGCGATCTGTGCCGGGGCCCGCATGTGCCGACCACGAAGTACATCGCGGCCTTCAAGCTGACCCGCAGCTCGGCCGCCTACTGGCGCGGTGACCAGGCCAACGCCGACCTGCAGCGCATCTACGGCACGGCGTGGGAGACCGCCGAGGCGCAGGACGAGTACCTCGAACTGCTGGCCGAGGCCGAGCGCCGCGACCATCGCAAGCTCGGTGCCGAACTCGACCTGTTCAGCTTCCCCGATGAGCTCGGCTCGGGCCTGCCGGTGTTCCATCCCAAGGGCGGCATCATCCGCACCGAGATGGAGGACTACTCGCGCCGTCGCCACATCGAGGCCGGGTACGAGTTCGTCAACACCCCGCACATCACCAAGGGACATCTCTACGAGGTGTCGGGTCACCTCGACTGGTACGCCGAGGGCATGTTCCCCCCGATGCAGCTCGATGCCGAGTTCAACGACGACGGCACGGTGCGCAAGCCGGCTCAGGACTACTACCTCAAGCCGATGAACTGCCCCATGCACAACCTGATCTTCGGTGCGCGCGGGCGCTCCTATCGCGAACTGCCGTTGCGGCTCTTCGAGTTCGGCACCGTATATCGCTACGAGAAGTCCGGTGTGATCCACGGGTTGACCCGCGCGCGGGGATTCACCCAGGACGATGCGCACATCTACTGCACCCGCGAGCAGATGCGCGACGAGCTGCGCTCGCTGCTGAACTTCGTCCTCGAGCTGCTCAAGGATTACGGCCTCGACGACTTCTACCTCGAGCTCTCGACGAAGAATCCCGAGAAGTCCGTCGGCGACGACGAGACGTGGGATATCGCGACGGCCACGCTCGCCGAGGTGGCGGGGGAGTCGGGTCTGGATCTGGTGCCCGATCCCGGCGGCGCCGCGTTCTACGGACCGAAGATCTCCGTGCAGGTCAAGGATGCGCTGGGACGCACCTGGCAGATGTCGACGATCCAGCTCGACTTCAATCTGCCCGAACGTTTCGACTTGGAGTACACCGGTCCCGACGGCGCCAAACACCGTCCGGTGATGATCCACCGTGCGCTGTTCGGCTCGATCGAACGGTTCTTCGGCGTGCTCACCGAGCACTACGCGGGTGCGTTCCCGGCATGGCTGTCGCCTGTGCAGGTGGTCGGAATCCCGGTGGCCGAGGCCTTCGCCGATCATCTGGCCCAGGTGACCGCACAGCTCAAGGCGCGTGGACTGCGCGCCGAGGTCGACTTCTCCGACGACCGCATGCAGAAGAAGATCCGCAACCACACCACCGGCAAGGTGCCGTTCATGCTGCTGGCCGGACAGCGCGATGTCGAGGCCGGTGCGGTGAGCTTCCGCTTCCGCGACGGCTCGCAGATCAACGGTGTCCCGGTGGCCACCGCGATCGAGACGATCGAGAACTGGGTCCGCACGCGTCGCAACGAATCGCCGAGCGCCGAACTCCTGGCCGATCTCTCTGTCGCCCTCGGGGCAGGTGACTCCGTTGGCGAATGACCCGAGTACACCGGGCGGTCCCGACCTCGTCGACGTCGGCGTGGGCGAACCGGACCGGCTGCAGCGGTTATGGAGTCCGCATCGGATGTCCTATGTCGCGTCGCCGGTTCCGGCGATCGGCACCCAGGCCCGCCCGGATCCCGACGACCCGCGCGGTGAGTTCACCACGTCGGAGGGCTCGTCGGCGAAGTCCACGCATCCCTTCCTCGACATCCCCCGGATGAGTGACGAGGACGGGCTGATCGTCGCGCGCGGCGAGACGGTGTATGCGGTGCTGAACCTGTACCCCTACAACCCCGGCCACTCGATGGTGGTGCCCTACCGACAGGTGGCCAACCTCGAAGACCTCACCGAGGCGGAGTCGGTGGAACTCATGCGTTTCACCCAGCAGATGATCCGCACGATCAAATCGGTGTCGCATCCGCATGCCTTCAACGTCGGACTCAATCTCGGCGAGGCGGCAGGCGGCTCGCTCTCCGAGCACATCCACCAGCACATCGTGCCGAGGTGGGGAGGCGACGCGAACTTCATCACCGTGATCGGACAGACCAAGGTGCTCCCGCAGCTGCTCCGGGACACCCGTGGACTCCTCGCCGACGCATGGGTGCGACTGGCCACGGATACGGGATCGTGATGAGCACGCCACCATCGGCGGTGTCGGGGCAGGACCGAGCATGCTGAGCATCAAGGGCCGCGCCTCGGTGTCCAAGGTGACCGCGCCGATCGGCCGGGCACTGCTGCGCACCGGACTGACACCCGACATCATGACCGTGGTCGGGACCATCGCCACGGTCGTCGCCGCGATCGCGCTGTTCCCGCGCGGCTATCTGTTCGCCGGCACGCTGGTGATCTGGCTGTTCGTCATGTTCGACATGCTCGACGGCGCGATGGCACGAGCCCGCGGCGGCGGGACACGTTTCGGTGCGGTACTCGACGCCTCCTGCGATCGCATCGCCGACGGAGCCATCTTCGGCTCGCTCGCGTGGTGGGCCATCGTCACCAAACCACACGAGATCCTGTTCGTACTGACCCTGGTGTGTCTGGTCGCCTCGCAGGTGATCTCCTACATCAAGGCGCGTGCCGAGGCGAGCGGTCTCTCGGCCGATGGTGGCTGGATCGAACGCCCCGACCGGCTGGTGATCGTGCTGGTGGGTACCGGTCTGACCGGTCTGGGCCTGTGGTGGGCGATCCACGTGGCCATGTGGATCCTTGCCGTGGGCAGCGTGATCACCGTGGTGCAGCGATTCGTCTCGGTCGCGCAGTCACCCGGTGCTCGCGATCTCATCCCGATCCGCAAGCCCGACACGGACACCGACACGGGGACGACCGACAGCACGACGCACGAGCAGAGTGAGCACCGCGGATGAGCCTGGCCGAGCGGGCCGCCGACCTGGGTTATGCGGCGGGCTGGCGTGCGGTGCGCCTGCTGCCCGACCGGGTGGCGCGTGCGGCGTTCGCCGCCGGTGCCGACCTGGTCAGTGCGCGCGGCGGACCCGACCAGCTGCGCAAGAACCTCGCGCGAGTCCTCGACACCACCCCCGCACAGGTTCCCGATTCACTGATGCGCGAGGCCATGCGGTCCTATGCGCGCTACTGGTGTGAGGCGTTCCGGCTGCCCACCATGGATCTCGCGCAAGCCGCCGAGACGGTCTTCCTCGAACCCGCGCAGATCGAGATGTTCGAGCGGGCCTACGACCGGGGCCACGGAATCGTGTTCGCGCTTCCGCACAGCGGCAACTGGGATATGGCCGGAGTCTGGCTGATCCAGCACACCGGGCGTTCGTTCGCGACCGTGGCCGAACGACTCAAACCCGACAGCCTCTTCGAGCGGTTCGTCGCCTACCGGGAGAGCCTGGGATTCGAGATCTTCCCGCTCACCGGCGGGGAGCAACCGCCGTTCGAGCAGCTCGCCGACCGCCTCCGCCAGGGCAAGGTGGTGTGCCTGCTCGCCGAGCGCGACCTCACCAGCCACGGCGTTCCGGTACAGTTCTTCGGCGAGAAGACCCGGATGCCGGCGGGGCCCGCGCTGCTGGCGCAACAGACCGGTGCGACGCTGATCCCGGTACACCACTTCTTCCACGAGGGTCGCAGATCGCAGATCGTGTGCTGCGACGAGATCGACGTCTCGGTGGGGGTCGAGGCGGCGACGCAGAAGCTCGCCGACGTCTTCGCGGAGAACATCGCCGCCCATCCGCAGGACTGGCACATGCTGCAGCCGTTGTGGGCCGACGACTGGTCGGCGCGCAGGCGCGCCCAGATCGAAGGTGGGAACCACCGGTCATGAAGATCGGCATGGTGTGCCCGTACTCGTTCGACGTCCCCGGCGGAGTGCAGGCGCACGTCACCGAAGTCGCCGAGGTGTTCATCGAGCGCGGCCACGAGGTCAGCGTGCTCGCCCCGGCGGGTGACGACGTGGAGCTGCCCGACTACGTGGTCTCGGTGGGTCCGCCGCTGGCGATCCCGTACAACGGCTCGGTCTCGCGGGTGAACTTCGGCCCCAAAGCTTATTCGGTGCTGCGGAACTGGCTGCGCGACAACGAGTTCGACGTGTTGCACGTCCACGAACCCAACGCGCCGAGTATCTCGATGCTCGCACTGATGGTGGCTCAGGGTCCGATCGTGACCACCTTCCACACGGCGACCACGAAATCGTTGTGGCTGAGCACGTTCCAGGGCATTCTCCGGCCGTACCACGAGCGGATCAGGGGCAAGATCGCCGTCTCCGAACTCGCGCGCCGCTGGCAGATGGAGTCGCTGGGCTCGGATGCGGTGGAGATCCCCAACGGGATTCACGTCGACGCCTTCGAGAATGCCCAGCCGCTGCCCGGCTACCCATGGCCGGGACGGTCGATTGTCTTCCTGGGCCGCTACGACGAGCCGCGCAAGGGTGTGGAGATCCTGCTGCGCGCGTTGCCCTCGGTGGTCGAGGCCTATCCCGATGTGCGGGTGCTCATCGTCGGCGGCGGCGACGAGAACCGGCTGCGCCGGCGGGCCGGTGCGCTGGCCAGGCATCTGGTGTTCCTCGGTCAGGTCGACGACGAGACGAAGGCTCGCGCCCTGCGCTCGGCAGACGTCTACTGCGCACCCAACCTCGGTGGTGAGAGTTTCGGGATCGTGCTCGTGGAGGCGATGGCCGCCGGTGCGGCGGTGGTGGCCAGCGATCTCGACGCCTTCCGGCGCGTGCTCGACGACGGCCGGGCCGGCGTGCTCACCGAGACCGGGATCCCGCACGCGCTGGCCGACGGCATCATCGACGTACTCGGCGACGACGAGCGTCGCGAGAGGCTGGTGGCCGCCGCCCACGAGCGGGCCCGCCGCTTCGACTGGTCGCGTATCGCCGAGGAGATCCTGCGTGTCTACGAGACCGTCACCCACGGCGCCGGTCCGGTCCGCGTGGTCGACTGATGCCCACGCGACTGATGCCCAGTCGCCCGATCTGCGGTCGATCGACGGGCACCGCCTCATCGAACCGACACTCTAGGGGGAACTGTTGACGATCTCGGCCTTGACCATCCTCGTGGTGGGCATCGTGGTCGTGCTCGTGTTCGCTGCGGCCGGGTGGGCGTTCAAGACCGCCAACCGCCTCGACCGACTGCACGTGCGGGTGGATCTGGCCAGCCAGGCACTCGACGCGGCATTGGCGCGCCGGGCCGTGGTGGCCCGGTCGATCGGTGCGGGACTGGGCAGTGAGGGTCGCGAACTGATCGCTGCGGCCGACAACGCCGAACACGCCGACCCGGTCGATCGCGAGAACGCGGAGAACACCGTGTCGGCCGCGCTGGCCCAGGTGGACCCCGCCACACTGCGCTCGCAGCTGGTCAGCGAACTCGCCGATGCCGAGACGCGGGTGATGATCGCCCGCCGGTTCTACAACGACGCGGTGCGCGACACGCTGGCACTGCGCAACCGCCGACTCGTGCGATGGCTGCAACTCGGGGGTACGGCACCGCGCCCGCAGTATTTCGAGATCGTCGAGCGACCCGCCCCCTGACCCGTGGACTGGTCCCGATGTGAGCTGATGTGATTGGTGGCCTCCGACGCACTGCTCCTACACTTGATTCAGACATCCGTCATCAGGTATCCGACGTCGGTCAGCGCCGACGTCCCACGTAGGAGAGACAAGAGCACGTGAGCAACACTGTCGACACCCCGTCCGCTGCGCAGCACTCTGCCGAGGGCGCTGCGCCCACCGGACCGGGCACTGCTCGTGTCAAGCGCGGTATGGCCGAGATGCTCAAGGGCGGCGTGATCATGGACGTGGTCACCCCCGATCAGGCGAAGATCGCCGAAGACGCCGGAGCCGTTGCCGTGATGGCGCTCGAGCGGGTGCCCGCCGACATCCGCGCCCAGGGTGGTGTGTCGCGGATGAGCGACCCGGACATGATCGACGGCATCATCAGCGCAGTCTCCATCCCGGTGATGGCCAAGGCGCGTATCGGACATTTCGTCGAGGCGCAGATCCTGCAGAGCCTCGGTGTGGACTACATCGACGAGTCCGAGGTCCTGACCCCGGCCGATTACCGCAACCACATCGACAAGTGGCAGTTCACCGTGCCGTTCGTGTGCGGGGCCACCAACCTCGGTGAGGCGCTGCGTCGCATCACCGAGGGTGCGGCGATGATCCGTTCCAAGGGTGAGGCTGGTACCGGTGACGTCTCCAACGCCACCACCCACATGCGCAAGATCCGCGACGAGATCCGTGCGCTCACATCGCTGCCCTCCGATGAGCTGTTCGTCGCGGCCAAGGAGCTGCAGGCGCCGTATGAGCTGGTCGCCGAGGTGGCCGCACTGGGCAAGCTGCCGGTCACGCTGTTCACCGCCGGCGGCATCGCGACACCTGCCGACGCGGCGATGATGATGCAGCTCGGCGCCGAGGGCGTGTTCGTGGGCTCGGGCATCTTCAAGTCCGGTAACCCCGCGCAGCGCGCCGCGGCCATCGTGCAGGCGACCACCTTCTACGACGATCCCGATGTCCTGGCCAAGGTCTCACGCGGGCTCGGCGAGGCGATGGTCGGCATCAACGTCGACGACATCCCGGTGCCGCACCGCCTCGCCGAGCGCGGTTGGTGATCGGCCGACTGAACGATCCGGTCACGGATTGGGTGTCGGAAGGGCGATTGTCGCCCTCGGGGATGGTACGAATAGCAGCGTGATCCGCATCGGTCAGACGGTCGTGTGGCGTTGTGCCGTGTCCGCCTCCGGATGCCTGCGGTCCCGACGCGCACTGTCCTCGCATGCGGGGGTGTGGGTGTCATGACCACGCAGTCGACACCGGGCATGGTGCGCGACGAGTCGGACTCCGGGGTGAATGTCTCCGGTCCGGCCGAGATCGCCTGGGCGGCGGCCAGCGACGTGGGCCGTCACCGGGTGAGCAACGAGGACGCCGCACTCGTGGCGTCGCGACTGTACGCCGTCGCCGACGGAATGGGTGGTCATGACTGCGGTGAGATCGCCTCAGAGGCCGCTGTCGCCGCACTGGAACGTATCGAGCCCGGCGAGCTGACGGACACCCGCGACGCACTGGTCGCGGCGTTCTTCGACGCCCAGGACCGGATCGAGCACATCCGCTCAGGCTCCGGCCGCCGGGCCGGAACCACGGTCACCGGCGCGGCGCTGGTCCACCACGAGGGTCAGGCTTACTGGCTGGCGTTCAACATCGGTGACTCCCGCACCTACCGGCTCTCCGGTGGCGTGCTCGAACAGGTGACCGTCGATCATTCGCAGGTGCAGGAGCTCGTCGACGCCGGCTTCCTCACGCCCGACCAGGCGCGGGTGGACCCGCGCCGCAACGTGATCACCCGGGCGCTCGGGGCGGGCATGCTCGTGGAACCGGACTTCTTCGCATTCCCCGCGGTGGTGGGAGAGACGGTGTTGATCTGCTCGGACGGTCTCACCGGCGAGCTGCCCGACGCCGAGATCGCCGAGATCATCGAGGAGGCCGCCGGGGTGGGAGCAGCGGCGCAGGCGCTCATCGAGGCCGCCCGCAACATGGGTGGACACGACAACATCACCGCCGTACTCGCCCGCCCGCTCG
This sequence comes from Gordonia jinhuaensis, assembly GCF_014639795.1. Lineage (GTDB taxonomy): Bacteria > Actinomycetota > Actinomycetes > Mycobacteriales > Mycobacteriaceae > Gordonia_B > Gordonia_B jinhuaensis. Next base: position 21,061 of record NZ_BMGC01000035.1, on the reverse strand, counting down.
TGGTGGGCACCCACGCCGTCGACCGATCCGCTGACGAAGGCACCGACACCACGTTGCGTGTCAACGGCGTTGCGGCCGGTGGTGGGGCGCACGAGGGCGGGACAACCGATGGCGGCGCACGTGAGGCCTCGGCATCCGATCCTGCGGATCGGCGGCCATGAGCAGCGGCAGCCGATCCGGTAACCCCGCCCGCGAGGCAACCGACGACGGGGCCGATTACGTCGAGTTCTGCGGCGAGCGGTACCGACTGCCTGCCGACCGGCCGTTCCACATCGGTCGTGAGGGCGATCTCGCCGTCGATGACAACCCGTATCTGCATCGACGGTTCCTCGTCGCCTACAACGACTCGGGGACGTGGTGGCTCACCAACGAGGGCAGGCACGTGTCGGTGAGTGTGAGTGCACCCGACGCCGGCTTCCGGGCCACACTGGCCCCGGGCGCCACGATGCCACTCGCCTTCGGCACCAACACCGTGGTGTTCTCCGCCGGCTCCACCACCTACGAGCTCGAAATCCACACCGCTGCAGCGCCGCCGAGTCACCGCGACGAGCAGGCCGTACTCGACGGTGAGGTGACATTGGGCGTGCCGGCGCTCACCGAGAGTCAGAAGGTCCTCATCGTGGCGTTGGCGGAACCGGTGCTGCGGCGCGAGGGCACCGACGCCACCGCGATCCCGTCGTCGTCGCAGGCCGCGGCGCGGCTGGGCTGGTCGCTGACGAAGTTCAATCGCAAGCTCGACAACGTGTGCGACAAGTTCGACCAGATCGGCGTCAGTGGGCTGCGGGCCGGTGGCGGACGTCTGGCGACCAATCGTCGTGCGCGACTCGTCGAATACGCGGTGACATCGAGATTGGTCAACCGCGACGATCTCGCGATGATCGACATCGAGGCGCAGCGCAACACACCGTGAGGTGGTTGTATGCGGAGAAGGCGGTGGTGGCACACAGTGTCTGATGCGGCGGGGTCTGATGCGGCGGGGTCTGGCGAGGCGGGGTCTGACGGGGGTGTGACCGATCGAAGCGGGGAGTCGGCCGCGGGTGAGTCCGCGGCGTCGTCGACGGTGCCCTCGACCGGCGACGCCGTCATCGACGCCGTGAGTGCCGGCGGGGTGGTGGATGCGGGCTCCAGTGAGGTCGCCACCGCACCCGACGGCTCCACGATCAGCGGACTCGACATCCTCGCCGCCCGGGTGCTCGCACTCGCCGAGGGCGGCCGACGCGTGCTCGTCGGGATCACCGGCAGCCCCGGGGCCGGCAAGACCACGCTGGCGACGCTGCTGTGTGCCCGGATCGATGAGATGGCCGGGCCCGGCACGGCCGTGGGGGTGCCGATGGACGGGTTCCATCTGGCCAACGCGACCCTCGAGCGCCTCGGCAGACGCGACCGCAAGGGCGCCGTGGACACCTTCGACGGGTGGGGTTTCCTCTCGCTGGTGCAACGCCTGCGCCTCGACACCGACCACACCGTGTACGCACCGGGATTCGACCGCGCACAAGGCGAACCGATCGCCGGGTCGATCGCGGTGCCCGCCGCCACGCGCATCGTGGTGGTCGAGGGCAACTATCTGCTCTACCCGCAGGAACCCTGGTCACGCCTGCAGTCACTGCTCGACGAGGTGTGGTTCGCCACCACCCCCGACCTCGAGCGCTTGTCACGACTCGTGGATCGTCATGTGCGACAAGGGAAGTCGCTGGCGGATGCCCGTAGCTGGGCGACCGACGTCGACGGCGCCAATGCGGCGCTCATCGAGGCGATGAGCGAGCGGGCCGACCTCGTGGTGTCGGGGGTCGACCACCGTATCGTCGGCCGCGCGCCCCGCGCCTGATCCGCGCCGGGCCACCGCGCTCGTTCTCCGCCCGTCTCCGATCTCGAGCGGCGACGTCTCGCGTGCTCGCTTCTCGAGTGCTTCGAGCCGACCCATGGCGGATGGGAGCGGGCGCAGCTGGATATGCCCGGGACCTGCGCGTACACGGCGCATGGGGAGTTCTCCCCATCGACGTTCTCCGGCATCGGATTTACGGTCGTTTCACCAGCACAACAGCGTCGGTCACCTCACCGACGCCATGGCGAAAGGACCTGTGACGGTGACGATTCTGAGTGAGAACACAGCGACCGGATACCTCCCCGCCCGCGCCACGATCGAGGCAGTATCCGGCGGCGCGGCCCACCGTGTGTCCACGCCCGAGCAGGGCCGGTCGCAGGTCCAGCCGACGCATCAACCGCACCGGGCCTACGTGGGTCGTGGGGGAGCCGGTTCGACCATGGGCGCGCGCGAGCGACGCACGCGTCGTCGCGAGGAGGCGCTCCTCAAGCTCTCGCGCCGGACCATGCCGCTCCCGGGCGTTGGCAGCGACGGGCGGGGTGTCGACGGGCGGGGACTGCATCTGGTGCCCGGAGCGGAGCGTCGCACCGACGGGCCGGGCTGCCCGGGTTGCTCGGGCGCGCGAGCCGATCAGTTGCGACCGCGCCTGTCCGAGCGCGAGATCGAGGTACTGCGCACCTGGTTGAGCGTCGACACCAAAGGTGAGGTCTCCGAACTGCTGTTCATCTCGTTGGGCACGGTCAACACCCACCTGACGCGCATCCGGGTGAAGTACTCCGAGGTCGGTCGTCCCGCTCCCACCAAGGCGGCACTGGTCGCCCGGGCCATCCAGGACGGCATCGTCGACCTCGACGAATTGTGACGAGTCGACCTCGACGAATTGTGACGAGTCGACCTCGACGAATTGTGACGAGCCGACCTCGACGAGTTGTGACGAGTCGACCTCGACGAGTTGTGACCGGTGTGGGGACCCTGGTGGTTCCTCGACGGGCGCCGGCCGCACCGACGACCGCTCGCCGGTGTGGTCGGGGCGGTAGGCGATAATCTCCCCTCGAAAGGGGAGACGACCACATGGCGACGATCGAGGAAATACTCGAGCTCGAACAGCTCGAGCGCGACATCTTTCGCGGGCAGGCCCACGAGAGCTATCTACAGCGCACATTCGGCGGTCAGGTGGCCGCTCAGGCGCTGGTCTCGGCCACGCGGACGGTGTCGCCGGAGTTCCACGTGCATTCGTTGCACGGGTACTTCCTGCGCCCGGGGATTCCCGACCGGCCCGCGGTCTATCTCGTCGAGCGACTGCGTGACGGCCGCTCGTTCGTGACGCGCCGCATCACCGGCATCCAGAACGGCGAGGCGATCTTCTCGATGTCGGCCTCCTTCCACATCGGCAACGAGGGCATCGAACACCAGGACACGATGCCGACGGTTCCGCCGGCCGATTCGATACCCGATCCGCTCGAGGACCCCGACCTCCCCAAGACCGGGGTGGTCAGGGAGTGGGAGAACTTCGACATCCGGCGAATCCCCAACGAGGAGTTCGTCACCGATCCGCTCCTCGCATCGCAGCAGCGCGTCTGGTTCCGCTACCGGCATACGCTGCCCGACGACAACGTCTTCCATGTGTGCACGCTCGCCTACATGAGCGATATGACGCTGCTGGGGTCGGCCAAGGCGGCGCATCCGGGGGTCGACGTCCAGGAGGCCTCACTCGATCACGCCATGTGGTTCATGCGACCGTTCCGCGCCGACGAGTGGCTGCTCTACGACCAGACGTCGCCGTTCGCCGGTTCCGGTCGCGCCCTGACGCAGGGCCGCATCTTCGACACCACCGGACGACTGGTCGCAGCGGTCACCCAGGAGGCCTCACCCGTACCGGCAGATCCGGTGCCCCCCCTGCGGCAGGACGATCGTCGGTGAGCCCGAGGATCGGTGTCCTCGCCCTGCAGGGTGACGTCCGTGAGCACCTGCATGCGCTGGCCGAGGTGGGCGCCGACGGTGTGACCGTGCGCCGACGGGCCGAACTCGATGAGGTCGACGGATTGATCATCCCCGGTGGGGAGTCCACGACGATGAGCAGACTGCTCGGAGTTCTCGACTTGCACGAACCGTTGCGCGAGCGCCTCTCGGCGGGGATGCCCGCCTACGGGTCGTGCGCGGGGATGATCATGCTCGCGACGTCGGTTCTCGACACTCGCCCGGACATGCGGACCCTCGATGGTCTCGACATCACGGTGCGCCGCAACGCCTTCGGTCGCCAGGTCGAATCGTTCGAGACCGACCTGGAGGTCGAGGGTGTGCCGGGCCCGCCGATGCGCGCGGTCTTCATCCGGGCGCCCTGGGTCGAGCAGGTGGGCCCGGGTGTGGAGGTGCTCGCCACGGTCCCCGACGGACCCGCCGAAGGCCGTGTGGTCGCGGTGCGCCAGGGGCAGGTGATCGCCACCTCGTTTCACCCCGAGGTGACCGGCGATCGGCGGATGCATCAGTACTTCACCGATCTGGTCGCCGGGTGAGCAGCCTCCGGTGACGGTGCTGTGAGTCTGGGCACGTAGAATTAATTGATTGTCCTCACCGGCGCAACGGTCACGCCTGGTACCCGACACGAAGGAACTCGAGCATGAGCGGCCATTCCAAATGGGCCACCACCAAGCACAAGAAGGCGGCCATCGACGCCAAGCGCGGCAAGATGTTCGCCAAGTTGATCAAGAACATCGAGGTCGCCGCGCGCACCGGCGGCGGTGATCCCGCGGGTAACCCCACGCTCTACGACGCGATCCAGAAGGCGAAGAAGTCGTCGGTTCCCAACGACAACATCGAACGCGCCCGCAAGCGCGGCGGTGGTGAGGAAGCCGGCGGTGCCGACTGGCAGACCATCACCTACGAGGGTTACGGCCCGAACGGTGTGGCGATCCTCATCGAATGCCTCACCGACAACCGCAACCGCGCCGCGGGCGAGGTGCGCACCGCGATGACGCGCAACGGCGGCAACATGGCCGATCCGGGTTCGGTGGCTTATCTGTTCACCCGCAAGGGTGTGGTGACGCTGGAGAAGGACGGCCAGTCCGAGGACGACGTCCTCATGGCGGTCCTCGACGCCGGCGCCGAGGAGGTCAACGATCTCGGCGACTCGTTCGAGGTCCTCAGCGAGCCCACTGATCTGGTCGCCGTGCGCACGGCCCTGCAGGAGGCCGGCATCGACTACGACTCGGCCGAGGCGAGTTTCCGTGCGTCGGTGGAGGTTCCGGTGGATGCAGACGGTGCACGCAAGGTCATCAAGCTGATCGACGCACTCGAGGACTGCGACGACGTGCAGGACGTCTACTCCAACGTCGACATCTCCGACGAGGTTCTCGCCGAGATCGACGACGAGTGACCTCACTCGGTAGATGAGGCAGATCCACGCGTGAAGGCCTTCGGCGACGCGGACCACGGCGGCAGCGTCGACCGGGTGCCTCACACCCGTTCGGCGATCGCGGGCCGACCGGGGTGGTCGTAGCGCACCTCGATGGTCGGTGTGGGTGCGTGTTCGGCGAACTCCAGCAGCGGCTCGATCGTCCACGTGAGATCCGGTGGCATGAGCCGGTCCAACGTGGCGCGTCCCATCCGCAGGGCGATCGAGAGATCCGGTGCCAGGATCGGGCGCAGCGTCATCGGCCCGGAGATGACGAGGATCTGATCCTCGGTGGCCGAGCGCATCTGGTCGCGAAACGATCTGTCCCGACGGCTGTCCCACAGGCGCGGCAGCCACCGGCCGTGATCGTGGAGCGCGTCGACCACCTCCCGACGCAGGGCAGGGTAGTCATACCAGCTGGTCAGGTAGCTCTCGGTATCGTGCGGTCCCCATTCGAGTCGTGTCGACGCGGGACGGATGAAGTCGTCGACGCGGACCACGTCGGCCGCGCGACCGGCGGTGCGGATCGTGTCGGCGACGTCGGCGGCCAGCGAGTCCGGATGCGCCGGCGGTGCACCGTCGACCACGACGATCGCGCGGCCGGGCAGCCGCAGCGCCCGGTCGGCGCACAACCGGACCAGCGCATCCGGTGCGATCGGTGAATATCCGATCGGTGAATATCTCGGCATTGCTGTCCATTCTCGCCCCTGCCTTTTCGCCCCTGCCTTTTCGCCCCTGCCAACGTGCAGCTCGACCTGGGTGGATCGGTCCCGGTGGTGATCGATCCCGGTGTTGATCGATCCCCGGGTCCTCGTACGCGCGGAATCGCGGTGTCGGCATCTTCTCGGAGTGCCCGTCTCGGAGTGTTGGTCCGACGTTGTGTCGGCGACGCCCAGTACAATCTCGAACAACTGTTCGGCAAGTCGGTGTGCGTCCGGAGGGAGTTCATGTGCGTGTGATGGGAGTCGACCCTGGCCTCACGCGGTGCGGGCTCGCACTGGTGGAGGCCGGGCGCGGTCGTTCCGTCACCGCGCTCGACGTCGACGTGGTGCGCACTCCCACCGACATGGACCTGGAATTGCGCCTGCTCACCGTCTACACGGCCGCCTGCCGCTGGCTCGACGTGCATCAACCCGATGTCGTGGCCATCGAACGCGTCTTCGCCCAGAATCAGGTGTCCACCGCGATGGGTACCGCGCAGGCCGGCGGTGTGATCGCGCTCGCGGCCGCGCAGCGGGACGTCCCGGTGCGATTCCACACTCCCTCGGAGGTGAAGGCGGCGGTGACCGGGAGCGGTCGAGCCGACAAGGCGCAGGTCACGATGATGGTCACCAAGATCCTCGGGATGCAGACCGCACCGCGCCCGGCCGATGCCGCCGACGCGCTCGCGCTGGCCATCTGTCACTGCTGGCGCGGTCCGATGGCCGAGCGGATGGCCGAGGCCGCCCGCCGTGCCGAGGCGCAACGTCGTCGGCATGCGGAGAAGGTCGCTGCCGCACGTGCGGCAGCAGACAAGGGCCGACGGCCGAGAGGTGCGGCAGATTCCAGCACAACAGATGCGGGCACGACAGGTTCAGGTACGGGGGTTGCGGTGACAGGTGATCGCTCATGATCGCGTCGGTGCGTGGACCGGTGCTCGACATCGCGCTCGACCACGCGGTGATCGACTGCGGCGGCGTCGGGTACACGGTGCTGGCCACCCCGTCGACCCTGGCCACGTTGGCGCGTGGACAGGAGGCCACCCTGCTGACGTCGATGATCGTCCGCGAGGACTCCATGACGCTCTACGGCTTCGTCAACGGCGATGCGCGTGCGCTGTTCGCTCTGCTGCAGACCGTCACCGGGGTGGGCCCACGCCTGGCGATGGCGACTCTGGCTGTGCTGCAACCGGATTCGCTGCGCAAAGCACTGGCCGACAGTGACGTCAAGGCCCTGACGACGGTTCCCGGGATCGGTAAGCGGGTTGCCGAGCGGCTGGTGGTGGAACTGCGTGACAAGGTCGACGCCGCAGCGGCCCCGACCCCGGGCAGAATCCCGGGCACGCCGGGCGCGATGACCGTTGCCGATCAGGTCGGTGAGGCTCTCGTCGGTCTCGGCTTCACCCAGGCGGCCGCCGAGAAGGCAGTCGCGGCGGTGATGGCCGAGGTGCCCGACGCCGATGCCTCGGCGCTGCTGCGGCAAAGCCTCACGATGCTGGGGCGCGCGCGATGAGTGAGGACATGCGTGGTGAATGAGGATGTGGACGGCGAGCGGGAGGTCAGCGCCGCATCGCTGGGCGCCGACGGCGACTTCGACTCCGGGCTGCGGCCGCGTTCGCTGGCCGACTTCATCGGCCAGGCAAAGGTCCGCGAACAACTCGAGCTGGTGCTCGCAGGGGCGAAGGGGCGGGGCGCCACGCCCGACCACATCCTGCTGTCAGGTCCGCCCGGGCTGGGCAAGACCTCCCTGGCGATGATCATCGCCGGCGAGATGGGGGCGGCGATCCGGGTGACGTCGGGGCCGGCGCTCGAGCGCGCCGGTGACCTCGCGGCGATGCTGTCCAACCTGGTCGAGGGCGATGTGCTGTTCATCGACGAGATCCACCGCATCGCGCGTCCCGCCGAAGAGATGCTCTACCTCGCGATGGAGGACTTCCGCGTCGACGTGGTGGTGGGCAAAGGACCCGGCGCCACCTCGATCCCACTCGACGTCGCACCGTTCACTCTGGTGGGCGCCACCACCCGCAGTGGTTCGCTCACCGGACCGCTGCGTGATCGCTTCGGGTTCACCGCACACATGGAGTTCTACGAACCGCCCGAGCTGCTCGCGGTACTGCGGCGGTCGGCCGCCATCCTCGGCATCCGGATGCGCGAGGACGCCGGCGCCGAGATCGCCCGCCGCTCCCGCGGCACGCCGCGTATCGCCAACCGTCTGCTCCGCCGGGTCCGTGACTATGCCGAGGTCCGCAGCGATGGGGAGGTCACCGTCGAGGTGGCGCGCGCAGCCCTGTCGGTCTACGACGTGGACTCGCAGGGTTTCGACCGCCTCGACCGTGCGGTGCTCGACGCCCTGGTCCGCGGTTTCGGCGGTGGTCCCGTCGGTGTGTCGACGCTCGCGGTGGCGGTCGGCGAGGAGCCGGCCACCGTCGAAGAGGTGTGTGAGCCGTTCCTCGTGCGCGCCGGCATGGTTGCCCGGACCCCGCGTGGGCGCGTGGCCACCGCGGCGGCCTGGAACCATCTGGGGCTCACACCGCCGGCCGGTGCGTTGAGTGCGGCGTTCGGGGTACGCGTGCGTGATCCGGGCACTGCCGATGCGGAACCTGCCGATGCGGAACCGACCGTCGGGCTGTTCGACGAGCTGTGATCGACATGGATCGGCATGCGTCGATCGTGCTCGTGGGTGATGGCCGATCCTGCCGTCCGCAGACCGCCGATGCTGCTCGTCACAGCCATTCTGACGTGCCGAATACGGCAACCCGGGTGTATCGGCGTCGGCATAGGTGGCACACTGGAGAGTCGAGCGCGGCGGACCGCGCAAGACTATCGACGTACCCCGAGGACTGAAATCACACAATGAGTATCATTCTGCCCGTCATCCTGGTGCTTCTCGCCGGCTTCATGTACCTGCAGATCCGCAGGCAGAAGAAGGCTGTGGCCCAGGCCCAGCAGATGCAGGATTCGCTGCAGGCCGGAGCGCGCGTGCAGACGACCTCGGGCGTCTACGGCACGGTCGTGGGTCTCGGCGACGGCGTGGTCGACCTCGAACTGGCCCCGGGCTATGTCACCCGCTGGAACCGTCTGGCCGTGCGTGAGGTCGTCCATCCCGACGACCTGCCGGCCTCGTTCCCCGGCTATGTCGCCCCGGAGAACCACGAACTCTCCGATGACCACCTCGCCGATGGTCATGGGGCCACCGACGTCTCGTCGACCGACCTGGGGGCCGAGAATCCTCAGTTCCACGACGACACGATCCGTGACGATGCCGACGACAGGCGCGAGAACCGCTGATCACACCACTGCCGCCGCGTGCCGACCGCCGTCGCGCACGCGGTGGTTCCTGTGTGGCCGTGACGGTGTGACCGGATCGGGCAGCCCGGCCGTCCCGTGAGGATGCGGCAGCCCGATCCCACCGACAAAGGAGTACGAAGCAGCGTGGCAGATTCTGAACGCCGGACGTCTCGACGTCCGGCGCCGAGTCGTGAGGTTCCGCCCTCGCGGCTGTTGGCGTTGTTTTTCCTGCTGATGATCATCGTGTACGCCCTGGTGTTCTTCACCGGCGGCGGCTCACCGAAACCCAAACTGGGTATCGATCTGCAGGGTGGCACGCGTGTGACGCTGACCGCCCGTACCCCTGACGGGTCCGCGCCGAGTCGCGATCAGCTCGACAAGGCCAAGGACATCATCGAACAGCGCGTCAACGGCCTCGGTGTCAGCGGCTCGGAGGTGATCGTCGACGGTAAGAACCTGGTGATCACGGTGCCCGGCAACGACGGCAAGGAGGCACGCAGCCTCGGTCAGACCGCTCGCCTGTACGTCCGGCCGGTCGAACAGGTCGCCGCGGCGACGGCGCAACAGGGCACGCCGCCGAAGTCGGCCTCCTCGGAGGCGACGTCACCGGAGGCGATCAACGCCGCCAAGACCGCGCGCCAGGCTCCCAAGAACGCCGACGCGGCAACCCTGGACAAACTCAAGGCGCAGATGGCCAAACTCGACTGCGCGCCCACTGCCGCCGATCCTCTGCAGGGCAACGACGATCCCAACCAGTACCTGGTGTCGTGTTCGCAGGACGGCACCCAGGTGTATCTGCTCGGGCCCTCGATCATCGACGGGCGCGACATCTCCAGCGCCTCGGCGACCACGAGCCAGCAGGGCGGTGGGTGGATCGTCGACGTGTCGTTCAAGGGTGCCGCCAAGGATTTCTGGCCCAAGTACACCGCCGAGAACATCGGCAAGCAGACAGCCTTCACCCTCGACTCGCGGGTGGTGTCCGCGCCGCAGATCCAGGGCGCGATCAACTCCACCTCGACACAGATCTCGGGCAACTTCAGCCAGGACGAGGCCAAGAACCTCGCCAACGTGCTCAAGTACGGTTCTCTGCCGCTGTCGTTCAAGTCCTCCGACGCCGAATCGGTCTCGGCGACGCTGGGATTCCAGTCACTCAAAGCGGGCCTGATCGCCGGCGCGGTGGGACTGGTCCTGGTGTTCCTCTACGCCCTGATCTACTACCGCATGCTCGGCACGCTGGTGCTGGCTTCGCTGGTGCTCTCGGGCGTGATGGTCTACGGGATCATGGTGCTGCTCGGGCGGTGGATCGGGTTCACCCTCGACCTCTCCGGCATCGCCGGTCTGATCATCGGTATCGGTATGACCGCGGACTCGTTCGTCGTCTACTTCGAGCGCATCAAGGACGAGATGCGTGAGGGTCGCAGTTTCCGCTCGGCGGTACCACGCGGCTGGGCGAGTGCGCGTCGCACCATCTGGACCGGCAACGCCGTGACCCTGATCGCGGCGGTGGTGCTCTACATCCTCGCCGTCGGCGATGTGAAGGGCTTCGCCTTCACCCTGGGCCTGACCACCGTGCTCGACCTGGTGATCGTGTTCCTGGTGACACATCCGCTGATGGTCTACGCGAGCAGATCCAAGTTCTGGGCACGCCCCTCGGTCAACGGACTCGGCGCGGTCGCCGAGGTCGGCCGCCGTAAGCACACCGCGTCGGCCGGCGAGGACTCCTCGTCGCGCCCGACCGCGTCGACCGGTGGAGGTTCACGATGACGTCATCGGACAACAAGAACTCGAACGACCCCACGACGCCGGGCGCTCACGAACACCCCGACGACACCGCACACCCCGGTGACGTGAACACCACGGACGTGAAGGCGGGTGTCGAGGAGACGATCGCCGAGCAGGGCAACACCCGCCCCAACGCGACCTCACCCGGCCCGGCCACGACCGGTTCGCTGCTCTCGCGGCTCTACACCGGCACCGGCGCCTTCGACGTGGTGGGTCGGCGCAAGATGTGGTTCGTCATCACCGCGGTGATCATGGTGATCTGCATCCTGAGCATGATCTTCCGCGGTTTCTCACTCTCGATCGACTTCGAGGGCGGTACGCAGGTCTCGTTCCCGGCCACCTCCCAGACCTCCACGTCAGCGGTCGACAACGCCTACTCCGACGCGCTGGGTTCGAGCCCGCAGTCGGTGCAGACCGCCGGCTCCGGCGCGAGCAAGACCGTGCAGATCCGCACCGAGACCCTCGACAACGCGCAGCTGCAGAAGCTGACCGACGAACTCGTGAACCGGTTCGGACCCGAGGTGACCAGGGACAACGTGTCGAGTTCGGATGTGAGCTCGACGTGGGGTGACGAGATCACCAAGAAGGCGATCATCGCGCTCATCGTGTTCCTGGTGATCGTGCTGATCTACATCACCGTGCGCTTCGACAGGGAGATGGCGATCTCGTCGATCGCCGCACTCATCTTCGACATCGTGGTCACCGCCGGCATCTACTCGCTGGTGGGATTCGAGGTGAGCCCGGCGACCGTCATCGGCCTGCTCACCATCCTGGGCTTCTCGCTGTATGACACCGTCGTGGTGTTCGACAAGGTGGGGGAGAACACCCGGGCGGTCACCAAGACCACCCGGCGCACCTACGGTGAACAGGCCAATCTGGCCGTCAATCAGACGTTCATGCGCTCGATCAACACGACCCTGATCTCGATCCTGCCGATCCTGGCGCTCATCGTCGTCGCCGTGTGGATGCTGGGCGTGGGCATGCTCAAGGACCTCGCGCTCATCCAGCTGGTCGGCGTGATCTCGGGCACCTACTCGTCGATCTTCTTCGCCACGCCGCTGCTGGTGACGTTGAAGAACAAGCGAGCCGAGTACAAGCGTCACAACGCCAAGGTCGCCGCCCGCCGCCGTGGCGAGGACGCGATCGAGGACGCGCCGCGCCCGGCGAAGGTGGCGGCCGGTTCGGCGGCCACCCGCAGTGCCGCGGCCGGCACCGCCACCCCTCGCATCACCACGAGCGAGCCGACCTTCACCGCCCGTGGCGACTACGCGCCGCGCCCGCAGACCAAACGCAGTGCCGCCGGCAATCGTCCGACCGGGAAACGCCGCAAATAGTCCTCACGCCGGTCACGTCGGTCCGACGATAGGGTGGCCCAACGTGAGGCAACGCAGGCTGATCTGGCTCGGTGTGGTGCTGGCCGTCGTCGCCGCCACGCTGATGTCCTGCTCGTCGGGTTCCGCGCCGCGAACGGTGAACTATCTGGTCGATGCCCGGGTCGGCACGTACAACCCCAACACGGTGGACGGGTCGGCTGACGGCGTGCTGATGGCGTTCACCCGGACGCTGCCGGGGTTCTCCTATCTCGGTCCGGACGGGCGTGTGGTGGCCGATCACGACTTCGGAACGGCCACACCCGAACCCGGCGACCGCTTGCGCGTGCGCTACGCGATCAACCCGCGCGCGACGTACTCCGATCAGGTCGCGGTGACCTGTGACGATCTGGTGCTGGCGTGGGCAGCCCAGAGTGGCCGGTTCGACGGATTCGCCCCGGCCACCACCGCCGGGTACCGGGACATCGAGTCGGTGGACTGCACCCCGGGCAGCCGGGAGGCAGTGGTCACGTTCGCTGCCGGGCGCAACGACAATGAGTGGGATGCACTGTTCGGCGCGGGCGCTCTCCTGCCCTCGCATGTGATCGCTCGGGCAGTGGGCGTGGGCAGCGTGGTCACCCCGATACGGGGCAACGACAGCGCCGCGATCGCACGCATCGCCCGATTCTGGAACACCGGCTGGACCCTGACTCCGGGTCGGCTCGGTGATGCGGCCGCGGTGTCTGCGCTGTTCCCCTCTGCCGGGCCGTATCGCCTGCACTCCTACAGCGAGCGTGGCGGACTGGTGCTGGTGGCCAACGACTCGTGGTGGGGTCCGGCGCCGGTCGAGAAGCGGATCACCGTGTGGCCTCGCGGCACAGACGGGTCCGAGCGGCTCAAGGCGGGGGATGTCGACGTGATGGACACCAGCGCCAACACCTACGGCGACCAGTCGGTGTCGGGCGGTTCGGGGGGCTCGGCGTCGGCCGCGCCGGTCTCGCCGACCTCGGGTATCGGACGGCTCGGCGTCGAACAGATCGTGATGTCGTCATCAGGGCTCTTCGCCGACCCGGCGATGCGACAGGCCTTCGCCTACTGTGTGCCGCGCGATCAACTCGCCCAACGCTTCTCCGGCGGGGCGGGTGTGTGGAACCTGCACATCGCCGCGCCGGGTTCGCTGACCGGAGTGGCGCTGTCGAATGCCTTCGGCGGTGACCACGCCCGTGCCGACCTCACGCGTGCGCGCGCGCTGCTACCCGCCGGCGGCGCCGCGCCGGTGGTGCGGATCGGTTATCTCGCACCCGATTACCGCCGGGCCGCGATCGTGCGCGCGATCGCCGACTCCTGCGCCGAGGCGGGTATCACGATCCGCGACATGGGATCACCAGGGTTCACCGTCGGCGACCTCGGCCGCAGTGTCGACGCCGTGATCACCGCCGGTGGTGCATCGCTGGCCGCCTCGGGGGCAGCGGACCCGATCCGCGACGCCTATGCCTTCGTGGGTGCCGACCCGCTCAACATCGGCGGATTCGGTTCGCCGAGGGTCGACGACGCCGTCGCCGAACTCGCTGTGGCCACCGACGACACCGCGCGGATCGCTCTGATGCGCACCATCGAGACCGAGCTGTGGGCACAGATGCCCGCGCTGCCCTTGTTCGCCGCCCCGCGGACCCAGCAGACGGCCGACACAATGAGAACCGTGGTGAGCGGAGCGGCTCGCTCTGCGACGGGATGGAACATGGACCGGTGGGAGATGTCATGACAGATGAGTCGGCACGGCAACGCGGTGCCGAAGGGGATCCGCGCGAGCACGCCCGGGCGCTGATCGATGAGAAGACGCGACGGGTGCCCGATTTCCCGGAGAAGGGCATCATCTTCCAGGACCTGAGTCCGGTCCTCGCTGACGGCGATGGGCTGGCGAGTGTGGTCGACGGGCTGATCTACGGCCTCGGCGACGTCGATCTGGTGGGTGGGATCGACGCGCGCGGTTTCCTCATCGGTGGAGCCGTGGCATTACGTCTCGGGGTGGGGGTGCTGGCGATCCGTAAGGCCGGCAAGCTGCCACCTCCGACGCATCGACGCGAATACGAGCTCGAATACGGCACCGCCTCACTGGAACTGCCCGCCGACGGCATGGACCTCGTCGGCAAGCGGGTGCTGGTGGTCGACGACGTACTCGCCACCGGCGGCACCGCGATCGCGGCGGTGGATCTGCTCACCGACGTGGGTGCCGAGGTGGTCGCGGTGGCCACGATCATGGAACTCGACGGACTCGGCGGCCATGAGCGGGTCGCCAAACACCTCGGCGGTGACATCCCGGTGACGTGTCTGTGGGTGGGCTGAGCACGGTGGTCACCGGACACCGGAAACCACGGGATATCGGGGGCACGGATTAAAATCGGGCTGGTCACGTGTTTGACTACAGATCACGATGTGTTCCGAACGGCAGATCAGCCGGGGTGGTCTGTCGGTCACGGCCCGAGCCGACCGATCGCCGCGTCGCACCGCCGGCCGTGCCGGGTCGACGAGCATGACGGGGTGCAAGGCCCTGACTGAGGAGGTGGCTGTGGACGAGCAGCAGCGCGCGGTGTCGGTGGCCCCGGTCGCCGACGATCCAAACCGACCCGACCAGAACCGACCCGATCAGAACGGATCTGACGCGAACAGATCCGACCCTGCCGAGGAGCGAGGCGCTGCCCGCCAGGGTTCGCGGTCGGATGCGACAACCCAGGCTCCGGCACCCAGTGATTCCGGGTCCAGCGGCGCCGGCGGTGCCGCTACGACCGGAGCCGCCGCAAACACTGCCTCCCCGCGCGACGATGTCCCATCGAGCAACGGCAGCGTCCCATCGAGCAATGGCGGCGTCCCATCGAGCAATGGCAGCGTCCCATCGAGCAATGGCGGCGTCCCATCGAGCAATGGCAGCCGGGACAACGGTGTGGGGCGGACCGCCGATGCGGTGACCGCGCCTCCGCAGGGGGTCGGTGCCTCGCGACCGGTCGGGTCGGCCTCGACCTCCCGTCGTGTGCGCGCCCGCCTGGCCCGTCGGATGACCGCGACCAAGAGCCCCATCCGGTCGGTGCTCGAACCACTGGTGACGCTGCATCGCGAGGTCTACCCGAAGGCCGACACCACGCTGCTGCAGCGTGCCTACGATGTGGCCGAGGCGCGCCATGAGGGGCAGTTCCGCAAGTCCGGAGACCCCTACATCACCCATCCGCTGGCGGTCGCGACCATCCTCGCCGACCTCGGGATGGACACCACCACCCTGGTCGCGGCGCTACTGCACGACACCGTCGAGGACACCGGCTACACCCTCGATGAGCTCACCGCCGACTTCGGCAGTGAGGTCGCACATCTCGTCGACGGCGTGACGAAACTCGACAAGGTCGCGCTCGGCCATGCCGCCGAAGCCGAGACCATCCGCAAGATGATCATCGCCATGGCGCGTGACCCGCGCGTGTTGGTGATCAAGGTCGCCGACCGGCTGCACAACATGCGCACCATGCGCTTCCTGCCGCCGGAGAAGCAGGCGCGTAAGGCCCGCGAGACCCTCGAGGTGATCGCGCCGCTGGCTCACCGACTCGGTATGGCCACGGTCAAGTGGGAACTCGAGGACCTCTCGTTCGCGATCCTGCACCCCAAGCGCTACGAAGAGATCGTGCGACTGGTCGCCGACCGCGCACCCTCGCGTGACACATACCTGGCGAAGGTGCGAGCCGACATCGAACGTGCGCTGGGCGACCAGCGGATCGACGCGACGGTCGCCGGTCGGCCTAAGCACTATTGGTCGATCTACCAGAAGATGATCGTCAAGGGCCGCGAGTTCGACGACATCCACGACCTGGTGGGCATCCGCATCCTGTGCCCGGAGGTCCGCGACTGCTACGCCGCGATCGGCGTCGTGCACGCCCTGTGGCAGCCGATGGCCGGTCGGTTCAAGGATTACATCGCCCAGCCGCGATTCGGTGTCTACCAGTCGCTGCACACCACCGTCATCGGGCCCGAGGGCAAACCTCTGGAGGTGCAGATCCGCACCGAGGAGATGCACCGCACAGCGGAATTCGGCATCGCTGCCCACTGGCGCTACAAGGAGACCAAGGGCCGCAACGCCAAGGATGACGCGGCCGAGGTCGAGGAGATGGCGTGGATGCGCCAACTGCTCGACTGGCAGCGGGAGGCCGCCGATCCGGGCGAGTTCCTCGAGTCGCTGCGTTATGACCTCGCGGTCAAGGAGATCTTCGTCTTCACGCCCAAGGGCGATGTCATCACACTCCCGGCCGGGTCCACGCCGGTCGACTTCGCCTATGCCGTGCACACCGAGGTGGGGCATCGATGTATCGGTGCGCGCGTCAACGGGCGACTGGTCGCACTCGAACGCAAACTCGAGAACGGCGAGGTCGTCGAGGTGTTCACCTCCAAAGACGACAACGCCGGTCCGTCGCGGGACTGGCAGTCGTTCGTGGTGTCACCGCGTGCCAAGGCCAAGATCCGCCAGTGGTTCGCCAAGGAGCGTCGCGAGGAGGCGCTGGAGTCCGGCAAGGACGCCATCGCCAAGGAGGTACGCCGCGGGGGACTGCCGCTGCAACGGTTGATGAACGCCGAGTCGATGGCCGCGATCTCGACCGAGCTGCACTATCCCGACGTCTCGGCGCTCTACGCCGCGGTCGGCGAGGGTCATGTGTCCGCACGCCACGTGGTCAGCCGTCTGGTCGCTTCACTCGGCGGGCTCGACGACGCCGAGGAGGAACTCGCCGAGCGTTCGACCCCGTCGACGATGCCCACGCGGTCCCGTCAGACCGGTGATGCCGGGGTGCTGGTCACCGGAGCCGACGGTGTGGTGGCCAAGTTGGCCAAATGCTGTACGCCGGTCCCCGGTGACGACATCCTGGGCTTCGTGACGCGCGGGGGAGCGGTTTCCGTGCACCGCACCGACTGCACCAACGTCGCCTCACTCCAGCAGCAGTCCGAACGACTCATCGAGGTGACGTGGGCGCCCAACCCGTCGTCGGTGTTCCTGGTGGCGATCCAGGTGGAGGCGCTCGACCGTCACCGGCTGCTCTCGGACATCACCAAGGTCCTCGCCGACGAGCGGGTGAACATCCTGTCGGCGTCGGTCACCACCAGTCGTGACCGGGTGGCCATCAGCAAGTTCAATTTCGAGATGGGCGACCCGAAGCACCTGGGACACGTGCTCAATGTGGTCCGCAACGTGGAGGGCGTCTTCGACGTCTATCGCGTCACGTCGGCTGCCTGACGGTCCCGGTCTGCCCCAGTCCCGGTCTGCCCCAGTCCCGGTCTGCCCGGCCGGCTCAGGCGACCTTGGCGGTCTCGATGTGCACCGGCAGCTTCGGGGCACCGTCGGTGGGAGAGGTCGCGAAGGCGTTGAGCTTGCCGGTCGCCTGGTCCTGACCCGACGGCTCAGGAGTCGGCGTCACACCGGCGGCGTACACTTTGTCGATCACCGCCATGCCCGCATCGTCGACAGTGCCGACGACCGAGTAGTTCGGCGGCAGTTGAGAATCCTTGGCGACGATGAAGAACTGCGCCGAACCGGTGTTCTGGCCGGTCGGGGCGCTGCCGTAACCGGGCGAGTAGGAGTTCGCGATCGCGATCGTGCCGCGCGGGTAGATCGCCAGGCTCGATCCGGGCATCTGCTGTTCGCTGCCGGGCACCGTCTTCAGATCGGTCGGGAACTCGTCGGGGCTCGACCAGCCGGGGTTACCCAGACCGGTTGCGGTGGGATCGCCGCACTGCAACACGGCGAGCTTGCTCTGCTCGGTCGCGGTGACCAGACGATGGCAGTCGGAGTCGTTGAAGTACTTCTCGTCGGCCAGATGCACGAAGGCGTTGACATTACATGCCGCTCCCGAGCGGTTGAGTGTCATCGGGATGGCCCCCTGCGAGGTCTGCATCGTCAGATCGACCTTGCCGCTGTTCTTCGGCCGGGAGTCGGGCTTGGAGGTCGTGCGGGCCTTCTTCTCGCCGGTCGCGAGGCGGTCCTTGTACTGCGCGGCGAAGGTGGCCTGTTCGCCGGTCAGATTGTCGGCGACGGGCGGAAGTGACCCGAAGTTGTTCTTCGCGTCGACGTAATCGCAGCGCGCATGTTCGGAGTTGTAGACGTGATCCTGGTAGGCATCGATCGCGAAGTAGGCGCCGACGGCGATGGCCACCACCACGACGAAACCGGTGGAGCCGAGGATGATTCGGCGGCGCTTGCGCGCCTGTGCGCGTTGCGCGGCGAGGCGCTCCTCGAGTTTGCGCTTGGCCGCCTGCCGACGTTCCTCGTTGCTCGTCACTGTCTTCTGTGCTCCGTTTCGCCTTCGGCGTGTGCCCGCGCCGGATGGGGGTCCCAGTGCCACTGCCGGGAGAAAGTGTGCCAGTCGTTTCTTAGAGAAGCATGTACGGGGTGGGTGCCGTGTCGCTCGCGGCGCTCTGGAGTCCACGTGAACCGTCCGGCCGCGATTGACCGACCGCATGGGGGTGTGACGGGCATTGTTTGACAAGATGGAGTTATGTGCTGCGTCCGGTATACACACCCGACCTCGACGGTCGGCCCGACAGGGAAGTAGGTGCGACATATGGTGATCACCGGGTTCCCGGCAGGCATGTTCCAGACGAACTGTTATGTGGTGGCCCCGGCCGCCGGTGGTGAGGCCGTGATCATCGACCCCGGCCAGGATGCCGCGCCGAACGTCGACAAACTCCTCGCCGACCACGACCTGACACCGGTCGCGGTGCTGCTGACGCACGGTCATCTCGACCACACCTGGAACGCCGCGCCGGTCGCCGATCGCTACGGCATCCCGATCTACCTGCACCCGCATGACCGCGCGATGCTCGAGGATCCTGCCGTCGGGGTGGGGCCGACCCTCGGCGCGATGCTGCCCGGGATCACCTACACCGCACCGACCGACGTGCGCGACTTCGTCGACCGGCGGACCGAACACCTGGCCGGCATCGACATCGCGATCGACCACGCACCCGGTCACACCCAGGGGTCGGTACTGCTGTCGGTCACCACCGACGACGGCGTCGATGTGGTGTTCTCCGGGGACGTTCTGTTCGCCGGGTCGATCGGCCGGTCGGACCTGCCCGGCGGCGACGGCGAGCAGTTGCTGGCCAGCATCGCCGCCACGCTGCTCCCACGCTCCGACCAGACGCTGGTGCTGCCCGGACACGGACCCTCGACCACCATCGGCGACGAGCGGCGGTCGAACCCCTTCCTGGCCGGACTGACACCGACCGGCAAGGACGTCTGAGCCGACTGACGTGCCGTCGGCACCGGTAGACAGATGACCATCTTCACAGCTGACCGTCACCACGGCTGACCATCACCACAGCGAAAGGGCGCGACCACACGTGAGCGCAGGTTTTCAGGCTCCCAAGGGCATCCCGGATTACGTTCCGCCGGTATCGGCGCAGTTCCTTGCCGTGCGCGACGAGCTCACCCGGGCCGCTCGGCTGGCCGGATACTCCCACATCGAGTTGCCGGTGTTCGAGGACACTGCGTTGTTCGCTCGCGGTGTAGGGGAGTCCACCGATGTGGTGAGCAAGGAGATGTACACGTTCACCGATCGCGGTGACCGCTCGGTGTCGCTGCGTCCGGAGGGCACGGCCGGGGTGATGCGCGCGGTCATCCAGCACGGACTCGATCGCGGCACCCTGCCGGTGAAACTCTGCTACGCGGGGCCCTTCTTCCGCTATGAGCGACCGCAGACGGGTCGGTACCGCCAGCTGCAGCAGGTGGGGGTCGAGGCGATCGGCGTGGATGATCCGGCCCTGGACGCCGAGGTCATCGCCATCGCCGACGAGGCCTACCGCAGGCTCGGCCTGACCGGATATCGGCTGGAGATCACCTCACTCGGCGACAACAGCGACCGGCCGCAGTACCGGGCGTTGCTGCAGGAGTTCCTCGCCGGACTCGACCTCGACGACGCGACGCGCCGGCGCGCGGAGATCAACCCGCTGCGGGTGCTCGACGACAAGCGACCCGAGATGCGTGCGGCCACCGCCGACGCTCCGCTCATGGTCGATCATCTCTCCGAGGCCAGTCGTGAACACTTCGAGGCGGTGCTGGGACACCTGCGGCGGCTCGGCGTCTCCTATGAGGTCAATCCGCGCCTGGTGCGCGGCCTCGACTACTACACCAAGACGACGTTCGAATTCGTCCACGACGGTCTCGGCGCGCAATCGGGTATCGGCGGCGGCGGCCGCTACGACGGGCTCATGGCACAGCTCGGCGGCAAGGCCGGGCTGTCGGGGATCGGCTTCGGGCTCGGTGTCGACCGCACCGTCTTGGCGTGTGAGGCCGAGGGCGTCACCCCCGGCGACACCGCCCGGGTCGATGTCTTCGGTGTTCCGATGGGTGCCGCTGCCAAGGACCGGCTGGTGGTGATCGCCGGTGAGCTGCGCGCGGTGGGGATCCGGGTCGACCTCGCCTACGGCGACCGCGGGCTCAAGGGGTCGATGAAGGCCGCCGACCGCTCGGGTGCGGCGGTGGCGCTGGTGCTCGGGGATCGCGAACTCGAGGCCGGTCAGATCGAGATCAAGAACCTGCGCACCGGCGACCAGCACGCCGCCGACCTCGACTCGGTGGTGGCGCAGGTGCGGCAGGTGCTCGACACGGTGTCAGTCGACGCGGGTCATCTCGCGTCGCAGGACCTCTAGTGTCCTGAGTCATTAATTCGTGTGCAGTAGTGGGCGATGGAGTCGAGGATCTGGTCAGCGGTCTTGACCCACACGTAGGGGCGGGGGTTGTCGTTCCAGG
>NZ_BMGC01000034.1 GCF_014639795.1 Gordonia jinhuaensis | reverse complement strand
CTGGAAACAAGCCCTCGCTCAACTCGCCCTAGCCTACCCCGACCGAATCAACCCCTACCTCTAACCCACACGAGCAACTACTTACACAAAAATCTTGACAAGCTCTCAGACGACCGCGGCAGGGTTGGCCACGAAGTGCCGGATGCATCACCAGATGAAAACCGATGGCGTTTTCCTCGACGACCAGTACATCGACGAGAACGGCAAAGCCCGACAGGTCTTCTACACCCAGAACGGTGCAACGATCCACGGTTACGCCGAATCCGGTGACGACTTGTTCCCGACGCTGCGGGACATCACCTTCACCGACCCCGAACCACCGCCGAAACCTCCACCACCACAACCGAACACCCCAGAGTCACCGACCAGGCGCCGATCACGCCTGGCGGACACACACGCCCGGCGACGCCAAGAACGCGAACGCAACCGCAAAGCCCTCGAAGTCAAAGGGGAGCAGGAAGCTCGGCGCGCCATCGAGGATCGGCCACCGTTCTGATCGTGCCCCTGCGTTAGACCCGCTCGACCAGTTGCTCGCGCTCACGCAACTCTCGCGCCCGGCGTGCATGCGTACGCCGGATCCACACGACGCCCGCGGCGGTGACCACGACGGCAACCGCACCGACGATCAGCGACGTGGTGAGGGAGTGCGCGTTCACGAGTGCCTCGGTGATGAGCCAGATCGCGAAGACGAAGAACAGTACGGCCGCACCGAGGGAAATGGCGCGTTCAGGCAGCCGATGTCCGAGAGTGGCGCCGACAATGATCGCCAACGCGTCGGCGCCGACCATGCCGATGGTCGACCCGATCCACACGCCGAGCCAATTGTTGTCGGCGGCCAGCGTGATGGTTGCCAGCATCGTCTTGTCACCGAGTTCGGCGAGGAAGAACGACGACATCACGGCGAAGAACACCGATGCACCCACGCGATCGGCCTTGCCGCTCTCCTCGCCATCGAGTTCGTCACCGCGGATGGTCCACAGTCCGAAGAGCAACATGGCCATGCCGCCGATGATGCCCATCCATTCGGCTGGGATCGACAGCCCGAGGAAATGTCCGACCACCACCGACACCAGGTGTACGGCGGTGGTCGCGGCGAAGATCGCGGCCAGCACGATCCACCAGCGGTAGCGCAGCGCGAAGGTCATCGCCATGAGCTGGGACTTGTCGCCCAACTCGGCGACGAAGATGACGCCGAAGCTGATGAGGAGTGCTGCGATCACGCGTCAACGTTAGGGCCACCTCAGTACCGAGTGCAACAGATTGAAATCCCGTATCTGTGCAGGTGGGAGGCCTGTTTTTGAAGTTCGGAGACCCTGATTTCGAGTGTCGGACACCCTGGCGGAGCTCAGGCGGCCAGAAGCATCGCCAACACTGCGGTGTCCGGGTCGGCCGCAGGGTCCACACCCACCTGATTGCGCAGGGTGACCAGCGTCCCGTCGGCCTCGGCCTCAGCCCACCCGGCGCGATGTTCGAGACCCAGCTCGGGCACCCCGGGCAACAGCACACACCCCGAGGCGACCTCAGAACACTCCGGAAGTGACGGGCGCGTCTGCGACGGTGGATGCAACATCACCAGCGCCGGGGGATGCTCGGGAAGAAACTTCCCGGCCTCCACGAAATCCGCGCCGATCACAGCACCCACGGCGAGCATCATCCCGACGGTGTCGGGGGCACACGATTCGGGGCGTTCCTCGAGCACGCCGAAGACGGTGGTGGCGGGCAAGATTCCGGGCCGGCAGGCGATGCGCAGCGACGCGACGAGTGTCTGGGTCCATTCCAGGGTGGTCTCGGGCCACCGACCACCGATGAGCATGCCCTTGAGCTGACCGTCGCGATGGAACGGCGTCAGCCCGATCGCGGCAGATCTGCTCGTCGACGGGCCGTTGGGCATCGTGCCGTCGGTTGATGCATCGTCTGTCAACTCCGGACCCCCTTTCACGCCGGCGACAGCGCACACGAGCTGCCGACCGTGCCACGATGATGCCCGTCGAAATGCTTGGCACACAAGAGGAGTCGAGTGCTTAACAACGGTGTTAACGCGAGGTGGCGCTGGGTTCACCGATGTCGCTAATTCACCGATGTCGCTGGGATTCACCGATGTCTCCTGCCGCAAACACCGCGACGCGGTGACGCCGAGAGGCATCACCGCGTCGCGGGTGAGATCACAATAAAAGGTGAGAATCAGGCTCCGACGATGAGTCCGGCGCCCTGCTTACGTGCGCGATCGAATCGATCGGCAGCGTCGGCCCAGTTCACCACGTTCCACCACGCCTTGACGTAGTCGGGCTTCACGTTCTGGTAGTCGAGGTAGAAGGCGTGCTCCCACATGTCGAGCATGACCACCGGGATGATCGCGGCGGGGATGTTGCCGCTCTGGTCGGTCAGCTGCAGGATGACGAGATTTCCACCGATGGTGTCGTAGCCCAGGATCGCCCAGCCCGAACCCTGCAGCGTGGTCGCCGCCGAGGTGAAGTGGGCCTGGAACTTGTCGAATCCACCGAACTGGTCGTCGATCGCTGCGGCGAGTTCGCCCTCGGGCTTGTCGCCGCCGTCCGGCGAGAGGTTCTTCCAGAAGATGGAGTGGTTGGTGTGACCACCGAGGTGGAAGGCCAGGGTCGACGACAGGCCGTAGACCTTGCCCGCGATCGAGCCGTCGGCGCGTGCCTCGGCGAGCTTGTCGAGGGTGTCGTTGGCACCCTTCACGTAGGTCGCATGGTGCTTGTCGTGGTGCAGCTCCATGATGCGACCGGAAATGTGCGGCTCGAGCGCCGCGTAGTCGTAGGGCAGATCCGGCAGGGTGTACTCAGACACTGTGTTCCTCTCCGCGTCGACCCCGGGGATGACCCGAGGCCCGAATTCTGACGGGCACGGCGGCGGGGCGATGTGCCGCTGGCCCGGCTATGTGACGTATGGCCCCCGTGTGAGCCGTGGCCGTCAATCGACCTCAACTGCACACTGACCTATGACGCACGGCCCAGGGCCTTACGAATCCAGCCTTCCCCACGGCTTGGGCGAATGCAAGGAACGGCAACGAAAAGCCCTCAACATGGGTTGAGGTTTCAGTGCGGCTTCAGAGCAGCACCAGTGCGACCAGGATGATCGCGAGTGCGACGATCGAGAGTCCGATGCTGAGGCATTTCGCGCGAACGTCGATCCGGTCGTAAGTACTGACCGTTCGCCGAAGCGCGGCCGCCGGTACGTCGCTGTGCCGGCCGGTGCGTGTCGCCACGGGGTTCCTCCTCGAACTCCTCGACGGTCTCGGATGGTCCGGTGAACCGGAGGAGCCGAGCGGGCGGGACGGATGTGACCCATTCCTGTGAAAGAGGTCACATGTTATCGAGCTGTGGCGATCATAGGACCGACCGCGCATTCCTTCAAATCGTCACATACCCCACAAGCCGCCCAGCGCCTCCGCGGCGGACCGTTCACACGACGTACGATCGGGACATGACACCGTCTGACCAGCTGTTTTCCGGACATTCCGGGCCTGGCGTCGTCGTGTGTCCTACTTATCCGGTGCCGAGACGTGACCGATTGGTCGCCGATGTGAGACCACAGCCGGTGACCGGTGAATCGCTGCGCAGTTTGGGGGAAGGCGTCCACGCGATCGTTCTCGCCGGCGGCTGCTTCTGGGGTGTCGACGACCGGCTGCGGCACCTTCCCGGCGTTCTCGGTACCGCAGCCGGATACGCCGGCGGCCACACACCCGACCCCACCTACGAGCAGGTGTGCCGGGGGCACACCGGGTATGCAGAATCGGTTCTGGTGGTCTTCGATCCCCGGGTGCTCCCCCTCGAGCGAGTCCTGGCGGCCTTCTGGGAGATGCACGACCCGACGCAGGGCATGCGGCAGGGCAATGACATCGGCAGTCAGTACCGGTCGGCGATCTACACCGCCGACGAGTGCGACGCGCGGCTCGCCCGCCAGACGATGGAGGTCTATCAGCACGCCCTGACCCGAGCCGGTGAGTCCGCGCCGATCACCACCGAGATCGGCGAACTCGCCGAGACCGGCGACGGCCGGTTCCACTTCGCCGAGGATCACCACCAGCAATACCTGGTCAAACATCCCGCCGGCTACCGCTGTGACGGCACCACCGGCGTCTCCTACCCGACGACCTGAGCGCCACACGGGACTCATTGTTCACACGGCGGCGCTGCAGCTTCGGGCGCGGACGCCCGCGCGGCTACGATCGTGACCTTGTGACCGCGGGGTGAGCGGCTGCGCGGGGCGGCGACGGTATGGGGGTGGAGACGATGGCGGACAAGGCCGGACCGAGCAGGGGCAGCGCCGCCCAGTTCTATGCCGCGTTCTCCGGCAACGTCGACGCCGATGTGACGCTGCGCCTGCTGCGCTCACGCAGTGCCATCGTCTATCTGGCGATGATGGCCGCACGGCTGGCCAGCGGTCCGGTGGACGGCGATCGGCTCGCCGAGGAGATCGAGCACGACCTCGCCGACCTCGCCGCGCACTGGACCGACCGCGGGTTCGAGGTGCCCTCGGCCACCGAACTGCTCGACCGGTGGGTGCGGGAGGGGTTCGTCGGCCGCACGATCGACACCGAACGTGCCGGTGTCGACCACGCCGTGGAGCGCTATCAACTCACCCGGGGTGCCACCCGCGCATTGAGTCAGATCCAGTCGGTGACCTCGGACCGCTCGATGGCCACCGAGACGGTGATGGAGATGGTGGTGGGCCGCCTCGGCGACATCGCCGTCGCCCTCAACCCCGACCCCGGTGAACATGTGCGCAGTATCGACTCCAAACTCGCCGAGCTGACCCAGCGTCGACGGCAACTGGCCGACGGTGCGCTGCCCGCAGTCGATGAGGAGAAGGTGCTCGACGACATCCGGATGGTCGCCGAGCTCGCCGAACGGATGCCCGCCGACATCATCGGCTACGGCGAGAAGATGCGGGAGAATTCGCGGCTGCTGCTGAGCCAGAACCTCGATGGCGGCGGCCACGCCGACGCACTCAACGACATGTTCGCCCGGCACGACGAGATCGCGGAATCGCCGGAGGGCAAGGCTTTCGACGCCTTCTACACGCTGATCTCCGATCATCGGCTGCGCGAGTCCCTCGAACGTCACATCGACGGCATCGTCACCGGCATGCGTGAGGACCTTCCCGACGATCTCGCCATGACGCTGACCTCGTTCCTCGATCGCATGTGGGCACAGGTGCAGCGCGTCGACGAGGTACGCGGGCAGGTGTACCGGCGGATCAACACCTTCGTCAAGGACGGTGACGTCCTGGCCTACCGGGCGCTGCGCGAGCAGATCGCACAGGCCCAACGTGCCGCGGCCGATGCCTTCGAACACGCCAGTGCCGGAAAGGATCTAGGTATCGAGGTGCCGATGAGCACGGTTGAGTCCGCCTCGGTGGGCGCACTGGCGTTCCACGACGGCGTGATCGACATCCCCGACGGGGTGGAGTACACGGTCGGCGAGATGGTGATCGACCCAGGCGATCTGGTGGGTGCGGAGTCCATCGACTGGGCGGCGCTGACCGACGCGGTGAACACGGTGGCCGCACACGGCCCCGCCGACCTCGCCGATGTGGTGGCAGCGCTGCCGTCGGTACGTGCCGGTGACGTGATCGGGCTGTGGTCGCTGGCGCATCGCCACGGCGAGGTGTCGGAGTCCGACGAGATCGAACTGGTCGCGCAGACGGCGCGTGGTCCCCGCGAGATCAGACTTCCCGCAGCGTATTTCACCGAACCCATCCTCGATGATTCCCGGTCCGGCCAGCAGGGCGGACCGATACACCTGCTCGACGGACCGACTTCAGGAGTTCTCGCATGACCGACCAGATCGACGAGACTGGGCTCGATGCGAACACGCCGGGAGTGGACGATCCACTGCTCGACGTGACCACCGATGCGCCGCCGATAGACCTGTCGCACTTTCGATTCGACGGCAGTGAACCGGCCGGTGCGATCACCGATGTCCGTATCGAGCCGCGCTTCGACGGCGACACCTCGGCATTGCCCGCACCGGTCTGTTACGCGCTGCAAGAGCTCGTGGCCTCGGCGCATGTGAGTGCCAAGTCGCGCAACTGGAAGACCATCGACGCCAACGAGGAGATCCTCGCCTCGCGCCTGTCGGAGTTGAACCTGGTGCTGGTGGTCAACCGAGAACACAAGTACGCCTTCACCCGTCAGGTCAGCGAGAACGATCCGCGCCAGCGCAACATCCTGCGATCGGCCACCCTCACGTTGGCTGCCTCGGTGCTCGCCTTGTATCTGCGTCAGAAGTACCTCACCTCCCTCGACGAGACCGCGGTGGTGGATCGCGGTGAGATGGTCGATCACCTTCTGACCTACAAGCCCGCCCGCGACACCGACGAGGCCGGATTCGTCCGCCGGATCGACGCGGCGATCAATGTGCTGGAGAGTCGCAAGATCATCCGCGCCATACCCGGAACCGATCGCTATGTGATCTACGGCGTGATCGCCTCCCTGCTCACCCCCGAACAGGTGGCCGCCTACACCGCCGCCTATCGCAAACTCGCCGGACATGACGATGCCGAAGGGCCCGAGCTGGCCGACCTCGACGGGGATGCAGGCAGTATCGACACAGGCAGTATCGACACAGGCAGGGACGAGCAGAAGCAGGAGCCGCTCCAGTGACCGACACCCTCGACCGTGACCCGCAGGCCGACACCCCCGGCCAGAGGTCGTCAGGCCAGACGGCGGCGGGTTCGGTGCGCACCATCAACGTCGGGCAGTTCCGACTGACCCGTATCCAGTTGGTGAACTGGGGAACATTCCACGGCTACAAGGACTTCCCGATCGACGAGCGCGGCGTGATGCTCACCGGCCCGTCAGGGTCGGGCAAATCGTCGATGATGGACGGCCATTCGGTGGTGCTGCTGCCCACCTACGATCAAGTGTTCAATGCCTCCGCCGACCTGACGGCCAAGGGTGCCAAACGTGCAGCGCGGTCGATGGCCGACTACGTGCGCGGGGCGTGGGCGGAGAACGACGACGAGAATCAGCAATCACAGGTGCAGTATCTGCGCGGCACCGGAGCCACCTGGTCGGCCATCGCGGCGACCTACGACAACGGCGCCGGATCGGTGACCACCGCGGTGGCGGTCAAATGGTTCCCGGGTTCGGGTACCGACGGCAGCTCGCTGCGCTCCTGGTATCAGCTGCATCCCGGCGACTTCTCGCTGCTCGACCTCAATGACTGGGCGGCAAACGGTTTCGACATCCGTCGATTCCGCACCGCGCATCCGCAGGCGGATTGTTTCGACGTCCAGAGCGCCTATCAGGAGGCATTGCGCCGGCGCGTGGGGATCGGTGGCGCCAGCGGAGTCGGCGGCGCGAATGCCGCATTGTCGTTGATGGGCAAGGCGAAGGCGATGAAGAACGTCGGCGACCTCAACCTGTTCATCCGCACCTACATGCTCGACCGCCCCGAGACCTACGCCAAGGCTGATCGGTTGGTGGAGAATTTCACCCAGCTCGACGAGGCCTATCAGGCGGCCGCCCGCGCCCATGCGCAGGAGGAGGTGCTGCGGCCGATCCCGGCGGCATGGGAGGCCTACCAGGGCGCCCACCTGTCCACCACGCGCGCCGGTGAACTGCTCGGGCCGCCGATGCGGGCGTTCATGCGAGAACACCGGATCCGGTTGCTGGAGGCCAAACTCGACGAGATCGAGTCGACGCGCACCGGACTCGACCTCGAGGTGGCCAAGTGGGAGAACCTCGCCGACGAACGCGAGGAACGCCACACGTCACTGCGTGACCAGCTGACCGTCGAGAAGGGCGAGCTCACCGGGCTGGAGACCGAACTGAGGTCGTTCCACCAGCAGGTGTCGGCGAGAAACCGCGCCTACGAACGATATGCGGCCGTCGTCGCACGACTCGGGGAGACGGTTCCGGAGTCGGAGACTCACTTCGCGACGCTGCGATCACGCGCCCCCGAGATCGCCCGCGCCGCACGCGAAGCCGCACAGTCGTTGTCCGCGCGCGCCCATGAGGCCTACAGCGCCGAGACCGATGCACGGCGTGCCTTCGAAGCAGTGGTCGATGAGCTCGCGATCCTCGACAGGCGCCGATCGCTGCTCCCCAATGAGCTTCTGGCACAACGGGATCTGATCGCCGAAGGCACCGGTGTCGACGCGCGCGACCTGCCGTATGCCGCCGAGTTGATCGAGGTGATCGATGCGGAGAAGCAGCGGTGGGCCGGCGCCGCCGAACGTGTGTTGCGGCCGTTGGCGGTGACACTGCTGGTGTCCGAGGACGATCGTGCCGCAGTCATCGAGTTCGTCAACCGCACACATCTGGGCGGCGTGGTGGAACTGCGCGTCTACGACCCGCACACCGACCACGAGTCGATTGCGGTCCCCGGATCGCTGGCGACGAAGCTGCATGTGGACACCGGTCATCGCGCCGGTGACTGGCTGCGCGCCGAGCTGACCCGTCGCGCTGATCACATCTGCGTGGACACACCGGCCGAACTCGACCGGTACACCACCGCCGTCACTCCAGCCGGTCTGGTGAAGGCGGGACGCGATCGCTACCGCAAGGACGATCGCCGCCCGGTCTCCGACCGCACGCAGTGGATCCTGGGCACCAACACCGACGGCAAGCGGGCGGCGTTGTCCGAGCAGCGATCTCATCTGGAGGCGATGTACTCCGAGGCCAAGCAGGTGTCCACCGACCTGCGCGACCTGCTCGACGACAACCTCGAACGTGCCAAGGCCGCCGAGACGCTGGCGGGCTATTCGTCATGGAACGAGGTCAACTGGTGGTCGTCGCAGCGCGACGCCGACGAACTCGAGCGCCGGATCGCCGCGGTGCGCGAGAACCGGGTGGATCTGGCCGAACTCGAAGAACAGGTGGAGATCGCCCGCGCCGACTGGCGGGAGGCGGTGGCCAGGGTGGGTGCCATCAACGATCAGTTGCGCCACATCGGCACCGACTGGGATCGCTGGCTCGGGGAGTCCGAGCAGATGCGCGAATCGGGTAACGCACTGTCTGAGGACGATCGCGACTACCTCGGCGGGGTGCTCGCCGAGACGCTGCGTGAGGCGGGCAAGGAACTGACCCTGGACTCCTACGGCGAGGTGCGCTCGGATCTGCGCAACGCGCTCGAGTCGATCCAAGCCGGGGCCAACGCCGAGCGAGACGCCGCCGAGAACCGCATCATTCGCAGCGAGGAGGCGTTTCTGCGCGAATGGCCATCGGCGGCAAACAATCTCACCGCAACCATCGACTGCGCCGCTGACTTCGTGCACCTCTACGAGAGTCTGGTCGCACATGGTCTGGCCTCGACGCAGAACCGCTTCCGCCAGCTGATCACCACCGACATATCCCACTCGGTGGCCAACCTCTACAAGGAGATCGGCGACACCAACAAGGCCATCCAGCGCGGCATCGCCGATGTGAACGCAGGCCTGCGGCGGGTGGACTTCAACGAGGGGACCTACCTGCAGATCGCGGTGCTGCACAACCCGACCGAGGAGGGACGCGAGTTCGCCAAGATCGTCGACGGGATGATCCGCGACGCACCTGCGGCCAAATCCGGTGACGGTGCGGTACTCGCGCGGCAGTTCTATCGCATCCGGAGTCTCGTGGCGCGTCTGACCGCCACGGATGCGGAGTCTCGGCGCTGGCGCGACAACGTACTCGACGTGCGCAACTCCTACACCTTCTACGGCAAGGAGATGGCAGCGGATTCGGCCACCGACGCCGCGCCGGTGCACACCTACCGCAACACCGCCACGAACTCCGGCGGTGAGCAGGAAAAGCTGGTGGCTTTCTGTCTTGCTGCCGCACTGAGCTTCTCGCTCGGGCGCGACGAGGACCATCGCCCCGGCTTCGCCCCGCTCATGCTCGACGAGGCATTCAGCAAGTCCGACGAGACCTTCTCCAGCCAGTCGTTGCGCGCCTTCGAGCAGTTCGGTTTCCAGCTGATCATCGCCGCCCCGATCCGGATGGTGGGCATCGTGGAGCCCTTCATCGGGCAGGTGATCCTGGTGGACAAGAAGATCGGCGAGGGCGGTGCGCGGTCGGATGCGCGGGTGGCCACCTTCGGCGAGCTCGCGAGTGCCCGCGACCAGACCCGGTGAACAGACGTGGCGTCCATCGATGAGCAGGCATGGGGCACAACGCTGCTCGCCCGTCAGCATCTGCTGTCCCCGGTCGACGAGGACGCGATCGAGGTGCTCGACCGCTGTGTGGGTATGCAGGCTCAAGACCCTCGCGCACCGTTCTACGGATTGTGGTCGCGGATAGCGGGTTTCGAGCACAGCGAGCTCGACGACCTGCTGAACGAACGCGAGGTGGTGCGGATGGCGTTGTTGCGCAGCACGATCTTCCTCGTCGATGCCGAGGACGCCCGTTGGATCAGGCCGCTGGCAGCGACGTCGCTCGAGGCCGAGATCCGGACCGTGCACCGCAAGCGGCTCGATTCGGCCGACCCGGCGGCGATCATCGATGTGGCTGCCGACCTCCTGCGCGACGGTCCGATGTCCGGTGAACACCTCAGGGGGGCGCTGCTCACGGAGTTTCCCGGCGAGCCTCCCGCGACGCTGGTGGCCATCGCACGGTGCGGCCTGCCACTGGTGCAGGTCCCGCCGCGCGGCACCTGGTCGGGCGGCGGGGGTGTGCGCTATGCGCTCTTCGACGACTGGGTGGGGCCGGGTGAGCCGGCCATCGCCGGCGAGGACGCGGTCAGGGAACTGATCCGGCTGTATCTGCGCGGCTTCGGGCCGGCGAGTGTGGCGTCGGTGCAGAGCTGGTCGGGGCTGACCGGTCTGCGTCCGGTGATGGCGGCGATGGAGGCAGAGTGGGAACTCGAACGACTCGACGGGCCCGACGGGATCGAACTGTATGACCTCGACGGTCTGCCACGCGGTGGCGGCGAACCGGCGCCGGCACGTCTGGTCGCACCGTTCGACCACGTGGTGGTGGCGCACGCCGACCGGCGTCGGGTGATCGACGAGGAGCTGTTCCGTCGGACGCAGGTGCCCAACGGGATCTCCCCCGGGTTCGTGCTGGTGGACGGCCGTGTCGCCGCCACCTGGAAACGGACGGGTACGGCCGCAGGCGAGGATGTGGCCGTCGACTACCTCGTGTCGGTGCCCGCCTCGCGCCGGCGGGCTGTCGAGACCGAGGTGCAGCGACTAAGTGCCTGGTGCGCGTGATCGCTCGGAGCCGGTGATCACGTGGAGGGCTGTCGGGACCGTTGCCTATCGTTGGCCCATGACCTCTCGACCGCTGAAGAAGATCCTCACCTCCATCGCCCGTGCGCGCGCCGACCGGATCGCGGTGGTGCGCCTCGACGGTGTGATCGGTGGCCTCGGCCCGGGGCGCAATGGGATGACCATCGACCGACTCGAGCCGGTGCTGCGTCGGGCATTCGAACTCGACAGGCTCAAAGCTGTTGCTCTGGTGGTCAATTCACCGGGAGGGTCGCCGTCGCAGTCGGAGTACATCGCCGGGCGTATCCGTCAGCTCGCCACCGAGAAAGGCGTGCGGGTGCTAGCCTTCTGTGAGGATGTCGCCGCCTCGGGCGGATATTGGCTGGCGTGCGCGGCCGACGAGATCTTCGTGGCCAACACATCGGTGGTCGGCTCGATCGGCGTGATCAGTTCGAGTTTCGGGCTGGAGAAGGTGATCGATCGGTTCGGCATCGAACGCCGCGTGCACACCGCGGGTGAGAACAAGCATCGCCTCGACGTGTTCCAAGCAGAACAGCCCGAGGATGTCGCGTGGCTGGAGGGGTTGCAGGGCGACATCCACGCGGCCTTCATCAGCTGGGTTCGCCGGCGGCGCGGCGCCAGGCTCGCCGGCGACGACGCCGAGCTGTTCAACGGTGACGTGTGGGTGGGTCGGCGCGCGGTCGATCTCGGGCTGGCCGACGGGGTCGGGATGCTGCGGTCGGTGATCGCCGAGCGCTACCCCGATGCCGAGATCGAACCGATCGCCGCGCCGAAGCCGCTGCTCGCGCGGCTGACCTCATCGAGCCGACTCACCGAGGGTGTGGTCACCGGTGTGATCGACGCTGCCGAAGCGCGAGCCGCCTGGTCGCGCTACGGGCGCTGAGGAGCGCTCGGGAGTCACGTGGGCCCGGGCCTGGTGTCCACACCGGGCCTGTGGACAACTGGCTCGTGGCAGGCGTGGGGACTGGTGATCGTTCACAAGGACGTCGACTCTCCGATACCTGACGTTTGCGGCCGAACTTATCCACAGCGACGCCTCGATCGGGCTGTGTGGTGCACAAATGGAGGGATGGTGGCTGTGGAATTCGTTGTGGAAACTGTGGAGAACAGGACCTAAGTCACTGTGATCTAGTGACGGCAGTCACTCGGATTCGTGAAGTTTGTGCTGTGCGTGCGGAGAAGATGTCCGTTTGGTAAATCTTCTTTACCAGCGTGATTCATCCGGTTAAATCGGGCCGTCTGTGGATAATTTGTGGATGCTTTTGTCCTCCGAACAGATTCGTTGTCATTCGTGACACCATGGAGACGTGAACGCGGGGAATATGAGTCAGGTATCGGTCACTGAGCTTCCGGAGGATTTCACCGGTGTTACCGACAGCATTCTCCTCGACGTCCGGGAGGCGGACGAGTGGGCGAACGGCCACGTGCGTGGCGCCGTGCACATCCCACTCGGCGAGGTGCCCGGACGACTCGATGAGATCGACATGGATGCTGAGCTCTATGTGATCTGTCATTCCGGCGGTCGGTCGATCCGGATGTGTCAGTACCTCGAGCAGGTGGGTTATGAGGCGACGACCGTGCGCGGCGGGATGCTCGCATGGGCGGAGCATGGGCGGCCCATCGAGACGGGCGAGTAGTTCGAGTGATCGACTTCTGCCCGAGGTGCCGGATCCAGGCGCCTCATCAACCCGGTCGCGAGGGTTGTCCACGGTGCGGGGGAGGGCTCGACGTGCTCCCGGATGGCACCTTCGGGATGTCGGCGACCTCCGGTGGAGCTCCCGGGCAGGGGCAACCTCCGCTGGTCTACGGGCGCGCCGCGCCGTACAGCCCCCACTCGTATGCCGCCGACCCCCGGCCGTATGCCTCGGGTCCGCCGCCGCGCACGGCGTTCCGGCGACAGGCATTCCGCTGGGTCGCCTCCCGGCCACCGGAGGCGATGCCCGCGCCGCGGGAGCAACCCCGCACTCGTGATCCGAGGATTCCGCGCTATCGCTTCATCCCGCAGTGGGGGCTGCCGATCGTGCCCGTCACCGCGGGTGCCGACACCCGGCGGTCTGCCCATGAGGTGGTCTCGGGATGGCTGAGCTGGCTGCTCCCACTGCAGACGGCGCTCCTGGTGGGGGCCGGGGTCACGCAGCTGTGGATCTACATCCTGCTGGCCATCAACCGGTCGCATCCCATCTCGGCGGCCAACGGCGCCGCTGCGCTGGCGTTGAACTGGTTGTTCGGCACGCTGTCGGTGATCGGCATGGTCGCCTTGGGTGCGACCCTGATCGTGTGGTTGCGCGAGGAGCGCAGACGCCGATATCGACGTCACGGGTTGCGTGATCCGCGTCCGTGGTGGCAACTGGTGGTCGGGGTTGCGGTGCCCGTGGTGAACCTCGTGTGGCCTGCGGCGTTCTTTCACGAACTCGTCGCGCAGGCCGATGACGATCCGACCCCGGTGCGTACGCGCACACTGCTGCGTCGGTGGTGGCTGGGCTGGGTCCTGGTGAATCTCGCCGTCTACGTGACGGTGCTGATGCGGATCGTGTCGTCGTCGGTGCAATGGCAGGCCAACGCCATGTTGCTGCTGGTGCTCTGCGACTTCGCCGGCGCGGCGTTCACGATGGCGACGTGGTGGATGTGGCGGAACGTGATCGAGCCGTCGAGTGACCGTGTACCCGCCACCAGGTGGGTGCCGGCGACATGAGTCTGACCATCGCCCGACCGGACCGCCCTGGCGTGGTGGCGCATCGCGGCGCATCGGCCGAGCTTGCCGAACACACGCTCGCCGCCTACGAGCTCGCCCTCGATCAGGGGGCCGATGCGGTGGAGTGTGATGTGCGGCTGACGCGCGATCACCAGTTGGTGTGTATCCATGACCGGACGGTCGACCGCACGTCGTCGGGCACGGGTGTGGTCAGTGAGATGTCCCTGGCGGAGTTGTCCGAACTGGATTTCGGCAGTTGGCATCCCAGCGGCACGTCGTCGCCGGTGCTGACGCTGCGCGAACTGTTGACGTTGGTGCTCGATTGGGAGCGGCCGATCCGGTTGTTCATCGAGACCAAACATCCGGTGCGCTACGGGGCGCTGGTCGAGCAGTTCCTGCTGGCCGAGCTGGCGCGATTCGGAATCGCTTCGCCGAGGTCTGCGGATCTGAGTCGTGCGGTGGTCATCTCCTTCTCGGCGGCCAGTGTGTGGCGGGTTCGGCGGAACGCCCCGCTGCTTCCGACGGTGTTGCTCGGGGAGACCTCGCGCGTGCTCGGTGGCAGCGCCGCGACCGCGGTGGGTGCCACGGGTATCGGTCCCTCGATCGCCTCGCTGCGCGAACACCCCGATCTGGTGGACAGGGCGGCCGCGTCGGGACGCGTCACCTACTGCTGGACAGTGAACGAGCATGAGCAGCTCGATCTGTGCCTGGAGACCGGGGTCGGGTGGGTGGCCACCGACTACCCGATGCGGGTGCGCGCATGGCTGGGCGGACCCGACGCCGCGTCGGTGTAGATCGGCGCCCGTGTAGGTTGGCCGCGTGGCAAAGAAGAGCAAGCGCGGAAGTGGACCCCGGCCGGGAAGTGACCGGGCCGAACGGATCGCGGCGCGGCGCGCCCGTGCCGAGGAGACATCGGCACTGCTGGTCGCGACACGACCATTCGCCGGACTCGCCTGCGAATGCGATCTCGTCGCACTCCGCGCGTTCGTCGCCTCGGCGACGGCGCCCGCTCCGCTGCGCTCTGCCGGGAACAACCAGGTTGAATTGGGCACCATCCTCGCCGGTGCGGTTCCGGCCCTCACGCGGGACATCGATTCGCAGACAGTCGGTTTCGCCGGCCTGCAGACCGACCCTGAACCCGACGACATCGCTGACTCACTGGCTTCGGCGCTGATCTGGGCGTCGGATGCTCCCGTCGGAGAGATCTATGAGCCCGTGTCGGAGGCGGGGTCGCTGACCGACATCCTCGACCCGGATGCACAGCTCGACATCACCGTCCACGAGGATTTCGGCTGGTGGTTCGACGACAACTCGCCCATGCCGGCGGAATTGGCCCAGGTGATGGAGCAGGCCGACAGTGCGATCATGCCGTCGGCACGCGTCGACGTGAACGGTCGGGGCGCTCCGTGGTGGGTTGACGCCGGGGAACGTGCACATCTTCGTTGGGTGCGTCCGGAGGATGAGGACGCGGTCATGAACGGGCTCGCGCGGGTGCATGCGCAGGGGCAGCTCACCCTCGGTGAGGGTTCGCGTTTCGCCGGCTCGTTCCGCACGCATGGGCTGCTCGTTCCGGTGTTCGACCTCGACGTGGAGATGCACGCCGAGGAGTGGGTGGGGCCGTGCACCGAGTTCGACAAGGTGCTGACCGAGGCCATCGCACAGACTGCTGAGTTGACCGCCGCCGAGCGCCGTTCCCGTGACGGCATCCGCAGTCGCCAGGTCACTCTGCGCTGAGAACCCCTGCGCTGCCGATCCGGACCCACTGGGTTCAGTAGGGCGGTGGGTCGTGCGCGCTGCGGCTGGCGTTGTCCGCCTGTTGTTCGAGGGCGTTACGGTTGCGTTCTCGTTCCTGGCGTCGGCGGGCGTGTGTGTCTGCCAGGCGTGGTCGGCGTCTGGTGGGTGATTCTGTGTTCGGTTGTGGTGGATGTTTCGGCGGCTCGGGGTCGGGCTCGGGGTTGGTGAAGGTGATGTCCCGCAGGGTGGGGAAGAGGTCGTCACCGGATTCGGCGTAACCGTGGATGGTTGCACCGTTGGGGGTGTAGAAGATTTGGTGGGCTTTGCCGGTGGCGTCGATGTACTGGTCGTCGAGGAACACGCCATCGGTTTTCATCTGGTGATGCATCCGGCACTTCGTGGCCAACCCGGCCGCGGTGGTCTGACCACCGGCCGCAGGGGTTGTCGTGATCGTATTCGTGCACATGATCGAGGTCTCCGGCGAAGGCAGGCTTGTCGCAACCAGGCACCGTGCAGTAACCGTCACGGATACGAATGAACAGGCTCATCGCCGTCGACGGCCGGTACGGATCCGACGGCAGGTGCGGACGCAAGGGTTTGCCGCCCGGGTTGACCGGTCTGATGACCGCCCCGGCGCCTTTCGCCAACTCCCGCACGTAGTCACCGGAGATCACGCCGTAGCCAGCCATGAACCCGACGCCCGAGTGGCGCGGGGAATAGGCGTGACGCGTGGTGGGCTTCTTTGGCGCAGGTCTGGGATCTTCGGCCGAGTCATGTTCAGCGGCAACAGGTTCAGCGGGCTCGGGGTCCTCCGAGACACTGCCGGCATCGGACCCCTCGAACAGTGTGGGCTCGGCGTCGTCCACCTCGGTCACAGTCGGCACCGTGGTAGCCGAGGCAGCGGTTTCCGAATCCGCCTCAACCGCCGCCGCTTCCGCAGCATCCGGCTCCGGCTCGGGTTCTTCGAGTGTCGCTGCTTCGGTGATGACGTGGATGATCACTTGTGCTTCAGCGGCTTGCACCATCGCCGGGGCGGGAATCGTGGCATCACACTGGTCGCCGCGGTCGCATTGGCACTCGAACAGCTCCCCTGACAGCAGAGCGAACACGGCATCGGACCGGCGGGCGCCGTCACGGCGCGGATCACCGTCGCACACACTCGAGGCCAACGCATCGACGCGGGCTGCCGCGATGCCACATTCTCCGCCGTCATCGACGCGTGCAGCACCGCCATGCCGTCAGTCGCGTTCTCGGCCCAGACCCGACGGCCTTCTTCCGACGCCTTTCGGCGTTCGCGGACGGCAGCGGGGTCGTGGCGGAACACAATCCGATCACACACATCCCGCAGACGTTGCAACGACCAGCTGCCCTGCCGCCGCAGAGCCTCCGCCAACTCCTGGTCGACCAGGGGTGCATACTCCTGTCCGCCGACCAGTGCGGTGCGCGCGATGACCGTGCGGATATGTCCGCCGGTGATCACTCCGTCATGCAGGCATTGCGCCACATGCGGCAGGCCCGCGAACAGGTGCGCGGCGTCCATCAACTCGGTTTCCACACCGGCTTGACTGCGACCGAGCATCATCGCGATCTCATTCGCCGCCCGCGCATGCGCGTCAAACACGCGCTGGTCAGAGTCCATGTGCGGGGCAACCAGCCGTTCGAAGACCTCGGCCATCGCCCGCAACCGGTGCCAGTCCATCAACGCACCCGCACGCCGCGCCCGAACGACGACTGCACCCAGACCGGCGGCATCCACCTCATCCAACGACTCCGGCAGTCCCAATGCGGAGAGATCCGGATCTGACTCAACAGACTGTTCAACCAGAGACATCGGAACCCCCTCCCGGCGGACGACCACGACTCGAACCATCTATCGAATACATGTTCGATACTACCGAGAAAAACACCCCCTGACAAGGGAAAATAGCCCAGAAACATACACGTGCCAAAGATCATTCACGCAAATGACACGAGCCCGAAGGTTGTCGATGCGGCGGTTCGCGTCAGCGCGCTGGTATCAAGAACCGGTGACCTCCGACGGTATGGCAGTCGAACAGCGAGATGACACTGGCAGTCGCGGACTCGTCGAGCAGCGCGGCATCGAGTACATCCCCGAATCCGAGCGGCGTGGCACCGTCCGGCATCTCGGGGCGATGTGGTCGGGGGTGATCCTCAACGTCCTCACTGTCGTTTACGGCACCCTGATGATCGCCCTCGGTCTCAACTGGTGGCAGGCCGTGCTCGCGGTGCTCATCGGCAATCTGACCTGGGTGTTCACCGGTGTCGTATCGATTGCGGGGCCAGCAGCGGGCACCACCACATTCGGGGTCTCGCGGCTGGTCTACGGCCATCACGGCGTGCGTCCCATTGCGTTTTTCAACTGGATCATGATGCTCGGGTACGAGGTACTCGATCTCGTGCTCGGTGTCCTCGCCGCCAGTGCATTACTGCGTATGGCCGGAGTGGAGGTGTCCACTGCAATCCAGGTGACACTGGTGATCGGCCTCTCGGTGATCCAAGCCGTGCTGCCACTACTCGGACATGCGGCGATCACAAAGGCGTTGAGTGCGTTGGCTATTCCGTGCGCGGTGATCTTCCTGATCATGGCCTGGCTGGTCGCCGGCAAGGTCCACCTCGGCGACCAGCAGCCGGGCTCGCTCGCGATGTTCTTCGGTGCGATCGCAGTGACCGCCAGCTCGGGCGCGCTCGGCTGGGCGCCGACCGCCGCCGACTATTCGCGCTACCTCCCGCGGACCGTCAGCAAGGTGCGTCTGGCGACGACAGTTGCTCTCGCAGGGGGTATTCCGCAGGTATTGCTGATGTTCCTCGGTATCGCGATCGCCGTGGCGATGCCGTCGGCCACCGACCCCGTCTCGGGACTGTCGACGGTGTTCCCCACCTGGCTCGTGGTGATCTACCTGCTGATGGTCGTCGTGCAGATGCTCGGCCTCAACGCCGTCGACCTGTACTCCTCGGGGGTGACGCTGCAGATCGTGGGGCTACGTGTCCAGCGCTGGCAAGCTGTTCTCGTCGACAGCGTCATCTGCGCGATAGTCGGCCTGTCCGTGGTGCTCTCGGGGAGCTTCTATCAATTCGTCAACAACTTCCTGCTGTTCATGATCGTCTGGTTTGCGCCGTGGGTGGGCGTCTTCACCGCGGATCTGGTGCGTCGCCGGGTGATCTACCCGGTAGGTGCCGACGAGGCGCCGGTCGTCTCGCTCTGGTCGGTGCCGGCCCTTACCGCGCAATTCCTCGGGATGCTCGCGTCAGTGCTGTGCATCAACACCACCGTCTTCGTGGGTCCACTCGCGTCGATGATGGACGGTGCGGACCTCAGTGTGATCGTCGGCATCGTGGTGGGCGCTGCGGTGTACATGGCATTGTCGGCTGGCACCAAACCCGCTGGCACCACACCCGCTGGCACCAAAACTGCTGTGACACAGTCGGACATCGCTACGAATTGACCGCGGTGCGCAGCGGTGCTGAGCTTGGATGATGATTCCGCTGATCGACATCGACGAATGGCGCACCGGCTCGGCCCACACGAGAGCCCACATGGCATCGCGTCTGGACTCCGCCCTGTGCGAGTCGGGGTTTCTGATGCTGTCCGGACATGGTGTGAGCGCGCAGCTGCGCGAGGACATCCGCGGCGCCGCCCGCGAGTTCTTTGCGCTGCCCGCCGAGGTCAAGGCGACCTACGCCGCGCCGATCTACGGCCGCGGCTGGATCGGCCCGGGTAAGGAGGCCAACAGTTTCTACGGTGAGGACGGCGACGAGGCCCGTCCCGACCTCAAGGAGACCTACACCATCGGCCACGACCAGCCCACCGGAGACGCCGCAATCGACGCGCAGTGGTTTGCTCCCAACGTCTGGCCGACCCAGGTCCCGGGACTGCAGGCGCTGTGCACCGAATACACCGCCGCGATGCGCGCGCTCAACGACGAGATGCTCGAGATGTGCGCCGCGGCCCTCGGACTCCCGGACGACTGGTTCACCAGCCGGTGCGCGGCCGCACCGCATACGTTCAACATCAATAGGTATCCGCCGATGTCGGTGACGGGAACTCCGGCACCCGGACAGTTTCGCGTTGCCCCGCACACCGATTGGGGCATGCTCACCCTGCTGGACCGGCAGGTCGGATACGGCGGCCTCGAGGTCCAGATCGGTGATCCCGATCCGGCTGCACCCGACGCGCCGGACGCCGACGCCCCCGGTGAATGGGTGAGCGCACCCGAAGTGCCCGACGCCTTCACGGTGAACATCGGCGACATCCTCGCCCGCTGGACCGGTGACCGGTGGCGCTCGACCCGTCACCGCGTGCTCCCGCCGCAGGACGCCGCACCTGAGGAGGAGCTGATCTCGCTCATCATGTTCTTCGAGACGAATGTCGACTCGCTGGTCGCACCGATTCCGGGTGTCGTGGGCAAGAGTGCCTACGAACCGGTGACCGCCGGCGACTATCTGATGGAACGCGCCTCGGCAGCCTCGGTCGGGTGACCGTCAGTTGACCGCTCCGCCACCGGT
Organism: Gordonia jinhuaensis; assembly: GCF_014639795.1. GTDB lineage: Bacteria > Actinomycetota > Actinomycetes > Mycobacteriales > Mycobacteriaceae > Gordonia_B > Gordonia_B jinhuaensis. Next base: position 16,585 of record NZ_BMGC01000034.1, on the reverse strand, counting down.
ACTCAGCAGATCGCTGGGTACCGTCTGGTCGCGCGCGATGTAGTCGAAGAACCGCGTGGTGTTGTCGCCGAAGGCCAGCGAGTCGCCGTCGTCGGTCTGAATCGGTCCGCCGGTGGGTGTGGTGGTGGTGATGGGGTCGGAGTGCAGCTTCCACCCGAGATAGCCGAGATGCCAGATGTGATCGCCGTTGTCGACGGTCAGCGAACTCACCGCACCCGACACGAACGGCCAGAACTTGAACGGGTTGAGGATGGTGCTCGGGCTCATCGCCTTGGACACCAACGCCGACAAGAACTTCCGCTGATTGACCACACGTTCGAGGTCGGCGTTCGGGAAGGCGCGGGTGCGTACCAGCCCCAATGCCTGTCTGCCGTTGAGGGTTTGGCATCCGGCAGGCAGGTCCAGACCAGCCTTGGGATCGTGCAGCGGCTGGTCGAGGCACATCGTCACTCCGCCGACCGCGTCGACCAGTGAGTCGAATCCGCCGAATCCGATCTCGGCGTAGTGATCGATGTGGACTCGCGTGGCGGACTCCACGGTCTGCACGAGTAGTGAGGCCCCGCCGAGTGAGAACGCTGCGTTGATCTTGTGCTGCCCCTGTCTGGGGATCGGTACGTAGAGATCACGTGGGATCGACACGAGCATGGCCTTACCGCTGCGCGGGATGTGCACCAGCATGATCGTGTCGGTGCGGCCTTCCACACCCTCCACATCGCCGGTGCTCAGGTCTTTCTTCTGCTCGGCGGACAGTCCGGACCGCGAATCAGAGCCCACCAGCAGCCAATTGGTGCCGGGGGTGTCACCGACACGGCCGGGATAGGCGCTCAGCGCGTTCACCCGGTGCAGCTTGGAGTCGAAGTAGAACAGCAGTCCTGCCGACCCGACGATCACCACCAGCACCACCACGAGCAGCACGCGGAGGAAGGTCAGTCGCGGCCTCCGCGCGAAGCGGGACCGCTTCTTCTTCGGCGGCTCGGGAGCGGGTTCGCGCTGTGGTCGGTAGTTGTCGGGACGCCGCGGCGGTGGGCTGCCACCGACCCGGTTGTCTCGACGGCCGCTGCGGCGGTACTCCTCGCGCAGCGCGGCGAGTCGACCGTCATCGTCGAATGCCGAGTCGTCGCGACGAGCTCGAGGGTCATCTGGCGCAGGTGTGCGGTACTGCGGTGGAACGGCCTGCGGCCGCTGCGGCGGTGCGTAGCCAGGCACCCCCGCGGCGCCTCGAGCCCGCTGATCCGGCCGAGCCCGCTGATCCGGGCGCGGGTCGCGACGTGGGTACTCGTCGTGCCGCGGTGGGTACTGGTCGCGTGGTGGATGGGGATCGCGACGTGGGTACTGGTCGCGCCGGGTGGGCGCCTGACCTGGTTGCCCCTGTCGCGGTGGGTTCTGTCGCGGTGGGTTCTGACCTGGTTGCCCCTGTCGGGGTGGGTTCTGGCGCGGTCCCTGCGGTGGGTTCCGTCGATCGGCGTCGCGACCGGCGTCACGATGCAGAAAGGGCGGATCCTGGTCGCTCACCCCGACGACTTTACGGTGCATTCCGCCCGTCGCCGACGAGTCGACGTCAGCGGGTGAGCAGGCCGAGGTGGTCGCCGAGCAGCGCGTAGCCGAAAGCGACCGTGTCGATCAGCGCATGACCGATCACCAGCGGCCAGATACGCGCCGTGCACTGGAAGAACCGCCCGTAGACCAGCCCCATCGCGAGGTTGCCCACACCACCCCCGAAGCCTTGGTACAGGTGATAGCTGCCGCGCAGGACCGCCGATCCGAGCAGCGACGAGTTCTCGCCGGCGCCGAGCTGGCGCAGCCGGGTGATCAGATAGCCCACCACGAGGAACTCCTCGGCCGCGGCGTTGCCGATCGCGGCGAGGATGAGCACCGGCAACCGCCACCAGGCGTCGGTCAGCGTGGAGGGCAGCACCTCGGCGTTGATGCCGAGCGCACGTGCGGCGACGTAGAGCCCGAGTCCGGGCAGCCCGATCACCGCTGCGGCGGCCACACCCCAGGACACATCCGAGGCCACCTTCACCGGTTTCAGACCGAGGATTCGTGCGGTGATCCCCGACCTCCACAGCAGATACACGGCCAGCGCGGCGATCGCGAAGAGGTGAACGGCGTCGAGGAGCTGTTCGGCGAGGTCGATGATGCCGACCGTCGACGACGAGGTGTTGAGCGCCACCGACTGTGAGCCGATCCCGCCCCGGTGCAGTTGTGCGTCGATCAGCGACAGCAGGGAGCGCAGTCCGGACATGCCGAAGGTGAGCACCAGCACGATGACGATCTCGACGATCAGGCCGCGGCGTTCGCGGGCGTCGGTCACCACCTGCGGCCGGGTGCCGGCGATGCCGTGATCGGCGGGGATCCCTCGGGCCGCGACCTTCAGTGCATCGCGGATCCGCTCGCCGGCCGTGTTCGGCCGGCCTGCATCGCGCTCACCTGACCGGTAGGCGGGTACATCGGCATTCACGCATGCCAGATTAGGGGCGATCAGTGCGAGTGGGGGATGCTGTTGAGGTAGGGGCAGCCGACCAGTGATCGCAACGCACCGGACAGCTCGACCACATCGCCGACGGGTCGGTTGAACGGGAGCCGGATGTCGGTGTCAGGCCCAGGACCTTCCACGCGCAGCCGGATGCCGTACCGGTCGATACCCAGCGGACGGATCCGGCCGTGACGCTCCTCGTCGCTCAGATGCCGGGCGAGCACCCCGACCAGGTCGCTGTGATCGTGATCGAGGTGGGCGACCCAGTGGTCCTCGAACTCCCAGAACGGGTCGGGTGTCGCGATGGCCAGTTCGGCGGCGGTCGCCGAGGCCGCGCCGGCGCCGTTGGCGATCACCGCATGCCCGAGTTGCATACGCAGCAACGTGTGGGTGTGTCCGACGTCGAGCAGATGCGGCTGCGGGTGGTCGAGGGAGATCTCCACCGCCAGGTCGTGTTGCAGGTCGCGGGGGACGGCGTGCAGGCGACCGTTGAGCCAGATCAGAGCGCGTACCGGCTCGCGCAGGGGGATCGGGGCACAGTCGGTGATCTCCACCATCGCCTGTAGGCCGGCAGGGTCGGCGGCGGCGTCGAGTTCGCGGGCACGGCTGTTGGGGACCAGCACGAAGGCCTGTGTCTCGTAGAGGTGGACCATGGTGATCTGCATCGGCTCGGGTGCCCGGTCGCCGGCCGGATCGTCGACGGCCAGGGTGGCGTCGGTGGCGCGCATACAGGCGGTGCGCACGGCTTCGGCCGGGGTGGGGGCCAGGGCATGTGCGGTCGTCATAGGGGTTCCTCTCTCACTCCGAGCGCCGAGACCATTCGGGGAAGTGGACGGTCACCGTCGGTCCGGTCTGTGGGATGGCAACGAGATAGGTAACCCTAACCTAATTGACCGCCGGGTGGGAGGGAGAGAAGCGAATCGGCCGATCATCCACCGGTTATCCTGCGGACTATGTCGACCATCGCCTTCTTCGGACCGTCGGGAACGTTCACCGAGATGGCGCTCGACGCGTTTCTCACCGACCCGCTGGTCGCCGATCAGGTCGGAGCCGGCTCGGCGCGCGTGGCCGCGTCGAGTCCCGAGTCGGTGATCGAGATGGTGCGTGACGGGGCGGCCGAGTTCGGCGTTGTCCCCATCGAGAGTTCGGTCGAGGGATCGGTGCCCTCGACGATGGACGCGCTCGCGAAGGGGACGCGCGTGCAGATCGTCGCCGAGACGGTGCTGCCGGTCGCGTTCACGATCGCCGCCGCCACCGCACTCGACCCCGCTCAGGTCCAGACGTTGGCGGCCTACCCGGTCGCCGCGCGGCAGGTGCGCCACAGCGTGGCCGCCATGTTCCCGGCCGCACATTTCGTCCCCGCCGATTCCAATGCCGGCGCTGCCGACGACGTGCGCGCGGGTCGAGCCGATGCGGCCGTGACCACCGGTCTGGCGGCGTCGATGGCCGGACTGGTCGTGCTCGCTGATCGCGTGGCCGATTCCGACTCGGCGACAACACGATTCGTTCTTCTTCGGCAACCCGGTCCGGTGCCGCTGCGCACGGGCTCCGACCGCACCTCGGTGGTACTCGACCTGCCCCATGAGCCCGGTTCGCTGATGCGGGCGATGTCCGAATTCGCCTCACGCGGCATCGACCTGACGCGCATCGAGTCACGTCCGCAGCCGCGCGAGGGTGAGTACTTCTTCTTCCTCGACGCCGTCGGACACATCGAGGATCCGGCCGTCGCCGAGGCGCTGGCCGCGCTGCATGCGGCCGCCCGCGAGGTGGTGTATCTCGGATCGTGGCCGACTGCGGTGCGTCTGGGGCCTCCGCCGCCGGATCATCGTGACAGTCTGGAATGGGTTGAGTCGTTGCGTAGAGGAGGTCGATGATGGCGACCCTGCATCTGGTGCGGCACGGGGAGACCACGTCGAATGTGATGCGCCGGTTGGACACAGCGTTGCCCGGCGCGGCACTCACCGACTTCGGTATTCGACAGGCCGCGAGGTTCGCGCTCGAACACGGTGACGTCGGTGAGGTGAGACTGCTGTGTTCGCCCGCAGCGCGGGCCCGGCAGACCGCGGAGGTGATCGGCGACGTCTGGGGAGTCACTCCCGAGGTGGTGCAGGGCGTCTACGAGGTCCAGCTCGGTGACCTCGAGGGCCGCACCGACGACGATGCCCACGAGTTGTTCGTGAAGATCGTCCGCAGTTGGTACGGCTCCGACGAGGCCACTGGTCGCGCGGGTGAGCGTCTGCGGGGTGTCGCCGGTGGCGACGACCCGATCCCCGGTGGCGAGTCGTGGTCGATGGTGCGTGATCGGTTCATGCCGGTGATCGACGACATCGCCGCCCGTTACCTCGACGGGGCCGATGCGCGCGACGTGTACCTGGTGAGCCACGGTGCCGCGATCCGGCTCATCGCCGCACATCTGGGACAGGTCGAACCCCGCTTCGCACTGGAACACCACCTGCGCAACTGCTCGGAGGTGGAGCTGAACTACGCACTCGGGCAGTGGGATTGCGTGCGCTGGGGCGACGACGAGGCGCCGTTCACCAGCACCGACCCCAGCGAGACCGTCATCGACCCGATGGGCTGAGTGCGGGCTGTCACCTCTGTACGTCTGATGCAGTGAGCCGATACTTCCAGCCCTTCGACGGCAACGCGGTGGCCTCGGTGACCTCGTTGACCGTCTCGTCGTCGGACTTGCCCTGTGCGAGAAGGCCGTAGGGGTCGGCGACGCGTTTCAACTCGGCCTCGGCGGCCGCCCACGGCTTCATACCGCTCGCCAGCAGGGTGGGGGTGTGGGTGTTGGCGATGTCGAGCCCGGCCTCCTGCAATTGCCGGGTGATCTCGGTCATCTGCTCCTGACTCTCGAAGTCCCACACCGGGGAGCCCTGCGCCGACAGCCCGCCGTCGAATCGCTTCATCTCGATGTGGGTGGGCCCCAGATGCGCGAAGTCGCGGTTGATGCGCACGATCGAGTCGTAGAGATCGTCCTTGGGGAACAGGGCGAGCAGCCCGATGAGCTTCCGGTTGACGCGCTGATAGTGCATCATCGCGTGACCCCAGGTGAACTCGTACATCGGGATGCCATAGGCGCCCTGTTCTTCGTCGGTGCGGTAGCCGATGTGGCCGTTGTTCGCGGCGATCAGATCTTCCACAACCGGCATGCACTGCTCGGCAACCATCGCCAAGACCATCGAATGCCCCTGTGGCACATAGGGTGCCAGGTCGGGCAGATAGGTGGGCAGCGGATCCTGCTGAACCGACACCACCTTCTTGAGGATGCCCTCGCTCTCGCAGAGGTCAACCGCGAACCGCGCCGCCTGGTCGAATTCGGGGAAGGCGATCACCAGCTCCTGCCAGTTCCACGCCGGGGCGGTGGGGAGCTCGACCTCGGTGATGATGCCGTTGGCCCCGTAGGCGTGGTGGACGATGTTGACGTCCTCGCCGGTGAGCTCGATGAACCGCGGGTTCTCTTCGGCGGTCATCACCTCGAGTGCGACGATGTTGCCGCGATCGCGGAGGATTCCCCACTGGCAGCTGCCGATTCCGGCGTGGCCGCCGGCGATGTAGCCGCCGATGGTCGACTGATTCTTGGTGGAGGGATGCATGCGCATCTCCCAGCCGGTGGGGCGGATCTCGTTGTCGATGTCGACGAGCAGTGTCCCGGTGAGGGCGCGCACCGTACCCAGTGTGGTGGGGACGATGCCGGTGATACCCGTGACGTCGATCACGGCCCCGCCCGACAGAGGTACACCCTGACCGAACTGGCCGGTGCCGGCGCCACGCACGGTGATCGGGATGCGGTGCCGCACGCAGGCGCCCACGGTCACGCGCAACTCCTCCTTGGATCGCGGTGCGATGTAGATGTCGGCCACCCGACCACGCATCACCTCTCGCAGCACCGGGCTCTGGGCGAATCGGTCACGGCTCTTGGCGCGCAACAGCCGCGCTTCCGAGGAGTGCGGGATGTTGCCGAGTTCGTCGACGAGGTCTTCGAGTGCTTCGGTGCTGACGGACATGAGACACCTTTCGGGTGCGGGTATGGGTATGGGTATGAGTTCGGTGGCGGAGGGCAGATCAGAGCGCAGAGCGGATGCGGGACAACCGATCTCGACAGTCGGCTTCGAGTTCGATGTCGCGGTCGGTGGGACCCGTCCCGGCCAGGCGACCGGCCACGTGGACCTCGCGGATGTCGGCGGACGACAGGCTCAGCACCGCATACGCCCACAGGTCGGCGGCGTCGAGGATCTCGTACGGCGCGGGCGGGTCGAGAATGAGGAAGTCGGCGGCGTATCCGGGGGCCAGCCTGCCCACCCGGTCCCCGACACCGAGGACATCGGCGGCGTCGGCGGTGTGCATCCGCAGCACCGTCTTGGCATCGAGGACCGTCGCGTCCTGTGCGGTGGCACGCAAGGTGTACAACCCCATGCGCATGTTCTCGAACGGGTCGGCGACATCTGCGCTTGCCTGCCCGTCGACACCCATCCCGACTCGCACTCCCGCGTTGCGGTAGCCGAGGACGTCGGCGATCCCCGAACCGAGGCGTCCGTTGGACAGCGGGTTCCACACCATCGACGCCCCGGCGCGGGCAGCGCCGTCGCGGATATGGGGCGTCGTGTGGATGAAGTGGGCGAAGATCGTGTCGGGCCCCACACGTCCGGATTCGACGAGGTCGTCGAACCACGTCTGCTGTTCGGCAGTGGTGCCCGGGTCTTCGAGGTAGTGAGTGTGCATCCGAAAGCTGTTCTCGCGCAGCATGTCGACTTCGTCGCGCATCTGCTCGACGGTCATTCTCCCGGTGGTGTTCATCGACAGTCCGAGCACCTGGTCGCGATCGGGTGCGCTGAGGTGGACGAACTTGTCGAGTTCGCTGATCCGCTCCGCTGGGCTACGCCACAACGGCGGCGAGAAGCAGAACTCGGTGTGAACCGGTGCCGATATGGCTGCGGCCCATTGCTCTTCGGGTCCGATGCCGAAGTCGTGGGTGTGGTTGCACACGGTGGTGACGCCGTGGCGCAGCATGTCGCGGTAGCCGTGTGCGGTGAAGGCGGCCATGTCGCCGTCGCCGAAGTGCGGCCCGATCCGCTTGTGCAACTGCTCGATCCACCCCATCGTCGAGCAGCCGTCGGCTACACCGCGAAACGGGCTCTGCCACAGGTGAGTGTGTGCCGAGACGAACCCCGGCAGCACCACCGCGCCGTGCAGATCGACGATCCGGTGCGGATGGGAGGCAGTGGCGGCGTCGAAGGCGCCCGGCTCGACGGAGACGAACCGGCCGTCGTCGCCGACCACGAGATGACCGAGGAAGGGGTCGCCGTCGCGATGCGCCGGGAAGAGAAGCGCGTTGTCGTAGACCGTCGGGGATTCTGGAGCACCGTCGATGAATCGTTTTTCCACCACGAGCACAATGATGCGCCACAGATGTTTCGGCCACATCACCGTCGTTTACGCTTACGAAAATCGCTCCACCGGGGCAGGATTCACCGGGGGTCACGTGCAGGGAGGCGGTCACGTGCAGGGAGGGGGAGGTGACGATGAGCGGCGGCAACAGCGTGGCGGGTAGACCGACGATCCGCGACGTCGCGGCGGCCTCCGGGGTGTCGGTGGGCACCGTTTCGCAGGCGCTCAACGGCAAGGGCCGGATGGACGAGAAGACTCGCGTGCGCATTCGGGAAGCAGCCTCCCGACTCGGATACGTGCCCAACCCGCGGGCGCGCGCCCTGCGGACCGGTGCCACGAACACCATCGGCCTGGTGGCCTCGCTGCTGCGCAGCGAGGAGACGACTCCGCAGAGCGGTATGAGCTGGTATCTGCGCACGGCAGTGGCCGCCGCGCAGGAGAGCCTGGCCGCCGGCTATGCGTTGACCCTGGTGCCTCCGCGCGGACCGCACGGGTGGGTGCAGGAATTCGCCGTCGACGGTGTCCTGGTGATCGACCCCGATCCCGACGACGACCAGCTCTCCACGCTGCGGGGACGCGGGCTGCCCGTGGTGGTGATCTCCGGCGATCCGGAGCAGACCGACGTCACCACTGTCTCCATCGATTGGCGCAGCGCGGTCGATCTGGTGGCCGCTCACGTCGCCGAGCGCGGTGCTCATCACCTGGGCCTGATCATCGATTCCAGCGAACGCCAGACCGCCCGCGGCACCGAACGCGCCTATCGGGACTGGTGTGCACACCAGGGCGTGCCCCCGCGTATCGCGGTCGCTCGGCTCGGCGAGGGCTTCGCGCAGGCCGGCGAGGTGGCATGTGCTGAGTTGTGCGATGAGTATCCCGAGGTCGACGCCATCTACGCGCCGCTGGACACCGTCGCCGCCGGCGCATGGCGATATCTGGCCGCGGCCGACAGAGCAGGCAGTGGGCGCCGTGTTCACCTGGTGACCTCCGAGGGGCAGGTCGCCCGGACGCATACGCCACCGTTGACCGGTGTCGACACCCGGCGCGAAGAACTGGCTGTCACCGCGACCAGGCTGCTACTCGACCAGATCAGAACCGGCACACCCGGGGAGTCGGTGGTCTTCGAGACGGGGCTGGTGGTGCGGGACTGAGTCCGTTGCGCGGTTGCTCAGCGCCCCGTACAACCCCGTATGCCCCGGCCCGTGTGCTTCAGCCCCAGCCGTGCGCGTGCAGCCACGCGTCGTCGATGCCGAAGTGGTGGCCGATCTCGTGCACCACTGTCACGGCGACCTCATGCACCACCTGCGCATGTGTCTGACACATCGCGAGGATCGGTTCGCGGTAGATCGTGATGGTGTCGGGCAGGTAGCCGGCGTAGGTGGTGTCGCGATGCGTGAGCGCCACTCCGTGATAGAGCCCGAGCAGATGCGGGTCCTCGGGGTGGCGTGGCTCGATCAGGATCACCACGTTCGACATCGCCTCGGCGAGCTCCTCGGGTATCGAGTCCAGCGCATCGCCGACGAGGTTCTCGAACTCGTCGTCACTCATCGACACGGCCATCGTCAGCCCACCGGGTTGGGAGCGGGCATCTCGGTGGGATTGGGCTCCACACCGCCCGGCAGCGGGACCGCCGTCGGCAGGATGCGCCCCGGTGGCTGCGCGGGTGGCGGGTTGGGGATCTTCCCGTTGATGAGCAGGGTCTGGCGCGCATCGCCGACCAGCGTCGCGAAGCCGCCGGCATCGGGCAGTCCCACGTAGCAGACCACCTTGCGGCTGCCCGCGGCCCAGCTCGGTTCGGCGATGGTCGACCACTGCACGTTGAGCGTCGTCTTGGCGAACTTCGCGTCGCCGCCGAAGAAGGTGTCGGTGAGGTCGGGGCAGATCTTGGTCAGCTGTGCGTTCTGCTTGTCGACCGATGGGGCGGGGGCACCGGAGTTCGCGGCACCGAAGGTGCCCGACAGGTCGACCACCGCGGTCACCTGGAAAGCATGCGGCTCACTGCACGCCACCGCGTCGGTGGGCTGACGTTGCGCGTTGATGCCGATACACGTGCCCGCGGGCCACTGCAGGGACTGATCCTGGGAGCCGACCTTGCCCAGGAACGGCTGCAGACGTCCCTGGGAGTCCGAGAGCTGCAGTCCGCACCGCAGCGCGCGCTCACCGTCTGACCACTGCTCGGCCGAGGGGTACATCAGCCCCACCGAGAAGCGTCCCTGCGGGTCGAGTTTGCCGCCCAGGTAGGCAGACACGGCGGTGGGGCAGTGCTCGTCGCGGAAGGTGGAGAACCAGTCCGTGCCTGGCCAGGGTGCGTTCGAGGAGAACTCGGTACCCGGGTAGGCGCTGGTGTCGGTCACGCCGGCGACCTCGAAATAGTGCTGCTGCGCGCAGTCGACCTTCGACGGCTTGCCCGGGTTGTCGGCGGGCCAGGTCAGGCAGTCGCCGGGGACCGACTGATTGAACGCGTTCTTGTCGGGCCCGCGCTGCGATTCGCCGATGCTGCTGGTGGCCACGTCGCCCTTGTCGCCGAAACCACCCAGCGCCGCCACGATGCAGCCCGCGACCACAGCACCCACCACGATCGCCGCGAGAACCAGTCGCACGGGTGAAGCGGCCAGATGCGATTTCCACGACTGCCGGTCGGCCGGTTCGGGACCGTAGTCGTCGGCGTCGTCGAAATCCTCGGCATCGTCGTAACCGTCGGGGTACGCGCTGTATGCCTGAGCGTCAGCCGAATCCCCGGCGTCGTGAGCGTCGGGTTCGGCGTGCGGATCGCGGCTGTGCGGGTCGGACATCGCCGTCCATGATGCCTGTTGTGTGCGCGTGGCCGGTCGAGGACGCTCGTAGAGTGCGTGTCATGAGTGACATGCCGCGCTCCGATCCGCCGGAATCGTCGGACCTCGACGATCAACTCGCCGAACTGGCCGGGCGGCTGTTCGACATGGCCCGCAACGGTGACACGGCCGCGCTGGATGCCTATCTCGATGCGGGTGTCCCGGTGAATCTGCGCAATCAGACCGGCGACACCCTGCTGATGCTGGCGGCCTATCACGGACATGCCGACACGGTCTCGGCGCTGCTGAGCCGGGGTGCCGACCCGAACCTGCCCAATGACCGCGGACAGTCGCCGCTGGCCGGCGCGGTGTTCAAGTCGAATGACGAGGTGGTCGCCGCGCTGGTCGCCGCGGGTGCCGACCCCGATGCCGGCTCGCCGACCGCCCGCGATGCCGCGGTGATGTTCGGGCGCGCCGACTACAGCGACCTGTGGCGACCGCCGCACCCCGGTTCTGGGTAGGGTTTTGTCTCGTGATCGACCTGAAGATTGTTCGCGAGGATCCTGAGCTCGTCCGCCGGTCGCAGCGCACCCGTGGCGCCGACCCCGCCCTTGTCGACGAGCTGCTGGCCGCGGACTCCGCGCGGCGCGCTGCCATCGCCGAGGCCGATTCGCTGCGCTCCGAACAGAAGGCGTTGGGCAAGAAGGTCGGCAAGGCATCGCCGGAGGAGCGTGAGACGCTGCTGGCGCAGGGTCGCGTGCTCGCCGACCGGGTCAAAGAGGCCGGTGCGCTCGAGTCCGCCGCTGACGAGCAGATGCGCGCAGCACACCTGGCCATCGACAACATCGTCGAACCCGACGCGCCTGCCGGCGGCGAGGACGACTTCGTGGTGCTCGAGACCGTGGGTGAGCCCCGTGAGATCCCGAACGCCAAAGATCACCTCGAACTCGGCGAATCGCTGGGCCTGATCGACATGGAGCGCGGCGCGAAGGTGTCGGGCTCGCGGTTCTACTTCCTCACCGGCTATGGCGCGATGCTCCAGCTCGGCCTGTTGCAACTGGCAGCGCAGAAGGCCATGGCCAACGGCTTCACGATGATGATCCCGCCGGTGCTGGTTCGGCCGGAGGTGATGGGCGGTACCGGCTTCCTCGGCGCCCACGCCGACGAGGTCTACCACCTCGACAAGGACGACGACCTGTACCTGGTCGGTACATCCGAGGTGCCGTTGGCCGGCTACCACATGAACGAGATCATCGACCTGTCCGACGGCCCGAAGAGCTACGCCGGCTGGTCGAGCTGCTTCCGTCGCGAGGCGGGCAGCTACGGCAAGGACACCCGCGGCATCCTGCGCGTGCACCAGTTCGACAAGGTCGAGGGCTTCATCTACTGCAAACCCGAAGACGCGCAGGCGCAGCACCAGCGGCTGCTGGGCATCGAGAAGCAGATGCTCGCCGCGATCGACGTCCCGTACCGGGTGATCGACATCGCCGGCGGGGACCTCGGTTCGTCGGCGGCCCGCAAATTCGACTGCGAGGCCTGGGTGCCCACCCAGAACACCTACCGTGAGCTCACCTCCACCTCGAACTGCACCACCTATCAGGCGCGGCGCCTGTCGATCCGCTACCGCGACGAGAACGGCAAGCCGCAGGTGGCCGCGACGCTGAACGGGACGTTGGGCACCACGCGCTGGCTGGTCGCGATCCTGGAGAACCACCAGCAACCCGACGGCAGCGTGAAGGTGCCCGAGGCGCTGGTGCCGTTCGTCGGCGTGGATGTGCTGACCCCCAGATGATGGCGGTCGGCGTCGTCGCGGCGATCATCGCGGCGCTCGCCTATGGCACGGCGTCGGTACTGCAGGCGCGCGGCGCCCACGAGGTCACCGAGGAATCGGCGGGGGCGAGTGCGGCGCCCACGCTGCGGTCGACGATCGCGGCGATGCTCACGGCGTCATTTCTCGTCGGCATCTCCCTCGACGTGCTCGGATTCGCGGGAAATCTGGTGGCCGACCGTCTGACGCCGTTGTTCTTGGCGCAGACGATCGTCAGCGCCAATCTGGTGGTGACCGCGGTGTTGGCCACATTCGTGCTCGACGCCCGCCTCAATCGCCGCGAATGGACTGCGGTTGTCGTGGTGGTGGTCGCGCTGGTGGTGATGGGGCTGGGCGCCGGCCATGAGGGGCATCGCGACCACGACTGGTTGCACTGGGCGCTGCTGGTCGGCGGGATCGTGCTGCTGCTCCTCGCGATGGCGCTGATCCACATGCTGCCCACCGGTGTCGCTGTGGTCGCCGGTCTGTCCGGCGGCATCCTGTTCGGGCTGATGGCGGTGGCCATCCGGATTCTGCGCGGCATCGAGCCATTCGATCTCGTCGCACTGCTGACCGACCCCGCCGCCTATGCGGTGGTGATCTGCGGGATCGGCGGCTTCTATCTGTTCACCGTCGCGCTGCAGACCGGTGCGGTCAGCGCCGCCTCGGCGGCGATCGTGGTCGGCGAGACGGTGGTTCCCGGTGCGCTGGGCATCGCCCTGCTTGGTGACACCACTCGCCCGGGGTGGGGTGCGGTCACCGTGATTGCCTTCGTCGCGGCGGTGGCGGGTGCGGTCACCATCGCGATGTCGTCGGCGGTGCGCGCCTCGGAAGGCGTGTCGGAGGGGACGTGACGGAAGGGACGTGACGGAGGGGACGTGACGCGCGGCCTAGAGATAGCCGTGTGCGCGCCACCACTCGAGCGCTCGGCGAATGCTGTCCTCGATCGGCGTCTGAGGCAGACCGAGTTCGGTCACCGCCTTCGAACAGTCGTAGGACTCACCCATGTGGCCGATCTTCACAGCCGACGCCGTCTCGAACGGTTTCGTATTGGTGACGCGGGCAATGGCTTCTGAGACGTGTCCCACCGCGACTGCGAGCGGATAGGGGATGCTGATCCTCGGTCGCGATACCCCGGCGATGTCAGCGATCATGTTCTGGAACTCGGTGATCGAGATGTTCACGTTGCCCAGCAGGTAGTTTTCGCCGATTCGGCCTTTGCGTGCTGCGAGGATGTGTCCGCGTGCAACGTCTTCGACGTCGATGACGTTCAAGTAGCCTTTCATGGTCACCGCCATTGTCCCCTTCGCGACATCCAGCAGTAGTTGGCCGGAATTCGTGGGGCGGACGTCGTTGGTGCCGATCACGTAGGTGGGACTGACGATCACGAGCGGCAATCCGCGGGCGGCGAAACGCAGGGCCTCCACCTCGCCGAGAAATTTGGACTGTGTGTAGTGGTCACCGGTCCGCCAGTGATTGAACATCGCGGACTCGTCGACGGGTGTCTCACCGTGTGCACCGAGTGTGCAGTTCGTACTCGTGTACACCACCCGCTCGACGCCCGCGGCCTCAGCCGCCTGCATCGTCGCGCGCGTGCCGTTGACATTGACGTCGTAGGCGACCTGCGGGTCTGGGTTGTAGTGACTGAAATATGCTGCGGTGCAGTACATCGTGGTACATCCGCGGAGCGCGCGTACTACGGATTCGCGGTCACGCATATCGCCGTGAACGACCTCGACGTCGAATTCATCGAGATTCTGAGTGGTGCTCGATTCTCTGGCGAGGACGCGGACCTGCTCACCTTCGGCCAGTAGTTGACGCATCACCGCAGAACCGATGAATCCGGTCGCTCCGATGATCAGGCTCTTGTCGGACATTTTGTGCACCTTCCAATTTCGTCTGCTACCTGAGTCGAGTGGCCATCTTTGTGCGCGAACGGATTTCAGCTGTCGAGTTCGATGACTTCGATGCGTCCGGCGCGGAGTCTGCGTGCCTCTTCGGGATCGAGTGCGGCCACGGTCGCTGCATAAAGCGTGGATCCGGTCGCGCCCCCGATGACACAGTCGAGTGTCAATTGACTGGTTCGGATGCGCTGGAGCACCTGCCCTCCCTGCGCGACCTGAACCACCTCGCCACGCAGCGCATTGGCGATCCAGATGGAATCGTCAGCGCCACTGCAGATCCCGTCTGGACTCACTGGATCGCTGGAGTGTTTCGCGATCATCGGGTGTTCGGTCGCGCGGGCGACAAACCGCGTCAACGTCCCGAGCGGTCCGCCGTCGGTGACCGCCCGTCGCAGCCACCCCGACATGAGGGAGGCCCAGAGTTCGGGCTCCCCGAATCCACCCTTTCCGTCGACGGTGAGTGCGGTCAGGCGCAGGCCCAGTGACTCGGCCACCACCAGATGTCGTCCGGAGTCGTCGAGGTGAAATCCGTTGGCGAAGGCCAACGGCGCGCTGCTGCCGACAACCTCGCCGTCGGGGCTCAGGCAATAGACGGGGGCAGTAGGCGGACCCGGGGGCCTCATGAGGTCGGTCATCGAATGCTCACGGGCATAGGAGAGATAGTCGAATCCGAAGCTGCCCACGTAGGCGTAACCCGATTCGTCGACGACCATGTCATTCGCGGAGCCGATGACGCGGTCTCGAAGGTCACAGTGCAGTGTCACGGTGCCGTCGGCGGTGACGCGCATGACCTTGGCGTCATCCATGAGCACCACGAGCATGTCGCCGCCGGGCAGCCATCCGATACCCCCGGCCCGACCGGGCAGCTCCGCCACCGTCTCCACGTCGCCCGCATGCCCGTCCCAGCGATGGACCTTGCCGAATGCCATGTCGCTGAAGTAGAGCGAATCGTCGCGCCAACGCAGACATTCTGTTGTGTCGAAGCCCTCCAGAGCAATACGTGCCTGTGGTGTGGCCATCGCTCAGAACCTCGTCTCGATCACATCGACCACGGTGTGGTCGTCGTCGATCTCGAGAAGGACGCGCCACTTGTCGAATGTCGTGCAGGGATGCGATATGCCGAACAGCACGACGTCACCGACATGTAATCCGGTGGCCTGACCCGACGAGTCGAGCCGCACGTGTTGATCCCATGTCTGGGCCACCGTCCATCCACTCGCGGGCACCACCTCGCCTCCGGTCGCTCTCGCGAGGAGTTCAGGAGAGCCGATGTCGTCGCCGAAATCACGGTGCCCGATGTTGACGATGACCTTGCCGGGCTCGGGTGCAGAGACCACGGACGCCCACAGTCGAAGCGCGGGTTGTAAGGTGCCCGCAGGTGTGAGGTTCGGCGAGTTCCCCTCCTGGAGAGGTGACACGTACACATAGGCGCCGTCATCGTGGGTGACATAGCAGCCGCTGCGCAGGATCACCGCGCCGGCGACGCCGCTGAGTCGGTCTGCCACGATGTCGAAGGCCGAGCTGCCGCCGGCAGTGATGATCGCGTCGGCCGCGAGGAGACCCCGGTCGATCGCCCCGGTGATCGCGTCGGCCAGTGACGAGACAAACTCCGTGACCGCTTCGGTGGTGGGCGGTATCGCTCCGTAGGCAGGGGGCAGCGGCCGGCGGATGGCGGGCAGCAGTCCTTCGTATGCCGAGACACCGGACAGTGTGATGTCCCTCGAGTGGATGTGATCCAGCAGCTCGTAGAGGGCCTGCGCGCTGCGGACACCGGTCCTGCCGCCCGCGATCCCCATTTCGGCCAGTACTGTGATCGACGGACTCCTGCGCGCATACGGCGCCAGGATATCCAGCCCCGCAGACGAATCCACGAAAACCGCGATCTGCGCGCCGGAGTCCGCGAGCCTGCTCAGTGCCTCCAGCTGTGCGGTGTCGACTATCTGGTGCGCGAGAATCAGGCGACGCGCTCCGGCGGCGAAGGCGACCTCGGCGTGACGAACCGTGGATGCGGTCATACCCCACGCCCCTGCGGCCAGTTGTCTGCGGATCAGCTCAGGTGCCATTGCCGTCTTGGTGTGGGGTGCGAGCAAGACGCCGTGGGTTGCGCACCAGTTCGCCATCGCGTCGATGTTGTGGGCTCTTCGAAGTTAGCCGGGCACTGCTCAGCAGTGGAATTGCTGGATGTTGGCCCGCTGGGCGCGGGTGCAGTGGAATCGTATCCGGCGCCGCGAGTTCTCGG
>NZ_BMGC01000033.1 GCF_014639795.1 Gordonia jinhuaensis | reverse complement strand
AAGCCGACATCAGAGATCGGCGACATACTCATGCCCATCACCGGCCTAAACGTGCTCAACACCTTTCATCACACCTCAAAAGCCGATCGGTGGATCGAGGCTAAGTGTCGCCGCGAGATCGGCCTGATTGATCGGTAATCCCCACCGAGCGGCGTCCCAGCGGCCGTTGCGTTCGAAGGTCTCGTTGACCAGCGCATGCATCAGTCGCACATGGACGGTCAGCGCCCAGGCCCGTTCGTGTTCGCGCAATGCGCCGGGCTGGCCCACTTCGATGGCCCACGTCTGCGTTTCGCCGAGCCTGCGGATGCTGGTGGAACCGGTCAGTCCGCCGGTGGCGACCAAGAGGTCGGGCGGGCCGCCGAATCGGTAGCCGCCGATCAGGGACAGTTGCAGCAGAACATCGTTCGCGTTCTGTCCGAGTCGGCGGTACACCGCCGCGCCCCGGGCGCACAGATCGTGATCGACCCACGCGGGTGTCGCCTCGACGGTGGCGAAGAAGGCGCGCAGGGCTGCCGGGGCGCTGGGAGGCATACGGCCGGTGAGTGCTTGCTCGAACTGCCGCATGCTCACCGCCTCGGCGTCTCCTCGCGGCAGGCGCATGGCGGCCACGAGTGCGGCGGCGGGTTCGTCGCGTCTCATGAGTCGGCGCCCGATGTCGTCGAACTCCTCGTCGGTGGGAGTCCGCAATCGCGCATACAGCCGTAGTGGCAGTCCGATTCGCCTGCCCCGGGCCTGTGCCGCCCGGTGGCGTGTCGGCACCGGTTGCGGTTCGGGCTCCTGTTGTGGTTCTGATACCGCCGAGCCTGTCGTGCTCATCGCAGACATGTGCCGAGTGTAGGAGTGCCATGGGCCGGAGGGAGGGGTTCTGCCTAAGCTCGTCGGTGTGAATGTGCGGGTGGGAATCGTGGTCACCGGAACCGAGGTCCTCAGTGGTCGGGTCGCCGACCGCAACGGTCGCTGGATGTCAGAACAGCTGCTCGAGATGGGGGTGGACGTCGCCCACATCACCATCTGCGGTGATCGCCCGGCGGATCTGACGGCAGAGCTGGCATTTCTGCGCGGGGTCGGTGTCGACCTCATCATCACCTCGGGTGGTCTGGGACCGACCGCCGACGATGTGACGGTGGCGACCGTCGCCGAGTTCACCGGCCGACCGCTGCACAGCGATCCGGCGTTGCGCGAGGACATCGCACAGATCATCGCCGGATGGCAGCGTGCCCGCGGATTCGGTGACGGTACACAGCTGTCGCCGGCGACCCTCGCCGGCATCGACAAGCAGTCCCTGGTTCCCGAGGGTGCGACATCCATCCCGCCGACCGGCACGGCTCCCGGCGTGGCGATCGCAGCGCAGCATTCCGAGGACGCCGCGATGCCGGCGATCCTGATCCTGCCGGGGCCCCCGCGGGAATTGCAGCAGATGTGGCCGGCGGCGCTGGCCACCCGCGAGGTCGGCGAGGTCCTGTCCCGGCACGACGACATCGAGCAGTCGACGATCCGGATGTACGGTCTGCCCGAAGCCGACCTGGCCGCGACCCTGCGCGCGGCGGAGTCCGACGTCGACGGTTTCGGGGATCTTGAGATCACCACCTGTCTGAGCCGCGGCGAGGTGGAGATGGTCACGCGCTATTCGGTGCGAGCGCGACCGGTCTATGCCGAACTGTCCGCGATGATCGAGAAATCCCATCCCAGACAGGTGTTTTCGATCGACGGATCCACGATCGACGATCAGCTAGCCGAGCTGCTGCGGGGTCATCTGGTGGCGACGGCTGAGTCGTGCACCGGAGGATTGATCGCCGCGCGTCTGACCGAAAGACCAGGATCCTCGGCCTATGTGGCGGGTGGAGTTGTCGCCTACTCCAACGAGGTGAAGATCGCCGCACTCGGTGTGCCTGCCGAACTCATCGCCGAACACGGTGCGGTCAGTGAGCCGGTTGCCGCGGCGATGGCGCAGGGCGCATTGACCCGATGTGGCGCCGATGTCGCGGTGTCGACAAGCGGTGTCGCCGGACCGAGCGGTGGAACGGCTCAGAAGCCCGTCGGCACAGTCTGTTTCGGCGTCGCCGTCGCCGGTCGCGACACCTACACGCGGACACTTCGCTTTCCCGGCGACCGCGGCGACGTGCGGGCACTCGCTACGACCGCAGTCTTGCACATGCTCGAGCGGTCGTTGCGTCGCTGACCGCGGATCATTCAGCCACCACGATCTCGGGTTCGTGATCGACGGGAAAGTTCACCGATCGCGCGATGAAGCAGAAGTCGGGAACTCGATGGTGCACCAGCAGTGCCGCCTCCACATCGCTGCCGGCGGTGATCGTCACGCGGGGCCGTAACGTCACACGATCGAACTGCCCGGAACCGTCTGCGGCGGTGGACATCACGCCGTGCGGGCGGTCGACGTAGCCGGTCACTACCACCTCGGCGTCCGCAGCCAGGTGCAGGTACCACAGCATGTGGCACTGCGAGAGAGAGGCGAGCAGCATCTCCTCGGGATTCCAGCGACTCGCATCCCCGCGAAACGCCGGATCCGACGAGCCGAGAATCGGTTCGTGACCGTCGGCCTCGACCAGGTGATCGCGGCCGAACGCGTTGTAGGTGGCGGTCCCGCGGCCACGGTCACCTGTCCACGTGATCGTGAGGTCGTAGGAGTGGATGTCGCTCATCGCTCCAGTGTGCGGCAGCGGTACCCGACCCCGACGTTCGGCCTCTGTTCCTCAGCGCATCTCGTGCCGCGAGGTGGTGGGATCCTGACATGCGGTCTGCACGCTGGGTTGGATGTACGGGTTCACCGGTGTCCCCGAGCGCACGGTCGCCCACGCGACGAGGCCGCCGACCGCGCACACCACCGCGGCGATGATCATCGCGGTCGAGAAGCCAGGCCCCAGCGGCTGGTCGCCGCCGGCGGTGATGCCCGCGACCGCGGGAAGCAGCGCGACGGCGAGCAGGCCCGCGGTGCGCGCGACCGCGTTGTTGACCCCCGACGCGGTGCCCGCATGCGCATCGTCGACGGCACCGAGGGCGGCCGACGTCAGCGGCGCCACGGTGATCGTCATACCGACGCCGAAGACGATCACCGCGGGCAGCGCATTGGTCAGGTAATGGGCGCCCGGGACGATACGGGCCATCAGCGCCAACCCCACCCCGGCGACCACCGGCCCGATGGTCATCGGCAGTCGTGGACCGGTCGTGGCGGCCAGGCGACCGGAGACAGGCGAGCCGAACAGCATGATGATCGTGCTCGGCACCATCGCGGCGCCGGCCTGCAGCGCCGAATAGCCCAGACTCTGCTGCAGCTGCAGCGCGACCAGGAACAACGCACCGTTGAGGCCGGCATAGATGAGCAGTGTGGTGAGATTGGCGCCGACGAACTGCCGTGACCGGAACAGTCCGAGTGGCAGCAGCGGTGATTCGGCTCGCGACTCGACGAACACGAAGGCCGCCAGCGCGACAAGCCCCAGCACCGCGCAGACGACCGCGACCGTTGGCCACTGGTGTCCGGGCCCCTCGATCAGCGCGAACACCACGCCGGTGAGCCCCAGCGTCATCAGCACGGCGCCGGCGATGTCGGGCCGACCGCGCAGCGAGCTGTCGCGGGATTCGGGCACATGGCGCATCGTGATCCAGATGGCCGCCAGCGCCAGCGGGACACTGAGGAAAAAGGTCCATCGCCACGAGGCGGCGTCGACCAGCCAGCCACCCACGAACGGCCCCAGAGCGCTTGTCGCTCCGGACATCCCGGCCCACAGACCCACGGCCTTACCGCGGTCTTCCTCGGCGATCTCGGCGTTGATGAGAGCCAGACTTCCCGGCACCACGGCGGCGGCCCCGACGCCTTGCACGAGACGAGCGGCGATGAGCGTCCCGATGGTGGGGGCCAGGCCGCAGGCGATCGACCCGATCGCGAACACCACCAGCCCCGTCACGAACACCCGGCGGCGACCCCAGCGGTCACCGGCCACGCCGCCGGCGAGCAGTAGTGCACTGAGAGTGAGCAGGTAGCCGTCGAGGACCCATTGCTGGCCGCCGAGGCCGGTGTGCAGGTCGCGCGCGATGGCGGGCAACGCGACGTTGACCACGGTGCCGTCGAGGAAGGCCACACCGGATCCGAGCACCGCCGCGGCAATCAGCCACCGGCCGGTGGACGAGTTCGCCCGTATCCCGGTCGCCACCTGCGCCATGGTAGGCGCGGCTCGCACGGGCCGATCGCCGGTTGCGATGAGGCGGCGGGTGACAATCTGTGCGATGAGGAGTCCCTCTCGTCGGGAGGGGTGCGGTGAGTCGGTGAGTCGGAGGTCAGACGTGGAGATGTCGCAGTTGCGTGCGAGTGGGACGGTGCGCCCGATCGTGCGCTGGAGTGAGCCGGTGTTGCACACGCCCGCCCGACCGGTCACCGATTTCGGCCCCGACCTGCAGGCGTTGCTCGCCGACATGTTCGCCACCAACACCGCGGCAGAGGGTGCCGGGCTGGCCGCCGCCCAGGTGGGTGTGGGACTCGCGGTGTTCGTCTACGACTGCACCGACGAGAACGGGAAGCGGCGCGCCGGAGTGATCTGCAACCCCGAACTCGAGCTGCCGCAGGGCGACGAGCGTCGGCTGGTCGAACTCACCGAGGGATGCCTGTCGTATCCGGGCGGGTACGCGCCGCTCGCCCGGCCGAGCCATGCCACCTGCCGGGGCCGTGACCACCACGGTGAACCGGTCACGGTGACGGCCGCCGGGATCCTCGGCCGGTGCCTGCAACACGAGACCGATCACATCAACGGGATGGTGTTCGGCGACCGGCTCTCGGCGCGAGGTCGTAGACAGATGCGCACGCTGCACGAGGAGGCGGTTTCGCGCTACCCCGATGACTGGCCCGTGTCGCCGGCCGCACCACGCGACTGAACGAATTCCTCAGAATCTCCGCGATTCTTACCCGTCCTCACCCTGCGCGAAATGGACACCCGCGGGCTAGTGTTCTCTCAAACGAGTCATTTGGGTTGTTTCAGTGAACAGTGTGGGGTCGGCGGATACCCTGCGACACAGGGACGTGAACCACCCCAGGGGTCGACGACCCGCGTGGACCGGATCCGGTCGTCGACGCCACCACAGCTGGGGTCGAAGAGGTGAGGTCGAAGAAGTGGGTATGAGGACCGATCGCCGAGGGCGTGCGGGTGTCGCGATGCGCCTGGCCGGTGTCGCACTCGTCGCCGCGATGGCCCTGGCCGGCTGCGCCAAGGGCGGCGACCTGGACTCGCCGGCCGGTCCCAGCACCCAGCTCGCCGACAGCGGCAAAGACGTCGATCGGATCACCGTCGCGCTGCCCGGTTCGCTGTCCTCGCTGTATCCCGGCCAGGAATCGGGAATCCTGAACTACAACATGGGGCAGCTGTACTACCAGGGTCTGGTCGGGCTGAGCAGCGCCGGCGCGGTGGTGCCGGCGGTTGCGCAGCACTGGTCGCAGCCCGACCCCACCACCTACGTCTTCGATCTCGACGCGAACGCACACTTCTCCGACGGGACCCCCGTGACCGCCGACGACGTGAAGTTCAGCCTCGACAAGGCCGCCGACGCCACCGCCTCGCCGGGGATCGCGGCCTATCTGGGCGGGGTCACCTCCGTGGCGGTCACCGGGGAGCATCAGATCACCGTGCGGCTCTCGGCACCCGACCCGGCGTTCCTGCGACTGATGAGTGCCTCGGGCGCAGCGTTCATCACCTCGCGTGCGGCATGGGACAGGGCCGACGGCAAAGTCGGGACGCCGAGCAGTCTGGTCGTGGGAACCGGCCCGTACCGGGTGACGTCGTTTCGGCCCGGTGCGGGGCTCACGCTGCAGCGCTCGTCGGCTTGGTCGGGCACCAGACCCAGGGTGGTGACGATCGACGTGAAGTTCATCCCCGACGACAACACCCGATTGCTCGCCGCGCGCTCCGGTGACATCGACCTCGCCTTCAATGTGCCGATCACCCAGGTGAATCAGTGGCGACAGACCGGCGGCGAGCGCGTCGAGTCGGTCAACGATCTGTCCTACCTCGGCGTCAACTTCGATACGCGCGTCGCACCGTTCGACGATCCGAAGGTGCGCGAGGCGATCGCCTATGCCGCGGACAAGGAGGCGATCGTCACCCATCTGCTGCACGGGTACGCCGAGACCGCGACGTCGTTGATGACACCGGAATCGCTGTCGCCGACCTACGATGCGACGCAGGCTCGGCAGATCCTCGACGGCGTCAGCCATGTGGACTACGACATGGACAAGGCGAAGGCGGCGTTGGCGGCCTCCCGACACCCGCGCGGCTTCTCCGCGGAACTGACCTATCCCAACACCGGGCCGCAGCTCGGGCTCGCCGCCCAGGCGTTGGCGCAGACCGTCAAGGCGATGGGGATCACGTTGCACGTCAAGGAGATCCCGATCGAGCAGTGGTTGTCGACCATCGGCGACAAGACCCACGGGATGTCGTTCATGTGGTACTTCTCCACCACCGGCGATCCGGCGGAGGTGCCCTCCTATCTGCTCGGCGCCGACAACATCTCCGGCTACACCAACCCCGCGGTCTCCGACCTGCTGGCGCGTGCCTCGACGGCCCCGGATGCCCGTAGCCGTATCGCCGACCTGGTGCAGGCGGATTCGTTGCAGGCCAGGGACTTCGTGAATGTGCCGCTGTGGTGGGGGAAATCGCTCACCGGGTTCTCCGACAAGATCGCGATCCGCGACTTCACCGGCTTCACCTTCAACTCCGAATGGGGGACCTCGCTCTATGTCCCGTCATGACGGTGAGCCGCGTGCCGGCGTGGAGGTCGGCACGGCGCCCGATTCCCAGGAACTCAGCAAGCGCAGTCTGCTCGCACAACTGCCCGGAATCCCCAGGCGGCATCCGCTGGCATGGATGATCGCCGCCCGACTGGTCGGGATCGTGGTGGTGCTGTTCGTGATCTCGATCCTGACATTCGCGCTGATGCACTGGGCGCCAGGTGATCTGGTGCGCACCCTGATCGGCAACCGTCCGGTCACCCCGGAGGTCGTCGCGCAGGTGCGGGCCGAATATCACCTCGACGACCCGATTCTCTCGCAGTACTGGCAGTGGCTGACCGGAGCGCTGCATGGCGATTTCGGCACGTCGGTGCAGCTGCAGGAACCGGTGTCGACGGTGCTGGCCGATCGACTGCCGCTGACTCTGGGTCTGGTGGCGATCGCCTTCGTGATCGCCGTGGTGACCTGCATCCCGCTCGGGATCTTCGCCGCGCTGCGCCGCGAGACGGCCGGCGACACGGCTGCGACCACGGTCGCTCTCATCGCGCTGAGCGCGCCGCCGTTCGCGGTGGGACTCGCGCTGCTCTACGTATTCGCCTACTACATCCCGATTTTCCCGGTGTACGGGTCGGGTGAGGGTGCGCTCGACGTGCTCTACCACCTGATCCTGCCGGCGATCGCCCTCGCCGCCGGGGTCGGGGCGATGCTGATGCGCATCACCCGCAGCGCGATGATCCGGGAGCTGGACTCCGACTATGTGCTCGCCGCACGCGGTCGCGGACTCACTCATCGGCAGGTGATCGCGGTGGCGCTGCGCAACGCGGCGATCCCGATCGTCACCAGCGGCGGTCTCGTGCTGACCTTCCTCATCTCCGGGACGATCGTGGTGGAGACCATCTTCTCATTGCCCGGGATCGGGCAGATCCTGCAGAACGCCGTGCAGTACAAGGACCTTCCGATGCTGCAGGGTGTCACGCTGGTGATCGCGGCGGCCATCGCCGTGATCGCGCTCCTGAGTGATCTGATCTATCTCGCGCTCGACCCCCGGGTCCGCAGTGGAAGGACATCGCGATGAGCATCTCGGCGCCGGCCCGCCCATGTACCGCGGTGCGATCACGGCCGCGGGTGTCGGTGGTGATCTCCGCGGTGATCGTGGCGATTCTGGTGGTCGCGGTGATCGTCGGTCCGTTCATCAAAGATCATGCGCTGCAACAGAACATCCTCGAGACCTCGCTGGGACCCGGACAGTCGGGACATCTGCTGGGCACCGACGAACTCGGCCGCGACGTGGTACTGCTCACCATCGCCGGTGCCACCTCAGCGGTGGTGGGGCCGGTGGTGATCGCACTCGGGTCGATGGTGCTGGGGATCGTATTCGGAACCCTCGCCGGTTACCGACGAGGGTTTCTCGATGCTGCCGTGGGTCGCGTCACCGATGTGCTGCTGGCATTGCCGGTGCTCCTGGCGGCGATCGTGATCGGCGGCGTTCTCGGCGGCGGATATCGGCTGGTGCGGTCGGCGGTGATCGAACAGGCGCCGCGACCCTATGTGGAGGCCGCACGAATGCTGGGATTGTCGCGTCCGCGGATCATGTTCGTGCACATCCTGCCCAACGTTCGCGGACTGGTGCTCACCAATGTGCTGCTCGACGTGGCGTTCGCGATGGTGACGCTGTCGTCACTGTCCTACCTCGGCGTCGGCGTCGCACCCGGCTCGGCGGACTGGGGTCGTCAGATCTCCGACGGCCGCGAGATCATGTTCACCAATCCCGCTGCCGTGCTCACCCCCGTGGTGGTGCTCATCGTTGCGACCTGTGCGATCACGATTCTCGGTGACCGACTGGGTGAATGGCTGGCGAGAGCGGAAGACGCATGAGTGTTCTGGTTGCCGAGTCGATCTCGGTGCAGGCCGGTGAGACGACGATCGTCGAACCGCTCGATCTGCGCGTGGATGCGGGCGAATGTGTGGCGATCATCGGCGAATCCGGTTCGGGCAAGACGATGACCGCCCGCGCGATCGTCGGCCTGCTGCCCCGTGGTGTCACCGCCACCGGCACCGTGCGGATGGCCGACGAGGTGGTGACCCTCCCTGCCGCCGAGCGCGTGTGGAGTTCGCTGCGCGGTGACCGTGTGGCCCTGCTGGTGCAGGATCCGTTCACGAGTCTGAGTCCGGTGCACCGCTGTGGTGCGCAGTTGGCCGCCTCGCTGCGGGCCGAGGACCGTCGGCGTGGACGGGCGCGTCGGGGACGCGCGGCCATGCGCGAGGAGGTGATCCGACGCCTCGCCGAGGTGCGTCTGGATGCGCGTGTCGCCCGTCAGTACCCGCATGAGCTCTCCGGCGGGATGCGCCAGCGTCTGGCGATCGCCGCAGCGCTGGCTGCCGACCCGCAGGTGTTGGTCGCCGACGAGCCCACCACCGCACTGGATGCGACGGTGCAGGGCGAGGTCCTCGATCTGCTCGCCGCGCTGTCCGCCGAACGCGGGATGGGTCTGCTGTTGATCTCCCATGATCTGGGGATCGTCGCCGGCCGTGCCGCGCGCGTGATGGTGATGTCGGCGGGTCAGGTGGTCGAGAGCGGTCCCACCGAGTCGGTGCTGACCCGTCCGGAACATCCGTACACGCGCAGACTGCTCGAGGCGAGTCCCTCGCTGCACGAGGTCCCCGAACGCCGGATGCCAGACCAGGGTGCCCCGGTCGCCGAGATGATCGACGTGGTCAAGAGTTTCGGTGACAGGCAGGTGCTGCACGGGGTGAGCATCGAACTGTATGCGGGTCAGACACTGGCACTGGTCGGCGAATCGGGCTCGGGCAAAAGCACTCTCGCCCGAGTGCTGGCGGGGCTCGAGACCGCCGAGAGTGGATCGCTGCGGCTGCGCGGCGAGCCGTTGCCGATGGGACGGGCCGGGCGGCACGCCGAACAGATCCAGGTGGTGTTCCAGGATCCGAACTCGACGCTGAACCCGAGCTTCACCGTGCGGCGCACCCTCGCCGAGGCATTGGGCACCGCGCGAGGACACGCCGACGGACACCGGGGGGCCGGTCGCCAGGACGTGGATGCGTTGTTGAGGAGCGTGGACCTCGACCCGGCGCTGGCCTCGCGGCACCCGGCGAGCTTGTCGGGCGGACAGCGTCAGCGGGTCGCGATCGCCCGCGCGATCGCGGTGTCGCCGGAGGTGTTGATCTGCGACGAGATGGTGTCAGCGCTGGATGTGTCTGTGCAGGAACAGATCCTGACACTGCTCGACCGGCTGCGGGCAGATCTCGATCTCGCCGTGTTGTTCATCTCTCACGACCTCGCGGTGGTGTCGCAGGTGGCCGACCGGGTCGCGGTGATGTCGGAGGGCAGGATCGTGGAGACGGGCACCACCGAGCAGGTGATCGACTATCCGCGCCACGAGTACACCGCGCGACTGGTGGAGTCGGCGCGGTCACAGAGTCTGATCAAGGAGTGAATCCGTCATGACAGTGCGCACCGAGGATCCCGGGAGCGAGCATGTCCGCACCCTGGTGGCCGACCACGCACCCGACCGCAGCGCACTCTGGCAGCTCGACCGATCGCACTATCGACCGACGGTGTTCATCGTCGCCGACGGTATGCGTGAGGTCGCGGCACTGGTCACCGCACGTCCGCACACCGCCGCCCACAAGATCGCCGATGTGATTGTCGCTGAGCCGGATACACATGATTCGGTCGCGGTGGGCGAGCTGCTCAGGCAGGTTCTGTCCGCGATTGTGCAGGCCCACCCCGACCATGCGGTCACCCGCATCGAGGCGCGGCCGCACCTCGCGGAGTTGCTGCGTGAGCAGCGGGAGATTGTCGACGATGCGGGATTCATCCGGTCGCGCCGGCCGCTGCCGTCAATACCCAGCACCACCGAGCCCATCGAGGGGTGGCTGCGGTGGGCAGACGGCCGCAGTCCAGGAGCCGATATCGATGCAGGCCTTCCCGCCTATATAGGGCAGACCACTGAATTCACCTGCGGTGCAGTCTCATTGGTCACAGCACTACACCAGGGTGACGGCAGGGTGCTGCGTGAGCCGGCCGATCGTGCGACCAATCAGTTCGACGAGCTGCGATGGTGGCGCAAGGCGACCAACATGCCGGCTGTTGATCCGGTGTCGCTCGCGGTCGCCGACACCGAGGCGGCCGGTGGTGTCTCGCCCCGGGTGTATCTGACGCAGAGCCCGGTGCTGCTGGAGGGGTTCACCGGACCCGATCGTGATTATCGTGCCTTCCTGCAGGAGAATTCACTGGCCCAGGCGCGCGCCGATGGCATCGAGATCATCGACGAATGGCCCGGGGTGCAGGCATTGGCCGAGCAGGTGGTCGCCGGTCATCGGGTACAGCTGCTGATCGACGAGATCCCGATGCACGACGACCCGACACCGCACTGGGTGATGGCCTTCGGTGTGACCACCACCGCCTCGGGGATGCGGGCCGTGGTGGTCCAGGATCCGTGGGTCGATGCCGACCACGGCGAGACGTGGGTCGACGCCGACCAGTTGCCGATCGCACTCGACGATCTGGATCTGATGGCACGCTACGGCGATCCGGGCTACCATGCTGCGATCGTATTGCCGCCGAGCTGATGTCGCGGGCGTCACCGCGACGAGATGATCGCGCCGACGCCACCGCGACGAGTTCGTATCCCGGCGTGGCGGAGGCCCCACGGGGGTCGGTAGACCGGTCAGCTGTCGGGATCCTCGACGCTGCTCAGTGACCGTGTGGGTTGCTGTTCGGGCGGTAGCCAGTTCTCCGGGAAGGCCACGATCACGATCATCTGTGCCTCGCGGTCGTGCGTGCGGTAGCTGTGGTTGGTGTCGGCAGCGAAGGCGATCGCGTCACCGGTGTGCAGCGTCTCCGACCAGCTGTCGGTGTGGCCGGCGATGCTGCCGCGCACCTCGATATCTCCGGACATCACGATGGCGTGTTCCATCGTGCCGACGCCGTGCGAGGTCTCGGAGGTGACACAACCGGCGGGCAGTCGGGTGTGGCGTACGTCGAATCGAGAGCCGCTGTGGCTGAACAGTTCGGTGATGATCGAGGTGTCCGCGGCGCCCTGTCCGATCCACTGCGGGCCATGACCGGCGCGGATCACCACCGGACGCTCTGCGACATTGCGGGTCAGCGCCTCGAAGGCGACGTCGAGTGCGCCGGCGAGGCGAACGAGCACGTCGAGAGTCGGATTGGCCAGTCCGCGTTCCACCTGGGAGAGCTGGGCGGGACTGACGGCGGCGCGTTCGGCGAGTTCTCGCAGGCTCATACCCCGCGCGAGGCGGAAGCGGCGGGTGTTGGCGCCGACCGCATAGCGCAATACGTCGCCGGGCGACCGACCGTCGTGGTCGGGGGCCGGCGGATGCGCTGGGGTGGATGGCACCTGACGAGGGTATCGAGGGCGGCGAGGTTCTCGCAGGCGGGATGGCGGCGGTGATAGGCTCCGCGTGGACGTGACCGGTTGTGCGAGCAGGCAGGAGCACCTGTGGAAACCGATGTCGAAGGTGTGAGGCAGAACGTTTACACCGGTGTGCTGCCCGACTGGGATGATGTCGAACGTCTCGTCGCCCAGGCGTTCGATCGCTATCGGGACCGCGACGACGGTGCTCAGGCCGATTACATCCCGGCGTTGGCCGAGGTGGATCCGAATCTGTTCGCCATCGCCGCCGCCGACGTGAACGGCGGTGTTCACAAGATCGGTTCGGTGGACGTGTCGTTCACCATCCAGTCGATCTCCAAGGCCTTCGTGTACGCACTGGCGTGTGATCGGCTCGGACGCGACGCCGTGCGCGACCGGGTGGGGGTCGACAACACCGGCCTGCCGTTCGACTCGGTGATGGCCATCGAGCTGCAGAAGGGGCATCCGCGCAATCCGATGGTGAACGCCGGCGCGCTCACCACCACCTCGTTGGTGCCCGGCGAGACGTTCGGCGAGCAGTGGCAGTTGATCCGGGAGACGTTGTCGGCGTTCGCCGGTCGTGAGTTGCAGGTCGACGAGCAGGTGTATCGCTCCGAAGCCCTGACCAATCAACGCAATCGCGCGATCGCCCAGCTTCTCGAGAGCTACGGCCGCATCGACGTGGACCCGCTGGAGGTGGTGGATGTCTACACCCGCCAGTGCTCGCTGCTCGTCGACGTCACCGATCTGGCGGTGATGGGTGCGACGCTGGCTGACGGCGGGGTGAACCCGGTGACCGGTGCGACCGTGGTGTCCCCGGACGTCTGCCGCGACACGCTCGCCGCGCTGGCCGCCTCGGGGATGTACGAGAGGTCGGGAGAGTGGCTCTTCGAGGTCGGCATTCCCGCCAAATCCGGTGTGTCGGGCGGGATTGTCGCGATCACACCGGGTAAGGGAGCCATCGCGACCTTCGCCCCGCCGCTGGACGAGGCGGGGAACAGTGTGCGCGGTCAGCTGGCCATCGGATATCTCTCGCGGACCTTGGGGCTCAACGTATTCGCCTCCGCGGCGCGGGCGACTGGTCGGCCGCTGCGCGAACGTGTCGTCGCGGCGGAGTGAGTGGCAGCGATCCGACCGTGTTGTCGCTGATCTGCGACCAACGGGGGCTCACCTGTCGCGCCAGCGGGTGAGGGTGCGTTCGATCGGGTCCACCAGGAACAGACCCAGGAGCGGCCAGGCGCCCACCGACGGCCAGATGATCGTGATCACCAGGACCACCGCGAGTACCAGCAGAGTTCCGTAGCCGGATTGCGAACTACGTTGTCCCCGAGCCTCATCCGACAACAGCTCAGGATGTCTGGTGCCGTGGTGACGTATCGCTACGAGGGCACCCAC
The DNA here is from genome assembly GCF_014639795.1 of Gordonia jinhuaensis. GTDB lineage: Bacteria > Actinomycetota > Actinomycetes > Mycobacteriales > Mycobacteriaceae > Gordonia_B > Gordonia_B jinhuaensis. Next base: position 24,619 of record NZ_BMGC01000033.1, on the reverse strand, counting down.
CGAGATCAGCAATCAGGACGTAGAAGGAATTACCCCACTTCAGCGCCTGGTTGTCGTTGAGGATCGTGGCGAACGGCATCAGCACCACCGTCGCCATCCACACCATCGACAGTTGGACGATGGTCTGGTCGTAGAGTGCGTAGCGCTCGGTGACGCGATGGTGATCGCGCCACATGACGGCGATGGCGATGAAGCTGATGGCGAAGTTGATCAGGGCGTTCTGGTTGTCGCCGAGGAATTTCCATACCGTGATGCCGTGCGACGATCGGGTTGTCTCCGTTGCCACATCGGTCAACGGCAGCACCAGAAGTGTGAGCGCGATCGCCACCACCGCATCGGTGAAGGCGAGCAGACGGCGAAAACCCTCGGTACTGCGTGGCTCCTCCGGATCGGCCATGTACAACACCGTAGAGCGTGCGGGTTCGATCGGCGTGGCTATGTGGTGAGGGCGTTCGGTGCAGGAGAGTGCAGAGGCGGCCGTTTCATTCACGGGCGACCATGTCATTCACGTGAATGATTTCTTTGTCGGCCCTTGAATAGAACACCAGTTCGAGTAGTCTTGAGGCATGACCCCGTCCTCACTGGCCGAACTGATGGCAGAGACCGTTGCCACAGAGAGTGTTGTCTCAGAGCCTGATTCAGGTGCTGCAAGCTCAGCTGACGAGGATGCGGCGGTATTCGCCGATGCTGAGGCGTGGGTGTCTATCCGCAATCTTGCCGACGCGCGACTGGTCGAGATCGCGACGGTGATCGACCGTCGTGGCATGGCCCGTCGGCACGGGCGGCGGATGACCGAATTGATGGTGGTAGCAGGGCTCGTGCCGTCGGCGGCTTCGCGAATCGTGCGGGTGTCGACCCGGCTTCCTGAGCTGTCCTCTGCAACAAAGGATCTCGCGGCAGGCCGGATGGGGGCGGAAATGTCGGATGCCATCGTGAAGTCGATGACGCTGATCGAGCGACGGTCCGGAGGGCTCGATGACCGCACGCGCACTGAGTGTGAGGCGCGACTGCTCGCCCAAGCCCGGTCGAGAGCCACTCCGGCGCAGGTCTGCGACAGTGCGAGAGGTATCGCGAACACGCTGGCCGAAGATCAGGAAGGGGGAGTCGATCCGGCGACCGATCGCGGATCGAATGAGCTGGCGATCAAACGCACCGATGAGGGGAGGCTTGCGATCACTGCGGACATCGACGCCACCAGCGGCGCCGTCATCGCCACCGCCATCGAAGCGCTCGCGAAACCCCGTCCGGAACCGGATGGATCACCGGATGCCCGTGCGGTAGGTCAGCGGCGCGTGGATGCCTTGGTGCAGTTGGCGTCCATGACCGGCACCACGATCGCGAAGGCGCAGGTGTCGGTGATCGTCCCCGCCGACGCTCCCCAGCTGCCCCGGATTCCCTGGATGGGCGTGGTGCCTCCCACCACTGCGGCGGTACTCGCCTGCGATGCGAAGGTCGAAGCCATCGTGGTGGACGGCAGTGAAGTGCCGTTGGCGATGGGACGTGCCGAACGTACCTTTCCGCCGGCCTTGAAGCGGGCCATCGAGGTACGCGACAGGGGCTGCGTGAAGTGCGGCGCTCCGGCCGGCTGGTCGCACGCGCACCACATCAAATACTGGAGCGACGGCGGTAACACCGATCTCGACGAGGGCTGTCTTCTGTGCCCTCCGTGCCACGCCGCCGTGCACCACGACGGATGGGAGATCGTGATGGGCAGAGACCGGCACCCGTGGCTACGGCCGCCGTCCACCGTCGACCCCGCACGCAGACTGCTGCCGTCCTACTACCGACGCACCATGACCGTCGCTGCCTGACCGCGGGAGCTGTCGACCCCCCAGCCGGGCGACCCCGATCCCCGATGGTGGCATCTGTCGCCACCTGGGCTGAGGCTCGGTACTCCTGGGCCTCGTGAACCTTGACAACTCAATAGTGTGGGCGCCCTACCACCTGGTGCCCCGACCGAATCCGTGCCCTGACCGAATCCGTGGCCCGCCCTCGTGGGTCGGGCTCTCAGCTCGATGCTGGGTGGATTCCGCGGATCGGGGGAATGTCCGGCATCACTCGGAAATGTGTACGAAGGTGTGCTGATGGGGTATCGAGGTGTGGAACATCGGGGTTTCCCGCGTCGCACGGCGCTGTGGGGGATGGTCGGCGCCGCGGCCGGGGGCATCGTCGGCGTGCGGACGGTCATCGGTTCTGGTCTGGCCGAAGCCATTTCGCAGTCCCCCGACGTCGGGCATCTGATCGGTGCCGTGCCACACGGCTTCTTCTGGGGCGTGGCGTCGGCGGGTTTCCAGTGTGAGGGCTCCTCACCCGACAGCAACTGGTTGAGACGGTCGAACTCGGGGAAGGTCGACGACCCGGTGAGTACCGCCGTCGACTTCCGTCACCGCTACCGCTCCGATATCGAGCTGGCACGTCAGATGGGCGTCACTGTGTACCGGGTCAGCGTGGAGTGGGCGCGTATCGAACCGAAGCCCGGAGTGCTCGATCAGCGGGAGCTGGCGTATTACGACGACATGATCGGTGCGATCGTCGCGGCGGGGATGCGGCCGATGATCACGATCGACCACTGGGTTTACCCCGGCTGGGCAGCCGACCGTGGCGGGTGGGCCAATGCGCACATGCCCGACTGGTGGCTGGCCAACGCCACACGTGTCGTGGAGCGCTACATCCACCACAAGCCGTTGTGGATCACGATCAACGAGCCGACGACCTACCTGAGTCAGGAAATACAGATCGGAATGTTGCCCGCCATGTCGGCGGGCGTGATGGCCGAGCGACTCGTGGGTGTACATCGCAGGATCTACGACCACATCCACCGCCTCGACGGCTCGGCGATGGTCAGTTCCAACGTGGCCTACATCCCGACAGCGGAGACGATCATCGACATCCCGCTGCTCGACAAGATGGCCGACAAGCTCGACTTCATCGGCGTGGACTACTACCACTCGGTCTCGGTGAGCGACACGTCCGCGTGGCATGCGGCGGCCGGTGATCCGTGGAACGCCTCGGCGTCGGCGGACGGCCTCTACTACGCCCTGCGGCACTATGCGTGGCGCTATCCCAAGCTCCCGCTCTACGTGGTGGAGACGGGGATGGCGACCGACAACGGCAAGCCACGGTCCGACGGATACCGTCGCGGCGACCAGCTGCGTGACCTCATCTACTGGACCCAACGCGCCCGCGCGGACGGTATGAACGTGATCGGCTTCAACTACTGGTCGCTCACCGACAACTATGAGTGGGGCAGCTACCGGCCGCGCCTCGGCCTCTACACCGTCGACGTGGTCACCGACAGAAGTCTTCGCCGCCGCCCCACCGACGGGGTCGACGCCTACCGGCAGACCATCGCGAGCAGGGGTGTGGGAAGCGCCTATACGCCCACTCGACCAGCGGATTCATGCTCGCTGGCGGACGCGCCTGACAGCTGCACGCAACCGGTCCACTGACCGGTCGGTCGCCGACCGATACCAATTCGCAGCAAAGTCACAGGCGAGTCTGAAGTATCGCGAGTCCGGCGGGTTGCAGTATGTTGTCCGGGGTATGTCGCCTGATTGGCGACATTTTGACGTGTTGGTGTCGCCTCCGGGGGATGGCTTCGCCAGAGATTTTCGAGGTCATCGAGTGTGATGGCCCGAGTATGAGACGCAGATGCGGTCGTGAAAGGGGGACGCATGGTATCTCCCACTCATGACCCTGCCGTCGGTCAGCCGGAGAAGAATTCCGACGAGTCCGGCGCATCCGCACCGCCCGGATGGACTGCGGTTCCGGACGCATCTGCAGTATCGAACGCATCTGCAGTATCAAACACAGCGTCGGATCCCGTGGCGGGTGGACAGGTGTCCACCGGCGAGGCACCCAAGAAGAAAAAGAAGAACCATCTCTACCAGCTCGACTTCGTCCGGCTGATCACCTTCTCCGCAGTCATCCTCGACCACGTGCTCATGGGCGTCGAACCCATATCGAGCACACTCGTCGGCGGTATCGAACTGCTCTGCCGGTACTCCCGGTACTCGTTCTTCGCGCTCACCGGCTTCGTCCTGACCTATCAGTACCGCAAGCGTGAGCTGCGTCCGATCGAGTTCTGGCGCCGTCGCTTCAAGCTGATCGGTCTGCCCTATCTGGTCTGGAGCGCCTTCTACTGGCTCTATGCGAAATACCGCCACGGTGGATTCGCGGAGATCCGCGTCAACTTCGACAACCTCGACCATCTACGACTGTCCGCGAAGAGCTTCGGCTACGACCTGCTCACCGGCACCGCGTGGGGGCACCTGTACTTCCTGTTCGTGAGCATGCAGATCTACCTGATCTTCCCGCTCGCGCTGATCATCCTGAAGAAGACATGGGGATATCACCGCTATCTGCTCGCGGTGAGCTTCATCTGTCAGGCCGCGGTCATGTACTACATGGTCCGGCCACCGGCCGACTTCCTGACCCACGGTCTACAGGGCGTCATCTGGATGCATCTCGTGTGCACCCTGATCCCCTACCAGTTCTTCGTCCTCGCCGGCGCGATCGCGGCCATGCACTATGAGGCATTCCAGCCGTTCATGATCCGTTGGAAGCGCCAGCTCATCGCGGGCGGCCTCGTCGTCATCGTCGCCACTCTCGTCTACTACGTGCACAAGGTGAACGTGGGTGAGGACATGTTCCGCGCGACCAACGTGTTCATGCTGCACAACGTCTTCGCCTTCATCGCGATCATCGTGATCCTCTACTGCCTCGGCACGGTGTGGCAGTCGCGTCGCAGGGACGGTTCACTGGCCGCGAAGTTCATGGCGAAGGCGGCCGACCGGTCGTTCGGCGTCTACCTGGTCCACGCGGTGGTCTGCAACGAGATCCTGCAGCCGATCGACGGACAGCGCGCCTTCTCCGAGACGCTGCGCAGCTCGATCCTCGTCTACATCCTCGTGGTCGCGATCACCGTCTACATCGTGGAGGCGCTGCGTCGCAGCCCGATCAGCCTCATCACCACCGGGCGCAACATGGTGAGCTGGCGCGAGCAGAATCTCGGCAGGTGCCTCATCGGCGTGGCCGGCGGTCTGGCCGCGGGTGTGATCTTCCGCTTCGGCTTCGACATGGTCGTCGGCAACCTGCTCATCGGCGCGGCGCTGCTGCTGCTGGTGTCCACGATCCTCTCGACGGTCAACAAGCACCGCGACGCCGAGCCGCTGCCCAAGGAACTCAAGCCGGAACTCGTCTGACCGGACGAACCATTTCCTTCCGGCCGGTCTCGCGCGGTTCAGCTCTCGCCCCGCGTCCGGTCTCGCTCGGTTCGGCTCTCGCCCCGCGTCCGGTCTCGCTCGGTTCAGCTCTCGTTCGCCGTGGAGATCATCGTGTTGAGCGCGTCGTCGGAGAGCTGCGCCATCGACGCCACCCGGCCGAGCGGGACCGACTCGACCATCTTGAACTCCGACTCGTTCTGCATCAGCGAGGCCACCGGGTTGGACCCATTGTCTGAGCCCTTGTCGCTGAACGCGGACATCAGCGCGTCGCGTCCCTTGGGCCGGGCCAGCAGCTCGGCGACGGTCGACTCCTTGGTGATGGGCACAGCAGTGTCATCGCCATCGATGTGCACCGTGACCTCACCGCGCAGATCGCGACTCGACGATGCTGCCGCGAAGGTGTAATCGCCGCCCTCGAGCACCCAGCTGTCGGTTCGTCGGTCCCAGTAGGCGAGCTCGGTCGTGGGGATCTCGACCGTCGCAGTCGTGGAACCGCCGGCCTCGATGTCGACCACCGTGAAGCCGACCAGCCACCGCACCGGACGCGCGACCTCCGACTTGGCGATCGAGGCGTATACCTGCACCACCTCACGACCACGCAGGTCACCGGTGTTGGTCACCTCGACCTCGACCCGTATCGTGTCCTTCCCCTTGCTGTCCTTCCCCTTGCTCGCCGAGGGCGAACCGTAGCCGAACGTCGTATACGACAGGCCGTGTCCAAACGGGTACCGCACCGCCAGGTCGCGGGCGTCATACCAGCGGTAACCCACGTAAATGCCTTCGCCGTAACGCGTATGGCCCGGATCACCGGGGAAGTTGAGGAACGCCGGTGAGTCCTCGAGGCGCAGCGGGATGGTCTCGGTCAGTCGTCCCGAGGGATTGGTCCCGCCGTAGAGGACGTCACTGGTCGCCGTGCCGCCGGCCTGCCCGAGTAGCGAGCCGTCGAGGATTGCCGTGGCGAGGGGTTCCACGCGCCCGAGATCGACCACTCCGCCGTGCGAGAGCACCACCACGATGGCGTCATTGGCGTCGTGGACGCGGTCGAGCAGGTCGAGTTGGTCGTCGGGGATCTCCCAGCCGTCGCGGTCGTACCCCTCGGACTCGAGTTCCGGGGGTAAACCGAGGAACACCACCGCGACGTCGTGGTCGCCGGCCTGTGCCGCATCGGCATCCTCGAGGAAGGTGACCTTGTTTCCTGCGACAACGGTCATCGCGTCGAAGGCGTTGTCGACCTGCGTCGGGTTCACCTGCGAACTGCCCGCGCCCTGATACCGCGGGTCACGTGCGAATCGCCCCACGACCGCCACGCTCAGGTGAGTCGACAACGGCAGGATGTTCCGGTCGGCACCGCGGTGGCCGGGACCTGTGCCGAGTTGGCGTCCGGCGGGGGTGTTCTTGAGCAGGACGATGCTGCGGGAGGCGGCCTCACGGGCAAGCGCGTGGTGGGCGCGGACGTCGAAGCCCTTCACCACCTCGTCGGGATCCGAGGAGGTGGAGGTGGCCGGTGCGTTGTCGCGCGAACCCGCCGTGGCCGCGACCAGTTCGACCACACGGCGAGCACTGGCATCGACGTACTTCTCGTCGAGCGTTCCGTTGTTCACGGCGGCGACGATCTGCTCGTTGGTGCGCCCGTCGGTGCCGGGCATCTCCAGGTCGAGGCCGGCGGTCACGCCCTTCACCCGCACGTTCACCGCGCCCCAGTCCGACATCACCAGACCGCGAAACCCCCATTCATCGCTCAGCACCTCGGTGAGCAGCCAGTGATTCTCCGACGAATACACGCCGTTGATCCGGTTGTAGGAGCACATCAGCGCGGTGGGGGAGGCGGTGGTCACGATGTGCTCGAAGGCGCGCAGATAGATCTCACGCAACGGGCGCTCGTCGACGTCGGCGCTCACCCGCAGCCGATCGGTCTCCTGGTTGTTGGCGGCGAAATGCTTCGCGCACGACCCGACTCCGGTGCTCTGCAGACCGCGCACCATGGCTGCTCCGGCGCGACCGGCGATCACCGGATCCTCCGAGTAGTACTCGAAGTTGCGGCCGCACAGCAGCGAGCGCTTGATATTGATGCCCGGGCCGAGCACCACGCGTACGTTCTCGGCGATCGCCTCATGCCCCAGTGCCGACCCGATCCGCTCGATCAGGTCGACATCCCAGGACGCACCGATACCGACCGCGGGCGGAAAGCAGGTGGAGGGCAGGCTCTTCCCGAGGCCCAGTGCGTCGCCACCGCTGGGCTGCTTGCGAATGCCGTTCGGGCCGTCGGTCAGCATGATCGATTCGACCCCCAGCCCGCCGGTGGTGTCGGCGGGGTCGATCTCCTTCGTATGCCAGAAGTCCCCGCCTGAGAGTAGCGAGGCCTTCTGCTCCAGACTGAGCCCGGCCACTACCTCGTCCGGCGAGGGAGTGCTGTGTGACGGATCCTGCTGAGACGACTTTGCCGGCGAGTTCACAATTTCACGCTACCCGAACCGCGGAGCACGGTACATCACCGATCAGGGAGGCCGGTCGAACCGAAAGAGGCTGACAATAGCGACAATTCGCCAGTAATCCTCACAGTCGGATAACAATGTGGGCACGGATTAGTTCCAGGAACGAAGTACCGGTAACTCCGAGCTGCTGTCCCAGCGATGCGGGTGGTGTCATGAGTCGCCATGCGGCCCAGGATTTCTGGGCGTGAGGGAATGAGGAAACGTGAACTGGAACCACTCGACATCTACTTCCGAGAAGATGAGCACTTCCGAGAAGGCGAGCGGGCAGGAACGAACCGGGAGAGGTCGGACGGTCGCGCTGGCAACCGCAGCCACTGCGGTCGCGGTCGTAGCAGCCGCGACCGGTGGCGTCGGCGCGGCCTCGGCGGCAGACGGGAACACCAGTAGCTACGTGAACACCTTGACGAAGGGGTTCTGTGTCGGCCACATCGACGCCGGCGTCGGTCACTATCCAGGCCAGGTGGCTCTCTTCGTCTCCGGCAATCTCTAGGGCGTCGGCCCCTGCTCGGTGGACCTGACCTACAGTTTCTCGGCCCGAGGGACCGGAAAGCGCAGCACATACACCTACCACTTCAGTGGTCCGGGGCCGATCGGACTCGGTGGCGGCACGATCGTCTCTTCGGGGCGAGGTGTGCTCGACGTGTCGGTGAGCACCAACGCACCGTTCCTCGCCGGTCCGGGGATGACGATCGACGTCAGCTGATGCGCGCCTGACCGACAACCCCGCGACCTGCGCGACCTGTGACAGGGCCGCCCGCGACACGATCATTCGGCAGGGCCGTAGGGTCGGTACATGCGATCCGCACCGAGTGCCGTCGTCGTCGGCGCCGGGCCGAACGGGCTGGCGGCAGCCGTGCACCTCGCCCGCAACGGCGTCGACGTGCAAGTGCTCGAGGCGGCCGCCACCCCCGGCGGAGGAGCGCGATCGTCGTGGACCGGCGATGTACTCATCGATCAATGCTCTGCGGTCCACCCCCTCAGCGCGGGATCGCCGTTCCTGCGCAGTCTGGCACTGGAGCGGCGCGGACTTGTCTGGCGCACAGCCGAAGTCGATTGTGTCCACCCGTTCGACGACCGATCGGCCGCACGTCTGTACCGCAGCGCGAGCCGCACCGCCGACGCCCTCGGCGCCGACGGTTCACGCTGGACGGCCTACTTCGGTGACGGCAGCGCCACCGCGGACACCCGCATCGATACGTTTCTCGGGCCACCCGCACATCAGATGCGCGGGGTCCTGCGACATCCGTTGCAGACCAGTCGATTCGGCGCACTGGCAGCGCTGCCGGCGACCGCCGTCGCAGCCACATTCGGCGACGAGTCCACCCGCGCACTGTTTCTCGGGGTCGCCGCACACGCGTTCACCGCGCTGAACCGGCCGCTGTCGGCGGCGGCCGGTGCGATGCTCATCACCGCAGGGCATCGGTACGGATGGCCTGTCGCCGAGGGCGGATCGCAGGCGATCGTGGCGGCGCTGGTCGCCGAGCTGGATGCATGCGGTGGACGGGTGCACACCGATGTCCGGGTCACCGCGCGTAGTGACATCCCCCACGCCGATCTCGTACTGCTCGACCTGACGCCCGCCGCGGCTGTGCGCCTCTACGGCGACCTCATGCCCGCCCGCATCAGCCGCTCCTTTCGCAGATACCGTTACGGTGCAACGGCATTCAAGGTCGACTACGTTCTCGACGGCGCCATCCCGTGGTCGGATCCGGCGTGCGCCGTCGCGGGAACGGTACATCTGGGAGGTGATGCGGCTGAAGTCGCAGCGGCCGAACGAATGCGAGCGGCAGGCGAATTGCCGCGACGTCCGTTCGTCCTCGTCGCCCAGCAGAACCTCGCAGACCCCGGCCGCGCAGCGGGCAGCCACACACCGGTCTGGGCGTACGCGCACGTGCCGGCCGGTCACATCGGTGATGTCACCGACGCGGTGACCGCCCAGATCGAGCGATTCGCTCCGGGGTTCGGCGCCCGCATCGTCTCGTCGAGCAGTCGTGACGCCGCGGCGTTGCGCGCCTATGACGACAACTATGTCGACGGCGACATCGCCGGCGGGGCCAACGGGCTCCAGCTGCTGTTCCGTCCGCGCCCTGCGTTCGACCCCTATTCCGTCGGCATCGACGGGGTGTACCTGTGTTCACAGTCGACCCCGCCGGGTGGCGGCGTCCACGGCATGTGTGGCTATCACGCCGCACGGTCGGCACTGCGGTATCTGGCGAGTTCGCGCAAGCGGGGGCGGAAACTCAGTGTTGGTCGAGACCCGGGAACCGGGCGTCGAACGCGGTGAGCTGCCGGTCGATGTCGGCGAGTTCTTCACGCTTGTCGCGCCGCTTGCGTCGCAACGCCGGTGACTGGGCGTCGTCGCGGCGTGCGCCCATCCGGCTCGGGGCCGCGCGCGTCACGTCGCCGGCGAGTTCGGCGTCGAGGCGTCGGAGTTCGGCGACCAGCGTCGCGCGGTGCCGGATCAACTCGTCGCGGAAGTACTTCGCCTGCGCACGTGCGGCGCGGGCGCGATCGGCGGCCAACTCCTCGTCACCGACCGGGCTGTCCCAGCTCGAGTGCGCACCGGATAGGGCAGCCCTTGACGCATCCGCCTCGGCGTCCCGGGGCGCATCGAGATCAGGTTCGTGCACAGTTGCCGATCGTAGCCCTCCCCGGCGAACCCGCTCCGTGATCGGATCTGCCGGTCCTCAGTCCTTGGGCTTGACGAACGGGAAGGCCAGCGTCGGCCGGATCGGCACACCGGCGAGCATCATGATCAGCCGATCGACGCCCAATCCGAGACCGCCGGTGGGCGGCATGCCGTAGGACAGCGCGTTGAGGAAGTCCTCGTCGAGTGCCATCGCCTCCGGGTCGCCGCCCGCCGCGGCCAGCGACTGTTCGGTCAGTCGGTTGCGCTGGTCCACCGGATCGGTGAGCTCGGAGTAGGCGGTGCCCAGCTCGGCACCGAAACCCACCAGATCCCACTGCTCGGTGAGGGCCGGGTCGTCGCGGTGACGCCGGGCCAGCGGCGACACCTCGACAGGGAAGTCGAAATAGAAGGTGGGGAAGCGGGTCTGCTTCTCCACCAGCGCCTCGTAGAGTTCCATGACCATCTTCCCGGCAGGCATGTCGGGCGTGACGGGTACATCGTGTGCGGCGCAGATCCCGGCCAGCCCCTGCGCGGAGGTCTGCGAGGTGACAGTCGACGACGTCGCACGGGAGACGGCCTCGTGCACGGTGATCGATGGCCACGGGCCCGACAGATCGACCTCGTCGACCCTGCCGTCCTCGGTGCGTCGGCGAGCGACCGGCGCACCGTTGATCGCCACGGCCATCGCCAGGATGATCTCGCGGGTCAGATCGCGCATCGTGAAGTAGTCACCGAAGGCTTCGTAGGCCTCCATCGAGGTGAACTCCGGATTGTGTGTGGCGTCGGCGCCCTCGTTGCGGAAGTTGCGGTTGAGTTCGAAGATCTTGCCCATCCCGGCGACCGCGAGACGTTTGAGAAACAGTTCCGGCGCGATGCGCAAGAACAGGTCCATGTCGTAGGCGTTGATGTGCGTGGTGAACGGCCGCGCCGCGGCGCCGCCGTGCACGGTCTGCAGCATCGGTGTCTCCACCTCGTTGAACCCCCTGCCCACCAGCACATCCCGCATGGCACGCACCGCCTGCGAACGTTTGGTCAGCAACTCCACAGCGCGGTGGTTGGTGAGCAGGTCCAGGGTGCGATTGCGCACGCGCACGTCGTCGGCGAGTGTGGCACCGGGCCGCGGCATCGGGTTGAGGCATTTGGCGGCCATCTCCCACGCGGTGACGTCGATGGACAGTTCGCCGCTGCGCGTGGTGAAGACCGGTCCGGTGACGCTGATCAGGTCGCCGGAGTCCACGGTGTCGCCGAACGCGCGGTGTGCCGGGGGCACATCCTCGCCGGACTCACCCCGGCAGCTGCTCACTGCCTGGATGGATGCGCCGTCTTCGGTCAGGTCGGCGAACACCAGTCGCCCGAAATCGCGGACCGCGCCGACCCGGCCCACCACCGACACCACTCGGTCGGTGCGGGTGTCCGGTGGCAGCGACCCGGCGGCCTCGCGGACCTGCGCGATCGACGCGGTGCGCGCCACCGACACCGGGTAGGCCGGCAGACCGTATTCGGCCAGCGATGTCAGCTTCTCCAGGCGGGCCCGCTGCTGGTCGTTGAGACGTCGCGTCGGCGCGCACACCGTGCGCGCCTCGTTCTCGTCGGCGGCGGTCTGCTCGTAGAACTCCGGGTCGCGACGGGGCTGTTCGAGCGGGGTCTGCTCGCCGACGAGGAACTTCGGACCGACCTGCGGAAGGAAGCCCTCTGCGGTGCCGACGGCGATCGCCGCACGCATCACCGTCAGTGTCGGCGAATAGCAGAGCGTCCGCGGCACCCATGCGGGACGGTATTTGTCGTTCGAGCGGTAGAGGGTCTCGAGCTGATAGAACTTCGAGAAGAAGCCGAGGACCGAGTCGAGCAGCCGTGTCATCGGCCCGGCACCCACCTTCTCGGCCTCGGAGAACACCGACCGGAACACGGCGAAGTTCAGCGAGATCCGGCGGATGCCGACCTGTCCGGAACTCGCGACCAGCGAGGCGACCATGTACTCGTTGAGGCCGTTTTCTGCCGACTTGTCACGACGCATCAGGTCCAGCGAGATGCCGCGCTGACCCCACGGCACGAACGACAGGAACCCGCGGATCTCGCCCTCGGCGTCGAGTGCGGTGATGACGAGACAGCGTCCGTCGGCGGGGTCGCCGACCCTGTTGAGAGCCATCGAGAACCCGCGCTCGGTCTCCTCGCCGCGCCACTTCTCGGCGAGCTGTGCGAGCGTGTCGAGTTCGTCGGCGGACAGCTCCGAATGCCGGCGGATGGTGTAGGTGTAGCCGGCGGCGGTCACTCGGTTGACGGCCTGGCGCACCGGCTCATCGCCGACCCGCGCAGCGTGAACTCGTCGACGTCGATGATCGCCTCGTCCCCGATCTCCAGCACGCGCAACCCGGCGTCGCGGTACACGCGCGCGCCGTCGGCGCTGGCCGCCAGCACCGCCGGGTGGCGGCTGGCATCGCGGCAGGCCGCCAGCCACACCTCGACCGCCTGCGGCCAGGCGTTGCGGTCGCCGATCGGGTCGGCACTGGCCACGCTGATGCTGCCGACGTTGCGGAAGGTGACCGCGGCGCGACCGTCGGCGGAGAACACCACCGACTTGTCGCGTCGGGTCGCGAAGTATCCCAGCGAGTCGTCCTCGCCGTAGCGCAGCAGCAGCCGGCGGACTCGAAGCTCCTCGTCGCCGGTGAGGAATCCGGTGGTGCGATGCGAGCGCCACACTACCAGCAACGCCAGCAGCAGCGCTGCCGCCGACATCCAGCCCGACAGCGCGTAGACGAAGTGGTAGCCGTAGTGGCCGTCGAAGTAGGTGTCGGTGGGGGTGATCCGGTTGCCGAAGGTGGAATTCAGCGCCCACAGCGCCTTCTGGCCGAATCCGACCAGTGTGTGCGGGAAGGCGATCGTCAGCGCCAACGTCACCACATAGGACACGAGCAGTCCCACGATGAGCACGGTGAAAGCCGCGCGCACCGATCCGCGGTCCAGCCGGGCGGTGAACACCGGCCGGGCGTAGACGAAGGCGACCAGCACCACGAGTCCGATGACCAGGATGATCGCCGCGGTGACCGGGCTGGTGCGCCACGCCCAGTACCCGCTGTGGGTTTCGATGTCCTCGGTGGTGACGGTGATCAGGTCGACCACGTCGTCGATCACCGACAGGATCATGAACAGCGTGAGTGCGGTGTGCGCGCCGCGCAGCCGCCGTCGGATCGCACCGGCGAGGATCAGCAACAGGCAGACCACGAAGATGCTCGGGTCGGCGGGGATGTTGATGATCCCGAGCAGGTCGGTGGCGATGTCGGCGCCCTGCCAGTGGCGCAGCGGGATCGCGATCAGCGACACGATCGCCGACAGCACCAGCAGTCGGGAGGTCCACACGGCGATGAGTTCGCAGCGCCGCAGACGGCGCGGGGTCATCGGTCGGCGGGCTCGTGACAGACGCGCCAGAGTCGGCGTGCGCCCCGAGGACGTCGCGTCGTCGAGACGCTCGTCAGGGTGCATGTCGATTGGTGTCGATCGCGGCGTGCCAACGCTCATTGAGTGGACGTTAGCAGCGGTTGGAGGGTTGGCGAGTCCGCCCGCTGTGACTGGTCCACCCGCTGTGACGGGGACGGGCGCTGTGACTGGGGAGGGCGCTCATCCCCGCGAACTCAGGCGGCCAGCCAGAGCCGGTGACGGGTGACCCGGCGGATCTGCTTGATCTTCCATGCGGGCAGTCCGCTGGGATAGGCGACGAGCAGGTCGTCGAGCTCGCGGAAGAACGCTCGTTCGTCGACACCGAACCGGTTGCGGATCTCGGCGGCGGGGCCACCGCCGTACTGATACCACTGGCTCGCGAACTCGATGATGTCGGTGCTGCGCGGGTCCGTCATGATCCGCCCCCTCTCTGTCGTCGGTGTCGATGGTGCCGGTCGATGTCGCCGGCGAACGGCTCGGTGTGCGCCGGATGCGCCGCGCGCACCGCTCGTTGCCCAGGGAACGATACGGACCGAACCGGACGATGACATGACATTTACGCGACCGGACCGTAAACCGCGTGGTCGCGGAGAAACGGACGAAACGGGCCGTGTCGCGTGGCGCAGGAACCTTACCGTGGCGGCTACAGGACAGGTGTCAGGTGGGTGGCGCGGGTCGCGACCCGGCTCGGGAGACTCATCCCTGGAAACATGACAATGGCCACTGATAAGGTCTCTGGGGCCGGTGAAGTGATGCGGTCCGGCTCGAGGAGGAGGTATGGGCGCCGTTCGCAAGCGATGGTTCGTGGTGATCGCCGCGATCGGATTCGCTGCCGCCTCGATCCTCGGGGTCGGAATCGCCCGGGGGGATCTGCCTGTCAACATCTCCGTGTCGGGGCAGTCCTTCAACGCCACCATGGGCAGGCTCGACGGCGACTCGGTGACCGTCTACCCACACGGACTGTCCACCCCGCAGGGTGCGAGCCCCGGCATCGCCGTCAAACTGGCACACGCCACCATCACCGACCTGTGCCTGTCGATGGTGGCCCACGACGTGCCGGTGATCGGCGACGTCACGATGTTCGTGCGCGCACCCGGCCGCAGCACCACCGCCGACGACCTCGTCATCGACGCGACGCAGATCAACGGCTCACTCAACGTCAACGGGCTTTTCTTGGGGATCCAGGCGTCGGCGATCGATCCGGAAGCCAACAGTGCCACCGCCGGCATCGCGGCGAAAGGTTCCACACTCACCGACGCCGACATCACCACGCGATCACTGCGGGCCTCGTCGTTGCGGTTCACGAAGTTCACCGTCAGCATCACCCGTGGTGACAAGCGCTGTTGACCGCCGACCCGGATATGCCCTCCACAGACGGCGAGCACCCCGAACGCGGCGAATCCCCCACACGCCGCGAGCGGTTCGCCCGCTGGCGTGCGACGAGGCCGTTCACCGGCGCGATGTTCCTGATCGCCTCGGCGCTGTTCCTGGGCCTGCCCGCCCTCACCACGGTCCGTCTCGGCGACGTGCTGATCACCATCACCTCGATCTCGGGGGTCTCGACCGTGCTGTTCTCGGTGCTGATGGCGATCTGCGCGGTATCGGTGCTGGTGGTTCCCGGTGCGCGGATCCCGGCCGGCCTGTTCGCGCTGGTACTCGCGGTGATCACGCTACCGGCCGCCAACTTCGGCGGCTTTCTCCTCGGCACGGTCACCGGCATCGTCGGAGCCGCGGCCACGCTGGCGTGGCGGCCGGTCGACCAGTCGCCGCAGCGCTGAGGGTCGGCTCTCCGGCAGGCCGGTCAATGCGGTCGCGGGCGCAGCACCACGTCCTGGGGATCACCGTCGGCCGGCGTCTCGATCGCGTTGCGGACCGCACGCGCAACGGTCTCCGGTCGCAGGAATTTCGACGCGTCGTAGTCGCCGCCCTCCATCGCGACCAGATCGCGCTGCATGTCGGTGTCGATGCGGCCGGGGAAGATCGACGTCACGCGCAGCAGGGGTTCTTCTTCCCGCAGCGCCTCGGCGAAGGCGCGCACGGCGAATTTGCTCGCCGAATACGCCGACCATCCGGCCTTGGCGCGAAGGCCCGACCCGGAGTTTATGATCACCACGTGCCCTCCGGCCGCGCGCAGCGCCGGCAGCAGCTGCCGGGTGAGCTCGGCGACCGCGATGACGTTGACCTCGAACATCGCCCGCCACACCTGTGCGTCGGTCTCCTCGACGGTGCTGATCCCACCGATCCCCGCCGAATGCACCAGCACGTCGAGTTCGCTGATCGTCTCGGTCTCGGCGGCCACCTCGTCGTGGTCGGTCAATTCGACCGGGAAGGTGGTCGCGCCGTCGATGGAGGTTGCCAGCGCGTCGAGCTGCGGTGACGGGCGTCCGCCGAGGAGCAGATCGTAGGTGGGCGAGAGTTCGCGGGCGATCGCGGCGCCGACCCCGCGGCTCGCTCCGGTGATCAATGCGGTGGGCATGCGTGCAACTCTAGGGACCCTCGCGGCTGCTGGTGGTACGTCGCACGCGCGTGGGCGGCGTGTGGTGGCGTCGGTGGCCGGGGAGCCGGTCCGGGCAGCACGATGCCCGGATCGCGTGGAGAATGTCGGCGTGGTTCATTACGGGTTCACCCCGACGCAACTGTCTGCGCGCGCGGCCTATCTGCTGCGCGGCAACGACCTGGGGACGATGACCAGTGCCGCCCCGAAGCTGTACCCGCACATGTGGAGCTGGGATGCGGCCTTCGTGTCGGTGGGGCTCGCGCCGCTGTCGGTCGAACGCGCCGTGATGGAACTCGACACGTTGCTCTCGGCGCAGTGGAGCAACGGGATGATCCCGCACATCGTGTTCGCCAACGGCCGCGATGGTTATTTCCCCGGCCCGGCGCGCTGGGAATGCTCGAAGCTCGCTTTCAACGCGCCACGCTCACCCGACACCTCGGGTATCACCCAGCCGCCGGTGCACGCGATCGCGGTGCAGCGCATCCTCGACCACGCCGGTCGGCGCGGTCGCACCACCCGGGCGATGGCCAACGAATTCCTCGACCGGCGCTGGGGTGATCTGATGCGCTGGCATCGGTGGCTCGCGCACGCGCGCGACCCGAAGGGCCGCGGCCGCATCACGATCTATCACGGCTGGGAATCGGGGATGGACAACTCGCCCCGCTGGGATGAGGCGTATGCGAACGTGAAGCCCGGTGCGGACCTGCCGCCCTACCGGCGGGCCGATCTCGACGTGGTGGGCGACGCGTCGATGCGGCCGACCGACCTCGAATACGATCGCTACATCTGGCTGGTCGAGCAGATGAAACGTGCGCATTATGACGATGCGGTGCTGCCCGACGTGATGGATTTCGCCGTGGAAGATGTGTTCGTCAGCGCGATCTTCGCCGTCGCCTGCGAGGTGCTCGCGACCATCGGCGAAGACCACTCCAAGCCGCGATCGGATGTGCGTGAGCTGCGCACCTGGGGTGAGCGCTTCCGTGCCGGTGTGGTGGCCACTACCCTCGAAAGAAGCGGGGCCGCAAGGGATTTCGACCTCAAGTCCGATAAGTGGATCACCACCGAGACCATCGCCTGCTTCGCGCCGCTGCTGTGCGGCGGGCTGCCGCGTGAACGCGAGCGCGCGCTCGTGCGACTGTTCGAGGGGACGCGTTTCTGCGGCCACCCCGACCTGCGGTATGCGGTACCGCCGTCGACCTCGCCGATCTCGGCGGACTTCCGGGCCCGCGAGTATTGGCGTGGGCCGGTGTGGCCGGTGATGACGTGGCTGTTCTCCTGGGCCTTCGCCCGGCGCGGCTGGCCCGAGCGCTCCTCCCGACTGCGTGAGGAGGGTCTGCGTCAGGCCGCCGACGGTGCTTTCGCCGAATACTACGAACCGTTCACCGGCGAACCGCTCGGCTCGATGCAGCAGAGCTGGACCGCGGCGTCGGTGCTGGACTGGCTGGATTAGGGGTTGGCTGCATCAGCCACACCACTCCCGCTCACCGCTCTACCTCTCGCTCAAGGAATTCACTGAGCGTGAGATAAACCAGTGAGCGGCAGACCCGCCTGGAACCGCAGGCGCCCCTCACACAACTCGGCCCCGCCCGACGTCATTGTCGAGCGGGGCCGAAGTGCGTGAGCGACTAACTCGTCACATCATCTCGTCGCCGACTAGTGCCGCGTCGGCGGGCACCTCATGCGACTGCGCCTTGCGGCCCTTGACGAGGCTGACCGCGCAGATCGCGACCACGCAGTAGGCGGTGGCGAACCAGAACGGCATGGCCGGCTCGTTGAACCACTCGGCAAGGTGGGCACACAGCACAGCTGCGACTGCGGCACCGAGCCAACGCAGGAAGTTGTATCCGGCCGAGGACACCGAGCGCGGGTACTTGCCGCCCGAGGACATCGCGACGCCGGTGAACAGCGTGTTCAGGATGCCCGAGGGCACACCCGAGATCACGACCATGGCCATCACCAGTTCGGTGTTGCCCTTCCAGGCGCCGAAGGCCAGCAGCGCCATGATCACGGCGTAGGCGGCGATAGCGAGGATCACGCCACCCTTCTCGCCGAGGATCTTGGCCAGGCGCGGGCCGAGCACCACGCCGCTGACGGCGGTGGCGATACCCCAGCCGAAGAAGATCAGGCCGGCGTAGATCGGGGACTGCTTCATCACCAGCGGAGCCCAGGCGATGACGGTGAAGAAGGCGCCGGTGTAGAAGGCCGAACCGATGCCGGTGATCAGCAGGGTCGGGTTGCGCAGTGCCTTGATCGGGTCGAGGATTCCGACCTTCGGGCGGGTGTGATGCGGCTTGTCCTTGGGCAGCATCCACGCACACAGGATGGCGCCGATCAGCATCAGGATCGCGGTACCGCCGAACGGTGCACGCCACGTCCACTCGCCCAGCGTCGCGCCGAGCAGCGGGCCCACGGCCAGGCCGACGCCGAGCGCGGCCTCGTACAGCAGGATCGCTCCGGCCTGTCCGCCCTTGGCCTCACCGACGATGAACGCCAGTGCGGTCGCGATGAACAGCGCGTTGCCCAGACCCCAGATGATGCGCAGGTAGATCAGCTCGTCGATGCCACCGGCGGTCGCGGAGACGGCTGCGGCGATGACGATGCAGATGAGGCCGACGGTCAACGTGCGCTTGGGCCCGAATCGGTAAGCGGCCCAACCGGTGAGCAGCATCGCGATCACCTGCACGCCCATGTACACGCCGAACAGCAGCGTCAGCTTGTCCGGCGGGGCGTTGAGCGCCTCGGCGATGGTGTTGAGGATCGGGTCCACCAGGCCGATACCCATGAACGCGATGACCGCCGCGAATGCGGTGACCCACACCGCGCGCGGCTGGCCCTTGAAAGCGTCGAGTAGCGACGGGTGCGCGTGCTCGTCGCCGCTGCCGGGCGCCTGCGTCCTTTCCTGCGTTGTCGTCATCTAGTCCTCCGATGTGGTGTGCGCCGGTGTCTCCGGACGCAGTAGTTCCAGTTGGTGTTCGAGTTCGGTCAGCGCCGGAATCGCGGCGTAGAGCGCGTCGACCTGATCGGCCGGCATCTTCTCGAGTGCCTGGCGGACCGCTTCGTCGCGGTAACGGGCCACGCTCTCGATCACCTGTCGTCCGTGTTCGGAGAGTCCGACCAGTACGGCCCTGCGGTCGCTGGGATCGGGCGTCCGCTCGACGAGCCCCATCTTGGCCAGCCCGTCGACCTGTGCCGAGATCGTCGGCATGCGTACCCCTTCGCGTTCGGCGAGCTCGCCCATGCGCATCGGCCCGTGGTCGATGAGCACGGTCAGGGCCGAGGCCTGCGCCGTGGAGTACTCCGGGCGTGGGGTACGTCGACGCAGCATCTGATACAGCCGCGACACCCGTGGTCGCAGACCCGAAGCCAGATCTGTCAGTTCATCCTCACGCACGGTTAGTCAGTCTAATAGTTAGGACATCTAAATACAACCGTATGTGCTCGGAATTGTTCCCGTGCGCCGGACAGCAGAACGCCCCGGCCTGGGTTGACCGGGGCGTTCTGTGCGTTCGGGTTCGGGAGGGTGTCAGCCGTTGCGCTTGTCGCGCCAGGCGACCAGCGCCTCCACGGCCTCGAGGTCGTATCCCGGGCCGCCGGTACCCACGGTGAACAGACTCACGCCCGCATCGGCGAGCAGGTTGGCCTGGGCGATCATCGGATCGAGGCCGTCATCGGTCTTCAGGCCCGACGACCGCTCGATCTCGTCGGGATTGCGGTCGAAGGTCGCACAGTGCTCGGCGAGCACCGACGCCTTGTGCTTGTAAACGTCGATGTCGACGAACGAGTGCCAGATGTCGGCATACTGCGCCACGTATTTGAGCGTCTTCTTCTCGCCGCCACCGCCGATGAGCACCGGGATGTGCCGGGTCGGGGCGGGATTGAGCTTGGACAGCCGCGAATTGATGCGCGGCAGCGCCTCGCCGAGGTCGTTGAGTCGACTACCCGCGGTACCGAAGTCGTAGCCGTATTCGTCGTAATCCTTCTCGAACCAGCCCGACCCGATACCCAGGATCAGGCGACCGCCCGAGATGTGGTCGGTGGTCCGCGCCATGTCGGCGAGCAGTTCGGGATTGCGGTAGGAGTTGCAGGTCACCAGCGCACCGAACTCGACCTTGGTGGTCTGCTCGGCCCAGGCTGCCAGCATCGTCCAGCACTCGAAATGGGCGCCGTCGGGATCACCGTAGAGCGGATAGAAGTGGTCCCAGTTGAACAACACGTCGACGCCGAGATCCTCCGCGCGACTGACCGCGTCGCGGATGTTGGCGTAGTCGGGCGAGTGTTGCGGTTGGAGTTGCACACCGATGCGAATGGGATGAGAAGCCATGGAACAAGTCTGTCACGGTTCTCGATCGGCCCGCGGCGCCGAAAATGCGGCGGGTCCGAATCGGGTGCACGATGTGTGTTTTCGGGCAGATGTCTGGCGCGCGCGTCGGCACGGCCCGCACCAGTCGCCCGCACACCACGGGTCATGCAGCGAGAGGGAGAACTGATGTCCACGCCGTCGGCCGAGTCCGAGATCCGCGTCCCGTCGAATCCGGAGGCTGATGCCGCCTTCCTCGCCGACTTCACCACGATGTCGGCTTTCGGTGCCACGGCCGCCGGTGGTGTCGAACGACAGGCGGCAACCGATGAGGACATCGCGAACCGACGCTGGTTGGCCGAGTGGCTCATCGATCGGGGATTCACCGTCGCCTACGACCGCGTGGGAAATATGTTCGGCCTCTACGAGTTCGCACCCGGTCGTCCCTATGTGCTGGCGGGCTCGCATATGGATTCCCAGCCTCGCGGCGGCAAGTACGACGGCGCCTACGGCGTGCTCGCGGCGGCCCACAGCCTCGATCGGCTGCGCCGGTACTACGACACCCATCCCGAAGCCGTGGTGAACAACATCGCGGTGGTGAACTGGTTCAACGAGGAGGGTTCGCGCTTCAAGCCGTCGATGCAGGGCAGCGGTGTGTTCACCGGCAAGATCTCCCTCACCGTGGCGCTGGAGACCGAGGACTCCGCCGGCGTGACGGTGTTCGAGGCACTCAGTGCGGCGAACATGCTCGGCGAGCACGACGTCTTCGACTCCGGCGAACACGTCAATGACGACGATCTCCTGCCGATCGCCAGCTACGCCGAGATGCACATCGAGCAGGGTCGCGAACTCGACAAAGCCGGCATGATCATGGGCATCGTCGATTCCACCTGGGGCGCAAACAAATACGAGCTGTCGGTGCTCGGACATCAGGCGCACACCGGCGCCACCGCGATCGCCGATCGCCAGGATGCGCTCTACGGTGCAGCTCAGGTGGTGGTCGGACTGCGCGAACTCGCCGACTCCTACGGCGACGATCTGCACACTTCCTGCGGTCAGCTGACCGTGATCCCGAACTCGCCGGTGGTGGTCGCGCGGGAGGTGGAGATGCACATGGATCTTCGCTCACCCGACGACGCCATCCTCGAGGAAGCCGACGCGAAGCTGAATCGGCTGTTCGCCGAGATCGAGGTGCGCGCCGACGTGAAGATCGAGAAGCGCTTCGCGCACACCTGGAAGGGACACACCTACACGCCCGAGGGTGTTTCCTTGTCCACCAAGGTGATCGAGGATCTCGGCGTCAGCCACATGCATGTGCGCACCCGAGCCGGACACGACTCGACGAATATGAAGGACATCGTGCCCACCGTGATGCTGTTCATCCCCAGCGTCGACGGCGTCTCGCATGCGGAGAACGAGTTCACCCACGACGACGACATGATCGTCGGTGTCGACGTGCTCACCGAGACGCTCGCGCGGATGGTCGAGGGAGCGCTGTAGTCGCGGCGCGGCCCCGACCTGCGACATGCGGCCGCCGCGCCGCGCTAGGCTCGGGGTCATCGTGAGCTGCAGGGTTCTTCGAGGCAAGGCCATCGCGGGCGTCGTCGCCGCGCTCATGGCCTGTTGTGTGCTGCTCGTCGGATGCGGATCGGACGCGTCGACGGGCGCCGAGAGTGTGCGAGCGGGAGTCGCATCGGCGGCCGGGGCCAAGACCACGATCAACGGCGTCGCCATCACGATGTGCGAGGTCGCCCAGCTGCCGTCGCAGGGACGCGACACCATCAGGCTGATCCATTCCGGCGGGCCGTTCCCGTATCCGCGCAACGACGGCGTGGTGTTCGGGAACCGCGAAGGTCATCTACCCAAGCAGACGTCGGGGTATTACCACGAGTACACGGTCAAGACGCCGGGAGCGTCGAATCGCGGTACGCGCCGGATCATCACCGGTGGTGGGAGTCTGCGCGATCCGCAGTATTACTACTACACCGCCGATCACTACGACTCGTTCTGTGCGGTGACCGACGCAGACAGGGTGGGGTCGTAGATGAACCAGACAGGTGTCAGATGAGCGACAGCGAGACCTCCGGCGAGCAGGTCACCTATGTCCTCGAAGGGCAGAACATCAAGTCCACCAATGCCTTTTATGTGGAGATCGGTCGTGCGGTGAACGGCCCGGGCGGCTACTTCGGCAAAAATCTCGACTCACTGGCCGATTGCCTGCGCGGCGGGTTCGGTACCCCCGACGACGAGCCGTTCGCATTCGTGTGGCGGCACAGTGATCGGTCACGGTCAGCGCTGATCAAGCATGAGGGCTCCGATGCGATCGTCGACCGGGTGGCCGAGGTGTTCGCCGACGAGGGTGTGCCGCTGAGTATGGAGTGAGACCGGCGGTCAGGTCCGCGCGCAAGAGGCGATGGCAAGAGCCGATGGCAAAAATCGTCCCCGTGAGCGTCGCCGAGGGAACATTGCCCTCCGCCCGGCTCACGGGGACGATTTTTGCNTGCCAGTGCCAGTGCCAGTGCCAGTGCCAGTGCCAGTGCCAGTGCCAGTGCCAGTGCCAGTGCCAGTGCCAGTGCCAGTGCCAGTGCCAGTGCCAGTGGTTTCTGATTCACTGAGCAGCTGAAATGGGAGCGGCCTCAGTCGTTGGCGCTGCCACTACAGGAGGCAGAAGCCAGTGCGCCGTGTGCGGTCTGTGTGGAGATCACCTTGCCGCCGACTTTGATCGTGCAAGTGATGGTTGCGTTGTCGGCATCGATCGCGCTGGTGGCTGACAGCGAGACGAACTTGCCCAACCCAGTGATGTCCACCGTCTTGGTCCACGGAAGCTGCTGGTTGGTGTCTTGAGCGCTGTCCAGGTTGCCCGCTGTATAGGTGATCGTCCCATCTGTCGAGGTCCCAGTCACTTCGTAGGTCACCGCTACGACCTTCTTGGACTCCTTGTCCACCGAATTCACGGCTCCGCCAACGAGCGCTGCGCAGCTGGCGATGCCGGCGAAGATGACAACGAAGATCGCAAGTAGAATCCACGGCCACTTGCGGCGCTTTTTCGGTGGCGTTGGCGGAGGGTAGTAGCCCTGCGGCGGCTGCGCAGGCGGAATCGACGGGGGGACAGTATTGGACATCGATGAAAACCTTTCCTTTTGAATATGAAGTGATCTTATGATCCGAATTAGTTGAGACTGGCAGAGACGCCGCGCGACCACATTGAATCGTGCAATTGCAATTCGTGTGGGCTTCGTGCTCTTGGGGATGTCGAATACGATCTCAGTGCTGATCGAGTTCCCCGGATTTATATCTGTCCAGATCGACTCGTCGCTGTTGTCGATCTCGGCGGCGGTGCTGTCTCCGAACCTTCTGCCCGCAGCGTCGTACAGGTACTGATTTCCGCCGCTGAAGGTTCTGGGCTCGTCTCCGACGTTGGTTATCGTCACCGCGACGATCGCATAGGTTCCCTGTGCCTTCTCGCCAGACCACTCGTAGTCGGTGTCCCCTACGGTGTCTGTGTACCGTAGGCCGGTTACGACGAAGGCGAACTTTCCATCCCGCGCCTCCTGACCGAAGGGTACGAGCGCGGGCGTTCGATCTGTCGACTGTGCGGCTGGCGTGGGTGGCGGCGTTGCGGTGGCGACTGGTATAACGCCTTTTGCCGACGGTGCTGTACTCGAATTCGCCTCTGGTGCCTGTTTGGAATTGTTGCCGGAGTTTACCGAGATGATCACCACAATGAACACTGCGATGACACCGATCACTATCCAAAAACGCTTGCGCTTCTTCCGGAGCTCATCTTGTTCTGGCAAAGCGATCGTTGGGCGACCTGCTTACCGGAAATCGAGGTTTGATTCAGCGGCACCTGAGGGTTGAAGTGCTCAGTCCACTGAGTGCCGTCAAAGTAGCGCTGACCGGGGGCGCCACTCGGGTCCGGGTACCACCCGGCGGGGGTAATGCGGCTCTTCGAAGTTAGCCGGGCACTGCTCAGCAGTGGAATTGCTGGATGTTGGCCCGCTGGGCGCGGGTGCAGTGGAATCGTATCCGGCGCCGCGAGTTCTC
>NZ_BMGC01000032.1 GCF_014639795.1 Gordonia jinhuaensis | reverse complement strand
CCACCACCAACCCCACACAGATCGAAACCCACAAGAGCCGGCAGCCATTTCAACACAAACTGGAGAATCAAAACCCCAACCAAAAAAACAAAAAACTGACATAAAATCAAAAAACGCGGCCACAACCACCAACCAGGCAAACCATGGCCGCACAAAAAGTCAACGCCAGCAAAAAAATGTGGCATCAACAAAACAACCAAACACACTATCGAGTTCTCAAAGAACACACACCCCCACACCACCAACCAGCACACGCCAGCCGCAGCACAAGAGCTGTATTATCACCGTCACCCCGTCTCCGGAGCAACTCTTCCAGCGTACACACTTGGCGGCCTGGCCGCAAATCCGCTGTGCGGATTCGAACGGCGAAGTCGTCGCGAGGTAGCGACTGGACCGAACAAGCTTGCCACATCCAGCGGCAAGGCTCAAATCTCGGTGCCCCACGCAGCGGTAACAAAATCCCGGGCCAATCTCTCGGCCCGGGGTTTCCCCCGCCGTGCGGTGCGAAGAGAAAGTTACACAGGCGAGAACACCGCGTCAAATCGCCTGATCAGCGCCTTGCAGTGTGTTAAAGCACCGGGCTACGCGGAGATGCGTGCGCCGGCGAAGTTGCGCTTCCCGCGCCGGATCACCAGCCATGACCCGTGCAGCAGATCGTCCGGCGACGGCGTCCAGGCCTCGTCGGTCACCTTGACGTTGTTGACGTATGCCCCACCCTCGGAGACCGTCCGACGAGCAGCCTTGTTGCCATCGGCGAGTCCGGTGCCCACCAGAAGCTCGACGATGGTCGGCGGCGTGCCGGAGAAGTCGGCGATCTCGGTCTCCGACAGTGCTGCCTGCAGAGTGCGTTCATCGAGTTCGGCGATATCGGCGCGCCCGAAGAGTGCCTGACTGGCCAACTCCACGGCCTTCGTCGCATCGGCACCATGTATGAGTGTGGTCATCTCCGCGGCAAGACGCTTCTGGGCGAGCCGCAGATGTGGTGTCTCCTCGGTAGCCTTCTCGAGCTCGGCGATCTCGGCCTGATCGAGGAAGGTGAACCACTTCAGGTACCGCACCACGTCGGCGTCGGCGGTGTTCACGAAATACTGGTACCAGGCGTATGGACTGGTCATCTCCGGATCCAGCCACAGCGAACCGCCGCCCGTGGACTTGCCGAACTTCTTGCCGTCCGACGAGGTCACCAGCGGCACAGTCAGTGCGTGCAGGGTCGGCGTGGACAGCCGACGTCCCAGATCGACACCGGCAACGATGTTGCCCCACTGGTCGGAACCTCCGATCTGCAGCCGGCATTCGTGACGTCGGCTGAGTTCGACGAAGTCGTTGGCCTGCAGGAGCATGTAACTGAACTCGGTGTAGCTCATCCCGTCGGCCTCGAGCCGACGCCGCACTGTGTCGCGCGCGAGCATCACGTTCACCGAGAAATGCTTGCCGATGTCGCGCAGGAATTCGATGGCCGTCATCGGCCCGGTCCACTCCATGTTGTTGGCCTCGATCGCGAGGTTGGCGCCCGGAGCGGATCCCTTACCTCCGGCCTCGGTCTGCGAATCTGTCTGCGCCTCGTCGCCGAAGTCGAGGAACCGCCGCAATTGTCCGGCGATCCGCACCGCCGACTCCGCGACGGTCTCCGCCGACTGCATGGTGCGCTCGCCGACATCGCGTGGGTCACCGATCATGCCGGTCGCGCCGCCGGCCAGCGCGATGGGTCGATGCCCAGCGATCTGGAAACGCCGCAACGTCAGCAGCGGGACCAGATGACCGGCGTGCAGGCTGGGCGCGGTGGGGTCGAAACCCGAATAGAGCGTCATCGGGCCCTCGGCCAGCGACGCCCGCAGAGCGTCCAGATCGGTCGACTGCGCGATCAGCCCGCGCCACTGGAGTTCGTCGATGACGTCGCCGGTGGCCGATGTGCTTGCAGTCTCGGTTGCTGTCGAGTCACTCACGCTCACAGTTCCCATCTTGTCGTATCCGCCCCGTGCCGCGATCACCGGTCCGCCGGGACCTGCGCCGTGGGCGCCTCCGGTGCCACGGTCGTCTGTCTCTGTCGACGCCCTTTGACCGCACCCTTGCGGTAGGCCGAGACGGCCGGTGATCCGGTGATCCACAAGCGCCACGGCCGGGTTGCGCCCGCCGATACGCCCACCCGCGGACCCGATGCGACGAGGGCATCGGACACTCGTGCACCTGACGCGAGAGTGATCGGCGACCGTTCGTCGAACACGTCGATCCCGTTGTGTTCCAGGCCGATACCGAGCGCCGACCCCAGGTTGCCGGGCCCCCGCGCGGCGACGCGAGCGGGAACGCCACCGCGCCGCTCACCGACCACATGCGCACCGGAGACGATCTCGGCACCCCGCAGCAACACCGCGCCGCCCTGGCCCTGCGGCCCGACGGAGATGTTCGCGCAGAGGTGGATCCCGTAGGAGCGGTACACGTAGAGCAGTCCGGGACGTCCGAACATCACGGCGTTGCGAGGGGTGCGACCGCGGCAGCAGTGCGATGCAGGATCGGGGTACCGACCGTCTGCGGGCGTCCCGTAGGCCTCGACCTCGACGATCCGCACCGTCACCGGCCCCGGTGGGAGATCTGCGGTGAGTTCACAGCCGAGCAGTTCGCGCGCGGCGTCCACCGGTGGGATCCCGCCGGAGGCAGCGGCCGCGAGCCCGCGGATCACGGCTTCGTCGCGGCTGCCCGTGCCAGCAAAGCATCGTGTTCGGAGTCGTCGACCGGGCGTGCCTCGTTGATCAGCATCACCGGGATGCCGTCGGCGTCGACGCGGTAGGCCACGCGCAGTCGCGGGTTGTAGAGCTGATCGCCGACATACAGCAGCGGCCCGAGATCCTGCGGACACACCAGCAGCTCCCGCAGTCGTTCGTCGAGCTGCTGTCCGTCGACCTGGCTCACGTCGCCCTCTCCTTCGCCACCACGTCGGATGTCGCCGCCGTGGTCGTCGTGTTCGTCTCTGGCCCGTCGTCCACCGTGACCATTGGGTCATCAGGTCGGCCGCACCCAGCCTACGGCGGCGGACTGCTGTCACCTCGGCGGGCATGTCGTGCGAAGGATGGGCGGCGCACGGGCGCCGAACTCACCGGTGGGTGGGCGCGACCTGTGGTCGGCCGTCGGCCGCCGGGCGCTCCTGCGGCATCAACCATCCACGCTCCACCGCGACCGCGCGCGTCAGGCGCCGGTAGCGCCCGTCGGCCCCCCGGTACCACGCGCGCTGTCCCGGCCGGGGAAGCCCGGCCATGCGGAACCGCTCGGCGGTGGGACGGTAGGACTCCGTGAGGTCGATCTCGTCGACCGCCCACACGATGTGCGGCCGCTGGCTGCTCTGCAGAGCAGCCAGCGCCGTACGCAACGCGGCGACCGTCGGCCAGCCCGCGGCGGACTGTCCGTCGGCACGTCGTGGCGTGACCACCGCCACGGCCAGTTCGGATCCCGCCGGCCCGTATCCGTAGACCGCGACACGTCCGATCACCGGCGAGGACGACAGCGCGTCGATCATCGGCTGCGGGAAGACGACGCCGTCGCAGCTGCGGATGACGCTGGCGGTGTTACCGCGATACCAGAGGTCACCGTCGACATCTCGAGCTGCCAGGACACCGGTCGACACCCAGGTGTCGCCGCGACTGAAGGCGTTACGCAGCGCAGTCGCCCCGGGGCTCGCAACGCGTGGACGGGCCAGCATCAAACCGGTCTCATCGGCCCTCGCCTCACGGACGAATCCGTCGGCGTCGGTGAGCAGCCGTTCGGAGTCGGCGTCGAACGCTGCGATGCGCACCGCGTTCGTCTCGGGGAGCGGCTTGCCCATACTACCGATCTTGGTGCCGCTGACGTTGCCGATCATCACCGATCCGTCCGAGGTCGCGAAGAACTCGAGCACCCGGGCGCGGGGGAACCGGTCGGCGATCTCCTCCCACAAACCAGTGGGCAGCCCAGACCCCATGAACAGCCTGATCGGACTGTGGGCATCCAGGGTCAGCTCCGGCGACCTGATCACGTCTTCGAGCACCGACCAGGTGTAGGACACCACGGTCACGCCGTAGCGCTGCACCTCCTCGGACATGCGACGGCGGCCCGTCGGTTCCGACGACATCGCGATGCGTGACCCTCCGACCAACGCAGCACCCAGGATCGTCAGCAGTCCGGCCGCGTGATGCAACGGACCGAACGACAGGATCGTGTCGTGGACGTTCAGCGATGCAGCCGAGGCGGAGCCGTATGCCGAGAACGCCCAGCGGTAGTTGGAGATGGGCCAGCGTTCGAGCAGCCCGTTGCGCCGCGTGAACAGGATGAAGGCGAGTTCGTCGGCGCGCTGCGGGTCCGGCCGGTACCACTGCGGGAGTTCCACCGACTGCGGATCGATCTGCTCCATGTCGACGACATGGGCGCGTATCGGCGACCGTGAACCGGATGCGCTGGACCCGTTCGCAGCCGGCCCGGCCGGATTGCCATGGCCGACACGGCTTCCACCGCCCAGAACGAGCACTCGTTCGCTGTGTTCGGTGACCTCGGCGAGGTGTTCGGGGTCGACGATGACCGCGGTGCAGTCGGTCATCTGCAGCATCTGCGCCAGGTCGCGGACCGGGGCCAGCACCACCCCGACCGCGCCCAGTCGAGACAGTGCGGCGAGTGCGACCATTCCGCTCGGTCGCGGTTCCATGAGCAACCCGACGTGCTGACCGGGCCGGATCCCGGAGGCGATCAGACCGGCGACGACGTTGTCGACCCGTTCGTTCACCTGCCGATGGGTGAGCACCCTGTCCGCGAAGACCAGCAGTTCCTCGTCGGGACGGCGGTGAGCGGCATCGGACATGAGCCGTCCGAGCGAGATGCGTGTGCTGGGCTGTAGCGAGCCGAGTCGGAACAGTCTCGGCAGGGTGCGCACCGCCTCGGCGGCCACCGCCCGCCCGGTGTCTCGCAGGACCACCGCACCACCGGCCGTCTCGGCGGCGAGTCCGGCCGCGACCTCGGTGAGCGTCCCGACGCCGTGGACCACCCGCGCCGGGACCGAGATACCCGATTGCCCGCGTTCGTCGTCGGGGATCTCGACCATCGGCTGGACATCGGTCGGTTTGTCTCCGTCCGATGACAACCAGTTGATCCACGCCGCGGCGCGCGGCCAGGTCTGCGATTTCGCCGTCGAGCCGACAACCAGTCCGAAATGGCCTGTCGGCAAGACGGATTCGTAGACCTGTGCACGAGGAGCCGCGCGCACCACGCCACGCACCGCAACCGGCTGTCCGATGTCGTCGGCATCACCGAGGAACGCCAGCACCGGGGAGGTGATCTCGGCCAACGTGACCATCCGGTCTCCGACGGTGAACCCGCCGGAGACCATGCGGTTGTGGGCCACGAACTGTCGCAGCAGCTCCGCGACCGCCGGCCCCGAATAGGCCACCCACCCCTCGCGTTCGAGGAAGCGGCGCTGATCTTCCCTCGCCAAAAGTGCATCTCGATCGTGAAGCTGACGCAGGAAATCGATACGCGACTGCACCGTCTTGATCGGGTCGAGCAGCTGGAAACCGGTCTTGGCCATCCACCCGGTGATCCACAGTCGGTTGAACACGTTGTCGGCGAGTAGCCGCGCCATCGGAACCACGAGTCCCGCCGGCAGCCCCAGCGGCAGTCCCGCCAGCACGTCGACAGGGGCGCCGAAGGTGACGATCCCGGCGATCCCCGCTGAACGGCGCAGTGCGGCAACCTGATAGACGAACATCCCGCCCTGTGAGTAGCCGCCGAGGTGCACTGCGGGCACGCCCGTAGCCTCGATGACGATATCCACCGCATCCGACACCGCGACCACGTGATCGGTGAGGGTGCGCTCCATCCCGCCGACCTCGTGATCGGGGGAACCGAAGTCGACCACCCAGGGATCGATCCCGGCGTCGTGCAGGATCGTGACCGCACCCTGCTCGGTGTTGATGTCGTAGACATTGGCCGACACCATCATCGGCGGCACCAGGATCACCTGGGGCCCGCCGTGGCACTGGTCGGGGAAGTAGCGGCGCAACCGGAACATCGACCGCGTCTCCTCGACGCGAAACGGTGCCGCCGACGTCTCGGTGCGCAGACCGCCGAAGCGAACCACCTCGAGTCCGTTCTGAGCTGTTGCCAGCGCGCGGCCGGCCAAGCGGTGCAGTGACGCCGATACCGGCCCGATCACGAAGTCCCCTCTCGCGACGATGCATGGTGACCGCAATCACTCTAACGGTCGTTGTCACATCCGGTCGCGGAACCCCCGCACTGTGGCCACGACCTCATCGAGTTGCTCGGTCACCCGCGCCGGGGCGGTCCCGCCGTGCGCATCGCGCGAGCCGATGGAACCGCGCACGGTCAGCACCTCGCGCACCTCCGGCGTCAGATGTTCGTCGATGGCGGCCAGCGTATCGTCGTCGAGATCAGCCAGACCCACACCGCGCTCTTCGGCGGCACGTACGCTGGCCCCGGCCACCTCATGGGCGACACGGAACGGGACGCCTTGGCGCACAAGCCATTCGGCGATATCGGTGGCAAGGGTGAACCCCGCGGGGGCCAGCTCCTCCATCCGCTCGGGATGGAATGTGAGGGTGGCGACCATCCCGGCGACCGCCGGCAGCAGCAGTTCGAGTTGCGCGACCGAGTCGAAGACCGGTTCCTTGTCCTCCTGCAGATCACGGTTGTAGGCCAACGGCTGGGCCTTGAGTGTGGCGAGCAACCCGGCCAGGTTGCCGATCAGGCGACCCGACTTGCCGCGCGTCAGTTCGGCGACGTCAGGATTCTTCTTCTGCGGCATGATCGAACTGCCGGTCGACCAGGCGTCGGCCAGCGTCGCGTAGCCGAATTCCGACGTGGTCCACAGGATCACGTCCTCGGCCAGCCGTGACAGGTCGACCGCGATCATCGCCAGCACGAACGCCGCCTCGGCGGCGAAATCGCGGGAGGCGGTCGCATCGATCGAATTGGCGGCGGCGGCATCGAAACCCAGATCGGCGGCGATCGCCTCGGGGTCGAGCCCCAGCGACGAACCGGCCAGCGCACCCGAACCGTACGGCGAGACCGCGGTGCGGGCGTCGAGGTCGAAGATCCGAGTCACGTCCCGCAGCAGCGGCTGCGCGTGGGCGAGCAGGTGATGTGACAGCAGGATGGGCTGCGCCGCTTGCAGATGCGTCTTGCCGGGCATCACGACGTCGATGTTGGTGCGGGCCTGACCGGCGAGCGACTCGACCACGTCGAGAACGCCCGAGCCGACCCGCTTCATCGCGTCGCGCAGCCACATCCGGAACAGCGTGGCGACCTGATCGTTACGCGAGCGGCCCGCGCGCAACCGCCCGCCGACCTGCGGGCCGACCCGCTCGATGAGGCCTCGTTCGAGGGCGCCGTGGACGTCCTCGTCGGTGGGGGCCGGCGCGAATTCACCCGATGCCACGTCGGCGGCCAGCCGGTCGAGGCCGGTATGCATCGCGACCAGATCGTCGTCGGTCAGCAGACCCGCACGGTTGAGCACCACCGCATGTGCCTTGGAGGCGCGGATGTCGTAGGGCGCGAGCACCCAGTCGAACTGGGTGGACTTGCTCAACGCCGCCATCGCCGCGGCCGGGCCATCGGCGAATCGGCCGCCCCACAACGATCCCTCGTTCGTGCCGTGCGCGGCACCAGGGGTGCCGGTGCCGTTCGGGGCACCGGGGGTGCCGGCGGCGCCGCCCTCCTGCTGTCGAGATGTCACAGGTCGAGATCCCGCCTCGCGGCGATCTTCGACGACAGGCCGTGCAACTGCACGAAGCCCTTGGCGTTGGACTGGTCGAAGCTGTCGCCCTCGTCGTAGGTGGCGAGGTTGAAGTCGTAGAGCGACTCCTGGCTGCGGCGGCCGTTGACGATGATCGAACCGCCGTGCAGCACCAGCCGGATCTCGCCGGACACATGCTCCTGCGTGTCGTTGACGAAGGCGTCGAGAGAACGCTTCAGCGGCGAGTACCAGAGTCCGTCGTAGACCTGCTCGGCCCACTGCTGGTCGATGTGGCGCTTGAAACGTCCCTGCTCACGTTCGAGGGTGACGTGCTCGAGCTCCTCGTGGGCACGGATGAGCACCATCGCGCCCGGCGCCTCGTAGACCTCACGGCTCTTGATGCCGACGAGCCGGTCCTCGACCACGTCGAGACGTCCGACGCCCTGGGCGCCGGCGCGACGGTTGAGCTCCTGGATCGCCTCGAGCACGCTGACCGGGCGACCGTCGATCGCGATGGGGCGACCCTTGTCGAAGGTGATGATCAACTCGTCGGGGGCGTTGAAGTTGACCGTCGGGTCCTCGGTGTAGCTGTAGACGTCCTTGGTCGGCTCATTCCACAGGTCCTCGAGGAAGCCGGTCTCCACAGCACGCCCCCACACGTTCTGGTCGATCGAGAACGGCGACTTCTTGGTCACGTTGATCGGGATCTCGTTCTCCTGCGCGAACGAGATCGCCTTCTCGCGGGTCCAGGCGTAGTCACGCACCGGCGCGATGACGTCGAGATCGGGTGCCAGCGAGTTGAATCCGACCTCGAAGCGCACCTGGTCGTTGCCTTTGCCGGTGCAGCCGTGCGAGACCACGGTGCCACCGTGGTCGCGTGCGGCGGCGACGATGTGCTTGACGATCAGCGGCCGGCTGATCGCCGAGACGAGCGGGTAGCGATTCATGTAGAGCGCGTTGGACTTGATGGTCGGCAGGCAGTACTCGTCGGCGAACTCGTTGCGCGCGTCGACGACCACCGATTCGACCGCACCGCAGTCGAGCGCACGCTGACGCACGACCTCCATGTCCTCGCCGCCCTGACCGAGGTCGATCGCCACCGCGACGACCTCCTTGCCGGTCTCCTTGCCGATCCAGCTGATGGCAACCGAGGTGTCGAGTCCTCCCGAGTATGCGAGGACGACGCGTTCAGCCATGACTATTTCTCCCTGTGCATTGTGTTCGACGCTTGCGGCTATTCGAAGCGATGTCGTGTTGTATCAAAGTCTCTTCGGCGTGGGTGTCGGGCCGGTCGGATGCCTCGGTGCACACACTGCCTCGCGGTTGTGGTCGTCGTTCACACCAGCCCCTCGATGATCGCGGCGACGCCGGCGCCGTCTGCCGGTTCACGGGCCACCACCAGAATGGTGTCATCCCCAGCGATGGTTCCCATCACCTCGGGCAAGCTGGCCCGGTCCAGCGCACTAGCGAGGTAGTGCGCCGCGCCCGGCGGGGTGCGCAGCACCGCGAGGTTGCCACTCGCGTCGGTGGACACCAGCAACTCGGCGAGCAGCCGCGACAGGCGATCGGTCCCTCCCGACACACCCCGCACCGGGGAGCCGTCCTCAGGGACCACATACACCCCCGCTCCCCCGTCCGCGGCGCGGAGTTTGACCGCGCCCAGCTCGTCGAGGTCGCGCGACAGCGTGGCCTGGGTGGCCTCGATGCCCTCGGCCGCGAGCAGTGACTGCAACTCGGTCTGCGAGCGCACCGGGTGCGCGGAGAGCAATTCGACGATGCGCGCATGTCTGCCGGCCCGTGTGGCGGCCAGCCGGGACACCGAGGCCCCGGTCTCGGGTGAGGCGCTCATTGGTTGGCCAACAACCAGATCAGCAGCGCCTTCTGGGCATGCAGCCGGTTCTCGGCCTCGTCGAACACCACGCTGCGCGGTCCGTCGATCACCTCGTCGGAGATCTCCTCACCACGGTGGGCCGGCAGGCAGTGCAGAACGATCGCATCCTGCGCGGCATGTCCGAGCAGTTCGGCGTTGACCTGATACGGCACGAACGGCGCCGCGCGGTCCTTGCCGTCGTCCTCCTGGCCCATCGACACCCAGGTGTCGGTGACCACCACATCGGCTCCGTCGACCGCTGCGACCGGGTCGGACTCCACCAGCACCGACGCGCCGGTCTGTGCACCGATCTTGGTGGCAGCGGTGACGACGTCCGGATCAGGATCGAAACCCGAAGGTGCGCTGACGATCACGTTCATCCCTGCGGTCGCGCCGCCCAGCATCAGCGAGTGCGCCATGTTGTTGGCGCCATCGCCGAGGTAGGTCATCGTGAGTCCCGCGATGCGCCCCTTGTGTTCGATCACCGTCTGCAGGTCGGCGAGCACCTGACACGGGTGGAACTCATCGGACAGCGCATTGACCACCGGCACCGACGCGGCGGCCGCCATCTCCTCGAGACGTTCCTGACCGTAGGTGCGCCACACAATCGCCTCGACGAACCGTGACAGCACGCGTCCGGTGTCGGCCAGGGTCTCCTCGCGACCGAGTTGTGTGCTGCCGCTGTCGACGACCACCGCGTGACCGCCGAGCTGGGCCACCCCGAGTTCGAAGGAGAACCGGGTGCGGGTGGAGTTCTTGTCGAACAGCACCCCGATGCCCCGGGGCCCCTCGAGCGGCCGGTGGGCGAACGGCGAGCGCTTCACCTCGGCGGCGAGCGCGAGCACCTCGGCCTGCTCCTGGGGGGTCAGGTCGTCGTCACGGAGGAAATGTCGGGTCATCACTGCCCCTTTCCGGAGGACTGTGCCGCGTCGTCGAGAATCGACGGCCACGCGGCGACGAATGAGTCGGCCTGATCCTCGGAGAGGATCAGTGGTGGGGCAAGCCGGATCACGTCGGCGGCAGGTGCGTTGATCAGGAAGCCGTGATCGCGGGCGGCCGCCTCGACGCGGGCGGAGATCGGTTCGGTGAGAACGACACCCAGCAGCAGGCCGGCCCCTCGGGCGTGGTCGGTGAGCGGGTGTCCGCTGTTCTCGATGCCGGTCGCCAGACGCTTTCCCACACTCGCCACGTGATCGAGCAACTCACGCCGATCGATCTGTTCGAGTACGGCCAGCGCTGCTGCTGCGACCACCGGGTTGCCGCCGAAGGTCGTCCCGTGCTGTCCGGGTTCGAGGAGTTCGGCCGCCGGACCGGTCGCCAGACATGCACCGATCGGCAATCCGCCACCCAGCCCCTTCGCCATCGTGACCACGTCGGGGGTCACCCCCGCGGTCTGGTGGGCGAAGAACGACCCGGTGCGCCCCACCCCGGTCTGCACCTCGTCGAGAATGAGCAGTGCTCCGCGCTGCGCCGTGATCGTGCGGGCCGCGGCGAGGTAGTCGTTCGGCGGCACCACCACGCCCGCCTCGCCGAGGATCGGTTCGAGGATCACTGCGGCGGTCTGGTCGGTCACCGCGGCCTCGAGCGCCTCGACGTCGCCGTAGGGCACGAACGTGACCCCCGGTGGCATCGGTTCGAAGGGTTCACGTTTGGCGGGCTGCCCGGTCATCGCCAACGCGCCCATCGTGCGACCGTGAAAGGCCCGCTCGGCGGCGATGATCTGCGGACGGCCGGTACGCCGGGCGATCTTGAACGCGGCCTCGTTCGCCTCGGCACCGGAATTGCAGAAGAATGCCCGGCCCGGATGCCCGAACCGTTCCAGCAGCGCCTCGGCCAACGCCACGACGGGTTCGCTGACGTAGAGATTGGACACATGGCCCAGCGTCGACATCTGGGTGGTCACCGCTTCGATCAGATCCGGGTCGGCGTGGCCGAGTGCGTTGACGGCGATCCCTCCGAGCAGGTCGAGGTACTCGCGTCCGGTGTCGTCGCGAACCACCGCGCCGCGACCGGACACGAGGGTCACCGGCGGGGTGCCGTAGTTGTGCATCAGTGAGTGATCCCACCGCTGCGACAGCGTCACGTCCGAGTCCCCAACCGAGTTCGATTGCGAGGCAGCGGTCGTGGGGAAAGTCGAATTCGAGGAAGACATCACAGCACCTTCACGTCGTCGGGGGCAGCAGCATCAGCGGCATCGGGCGCCTCGCCGGCAGGCGCCGCAAGGGGTTCGGGCGTGACCATCGTGCCCACCCCCTCGGAGGTGAACAATTCCAGCAGCATCGAATGCGGTACGCGACCGTCGATCACGTGGGCACGCGGGACGCCGTCACGAACCGCACGCGCGCAGGCCTCCATCTTGGGGACCATCCCCGAGTCCAGACTCGGTATGAGCGACTCGAGCGCGTCGACGTCGATCGACGAGACGAGCGATGCCCGGTCGGGCCAGTCGGTGTAGAGACCCTCCACATCGGTCAGCATCACCAGCTTCTCGGCGCCGAGTGCCGCCGCGAGTGCCGCCGCGGCGGTGTCGGCGTTGATGTTGTGCACCACGCCGTCGGCATCGGGGGCGATGGTGGAGACCACCGGGATCCGGCCGGCCGCGATGAGATCAGTGACGGCGGTCGGGTTGACCGAGGTGACATCGCCGACGAGTCCGATGTCGGTGGGAACGCCGTCGACCATCACGTCGCGGCGAGTGGCGGTGAACAGGTGCGCATCCTCACCGGAGATCCCGACCGCATAGGGGCCGTGGGCGTTGATCAGCCCGACCAGTTCGCGACCCACCTGCCCGAACAGGACCATGCGCACCACGTCCATGGTCTCCGGTGTGGTCACACGGAACCCCCCGCGGAACTCGCCGGTCATGCCCAGACGCGCGAGCATCGCGCTGATCTGCGGCCCTCCGCCATGCACCACCACCGGATGGATCCCGCAGGTGCGCAGGAAGACCATGTCCGAGGCGAACGCCGCCTTCAGCTGATCGTCGACCATCGCGTTGCCACCGTATTTGACCACCACGATGCGTCCGGCGAATCGCTGCAGCCAGGGCAGCGCCTCGCTCAGCACGTGGGCCTTGTCGGCGGCAGTCAATGCCGCGATCGCCGCCGGATCGTGGCCGGTCGTGTCGGATGCGGTCATGACGAATAGGCCGAGTTCTCTTCGACATAGGCGTGTGAGAGATCGGTGGTCCGGATACTCGCCCGAGCGTCCCCGGCGGCCAGATACACCTCGATGGCGATGTCGGCACCGGACAGATCGACCTCACGCGCTCCGGGTACTCCACAGCTGTCGACGCACACCGGATATCCGTTGAACGACACCGAGATGCGCTCGGGATCCATCTGCACCGGCGCGATCCCCACCGCGGCCAGCACGCGGCCCCAGTTGGGATCGGATCCGAACAGTGCGGTCTTGACCAGGCTGTCGCGGGCGATCGTGCGGGCGGCCACGAGCGCCTCGTCCTCCGACCGCGCCCCGCCGACGGTGACGGTGACCCGTTTGGTCACGCCCTCGGCGTCAGCGGCCAGTTGCGCGGCGATGTCGTCGCAGACCGCCCTGATGGCGGCGTCGAGTTGATCCTGGGTCGGAACCTTTTCGCTGGCACCCGAACTCAGGAGCAGCACAGTGTCGTTGGTCGAGGTCGAGCCGTCGATGTCCAGGCGATCGAAGGTCGCCGCGGTCGCTGCGCGCAGCGCGGCGTCGAGTGCGGCCGCATCCACATGCGCATCGGTGGTGAGCACCACGAGCATCGTGGCCAGCGACGGCGCCATCATGCCGGCACCCTTCGCCATCGCACCCACGTTCCAGCCCGAATCATGATGGAGTGCAGCCTGTTTCGGCACGGTGTCGGTGGTCATGATCGCGTAAGCGGCATCGGTGCCACCGGAGAGTCCACCACCCATGTCGTGCACGATCTCGGTGACCCCGGCGAGCACCTTGTCCATCGGCAGCCGATCGCCGATCAACCCGGTCGAGCACACGGCGACCTCGATCGCGCCGGTCTCGGTACCCCAGTTGCTCAGTTGCGCGGCCACCGCCTCAGCGGTCGCATGGGTGTCCTGGAAGCCCAGTGGTCCGGTGCACGCATTGGCGCCACCGGAGTTGAGGACGACCGCACGCAGCCGGCCGGTCGACTCGACGACCTGCTTGCTCCATTTCACCGGAGCCGCCTTGACCTGGTTTCGCGTGAACACCCCGGCAGCTGCGTACTCCGGGCCCTCGTTGAGCACCAGCGCCAGGTCCGGCTTCCCGGAGGCCTTGATGCCGGCGGCGAGACCCGCGGCACGGAAGCCCGCCGGTGCGGTCACACCCTGAGTGCGGGTCAGCCGGTAGCCCGGCCCCGACACCCATGCGTCCGGTGTGGCCGAATCAGGTTGGGCGGCACTGAGTTCAGTCATGGTGCAACTCCCACTGTGGTCAGACCCTCGGCTTCATCCCAGCCGAGTGCGAGATTCATCGACTGCACCGCAGCTCCGCCGGTGCCCTTGGTCAGATTGTCCATCGCACCCACGGCGACCATCGTGTGTGCGCGCTCGTCGACGGTCACAGCGAGCTGCACCGCGTTGGACCCGAGTACCGAGCTCGTCGCGGGGAGCTTGCCGACGGGCAGCAGGTGGATGAAGTGTTCGTCGGCGTAGGCCTTCTCGTAGACGGCGCGGATCTCCTCGCCCGACGCCGTGGTCCGCGCCGTACAGGTCGCGAGGATGCCGCGCGACATCGGCGCGAGAACCGGGGTGAACGACACCGACACCTCGTTACCCGCGGCCGCCGAGAGCGCCTGGGAGATCTCCGGGGTGTGCCGATGCACGCCGCCGACGCCGTAGGCGCGAGCCGAACCCATCACCTCCGAGGCCAGCAGATCGACCTTCGGTGAGCGCCCGGCCCCCGACGTGCCACTGACACCCACGACACCCACATGCGGCTCCACCACCCCGGCCGCGAGAGCGGGCAGCAGCGACAGGATCGACACCGTGGGATAGCACCCGGGGACGGCGATACGGGAGGCGCCGGCGAGGACGTCCCGGTTGCCGGGGATCTCCGGCAGTCCATACGGCCACGTCCCGGCATGTCGACCGCCGTAGTAGTGCTCCCACTCGTCGGCATCGGCGAGGCGGAAGTCGGCACCGCAGTCGATGACCAATGTCGCCGGGGGCAGCGCGTCGGCGATCGGTCCCGACGCACCGTGCGGCAGTGCCAGGAACACCACGTCATGTCCGGCGAGAACCTCCGGAGTGGTCTCCTCGAGCACACGGTCGGACAATGGGAGCAGGTTCGGGTGATGATCACCGAGCTGTGTGCCCGCATTGCCACCGGCGGTGAGTGCACCGATCGTCAACTCACCGGCCGCATAGCGCGGGTGTCCGAGGAGCAGGCGCAGGATCTCCCCACCTGCGTATCCGCTCGCACCCGCCAACGCCACTGTCGTCGTCATGTGATTCATTATGCAGGACGACGCAAGTTCATTCATGCATGGGGTGCGCGCGGAATTCGCCCCTGTCAGGAATCGCCGCTGTCAGGAATCGCCCCTTGTCAGGAATCCGCCCCTGTCAACGCAGACGCGCCCCCACCAGCGCCCCCGCGCGGTCCACCGCCGCCATTCTGGCCTCGTTCGCGTCTCCTTCGGTGAGGGTGCGATCGGGTGCGCGGAAGCGCAGCGAGAACGCCAGCGACTTGAGCCCCTCACCGAGCTGCTCACCGGTGAACACATCGAACAAGGTGATCTCCTCGAGCAACTCCCCCGCGCCGTCGGCCAGCGCAGCCGAGACAGCTGCGGCCGGCACGTCGGCGTCGACCACGACCGCCACATCCTGCAGTACCGGCGGGAACGCCGAGATGCGCGGCGCGGGAAGACGTTCGACGATGGGCAGCGCATCGACGTCGATCTCGAAGGCGCAGCTCCTCGGCGGCAGATTGCCCTGCTCGAGTACCGCCGGATGGAGTTCACCCGCCCAGCCGACGACTTCCGCGGAGTTCCCGCCATCCACGACGATCTCCGCACAGCGACCCGGATGCCAGGGCAGTCGACGCCCCTGCCGCAAGACCAGTTCGATCCCGGCGGCCTCGCCGACCAGTCGAACCGCTTCGAACACGTCGGCGGCGTCGGCCGGACGTCCCGGGCCCCACGGTCCGGCCGGTTCGCGCAGCCCCGCGAGCACGCCGGCGACATGCAGCGGCTGGGCGGGTAGCGACTGCATCAACGCCGCGATCTCCTCCGGAGCGGGCCGGCGGTCCACCGGCAACGCCGGGATCGGCGTGACATCGGGTCCGTTGAACACGACCTGACCGATCGCATACAGCGCCAGGTCGCGCTGACCGCGACTGATGTTGCGCGACATCATCTCCAGCAGTCCCGGCAGCAGCGTCGTGTTGAGTTCGGCGCGGTCGGACTCCAACGGGTTGAGCACGCGGACGGTCTCACGCCACGGGTCCTCGGCATCCAGACCCCACTGGTCGAACACCTGCGAGGAGATGAACGGGTACGGCAGCACCTCGATGAACCCGTCGGCGGCCAGTGTCTTGCCGATGGAGCGGCGACGTCGCTGTGCGGGGGTCAGACCGGTGCCACCGGTGGCGCGTGGGACGACCGGCGGAATGTTCTCCAGGCCCTCGAGCCGCAGCACCTCCTC
The DNA here is from genome assembly GCF_014639795.1 of Gordonia jinhuaensis. GTDB lineage: Bacteria > Actinomycetota > Actinomycetes > Mycobacteriales > Mycobacteriaceae > Gordonia_B > Gordonia_B jinhuaensis. The sequence continues at coordinate 22,545 of NZ_BMGC01000032.1, read as the reverse complement.
GATCAGATCGGCCTTCTGCTTGAGGTCGGGGCGCCACGTCGGCGGCGTGACGGTGAGTACGGCCGTCCCCGACACCGTGCACCCGACCTCTTCGAGCCGGCGACGCGACGTTTCCGGCGGGTACTCGATACCCGCGGTGCGATCCGGCAGATCCGCGGGCATGTCGAGTGAGGCCGGCGTGGCGATGTCGCCGACATCGGTGATCGACGTGTCGGCTGTTCCCCCGGCGATCGAGGTGAGCAGCTCGATCGCCCGGCGCAGCGCGGTCACCGGCAGCGCCGGGTCGACCACACGCTCGAAACGACGGCTCGCCTCGGTGCTGAGCTTGTGGCGCTTCCCCGAACGGAAGACCTCGAACTGGTCGAAGGTGGCGGCCTCGAGCACGATGTCGGTGGTCGCATCCGACACCTCGGTGGTGGCACCGCCCATGAGACCCGCGAGCGCGATCGGACCGCTCTGGTCGGCGATCACCACATCCTCGGCCGTGAGGGTCCGGGTGACGCCGTCGAGGGTGTCGAGCGTCTCCCCAGCCACGGCCCTGCGCACCGCGATCGCGCCGTCGAGTTTATCCTTGTCGAAGGCGTGCAGCGGTTGCCCGATCTCGAGCATCACGTAGTTGGTGACGTCCACCGCGGGCGAGATCGGACGCATCCCGGCGATGTAGAGACGCTTACGCATCCACCACGGCGTGACGGCGGTGGTGTCGACCCCGGTGATCACGGCCGCGCAGTAGCGGGTCGCGCCGGTGGAGTGATCCACCGACACCGGATAAGCCTCACCGGTGCCACGGGCACCCGGTTCGGCGGCCGGATCGACGAAGGCCGTCTCGAAACTCGACGCGAGTTCGCGGGTCAGCCCGCGCACCGAGAATGCATAGCCGCGATCGGGTGTGACGTTGACGTCGATCGCCACGTCGCCCAGACCGAGCACCTCGCGCGCATCCGCGCCGGGCTGCGCTGATTCCCGGGGCAGCACCAGGATCCCCGAATGATCCTCGCCGATCCCCAGTTCGGAGACCGAGCAGATCATGCCGTCGGAGATGTGGTCATAGGTCTGACGTGCCGCGATCGCGAACCCGCCGGGCAGCACCGCGCCCGGCAGTGCCACCACCACGAGATCGCCGACCTGGAAGTTCCTTGCCCCGCAGACGATTCCACGATCAGCAGCCTCACCCACGTCGACCTGGCAGAAACGGATGGGCTTCTTGAATCCGGTGAGCTCCTCGATCTCGTCGACGCGGCCGATCACCAGCGGGCCGGTGATCTCCGGCAGCGGTTCGACATCCTCGATCTCGAAACCCACCCGGACGAAACCCTCGTCGATCTGCGCTGTGGTGGCCGACCACTGCGGATCACCATGTCGGAGGACTTCGGTCAGCCAGGACTGTGGTACTCGCATCGTTCCTCTAGCTCGATTCGAAAGGGGTGTGGCGTGTGGGTGTGGCGTGTGGGTGTGCGGCCGGGTCAGATGGCCGGGCCGAAGGGCTGGGTGAAGCGGACGTCACCCTCGACCATGTCACGCATGTCGGTGATGTCGTTGCGGAACTGCAGGGTGCGCTCCAAGCCCATCCCGAAGGCGAAGCCGGAGTACTCGTCGGGGTCGATTCCGCTGGCGCGCAACACATTCGGGTTCACCATGCCGCAACCGCCCCACTCGACCCAGCCGGGACCGCCCTTTTTCGCCGGGAACCAGACGTCGACTTCGGCCGACGGCTCGGTGAACGGGAAGTAGTTGGGACGCATCCGGGTGGTGGTCTCGGGACCGAACAGCGCGCGGGCGAATGCCTCGAGTGTGCCGCGCAGATGGGCCATCGTCAGGCCCTTGTCCACCGCCAGACCCTCCACCTGATGGAAGACCGGGGTGTGGGTCGAGTCGAGCTCGTCGGTGCGGAAGGTCCGGCCCGGACAGACCACGTAGATCGGCAGATCCCGAGTGAGCATCGAACGCACCTGGACCGGCGAGGTATGGGTGCGCAGCACCTGACGGGAGCCCTCCGGCGCGACGTAGAAGGTGTCCTGCATGGACCGCGCGGGATGATCGGGCAGGAAGTTCAGCGCGTCGAAATTGAAGTGCTCGGTCTCCACTTCGGGGCCCTCGGCGACCTGCCAGCCCATGCCGACGAAGACATCGGCCACCTGGTCGGCGATCACCGTGATCGGGTGGCGCGCACCCGGACGTCGGCGCGCCGTGGGCAACGTGACGTCGATACGCTCGGCCACCAGCACCGCCGCGTTCCGCTCGGCGGTCAGCACGTCCGAACGCTGCCCGAAGGCCTTCTCCACCCGCCCGCGGGCGGTGTTGACGATGCGGCCGGCGTCCTTGCGCGCTTCCTTCGGAAGTGAGCCGAGTGCCCGGCGGGCCAACGCAATCACCGACCGGTCGCCGAGATGCTCCTGACGGGCTGCGGCGAGTTCGTCGAGGTCGGCGGCCGCCTCGAATGCCGCGACCGCGGCCTCCGACGCCGCGGCCAGCTGCTCCTCGCTCAAGGCCTCGCTCGCCGACTCTCCGGCGGCATCACTGGTGCTCACGGTGCGGGTCTCTCCTCCCTCGGCGCCGACGAACGGACGGTCCCGCGGGTGCTCTGCGGTGCCGCGCCGAGCGCGATGGTGCTACACATTTCTCGCGTCGAGCCTAGTCGACGCAGGTGACCGGGTTTCTGACCGCCCGACCGCGGGTACGCAGCCCGCCCAACACCGTCCTGGCGGAGCGATCTACCTGGACCTCGCAGCTAGTCGCGGTGTGCCCGTGCGTTCTCGTACAGACAGATCGATGCCGCCGAGGCGAGGTTGAGGCTCTCGGCCCGACCACGGATGGGGATCGAGACACGATGATCGGCCTGCGCCTCGATCTCAGGTGCGAGTCCGTGCGCCTCGTTGCCGAACAACCAGGCGGTGGGACCCTCGAACACACCGGTCACATCTGGGAGGCTGCTGTCACCGTCAGCGGCGGTCGCCAGCACGACGATGCCGGACGCGCGTAGTGCCGCGATCGTGGCGGTGACATCTGCGGTGCGTGCGATGGGGAGATGGAAGACGCTGCCCGCACTTGCCCGCACACTCTTGCCGTTGTGCGGATCGACGGACTCGCCGGCGAAGACCACCGCATCGGCACCCATCGCGTCGGCGGCGCGGATCAGCGTTCCGGCATTACCCGGGTCGGACATCTCGACCGGCACTGCGAGCATCCGCGGACTGTGCGCGAGGATGTCGTCGAGTGAGGTGTCCACGAGTGCGCTGAGCGCGAAGATGCCCGGTGTCGTGTCGGTCTCGGAGAGTTTCGCAGCCGCCCGTGCGGTGACGGTCAGCACGTCGAGGCCGGCGCCCGCGGCCCGAGCGAGCAGGTCGGCATGCCGGTCGGCCTGATCCTCAGCGACGACCACACTCAGCGCGCGGCCGGTGTCGAGTGTCGAGGTCACCGAGTTGCGTCCCTCGACGAGAAAGCGGTTCTCACGGCGGCGGACGGCCGCACGATGGAGCTTGGACATGGCAACGACCCGCGCCGAGCGCTCGGTGAGAGCTGCGTCGGACGCGGGTCGTGCACGGGTGCTGTCAACCACGTCGGTGGTGCCCAGGCCTGATACCTGCTGCGCGGCGGTCACCCGCCGTCACAGACATCTCAGGCGGCAGGTGCGTTGACGTCGGCCGGGAGCGCCTTCTTGGCGACGTCGACGAGACCGGCGAATGCCTGCGGGTCGGACACCGCGATCTCGGCCAGGACCTTGCGGTCGACCTCGACACCGGCGATCTTCAGACCCTGGATGAAGCGGTTGTAGGTGATGTCGTTGGCGCGGGCCGCGGCGTTGATACGCGCGATCCACAGCTTGCGGAACTCACCCTTGCGGGCACGGCGGTCCCGGTAGGCGTAGTTCAGCGAGTGGAGCTGCTGCTCCTTGGCCTTGCGGTACAGCCGGGACCGCTGTCCGCGGTAGCCCTTGGACGCTTCCAGGGTCGAACGACGCTTCTTCTGGGCGTTCACTGCCCTTTTCACGCGTGCCATGTCTTGGTTTCCTCTGTCTTGTCAGTTGTCGTGATCAGGTGGCCGCGAGCCGGTGAGCCCGGCGGCATCTGGAGATGTGGTGCCCGAATGGGAGCTGCGTGGCAGCCCCGAACACGGACCGGCGGTCAGCGCTTGAGCAGGCGCTTCACACGTGCGACGTCGCTCGGTGCGACCTCGGTGGTTCCGGCGAGCCGACGGGTCCGCTTCGAGGGCTTGTGCTCGAGGAGGTGGCGGCGGTTGGCCTTCTCGCGCAGGATCTTGCCGCTTCCGGTCACCTTGAATCGCTTCGCGGTTCCCTTGTGGGTCTTGGTCTTCGGCATCGGTTTTCCTCTTCTGATGGGTGTTCTCTGGTCTGTCGGCAGCGAGCGATCCACGCGTGCGGTGCGTGTGGACTCTCGTGGCCGACTCATGTGGTCTCTCGCGGCCCCGTCGTTGACGGCGTTGCGGTTCTGTCGGCTTGTGTCTGTCGGCTTGTGTCTGTCGGCTTGTGTTCGGAGTCGATCTCTCGACTCCGCAGGCGCCACATCTGGTGGCGCACACCGGCCTCGAGACCGGAGCAGCGTCACCGTGGACTGACCCAGGCCGCACGACACCACCGTCGGGTGGCTACACGACGGTGGGCGCGTGAACCTGCGTCAGCCGGCGTCGGCGGCAGCGTTGTCGGAGGAACCCGAACCGCCGCCCTGATGGTCCTGCTGCGCCTTCGCACGGGTCTTTGCACCCTTGTGCGGGGCCAGCACCATCGTCATGTTGCGACCGTCCTGTTTGGGAGCGGTCTCCACGAAGCCGTACTCGCTGACATCCTGGCCGAGTCGCTGCAGCAACCGGTACCCGAGTTCGGGTCGGGACTGCTCGCGTCCACGGAACATGATGGTGACCTTGACCTTGGAGCCCGCTTCGAGGAATCGGACCACGTGACCCTTTTTGGTCTCGTAGTCGTGATCGTCGATCTTCGGGCGGAGCTTCTGCTCCTTGATCACGGTCATCTGCTGGTTACGGCGGGACTCGCGCTGTTTCTGCGCCGCCTCGTACTTGAACTTGCCGTAATCCATGATCTTGCACACCGGCGGGCGGGCGTTGGGCGCCACCTCGACCAGGTCCAGATCTGCTTCGTACGCCAGGCGTAGCGCATCTTCAACACGCACGATGCCCACCTGCTCCGAGTTCGGTCCGACGAGTCGGACCTCTGGGACGCGGATGCGCTCGTTGATGCGGGTCTCAGTGCTGATGGGGCCTCCTTGTGCCGTTTCTCTCATTCGGTGACCACCGGTCGCGGGCGACGTCGAGCTCGGTGGTGATCCCCGATCGCACACCGTCACCCGGCGCACGATCGGTGTCGACGCACCACACCCTCGAATGCACGAGAGCCCCGGATCGTCATCCTGTGGCAGGACGACGACGGGGCTCCGTCACCGACCGGTCGAGACTCCTGGTGTGAACCAGCGTCTGTCACCCGACAACACGAGTGAACCCGCGAATGTTCCTGATCACCGCCGAGGCGACAACCACACATCCGGGCAACCGGACCACGCAGCTACCGTGGACTTCCCGAGAGAAGTCGTGGCGCCGAGCGGTGGGAGCGGAACTCCACTTTGCTAAACCCCAGCTGTTGCCAGGGCGGTCGTACGTGAAAGTCTAACAGTCATGCCGCAGAACTCCTATTCGCCTGACGATGCCTCTACCAGCGACACCTCCCCAACGAACGCAGTCGACGCGGGATATGACGATGAGGGGATGCCGGTTCGTGAGCTCGGCGACGTACCGGCCATCGAGGTGATCACCAAGGCGATCGTCATGTTGATGAGCGCGTCGGCCGAGAAACTCGGCCTGGCCGACGGCGCCTCAGACGAGGACGTGGACCTCGACGAGGCCCGTCGCCTCATCACAGCGCTCGCCGGGCTGGTGCACTCCTCCACCGAATACCTGGGAATTCACGCCGCCCCCGTGCGGGACGGCCTCAAGAGCCTGCAGGCCGCGTTCCGCGAAGCCAGCGCCGAGCCCGATGCGCCCGGCGAGGGCCCGGGCGAAAAGGTCGGTCGTAGTCGTCGGTCCTGACCTTCGTCCAGCCGCGACGCCCAGGACAGGTGAGTCAGGACAGGTTGGTGAGGACACCTACTCGCTAGCTGATCGACATCGTCCGCTCTCCGATCTTCACGTCGGATTCATCCCGAACATCGCCGGAGTCCACCTCGCTACAGCAGCGTGATGGCCGTCCGGTGCCCTGCCGGACTCGCGCATCCCGCAGGGACTCGGCGCGACGGGAGACCCGACTGGGAGGGGATTCGACGATGTCCGATCCGATCGTGCCCGAGCGCGACCAGGCCGATGGCGGCGACGCGTCCGGACTGACTCGACGCCGATTCCTCACCGGGTCGGCGGCCGCGGCCGCCGCTGCCGCCGCCGCGGGGCTGCTCCCCGATGCAGTGGGGCGCGCACTCGCAGCCCCGGCAGCACCCGGCGGGCAGATCGAACATGTCGTCCTGCTGATGCAGGAGAACCGGTCATTCGATCACTACTTCGGGACGATGAACGGCGTGCGCGGCTTCTCCGACCCACACGCTCTGAGGCTGTCGACCGGCAAATCCGTTTTCTACCAGCCTGATCCGGTGAACCCGGCCGGTTACACACTGCCCTTTCACCTCGACACGTTCACCTCGAGCGCCCAGAAGATCCCCTCGACGTCGCATGCGTGGGCGGTGCAGCACGAGGCACTCAACGGCGGGGAGATGGACGCCTGGCTACCGGCGCATCGGAAGGCCGACGGTGACAACGGCCCCTATGTGATGAGCTACTACGAGCGCCGCGACATCCCGTTCCACTGGGCGTTGGCCGACGCGTTCACCATCTGCGACGCCTACCACTGCTCGGTCCTGGGCCCCACCTGGCCCAATCGGATGATGTGGATGACCGGGACGATCGATCCCGATGGCGCCGCCGGCGGTCCCATCCTGAAGAACACCGCACCGCCCGGCGGCTACACCTGGACCACCTATGCACAACGCCTGCAGCAGGCGGGCGTCAGCTGGCAGGTCTACGCCGAGGACGACGACTACGGCTGCAACATGCTGAAGAACTTCGCCGCGTTCACGTCTGCGAAACCCGGTGAGCCACTGTACGAACGGGGGCTGCGGTCTCGGCCGGCCGGCTCATTCGAGGCCGATGCCCGCAACGATCGCCTGCCCACCGTGTCGTGGATCATCCCCACCTCGACCGCATCCGAACACCCTGACTACCGTCCGGCCGACGGTGCGGCCTACATCGCCGCCAAGATCAACGCCATCGCCGAGAACCCGGCGGTGTGGGCCAAGACCGTGTTCATCCTCTGCTACGACGAGAACGACGGCATCTTCGACCACGTGGTGCCGCCGCTGCCGCCGGCGGGGACCGATCACGAGTTCGTCGGCGGACTCCCGGTGGGCGGCGGCTATCGTGTCCCCGCGATCGTCGTGTCACCGTGGACAGTGGGCGGCTGGGTGGCCACCGAACGCTTCGATCACACCAGTTGTCTGCGACTGCTCGAACGCGTCACCGGCGTCGCCGAACCGAACATCTCGGCGTGGCGGCGGGCGACCTTCGGTGACCTCACCTCGGTCTTCCGTCGCGGAGCTCACGGTGCGCCGGTTCGCTTCGGCGGCACCGCAGCCGAGGTGGCGCGCGCCGACGTGACCGACAAGCTGCCCGCCCCGGCGCTGCCCGGGCGACACCAGACGCCACCCCGTCAGCAGCCAGGTCGCCGACCCCGACTGTGAGGTCCGACGCCGCGCGGGTGTCGGCTCAGCCGGCTACCCGTGCGGGCGTCTTCTTCCGTGTCGCACGGCTCTTGGACTGCCGCGGTGTGGTGGTCGTCGTCGACGCGCCTCGTTTGCCACCGGATGCCGGCGGACCGGCCAGCACCTGTCGCAGGAATTTCCCGGTGTGGCTGGCATCTTCGGCGGCCACATCCTCGGGTGTCCCCTCGGTGACGACCGTGCCGCCACCGGATCCGCCCTCGGGTCCCATGTCGATGACCCAGTCCGACGTCTTGATCACGTCGAGGTTGTGTTCGATCACGATCACCGTGTTGCCCTTGTCGACCAGCCCGTTGATCACCAGAAGCAGCTTGCGGATGTCCTCGAAGTGCAGGCCCGTGGTCGGCTCGTCGAGAATGTAGACGGTGCGACCCGTCGACCGCTTCTGCAGCTCCGAGGCGAGTTTCACGCGCTGGGCTTCACCGCCCGACAGCGTCGGAGCCGGTTGACCGAGACGGACATATCCCAGACCGACGTCGACCAGTGTCTTGAGGTACCGGTGGATGGAGGTGACGGGTTCGAAGAACTCTGCGGCCTCCTCGATAGGCATGTCGAGCACCTCGGAGATGGTCTTGCCCTTGTAGTGAACCTCGAGCGTCTCCCGGTTGTAGCGCGCGCCGTGGCACACCTCGCACGGGACGTAGACGTCGGGGAGGAAGTTCATCTCGATCTTGATGGTGCCCTCGCCGGTGCACGCCTCGCATCGACCGCCCTTGACGTTGAAGGAGAACCGACCCGGCTGGTAGCCGCGGACCTTCGCCTCGGTGGTCGCGGCGAACAGGGTGCGGATCTTGTCGAAGACACCGGTGTAGGTGGCCGGGTTGGACCGCGGGGTGCGACCGATCGGCGACTGGTCGACCTGCACGAGCTTGTCGAGCTTGTCGAGTCCGTTCACCCGGGTGTGTCGGCCGGGCACCTGGCGAGCACCGTTGAGCTTGTTGGCCATCACGGTCGCGAGGATGTCGTTGACGAGCGTCGACTTCCCCGAGCCACTGACGCCGGTCACCGCCGTGAGCACCCCGAGAGGGAAGGACACGTCGATGCCCTTGAGGTTGTGCTCGCGGGCGCCGACGACCGTCACCTGTCGCTTGGTGTCGATGGGTCGGCGGATCGCGGGGACCTCCAAGGTCTCCCGGCCGGCGAGGTAGGCGCCGGTCAGCGATTCGGTGTTGGCGAGGAGGTCGTCGTAGCTGCCGCTGTGGACCACGCGCCCACCGTGTTCGCCGGCGAGCGGCCCGATGTCGACGATCCAGTCCGCGGCGCGGATGGTGTCCTCGTCGTGTTCGACCACGATGAGGGTGTTACCGAGGTTGCGCAGCCGGGTGAGCGTGTCGATGAGTCGGCGGTTGTCACGCTGGTGCAGACCGATCGACGGCTCATCGAGGACGTAGAGCACTCCGGCGAGACCCGATCCGATCTGGGTGGCCAGCCGGATCCGCTGTGCCTCACCGCCGGACAGCGAACCCGCGGCCCGTGAGAGCGACAGGTACTCCAGTCCCACGTCGAGCAGGAAGGCGATACGCGCCTGCACTTCCTTGAGGACGCGCCCGGCGATGGCCTGCTCACGCTCACCGAGCGTGAGATCCGAGAGATAGTCGGCACATTCGGCCACCGACAGCGCGCAGACGTCGGCGATGGACTTCTCCCCGTACCGCTCGTGGTCGAGAGTGACGGCAAGGATCTCCGGTCGCAGACGGGCGCCTTCGCAGACCGGGCAGGGCACGTCGCGCATGTAGCCCTCGTAGCGATCCTTCATCTGCTCGGACTCGGTCATCTCCATCCTGCGGTGCAGGAAGGACATGACCCCTTCGAACTCGGTGTAGTACGAACGCGTCCGGCCGTAGCGATTGCGGAACTGCACATGCACCTGATGATCACTGCCGTTGAGAATCGCCTTGCGCGCCTTGGCCGGCAGCTTCTTCCACGGTGTGTCGGTGTCGAATCCCATGGCGTCGCCGAGGCCGGAGAGCAGACGCAGGAAATAGTCGGCGTTGTGTCCACCCGACCAGGGGGCGATCGCACCCTCGGCGAGCGTCATCTCCGGATCGGGTACCACCAGATCCTCGTCGACCTCCTTCTGCACACCCAGCCCATCGCATTCGGGGCAGGCACCGTAGGGCGAGTTGAACGAGAAGGACCGCGGCTCCAGGTCGTCGATGGCGAAGGGGTGTCCGTTCGGGCAGGCCATCTTCTCGGAGAACCTGCGCTCACGCGTCGGGTCATCCTCGTCACGATCGACGAAGTCGAGCACGACGATGCCGTCGGCCAGGCGCAGCGCCGTCTCGACCGAATCGGTGAGTCGCTGCTTGGCGGACTGCTTGACCACGAGACGGTCCACTACCACCTCGATGTCGTGCTTCTCCTGCTTCTTGAGCTTGGGGGGATCGGTGAGGGTGTGCACCACACCGTCGACACGCACACGCGAGAAGCCCTGCTGCTGCAGTGAGGCGAACAGGTCGACGAACTCGCCCTTACGGGTCCGCACCACAGGCGCAAGGACCTGGAACCGCGTTCCCTCGTCCATCTCGAGCACTTGATCGACGATCTGCTGTGGGGTCTGCTTGGCGATCCGCGCACCGCAGACCGGGCAGTGTGGCGTGCCGGCGCGGGCGTAGAGCAGCCGGAGGTAGTCGTAGACCTCGGTGATGGTGCCCACCGTCGACCGCGGGTTGCGGTTGGTGGACTTCTGGTCGATGGACACCGCCGGGGAGAGCCCCTCGATGAAGTCGACGTCGGGTTTGTCCATCTGCCCGAGGAACTGGCGCGCATATGCCGACAGCGACTCCACGTACCGCCGCTGTCCCTCCGCGAAGATGGTGTCGAAGGCCAGACTCGATTTACCCGAACCGGACAGCCCGGTGAACACGATCAGACTGTCGCGGGGCAGGTCGACGTCGACACCCCGCAGATTGTGTTCACGCGCACCGCGCACCACGAGGCGATCTGCCACAGTTTCCCTCACTCACGAACTATCGGAGACCGCAATCGCCGTCCCCCGCAGATCCCCGGGCGCAGCTGTGCTCGGCCCTGGGGACATATCGTTTCCATGCTATCCACGGCGTCCGACACCCACCCGGGCTGGAGTGCACGCCACCACCGGGCACGCTACCTCCGGCCACCGACAAAACCGTGGGTCGGATCCGAGGGAGCCGTCTTGCGCTGGGACGACGGTGCGCGTCGGACGTCGCCGACGCCTCCCGATCCGGGTGCCGACCGCGTCATCGGACATGTCGCCGGCCATCGCGCTCACGTAGGTTGTGATCATGACCTCAGCGGTAACGATCAGCGACGACTACACCGGCGACGTCAGCGGATCCCCCGATGCACAGCGACGCCTCACGCCGCATGCAGAGATCCTGAAGCTCTCGGTGGGGCCGATGGACAACAACGTCTACGTCGTGATCTCACGGGCGTCGCGCAGCGCTCTGGTGATCGATGCCGCCAACGACGGCGACCGCATCGTGGCGCTGCTCTCCGAACTCGACGTCATCCCCCGGGTGGTGGTGACCACCCACAAACACGCCGACCACTGGCAGGGACTCGCGCAGCTGCGCTCCGGCGTGGCCATCTCCACAGCAGCCGGTTCCGTCGACGCCCCCGACATCCCGCTCGACACCGACCGGATGCTCGACGACGGCGACACCATCGAGCTCGGCGACCTGACGTTGCAGGTGATCAGTCTGGTCGGGCACACGCCCGGATCGATCGCACTCGCACTGACCGACGACGTGACGCACCTGTTCACCGGCGACTCGTTGTTCCCTGGGGGACTCGGGAAAACGAACTCACCGGAAGACTTCGACTCCCTCTACACCGACGTCACCACGAAGCTCTTCGACGTCTACCCCGACGACACGATCGTCTATCCGGGACACGGCAAGGACACCACACTCGGCGCGGAACGCCCCGCACTTGCGCAGTGGCGCGAACGAGGCTGGTGACCACGCCCCCGCAGGCGACTGCGTCGGTGCGTTCAAGCCGGTAACGTCGTTGAGGTTCACGTTTGGGTGAGCCACATCGAGGAGGCTGTTGGTGCTGATCCGCCGAGTTGCACGACCCATGCTCGCATCGCTGTTCGTCGTTTCCGGATTCGACGCGGTGCGTTCTCCTGCCAAACGGGCTGAAAAAGCCGGCCCCGTCATCGCCGATGTCACGTCCAAGCTGCCCCCGGACATCGCCGCGCTGCTGCCGGACAACCCCGAGACGCTGGTCCGGGTCAACGGCGCGATCCATCTGGGTGCGGGCCTGACGCTGGCCGTCGGCAAATTCCCGCGGCTGTCTGCCGCGGTCCTCGCCGCAACGCTGGTTCCCACGACCGCAGCCGGACACGACTTCTGGAACGAGAGCGATCCGGCGATGCGCTCGATGCAGCGCACGCAGTTCTACAAGAACCTGAGCTTGCTCGGCGGTCTGCTGATCGCCGCCGTCGACACCGAAGGCAAGCCCGGCCTGGCCTGGCGCGGTAAGAAGGCGGCCGAATCCGCCTCGGCGGCCGTCGCGGCGGCGGTTCCCTTCGCCGCCACCGACAGCAAGCACGGTCGCCCCGAGATCGTCGACACCGTCGGCGAGCGTGCCACGGAGTTCGGCCACGTCGCCTCCGAGCGCGGTGCCGAATTCGCCGATGCGGCAAAGGAACGTGCCGCTGTGCTCGCCGACAATGCACGCGAACACGCCGCCGAGTTCGCCGACGTCGCCCGCGAGCGGGTGCCCGAGATCGCCGAGGAGACCCGTAAGCGCGGAAAGCGCTTGCGCGACAAGGTCGCCGACCGCGCTCCCGAGGTGCTCGAGTCGGCGCGCGAGCGCGCCGCGGAACTGGCACAGACCGCCCAGGAACGCGGTTCCGAGCTCGCCCAGACCGCACAGGAGCGCGGCAGCGAGCTGGCCCAGACGGCTCAGGAACGCGGCAGCGAGCTCGCCCGCACCGCACAGGAGCGTGGGGCAGAACTGGCCGACACCGCGCAGGAGCGAGGGGCCGAGACCCGCAGCAAATTGCGTTCGCTGCGCTGACGTCCCACGCGTGTGGTGATCGCAGATCGCGGTCACCACACGCCGGCCGCCGGCGGGTCGCCTCGCCCGGACTCTCCGACTTCCCTACAGCCCAGAGAGCATTCTCGATTGCACGAGCGCAGGACTTCATGACGCGAACCCACAACATCGACAAGGCCCCGTCGGAGGCCCCGTCCAACACCTCGGTCGCCGCCTCTGGGCGCGACGCTTCGGCGCCGGACGGCGGCACCGACGAGCGGGTCGCGGCCGAACAGACGTTCCTCGACGGGGTCTACGCACGACTCGACCGGTTACGCCGCAACACCCAGCGCCGACTCGCCAGTGAACTGCGCGAGGACGGCGAAGACAACCCCCAGCTGTTGTCCGAGCGCGAGTCCTACGAGCGCATGTACAGCGAGGACCTCGCGAAATTCGATGCCGCCGAGCACAACCTGTACTTCGGTCGGCTCGACATGGATGGCGGTGAGGTTCGCCGGATCGGCCGCATCGGAATCCTCGACGACGACGAGGACGACTCGACGCTGCTTCTCGACTGGCGAGCACCGCTCTCGCGACCGTTCTACCTCGCGACCCCGGCAGCCACCGAGGATGTGCACCGCCGCAGGCATGTGCGCACCAGATCCCGACGTGTTCGCGCGGTCAACGACGAGATGCTCGACGGCACCGGCGCCGACCCCACAGCCTCGGGCGGCGACGTGGTCAACGAGTCCGCGCTCATCGCCGCACTCGACGCCGCCCGAACCGGCGAGATGACCGACATCGTCGAAACCATCCAGCGCGAGCAGGATGTGATCATCCGGTCGGCACACCGCGGGGTGACCGTCGTGCAAGGCGCGCCCGGCACCGGCAAGACCGCAGTCGCCCTGCACCGGGCGGCCTATCTCCTCTACACACACCGCGACATCCTTTCGCGCAGCGGTGTTTTGATCATCGGACCCAATGACACGTTCCTGCGCTACATCGGCCAGGTGTTGCCCTCACTCGGTGAGACCGGCGTGTTGCTCTCGACGATCGGTGACCTCTACCCCGGGGTACACGGCAACCGTCCGGAGCCGCGCGAGACCGCCGTGGTCAAGGGCGACCTCCGAATGGTCGATGTGCTCAAACGAGCTGTGCGAGAACGGCAGACGCTACCGAGCACACCGATCACACTGACCTTCGATGGCTATCCGCTGGAGATCGACCGCAAGGTGATCACCCATGCCCGCGGACGTGCACGCTCGTCGCGACGCCCCCACAACCGGGCGCGCCCGGTGTTCCTCGACGCGGCATTCGACGCACTGGCACAGCAACACGCCGAGCGAATCGGTTCGAGCCTGCTCGACGGTAGCCAGCTCCTCAGTCGGACCGACATCGCCGACATCCGCGACGAGCTCGCAGCTGATGAGTCGATCCGCGCCGCCCTCGAGGAGTTCTGGCCGCATCTCACGCCGGCGAGCTTCCTTCTCGATCTGTACGCCTCACGCGATCACATCGACCGTGCCGGTGGCACGATTCTCGACCGCGACGAGAAGTCACTCCTCTTCGCCGACGAATTCCCCACCGATACATCGCAATTCACGCCGGCCGATGCGCCCCTGCTCGATGAGGTCGCCGAGATCATCGGCTACGACGAGCCCGACGAGTCCGAGCGGGAACGTGACGAGTGGCGTCAGCGACTGTCGGAGGCACAAGACGCCCTCGACATCCTCACCGGATCCGCACCGCAGGATCTGGAGGACGAACTCGATCCCGAGATCTTGATGGCCTACGACCTCATCGACGCCGAGCAACTGGCCTCCCGCCAGACCCAGCGCGAACGGCTGACCACGGCCGAACGTGCGCAGACCGACCGCACCTGGACATTCGGACATGTGATCGTCGACGAGGCCCAGGAACTCTCGCCGATGGCATGGCGGATGCTCATGCGCCGCACACCCAACCGGTGGATGACGATCATCGGGGACACCGCCCAGACGAGCGATCTCGCCGGCACCCGCGACTGGGGTGAGGTGTTGTCTCCCTATGTGGCACAGCGCTGGCGCCATCATGAGCTGACGGTCAACTACCGCACACCGCGCGAGATCATGGATGTGGCAACAGGAGTGCTCGCCGAGATCGACCCCGACCGCACACCCCCGACATCGCTGCGGTCGTCGGGGCGGTCCCCGGTGTCTGTTCGTGTCGACGCCGACGACGTGGTGGACGAAGCGCTGCGACGCGCACACGCCACCGAGTCCGACGGGCTGACTGCCGTGATCGTGCCTGATGAGCTCTACACACGTTTCGCCGTGGCAGTCGGTGACCCCGATGACGACCGCGCCGTCCATCTGACGACAGTCTCGGACGCCAAAGGCCTCGAGTTCGACGAGACCGTGGTGGTCGAGCCGACCGCTATCGTCGCGCAGTCACCACGTGGCCTGTCCGACCTCTACGTCGCCCTGACCCGCGCCACCCAGCAACTGTCGGTGGTGTACTCCGAGGACCTTCCCGCCGCGATGGCCCAGCATCTCGAATCCTGAGGATTCGCGAGTCAGACGGCGTAATGTCAGTGGACGGTGTGCACGATCAACACATCGCAACCCGACTTACGCGCGACGTCAGAGGGAACCGAACCCAGCAGACGTCCAGCGATCGAGTTGAGGCCACGGTTGCCGACCACCAGCAGGTCGGCGTTGACGTCGGTGACCAACTGCAGCAATGCATCAACCGGGGCACCCTTGATGGGGCGCGTGGTGATCTTGCGGGCACCGGCGGTGGCGGCACGCTCACGAGCGCGGCGCAGGATCTCCTCGGTCGGCGACGAGCCCTGCACCTGATACGCCTCGTCCTTGAGCAGATCGGCGACCGCGGCGTTGCTGCGGCCCTCACTCGGGATGTACGCGCACGCAATGATGAGCGTGGAGTCCTCCCCCGCCGTGGCACCGGCGCGGTCGACCGCTTTCATCGACGACTCCGAGCCGTCGGTCCCCACCACGATCGTCTGGTACGCCGCCACAACACCCCTCCGTCATCGGCAATTCCGCACCACGCGGACGCGCCGCGCGGTGCGATTGTTGACTGTGACACTAGTGGAGACAGGCGTATTGTCACAGCGTTTCGCCGTTGCCCCGAGTGTCTCGGCCATCACGTGCGGGCGGCCGCCGCACACTTCCGCGGGCATCGCTCGAGCTGCCCTCGCCCAGCTTCTGCGGGGCTATTTGATTCCCGCCGCGTCCATCCCGCGCAGTTCCTTCTTCAGGTCGGCGATTTCGTCGCGTAGCCGCCCGGCGAGCTCGAACTGCAGATCACGTGCCGCACTCATCATCTGGTCGGTGAGCTGGGTGATGAGGTCGGCGAGTTCTGCGCGCGGCATCGCTGAGACGTCGCGCTTCTCGATGACCCCCGCGCTGTGCGACTTCGACAGCTCACCCTGTGCGCGACGACCGCGCGACGAGTTGCGGCCCGAGCCACCGATCTCCACCTCGTCCTCGGCTTCGCGGTAGACCTGGTCGAGGATGTCGGCGATCTTCTTGCGCAATGGTTGCGGGTCGACCCCACGTTCCTTGTTGTAGGCGATCTGCTTCTCCCGGCGACGCTCGGTCTCCTCGATCGCCGCACTCATCGAGTCGGTGATCTTGTCGGCGTACATGTGCACCTCACCGGAGACGTTGCGCGCCGCACGACCGATCGTCTGGATGAGGCTGGTCGTGGACCGCAGAAAGCCTTCCTTGTCGGCGTCGAGGATCGCCACGAGCGACACCTCGGGCAGGTCGAGTCCCTCACGCAGGAGGTTGATTCCCACCAGCACGTCGTATTCACCGAGTCGCAGCTGCCGCAGGAGTTCGACTCGTCGCAACGTGTCGACTTCCGAGTGCAGATAGCGCACCCGGATCCCCAGTTCGAGCAGGTAATCGGTGAGATCCTCGGCCATCTTCTTGGTGAGTGTGGTCACGAGGGTGCGTTCGTCGCGATCGGTACGCTCCCGGATCTCGTGGACCAGGTCGTCGATCTGCCCCTTGGTGGGTTTCACCACGACCTTGGGGTCGACCAGACCGGTGGGCCGGATGACCTGCTCCACGAACTCGCCGCCGGTCTGACCCAGCTCATAGGCGCCGGGAGTGGCCGACAGGTACACCGTCTGCCCGATGCGCGAGACGAACTCGTCCCAGGTCAACGGCCGGTTGTCGACGGCCGAGGGCAGCCGGAAGCCGTATTCGACGAGGTTCCGCTTCCGCGACATGTCACCCTCGTACATGCCGCCGATCTGCGGGACGGTCACATGGGACTCGTCGATCACCAGCAGGAAATCCTCGGGGAAGTAGTCGATCAAGGTCGCCGGTGCCGAGCCAGGTCCACGGCCGTCGATATGTCGTGAGTAGTTCTCGATGCCCGAGCAGAAACCGACCTGCCGCATCATCTCCAGGTCGTAGGTGGTGCGCATCCGCAGCCGCTGGGCCTCGAGCAGCTTGCCGCGGCCCTCGAGATCGGCGAGGCGCTGCTCGAGCTCCTCCTCGATACTCGACATCGCCTTCTCCATGCGGTCGGGTCCGGCGACATAGTGGGTGGCCGGGAAGATCCGCAGCGAGTCGACCTCGCGGACGACATCACCGGTGAGCGGGTGCAGGTAGTAGAGCGCCTCGACCTCGTCCCCGAAGAACTCGATACGCACGGCGAGCTCCTCATAGGAGGGGATGATCTCGACCGTATCGCCGCGCACCCGGAACGAACCGCGGGTGAAGCTCATGTCGTTGCGGGAGTACTGCACGTCGACTAGCAGCCGCAGCAGCGCGTCGCGATCGACCTCCTGGCCGACCTCGAGCTGTACCGAACGGTCCAGATAGGACTGCGGAGTGCCCAGGCCGTAGATACAGGACACCGACGCGACCACGACGACGTCGCGCCGAGACAGCAGACTCGAGGTCGCCGAGTGCCGCAATCGCTCGACATCGTCGTTGATCGACGAGTCCTTCTCGATGTAGGTGTCGGTCTGAGCGATGTACGCCTCGGGCTGGTAGTAGTCGTAGTACGAGACGAAGTACTCGACAGCGTTGTGCGGCAACATCTCTCGAAGCTCATTGGCCAGCTGTGCGGCAAGTGTCTTGTTCGGTGCCATCACCAGCGTCGGCCGCTGCATGCGCTCGATGAGCCATGCGGTGGTCGCCGACTTGCCGGTGCCGGTGGCACCCATGAGGACGACGTCTTTCTCGCCGTCCTTCAGCCGATGCTCGAGCGCCTCGATCGCCGCGGGCTGATCGCCGGCCGGCTGGTGTTCGCTGACCACCCGGAACTCGGCCTCGGTGCGCTCGACCTCACCGATCGGACGGAACTCCGAATGTGCGAGTACGGGATGTTCTGCTGCAAACGCCATAACACAAGCCTAAACACGGGTACCGACATTTATGTTCCGGCGCGTCGCGCGACCCGGCCCCGTGCCGCTGTCATCAGCTGCGTGGACCAACCACCGGTACATGACAGACAGCAGGTCCGACCGGCCGCCGGTACCTGCGCTCACCCCGTACGCTTGTCGCATGCACGCGCCGAAACGAGAGGTCTTCGACGTACCGGCCATGACGAACACCGACAACAAGGGTGTGGTCCGCCCCGTCGACGAGTACACCACCACCGACTTCGGTCTCTACATGGCCCGGCCCGCCGATCATCCCCGCTTCAGCTACCTGGAGTCGTGGGTGCTCCCCCGCCTGTCGATGCGGGCTAACATCTTCCATTTCGTTCCGGGGCACCGAGCCGACCAGCGCCTCTACATCGACATCGGCGAGTTCAGCGGACCCGACGAACAGGGTCGCTGGCATGCCGAGGACTGGTATCTCGACCTCGTCGACCGTCCCGGTTCGCCGTTGCAACTCGTCGACGTCGACGAGCTCTTCGAGGCGCATCTGGCCGGACACCTGCGCACCGACCAGTGTGAGAAGGCGGTCACCACCGCGACGTCCGCCCTCGTCGGCGCTGCTGCCGACAACGACGACGTCGAGTCATGGCTCGCCGACTGCGGCGCCCCGCTCACCTGGAGATTCGGGCCACGCCTGGTGCTCTGATCGACCGGCGTTCGGATCTAGTGCGGGCCGCGCTCCGGGTCGGACAGTGAGGCCGCGATCGCGGCGTAGGCCTGGTCGAACCACGGCTCCTTGACCTCGAGGTAGCGGTCGATGTCACCCCCGGCCGTGTCCTCCGCTTGCCGCTTCAGGGCGAGGTAGTCCTCACGGAATCGGCTGTCGGCGCGCAGCCTGTCCCGAAATGCGACGGCGAAGACCGCACCCGGCGATCCCGCCACCCGCAGGTGGACGTTGGCAGGCCGACCCGGATCGGCGCTACCGTGCAGCCGCTTCACCCACACTGCCGGATCGGTGACACCGCTGCGCGGGTCGGGTTTGGGCTCGTCGTGGTCGACGCCGGTGCGGCGCGGGAACCCGCCGTCGGCGAGTACGTCGACCAGTGCGTCGGCCACGCCCATCTCGGCCACGCAGATCTGGATGTCGAGGACGGGCTTGGCCGCAAGCCCCGGCACCGCGGTCGAGCCGATGTGGTCGATCGCCGTCGCCTTCTCACCGCACAGCGCCCACAGTCGGTTCACCAGTCGCGCGCCGGCCGCCGCCCAGGCGGGGTCGGCGTCGGCCAGTGCCACCGGTCCCGACACCGCGATCCGCTCGCGCGTGTTGCGCTCGAACGGAACGAGCCGCTCATCCCACAACCGCCGTACCGCCTCGCGCGTGATCTCCTCATCACCGGAGTTGTCGATCCACACGTCGGCAACGGCTCGACGCTGCTCATCGCTGGCCTGAGCCCGGATACGCGCACGGGCGTCCTGCTCATCCATTCCGCGGATACGGGTCAACCGGTCCAGCCGGATCGTCTCGTCGGTGCCCACCACGGCGACCAGATGGAAGAACGGCGCCATCTGATTCTCCACGATGAGCGGGATGTCCTGCACCACGATCGCATCACCGGGTGCCTGCTCGACGAGTTCGGCTGTTCGCGCAGCGACCAGCGGGTGTGTGATCGAGTTGAGCTTCGCGCGCTGCTCGTCGTCGGCGAAGGCCTTCGCCGCCAATGCGGGCCGGTTGAGCGCACCGTCGGCGGAGAGGATCTGTTCGCCGAACGCCTCGACCAATGCGGCGAGCCCGGGCGTTCCCGGTTCCACGACCTCACGCGCGATCCGATCGGCATCGACGACGATCCCGCCGAGTTCGGTCAGTGCACGTGCAACGGTGGATTTGCCGGCGCCGATCCCGCCGGTGAGGCCGAGTCTGATCATGGGTGCCAATCTGTCACACGCGACCGACATCGGGTCGACGGCCCGCACACCTCGCGGTTGTCGACACAGGTCACGCAGCAGTCGTCAGCGCGACACCTCCCGCTCACCCAGGAGGTCCAGCGCGATGTCGACGATCATGTCCTCCTGCCCGCCGATCAGATTGCGTCGGCCGCATTCAACGAGAATGTCGCGCACATCAAGTCCGAAGTGATGGGCCGCGGCCTCGGCATGCCGAAGAAATGACGAGTAGACACCGGCGTACCCGAGCGTCAGGGTCTCGCGGTCAACGCGCACCGGACGATCCTGCAGGGGGCGAACGATGTCATCGGCAGCATCCTCCAACTCATTCAGATCGCAACCGTGCTCGTATCCAGACAGATTAGCCACTGCAACGAAGGCCTCGATGGGACAATTGCCAGCCCCCGCACCGTGTCCGGCGAGGGACGCGTCCACTCGACGCACCCCGTTCTCGACTGCGACCACGGAGTTGGCAACCGCCAGCGACAGATTCTCGTGCGCGTGGATCCCGATCTCGGTCTCCGGATCCAAGACTTCCCGATACGCACTGACCCGCGCCTCGATGTCCCTCATGGTCATCCGCCCGCCCGAGTCTGTGATGTAAACGCAGTGTGCCCCATACGACTCCATGAGCTTCGCCTGTGCCGCGAGCTGCTCGGGTGCGGCCATGTGCGCGAGCATGAGAAAACCGGAGACATCCATTCCGATCTCACGGGCGGCGTAGATGTGCTGAGCCGACGCGTCCGCACCTGTGCAGTGAGTGGCGACTCGGACTGAGCGCACACCCAGCTCGTAGGCGCGCCGAAGGTCCGCCACGGTTCCCACCCCTGGCAGCAGCAAGGTCGTGAGTCTCGCCTTGCGCAGCGCACCGGCGGCGGCTTCTATCCATTCCCAGTCCGTGTGCGATCCGGGACCATAGTTCAGGGAGCCACCACCAACCCATCACCATGGGACACCTCGATGGCGTCGACGCCCGCATGGTCCAGCGCAGTTGCTATTCGCGCGACGTCGCGGGTGGAGATGTGATGGCGAAGCGCATGCATGCCGTCCCGAAGAGTCACATCTTGAATGAAGACCTTGCGAGTCATGCTGCGGATTCTTGGTCGGCAGTGGCGATTCGTTCTGCGAAGAGCACGGCGGCCGTCGTCATGACGTCGAGGTTGCCCGCATAGGCTGGCAAATGGTCGCCGGCACCCTCGACTTCGAGAAAGATCGACACCTGGTGGGTCGGACATGTCACATTGCCGCGTAGGAGGGTCCCGACTGGGCTTCCAGGAGCGATCGGGTTCATCTGCACCTGCTGCTTCAGGCGGTAGCCTGGCACACTCGACGCGATATCCTCCACCGTCATCTCGACTGCCTCCTCGATCTCGCTCTGTGTGAGCTCGTCATTAGCGTGCACCAGAGCGAATACCGTGTCCCGCATGGTCAGCGGTGGATCAGCAGGATTCAGGATCGTCATCGCTTTTCCTCGCTTTGCACCGCCTACCTGTTCGATGGCCAATCCGGTCACCTCAGTGAACTCATCGATGTTGGCGCGGAGCGCCGGGCCGGCCGCGTTGGACGCGATCGACGCCACGACCTCCGCGTACGCAACGTCGGCAACAGATGCCAATGCTGCAATTATCGGGATCGCAGCCTGTCCGGGGCAGGTCACCAAGTTGACGACGGGGGCGTTGAGGTGGTCTTCCATGTTCACCGCGGGCACGACCAACGGTCCCGCTGCACCAGCGGTCAGGTCGATCACACGCTTTCCCGGCATGTGCAGACGAGATACGTTGCGACGGTGCACAGCCGCGCTCGTTGCATCGAATACGATGTCGATGTCGTCGAATCCTTCGAGCTCGAGCAGGCCGCCGATACCGCGACAGGTCGTGGGAACACCAATCTCCATCCCCTTCTGCAATCCTGCAGCATGTGGATCGATGTCGGCAACCGCGCTCAACTCGAGACTTCCGGCGGAGCGAACGATCTTCATCACGAGATCGGCACCAATGTTTCCCGCGCCTACGACCGCCACTTTCTTCGTAGCTGGCAACGTCACTCGCCTCGATCCACTGTCAGCTCCGCAAATCGCGCGCTCACCGACCCCAGGCCAGATATCTCAACCACCACTTCGTCGCCCGCGGTCACCGGTCGCATCTCGCCGAGAGCGCCGGCGAGAACGACCTGCCCCGTACGCAGGGGCCGACCGAACTT
The DNA here is from genome assembly GCF_014639795.1 of Gordonia jinhuaensis. Classification (GTDB taxonomy): domain Bacteria; phylum Actinomycetota; class Actinomycetes; order Mycobacteriales; family Mycobacteriaceae; genus Gordonia_B; species Gordonia_B jinhuaensis. Next base: position 306 of record NZ_BMGC01000032.1, on the reverse strand, counting down.
CCGAGCGACCTCCGCCAACCAGGCAACCGCATTGAGCGGATCACCGAGACAGTCCGATCCGACACCGTTGGACACCTCATTGCCGTTGATCATCATCCGCATACGCGCGTCAACAGGGCTGAATTGATCAAGACTGACGTGTTGTTCCCCCAACACATACAGACCCGCTGAGGCATTGTCAGCGACGGTATCCCCAAATGAGAGGGCCTGGTGCACGGATAGGTGACAGGGTTAGTCACGCGGCCTGAGGGGCCTCGTGGTTGATGATGGTCTCGAATTCAATGGGGGTCAATCTGCCGAGGCGGT
>NZ_BMGC01000031.1 GCF_014639795.1 Gordonia jinhuaensis | reverse complement strand
CCGGCGACGTTGGTCACGCTCGAGTTTCTTGTCCACCACAGTCATCAGTGTCTCGGCTTTCAGTCAGGAGCACCGCTACCTCACACAAACCATCTGACACGCTCTGCAGGCCGCTGAAGCGCAAGTGATCATCCACGTGATCACCGAGGCTGCGACACTCGAAGAACCTGAAACAGAGCCCGAGTCGGAGGATGCGGAACCTGTTGCCGTTGAACCTGACTCGGCCGAAGGGTCTGAACCCGAGCCCAAGACTAAGCTCGCAACCGAGCCCACGACCAAGCGCGCCTATTCGCCTCGCCACTCCGGCGTGGGGTTCATGGACGGCTACGGCGTCATCTCCGGTGACTATGTGCGGGAGTTGGCGAAACGCGCCGGTGCGGTCATCCGACCGATCAACCCCAACGGTAAGCCGTTGCGTCCGCATCTGCCATCGGATCCGTATCGGCCCAGCACTGCGATGAACCTGTTCATCCGTATCCGGGACGGCTACTGCACGGTGCCCGGTTGCGACAAGCCCGCTTTCGCTGGGGACCTCGACCACGTGCATGAATACGATCACGACAATCCCGCGGCTGGTGGTCAGACCACTGCAGCAGGACTGGCCACGAAATGCCGGATGCACCACCAGATGAAAACCGATGGCGTCTTCCTCGACGACCAGTACATCGACGAGAACGGCAAAGCCCGGCAGGTCTTCTACACCCAGAACGGCACGACCATCCACGGTTACGCCGAATCCGGCGACGATCTCTTCCCCACGCTGCGGGACATCACCTTCACCGACCCGCAACCGCCGAAACATCCACCACCACAACCGAACACACCCTCACCTACCAGACGCCGACCACGCCTGGCGGACACACACGCCCGCCGACGCCAGGAGCGAGAACGTAACCGCAAAGCCCTTGGAGGAGAACATGCAGACCAAGCCCGGCTCGGCGCCGAAGGCCCACCGCCGTTCTGATGCCCGGCGCGTGTTGTTGCCGGCTAGGTGTACTGCTAGGTGCGTCGTGCCATGCCGTCGGTGTGTGCGCGTACCTCCGCGCGGATGTCATGCTCTGCCGTCTGATCGTTGCGGAGGTGATCGCCGCTGTTCGGGCGATCCCTGTCGTGATGGTCGCGATTCTTGTCGTGATGGTCCTCGACGGCACGATGGTCGTGGTCGAGCCCGTGGCGACCTTCGCCGCGTACGTTGGTGGTCTCGGCGACACCGGCGACGGTCACGTTCACCATCCCCGCATCCACCGGCTCCGGCTGGGCTTTCGTCGATTGCTTCGCCGCGAACATCGCCACGTCGGCGTCGCGCAATACTCCGTGGGCGGTGCGGGTGTCGTCGGGGAGAACCCGTGTCAACCCGATGCTGGCGTCGATACGCAGCAGTTCGCCGTCGATGGTCAGCGGGTCGGCGAGTGCATCGCGAACCGAATCGACTGCGGCGGTGAGGGTCTGGGAGTCATCGCCGTCGATCACGATCACGAACTCGTCGCTGCCCACCCGCCCGACCAGATCGTTCGGACCCACGAGTGCGGCGCGCAGCCGATCGGCGGCCACACACAGCACGTCGTCGCCGACGTGATGTCCGCGTGCCACGTTGATGCTGGAGAAGTGATCGAGGTCGATCACCAGCACCGCGGCGCCGAAACCCTCTTGCACGGCGAGGTCGATGCGCGAGAGCACACCCTCCCGGTTGGGGAGTCCGGTGAGCGGGTCGTGAGTGGCCCGGTACTCGAGCTTCGCATTGGTGGTGACCTGGGTGGTCACATCCGCGATCCGCATCGTGATCAGCGAGTCCTTGTCGCCGGGCGTCAGCGGCTTCACGTCGAGCGAGAGCCACATCGTCACGCCGTCGGGATCCACTGTCCGCACCAGGACATCGGTGACCGAGATCGACCGGTTCAACACGTCCTGGACCAGCGGGTGGTACGGCGACAGGTGGGAGCCGTCCTCCATCGTGAACGAGCCGCACGGCGGATCAGAGGGGATGAGATCGCCGGCATGCAGCGGCAGACGCAGGATGCTGCGGGCGGCGGGATTGGCCGCGGTCACCCGGCCGGTGCGGTCGAAGATGAGCAGCCCGTCGGGCATGGTCTCGATCAGTCCGAGGAAATGCTGCTCGGCCTGATGGATCTCGGTGCGGTCCGAACACACCAGTGCGAATCCCGACTCGGCCGGCGCGGCGCTCACCCGGGCGGTCAGCGGCGCACCCTCGGCGTCGCGATGCTGCTGGATGACCGGGCCGCCGAGTGCGATCGCCACGGGATCGATGCCGCTGCCCACTGCGGAGGTGACCGGTGTGCCGTGCACCTCGGCGGCACCCCGGTGGTAGATACGTTCGGCGGCGGAATTCCACCACACCACGTTCATCTCACTGTCGGTGACGATGTAGGCGTCGCTGATCTGCTCGACCAGTGTCGTCTGATATTCGAGCGTCGCGTGCATACGGCGCTGCTGGCCGACGTCGCGGAACACCACCTCATACGCCGGGCGGGCTTCCCACTCGATGAGGGAGGCGACCCACTCCACCTCGATCCCCGAACCGTCCGGGGGAGCGAGCACCGCATCGGTCGGTTCCGACCTGTCACCCACCACGCGCAGCCGCATGATCCGGTCGAGCATGGCAGGTACCGAATCGGGGTGGACGAACTTCACGATCGGCGCCCCGACGACGTCGTCGGTCGACTCGGATCCCATCCACCTGGCGAAGGCCGCGTTCGCGTAGACGATCCGACCCCCGTCATGAACGCATACCGCGTCGGGGATCAGATCGATGAGATCGCGAAAGTTCCGGTCCATACCGGCATCGACGGTAGCGCCGTCTCGCGCGCGTTGTCCACGTAGAGCCGGTGCCGAGACATAACGGTTATATCCGTCGTGCCCGGTGTCCCGACACCGCTTAGAGTCGCTTCATGGCCGTCTTGGCTGCACCGGTCATCGTGTGTGGGTTCTCCGCAATCGCGATGCGCATCGTTGATCAGCTGGTTCGGTCCGGTGTGCACGTGGAACTGGTGGTTCCCGAGATCACGGAGTCGGTGACCGCGTCGACCGCCGAGTCGGGTGTCTCACGCCACGCCGCGGGGGTGAATGTGACGGCTGCCCTGAGAGCGGCCGGGGTGGCGCGTGCACAGGCCGTGGTGTGTGTCGACGACCGCGAATTGTGGAATCTGGAAGCCGCTCTCGTGGCGGCTCGGCTTCGCCCCGACATCCGGGTGGTGCTGCAGCTCGACAACGCCACCGTCGCCGACGCGGTGCGCGCCACCGGCGCCACCACCACAGTCCTCGACATCGCCGATCTGGCCGCCCCCTCGGTCATCGAGGCCTGTCTGGGGGTCAATCGCCACACCGTCGACATCGCCGGGACCGAATTCGTGGTCGCCGACCTCCGGGTCCCGCGCGGGGGCACGTTGCGGGAGCTGTTCGGCGACATCGCCCCGGTGGCCGTCGCCCGCGGCGCCGCCGATGAACAGGTGGCCGCCGACCTCATCCGCTGCCCCGGTCGCGACCTGCGTGTGGACACCACCGACGTGGTGACCGTGGTCGGGACCCCCGCGCAGCTGTCCGACCAGCAGGTGGTGACCGACACCGTCGCCCCGCTCGCCGATATCAAGTCGACCCCCCGCGACGCGCGCCGTCATCGTGCGGTCGCGGCTGCCCGCAGATTCGTCGCCGACGCCAACCCGAACTTCTTCCGGATGCTCGGCGTGCTGGTGGTGCTGATCGCGGTGTCGACGGTGATCTTGCGACTGGGTTACCGCAAACCCGGCATGACGGTTCTCGACGCCGTCTACTTCAGCTCGGAGACCATCGCCACGGTCGGCTACGGCGACTTCAACTTCTCCCATCAGCCCGACTGGCTGCGCGTGTGGTCGATCCTGCTGATGTTCGCCGGACTCACCACCACCGCGATGATCATGGCCTTCCTGGCCGAACTACTCATCTCGCGGCGCCTGTCCGAGGGTGCGGGCAGGCTGAGGGCACAGGCGATGTCGGCACATGTGGTGGTCGTGGGTCTGGGCGCCTTCGGGATCAGGGTCGCCGAGGGCCTGCGCTCACGGGGACACGGTGTGGTGATCGTCGAACGCGCGAGCAATGACAGGCTGATCGCCACCGCCGGCCAGCTCGGGCTGCCGATCATCTTCGGCGATGCGACCGTCGCCGAGACTCTGCGCGACGCCGGAGTGGACCGCTGTGCCGCGGTGGCGGTGCTGACCAGTGACGACATGACCAACATCGAGGTCGGGATCGCCGCGCGCACCCTGCTGGGCCGACGCTGGGTGTCACGGCCGGGGGTGCGCGGCGTCCCGGTGGTGCTGCGGATCTTCGATCGCGCACTCGGCCAGGCCGTCGGCAGCCGGTTCGGGTTCAACCACGCCCGCTCCACCGCCGAACTGGCCGCGCCCTGGTTCATCGGCGCCGCGCTGGGTCTGCAGGTGATGGCCACCTTCTCGGTGAGTAGTGAATCGTTCATGGTGGGGCGGCTGCCCATCACACCCGAGAGCGGGCTGGCCGGGATGGAGATGCAGGAACTCTCGGGGTCCACCCGGGTCATCGCCATCGGCCGGGCCGACTCGGGCGACCTCGAACATCCGCCTCGCCGTGGGACGCGCTTGCATGCCGGTGACGACGCCTACCTGATCGGCCCGTGGGAGGAACTGATCGCGATTCTCGAACGCGATCACTCGCACCCGGTCGCCGACCGAACCACCGAGTAAGCGACCCGCACTGGCCGCTCGACCCTCGGTATCATCGTCTGCATCGTGACACGACCTCCCTACCTGCGGTTTCGCTTCCTCGCCTTCGTTGTCGGCGGCCTGGTGGTCGCCGTGGTCGCCGCGATCGGAATACGGATCCTGTTCAGTGACCCGAATCACGGGAGTGCGGGGGGATCGTCTCGGGCCGCCGGTGGGCAGGACGCGGATCAAGCCACTCCGGCCATGCGGCCCGGTGGTATCACCGTGTCGCGATTCCAGTACCCGACCCTGCACGGGCACGACTCCGCCCAGAACTGGGCCGACCTGTACCTGCCCGCCGGCGTGGCCGACGGGCATCGTGCACCGGGGTCGGTGCCGCTGGTGGTGCTCATCCACGGGGGATCGTGGCAGTCACACATCTCGGCGTCGAGTTTCGATCGCTTCGCCCAGCGCCTGGCCGGGCGAGACATGGCCGTCTACAACGTCGAGTACCGACGCCTCGGTTCCGGCGGCGGCTGGCCGGTGACGTTCAGCGACGTCGCCGGCGCGATGGACTTCGTGCCCGACATCGCCCATCGATATCCCCAGCTCGACGTGGAGAACTCAGTGGTTGTCGGTCACTCGGCGGGCGCGCAGCTGGCCACCTGGGCGTCGACCCGTCGCAGCAGTGAACCGGGAATCGACGAGGGCACTCCGCGTTTTCGGCCGAATGAACTGATCTCGCTGGCCGGTCCGCTCGACATGCGTGAGGCGGTGGCGCTGGGTGACTACCGGGTGATCCGGGTACTCGGTGGCACGCCCGAGCAGGTGGGTGAACGCTACCGGCTCGTGGATCCGATCGAGAATCTCGACCCGCAGCTGCCGGTGGTCGCGGTCGCCGGCACCGCCGACACGATCGTGCCGCCGGTCCTGTCGGAACGCTATGTCGCAGCGGTGCATGCCGCCGGTGGCAACGCCCGACTGGTGCTCATCCCGGGTGCCACGCACACGTCGATCGTCTCGCCCACCTCCAAGGCCTTCATCACGGTGATCGAGCTGATCAGCCGTGCTGCGCATGACGCCCACAACGATCAGACCGGTGTCACTCGGACCCAGAAGGAGTCGCAGCCGCGGCCGTAGCATTGTCCTGTGCACCAGTTCTTCGAGTTCGCAGGCAACTTCTGGTGGGTGATCTTCCCCGTCGGAGGCATCGCCGGCGGCTGGACGCGCCGACTCGCGCACTACAACGAGAAGCGTCGCCGCGACAAGGTCGAACTCGAGCGGGTGCGCCGATGCGCGCATCGAGCAGTTGCGGCTCACACGCGCCACCGCCAGCCAGATTGCCAAGGCCACCGCGACTCATGACGCGGTCAACCGCCGATGGTTCGAGTACGAGACCGACCTGGCAACGATCATCGAACGTCCGCTCATGACCGATATGCGTGAACCGCTCACGCGCGCCTTCCACGAGGCGAGGATCGCCGCCGACGACCTCCGGCCCGACGATCCCGACGAACTGCTCGACATCGACCGCTTCACCGAATACCGCGACGCGGTGCGCGCCTACTCGGTTGCGTTCAGTGCAGCCGAGACAGAAGCCCGGCGACGCAAACAGTCGGCTTTCGATCCACTCGAACGCCAGCGCCTCGAACGCGCCCGCAAGTTGGTGATGATCGCTGTCGACGAGGCAGCGACACCCGCCGAGCGGCGCAACGCCTACCGTCGGGCGCGCGACGAACTCGACGGACTGATCGCGGTTCCCGACGTGGCCTGTGCGGCACTCGAACGTTCTGTTGCCGGCGAACTGGAGGCGGGCAGCGAATCCTGATCGTCGTTGCCTGCGATCGCGATGTCGCGGGTGCGGTTGTGCGCCAACAACACCCAGGCCAGTGGTGTGGCCACTGCCATCACACCGGCGGCGACCCACGACGCGTTGTGCAAACCGTCGACGAAGGATGTCTGGACCACGTCGAGGATCTGCTGGCGCCACGGCGTCGGGGCGGCCTTGGCCACCTCGACACCGGCCATCACCGATTCGGTGGTCGCCTCCCGGGCCGCCGCGGGGAGTGGGATGTCGGTGAGTCCGTGGGTCACCGACGCGGTGTAGGCCGAGGTGAGCACCGATCCCAGGACGGCGACACCGAGGGTTCCGCCGAGTTCCCGGGTGGTGTCGTTGACCGCTGAACCGGCGCCGGTCTGCTCGGGGCGCAGCGAGGCCATCACGAGGTCGGCGCACGGGCCGGAGATGAAGGCCAGCCCGGCGGCCATCAGTGACATCGCGAGCACGATGATCCCCCAGTAGGCCGTGTCGCGGTCGGCTACCTCCACCAGCAGGAAACCGGCCGCCATCAGCGCAGACCCGACCGCGGCGACCCGGCCGGCGCCGAGACGCCGCGAGCCCACCATGGCCACCGGTGACAGCACGGCCATCACCACCGCGAACGGCAGCGTACGCAGCCCCGCTTCCAACGTGCCGTACCCCTTCACGGCCTGGAAGTACTGCGTGATGAGGAAGATGAAGCCCATCAGCGAGAAGAACGCCAGCGAGATGAGTGCGGCCGCCATCGCGAAGCGGCGGTTGCCGAACAGGCGCACATCGAAGATCGGTGACCTGCTGCGGCTCTCGTAGATCGCGAACGCGGCGAGGATCAGCACGGCGAGCACGAGGCCGCCGAGTGTGCGCCAATTCGTCCAACCGTGATGGGGCCCCTCGATCACCGAGTAGGTGAGCAGGCCGACCCCGGCGATCGAGGTGAGCAGGCCGATCGGATCGAATGGTCCGGCGTGGCGGTGCCGGTCGGCGGGGACCACGAGGGCCACCGCGATCACTGCCGCCACCGCCATCGGCACGTTCACCCAGAACACCGACGCCCACGAGTAGTGCTCGAGCAACCATCCGCCCAGCACCGGGCCGATCGCGACCGCGACGCCCGAGGTCGCCGCCCAGATACCGACTGCGGCCGCACGCGTTCTCGGTTCGTTGAAGATCGAGATGACCAGCGCGAGCGTGCCCGGGAACACCAATGCGGCGAAGACGCCGAGGGCACCGCGGGAGGCGATCAGTGCGCCCACGGTGGTCGACGATGCGGCGACGGCCGACACGCCACCGAAGCCGACGATGCCGATGAGCAGCATCCCCTTGCGCCCGTACCGGTCGCCGAGATGACCGCCTGCCAGTAGCAGTCCGGCGAAGACGAGGGTGTAGGCGTCGACCACCCATTGCAGTCCGGAGATGCCGGCGTCGAGATCGCGACTGATGGTCGGCAGCGCGACATTCACGATCGTGTTGTCGATCATCACCATCAATTCGGCGAAGCAGAGGGCCACCAGGGCCGACCAGCGACGTGTCATGGGATTCTCCCGATAGAACGATGTGCCAGAGTTGTAGAACGACGTTCTTTTCTAGAAGAACAGCGTTCCAGTAGGTTGTCAAGGGTGAAGACGAAGAGAACGCCCGCTGCGCAGGTGCGCCGCGCGCTGTTCGATGCCGCGCGCGTGGTTCTCGCGCGTGACGGGGTGAAGGGGCTGACGGTGCGCGCGGTCGCCGCGCAGGCCGGTGTCGCACCGATGGGCGTCTACAACCACTTCGACGGCAAGGACGGGTTGCTCGAATCGGTGGTGGCCGACGGATTCGAACGGCTCCGCGACGAGATCCGCGGCGTCGACACCGCCGACCCTCGGGTGCGGCTGCGCGAGGCCGGCCGGCGCTACCGAGCCTTCGCGCTCGACAATCCGACGCTTTACCGGTTGATGTTCTCCGGATCGTGTGACGTGGACATGGTCGGCGCCGAGGCGCTGGTCGCGCTGACCGATCTGATCCGCTTCGGACAGGCCACTGGCGTGATCCGCGATGAGGACCCGCTGTCGCTGACGATGCAGGTCTGGTCGTGCGTACACGGTGCGGTGAGCCTCGAACTCGACAGCACAGCCCCTGATCACGAGCTTCTCGACAACGAGGCGAACTATGAGGCACTTCTCGGGTTGATCGAACGCGGGGTTCGCCCATGAGTGCCGCAGCACGGCAACCCGATGCCGCACAACGTTGTCCGTGCCTGTCGGGTCTGACATTCGGCGAGTGCTGTGGTCCGGTTCTCGCCGGCGAACAGCGTGCTCCCACGGCTGAGGCGCTGATGCGTTCGCGCTTCACGGCTTTCGCGATCGGCGATGCCGATCATCTTCTGGCGAGCTGGCATCCGGCCACCCGCCCGCGAAGCCTCGACCTCGACGACGGCCTCGTCTGGTACCGCCTCGACATCGAATCGACCAGCGGCGGTTCGCCGTTCGACACCGAGGGAGAAGTCGAGTTCACCGCCCACCACCGGGGCAATGGCGGTCGCGGTGAGCTCCACGAGCGCAGCAGATTCGAGCGCGTCGAGGGCAGGTGGTTCTATCTCGACGGCGTCGTGGACTGACTGTCGTGGTGTGAGGAGTTCTTGCTCTTCGGCCACCACGTGGGCACCCACCAGTTGACGTCACCCAGTGCGGCGACCAGCGCCGGCGCCAGCACGCCGCGGACGAGGGTGGCGTCGAGGATGATGCCCAATGCCAGCCCTGTGGCGAGGATCTTCACGTCGGTGGCCGGCACCTGCGACAGCGAGATGAACGCCAGGAACAGGATCAGTGCGGCCGAGGTGACCAGCCGCCCGGTGCGCGCCACGCCGGTCACGGTCGCATCGTCGGTGGATGCCCCTTCGTCATGCGCCTCGCGGATACGACTGAGCAGGAACACCTCGTAGTCCATCGACAGGCCGAACAGGAATGCGAACACCGCGATCGGGATCCACACCGTGATCGCGCCCGAGGCCTGCTGGTTGAACAAGAGCTCGGTGCCGTGGCCGTCCTGCCAGATCCACACCATCACCCCGTAGGCCGCGGCGATCGAGAAGATGTTCAGCAGCAACGCCTTGAGCGGCAGCACGATCGAGCGCAACGCGATCGCCAACAGGATGAAGGTGACCACGATGATGAGCAGCACCACCCACCACACGTTGCCGTACACGGCATCGATGAAATCGGAGTTCTGTGCCGCCAGCCCACCGACGTCGGCGCCCAGACCCTCGGCCACCGAGCGGATGTGCGCGGCGGCGTCGGATCCACTGCCGGTGGACACGTCGTCGTGGGTCCAGGCGTCGACCACGTGATTCGTCCCGCTGACCCAGGTGTCGGGTGCGGTGAGACCGGCCACCTGATCGTCGCCGCGCAGTGCGGCGACGACCTCGCCGGGCCGGTCGGTGACGATCTCGACCGGCTTGGTCAGCCCGTCTCCCAGGCCCGCTGATTCCACCCGTTCGATCGCCGCACCTGCCGGTCCGCCGGTGGAGGCCAACGACGAGTTGGTGGGATCGGCCAGACGCATGGAGAACGCCGGAATCGCCAGCACCACCAGGATCGCCAGCGCGACCACCGCCGACGACCAGCGGTGTGCCACCACGAAGCCGCCGATGCGCCGCCACAGTCGGCTCTCCGCCGAACCCGAACGGCGATGGGGCCATTCGAGTTTGTGCCCGACCGTCAGCAGCAGCGCCGGCAGCAGAGTCAACGCAACCACCACGCTGACCAGCGGGATCAACAGCCCGGTGAAACCGATGCTGCGCAGGAACGGGACCGGCAGCGCGATCAGCGCGGCCAGGCTCACCGCGACGGTGACCCCGGAGACAGCACCGAATGGCCTGCGGTACGCAGTGATTCGCGCACCGCCTCGGCGTTGTCGGCACCGTTGTGGCGCGCCTCGCGCCAGCGGGTGACGATGAGCAGGGAGTAGTCGATCGCGACACCGAGGCCGATCAATGCCAGCAGATACTGGACGATGAACGACACCTCGGTGACGGCGGTGAGCCCCCACAGGATCAGGAATGTGGTGAGGATCGCCGCAGCCGCACCCAGCAGCGGGGTGATCGCCAGGAATGACCCGAAGACCAGGGCCAGCACGATCAGCGCACCCACGCCGCCGAAGATCGTCTCCGCCAGCACATTCACACCGCCGCCGCCACCACCGGACTTCAGCGCGTCGACGCCGGTGACTGTCACCTTCGTCGAGTCACTCGATCCGTCGGCAGCGACCTTCGTCAACGCGGGCATCGCCTGCGCATACGGATCGGGTCCGCCGATTGCGCGTGGATACACCAGAACCACCCCGGTGTGACGATCTTTCGACAGCAACGCGGGTTCGGTGGCGAACGATGAGATGCGCGCACCGGGCGTCGCCGCCCCGGCGGCCTCGGCGAGTTGTGTCCCCGTCTGCGGGTTCAACTCGGAGTCGTCGGATTGCGCGACGAGCAGAACCGGTGCGTTGTCACCGCCGGACCCGAACTCCGACACGATCCGCGCGTTGGTCTCATAGCCGGACTGACCGGGCAGGCTGAAGTCGTAGCTGAGCGCAGCGGTGGCCTTGGATGCGCCGAACGCCCCGCACACCGCGAGCACGATCCACGCCAGGATTACCCAGCGACGATGGTTGATGACGAACGTCGCGATGCGGTCCATGCTGCCATCGTGTCAGAGAATGGTGTCGATCAGCACTGCGGCCAATGCCTCGATCAATTCCTGATCGTCGGCGGTGAAGCGGTCGGGGACCGGGCTGTCGATGTCGAAGACGCCGATCAGCTCGTCCGCGGCGACCAATGGCACCACGATCTCCGAGCGGGAGTCGGCGTCGCAGGCGATGTGGTCGGCGACGGCGTGGACGTCGGCGACCCGCTGCGTCGTGCGGGTGCGCGCGGCCGCACCGCAGACCCCGCGATCGAGGCCGATGCGTACGCATGCCGGCTTGCCCTGGAACGGTCCGACCACGAGCTCGGATCCGTCGTAGAGGTAGAAGCCAACCCAATTGACCTGCGGCAGAGACTGATACACCAGAGCCGACAAATTGGCGGTGTTGGCGATCAGATCGTGTTCACCGGTCAGTAACCCGCGGGCGGCGTCGACCAGTTCGTCGTGAGTCATGCCTCCAGTGTCGCACCGGCGCTCGCGGGCTCGGCCTGTGTATACGTCAGCGACACGTGGTTGAGCACCCACTCGATCACGATGCTCGCGAGGTCGTCGGCGCGCGACAACTGCGGTGCGTGGTCGGATTCGAGGGTCACCACACGTGCCCCGGGCCACAGCTGCTGCATCGTCCGCTGGGCGGCCAGCGGGACCGACCGGTCCTCGGTGGCCTCCACGTACAGTCGCGGCAGCGATCCGGCGCCGGCCTCGGTCCATTCCGGTGCGATAAGACGTGCCGATTCCTGTTGGGAGACCATGCGACGCGATGCGGGGATCGCGAGATCGGGTGCGGCATTGTGGAAGAACACCGACGCCGCGGCTTCCGGCGAGACCTCGGTGCCCAGCCCATCGGCGGTTGGCGCGGTGAACGCCGAGATACCCACGGGTGCAACCAGTTCAGCGGTGTCGCAGAGCACCCCGAAATTCATCCCGGACGGCATCATCATGCCGGCGACGAAACCCAGACCTCGGATTCGCGGGTCAGGCTCATGGCAGAGCCGTTCGGCCACGCTCGTGGCCACCACACCACCGCCGCTGTGACCGATCACCACCAGTGGTCCGTTGACGTGGGTGATCTCCTCGAGCACGTGATCGACCATGTCCGACAACGTGATACGCGATGACGCACCGCGATCACCACCGCCGGGCAGGTCGGGGCGCACCACGGTGAGTCCGGCGGCCTCGAGAGCGGGGGTCAGCAGATCCCACACCCATGACCCGGCCCACGCGCCGTGCAGGAGAACGACAGTCGGTGTCGGGATGCTCTCGACGGGGATGTCCTGTACTGCTTCGCTCACCGGGTGGCAGCTTCGCGCAGACGGGCGGCCTCTCGGACGGCGGCGGCGTTGAGCTTGCCTCCGCGCGACCCGGCGAGTTTCGCGGCGATGTGATCGGTGACCAGGATCGGCTCGTAGGCCATCCCGTTGTCGTATTCCAGATGGCTGGGGAGCGTGGAGATGACCGCATCGGCGTTGCCGTCGCGGAAGAACGCGGCCGAGCGGCGGCGCTCGATGGTGCCGTTGACCACCGGTGGTTTGACCCGGTGCAGCGTCGACATCCAGCGGTCGTTGGTGAGTCGTGCGGTGAGGTCGCCCAGATTGATCAGCAGCGCACCGTCGGCGGGGGAGACGTCATTCCACGCACCGTCGCGGCCGAGCACCTGCAGTCCGCGCACCTGGTCGGCCCACAGCACGGTCACGATGCCGAAGTCGGTGTGCTCGCCCATGCCGGTCAGATCCCCGTCGAGAGTGACCTCGGTGCCCGGGGGCAGTGCGTAGTTGTTCATCCGCAGTACGTCGATGGAGTGGTCGGTGATGCGGTCGAAGAAGTCACTCTCCAGACCCAGCGCGTCGGCAAAGATGCTGGTCAGGGTGTAGGCGACGCGCGAGGCCTCGGCGAAGTAGGTCTGCACCCGGTCGCGGTAGCCCTCGATCTGCGGCCACACGTTGACGCCGTAGTCGCCTTCGTCGAGATCGAGGTCGGTGAACGAGCGTGCCTCGACGCCGACGTTGTAGGCCTCGAAGAAGTCGTTCATCCGCGACGCCGCCTCGACACCGGCGCTCAGTGACAGCGACTCGGTCTTCGGTGCGGTGTATCCGCGGTTGGCGCCCTCGACCTTGTAGCCCTTCTTCGACTCCAGATCGAGACCGAAGAAGTCATCCATCGCCGAGGCCAAACCGTCGGTCACCGAGTCATCGATGCCGTGCCCGGTGACCTGGATGAAACCGACCGTCGAGCAGGCGTCGTCCATCGCTTTCGCGACCTTCTCGCGCTCGGCCGGCGTGCCATCCTGCACGTAGGCGGAGATGTCGACCACCGGCACGGAGAAGGCTGTGGGCTTGTCGTTGTTCATCGTTGTCTCGCTTTCAGACCAGTTCTCGGGTGGTGACGGTGTCGATGTCGCGGGTGGTTTCGGTGATGTGGTTAGGCGTGTCGCGGTCGGCTGTCACGTCGCGGTCGGGATGCCCTTCGATTCTCCGCTTCAACGGTGTGTGATGGAAAATCAGGTTCAACACGAAGGCCACGACCGCGGTGAGCGTGATGCCGCTGCCGAAGATGATCTGCAGCGAATCGGGCAGCCGCTCGAACATGTCGGGGACGAATTCGGGCAGCAGGCCGGCGCCCACCGCCACTGCGGCGATGGTCAGGTTGACCGGATTACCCAGGTCGACCTGTGCGAGCGACCGGATACCGATTAGTGCGACCGTCGCGAACAGCACCAGGCCGACGCCGCCGACCACGGGGCCGGGCAGTGCGGCGATCACCGCACCCATCTTCGGGAACAGGGCGAGCACGATGAGGATGAGGCCGCTGGTCGCGGTGACGTACCGGCTGTGCACGCGACTGGTCGCCACCGCGCCCACGTTCTGACCGAAGACCGTGTCGGGGAAGCCGCCGAAGATGCCGCCCAGCACGCCCGACAGGCCGTCGCCGATCAGACCGCGAGTCAGATCGCGCGGGCCCAGGGGCTTACCGGTGATCTCCGAGATGGCCAGCATGGACGCGGTCGACTCGGCGAAGACCACCACCATCACGATGCTCATGGAGATGATCGCGGCGATCGGGAACTGCGGCGCACCGAAGTGGAACGGGGTGGGGAAGCCGACCCAGCCTGCGTTCGAGACGTCGTCGAGATGGAACATGCCCATCGCCGCGGCGATGGCGGTCCCCACCACCAGCGCGACCAGCACCGCCAGGCGCGACCAGATGCCCTTGCCGAGGACCAGCAGCGTCACCGCGATGACCACCACGACCAGCGCCAGGATGAGGCGGTGCGGGGCGGCATAGTCCGACGCCTTGGGATCAGAGCCCACGATCAGTCCGCCGGCGACGCCGATCAGCGAGAGTCCGACCACGGTCAGCACGGCGCCGGTGACCAGGGTGGGGAAGAAGCGGATGATCTTGGAGAAGGGGATCGCGAGCGCGATACCCACGAGCCCGCCGATCAGCATCGATCCCCAGACCGCCTGCAGGCCGTATTTCTCGGCGATCAGCACCATCGGGGTGAGACCGGTGAAGGTGGCGCCGCAGACGATCGGCAACCGCACGCCGGCGATGCGGCCGAGGCCGAATCCCTGGATCGCGGTGATGATGCCGGCGACCAGCAGATCGGCGCTGATCAGCAGCGCGATGTCCGACGAGCCCAGGCCCGCTGCCGCGCCGAACACCAGCGGCACGGTGATGCACCCGGTGTACATGATGAGCACGTGCTGGATCGAGAAGATCGCCAGCCGTCCCCAGGACGGTCGGGTGTCGACGTCGTGACCGCGTGCGGTGGTCGCCGATGTCTCGACGGTGTGTTGTTGCGCCATCAGTAGTGGATGTCCCCTCGGTCTCGACGTGCCGGGGGCAGACCCCTCCGGCTTCGGACTCCAGCTATTGAACGGGGTGAATATTTCTTCAGTTGTATCGATATGTTTCGCCTACGTAACGGCTGCGTTCGACTCGCGCACATGCCGAGACGCAGGCTTACGGTGTGCTCGTGCGAGACGTGGCAGTGCAGGTGACCGGACATGACGAGATCGATCGCGGGACGGAGGCGACCGATCTCGCCGTGTCGCTCGGGCTGGCAATACGTACCGCGCGCAAGGCATCTCGGCTCACGCTGAGCGAGCTGGCTCGTCGGACAGGGTTGTCGCAGTCATTCCTGTCGCAGGCCGAGAACGGCCACACTGTGCCCAGCGTGCTGAATCTGCACGCCATTGCGCGGGCACTCGGGACCACTGCGCATGAGCTGCTCAGTCACACCGAGGATGAGGTGACGCTCTCCCGCGTCGACGCCGGAGTGGTGTTCGAGGCGTCACCGGGGGCCACCATGCGCCGCTGCGCACGCCGGGGCGGGGCGATGGCGGCCAACGAGATCACCGCCGGTCCCGGGGTGGCCGCCGAATCGGCGACCGAACATCCGGGTGAGGAGTTCGTGTACGTGCTCGAGGGATCACTCGACGTCGAGGTCGGCGCGGCGACCTATCGACTCGGAGCCGGAGATGTCGTCTACTACAGCGCGACGGTGCGCCATCGCTGGTTCAACAGCGCCGACGTGCCGTGCCGATTCCTCATCACCAGCACGCCGCCGTTCTGAGGTCCGGATCGCGGCGCGGTCTCAGATCGAGCCGAGGTCGGCCGACACCCACTGCGCGGGGGTGATCGTGACCCGGGACTGGTCGCCGTGGTCGGAGGCGGCGAACTGCAGGTACGCTTCCACCTTGTCGGCGGGCAGGTAGCGCGCGGCCATCTCGCGCAGATCCTCCGGGCTCGATTCCCTTGTCTCGGAGACATTTCCGGACACCGCAACGTAGCGGATCGTGGGATAGGTGCTCTCGGCCATCATCGTGCACCGACCCGCCTCGCGCAGCAGCGTCATCTTGCGAGAGTCCGTCCCGGTGAGAAACCACAGATCCCCGCCGGGGGTGTACTGGTACCAGATCGGGACCGTCAGAGGTGCGCGATCGGGTCCCGCCTCGATGGACAGTGCGCCGATGTGCGGTTCGGCGAGGAATTCTTCACGTTGTGCGCGGTCGAGTGCCATGAGAACAACGGTACGGCGATCCGGCGCATCCTGGGCCGTCGCGGGAGATCATTCCTCGGGCCGGACCCCTGGATGAACTCAGCGTGAGCGAGATGCTGTCGGTCGGACTGGGAGATTTCTACGGTTTGTCGGTGATCTCGTTTTCTCCCAGCAGTGTTCGCCGTGTCGTCGGTGTTCGTGGGGCTGTCCTCACGCTGATCGTGTCGGTGGCATGTGCGGTGATGTCCGCGCCGTCGGCCGATGCGGCCCCGGCGCCTCGGCTCCTCTCGGCCGACCTCGCGTCCTACGGCCTGCCTTCGTACGCACTCGATGGTGTGCCGGCGGTGAGCGATCATGTCGACCGCCGACACCCGGCGGCGCATCGGTACCCGGTGATCCTCGTGCACGGCACGTGGTCGTCGGCCGGTCGGCTCGTGGTCCTCGCCGACCGCCTCGCCGCAGCGGGGTATGCGACGTTCGCGTTCAACTACGGTCGTGACGAGTCGTCGGTGTCGGGTCGTGTCCCGGGGGTCTACGCAACCGGTCCGATCGCCGAATCGGCAAGGCAGCTAGCAGCATTCGTGCGATTGGTGCGCGACCGCACGGGTGCCGAGCAGGTCGATCTGGTCGGCCATTCGCAGGGCGGACTGGTGATCCGCCGCTATCTCGCCGACACCGGCGGGGCGGCCGTGCACCACGTGGTGACACTCGCCGGAAACAACCACGGGACAACACTTTCCGGTATCAGCAGGCTTGCCGGAGAACAGGGGGTGGTGGCTGCGCAGACGGCGGGTCTGCGCAACGACGCGCGTGCGGTGCTCGGCGCGGCCGCACTCGATCAACTGGTCGGCTCGACCTTTCTCGCCGAGACGAATGCGCACGCCGACACCGTTCCCGGCGTCGGCTACACGGTGATCGCGACGCGCTTCGACGAGGTGGTCACGCCTTACACCTCGACCTTCCTGCGAGCGGGTCCCGGCGCGACGGTCGACAACATCGACCTGCAGTCCCGGTTTCCGGCCGACATCAGCGAGCACACCGCGCTGCCCAGAGATCCGAATGTGGACCGGCTGGTCATCGAGGCGCTCGCCCACGGGTAACGGGAGAGCTCGGGCAGGTCGCGGAGCGGTGCGGGGTGGGGCAGAGGTGTGAGATCGTTGTGGTCGTCCGCGGCCCGACCTGGGCCGGCGTCAACGACAGGAACTCTCGTGAGCACACAGCACCGCGCACTCGTCGTCATCGACGTGCAGAACGAGTACTTCGACGGCCCCTTGCAGATCGGGTACCCGCCGCGAGAGACGTCGCTGGCCAATGTCGGTCGTGCCTTCGACGCGGCCGTCGCGGCGGGCATCCCCGTCGTGGTGGTCGCCCACGTCGACGACGCCGACTCCCCGGTGTTCGCGCAGGGATCGGTCGGTGCGGGATTGCATCCCGAGATCGAGGGCAGGCTGTCCGACGATGTGCTGGTGGTTCAGAAGGGGTATTCGTCGATCTTCCCCGAGACCGGGCTGGCCGAGTGGTTCACCGAACAGGGGATCGACACGATCACCCTGGTCGGGCACATGGCGAACAACTGCGACCTCGCGACTGCCGTCGAGGCCGAGGCGCTCGGCTTCACCACCGAGATACTCAGCGATGCAACGGGTTCGATCAACATCGCCAATGCCGCGGGCAAGGTGTCTGCCGAGGTGCTGCACAACACGCTGATGGCGTTGCTGCACTCCAATTTCGCCGCGGTGACCGACACCGATCGGTGGATCGAGGCACTGGCCGCCGACGAGGCGCTGGAGCGGAGCAATCTCGTGGAGTCGGCCGTGGAGGGTGCGCAGGCCTTCGAGTAGGCGCGAGTTGTGATCGACGAGATTTCAACTCGCGGGCAGCGCTCTGAGCAGCGGTATCTCGGCGGTGGCGGTGCGTTCGGGTCACCAGCGGCGCGGATTGCGCAGCGGTGGGCGTGTATGCGTTGACTGTCGGATTCGACGTGACGAAGCGAGGGGGCGCGGGTGAGTGCGCTGAGATTTCATTGGTTTCTGCCCACCAACGGTGGGGACAGCCGGAACATCGTCGGCGGTGGACACGGTGTTGCTGCTGAACCCGCGAGCCGACTCGCTTCGGTGCCCTATCTCGGTCAGATCGCCCGCAGCGCAGAGCAACTGGGGTTCGAGGCTGCCCTGACGCCCACTGGCGCCTGGTGTGAGGATGCTTGGATCACCACGGCGATGATCAACAGTCTGTCGGAGCGGTTGAAGTTCCTGGTCGCTTTCCGGCCGGGGCTGACCGCGCCCTACCTCGCCGCGCAGATGGCCGGATCGTTCCAGAACCTCTCGGGCGGGCGTCTGGCGCTCAATGTGGTGACCGGCGGGGAGGATGCCGAACAGCAGATGTTCGGCGACTTCCTCGACAAGAAGGAGCGGTACGCGCGTGCCGGCGAGTTCCTCGAGATCGTGCGCAGGCTGTGGACGGGCGAGACGGTGAACTTCGACGGCACCTATCTGTCGGTGCGTGACGCGGTACTGCAGAAGATCCCGAATCCGTTGCCGCAGATCTACTTCGGTGGATCCTCGCCCGAGGGCATCGCGGTGGCCGCCGAGTATGCCGACGTCTACCTCACCTGGGGTGAACCGCCGGCCGCGGTCGCGGAGAAGATCGCCCGGGTGCGCGATGCCGCTGCGAGGGCCGGTCGTGAGCTGACCTTCGGCATCCGACTGCACACCATCGCCCGCGACACCTCCGCAGCCGCGTGGGCGGAGGCCGACCGGTTGCTGGAAGGTATTGCGCCCGAGGACATCGCGCGCATCCAGGCGGGTCTGCGCAAGTCGGCGTCGGAGGGCCAGCAACGCATGCTCGCACTGAACAACGGCAGTAAGGACGGGTTGGAGATCTACCCGAACCTCTGGGCCGGGGTCGGGCTGGTGCGCGGCGGTGCGGGTACCGCCATGGTCGGGTCGTACACCGAGATCGCCGATCTCATCGAGGCTTATCACGAGGTGGGCATCGAGGAATTCGTCTTGTCGGGCTATCCGCATCTGGAGGAGGCGTACTGGTTCGGTGAGGGCGTGCTGCCCGAGCTGACCCGTCGCGGCCTGTGGGAGCATCCGGTGACAGGTGCGGCGGCGGTGGTCCGCGGTGACTCCGCTCGGGTCGCCGCCTCCTGATCAACCCTGCAGGGTTGTGCTCTCACCGACCTCCAGGACCGCCAACGGCGTTGCAGTCAAGGATTCCTCGCCGAGGAACCTCGCCGTGGACGTCTTACCCATATCGCTGAGCATGATGTCGTGGATGGCGATCGCCCTGCGCGGCTTGATATCTCGAACGTAGTCGATCGCAGCCTCGGTGGAGATCCAGGGTCCACTCACTGGGAGGAGCAGCACGTCGACGGCGTGTTCTGGTCGCAGATAGGCGTCGCCGGGGTGGAACACGGTGTCGTCGACGAGGTAGCCGATGTTGTCGACGAGCGGGATCTCCGGGTGAATCGTCGCATGGTCGCCGGTGGTCGCGACGATGGAGAAGCCCGCGGCATCGATGGTCTGACCCGCAGTGATGGCGTGGACCTGGTCGGGATGTGCGGGCAGGGCAGTGGCGATGGCCGGCGGTCCGTACACCTGGAGTTCGTCTCTGGCATCGAGAGCGGCGCGCAGGGCGTCGGCGTCGAAGTGGTCGGGATGCTCATGGGTGATGAGCACCGCATCTGCCGCTTTGAGCAGATCAGCGGTGTTGGGCGTGTAGGTCCCTGGGTCGATAAGCAGTGTGCGGGTATGCCCGTCGACCTGCTTGGTCAGGGCGACGGTGGCGTGGGTGTATTTGGTGAGGTCCATCAGGTCTCCTCGGTTGAGTGGCATCAGTTCTACAGTTTCACTGTATAAATATACAGTTCGACTGTACACTTCGGTTGTGAGCAGCGGCCGTGCGGATCGACCCGACGTCGACGTCGCCGAGGAATTACGCAGGAGCGTCGGCGAATTCGTGCGTGCAGTGCGCTCGGTGACCGACACCCTTCCGGGTGGCTATGCGGAGGTGCTGGGAACGCTGGCTCGTGACGGTCCGCAGAACATCTCGTCGCTGGCGCAGTTCCGTGGTGTGCGGCATCAGACGATGCGGGTCACTGTCGCCGAGATGGAGTCGCAGGGACTGATCACTCGCACCCCCGATCCCGACGATGCCCGTAGCGTCCTCCTCGACCTGACAGCGCACGGGCATGCGGTTCTCAATCAGGATCGGGCCGCACGTCGACGCGCGGTTGCCGCAGCAGCCACGGCATCACTCACCGCCGATCAGCAGGCGATGCTCGGCCGGATTCCGGTGATCCTGGAGACTCTGGCGGCCGAGCTACGGGAGAGGTCGACTCGGTGAGTCGAGGCAGGCGCTGCGACAGTGAGACCGTGTAGGAGCGGTAGCGGCGGGGGTTTGAGTGTCACGGGGGTCGCGAGCTCGCGATGTCTATTGGAGTGATCGGCGATGCCCGCTGAGGTCAGAGTCGAGTGTGCGGTTCGTCCGGCGATTAACGTCGATCATCGGGCTGCGGTCCGGTGGAGGTGCCGTCGGTCTCGCCATCTCGGAGCCAGATGTGGTGGCCGTGTTCGTCGATGATCCGGTTCTTTGCGGCCGTCTTCGGATGGGTTTTCTCCCACACCCACACGACTGCACCGGCAGCCGCAAGCACGAGGCGTTTCTTCATGGGTCTATGAGTACCCGACGGAGCTGTCGACCGTCTCGGACAACCGGAGTGAACTGCGACAATGCTTGAGCCGATGACGGGAATCGAACCCGCGTATTCAGCTTGGGAAGCTGATGTTCTGCCATTGAACTACATCGGCGTGACCGTTTGGTGAACCTCGCGATCGGGCACAAAGTTATCACAGCGCGCGGCCGTCGCGATCGGGGACTGGCAGTGGGAGGGCGTGTGTACACAGATGACACGTGTGCGGACCTTCGACCCCTCAGGAGAGGTTCTCGATCGGCACACGTGTCATTGGTGTACTGATGCCCGACTGCGCGGCTGAAACACTCCGTTCGCAGCCGCCTGCCGCACCGGCGACCAGCTGTCGATAACCTCATCTGGTGCTGCTCTCCGACCGCGACATCCGCGCGCAGATCGACAGCGGACGCCTGGGCATCGATCCGTACGACCCGACGCTGGTCCAGCCGTCGAGTGTCGACGTGCGCCTCGACGGGCTGTTCCGGGTGTTCAACAACACCAAATACACCCACATCGACCCTGCGCAACGACAAGACGACCTGACCACGCTGGTGGAGCCGCCCGAGGGTGATCCGTTCGTGCTCCACCCGGGCGAATTCGTGCTGGGCTCCACCCTCGAGGTGTGCACGCTGCCCGATGACCTCGCCGGTCGACTGGAAGGCAAGTCGTCGCTGGGGCGGCTCGGCCTGCTCACCCACTCGACCGCGGGTTTCATCGACCCGGGCTTCTCCGGCCACATCACACTGGAACTGTCCAATGTGGCCAACCTGCCCATCACCCTGTGGCCGGGGATGAAGATCGGTCAGTTGTGCCTGTTCCGCCTGACCAGTCCGGCCGAACATCCCTACGGCAGCGCGGCCGTCGGCTCGAAGTATCAGGGCCAGCGTGGCCCCACCCCCTCCAAGGCGTACCTGAACTTCCAGCAGAAGTAGCCGACACGTCACTCGCGCGTCTGATTCGCGCCGTTCGGCATCGGTAGCCACGAACCATGAGAATGACAGTGTTCGGATGTGGCTATCTCGGCGCGACGCACGCCGCCTGCATGGCCGAACTCGGCCACCACGTGCTGGGGGTGGAGACCGACGCGCACAAGCTCGCCGCGTTGCGCAGCGGGCAGGTGCCGTTCCACGAACCCGGGCTGCCCGACCTGCTGCGCCGGGGCCTGGACTCGGGGTTGCTGCGCTTCACCGACGACTACTGCGAGGCCGCGCAGTTCGCCGACCTGCACTTCATCGCGGTGGGCACCCCGCAGAAGAAGGGTGAGTACGCGGCCGATCTGAGCCACGTGCACTCGGTGATCGACCGGCTCGCGCCGCACCTGAGCGGTCGTCACCTGCTGATCGGCAAGTCGACCGTCCCGGTGGGAACCGCAGCTGATCTGCTGGTGCGCGCCAATGCGCAGGTGGACGACGGGCATATCGATGTCGTCTGGAACCCAGAGTTCTTGCGCGAGGGCCACGCGATCGACGACACGCTCTCACCGGATCGCATCGTGGTGGGCGGCGCTGCGCAGTCGTGCGAGCGGGTCGCCGAGATCTACGCGCCGATCCTCGCGGCCGGCACGCCGTTGTTGGTGACCGACCTGCCCACTGCCGAACTGGTGAAGGTCGCGGCCAACTCCTTTCTGGCGACGAAGATCTCCTTCATCAATGCGATCAGCGAGGTGTGCGAGGCGGCGGGCGCGGATGTCTCGCTGCTGGCCGACGCCATCGGGCATGACGGACGGATCGGTCGCCGATTCCTCAACGCAGGCCTGGGTTTCGGCGGAGGTTGCCTGCCCAAGGACATCCGCGCGTTCATGGCACGGGCCGGGGAACTCGGCGCCGATCAGGCACTCACATTCCTGCGAGAGGTCGATTCCATCAACATGCGCAGGCGGACCGCGATGGTCGAACTGGTGTCGACCAGCTGCGGTGGCGATCTGCTCGGCGCCAACATCGCCGTCCTCGGCGCCGCATTCAAACCCGACAGCGACGACGTGCGCGATTCGCCGGCACTCAACGTCGCCGGTCAACTCCAACTGCGCGGCGCGGCGGTGACCGTCTACGACCCGTGCGCAATGGCCAACTCCCGCAGACTCTTTCCCACTCTGTCGTACGCGCAGTCGGTGCAGGAGGCCTGTGCGGGCGCCGATGCGGTCCTGGTGGCGACTGAGTGGTCGCAGTTCGTCGAGATCGATCCCGACGATCTGTCCCCGATAGTCCGTCGCCGGGTCGTGATCGACGGTCGCCGTTGTCTTCCCGGCGACCGGTGGCATGCGGCAGGATGGGTGTATCGCGCACTCGGCGGCACGCCTGTTCGACACGCAAACACGCCGAAATCCCCCGAACCACCCCACTTTCTTCGCGATCATGACGTTCGGCTTGACGATCACGTAGGGGTGGTGCCTACGCTGGCTTGACAGCCGAGACGGAGGTGAAGGGTGTGAATGCACTCCCGGGCAGCGTTGGAGACAGCCGATGACCGACGCACAGACCGGCTCCGAAACGAGTCGTGACCAGTCGACCCTGATCTTCGACACCGAATACCTCAACGAGGTTCGGTCGCAGTTGCTGGGCGTCGGGGTTCGCCCTGAACCGGCATTCGTGACGATCGAACTCGCTGAGCACGGTGTGCGAGCGGTCGCGGTGGATGCGCAGACCGGCCGATCGATGGCGGCGACCGAGAACTCCACCCTCTCGCGCCAGGATTTCGATCACGCGCTCGCAGACCATCTGGTGCGGACCAACCGGATCCCGGTCCCCACCAGCGACACCGACGCCTATCAGTTGATGAATGCGATGCCGCGCGTACGCGACCGGTTGCTCGCGAAGAGCCGGGCGTTTGCGATCGGGTATGAGCCGATCGGGCTGGTCGAGGTGACGCGTGAAGATGTGGCAGACGCTCTGCGTCCGATGCTCACGCAGGTGAGCGACCTCTGGCAGGACGCCGCGGCCGCCGCAGACGTACTCGTCTCGGCGGTGGTCGTGCTGCCCGGCCACCATGCGTGGCCAGGTCTGTCGACCGGATTGGCCGGGTCGACGTCGGTACCGGTCGTCGAACTCGAACGTGTGGTGCTGGGCCCGAATTCGGCCACGCCGGTGGTGCACACCGTCGACAGCACGATCTTGCCGTGGCATGTCGAGAAGCCGATCGCCGACAAGGTCGCCGACGATGCAGCCCCGACCGTGGACACCTCCCGGCCCAAGGGGCTCGCGGTGTTCGGGCTCGGCTCGCTGCCACGGGTTTCCTCGCTATCGCGAATCCCACTGCCGCACTTCGGTGAATCGCGCACCTCGGCACCCAAGGGTCTCGCCGTGGCCGGTGCAGGTGCTGCGGCAGCGGGGACTGCTGGCACCGCCAAGGTCGCCGGCGGTGAGACCACGAAGGCCCCGACCGCCACGTCGGCACGCACCACGCCCACTCGGAAGAAGGCTGCCGCGGCAGGGACCGCGTCGACCGGTAGCAGGGCGTCCGCGCGCGCCGGGGCAGCCTCGCGCACCGCTCACCACGGCACGGCGATCAAACTCGGTGCCGCAGCGAGCGTCGCCGCCGCTCTCGCCTTGGCGATCACGCTGCCGCTCGTACTCAACGATGACGGGTCGAAGTCCCCGCGCAGTGAGACGGTGGCTGCGCAGAGTTCAGCGCCCGTCGCGCCGCCGCCATCCACGGTTCCCGATACTCAGACCCCCGACGCCAATACGCCCGCTCCCGCTCCCGCCGCCGCGCAGCCGGTTGAGACGGTCCAGACGCAACAACCCACCGAACAGCAGGCTCCCGCGCCCCAGACCCAGAACACACCGGTTGCAGAGCGCGTCCGCCAGACTCCTCAGGCGACGCAACCGGACACACAACAGCAGGCACCGCCGCCGCAGAACACACAGACGCAACAGCAGGCCCCTGTGCAGCAGGAAGCGCCCTCGGCGCCACAGCCACCGGCTGCGCAACCAGCGCAACCGGCCCCCGCACAGCCGGCTCCGCGCCTGGTGATCCCCATCCCGATCCCCGGAGTCGCCCCGATCGTGATCCCCTGATCGTCGAGGCCGGATCTGTTAGGTTGGCACGAGTCCGGCACAGCGCACACTGACGATCTCGGGAGATTGTTCCATCATCGAGCGGTTCAGCACCGACCTTCTGCGGGACAAGTGCGCCGAACTCGGGGTGGATCCCTACCCTGCGCTTCTCGTCCTCGACCTGGGCTCTGACGGTCTCACCGCCGAGGTGATCGACACCGATTCCGGTGCCGTCATCTATCGGCGAGCCGACACGTCGATCACCACCGACGCGATCGACCGAGCGCTGGCCGCCCACCTCAACCGAGTCGGCCGCGTGGACCTGGGCGTCCTCGACGACCCGCACCGCGCGCAGGACGAGCTGGTCGAGCTGATGGACGAGGTACGACGGCGACTCGGTGGCGCGTCGGCCGTCTTCCTGATGGGCGACGATCAGATCGGCCTACTGCGTGTCACTCGCGCCGACGTCGAAGCCGCACTGGCCGGCATGCTGCCGCGGATACGTGTGCACTGGCAGGAGACCATCTTGATGGCGCCGGTGCCGGTGGGGGCGGTGATCCTCACCCCGGAACATCAACAATGGTCGAGCCTCGCCGAGAAGGTGGCCGGCGATCAGACGTCGGTCCCGTTCGTGGTGATCGAGCATTCCACGCCGCAGGCCCCCGCAGCGGCGGGCCGTCACGGTCGAGGTGACGAGGATGCGACCGACGTCGCCGAGACACAGCGGGTTCCGAGTCCGGTGACCGAGGAGTTCGCCGAACCCGATTTCGGCGCGTATCGCCGCGACGCAGACGGCATGGACCCCACCGAGCTCGCCGAACCCACCGAGTTCACCGAGTTCACCGACCGCGCAGATCTCACCGAGGCCATCGAGCGGGTGGATGACCAGCCGGTTTCGCACCGACGGCGGCGACTGGTCGGGGCGGGGATACTGGGCGCGGTCGTGGTCACCGGATGTCTGCTCGCGACGCTGCCGTGGGTGTTCGGTGACGACACACCCTCGGCCCCGCAATCACAACAGTCATCCGAACACGTGGTGGCGGGCACCACCGAGTCGTCGGAACCCGCCCCGACTGGATCAGCCCCCACTGGATCAACCCCAAATAGGCCAGTCCCGACCAGTACCGCCGCATCCGCTCGGGTCGACTATGCGGAGGCCTCGGGCACTGCGCTGCGGTACACACCACCACCGCCGACCACGACCACACCTGTCGCCACCACCGACGCCGCCCGTCCCGCGCCGGCGCGACGAGCGCCTCAGCAGGGAGGTGGGGTTCCGCGGCCGCCGCTGCGCGTCACCATTCCCAATCCGATCCCCGGTCAGCCGCCGATCGTCTTCCCGTGACCGGTGCGATCACACGTCGATCTCGAGTTCATCTCCGGCACAACGAGATACGCACGGCAGCATCCAGCCCGCGGCACGTTCGTCGTCGGTGAGCAGATGGTCGCGGTGATCGGGGACGCCTGAAACCACCCGCACACGGCATGTGCCGCAGAAACCCTGGCGGCACGAGTAGGCAACGGAGGGCACTGCGCGCTGCATGGCGTGCAGCATCTGCTCGTCGTCACTGACATCGGCGGTCACGCCCGAGCGCGCGAATCGCACCGAGAAGCGATTTCCGTCGACCACAGGGGGTGGGCTGAAGCGTTCGTAGTGGAACTCGATGTCGTCGCGACCGACCAACGTGCTGCGCATGCTCTCGAGCATCGGCACAGGTCCGCAGCAGTACACCGCCACACCCCCGTCGGTCTCGCCGAGAAGTTCAGTGGGAGTGGGGAATCCGTGATCATCGTCGGTGCGGATTGTCACTCGATCGCCGAATCGCGCGAGTTCGGAGGTGAATGGGATGGAGTCGAGTGAGCGGCCGGTGTAGATCATCGACCAGTCGATGCCCAGACGCTGGGCCGCGGCAGCCATCGGCAGTATCGGGGTGATCCCGATGCCGGCCGCGATGAACCGCAGTCGCGTCGCGGTCGATCCGTGACCCGGGAGTGCGAGCGGGAAACCGTTGCGGGGTCCCTTGATACGGACGCGTGACCCCTCGGTGAGGGTGTCGTGGACCTCGATCGACCCGCCGCCGCCACCGGGTATCCGGCGTACGCCGATACGGTAGGTGAACCGATCGGATGGATCACCGCACAGTGAGTACTCGCGCATCTTTCCCGACGGCAGCAGGAGATCGAGGTGTCCACCCGGTCGCCACGGGGCCAGTTCGCGACGATCCGGGGCGGCGAAGGTCAGCGCCACCACGTTCTCGTCGTGTGCGACGACCTCACGCCGGATCACCTCGAGCGTCGTCGTCGCATCGATCGCCGGCGGGACGACGGGGGTGGTGACCCTGTTCCAGAACGGGAACCACACATTCGAGAACCGGTCGAGCGCCCACCACACCGGGTCGGCTCCCGATCGATATAGGTGTGGTGGCGCCGCGACCGGCCCCTCACCGTTGCTGTCGGCGCCACGGGAGTGCTTGTGACGCAACGCCATCACGTTGTGACCCACCATCATCATGCTCCGCGGGCGGCGGGCGACTTGGCCAGGTAGGCCACGGCCTGTGCGGTCGAACCGATCTCCTCCGGCCGGAATGACGGGCGGAAGTAGGTGGCGGTGGCCACGACGACTTTGCGCAGCTGAGGCAGCGTGCCCCCGCGAGCGCCCTTCCAGTACCCGATCCACAGCTGCGGGTAGCTGAGTTTGCCTGCTGGATCGGCGGCGTTGATGAAGCGCAGCCCGCGGTGGATGAGGAACAGCAGCGCCGGCAACGCCACGGTCATGGCGCGACCGCGCCGCAGGTAGTCGTCGCCGAAGTAGGAGGCCACATCGTGGGCGACCGACCGATGCTCGACCTCCTCGGCGCCGTGCCATCGGAACAGGTCCACCATCGCCGGCGCCGCTCCGGCCTCATCCCAGGAGTTGTTGAGTGCGAAGTCGCCGAGGATCGCGGTGTAGTGCTCGATCGCCGCGATCAGCCACAATCGCTCGGTGAGGTAGGAGAACTGCTCCTGCTCGGAGAGATTCGCGCGGGGGCCGAGTGTCCGGCGGAACACCCACTCCATCTGGCGCTGAAAAGCCGTTGCATCGACGCCGTTGGCTGCCAGGAATTCCCACAGCACCTTGTCGTGTGCCTCGGCGTGCATCGCCTCCTGTCCGATGAACCCGCGCATCGCGGTGGCGAGTTCCTCGTCCCGGACATGCGGGAGTGCCTCATTGAACGTCTCGACAAACCATCGTTCCCCTTCGGGCAGAAGGAGATTGAGTACGCTGATCGTGTTCGACGCGACACGTTGTCCGGGGATCCAGTGCAACGGCGTGCCCTGCCAGTCGAAATGCACGTCGCGAGCGTGTAATTCGATGGGCCCCGGGTCCTCTGGATCCGACAGGCCGGAGACCGGTCGGGTGGTCTTCTTCTTGTGCAGCAGATTCGACATCTCTCACATCACCTTCGCTCGGGCTCCCAGGCGTGACAACCACGGGGTGAATCGGTAGATCCGGTAGCCGATGACGGCTTCGGGGGTCACCGGGACGACGGCCTTGTCGGCGTCGATGGCGGCGACGATCGCGGCCGCGACCTTGTCGGGTGTGTAACCGCGGCGCTGATAGGCGCGGTCGATCCGGGCGCGTGCGGCGGCTTGTTCGGACTCCGACAGTCCGGTCAGTTCGGTGGCCGAGATGATGTTGGTGTCGACGATCCCCGGGCAGATGGCCGTGACGCCGATGTGGTCGGAGGCGAGCTCGGCGCGCAGCGACTCGGAGAACAGCAGTACGCCGGCCTTCGTCGCGGCGTAGGCGCCCAGGCCTCGCTGCGGGGTGAACGCGGCCGCCGAGGCGAGGTTCACGATGTGTCCGCCGATGCCCTGGCGCACCATCTGGCGCCCGAACTCGCGGCTGCCGGTCATCACGCCGATCAGGTTGATGTCGACGAGACGTCGAATCTGATCGTCGGTGGCGTCGAGACTTGCTCCGCCCAGGCCGATTCCGGCGTTGTTGACCACGATGTCGGCGACACCGTGAGTGGTCGCGACATCTGCGGCGAATGCGGCGAGGGCGGCGGGATCGGACACGTCGAGGGGGTACGCGTGTCCGATCCCGCCACGTTCCTTGATCGCCGTCGCGGTCTCCTGCGCGCCGTCGGCGTCGATGTCGGCGACCACCACCTCGGATCCGTTGGCGGCCAACAGCAGGGCGGTCTCGCGTCCGATGCCGCTCGCGGCGCCGGTGACGACGCTCAGTGTGCCGTCGAAGGCCTTGGCCGGTCCGCGGCGCCGCGACCGGTCTATCAGTGGTGACGGCGTTGTGGTCTCGACGGAGTCGATGAACTGGCCGGCGACCGAGGCAAGGTAGTCGGGATTGGTGTAGGGAAGCCAGTGTCCACTGACACAATCCTTGCGCCACAGGCGATCCGCGTAGTCCGCTGTGTCGGAGTAGATGGCTGGACGCAACGCGATGTCACGGGTGTTGACCACCTGGAACACGGGAACCGAGGTGCTCGTGGGGTTCGGATGGGCGAGCTTGCGGCGGATGTTGGCGCGGTAGAAGCGAAGTCCCGACCACATGTCCGCGCGCAGGCTTGGCGCCACCGTCACGTTCTCGACCGGCGTTCCCTCGACCGCGTGCAGAAATGCCGACCAGCTCCGACGGGTACTCAGCGGCAGAAGGACGATCTTGGGTAGCACGGGGATCTGGAAGAGCGCCGTGTAGGCCGATGAGACCGCCTGCGACAACGCCTGTTTCACCGATGTCGGGGTCGGATGGGTGAGCCGGTCGTGAACCCAGGCGCCCAGCTGGTCGAGGCTCGGTCCCGACACCGAGGTGAACGAGGCGAACCGCTCGGTGGACCCGGGCATCGTGACGGCTTCCCACGCCTGGACCGAGCCCCAGTCGTGACCGACCAGGTGCACGGGGCGTGACGGATCGGCCGCCTCGGCGACCGCGAACAGATCTGCCGCGCACTCCTCGAGCCGGTACGGGTGCACGCCGGCCGGTTTGTCGCTCGCGCCGTAGCCGCGGGTGTCATAGGCGACCACGTGGTAGCGCTCGGCGAGTGTCGGGGCAACATGCGTCCACAGGTGGTGCGTGTCGGGCCACCCGTGCACGAGGACCACGGTGGGTGCCGAGCGGTCGCCCAACTCGTAGGCCGCCAGGCGGACGCCGTCTCGGGTGACGGTGAACTCACGCCACCGCGGCTCTTGCGCGGGCTGCCCAGCACTCTGTCGGGAACGGCTCATGCCGCATGACGTTACCAGCGGTCACATATAAATCAAGACTCGCGGTTACAGATAGTTCGGGCGGGATCGTTCAGTGGCTCACTGACAATAGGGTTCACTGCCGATAGCTCGACAGGAAGTTGCCGATGCGCTCCACCGCGACCGCCAGATCGCGCGACCAGGGCAGGGTGACGATCCGGAAATGGTCGGGCGCGGGCCAGTTGAACCCGGTGCCCTGGGTGACCAGGATCTTCTCCTGGAGCAGCAGATCCTGGACGAACTGCTCGTCGTTGTGGATCTCGTGGACCTCGGGGTCCAGTCGCGGGAAGGCATAGAGGGCGCCCTGTGGCTTCACGCAGCTCACCCCGGGGATCTCGTTGAGCATCTCCCAGGCGGTGTTGCGCTGCTCGTAGAGCCGGCCACCCGGATGGGTGAGATCGTCGATGCTCTGGTATCCGCCCAGCGCCACCTGGATCGCGTGCTGTGCGGGAACGTTCGCGCACAGGCGGGTGGAGGCGAGCACGCCGAGCCCTTCGATGAAGCCCTTCGCGTGGTCCTTCGGTCCGGTGAGGATCAGCCAGCCCGAGCGGTAGCCGCAGACGCGGTAGGCCTTCGACAGGCCGTTGAAGGTTATGCACAGCAGATCCGGTGCCACCGAAGCGAGGCTGATGTGCTCGGCGTCGTCGTAGAGGATCTTGTCGTAGATCTCATCGGCGAGCAGCAGCAGCGAGTGCTCGCGGGCGACCTCGGCGATCTTCTCCAGGGTCTCGCGTGAGTAGACGCTGCCCGTGGGGTTGTTCGGGTTGATGACGACGATCGCCTTGGTGCGCGGAGTGATCCTGGAGGCGAGATCGTCCAGATCAGGGTTCCAGTCGTTGTCCTCGTCGCAGCGGTAGTACACCGGCTTCCCGCCCGACAGACTCGTCATGGCTGTCCACAGCGGGTAATCGGGGGAGGGGATCAGCACCTCGTCGCCGTTGTTGAGCAACGCCTGCATCGTCATGGTGATCAGCTCGGACACGCCGTTGCCCAGGATCACGTCGTCGACGTCGAAGTAGGGGAAGTCGGTCAGTTCGTACCGGGTGACCACTGCGCGCCGCGCCGACAGCACACCCGCGGACTCCGAATATCCCTGCGAATAGGGGAGTGCGTGGATCATGTCGCGCATGATCACGTCGGGTGCCTCGAAGCCGAACAGGGCCGGGTTGCCGATGTTGAGCTTGAGGATGCGGTGGCCCTCGGACTCCAGCCGCGCCGCATGTTCGTGCACCGGTCCACGGATCTCGTAACAGACATTGCGGAGCTTGTCCGACTGGTCGAGGGTCTTGAGGTTGGTGTTCACATGCGAAACGTGCGGTCTACTCACACATTGCATTCTCGCAGCCTGGTGCAACAGAGTTTTCACCGGTCGGTACCGCGGCCGCTCGGCGCGGACCCGCAGACGCCGACGGGGCCCGGCCCGAGTGATCTCGGGACGGGCCCCGTCTTGCGCTTGGAACCGTCGTGCGCGTGGAACCGTCTTGCCTGGAATCCGTTCCTGGAATCCTCAGCGCTGGCCGGGACGCTTCTTTCCGGCGGCGATACCGAATCCCTTGGCCTTGGAGGCTGTGGTCTCGGTGATCGTGCGGGCATCGTCGGTGCGGTCACTCGCAGGGGTCGGTGTCGACTCCTCGGATGCTACGGACGCCGCGGATGCCTTGGGCTCAGGTGCGGATTCCTCGGGCGCAGATTCCTTCGGCGCGGGGGCCGCAGCCGCGGGGGCCTCGGCTGGTGCAGCCGGGGCAGCAGCGGGGGCCGATGCGGCCTTACCCACCGCACCCGGCCGCTTGGCCGACCCCATGCCGAATCCCTTCGCCTTGGGCTCAGGAGCCTTGGGTTCGGGAGCCGTGGCTTCGGGCGCTGACGGGGCCTCGGTGACCGTCGCCTCGGGAGCCGGGGTCGCCTCGGGTGCAGTCGCCTCGGCGGTCTCAGCTGCCGGTGCTGTGGTCGCCGCGGCGGGCTTCTTCGCCGCCGCACCTGGACGCTTGGCCGCACCCATGCCGAATCCCTTGGCCTTTGGCTCGGGGGCCTTCGGTTCGGGTGCGGCGGTCTCGGTTGCCGTGGTCTCGGCAGCCGTGGACTCTGCGGCAGGTGTTGTCGCAGAAGCTGATTCCGCAGCTGCCGGTTCGGTGGCCGGTGCTGCCGCGGCACTGGGCTTCTTGGCCGCGCCCGGACGCTTGGCACCGCCCATGCCGAATCCCTTGGCCTTCGGTTCTGGAGCCGCGGTCTCGGGTGCTGTCGTCCCGGTAGCTACGCTGTCGGCGGGGGCCGACTCGGCAGCCGGAGTCGAGGCGGTCGCTGCCGCGGTACCCGGCTTCTTCGCCCCACCCGGACGCTTCGCGCCACCCATACCGAATCCCTTGGCCTTGGGCTCGGGAGCCTTCGGTTCGGCGGCCTTGGGTTCGGCTGTGGTCTCAGGTGCCGTGGTCTCGGCAGCCGGTGCCGCAGCGCTCGGGCTCTTTGCTCCACCCGGACGCTTGGCGCCGGCCATGCCGAATCCCTTGGCGGCGGGCTTCGCTGGTGCTGCCGCAGCCGAGGAACTCGATGCCGGTTCCGGGCGAGACTCGGTCGGCGCGGAGGCGACGGTGGCCGTGGCGTCGGCCACCGCTGTCGCGGTTGCGGCATCGCCGCCACTCGACGGTGCCGACAGGTGCAGCGACTGCGGGCCGAGGTTGCGACCGGTTCGCGTGACCTCGGGTGCGCCGCGTTTGACGGACTCGAGCAGCAGCTGGGCGACGTCGACGACCTCGACCTTGCCCTCGTTCTCGGTGCCCGAGGTCTGAGCCGTCACGCCATCGGTCAGCATCACACGGCAGAACGGGCAGCCGGTGGCCACCTTCTGGGTGGTCTCACCCGCCGGGCTCGACTCGAGGGTCGACAGCGCCTCGTCGACGCGATCGATGTTGATGCGCTTGCCGATCTTCTCTTCCATCCACATGCGCGCACCGCCGGCACCGCAGCACATGGACCGCGAGGCATGACGCGGCATCTCGTTGAGGTTCGAGCCCGCGGCGGCCATCAGCTCACGCGGAGCGTCGTAGACCTTGTTGTGGCGGCCCAGGTAGCACGGGTCGTGGTAGGTGACGGTCTCACCGCCGACCGGCGCGACCGGGATCAGGCGCTTGTCGCGCACCAGCCGGTTGAGCAGCTGCGTGTGGTGAACCACCTCGTACTTGGCGCCGAGCTGCGGGTACTCGTTGCTGAGCGTGTTGAAGCAATGCGCACAGGTGACGACGACCTTCTTGCGCGCCGCGGGTGCGGTGGCGAAGACCTCGTTGATCGTCTCGATGTTCTGCTGGGCGAGCATCTGGAACAGGAACTCGTTGCCCGCGCGGCGAGCTGAGTCACCGGTACAGGTCTCGCCCTCGCCGAGGACCATGAAGTTCACCGCGGCGATGTCGAGAAGCTCGGCGACGGCCTTGGTGGTCTTCTTCGCGCGATCCTCGTATGCGCCGGCACAACCGACCCAGAAGAGGTACTCGAAGCCCTCGAAGGTCTCCACGTCCTGGCCGAACACCGGGATCTCGATATCCATCTCGTCGATCCAGTTGGTCCGTGCCGAGGCGTTCTGACCCCAGGGGTTGCCCTTGTTCTCGAGGTTCTTGAACATGCCGGCCAGCTCGGTCGGGAACTCCGACTCGATGAGCACCTGGTAGCGGCGCATGTCGATGATGTGGTCGACATGCTCGATGTCGACCGGGCACTGCTCTACACAAGCGCCGCAGGTGGTGCAGCTCCACAGCGTCTCGGTGTCGATGACGGCACCGAGTTCACCGTCGATCTCACCGGTTCCCGCGCTCGCACCGACCAGCGACCGGTCGGCTTCGGCGCGTGCGGATTCGGGGATCTTGGCGAGCTTCGCCTCGTCGACATTGCCGTCGGCGTCGACCAGGCCCACCTCGTCGCCGCCCATGTCCTTGCGGCCGCCCGCGATCAGATACGGCGCCTTGGCCTGTGCGTGGTCGCGCAGCGACATGATGAGCAGCTTGGGGCTCAACGGTTTACCGGTGTTCCAGGCCGGGCACTGACTCTGGCAGCGTCCACATTCGGTGCAGGTGGTGAAGTCCAGCCAGCCCTTCCAGGTGAAGTCCTCGACCTTGCCCGCGCCGAAGGCGTCGACATCGGGGTCGGCGGTCTCCATGTCGAGCACCACGCCGTTGCTCATCATCGGCTTGGCCGCACCGAGGGCGACGCCGCCCTTCGGGTCGCGCTTGAAGTAGATGTTGAAGAAGGCGGCGAAGCGGTGCCAGGCAACACCCCAGTTGATGTTGCTGCCGACCACGGCCAGCCACACCATGCCGCTCATCAGCTTGATCACGGCGGCGCCGGTGACCCAGTACTCCGAGGAACCGGTGAACAGCTGGGCGAAGTAATGGGTGAAGAACGAGGTCCAGATGGGCGGGTTCTCCAGCCCCGACGAAATCTTGAAGGTCTTCACGAAGACCATGCCCAGACCCTCGAGCAGCACGACCCATTCCACGAAGTAGGCCGCACTGAAACGCGAGCCGGAGAATCGTGACAGCCGCTCGGGCACCCGCGGGTGGTTGAGCTGGCGGATGGTCATCAGGACGAGGATGCCGATGACAGTGCCCAGCCCGAGGACCTCGTCGGCGAAGATGTAGATCTTCCATGCGCCGATGACCGGCCAGTGGAAGTCGGGATCGAAGATCTGGCCGTAGGCCTCGAACCAGAAGATCGCGCCGATCAGGAAGCCGAACATCACCAGCCAGTGCGCCCAGCCGACCGTGCGGAACTTGACCATCCTGGTGTGGGCGACGAACTCCTTGAGCATCGTCCACAACCGGGGGAAGAACGGCCAGAAGCGAGAGCTGTCGACCTTTTGGCCCTGGGCGATGTCGCGGATCATCGTCCCCACGCCGCGCAGGAACAGCAACCAGCAGAACACGCTCATGACCGCGGCAATAGTGCCGATGGTGATCGTCGTGGCATTCACGGCGTCACGGCCCCTCTCTATTGATCGCCGAACCTCGCTGCGCCGGGCTGACGCGCGCAGGGTCAGTCGTACTACACGTAACCGTAAAGGCAGGCAGTGGTGATGCGCTGCCAAGGCTGACCTAACAAACCGACCAGGACGCCTGATCGGCGGGGCGATCAGGCGTCGGTGGTCGGCATCGACGGTTGCGACAATACTACTGGCGGGTAACTTACTAGCCAGTCAGATCGAGGTGATGTGGCCCACGTATGCGGACCACCCATCGGTGAGCCCAGATCGGTGAGCCCAGATCTCAGTGAGAGTGCGGATCGTCCGCGACGTCGCTGTGGCGATCGTGGCCGCGGGAGAGGGTCGAGGCAATCCACCACAGCCATGTGGCGGCAGGTAGTGCGACGCAGGCCACCGCGGTGACGGCCGAACCCGACGAGGAGAACTCGGTGGCGACAGTCCACACCGAAACGGCCGAGATCGCCGCAGCCGCCAGGCGTGCGGCCAGTGCGCCGACCCGATCGAGCCGACTGTTGTGTTCGCCGAGCAGCGTCGTCACGCCGATCAGGCAGAGCAGACCTGCGGTGACCAGGGCGGTGATCTGCCAGGTGAGAGCCAGCGGGGTATCGGTGATACCCCGCTCCGGCGACCAGATGCAGCAGCAGAATCGACACCACCGCCGCGAGTGCGCCGAGTGCCGAGGTCGCGGCGAGCGCGACCCGCCATCCGCGATCACCGGGCACGGCGTCGATCAGCGCTGGTCGCAACGAGGTCTCGTTCATGACAACCAGCGTCGACGGCGTGGCCGTGGCGGCGCTGGGGGAATGCTGAGAAAACGCAGGGAAAGCGGACCGGACGGTAGCGTTCGCCCGGTGCGGACTGTGGACTCGCGACCAGCCGCCGCCGTGCGGGTGGTTGTCGGCGCGGTGGTGATCGCGGTCATCGTGGTGGTCGAGCTGACGGTCACGGTGTCGGCTACCTGGCTACTCGCGAGATCAGCGGGCCGCGTGACCGATGTCGACGACGCGCCGAGCGCCCCGGTGGCCATCGTGTTCGGGTCGATGGTGCGCGACGGTCAGCCGCTGTCCTATGTCCGCGGTCGGCTCGACACCGCAGAGCAGCTCTACCGCAGCGGCCGGGTTCGCCACCTGCTCATGTCGGGAAACGGGTTCTCGCCGGTGGGTGATGAGGTGGCGGTGATGTCGGCCTACCTCCGCGCGAAGGGAATTCCCGCGACATCGATTTCCGTCGACCCGCGTGGTTTCGACACCGCCGACACCTGTCGGCGCGCACGAGACGTCTACGGCGTCGAGCGCGCGCTGCTCGTCACCCAGGATTTCCACACTCGTCGGGCGGTGGCGCTGTGTCGAGTCGCCGGTATCGATGCCACTGCGGTGCGCGCGGACTGCGAATGCAGCACCTGGTCATTGGCCCGCAACCACATTCGAGAGGCCCTACTCGCCGCGCCGAAGGCGATGCTCACCTCGATCGGATGAACGTCAGGCGGCACTGTCGGTCGGGTCGGCGTCGAGTTCGCCGGATGCCTCGGCGCGGTGTGTGCGCCATTTCGCCACCACCGTGGCCACCCCGGGAACGGGGAGTCGCGGACGACCGGTGAGGTAGAGCGAGCCGGGCAGTCGCCGCAGGACCTCCAGGAGTGCCAGTGTCAGCGGCACCACCGCGACGAACACCAGTAGCGTCGCCCACGGGGCGTCGACGCCGCGGATGATCCACGGGACGTTGTCGACCGTGACGTACATCAGCAGGTTCAACACCAACATGTGTGACAGGAAGATGCCGAACGACCGGTTCGAGGTGTGGTCGATGACCCGCGCGCTCACCGAGCGCGCATCGCGGCGGTCGGCCCACCAGACCCCGAGGGTGTAGAGACTCAGCGCCGCGATCACCAGGAACGGCAGCAGTGTGGGCTGGAATGCCGCCGACGAGTCCAGTGGCGATGTCCCGCGGTACACGCGGTGGGCGAATCCGCCCCAGGCGAGTGCGCTCGAGGCGAGTAGTGCGGCGAAGATCCAGAAGCCGCGCCCACGGACCCGGTCGGCGAACTCGTCGCGGTGGATCGCCACCAGGGCACCGAGCACCACGAACAGCTGATACGGGATGAAGGTGGTGAACGCCTGCCACCAATGTGCGGCCAGCCAGGGGCTGCTCGGGTGGTAGTAGGTGAGCGTCGCGACGATGGCGACCTGCAGGGCCAGGCTCACCGCGAACACGATCCGGTGGTGGCCGGTGGTCTTGCGCAGCACCCACAGCAGGGCCGGGAACAGCAGATAGACCTGGATCATCACCAGCAGGAAGTACATGTGCGGGGCTGCGACGCCGCGGCTCAGATCGTTCCA
Organism: Gordonia jinhuaensis; assembly: GCF_014639795.1. Lineage (GTDB taxonomy): Bacteria > Actinomycetota > Actinomycetes > Mycobacteriales > Mycobacteriaceae > Gordonia_B > Gordonia_B jinhuaensis. The sequence goes on along the minus strand of NZ_BMGC01000031.1, from coordinate 9,348 downwards.
GTAGTCGTCGAGGCTCGTGGGTACTGCGGTGAGACGGCCCTCGGTGCCGAATCGGTACACCCAGTAGATGAACGACCACAGCACATAGGGGATGACGATCAGCTTGAGTCGCTTGGGCCAGAACGTGCGTGCCGAGAACCCCGACTTGGAGAAGTTGGCGTAGGTGAGTACGAAGCCGGTCAGGAAAAAGAAGGTGTTGCGACTGAAGTGGAAGAACATCGCCAGCACATTCGACGCCACGTTGAGGTGTACGTCGGTGGTCGCCGCCAGCGTGTGGGTGAAGATGACGGCGAGAAAAGTGGTACCGCGCACGAAATCGGCCTGATACAGATGAGCACGCGCGGTGGTGCGCGCTCGCTGCGAGGCCTGCGCAACGGCGGTGATCGTCTTGGTGGTGATGGCTGTTCGCTTCCGGAGTCGATGGTCTCGGCTGTGCGCCGGCCCGCGGCATCGGTCGTGTGTCCCCGACAGCTCGGCTGTCAGGTGGTCTCGGCTGTCAGGTGGTGACGCCCGGAGGAGGACACCCCGCCAGGCATATTTCACCCACAGTTTACCCGGGGCAACGATTTCCTCGCCGCCTCTGCTGCTGACCGGCGAAATCCACCGTGGCAGCGCTTGCTGGAAAGTCGCTGTGAACGGTCTGTCTGTCCGCAATGAGTGCCGCGTCTGTGCAGGTCAGCAACCTCACCTTGCGTAGCTTGCGAAGATTGTGGAGTCTTGTCGGTTGTGCAGATGGGGCGGGTGAGAGCGGGTGAGTCGCTTCGTCGTCGCATCGAGGCCGGAGGTGAGGTCCTCGACCTGCGCACGCCGCACACCACCGGACATGCGGTCACCGAACAGGCCGGTGCCCGGCATGCGAGCGGCAGCCGCCGCGCGAGCTCCCCTGGCCGCACCTCGCCCAGTAGACATTCCGGTCCGCGTGCACGCACCGGACGTACCACCACCGGGACCGAGCCGCGCCATCACGTGATGGCGGTACGCACGGGCCGGACCGTGATGGTCGTCGGCGCTGTGGTCGCACTGCTCATCACCGGGGCGGGCTGGTCGACGTCGAAGATCTTCTCCGATGGCTTCACCCATTCCGACGCCTTGTCGAAATCCCCGCATTCCAGCGACGGCGCCGAGAACATTCTGCTGATGGGCCTGGACACCCGTAAGGACCGCAACGGCAACAACCTGCCGGACTCGATCCTGCGACAGCTGCACGCCGGTGACGGCGACGAGGGCGGTTACAACACCAACACGCTGATCCTGGTGCATGTGGCCGCCGACCGGAAGTCGGTCACCGCGTTCTCGATTCCCCGCGACGATCTGGTGCAGATGGACGGACTCGATGTCGACGAGGCCAAGATCAAGGAGGCCTACGGCCGCAAGAAGGCGCAGGTCGAGGATCAGCTGGTAAACGAGGGCATCACCGATCCGGCCGAACTCGAGGAGCGTGGCCGTGAGGCGGGTCGTGAGCAGACGATCGCCACTGTCGAGAAGTTGACCGGCGTCCCGATCGACCGGTTCGCCGAGGTGAGCCTGGTGGGGTTCTACGACATCGCCAAGGCGCTGGGCGGGGTCAAGGTGTGCCTCAAACATTCCGTCGACGACTCGGAGTACTCCGGTGCGCGGTTCAGCGCCGGTGTTCACACGCTCAACGCCTCCCAGGCACTGGCGTTCGTGCGCCAGCGCCACGGGCTCGACAACGGTGACCTCGACCGGACCCACCGGCAGCAGGCCTTCCTGCTGTCGGTGATGCACGAGCTGCAGTCGTCGGGGACGCTCACCAACGTGTCGAAACTGCAGAAGCTGATCTCGGCGCTGCAGCAGGATGTGGTGCTGTCGTCGGGCTGGAATCTGCTCGACTGGGCGCAGGAGATGAGTTCGCTCACCGGCCAGCCGATCAGTTTCCGGACGCTGCCGGTGGTGCGGTACGACACCTTCGACGGCCAGGACGTCAACATCGTCGACCCCGACGCGATCAAGGCGCAGGTCCAGACGGCCTTTGGGATGCGTCCGGCCGTGGCCGCACCGGCATCGAGCAGCGACTCAGGCGACTCGGCGGAGTCGGTGTCGGCCTCTGATTCGTCCAGCTCCGACGCAACCAGCTCCGACGCGGCCACCGGTGATTCCGGCATGCCGCTCACCGACTCGAACGGCCCGGCGCCGGATCAGGGCGGGATGCTCACGAGCATCGATGGCGTGGCCTGCGTCAACTGAGCACCGGCGACTCGGTCGGTGCGCTGAGAGAGGGCCTTCGCGCGCCGCTGTCACCTGGTGTGAGGCGATGACAGTCGATGTCAGTGGGATGTAAGCGCGACTTCATAGATTCAGGTCAATCCCTTTCCCTGACCTGAGGAGGTGCCCCATGGCCACCACCGATCGCGCGGACACCGCCGCCGAGGCAGTCGACACCGCAGTCTCGACTGCCGACTCGGCGCACACCGGCACATCGCGCCACACCTACACATCCCTCGCCGCCGCGGCCGTCCCGCTCGCTGCCCTGTGTCTGGCCTTCTTCGTCGAGATGGTCGACAACACGCTGCTGTCGATCGCGCTGCCGACCATCGGCCGCGACCTCGGCAGCAGTACCACCGCACTGCAGTGGATCACCAGCGCCTACTCGCTCACCTTCGGCGGCCTGCTGCTGACCGCGGGCTCGGTGGCCGACAGATTCGGTCGGCGCCGGGTGCTGATGGTCGGCCTCGCCGCCTTCGGTTTACTGAGCCTGCTCGTCCTGCTGGTGAGCAGCACCGGCGAACTGATCGCGTTGCGCGCCGCGCTTGGCGTAGCGGCGGCGATGATGGCCCCGATCACGAACTCGCTGGTGTTCCGGCTTTTCGACGACAAGAAGCTGCGCATGCGTGCGATGACCGTGATGATCGTCGTCGGCATGGCCGGCTTCGTGCTCGGCCCGATCCTCGGCGGCACCGCTCTGGCGCATGTGCGCTGGGAATGGCTGCTCGTGGTGAACGCTCCGATCGCGTTGATCGCCGGTATCGGTATCTGGTTCGGGGTGGCGTCCGACCGCCGCGAGGATCTGACCAACGACCGGCTCGACATTCCCGGTGCGTTGCTGAGCATCGCCACAATCGGTCTGGCGTGCTGGTCGCTCACCAGCGGCGTCGACCACGGGTGGTCGTCGCCGATCACCCTCGCCTCGATCGTGGGCGCAGTGGTCGCCGGCGTGGCATTCGTCTGGCATGAGCGCCGAAGCGCCGCACCGATGCTCGACTTGACTCTGTTCCGTAAGGGCACCGTCAGCGGTGCCGCGATCGCCCAGATCGGTTCGTCTATCGCGATGGCCAGCGTGATGTTCGGCCTGATCCTGCACTTCCAGTACGCCTACGGCTGGAGTCCGATGAAGGCCGGTCTGGCCAACCTGCCGATGATCGCCACCATGTTGCTCGCCGCGCCGCTGTCGGAGTGGCTTGCCGCCAAGTTCGGCCACCGCATCGCCTGTGTCATCGGCGCGATCCTGCTCGCCGCGGGCGTCGGAGGGATGGCGTGGGGCGTCTACCACGGCTATCTGGCGATCGCGATCTCGATGGTGGTGATGACAATCGGTCTGCGCACTGTGATGACGATCTGTGCGGTCGCACTGGTGGATTCGGTTCCCGAGAACCGCACGTCGATGGGTACCGCTCTCAACGACACCGCACAGGAACTCGGTACCAGCGTCGGCACCGCCGTGATCGGCACCTTCATCGCTGCTCTCGTCGCCGTGTCGTTGCCGACCGGAGTGTGGAGTTCGGCCTTCGTCGACACCTTCTTCCACGGTGAGCGAGTCGCCTACACCGTGATCGCGGTGATCGTTGCGCTCGTCGCCGGTGGTGGCGCCTTGGCGCTGACCAACTCGCACAACACCGAAGAAGCGCACTGAGGTCCCACAAGCCCCCGCCCTTCCGCGGCTGCGAAATGAGGGTCGAATCGGGCGCCTCGGATTTTTCGGGCGTCGCCTCCGGATGGGCTGCCTACGATGGGGTTCATGACTCAGACCGACACCTCCGCCGCGCCGGATTCGATCCTGTCGGCGGGCACACCGGCTCCCGACTTCACCCTGCCTGCGACGCCCGATCAGACGTTGACGCTGTCGGAATTGCGTGGCAATCCGGTGGTCCTGGTGTTCTACCCGGCCGACTGGAGTTCGGTGTGTGGTGACGAGTTGGCGGTGTTCAACCAGTCGCTGCCGCTGCTGAGCGAGTATCACGCAGTGCTGCTGGGCATCTCGGTCGACAGCACCTGGAGTCACCAGGCATATCGGCAGTCACGCAAGCTGGAGTTCGATCTCCTGTCGGACTACCACCCCAAAGGTGAGGTCTCGAAACTCTATGGCTCCTATGACGAGAAGTCCGGCTCGTCGAAGCGATCGCTGTTCGTGATCGACGGCGACGGCGTCATCTCCTGGAGCTATCTGTCGCCGGTGGCAATCAATCCCGGTGTGAACGGGGTTCTCGATGCGCTCGACGAACTGAAGAAGTCTGCGACATAGAGCTGCGATCTAGACCTGTGTGACATATCTGTCGTGCAGAACCGAGTGACACCGAAAACCGTTGGGAGACAAATCATGGCGCTGACCGAGCCGGTGGGGCCCGATGATCACGTCCAGGGCGCCGACGATGCGCCGCTGACGATCGTGGAGTACGGCGACTACCAGTGTTCCTACTGTGGCCAGGCGTATCCGATCATCAAGGACCTCCAGCGCGAGTACGGCGACCAGATCCGATTCTGCTTCCGTAACTTCCCGATCCCCGAGATCCACGATCAGGCGCTGTCGGCCGCGCAGACGGCCGAGTACGCCGCGCGCGGCGGCCGGTTCTGGGCCGCACACGACGCGCTGTACGAACATCAGGATCGCCTCGGGAACGACTACTACACTGCGCTGGTCGGCGAACTCGGCCTCGACGAGAGCGGATTGTCGACCGCGCTGGATTCTGATGAATTCATCGGCGACATCCAGCATGACATCAACACCGGTCTGCGCAGCGGTGTGAACGGCACACCCGCGTTCTTCGTCAACGACGAGTTCTTTCCCGGTCCCTTCACCGACCTGCCCCGGCTGGTCGCCGCGCTCGTGCGTGGGTGAGAGGGCTTCTACCGCTCTCACCCACGCACGCGGCGCCTATGGGGCTATCGGGTTCAGTGGCGTTGCAGGATGGCGGTGAGGTCGGCGCCCACGGGCAGCGTCCCGTACTCGGCTCCACGATCGTCGCCCAGTCGGGCGGCGATGAATGCGCCCGAGATCGCCGACGGTGAGAACCGAACCAGCAGTGAGGCTTCGAGTGCCAACGCCATCGACTCCACCACGCGACGCGCCCGACGCTGGGCTGCGGCCGGATCGAGTCCTGCCAGCTCTCGGAGCTGGGTGCGGACGCGGTCGAGGTGGGCGTCGAGTACCGGGTCGACGCCGCGTGCCAGGTTGACCTCGGCGTCGAATGCGGCCACGGATTCCGGTTCCCGGGTCATCGCGCGCAGCACGTCGAGGGCGATGACATTGCCCGAGCCCTCCCACACGGCCATCACGGGCTGTTCGCGGTAGCGCATGGCCAGCGGGAAATCCTCGGTGTAGCCGTTTCCGCCGAGGCATTCCAGGGACTCATAGGAGTGATGCGGACCGCGCTTGCAGATCCAGTATTTGGCGACTGCGGTGGCCAGTCGACGGAAGGCGCGTTCCTGATCGCTCGCATCCTCGTCGTGGGCGCGAGCCAGGCGCATCGCGGTCACGGTGGCCGCCTCGGATTCCAGTGCGAGATCGGCGAGAACGGCTGTCATGGCGGGCTGATCGGCCAATGTGGCCCCGAACGCAGCCCGGTGGCGCGCATGCCACACGGCCTCGGCCACCGACTGGCGCATTCCCGCGGTGCTGCCCAGGACACAGTCCAGGCGGGTCTGCGACACCATCTCGATGATCGTCCGCACACCGCGGCCCGGCCCACCCACCATCAGCGCGACGGTGCCGTCGAGTTCGATCTCACTCGACGCGTTGGACTTGTTGCCGAGTTTGTTCTTCAGGCGCTGGATTCGGAAGACGTTGCGGGTGCCGTCGGGCAGAACGCGGGGCAGCAGGAAGCACGAGAGCCCTTCGCCGCCTGGCCCTTCGGCTTGGGCCAGCACGAGGAAGGCGTCCGACATCGGTGCCGAGCAGAACCACTTGTGCCCGGTCAGCAGGTACTCGGCGCCGGGGCCGCCCGCGCCGACTGGTCGGGCGACGGTGGTGTTGGCGCGGACGTCGGAGCCGCCCTGCTTCTCGGTCATGGACATCCCGAAGATCGCCGAGGACTTGTCGGCCGACAGGTCGGGGGAGTAGCTGCGCGACAAGGCCTTCGGAACCCACTGGGCGGCGACGTCGGGCTGCATCTCCAGTGACGGGATCACCGCATGGGTCATCGACACCGGGCATGCGTGGCCGGGCTCGATCTGACCGAAGAGCATGAAGATCGCGGCGCGGGCCACATGCGAACCGGGCTGCGGATCGGCCCAGCACCGGGTGTGCGCGCCGTGTTCCACGGCGGCGGCGATGATGCGGTGATAGCTCGGGTGGTATTCGACCTCGTCGATCCGGTTGCCCCAGCGGTCGAAGGTGTGCAGTTCCGGGGTGATCGTGTTGGCGAGCTTGGCATCGTGCTGGAACTGCTCGGTGCCCACCAGCGCGCCGACCTCGCGGAGTTCGTCTGTGGCCCAACCGGCGTTGTGACGGTTGACCGCTTCGACGAGCACGGTGTTGAGTTCGTACTCGTTGACGTCGGTGCGCGGGGCGGACTGATTGAACACGGTGTGGGTCACGTGCGGTTGCGGATGTGTGGTCGGGGTGGTGGAAGTCATGGGAAGGTCCCTTCTCGGACGTGGTGACGCTGGTACTCAGGCTGTGGTCGACAGTTCGGCGGCCGGCAGTTCGGATCGGTTGATCAGATGTTTCTGGATCTTCCCCGTCGGTGTTCGCGGAAGTGATTGTGCGACATGAAATTCGCGGGGGATCTTGTAGCGTGCGAGACGATCACCCAGGAAGTCCTTGAGGTCGTCGGGGACCTCGTCTCTGCCGTCGATGCGGACGATGTGTGCGATCACCGTCTGACCCCACTCCGGGTGCGGACGTCCGACGACGGCGGCATCGGCGATTGCGGGATGTGCGGTGAGCGCATCCTCCACCTCCTTGGAGTACACGTTCTCGCCGCCGGTGATGATCATGTCCTTGGTGCGATCCACGATGAACAGGTAGCCGTCGTCGTCGACACGCGCGAGGTCACCGGTGTGGTACCACCCGTCGGTGTCGATCGCAGCGCGGGTGGCCTCCGGATCGTCGAGGTAGCCGATCATGGTGGTGGCGCTGCGAATCCAGATCTCGCCGACCTGGTTGACATATGCCTGCTCGCCGTTCGCGGTGACAACCCGCACGTCGACGCCCGGGAGACCCACTCGCCCGATCGAACCCGCTTTGCTCACCTGTTCGTCGGGGTAGAGAACCGAGCCGACCGGGCCGGTCTCGGTCATGCCGTACACCTGGAAGAAGTTGTCGCTGCGGTATCCGGCCGCGAGTCGTTGTGCCACCTCGGGGCCGATCGGCCCGCCGCCGTACAGCCACGCGCGCGCCGACGACAGATCGTAGTCGGCGAAGTCGGGTACCGAGTTCAGTGCCGTCGTGTAGATGACCGGTGGCCCGAAGCACAGCGTGATCCGTTGCGCAGCAGCAGTCTTGAGAAATGCGACCGGGTGATACTCGCGCTCCAGCACGACGGTTCCACCCACGTACAGGGTGCCGAGAAGCCAGTTGTTCAGCGGCGAGGCGTGCCAGATCGGCACGCTCATCAGGAGTCGTTCATCGCGTGTCATCGACAAGCCGATCACCGCGGTCATCGCGGTGAGCGTGACCGTACGGTGGGTGTGCACACAGCCCTTCGGCAGTCCGGTGGTGCCCGAGGTGTAGAGGATCTCGGCGATCGAGTTGTCGTCGAGGTGTGCCTGATCGGAGACCGCCAGAGGTTCTGCGGCGGCGATCGCCTCCTCCAGATGCGGTGTTCCGGGCACCGGGGTGTCGGTGGTCATGGTGGCGATGTCGATGCCCTCGACACATGCGTGCAGCGAACCGTCGATCACCACCAGCGACGATCCTGAATGCCCGATGATCTGTGCGACCTCTGGCGGGGCCAGCTTGTGATTGATCGGGACGATCGTTGCACCCACACGCCACGCGCCGAGCACCGCGATCACGAAACCCGTTGTGTTGTAGCACATGAGCGCCACGCGATCGCCCTCGCCGACACCTGCCGCAGCGAATGCGGTCGCTGCGCGACGGCTCAGGTCTACGAGGTTCTCGTAGGTGAGGGATTCGCCGTCACCTGTGACGAGGACATTCTTGGTCGGGAACTTTGATGCTGAGCTGTCGAATGCGGTGAGCATATCCACGAGAGACCTCTTCGTTGTGGTGTGTGGATTCGTTGTGATGTGGGGTCTGTGTGACGAGGTCCGGGGCGGCCGGTGTCACGCTGTGGCGTCGGTGGGCAGACTGGCGTCGAGAACTTGTTCGGGGATACCGAGATTGGCGAAGATCACGGTCACAGAGTCCGTCAGCGACGGGCCCAGTGAGTCGTCGGTCGCCGACTTCTGCACTGCGAGACCGAAGATCGCCGACCAGAACGCTTTGGCCTCGACGTCGATCGTGGCGCGCAACTGCCAGCCGGTGCGCACCAGTTTGTTCATCAGCGCTTGTTCACCACGTTCGTGCAGGGTGCGCAGTGTGGTGGTGATGAGCTCACGCAGATCATCTCGGCGTGACACCAAGAGCATTGCGGTCGTGAACATCTCGACGCCGCGGAGCTCCGGTCCGAGTAGTGTGGCCACCAGTGTCTGTGCGTACTCGCGCACGGTCTCGGTGGTTTCGGCCGACTCTTCGGCATGGCGTCCCGCACGCAGGACCGCCGCGCACGCGACCTCGACGAAGAGTTGCTCCTTGGAACCGAAGTAATAGGTGACCTGGTTGGGGAAGGCTCCGGCCCGCTCGCAGATCTGCGCAACCGACGCGGTCTCGCCCTGCTCGCGGAAGACCTCGTCCGCGGCGCGCAGCAGAGCGAGGCGGGTCTGCTTACCCGCGGTGCGCGTTGCGCGTTGCTGCGAACGAGGTGGCACCCTGACTCCGTGTTTGTATGACGAACAAGTTTGTATGCTCGACAATAAACTGCGGCTCTGCGCGGGTCAAGGGGTTGCGAGGTCCCGGTCCAGGTCAGATACTCCAGGTCTATCTCGCTTCATTTCAGGTAGTCGAGGCCTAGTGTCTCGTTTCGTTAATACGTTTTGGGTTGAGCTTTCTTCAGGATTTCGTCTGCGGTTTTTGTCCATACGAAGGGGTGTTTGCGGTCGTTCCAGCCGTTG
>NZ_BMGC01000030.1 GCF_014639795.1 Gordonia jinhuaensis | reverse complement strand
GCGACGTTGGTCACGCTCGAGTTTCTTGTCCACCACAGTCATCAGTGTCTCGGCTTTCAGTCAGGAGCACCGCTACCTCACACAAACCATCTGACACGCTCCCTGTTGCCGCTGAACCTGACTCGGCCGAAGAGCCCGAACCCAAGCCCACAACCGAGTCCACGACCAAGCGCGCCTATTCCCCGCGCCACTCCGGTGTGGGGTTCATGGACGGCTACGGCGTGATCTCCGGCGACTACGTGCGCGAGTTGGCGAAACGCACGAGTGCGGTCATCAGACCGATCAACCCCAACGGTAAGCCGTTGCGCCCGCACCTACCCTCAGACCCCTACCGGCCGTCGACGGCGATGAACCTGTTCATCCGTATCCGGGACGGTTACTGCACCGTGCCCGGCTGCGACAAGCCCGCCTTCGCCGGCGACCTCGACCACGTGCACGAATACGACCACGACAACCCCGCCGCCGGTGGCCAGACCACCGCAGCAGGACTCGCGACCAAATGCCGGATGCATCACCAGATGAAAACCGACGGCGTGTTCCTCGACGACCAATACATCGACGCCACCGGCAAAGCCCGCCAAATCTTCTACACCCAGAACGGCACAACCATCCACGGTCACGCCGAATCCGGCGACGACCTGTTCCCCACCCTGCGGGACATCACCTTCACCAACCCGCAACCACCGAAACACCCACCACCACAACCAAACACCCCAGAGTCACCCACCAGACGCCGACCACGCCTGGCAGACACACACGCCCGCCGACGCCAAGAACGAGAACGCAACCGCAAAGCCCTTGGAGGAGAACATGCAGACCAAACGCGGCTCGGCGCGCACGACCCACCGCCCTACTGATGGCCGCTATGTCACGACGTCAGGCTGCGGCTCGTGTCCTTGAGATCCACACCCGAGCGCCCGAGCTCACGCGCGCCCGCGACCAGCGACGCGACGACCCGCGCGGCACCGGCATAGTCGAGCCCTCCCGGCGGGTGGATGTTGGAGATGCAATTGCGTTGGGAGTCAGCCATCCCCGGCTGTGGATGATGCGTCAGATAGATGCCGACGCTGTCGGCAACCGAGAGTCCCGGTCGTTCCCCGATGATCACCAGCAATGTCTGCGCCCCCAGCGCCGCCGCGATGTGATCCCCCAGTGCCACTCGCGCCTGCGTCGCGATCACCGGTGTCGCAATCGAATACACCGGCGACAACACATCCTTCACCGCACCCACCACTGCGGCGCCGTGCTCGGCGAGAGCGGTCGGCGACAACCCGTCGGCGAGCACGATCGCGATATCGGGGCCGGGAACCTCACCGGAGGCAACCGCGTTCACCGCCGACAGATCCGCAGGCAGCCTACCGAGATCGGGTCGACGCAGATACTCGCTGCGGTCAGCTGCCTGAGAGGTCACCGCCACCGGATCGCCGACACCCAACGCGGCGATCTGCGCGGACAACGCCTGCACGTCCAGCGGACGGTGCACCGCATCGCGCGCGGCGGCGTGCGCGGCGGCGAACTCCAGCACCCGCTCGGTGGGCAGCGAATCACCCGTCCTGCCCAAACCGATACGCGCAGATGTCCTCTGCCGCAACAACTCCCACAACTCGCCGCTCACGACAACGAACCCGTCAGTGCACGCAGCGGCGAACGTTCGGGTTCGATGTCGAGAATCCGTCCCGCCGCATCGAGCATCCCCACCCGATCCAGCCACGCCGCGAACTCCGGCGCCGGAGTCAACCCCATCGCGCGCCGCGCATACAGCGCATCGTGGAACGACAGGCTCTGATATCCCAGCATCACGTCGTCGGCACCCGGCACGGTGATCACGAATGCCACCCCTGCCGCGCACAGCAACGTCAGCAGCGTGTCCATGTCGTCCTGATCGGCCTCGGCGTGGTTGGTGTAGCAGACGTCGACCCCCATCGGCAGCCCCAGCAGCTTTCCGCAGAAGTGATCCTCCAGGCCGGCACGGATGATCTGTTTGCCGTCATAGAGATATTCCGGACCGATGAAGCCGACCACCGTGTTCACCAGTAGCGGTTCGAGTTCACGTGCCACCGCATACGCCCGGGTCTCGAGTGTCTGCTGATCCACCGGCGCCCCGTCGACCCCGAGATGCGCACCCGCCGACAGAGCCGATCCCTGCCCGGTCTCCAGGTACATCACGTTGTTGCCGACCGTGCCGCGCCCGAGTGACCGGCCGGCCTCGTTGCCCTCACGCAGCAACGCGAGATCGACCCCGAATCCACGGTTGGCGCCCTCGGTGCCGGCGATCGACTGGAACACCAGATCCACCGGCGCACCGGCCTCCACCAACCCGATCGTGGTGGTGACATGCGACAGCACACACGACTGCATCGGGATCTCGTAGCGCGTGCGGATGTCATCGAGCAGATGCAGGAGATCGGAGGTGGCCTGAGGCGAGTCGGTCGCCGGGTTGATCCCGATCACCGCATCGCCACACCCCAACAGCAGCCCGTCGAGCGTCGCCGCGGCGATTCCGGTGGGATCGTCGGTCGGATGGTTGGGTTGCAGCCGGGTCGCCAGCGTGCCCGGCAGACCGATGGTGGTGCGCAACCCCGCGGTCACCCGGGTGGCCGCGGCCACGGCGATCAGATCCTGGTTGCGCATGATCTTGCTGGCCGCCGCGACCATCTCCGGGGTCAGCCCCGGCGACACCGCGGTGAGCGTCGCCGCCGCATCGGCGGCGGGAAGACTCGCGGTCGCCAGGAGCCAGTCCCGCAGACCGCCGACGGTCAGCCCGGCCACCGGCGCAAACGCCTCACGGTCATGGCTGTCGATGATCAGCCGGGTCACCTCGTCGGTCTCATAGGGCACCAGCGGCTGCTCGAGGAACTCGGTGAGCGGCACGTCGGCCAGAACCCATTGTGCCGCAGCCCGTTCGGAGTCGGATGCGGCCGCACATCCGGCCAGCTCATCCCCCGACCGACGAGGTGTGGCCTTGGCCATCACATCGACGAGCCCGGAGAACTCGTAGCTGGTTCCCGACAGTGAATGCCGATACGTGCTCACGGTCGCACCTCACCCCATCATCGCCGAGTGCGCCAGGAGTCGTGCAAGGTCACAGGCGCTGATCCAACGGATCAACGCTAAGTGCCCGCATCGGCACTGTCTACCGATAGACGGCCAGATCACTGCCGCACATCAGGCGGCGGCCTTCTCCAGCGCCGGGGTCACCTTGTCCAGCACATACGGGATCGACAGCGGTGACGGGAGGTTCAGCCCGGTGATCTCGGCGACCGACAGGAAGGCGACCGCACCCTTGCGTACCGAGTCGAGATTCTTGTACCCGGGCAGCGCCTGCAACTTCGCCTTGAGATCGTCGGTCTGCGCGGTGATCGCGAGCAGGTCGGAGTTGAGCTGCGGGACGTTCTCGACACTCACCGGGAAGCGCGGCTGGTTCTGCTTCTTCGCCGTGGCGACCAGATTGTCGGGGATACGCATACCCAGCCGCGTGAACAGCGCTGCGGCACCGTCGGTGGGATCGCCGAACACCTGGATCTGGTCGGCGGAGTACATGTAGGCCAGCGTGAACGTCTTGCCCGCCAGCCCCGGATTGGCCTTCTTGACGCCGTCGACCTTGTCGTTGACACCGGCGATCACCGACTTGGCCTTGTCCGGGGTGCGCATGATCGTGCCGCCGAGGGTCACCATGTCCTCCCACGGGTCCACCTGCGCGCCGGTGATCGACGGGATCGTCGGCGCGAGCTGCTTCAGCTTCGTGAGCGTGTCGGGTTCGGCACCGAAGCCCGGCGCGAGGATCAGATCCGGATTCGCCTTCGCGACCTGGGCCACCAGATCTCCACCCGGATCGATCGACTGCGCATCCTTGAGCTTGTCACCGACCCACGGCGCGGGCGATTTGGTCTGCATCTCGACGTTGTCGACATAGGCCACCGGGGTCACACCGAGGGCGAGCATCACGTCGGTCCACTGCGAGCCGAGGGTGACCACGCGTTTGGGGATGTTCTTGATCTCCACCGATCCGCTCGACGTGTTCACCACCACCGGCGCCACCGTCGAATCCGAGGAGTCGTCGGCGGAACTGCATGCGGCGGCGAACATCACGACCACCGCGGTCACGAGGAGGGCCACGGAGAGGGACACAACGCGCGTCATCGAGCGAATCACGAACACAGCCTTATCTTGTTGGGTGACGTACCGGGGAAGCCTGATCTATCCGGTCAGTTGATGGATGCGAGCCATCGGGACCACCGGACCACTCGACACCGCACGCTCGCCGAACAGTTCACGCATGTCAGCGTCATCGAGATCGTCGATGCCGCGGTCGAATTCCCGTGAGACAACGGTGGTCTGGAGGAAGTCACGCCAGGAGACATTCTCCGAACGACTGCATCCACCCCAGGATCCGCTGGCGACCACCGACGTGAACGGCAACCCGTTGTGCGGACTGCCCGCATTCCCCATCGTGGACTGGTTGACCATCACACGCGAGACGTCGAGCTGACGGGCCAGCCGATCCACCCGCGCGCGGGCACGATCGTTGTCGCCGGTGTGGATCCCGCAACTGTGGCCGCGTCCGCTGTAGGTGAGGATGTCACCCACCGTGGCCACCGCCTCGGCGAAATCGTCATAGGGTGCGACCGAACACACCGGGGTCAGCTTCTCGGTGAACATCGGTCTGCCCACCGACACCCGTGTCGCGGTGAGGATCAGCAACCGTGCGCCGGTCGCGATGCCGGCCGCGGCCGCGATCGTCGCCGCCGAGCGGCCCACGAGATCACGTGCGCGTTCACCGCGCGGCCAGATCACCGCCTCCACCAGATCAGAGGTCTCCGGGTCGAGCACATGCGCTGCGCGCGTGGACAGTTCGGCGAGCAGTCGCGCATACACCGAACGGTGGACCAGCACATTGCTCTCCGACGAGCACGAGGTCCCCTCGTTGAAAGAACCGCCCTCGGCGATCACACGCGCGGCGCGCTCGATGTCGGCGAACTCGTCGACGATGATCGTGGAGTTCCCGGTCCCGGCACTCACCGCGGGCGTACCGCTGGCATAGGCGCGCGACACCGTGGCCGCACCGCCGGTGGCCACCACGAAGTCGCAGCGCGACATCAGCTCCGACACCGACTCGCGGTCGCCGGTGGCCATGAGCGACACCAGACCCGCCGGCGCACCCGACTTCTCGAGCGCATCACCGATATCGGCGACGATGCGCTCGGCGACGCGGCGCGCACTCGGGTGTGCGCTGACGATCACGGCATTGCGCGTCTTGAGTGCCGACAACGTGGTGGTGGCGATCGCCGTGGCCGGGGCGGTTGCCGGAGCCACCACGGCGATCACACCGAGAGGTTTCGCATGCCGTTCGAGTCCACGTCCCCGCTCGATCACCCCGACGGTGGTCTGACCGGACAGATCAGCCATGGTGCCCAGCACCCGCCGACGATGCAGATCGAACAGGTCAGCACTCCGACCCATCCCGGTTGTGTGACGCGAAAGATGCGCGTAGACAGCCACATTGCCGGGCTCATAACACGCCCACCCGACCGCACGCACCACCTCGTCCACCTGCTCCTGGGTGTACCCGGCGTACTCGCGACCGGCGATCCGGGCACGGGTCAGCGCGGCATCCACGACCACAGGGTGCACGGTCACAGGTTGCACGGTCACAGGTTGCACGAGAGCATCGCGTGCGAGGCGAAACTGCAGGCGCTCTTGTTGGAGAGCTTCCACTTGCCGTCCATCCACACGAAGGTGATCGGTTCTGTGCGGTCGGCATATCCGACCAGTGAGGTCACCAGGGTCGCGGTCAGGGTGTCGCCGCTGACCGTCACCGGTCCGGCGATACGCCACTTGTAGACCGGGCCGGCCAGACGCAGAGCGTTGGCGATGCCGTTGGCCGTCGACAGCGCACCGGCGCCGGCCTGCAGCTCGTCGGCCCGCGCAGCACTGCTCGCGTTCGTGTTGAGGATCGTGTTCACCTTGGTGGTGAGCTGTCCCGGCGTCAGCGGCGCGGGTGCGGCCGCCGAGGAGGTCTGTGCGGTCGGCGTCTGTGCCGGTGCGGCCGGTGCGGCGGCTGCCGCGGGAGCATCGGCGGTGGCCGTGTCGGCAGACCCGGCTGCGGCCGGTGCCGCGCCGCCCGCATTCGCCGGTGCCTCTTCGGGCACGTTCTCCGCGGCCGGTGCGCCACCCGCGGGAGCGCCGGCAGCGGCGCCGGTCTTGGGTGCGCCCGGGGCGGCCGACGCGGGCGCACCTGCCGTCGTGGCACCGGCAGCCGCGGTGTCGGCCGCCGCGCCGAGGTTCACCACGGTCGGCTGGGCAGCCGACGCCGAGGAGGAGTTGTTGTCGTCATGGGCCACCAGGATGCCGACCACACCGATGGTCACGATCAGCGCGGAGATCACCGCCGAGACACCTGCCGACACCAGAACGGTCGGCATGTTCACGCCGCTGCCCTTCGAGCTGGTCTGGTCGCTCATCTGCTCGTCTCCCGCACCCTGTTCCGAAAACCTGCCGTCCGCGGGTTCGCCGTACTGGCCCACCGAATACTGCCCATCGCTCACGCGTCAGATTGAACCATAGCCTTACCTAACTTTGACAAGAGCCCCGGGTGATCTCACTGCCATCCGGTGGAGAGATTCTGCCCACAGTCGCGACAGGCGGGTGCGCTCTGATTCGTCGAAAGTTCTTGCATTGACCCGCATTCCGGTGACGAGCACGGGTCCGGGTGCCACTGCGACCACCAGTTCCACCTCGTGGTCCAAGGCCAGCTCCGGCTCGGTGACCACATTCAGTTCACGCACCACATCGGGATCGAGGACAGGTACCCACACACCCTCGCCCACCACAGCCGCGAGCTGATCGATCCGTCCGAGGTAGTTCAGCTCGACCTGCCCTGGTCCGGCGACGGGTCGTTCACGGCCCCTGCTTTCCGTCCCGTCGAGATCGACGGCGACCGTATGTGCCCGGGTGAACCACCCGACCGTGCGGTCGAGCGCACCGGACCCCGGGTCCGTGTTGCGCCCGTGCCGCTCGGTGCTGATGGTCACCTGCGCGGGCGGCGTCTGCGACCACCAGGAGCCGGCCATCAGTGCGACCGCTTCGCGCAGCATCGCTTCCACGTCGCGGTGGTGTTCCAGCAACGCCTCGGTGGTCTGCTGATCGCAGCTGATCCAGTCGATCACCTGATCGCCGTGGGTGTCCACGGTCGGGTCGGTGGGACGCGAGCCCAGCGGACGCAGGTCGGGTCGCTCGTCAACCGTCTCGGTCTCCCCCGCTCGCGTCGCCGACCAGTCCGCATACGACTGCGCCTCCCCGGCCGGTGTGGCACCGGCTGCGACCGTGGCGATGTCCTCGAGCAGGATCTGCCACGACACGGCGTCGACGGCCAGATGGTGGACGGCGAGCAGCAGCAGGCCGCCGCGTCCGGTCGCGGTGATCTGGGTCGCGGCCACCATCGCCGCCGTAGCGGGATCGAGGCGTCCGACCGTGGCGGCCACCACGTCGGCGAGTGCGGTGTCCGGCCCGGCGAGTGCCACCTCGACGTCGAGTTCCGGTGTAGCCCCGGCGAGGAGAGCACCGTCGGTCACCCGCGATCTGAGCATCGGGTGCACCTGTGCGACCCCGCGCAGGATCGTCGCGAGGTGCTGCGGGGTGACGTCGTCGGGCAGTGCGATGAGGTTGTGCTGTGCGAAGCGGCGATACCGGCCGCCGTCCAGCAGCTGCGCCATCACCGGCGTCGGGGTCACCGGTGTCGGGCCGGCCACCTGCGATCCGTACGTATCAGCGCTCTCGGCCTGCACATCGACATCGCGCATGCTGTCGAGCATGGCCGCGAGATCGCGGATCGTGGTCGCCCCGGCCACCATGCGCGCGGACACCACGACTCCCGACGAGCGAATCGCATCGCCGGATCGAATCGCAGCGGCCAGTCGCATCGCTGTGATGCTGTCGAGACCCGCGTCGAGAAGGTCAGTGGTCACACCGATCTCGCTGCCGAGCATCGTCGCGACCACCCCGTGGACCAGTTTCTCGGTGTCGGTCTCGGGAGCCTCATTCCGCTGCGGCGAGGTCTGCGGTGCCGCCTGCGCCTGTGCACGCAACGCCGCGGAGTCGACCTTGCCGTTGGGGGTCATCGGGATCGCGCTCACCGCGGCCAGAGATGCCGGGATCAGATGGCGCGGGACGATCTCGGCGAGCTCTCGACGTATCGCCGACAGGTCGACACCCGTCGATGCGGACACCACGAATGCCGAGAGTTGTTTGGCTCCAGCAGAGTTGGTGGTGACCACCACGGCCGCGTCGGCCACGCGAGACAGACCGCGCAATGCGGCGACGAGTTCTCCGGGTTCCACGCGGAAGCCGCGGATCTTCACCTGGGCGTCGCTGCGGCCGTGATACGCCAGCCGATCGTCGGGCAACCGCCGCACCACATCACCGGTGCGGTAAGCGCGCAGGCCACCGTCGACGCCGACGAACCGCTGCGCGGTCTGCGCCGGGTCGTCGAGGTAGCCCACGGCCACCTGCGGGCCCGACAGATACAGCTCGCCGACACCGCCGCGCGGCACCGGTTTCAGCCGGTCGTCGAGGACATGGGCCGACAGTCCGGCCACCGGACGGCCGATGAGCGGCACCGGCGCGTCGTCGATCACGACCGACACCGCGTCGACCGTGGTCTCGGTGGGCCCGTAGAAATTGAAACCGACTGTGCCGTGGAGCTGTTGGATACGTCGCCACATCCCGCTGTCCACTGCCTCACCGCCCAGGCCGAGCCCGCGCAGCAGCGCATGCTCTTGTCCGGACACGTCACGGCGGAACAGGCCGGCGTCGATGAGCGAGGGCAGCATCGACGGCGAGGTCTCCATCATGTCCACGCCGAGCCTCTCGATCTCCCCGACGAGCAGCAGCGGATCGTGGCGCACCTCATCGCCGAACATCGCGACCGTATGACCCGACAGCAACGCGAGTGTCGGCTGCCAGGCGGCGTCGAATCCGGTTGACCACGCATGTCCCACCGTCAATGGTTGCGGCGCACCGGCGTCGACGAGTCGTCGGTAGACGCGGCGGTCGTGGTCGGCCCACAGTTCACGAATGCCGCGGTGGGTCCCCACCACTCCCTTGGGTTCACCGGTGGTCCCCGAGGTGAAGACGATGTACAGCGGCGCGTCGGCAGACATCTCGTCGCCGGTCGAGGAGAGTCGATCCTCGCGGAGATCGGTATCGGCGCCATCAGGCTCGTCGACGAGAACCTGTGCATCACCGGCGATCTGGGCGGCCAGATGCACGGTCTGCTCGGTCGACACCACCGCCACCGAGGCCGTCCGCGAGACCATCGACGACAGTCTCGCCGCCGGAGTGTTCACCTCGGTGAACACCGCGACCGCACCGACCCGGGCCACGGCGAACAGGGCCACGAACCAGCTGATGTCGCGGGGACACAGCAACGTCACCGCATCACCCGCGCGGACACCGGCGGCGCGCAGTCGTGCGGCCATCATCTCGACGCGGGAGTCGAGTCCGGCGAAGGTGATCGACTCCCGCCCCGCGATCACCGCGGTGCGGTCCGGGTGACGCGCGGCGACCAGGGCCAGAGCCTGCCCGACCAGCGACCAGTCCCCGCTTGTGTTGTCGGGCAGCCCATCCGGGGCGGTGATCGCGGCGGGCTCGCCGGGCAGCAACAGATCGATGTCGTCGATACTGGCGACCCGACTCAAGGCGAGGGTCACCCAGAGCACCCGCTCGGCGAGCTCGGCCGCATCGAACCACACGCCCATGTCGGGTCGCATCTCGACGGTGGTGGCCAACACCCCGTCGTCGATGTAGGGCACCACTGTGAGCGGGTAGTGCGTGAGACTGGTCAGATCGATCGGGGTGACCCGCATCCCGTCGGGTGCGGTGAACGCCTCACCGATCATGCCGCGCGGTGCATTCTGGAAGACCAGCAAGGTGTCGAAGAGCACCGAATGTCCTGACATCGCGGTGATCTGCGCCAACCCGACCTGGTCGTGGGCACGCATCGCCACCGCGTCGCGCTGCACACGCCGGCACACCTGCGCCACGTCGCCGTCGTCGATGTCTGCGAGATCGATACGCACCGGCAAGGTGGTGATGAACAGTCCGATCATGTCGGCCGCACCGGGTAGGTCATCGGGTCGCCCGGACGAGGTCGCACCGTAGACCACGTCATCGGCGCCGGTCAGCCCGCGCAGGATCAATGCCCACGCCACCTGGGTCAGCGTGTTCACCGTGACCCCGATCGACCGGGCGAAGGCGATCACCTGCGCCGACTGCTCACGAGTCAGTCTGCGGTCCACCGACGTCGGCAGTTCCACACGCGACGGTGTCGTCTCGGCGACCAGCGTCGGCGCGTCGAGACCCTCGACGTAGGAACGCCAGACATTCTCCGACGTCTGATGATCGCGCGCACGCAACAGTGCCACGTGGTCGCGATAGGGGCGCGCCGGCGGCCAGCCCGCTACCGATCCACCGGAGACATACGCGCTCAACATCTCCCGCACGAAGATCGGCAACGACCAGCCGTCGATGATCGTGTGGTGTGCCACACAGATGAAGCGGTAACCGCCCCCGCGCCGCGCGGCGATGGTGGCGCGGATGAGCGGCCCGCGGTGCAGATCGAACCGCCGCCGCCGGGTCGCTTCAGCCAGCTCCTCGAGTTCGGTGTCGGAGGCCGGTGTGGTCACGACCGTCCAGTCCAGGTCGGCACGGTCAGGTACCACGAGCACCGGATGCGGCAGATCCGTCGAGAAGAAGGCACCGCGCAGATGCGGATGACGGTCGATCACCGCGGCCATCGACCGCTTCAACAGCTCCAGATCCACCGGGCCGTCGAGGTCGGCGAGAAATCCGATCACATAGGGGTCGTCGGCCGTCTCGTCCATCCCGGCCAGGGCGTAGAGCCCCTCCTGTAGAGCGGTCGCGGCGATGACATCGACGATACTCACTGGTCTCCCCACGAATTCTGCAGCGCAGCAAGCATGTCCGCGTCGAGTCCGGATGCGGCCATCGGCTCCACCGAGACCGCCTGTGCGCTGGTCCCCTCACCGTCGCGCACGGCCGCATCGACGGCAGCGGCGAGTTCGGCGACGGATGTATGGGTGAAGATCTGCTGCGGGTGCACGGGGAGGCCGTCCTCGCGCAGTGCGGCCGCGAGTTGCACCGACACGATACTGTCGCCACCGAGGGCGAAGAAGCCGTCGTCGCGTCCCACCGACGAGACCCCCAGCACCGCTTCCATCGCGGCGGCGATCCGTCGTTCGGTGTCGGTACGCGGCGGCTCCCCCGCAGCCGACCCGGACAGGTCCGGGATCGGCAGTGCAGGCCGGTTCAGCTTCCCCGAACCGGTCAACGGGATCTCGTCGAGGACCACCACCGCCGCCGGTACCGCATAGGACGGGAGCATGCCCTCGAGCCGGCGCCGGATGGCCGATCCGGGCTCGTCACCCACAGATTCGACATCAGCAGAGTCCACCAGCGTGACGTATCCGAAGATCTGAGTGCGGCCGTCGCGCACGATTGCCGTCGCGATCGCGCCATCGACACCGTCGATCCCGCGCATCGCCGCCTCGATCTCCCCGAGTTCCACCCGGAAGCCGCGGATCTTGATCTGATGGTCGACGCGGCCGGTGA
Organism: Gordonia jinhuaensis; assembly: GCF_014639795.1. Classification (GTDB taxonomy): domain Bacteria; phylum Actinomycetota; class Actinomycetes; order Mycobacteriales; family Mycobacteriaceae; genus Gordonia_B; species Gordonia_B jinhuaensis. Next base: position 37,340 of record NZ_BMGC01000030.1, on the reverse strand, counting down.
ACTCCAGTGCCCCCTCGGCATTCCACCGGGCGCGGTCGCCGGTGCGGTACATCCGCGCACCGGGGTACGAGGCGAACGGGTTGGCGACGAATCGGCTCGCGGTCAGTCCCGGTCGCCGCCAATACCCCTGTGCGAGTTGCACTCCGCCCAGGTAGATCTCACCGGGCACACCCGCGGGCACCGGTCGCAGGGCGTCGTCGAGGAGGTAGACCTCCACACCGGGCATCGGTCGTCCGATGCGCAGCGTCTGCGTGCCGAGGACGCTGCGCACCACCGCACCGGCCGACTCGGTGGTGCCGTAGCTGTTGACGATCTCCGAAGCGGGTGCGCCGCCGCGCAGTTCATCGAGGAGATCGGCGGTCAGCGGTTCACCGCTGCACACCCACCGGTCCACCGAACCGAGCACCCCGCGTTCGTCACGAGCCAGCACGCGGATCGCCGAGGGTACGGCCGTCACCTGGGCGATCCGACCATCGGTGAGCAGATCACCGAGCGCGTGCAGGTCACGCGCCTGCTCGTCGTCGGCGATCACCAGTTCGGCACCGGCGATGACCCCGGCGAGCAATTCCAGACCACCGTCGAGGAAGGCCAGCGAACCCTGCGCAAGACGGACGTCGGGATCGGCGACCTCGAACATCGCCGGCTGCCAGGCGAGTCGGTTGGCCATACCGGCCTGCGTTCCCACCACACCCTTGGGCGTCCCGGTGGAACCGGAGGTGAAGAGCAGATAGGCCGGATCGTCGGGATCTGGTTGTGCCACATCGACACCGGCGGGTTCGCTCCCGGCCCGCGGATCGGCACTCCAGATCTCGGGATCAGCCAGGTCGATCGACGTCACCGTCGGGGCCAGCGCCGGGAGGCGTTGTGTGGTGGTCTCATCGACGATCATCACCGCCGGTTCGGCATCGGCGAGGGTGAATGCCAGCCGGTCGTCGGGCAGCCGGGAATCGAGCGGCAGGTAGGCCGCACCGGCGGTCATCGTCGCCACCAGCGCGACCACCATGTCGATGCCGCGTGCGGTGCCGATGGCCACGAACGATCCGGGTCCGGCCCCGTGTGCACGCAGCCGGGCCGCGAGCAGGTCCGCCCGCCTGCGGAGTTCGCCGTGGTCGATGACGTCGGTGCCGCAGCGCAATGCCGGTGCGTGCGACGGCGCCGACGAGGCGGCCAGCAGCGCCGCAACCGTCGTCGGACCTGCGTCCGGCGTCGGTGCGCGTCCCCCGACGCCCCACCGCGTGAGGACGGTGGTGCGCTCGTCCGCGGTGGCGATGTCGACGTCGGCGAGCACGGTGTCCGGGTCGTGGGCCATCTGCGCGAGTACGCGCAGCAACCGCTGCGCCATCGTCTCGATGGTCGACCGGTCGTAAAGGGCGGTCCGGTAGTTGATGCCCACCGCCAGCTCATCACCGGAATCGACGACACCGGAATCGACGGCACCGGCGGGGGGGTGGAAGTCGAACGTCAGGTCGAACTTGGCCGTGGTCTCCACATGCGGCAGGGCCGCGATCGTCGTCGCGCCCGAGGCGTCGAGGGCGGTGGTGAACACGCCCGAGTCCCGCAGCGCCACCAGCACCTGGAACAGCGGGTGACGTGCGGCGACCCGCTCGGGCGCCAGCGCGGTCACGAGCTGTTCGAACGGCACGTCGGCATGGGCGTAGGACTCGAGGGCCGCGTCACGGGCAGTCGAGATCGCCTCGCGCACCGACGCGTTCGGGTCGAGTCGGTTGCGGACCACCACGGTGTTGATGAACATCCCGACCATGCGCTCGAGTGCCGCATCCGAGCGTCCCGAGATCGGTGAGCCCAGTGGTATGTCGTCGCCGCATCCCAGGGCGCGCAACAGGATCGCCACCCCGGTCTGCAACACCATGAACTCACTCGCGCCGGTGGAGATGGCCACCTCGCGCAGTCCCGCCCGCACATCCGGTGACACGGTCACGGTCACGGTCGCACCGTCGGCGGATTCGGTGGCCTGTCGGGGGCGGTCGGGCACCGGGATGGTGTCCTCGGGAAGGTCGGCGAGTTCCCGGCGCCAGAATTCGAGATCTCCGTCCAGGAGACGTTGCTGCCATGCCGCGAAGTCGCGGTACTGCAGGCGCATCGGCTCGTACTCCGGTGCACCACCGGCGGCCCGGGCACGGTAGGCGGTGATCAGGTCGGCGAACAACACCGGCGCCGACCATTCGTCGGAGGCGATGTGATGGATGACCACCGACAGCACATGACGCTGCGGCGCGATCCGCAGCAGCGTCGCGCGCAGGGGGATCTCGGTGGCGAGGTCGATCGCCACCTCGGCGGCGCGGGCCAGCTGAGCGGTCACATCGTGCTCGGTCACGTCGAGCACGGCGAGTTCGGCATCGACGTCGTTGTGCACCAACTGATACGGCGATTCACCATGCATCGGGTAGGTGGTGCGCAGCACCTCATGACGGTCGAGAACGTCGCGCAGCGCTGCCCTGAGCGCCTCGACGTCGACCGGTCCGTCGATACGCGCCGCGAAGGGGATGTTGTATGTCGCCGACGCGCCGTTGAAGTGATAGATGAACCACTGCCGCAGCTGTGAAGCCGACAACGGCGGATGGTCCTGCTCACCGACCGGCACCAACGGCGGGCGCGTAGTCGATTCCGCCACCGAGGCATCGACGATCTCGGCGAGACCCGCAACCGTCGGGTTGTCGAAGGCGTCGCGAATCGAGATGTCGACACCGAATTCTGCGCGCACCCGCGACAGCAGACGGGTGGCCAGCAGTGAGTGGCCGCCGATGTCGAAGAACGAGTCGTCCACCCCGATCTCGTCGAGGGCGAGCAGGTCGGCGAACAGGGCGCACAGTCGGTGCTGTGTCGGGGTCTGCGGCGCACGCAGTGCGGTGGTGCGCTCGAACTCAGGCTGCGGCAATGCACGACGATCGAGTTTGCCGTTCGGTGTGAGCGGCACCTCGTCGATGGACAGCACCCGGTCGGGCACCATGTGTTCGGGCAACGTCGCATGCAGCGATGCCGCGATCTCCGCCTCGTCGATCCCGGCCGTGGGATCGGCCGGGATGGCATATCCGACGAGAACCTTTCCCCGGGTGGGATGTTCGGCGACATCGACCACTGCCCGCGCCACCGACGGCACCGCGACGATCGCCGCCTCGATCTCACCGAGTTCGATTCTGAACCCACGGATCTTCACCTGCGCATCGGCACGTCCGATGTAGTCGAGACCCTCACCGGTGGTCGTCCAGCGCACCAGGTCGCCGGTGCGGTACAGCCGACGACCGGGGTCGAACGGATCGGCGACGAACCGCTCGGCGGTGAGAGCGCCACGATGCAGATAACCCTGCGCCAGATGATCGCCACCGATGTAGAGCTCGCCGATCACCCCGGCCGGCACGGGATGGAGTCCGGCGTCGAGCACGCGCAAGGTGGTGTTGCGCTTGGGGGTACCGATGGGGACGATCCGATTGCCCTGCGGCCCTTCGACCTTGTACCTGCTCGCGGCCAGCGTGGTCTCGGTGGGTCCGTAGAAGTTGTGCAGCATCGCCTCGAACGTCTCATGGAACCGGTCGGCGATCTCGCCGGGCAATGCCTCGCCGCCGATCGGGACACGTCGCAGGCTCCGCCACTGGGCGGCGTCGGGCAGCATGAGGAACATACCGAGCAGCGACGGCACGAAATGCATCGTGCTCACGGCTTTGTCCCGCAGGAGTGCGGTCAGATAGCCGATGTCGGTGAGGCCGCCCGGCCGCGGGATCACCAGTCGCGCACCGGTGGTGAGCGTTCCGAAGATCTCGCCGACACTGACGTCGAAACTCGTTGACGCCACCTGCAGCAGTGCATCGCGGGCCCCCGCGTCGTATTCGTCGGCCATCCAGCCCAGGTGGTCGACGATCGCACGATGCGAGATCAGCACGCCCTTCGGCAGGCCGGTGGATCCCGAGGTGTAGATGACATAGGCGCCGTCGGCGGGCGTCAGTGGCGCCGCGCGATCAGCATCGGTGACCGCCTCGGCGGGCGCCGACGTGTCGGCGATCACGCGCCGCAGTTCGGCGGTACGGACCCCGTGGGGGATCTGTGCGGCCACATCGTCTCCGAGGTCACCGATCACCAGGTCCGGTGCCGAGTCGGCGAGCATGTGGGCGATGCGATCGGCCGGGTAGGTCGGATCCACCGGGACGTAGGCGGCTCCGGCCTTGAGTACACCGAGTGCGGCGATCACGAGATCGGCCGAGTGGGTGAAACACAGTGCGACACAACTGTGTGTCGAGATGTTCTGCGCGAGCAGCCACCGCGCCACCCGGTTCGACATCACATCGACATCGGTATAGGTCAGGGTGGTCTCGTCGAGGTCGACGGCCACGCGATCACCACTGATCGCCACCTGGCGGGCGAACATGTCCGGGAGGGTGTCGGCGGTCAGCGGCGTGCGCGCACCACACGACATCGCCTCCGCCTCCGCGAGCGCCCGCGCGGTCATCATCGGTGCACGCAGCAGCGCAGCCTGCGGGTCGCGCAGACCCGCAGCGAGCACCTCGCCGAACACGTCGAGGATCACCTGCGCATGCGGACCGTCGATGACCGCGAGCTGGTGGTCGAGGATCACCTCGGCACCCTCACCCCATTCGATCATCACACTCACCGGAACCTGCGCATGCAGACTTCCGACCTCACGTGCCTGGGAGGTGATTCCCGGCAGGTCGAGTGCGGAGTCGACCGCCTTGCGTGCCGAGAAGCCCAGTCGCACCAGTGAACTCGTGTCGGCGACGAGATCGGGTCGGATGGCTGCCACCACCGTGTCGAGTTCGGTCCCGGCGTGGGCGAACGCGCCCGCACAGGTGTCCCGCGTCGCGTCGACCGCGTCACCGAAACCCGCGTCGAGATCGATCGCGGTGCGCAGGAGCACGGTGTTGCCGAAGTAGCCGAGCGCGCGATCTGCGCCGGGCAACGACCGGTTGACCACCGGGCTGGCCACCACCACGTCGTCGGTTCCGCAGGTACGCGCGATCGCGACGTCGAATGCCGCCAGCAGCACCATGAACGCGGTCGCCGAATGCTCACGAGCCAGCGCATCCACCCGCGACATCGTCTCCACGTCGAGGTGCAGGCGGCGTTGCGCGGCGAGGTCGTCGGCATCCGACGCAATCGTCGACTCCCCCGGCAGTTCCACCGTTTCGGTGACCGAGCCCAGCGTCTGCCGCCAGTACCGCAGACCGTCTGCGTCGGCCGGGTCGGAGTCCGAAGCCGACCGGGTGGCGTCGGCGTACTGTACGGCCTCCCGATCCCACTGAATCCGGTCCCACTGAATCCGGTCCCACTGAATCCTGTCCCCGTCGGTCCTGCCGCCACCGAGCCCGGTGATGGTCCGATAGGCGTGACCGAGGTCCTCGAAGTAGATCGCCCAACAGTCGTCATCCCAGGCGACGTGATGGGTAACCAGTGCGAGCACATGGTGATCGGGGCCGCGGCCGATGAGGTGGACCTGCAGCGGGGTGTCGACCGACAGGTCGAAGACGTGATCGGCCGCGCCCGACAGGATCGCCTCGACCATCGAATCGACACCACCCTGGTCGGCAGCATCGTCGTCGGCACCGAGTTCGAGGACCTCACGCAGTCCCGGAGCCTCGTCGGTGACCACCGCACGCGGCGTGCCGGTCTCCTCGTCTGCACGTATCACCGTCCGCAGGATCTCGTGGCGGGCGGCAACGGCCGACACCGCGGCGTCGAGAGCGTCGACGTCGAGGGGACCGCGAAGATCCACTGCCACCGAGACGTTGAGCGCGGTGGTGGTCGGGTCAGCGGTCTGCAGCCACCACATTCGCTGCTGCGGCGACGACAGCTCACCGCGGTCCGCGCGCCGCAGGATCTGCGCGTCTCCCGAGTTCAGCCCGCGTTGCGCCTTGCGCTGCGCGAGGACGTCGGCACGGCGTCGGCGGAGTTCGGCTCGGCTCATCGAGTTGCTCGTGGTCACGTCAGTGAAATCCTTCGTTATGCGGTGTTGATTCGCGTGGTTCGCGGTTCTGCTCAGGTGCGCTGGGCTTCAGGTGCGGCAGGTCTCACGTGCGTTGGGCGGCGGCTCGCCGGAATCCGGTGACCGACAGGGCGCCGAAGACCACCACGAATGCGGCGCTCCAGGCCAGTGAGATCGCCAGCGGGCGGGCGACTGCGCCGCCCTCGGTCAGTCCGCGTATCGCATCGATCGCCGGGCTCATCGGTTGGTAACGCACGATCGGTCGTAGCCAGCCGGGATACTCACTGGCCGGCGCGAAACCCGTGGTGAAGAACAACATCAGCAGATACAGCGCCGACAGGTTCATCAGCACCTGCTTACCCGAGACCCGGGTGGCCAATGCCGTCGACATGCATGCGCAGGCCAACCCGAAGGCCGCTGCCACACCCAGCGCGGCGATACCGGCGAGAATGCCCTGATGCCAACGGAAGCCGAGGGCTGCGCCGATCGCGAACAGCACCGCGGTGCCCACTGCCGCACGCACCACCTCGGCGCACAGCCGCGCCGCGACGAATCCGCCGCGGCTCACCGGCAGCGTCCACAGCCGGCCCAGCAGGCCGCTCTCCCGATCGGCGACCAGTCCCGCCCCGGTGGCGAGCGCTCCGTACATGACCCCGACCAGTGCGGTCAGCGCGACGTTGCGGTACACACTGCCCCCGCCGCCCATCGCCGTCACCGTCTTGCCGAGCACCAACTGGAACATCAGCAGGAGAAAGACCGGGAAGACGATCGTCTGGATCACGATGCCCGGGTCGCGACTCCACGACCGTAACGCCGACCCCGCCAGCGCCCCGACCTGCCGCCCGGTGGACACTGCACGGCGCGGACACTCCGGCGTCGAGGGCCGTGCGTGGGTGTCGATCATCGTCTCGCTCACCGGCCCAGCTGCTTTCGTCCGGCAGCCACGATGCACACCGCACCGACCGCGACCATCCCCACCGACCAGATCACCACGGCCATCGCGCCCACCGAGCCACCTCCGGCCGCGCCGCGCATGGCGTCGGCGAAGACCGAGACCGGCTGATTGCGTACCACCGGTGCGATCCAGTGCGGGAAACCCGACGCCGGGATCACGCCGGTGGAGGCCATGACCAAGATCAGCTGCGGCACCATCAGCACCGCGGCAACACCTTCGGGGTGTGGAAGCACGAATCCCACTGCGTCGCAGATCATCACGATGCCGAGTGCGAAGACACAGGCCATCACGATGAAGCCGATTCCGCCGCCCACTGACTCGAACCGGAAACCGAAGATCGTCCCGATCACAACCGCGACCACCAGTGACACGAGGTTGCGCGACATGGCCGCGAGAACTCGGGCGACCAGGGGCGCGACGCGCGGGATCGGGCACGACATCAGACGTGAGCGCACACCCGCGGCGTGGTCACGGGCTGCGTTCTCGGCGGCGACGATTCCGGTGAACAATCCGGCCTGGATCACGATCAGCGGCGTCAGGTACTGCGCGTAGTCGACACCCACCGTCGAGAACCGATGGTGCAGCGGTACATAGAAGCAGACGAAGAAGGCCAGCGGCGAGACGATCGCGAACACCAGGTCGCCCTCGCGGACACCGGCGCGTATCGCCCGCCCGGTCAAGGTCCCCACGGCCGAACGCATCGACACCCGCGTGCGCGGGCTGGCCGAGGCCACCACCGGCGGCGCTGATGCCACCAGTCCGTCGCGGGTGAGGGATCGGCTCATCGGCTGTTCCCCACCGGCTGCGCACCCGACTCGGTGAGCCGGAAGAAGACCTCGTCGAGTGAGGGACGACGCAGACCGATGTCGACCACGTCGACCGCGGCGACGCGGACTGCTTCGATCACGGTCGCGACCGTGTCGATGCCATCGGGTGCGTCGACACAGACCATCGCCGCCGACTGCTCACCGACCTCTGACACTCGCTCGGATTCGACCACGCTCACCTCGGCCAGTGCGGCGAGCAGACGTCGACGGTCATCCGGATCGGTCAGGATCACCTCGCAGACGGCCTCGCCGACAAGCACTTTGAGATCGTGTGGAGTACCAGATGCCACTTCGCGTCCGTGATCGAGCATCACGATACGGTCGGCCAGCCGGTCGGCCTCCTCCAGATACTGCGTCGTCAACAGCACGGTCATCCCCTCCGACCGTAGCCGGGCGACCGTCTGCCACACCGATTGCCGACTACGCGGATCGAGTCCGGTGGTCGGTTCGTCGAGGAACAACACCTGCGGACGGGTCACCAGCGCACAGGCGATGTCGACACGGCGTCGCATCCCGCCCGACAGCGCCGACACCCGTCTGTCGATCACCTCACCGAGTTCATAGGTTTCGACGAGTTCGTCTGTCCGCGCGGGAATCTCGCGCCTGGAGAGACCGGTGAGACGACCGAACAGCGACAGATTCTCACGTGCCGTCAGAGCCATGTCCAGAGCCGCCGACTGCCCCGTCAACGAGATCAAGGTGCGGACCTGAGCGGCGTCGGCGACCACATCGCACCCACAGATCGTCGCAGTTCCCGAATCCGGCTGCTGCAGGGTGGCCAGGATCGACACCAGTGTGGTCTTGCCGCTGCCGTTGGGCCCGAGCAACCCGAGCACGGTGCCCTCCTGCACCGACAGCGACACCGAATCGAGCGCGCGGACATCGCCGAACGCTCTGCTCATGTGGTCAATCTCTATGACAGGCAAGACAACTCCGCTCTGGATGTGGCATTCGCATGTGGGATAGGGTGGCCGGTATGAGCTTCACTCTTCCCCGGCAGATCGTGGACGTGACCGATGCGGCGCGCGCGCAGCCGGCTCCGGCCGTCCCCACATTGCACGAGCCCTTCACCTCTCGACTCGCCGATCCCGACACCGACGCGGCGATGATCGCCGACTGGATGTCGCGTCCGCATCTGGCCGACACCTGGGACCGTGACTTCGGTGCACAGCGCTGGCGTGACCACCTCGCCGCACAGCGCGACGGTACGTACTCGCGGCCCATGATCGTCTCCGACAACGGTGAGCCCATCCTCTACGCCGAGGTCTACCGCCCCGCCCAGGATGTGATCGCACATCTCTACGACGCGGAACCCGGCGACATCGGCATCCATCTGGCGATGGCCGACCCCGGTCGCGGACATCGCGGGACGCTGCACGCCCTTGTCGGCCCGTTCATCCTCGGTCTGCTCGCCCGCGAACCGGACTGCCGGCGCATCCTCGTCGACCCCGAGGCCTCGAACGTGGCCGCATGCTCGGCCGCCGAACGCTTCGGCGGGGTCAGCCTGGGCGACCACGATCTCCTGGGACACCGGATCCGCCTGTACTGCATCGCGATCGAGCGTGGTGACACCGATACCGGTGAGACCGCATATGCCGGCGCCCAGGTCACTCATCGCGGCGACTCCGCATAGAGTTCCTCATCCGACATCGCGGCGACCTCCAGGTAGAGACGGGCCATCTCGATCAGCCGCATGTCGGTGCCCTCGGCGGCCACCGTGCGCTCGACCAGTCGTGCGGCGAGTGCACGGGCGGTGCGCGCGGCGAACAGGTCGGCAGCAGTCAGCGCGGTGGTCTCCAGCGATTCGCGGATGGTTGCGATCACCGCGGTACCGCGTACCGAATCGCCACCGAGCGCGAAGAAGTCCGCGGTCACCGACACCTCGTCGAGGTCGAGGATGTCGGCCACGATGTCGGCCACCGCCTCCTCCACCGGACCCTCCGGTGACACGGCAGCTTCCACGGTCATCTGCGGATCACTCTGTGCCGCAATACGTATGGCCACCCGATCGAGTTTGCCGTTCACCGTCAGCGGCAGCTCGGCGAGCACCGTGATCACCGACGGGATCATGTAGTCGGGTAGCCGGGCGGCGAGGCCGTCGCGGATCACGTCGGCATCGGTGGCCGACTCGCCGCCCCCGGATCTCACGCCACATGCGGCCACCAGGCGCGCAGGGGTCGAATCATCCAGCCAGGCAACGGCATCGGTGACGCGGTCGATGTCACGGCATGCCGCCTCCACCTCGCCGAGTTCGACGCGGTGTCCACGCACCTTCACCTGATGGTCGGCGCGCCCGAGGAATTCCAGACAGCCGTCGGGCAGATAGCGGGCGAGGTCTCCGGTGCGGTACCAGCGGATGCCGTCGATCTCCACGAACTTCTCCGCCGTGCGCACCGCATCGCCGCGATAGCCGACTGCCACACCGGCACCACCGAGCCACAGCTCGCCGGGAACCCAGTCAGGCCGGTCGGCGCCCGCCTCGTCGGTCACACGCGCAGCCATGTTGGCCATCGGGTACCCATAGGGCACCGCACGCGCGGCCGCCTGTGACGAGGCGAGATCCACATCGGGGGTCGCTCCGGTGGTTTCACAGATCGTCGAGTGGATCGCCGTTTCCGTGGCGCCGCCGAGCCCGGCGAAAGCGGTGTGCGGGTTCAGTTCTGCCACCATCCTCGGCAGATCGGTGTCCACCCAGTCACCGCCGGTGATCACCAGCCGCAGCGATGCGGCAGCATCCTCGCGTTCGGTAAGGCGCTCGAGCAACACGCGCAGCAGCCCGGGCGCCACATTGACCACGCTGACCCGGTGATCGGCGACCAGAGCTGGCCAGGTGAACGGATCTCGTCGCTGGTCGGCGGTCGCGGCGACCACGGCCCCGCCGGCGGCGAACATCCCGAAGATGTCGTAGACCGACAGGTCGAATTCCAGTGCCGAGAGCCCGAGGGATCGGTCCTGCGCGCCGATCGACCAGCGGTCGTTGATCGCGGCGATGGTGTTGGCCGCGGCGGCGTGGGTGACCTCGACGCCCTTGGGCTCACCGGTGGACCCTGACGTGTAAAGCACATAGGCCACCTCGGTGGGATCGGCGATCACCGGCTCGGTCAGCGGCGACCCGGCCAGCGCGTCGGCGAGCGAGATCACCGGCACCGTCGAAGAGTTCGCACCGATGACTGGTTCACCTGTGATCGGCTCACCCAGAAGTGCTGCGGCGCCGGACTTCTCGATGATCATCCGGGCACGGTTCGGCGGCTGGTCGACACTGATCGGCAGGTAGGCCGCACCAGCGGACAGCACTCCGACCACGGCGACCACCTGATCGGGTCCCTTGGGCAGCCGTACCGCGACGGTGTCGCCGGGTGCCACACCGCCTGCGCGAAGCGCCGAGGCCACCCGCAGCGCACGCGCGGCGAGGTCCCGGTAGTTCACCGTCTCACCGGTGGCGATGATCGCCGGCGCCGCACCCGAGGTGGCGGCATGCTCGAAGACGGGTGCATGCAGGGCGCGGATATCGAACTCCATCCGCGGCCCGCGGTGATGCGGTGCGACATCCGGGCCGGACGGGGCGCCCTCCGGACGTCGCGCGGCGAGCGCGTCGACACGTCGGCGATAGTCGTCGAACATCTCCTCCACGACACCGTCTTCGAAGGCATCGGCGCGCACATCCCAGTTCAGCAGCAGTCCGCCGGAGAATTCGGTGACCTGCGCGTCGAGGAGCACCTGCGGCCCCTGCGACACGATCCACACCGGAGACCCGAAGACCTCGCGGGCGGCCCCGGAGAACAATTCACCGAGTCCCAGTGCGCTGGTGTAGACCACGGGGGCGATCATCTGCCGACCGCGACGCCGACCCAGCTCCCGCAACACCTCCAGACCCGAGCAGCCATTGTGTGCGGCGTTCGCGTACATCCGTCGCTGCAACTCCCGCGCCCGACTCGCCGCATCGTCGCCATCGGTCGCGGCGGGGACATCGATCAGCACCGACGAGGTGAAATCACCGACCACCCGGTCGATGTCGGGATGGATGGGTTCACGATCGAACAGGGGGAGATTCAACAGGAACGAGGAGTTCGCCGACCACCGGCCGATACTCGAGGCGAAGACCGACGCCAGCGCAGCGGCGGTGGTCACCGACGCCGACCGCGCCGCGGCATGCACGGCGGCGGTCTGTGCCTCGTCGATCCAATGGTGCAACCGCACCGTCGCCGAGTTCTCGGCGCCGGCGCGCACCGGCAGTGCTGGTGGCTCGGGCAGCTCGTCGAGGCGCTGCGCCCACCAGAGTTCGTCGGCCGGATCGGCGGCGGTTCCCGCCCGCGACGACAGATAGTCACGGAAGCTCAACTGCGGTTCGGTAACCGCCTCACCGCGGTAGAGCCGCGCGAGATCGTCGATGAGCACGCGGTAGCTCACCGCGTCGGCGGCGAGCATGTCCACGTCGAGGTGTAGTCGCGAACGACCACCGGGCAGTCGGCTCAGGGTCACGTCGATCACCTGACCGGCGGCCACATCGAGTCGCTGATGGGTCTTGGCCGACCGGACCTGCTGCAGCGCAGTCTCTCGCTCGTCGTCGTCGAGGGTCCGCCAGTCGTTGACCGCGAGCGGGCGCACCCCCTCGACCGGTCCGATGTGCTGGCGCCCCGCGTCGTCGATGACCGCACGCAGCATCGGATGGATCCCGACCAGTCGCCGCAGCACCTGCTGCAGTCGCTCGGGGTCGAGATCGTTGTCGGCATCGAACTCGACGTACAGATGTGCGCTGACCCCGCCGAGCTCCTGCTCGGCGCTTCGACCCACCCAATAGGCATGCTGCATCGGTGCGAGCGCGAAGGTCTCGGCGTCGTCGCGGGCCGACTCCCGGTCCTCCTGGGAGGCCCCGGCATCTCCAGCCTGGGTATCGCCGGTCTCGGTGTCAGCGATCTGGGCACCGAGGATCTCGGCCCATGCCGAGGCGGTCGGTCGTGCGGCCATCGTCGCGAAGTCGATGTCGTAGCCCTGCCTGCGCCACTGCCCGGCCAGTCGCATCATCCTGATCGAATCGAGTCCGGCCTCGATCAGATCGTCCTCAGGGGCCAGCTTCTCGATGCCCAGAGCGGCCGACACCTCCGCGACCACATCGGCGAGAGTCATCGTCGCCGTCACTTCTCACCTCCGTCACGTGCGACCAGATGCGGTGCGATACTCGCGAGTTTCTCTGCCGTCTCGGTGAATTCACGCTCCGGCCGGGACTGCCCGACGATGCCGGCCCCGGCCCGGATGGTGGTGCGACCGGCCCGGTCGACGACACTGCGCAACACCAGTGCCGCCTCGAGCTCTCCGCGGGATGAGGCGGTCACCACGGCTCCGCAGAACCTGCCGCGTCGCTGGGGTTCGAGCCGGAAGATCGCGTCGACGGCCTCGCGCTTGGGTATCCCCGAGGCGGTGACCGACGGGAACAGCACCCGCAGCGCCTGCCACGGATCATGCTGCGGGGCAAGGATCCCCTGCACAGTGGAGGCCAGATGCTGCACACTCCCCCGTTCCCGGACCGCCATGAATTCGGTGACGATCGTGGTGCCGGGAACCGACACCGACTCGATCTCCGACATCGAGGTACGCACCGACACCGCGTGTTCGGTGATCTCCTTGGGATCGGTCACCAGGTCGATCCGCGCCGCGGCGTCCTGCTCGGGTGAACGTCCCAGCGCGCGAGTGCCGGCCAGCGGTTCGGTCACCACCGTTCCCGAGCCATCGACCGCACCGACGAGTTCAGGAGAGAAACCGGTCATCGACAGTCCGCCGCACCGCATGAGGAAGGAACGCGCCGGCGAATTGGCGGCCCGTCCACGGGCGTAGGTCGCGGGGAAGTCCACGGCGAAATCGACGGCGACCTCACGCGACATGATGACCTTCTCGTACCGCCCGGCCGTGATGTCGGCGACCGCCGCGGCCACACGTCCTCGGTAGTCATCGGGATCGGCCGAGACGTCGACGCCGCATGCGGGCGCGTCGACATCGCGTGCGGTGCGTGCGAGTGCGACCAGCTCCTCACACCACGGACCCGCCGCGGTGATCGCTGCCGACACATCGGCCTCGTCCTCCCCGAGACGCGTCGAGTCGAGAACGGCCTCGCGTTCGGGCACGAACAGGTAGGCCAGATCGTCATCGGGCGACAGTCGATGCGCCGCACCGAGATAGGGCGCGCAGAAGTCGAAGTCGATATGCCCGTACACACGCCAGTCGGCCAGCGGCAATGCCTTCAGCGCCGCGGCGAGCGCAGCAGCCGGATCCTCACCAGCGTCATGGACCCGCTCGGTTTCCCCGTACCGGATGGTCACCGCGGACGGTGTCAGGCGAATATCCGCGCGGACACCCGCTGCGAAGTACCATCGCTCGTCACGATCGTAGATCAGGTACTCGTCCGCACACGCCGCCGCCCAGGCGGCGACGATCGTCGCGGCGCGTGCATGGCGACCGCGCATGCCGCCGGTGACCGATGTCGTCGGCTCTCCCGCGAGCGTGGTCATCGCGACGTCCCCACGCCGTCGGTGTGCGCGACCGTCGGTCCCGACCAGTTCTCATCCACGTGCGCAACACAATCGGTGCGCGGGGCGGGACCGAATACGACGGTCCAGCCGGCGGGCACATCGATCGTATGCGGCCACAGCGAATACTGACCGGCCGCATTGGTCAACACCGCGAAGTCGATGTCGTCACGGTCAAAAGGATTGGTGTGCATGAAGAATATCCACTTCTCTCGTGTCTGGATCGCCGACGGTCACATCGATCGGCCGGAAGTCGGCGGGCAGCCCGCCGTGGACATGTCAGGAAGCGAGTGCGGTGACCCGGGCATGCAGCGACTCGGCGATCTCGCCGGATCGCACGGCGATGGTCGACAGCAATGTCGAACTCAGCCCGTGGGTGGCCTCCATACCCCCGTTGAGGTACACCGTGGCACCCACCGAGTCGTCGGTGAGCAGACGGCAGTCACGCGATGTCACCGGACCGGTCTCGTCGTACTCACACCGTGCGGCGTCCTCCGGCGACAGCAGTGAGCGGATGTCATGCGGCCGGAATCCGGTGGCGCACACCAGCGCATCGGTCGACAACGTGGTGATCTCACCGCTCATCTCGTCACGCAGCGTCAGCTGCACACCGTCGGCGTCCTCGGCGACCTCGGCGATCGTGGTGGCGCCGTGGATGAACAGTCGCCGACGACCGGCCACCTTCTCCTGGTATTCGCGTCGGTAGAGTTCCTCGAGCAGGTCGATGTCGACCGCGGAGTAGTTGGTTCCGCGATGGTAGGCAAGCATCGTGGCGCGCACCTGCGGGCTCGCCGAGTACCAGCGGTCGACCGTCGCCGGGTCGAACACGCGGTTGGCGAACGGCGAATCGTCGGCGGGGGTCATCCCGAACTTCTGGTGGATCAGATGCACCTCTGCGGTGGGATACTCCGAATGCAGGAAACCTGCGACCTCCGCCGCGCTCTGTCCGGCTCCGAGTACCGCGAAGGCGCCGCGCGGCGCCGACGGCACCCGCGGTAGCCACTGCAGGATCTGATGGTTGTGGAAGATCCGCGACGACGCCGTGATCCCCTCGGGCAGTCGCGGATTGAGGCCCGGCGCGAAGATCACGTTGCGCGCGCCGATGGTCGTCGAACCGGTGGCGGTCTCGCAGTGGACCAGTGCCTGCTCGGGGTTGTCGGGGTCGACGAGCTCGACACCGGTCACCCGATGTCCGTAACGCACGTCGGCGTCCACGCGCTGCGCCGCCCACGCCAGATAGTCGCCGAATTCCTGCCGGCTCGGGAAGAAAGTCTGATGGTTGATGAAGTCCGCCATCCGACCGTTGCAGTGCAGGTAGTTGAAGAAGCTGTAGGCGCTGCGCGGATTACGCATCGTGGCAAGGTCTTTCGGGAAGGCGACCTGCATCGTGGCACCCGGGAGCATCATCCCGGGATGCCAGCCGAAGGCGGGCTTGGACTCGCAGAACACTGTCCGCATCCCGCCCGCGACGCAGGCACCGCTCTCTTCCAGAGCGATGGCCAGTCCGAGATTGGCCGGACCGAAACCGATTCCGATCACGTCGACAGATTCTTGAGAACTCATCCACCCCACCCTTGCCTTTGATTGCTGTGGTTAGCCTAAGCTAACCTCAGCGATCGGACAACACCGCCTCGTCGACCGGCAGACAACGCACAGCCCGCGACCAGGGATGCAGTGCCAGTGTGCCGATGATCACCGTCGTCAGTGCGTGGCTGTCCAATACCCCTGCGCCTTGATCGCTTTGCGCGACAAGGAAAACCGCTCCTTGAGCACCTTCGTCACGGCTCGTGTCGTCACCGTGTCGCAGGCGACAAATGCGGAATGATCTCCGATCGGCGGCGCGGCCGATGAGACCGCCTCCACCAGCGCCGCGCCGGCGCCGGTGCGCGCCACCCAGACGACCTCGTCTCCGGGTCGGCGCCGGACCGGCACTGTGGTGTCGGACTCACTGGTGTGCTCCAGCCAGATCCGCGCCGGCACCGGACCGATCGCGTCGAGGAGTGAATTGATGGCGGGCAACGAGGCGAGGTCACCGATCATCAGCCAGCCGGCGGGTGCCGGTGAGGGCATCTCGAACTTGGACCCGAGCATCGTCGCGCCGATGGTGTCGCCGACCGCTGCCGACTGTGCCCATCGCACGGCAGGTCCGTCGTGCACCGCGAACTCGAAGGCGAAGGTGTCGGTTGCCGGGTCGGGATCGACGAGGGTGTAGCCGCGCTGATGAGGTTTGCCGTCGTCGGTCGGGATCCACAACCGCACCCACATCGTCGGGTGGACCCCCACCTCGGTGAGCAGACCCCCGCCCGACATCGGCAGCCGAAGATAGTTCTCCGACACCAGCTCGGCCGGTCCGGTGACCGTCACAGTGAAGTCATTGGCGCGTAGAACCTTCAGGACAGCACCCTGCCACCCTCGATGCACCTGCGGCGCGGACATGGCACTCCTCGTGTCAGTGACGTCGACTTCTGCCGACCTAAGGAGAGCCTAAGTTAATGTCCGCGCGTTTCACAACGCGAGTCGAGCACCCGATGGTGATGCCATCGGTGATGCCACCGGCACCTACACGGCCAATCGGCCGTACACGGGATTGTGCTGCAGATAGTTCTGCATGAAGTCACAGATGGGATGGACACGCGAACCCGAGTCCACCGCATACTGCATGGCACCGCCGGCCAGCCGCGACGCAAGGCCGTGACCGGTGTATTCGTCGAACAGGACGGTGTGCAAGATCGTGAGCACACGTTGTCCATGGTCCTCGGCGGCGCTGTAGCCGAGGACACCGACGAGATCACCGGCGACCCACAGCTCGAAACGTTCGCGGTCAGGATTGTGAACGACGCGCGAGAGCTGCTGCAGGATCGCATCAGCAGACTGCGGTGGCTTCTTTCTCCGAGTTGGCACGACAACCTCCCCTCGTGGGTGACCCCAGCGGCATTGCTGCGACCTCATTCATTGTGACGCCAGTCACAATACGCGATCACTTCGGATTCGGCACTCTGTCGATCTCCCGGCGTACGCTGACGGTGTCATGCGACCGTGAATCGCACGACAGAACCAGCCAACTGAACATCCACGGGTGCTCTCGCGAACCGAGGGCTGAGATGGCGGCATGGCGGCCGCCGACCGTACGAACCTGACCGGGTAATGCCGGCGTAGGGAGATCTCATGAGCACCACTGTGCCGTCCACTGCTGTGACCTCGGGACCGATCGAGGGCTCCACCAAGGAGTATCGCCTTGTGCGACACGCTTATTCGGACCAATCGCACGTTTCCGACGAATTGCGCATCCCCTTCCGGCGGGTGCACCTGACCAACGGCGAACATCTCGATCTCTACGACACCTCCGGGCCTTACACCGAATCGGAGCCGGTGCTCGATCTCGACGCGGGCCTCGCGCGTACGCGCGACCACTGGCGCAGACCCGATCCCGTCGACGGCGCGGCCACCCAACTCGCCTGGGCGCGCGCGGGGATCGTGACGCCCGAGATGGCGTTCATCGCCGAACGTGAGGGCGTCGACCCGGACCTCGTCCGGTCCGAGGTGGCCATCGGACGTGCGGTGATCCCCGCCAATCACCGCCATCCCGAGTCCGAGCCGATGATCATCGGTAAGGCGTTCGCGGTGAAGATCAACGCCAACATCGGTAATTCCGCTGTGCGCAGCTCGATCTCCGATGAGGTCGAGAAGATGGTGTGGGCGACTCGCTGGGGCGCCGACACCATCATGGATCTGTCCACCGGCAAGGACATCCATCTGACCCGCGAATGGATCCTGCGCAACTCGCCGGTCCCGGTGGGAACCGTGCCGATCTATCAGGCGCTGGAGAAGGTCAACGGCGATCCCACCGCTCTGACCTGGGAGATCTACCGCGACACGGTGATCGAGCAGGCCGAGCAGGGCGTGGACTACATGACGGTGCACGCCGGTGTGCTGTTGCGGTATGTGCCGCTGGCCGCACACCGGGTCACCGGGATCGTCTCGCGCGGCGGTTCGATCATGGCCGCCTGGTGCCTCGCACACCACCAGGAGTCCTTCCTGTACACCCACTTCCATGAGCTGTGTGAGATCTTCGCCCGCTACGACATCACCTTCTCCCTCGGTGACGGTCTGCGGCCGGGCTCGATCGCCGACGCCAACGACGAGGCGCAGTTCGCCGAGCTGCGCACCCTCGGCGAGCTGACAAAGATCGCGAAAAGCCACGGCGTACAGGTGATGATCGAGGGACCAGGGCATATTCCCATGCACAAGATCGTCGAGAACGTCGCTCTCGAAGAGCAGCTGTGCGAGGAGGCGCCGTTCTACACGCTCGGGCCGCTGGCCACCGATATCGCACCGGCCTACGACCACATCACCTCGGCGATCGGCGCGGCGATGATCGCCCAGGCAGGCACCGCGATGCTCTGCTATGTGACCCCGAAGGAACACCTCGGACTGCCCGATCGCGATGACGTGAAAACCGGTGTCATCACCTACAAGATCGCCGCACATGCCGCAGATCTGGCCAAGGGACATCCGCGCGCGCAGGAACGTGATGACGCACTGTCCAAGGCGCGCTTCGAGTTCCGCTGGACCGACCAGTTCAACCTGGCCCTCGACCCCGACACCGCACGCGAGTTCCACGACGAGACGCTGCCCGCCGAACCCGCCAAGACCGCACACTTCTGCTCCATGTGCGGGCCGAAGTTCTGTTCGATGCGGATCTCAGCGGATGTGCGGGCCTACGCCGAAGAGCACGGCCTGGTGACACAGGAGGACATCGACCGCAAACTCGCCGCCGAGATGGACTCCAAGAGTCAGGAATTCATCGATCACGGCAAGAAGGTCTATCTGCCGGTGGTCTGAGAGCCCACCTGCCGTCACCACCTGCCGTCACCACTTGCACCGTCACCGCCGCCCCTACTCGCCGACCCCCAGGAGCCCCGCCCATGGCCCACATGCCCGTCGACCTGCTGCCCGCACCCGCACCCCGCCAG
Organism: Gordonia jinhuaensis; assembly: GCF_014639795.1. Taxonomy (GTDB): domain Bacteria; phylum Actinomycetota; class Actinomycetes; order Mycobacteriales; family Mycobacteriaceae; genus Gordonia_B; species Gordonia_B jinhuaensis. The sequence continues at coordinate 18,117 of NZ_BMGC01000030.1, read as the reverse complement.
ACGCCGGTGCGGGCGATGACGATCGCCGGCTCGGACTCCGGTGGCGGCGCGGGAATCCAGGCCGACATGCGCACCATGGCGATGTGCGGAGTGCACGGCTGTGTGGCGGTGACGGCGGTGACGGTGCAGAACTCGCTGGGAGTCAGCGGTTTCAGCGCGATCGACCCGGCGGTGGTCGCCGATCAGATGCGTTCGGTGGTCTCCGACATCGGTATCAGTGCGGCCAAGACGGGGATGCTGGCGTCGAGTGCCATCATCGAATCCGTCGCGGCCACGGCATCCGAACTCGGCATCGGCCGTGACACACCGATCCCCCTCGTGGTGGATCCGGTGTCCGCATCGATGCACGGCGACAAGCTGCTCGCCGACGACGCGATGGACGCGTTGCGCTCGGTGCTGATCCCGAAGGCCACCGTGGTCACCCCGAATCTCGACGAAGTACGCCTGATCACCGGCATCGACGTGACCGACGACACTAGTCAGCGTGCCGCCGCGGAGAAGCTCCACGCGATGGGCGCCCAGTGGGCGGTGGTCAAGGGCGGTCATCTGCGCTCCAGCGACCAGTCGGTGGATCTGCTCTACAACGGCGACGTGTTCCACAGCTTCCCCTACCCGCGTATCGACACCGGTGACGACCACGGCGCCGGCGACACACTCGCCGCGGCCATCACCTGCGCACTCGCACACGGACGCTCGGTGCCCGAGGCCGTGGAATTCGCGAAGGGCTGGGTCAGCAGATGTCTGGAGTGGGCCTACCCGCTCGGTGCCGGACATGGGCCGGTCAACCCGCTGTGGCGCCTGTCGGTATGAGTCGACAGTACGAGCCATGAGCCGACTGGAGCGGCCGGTCCGTGGGTGGTTCGGATCGAACCCCCCACATCTGTGCGACCGCGGGCATAGTGGTTGATGTGCCCGACGGCGGCAGGCTCTTGTAGGGAGTCAAACCGACGAATGCCGCCAGCGGGTGAAAGGAGTTGCGACATGGCCGATCTCAACGGCAAGAACGTTCTCATCATCTCCACCGAATTCGGCACCGAACAAGCCGAGATCGAGACACCGCGGGATTTCCTGCTCGCGGCGGGCGCCTCGGTGACCGTTGCCACGCCCGACGGCGGCACCATTCAGACCGTCATCTCCGATCGCGACCCGGCCGACCAGGTGTCGGCCGACACCACGATCGCCGACGTGGCCGACTCTGACTTCGATGCGCTGGTGGTACCCGGCGGAACCGTCAATGCCGACACCCTGCGGCAGGACAAGGACGCGGTCGCACTGGCACGGCGCTTCGCGACCGCGGGTAAGCCCATCGCGGCGATCTGCCACGCACCGTGGCTGCTCGTCGAGGCGGGACTGACGATCGGCAAGACGCTCACCTCGTTCCCGTCGCTGCGCAGCGACCTCAACAATGCCGGCGCAACGTGGGTCGATCGCGAGGTCGTCGCCGATGACACCAACGGTTTCACGCTGATCACCTCGCGCAACCCCGACGATCTGGACGCCTTCGATTCGACACTGGCCGAGACCCTGGAGAAGGCGGGCGCCGCTGCCGGCTCGGGACGATAGATGCCCGCAGGCTCGACCGACTACCGTCGGCAGGCGATCAGCGGCTTCCTGCGCACGCGGCGCGCAGAGATCGAACCCGATCCGTCGTGGCCCATCGTCGAACCCGGTGGGTCCCGGCGGGTGCCGGGGCTGCGGCGTGAGGAAGTGGCATGGAAAGCCGGCGTGAGCGTCGACTACTACGTCAAGGTCGAACAAGCCAAAGTCCGGCCGTCGGAACCGATCATCACCGCGATCGCCGACGCGCTGGAGCTCACCGGCACCGACGCCGCCTATCTCCGGATGTTGTTCGACCCCAATCCGCCTGCGGCGGTGCAGATCCCCGATGTGGTGGATGTGGACACCGCACGCTATTCGCTCGAATACGTCGGCACCCATCTCGACGACGTCCTGATGACCCATCTGCTCGACGACGAGCTGAACATCACCACGCTCGACGATCGGACGCGTGCGATCCTCTTCCCCGGCCATGATGATCGTCCGGAGCGATTCTCGTTGCTGGAGTACATCTTCGATGATCCGGTGAGCCGCCGCGTCTACGTCGACTGGACCGAGAAAGCGCGCGAGGTGGTGGGACTGGCGCATATGCGCCTGGCCCAGGGCGGGGTGTCACCACAACTCGAATCACTCATCGCGCACCTGATGTCGCGGAGTTCGGCGTTCGCGCACATCTTCAAGCAGTACCGCCCCTACACCAACACCGTCGGCTCGTGGCGGATTCGTCTGCCCGACAACACGACACACACGTCGCGATATGTCACCGTCAGCTCCCCCACCCATCCGGCGCTGTCCCTGGTGATCTACCGCTCCGATGCGGAGACCGAACGGTCGGATTCCGCACGATGAACTCGACAGGAGAATTCATGACCGCCACCACCGCGGCCCCCGCGACCACCCACACCACCAGCTTCGTCGACGGGTCGTTCCTCGACCCGTCCGACACCGCCGACACCCTCGACGTGCTCAATCCGTCGACCGGCCAGACGCTGACGACGCTGAACATCTCCTCGGCGCAGGTGGTCGACGACGCCGTCGCCGCGGCGACGAGGGCCCAGCCCGCCTGGAGTGCGCTCACCGAAGTGCAGCGTGCGCAGTACATGCACCGTATCGCCGACGTGATGGCCGGTCGGCGTGAGGAATTCGTCACCGACCTGATGACCGAACAGGGCAAGACCCGAGCAGACGCCGAAGGCGAGGTCGACAAAGCGATCTCCTACTTCCACTACATGGCCGAGTGGGCACGCCGCATCGAGGGCGAGATGATCCCGTCAGACCGGACAGACGAGCTGATCCTGCTGCGCCGCCGCCCGATCGGCGTCGTCGCCGGCATCTGTCCATGGAATTTCCCGCTGTTCCTCATCGCACGCAAAGCCGCACCGGCGTTCATCACCGGCAGCACGGTGGTGATCAAACCCGCCGAGGACACCCCGCTCAACGCGATCATGTTCGCCGAGGTCTGCGCCGAGGCCGGCCTGCCCGACGGTGTGTTCAACCTGGTGATCGGACGGGGTGACGTCGGCGAGGCGCTCTCCGGACACCCGGATGTCGACTTCGTGACCTTCACCGGTTCCACCGCAACGGGATCGAAGATCATGGAGTCGGCCAGCCGCAACGTCACCAAGGTGACCCTCGAACTCGGCGGCAAGGCCCCGGCCATCGTCGCCGCCGACGCCGACCTCGATCTCGCGGTCGAGATGATCGCCATGTCGCGACTGATGAACAACGGTCAGGTGTGCACCTGCGCCGAACGCGTGTACGTCGATGCATCGGTGGCCCCTGTGTTCCTGGCGAAGATGACCGACTACTTCTCGTCGCTGAAGGTGGGCGACCCCGCCGACGAGTCGGTGGAGGTGGGCCCGCTCATCAACGCCGACGCGAAATCCAACACGCTGGCTTTCCTGGAGCGCGCGCGTGAGCAGGGCGCGACCGTGCTCACCGGCGGTGAGGATGTCGAGGGTCCGGGATACTTCTTCACCCCCGCGGTCATCGAGGTCACCGACGTCGACGCCGAGATCCTGCACGCCGAGGTGTTCGGACCGATCCTGCCCGTACACGTGGTGTCGGGGATCGACGAGGCGATCGCCGAGGCCAATGACTGCAACTACGGTCTGTCGTCGTCGCTGTACACCAATGATCTCAACCTCGCGATGCGTGTGATCGACGAGCTCGAGTTCGGCGAGGTCTACGTCAACCGGGAGAACGAGGAGGCCATTCAGGGCTTCCACGCCGGCATCAAGGCATCGGGAATCGGCGGCGCCGACGGCAAACATGCCATCGAGGACTACACCACCACCCAGGTCAGCTACATCCAGCGACGCTGAGAGCCCGCCGACGCGTCGCCCCCACCACCGACCGTCGGCTCGTGACGACCGTGCGTCGCGGCGCCTCAGGCGTCGCGGCGCACGGTCGCAGCCACTCCGGCGCCGAAGACGATCAGCGAGATCACCACGAAGTACACGAGAGATCCGTAGATCCCCCAGTGGAAGTAGCCGGTGTACGTGTCGTCCATGGAGGAGTCGGCGGCCAGAAACCGTCCGGCGTTCTGGAACGGCAGCCACGGTCCCACGTCGTCCCCGACGTGCGGGATCGACACGAGCACGTTCTCCAGCACCAGCATCCACACCATCAGGATCACGATCGCGCCGGCGGTCTGGCGCACCAGAGCGCCCACCCCGATCCCGATGAGCACCGCGCAGAAGGCGAACACCGGCATACCCCAGTAGCTGCGCACCGCGTCGGCGGCAGCGAGATCCACGGTGTGCGATCCCGAGGTGAGGGCCTTGCCGATCAGCATCGCCGCGATGTTGAGGACGCCGGCCACCACCGCGGCGAGCAGACCGTAGACGATCGCCTTGGCCACGAGCACCAGCGCTCGGTTGGGTGTGGCCAGGAATGTGGTGCGGATGGTGCCGAAGCGGAACTCACTGGTGACCGACAGGACTGCCATGATGGTCAGCACCACCACACCCACCTGGTACACGCCGAGAGCGAACAGTGTGGGTGACACACTCGTCCGAACGCCGGAATCCTCACTGCCCGAGGCCGATCCGATGATGACCGCCAAGCCGAGACCGATCACCGCCACGATCGCCACACACCAGTAAGGCGAGCGGGTGGTGAGCAACTTGATGCGCTCGGAGTTGATGGTGCGCGCGATCACTGGTGGCCTCCCTGACCGTGGAACGGACCCTGGGGCTGGAACGGTCCCTGCGGGAACTGGTTCTGACTGAATTGGTTCTGGGGGTACTGGTTCTGGGGAAACTGACTCCGGGGCGGCGGCCCCTGGGGATGCTGTCCTGGAGATCCCTGCCCCGGGGCACCCGACTGATATTGGGCGGCACCTGCGGTCATCCGCATGTACGCCTCCTCCAGGGAGCCGTTCCTCGGGGTGAGTTCGTGCAGCGCAATGTGATTGGCGGCGGCGATGTCACCGACGCGTTCGGCCGGTGCGTCGACCACGGTGAGGCTGGGACGGCCGTCTGCGGTGCTCGAGCGCATCGCGGTGATCTGATTCTGACCGAGCACCTGCGCGAGGCGATCGGGTTCGGGACTGCGGACGATCACCGAAGCCTGTGCGAGCGAGGAGAACTGGGCGACGGACATGTCGGCGATGAGCCGACCCTGACCGATGACGATCAGGTGATCGGCAGTCTGAGCCATCTCCGAGAGCAGGTGGCTCGACACCAGCACCGTGCGCCCCTGACGGGCCAGCGCGCGCATGTAGTTGCGGATCCACACGATGCCCTCGGGGTCGAGTCCGTTGACCGGCTCGTCGAACAGCAGCACACCCGGATCCCCGAGCATCGCACCGGCCAGGCCCAGCCGCTGCGACATGCCGAGGGAGAACCCGCCCGCCCGCTTATCGGCCACCGACGTCAGACCCACGTCGGCGAGCACCTGATCCACCCGGGAGTCGGGAATCCCGTTGGCAGCGGCCATCCACCGCAGATGCGCTCGCGCAGACCTGTTGGGGTGCACCCACTTCGCATCGAGCAGCGCGCCGACGTGGCGCAGGGGTTCGCTGAGTTCCCGATAGTTCGTCCCGTTGATGAGTGCCCGCCCGGCCGACGGCTGGTCGAGGCCGAGGATCATCCGCATCGTGGTTGACTTACCCGCGCCGTTGGGTCCGAGGAATCCGGTCACCAGACCGGGCCGGACCGTGAAGGTCAGATCGTCCACCGCACGGGTCGTACCGTAATCCTTGGACAGCCCTTCGACGTTGATCATGCCCGCTACTCTGCCAAACCCCTGCACACAATGACACCCCGGACACTCCGGGCACTCAGACACTCCGGACACTCAGACACCCCGGGCATCGACGTTCAGCGAACTCCTGCGACGAGACCCTCAGGCAATCGCCGGCGACGAGGCTGTCGCCCAGAATCGGCGCGGTATCCGCCCCGACCGCGCGGCGAGATGGCCGGCGTCCACAGCCAGCCGCATCGCCGTGGCCATCGCCTCCGGGTCGTCGGCCCTGGTCACCGCGGATGCGAGCAGCACTCCGTCACAGCCGAGCTCCATCGCCTGGGCGGCGTCGCTGGCGGTGCCGATCCCCGCATCGAGGATCACCGGCACCCGCACCGCATCGGTGATCATCTCGATGTGATGCGGGTTGGAGATGCCCAGCCCGCTGCCGATCGGGGAACCGGCGGGCATGACGGCCGCGACCCCGGCATCCTCCAACCGGACCGCGATCACCGGGTCGTCGGTGGTGTAGACCAGCACGGTGAATCCGTCATCGACGAGAGTTCTTGCCGCCGAGAGCGTCTCGACAACATCGGGGAGAAGGCTGCGCTCGTCTCCGATCACCTCGAGTTTGACCCAGTCGGTGTCGAGCGCCTCACGTGCCAAGCGGGCGGTGAGCACCGCCTCGGCGGCCGACTGGGAACCGGCGGTGTTGGGCAACACGGCGATGCCGAGACGGCGCAGCAGTGCGAGCACCCCGCTGGATCCACTGGCATCGACGCGCCGCATGGCGACGGTGGTCAATTCGGTACCCGAGGCGAGCAGCGCACGCTCGAGGGCCTCGAGCGTGCGCGCACCTCCGGTGCCCATGATCAGCCGGGAATTCAGGTCGCGGTCGCCGATCCGCAGCGGGGTCTGTGTGGTCGTGTGCGTATCGGTGGTCGTGTGCGTGTCGGTCATCGTTCAGCCGCCCTGGACCGCGGTGAGGACTTCCACCTCGGCGCCGTCGAACAGTGGGCGGTCCCAGGCACCCCGGGGGTGCACCTCGCCGTCGAGTGCCACTGCGATGCCCTCTTCACCCACCTCGAGCGCAGCGAGGATCGCGCGCATGCTGGTTCCATCGGGGAAGGTGTGATCGTCACCGTTGACCGTCACCGTCATCGTCATGTGAACCTCCTCGGGGAGAGATCGTCGAAGGTGGACCGGCGCCCCGCCGACACAGCCGCCGACCCAGCAGCAGAGCCGTCGAGCAGGTCGGCCACGAGCGCGCCGGTGAGCGGGGCCAGCATCATGCCCTCGCGTCCGTGACCGGTCGCCACGAGCGTGTGGTCGTCGAGCCGGCCGACCACCGGAAGGCCGTCGGGGGTGGCCGGGCGCATCGCCGCGGTGATGTCGGCCAGCCGGTACTCACGCAACCCCGGCATCACCAGGAATGCGTCGTCGAGAAGGTCTTTGACCCCGCCGATGCGCGGGGCCAGATCGTCGGCGTCGGCGACTTCGTACTGTGTGGCGCCCACGACCACCCCGTCATGGCGCGGCACGATGTAGACATCGCGGCCGTGCACCTTGGCCCGCACCACCGCCGACGGCGGCGGTGAGGTGTCGTGCCCGGCACGGAGGCGTACCGCCTCACCCTTCTGCGCGATCAGCGGGATCCGCGGACACAGCCGCCTCGTGTCGATACCGGCGGCGAGCAGGATCTGGTCGGGATGACGGTCACCGGCGCGCGCCATCTCGTCGATCTCGTCGATGCGACGCGTCACGAGCTGTCCGCCACGCGCGATGACGGCATCGGCGAGCGCCTGCACGACCCGTCGGTTGTCCAGCGCACCTTCGTCTTTGGCGAGATAGCCGCCGCGGACACGCGGGCTGAGCATCGGTTCACGCAGGGTCAACTCGCCGACGTCGACGACTGCGACGTCGTCGTCGGGCGTCCAGACCGTGGACGCCAGGCGCGCGAACTCGTCGAGGTCGGCACGATCGAAGCCGACGAACAGGGTCTCGGTGGCGGTCTGCAGCGAATCGCCGCCCGGCGCACCGATTTCGGCGAGTAATGCCGGCCACAACGACCCCGACTCGTGGGCCAGTTCGAGTTGGCGCTCTTCGCCGGGATGCCCCTCACCGAGGTCGCCGAGCATGGCCGCTGCCACCCAGGAGGCACGACCACGTTCACCGTTGTCGAAAACGGTTACCTGCCAGCCACTCTCGAGAGCCCGCAGAGCACAGGTCAACCCGATGACTCCGCCTCCGATGACGGCCAGGGTCGACGTCATAGCGCTGATTCTCCTTCCTGCGCCGGCATGATCCGGATCAGGTTCGACGGTCAGTGGCGGCGAACCACACTCTCAGCCCGACGTTCCTCGGACCCCCGCGTTCGACATCCACACTAATCGCTAACGTTGGCGGGTGTGAACACCGCTGCAGACGGGGTGACCCGCGCCGAGCGTCTTCGCGCACGCCTGGACTCCGCACGGCTGTACCTGTGTACCGACGCCCGACGCGACCGCGGCGACCTGCTCGACTTCCTCGACGCTGCGCTGACCGGCGGCGTCGACATCGTGCAGCTGCGTGACAAGGGGTCGGCCGGCGAGGCGCGATTCGGCCCGCTGGAGGCGAGTGCCGAACTCGACATCCTCGCCGGCATGCGCGAGGTGGCCGACCGACACGGCGCGCTGCTGGCCGTCAACGATCGCGCCGACATCGCCGTGACCACCGGCGCCGACGTGCTGCACCTGGGCCAAGACGATCTGCCGGTGGCCGCCGCACGCGCCGTGGTGGGTACCGACATGCTCATCGGGCGCTCCACCCACGACGCCTCGCAGGCCGATGCCGCGGCGACCGCCGAAGGCGTGGACTACTTCTGCGTGGGTCCGTGCTGGCCGACGCCGACGAAGCCGGGCCGCTCTGCTCCCGGGCTGCCGCTGGTGGAGCATGTGCGTGAGGTCGCCCGTCCCTGGTTCGCCATCGGTGGCATCGATGCCGCCCGCCTGCCCGAGGTGCTCGAGGCGGGCGCCACCCGGGTCGTGGTGGTCCGCGCGATCACCGCCGCCGACGACCCGGCCGCGGCCGCGGCAGCACTGCGCAGCCGGCTCTCCTGACGACTTTCGCCGATCTCTCTTGCCCACAGGGCAACTGCGGGTCTAGTGTCGAGCACATCATGCGCAGTCTTCTCGTAGCCCGTCGCCGTAGCGGGGTCTGATTTCCAGACCGACACCCCGCTACGGAGTGTCGTGCTACTCGTCGGTCGCCTCTCGCGTACCGACCAGAAAACGACAGACATCATGATTCAGTTCGACTCTCCCGCTCATTCACATGCCGAGTCCGCAGGTAGCGGCATCACTCTCGACGGTGCCGATCCCTTCCGGGCGCGCTACGGCGTCGGGCTGCCACGCGCGCTGCGCGACGAGGCGACCGGCATGAGTTGGCAGGAGTTCACGACCACCTACACCGGCTCGGCCGGACCACTGCGGCTCGGCGCCTGGACCACCCGGCCGGCCGCGAGCGACATGGTCGAATGCGACGCCACGCTGGCGCGCGGCGACCAGATCGTCGCGATGCGCGAGAGGGCCGCCGGACCGATCGGTGCGCTGACCTCGATGCTGCATCGGCTGGGGGCCAGCGTGGAGGTTCGCGCGCTGCATCAGCGTGAGACCTCCGCGGGGGTCACCACATTCCTGCTGTGTGCATGCGAGGGCAGACTGGCCTGGTCGATGGGTTCGGCGGCCGACGCCGAGGGGTCGGGTATACGCGCACTGATCGCCGGCGCCAACCGGCTGGCCTGAACTCAGCGACTGCGCAGGCTCACCAATTCGGCGTGCAGACGCGGCCAACTCGCCTCGAATGCCGGATGCAGCGGCAGATTCGCCACCTCCTCGACCGCGACCCACCGCAGTTCCACCGACTCCTCGTTGGCCACGGTCGACACCGGCTCGGCGACGTCGGCGATGACGGTGGTGTAGGTCCAGCCGTTGGTCGCGGTGAACGTCAACAGCTCGGCGCGCACACTCACCAGGGCGGGCGGGATGCCGGCCTCCTCGGAGGCCTCCCGGACGGCGGTGTCGGCGGCCGACTCGTGGGAGTCGCGCGCACCTCCGGGCATGGCCCACGTGCCGCCTTGATGACTCCACGGGGCGCGGTGCTGCAGCAACACGACGTCACCGGACTCATCCGGCGCGCGCAGCAGCAGTCCGGCGGCCCCGAATCGACCCCAGAACCGTGATCCGTCGCTGTCGATCGCCCAGCCGTCGCCGTCTCCGCGCATGGCCGCTGACCACCCCCCGACGTCGTCGCCCCTCGGCGTGTTGGCCACCACGCTAGTCCTCGACTCCCGGACCGCGCGGACCAGCGCGCCCGCGGATCACCGGGCGGGCACACACGGGCGTAACCACGCGCACCCTTCGAGCGATCGAACTATAGAGTCATCAGTCAGCGGCGCGCGAATGAGAGGTGTGGTGACCGGCGATCCAGGGGCTGACCCGAACAGCTCCGGACGCCTGCGTACGTGGGTTGGTCCCCGTCGCGGTTTCGGCCACGTGCGCAGTCGCGGACCGGAGAACCGTGATGATGCCGATTCCCGCGACTCCTCCCGCACCCGTGTCCGTCGGCCCCGTGTGCTGCGCCCGGCGACCGCCGCCGAACCCGAGGTCGGGCCCGACGGTTTGCATCCCGGTGTTCCGATCCGCCCACCGGTGCCCGCCGGCGAAGCCCCGGTCGCACCGTCGTCGCCGTTCCTGTCGATGCGCGAGATGGTGGGCACCACTCCCGGCCGACTGTTGGTGATCACCGCGGTGCTGGTGATGGCCGCGGTGGTGATCGGCGCCTACGGCTCGAATGTGATGACCCGGCGCACCACCGCGCTGAGCACGATCATCACCGACACCGAGCCGATCGCCCAGTCGGCGCAGGTCCTCTACAGCTCACTGTCGATCGCCGACGCCTCGGCGAATGCGGCGTTCATCTCGGGCGGGCTGGAGTCACCCGAGCTGCGCAGTCGCTACAACGATGCGATCGCCACGGCCTCGCAGGCGCTGATCCAGGCCGCGAGCGGCACCACCATCGAGAACCAGCAGGTGCGCAGCGACCTCGACACCCTGTCGATGCAGTTACCCGTCTACACGGGGCTGATCGAGACGGCGCGCACCAACAACCGGCAGGGCAACCCGGTGGGCTCGTCCTATCTGGGTATGGCCTCCAACCTCATGCAGTCCACGATCCTGCCGGCCGCCGAGCGGCTCTACGAGAAACGCTGGGATGCGATCACGCGTCCCGATGGCACCATCTCCCAGCCGCCGTGGGGGGCGTATGTGCTGCTCACGCTGCTGGTGGTGATGCTGGTGGCCACCCATGTGTATGTGGCCCGGCACACCCGCCGCAGGTTCAACGTGGGCATCCTGGTGGCCATCGTGTGCGTGGCGCTGGTGTTCATCTGGGTCCTGATCGGCGGTCTGGCCTCGGTGTCGGCCGCCCACCGGGCCACCACCGACGGCCTGACACCGCTGCGCGATCTCACCGAGGCCCGGATCCTCATCCAGAAGGGCCGCTCGGACGAGACGCTGTCACTGGCACGCCACGGCGACGAGGACACCCTGGAGTCCGACTTCGTCTCCAGTGCCGACCATGTCACGGTGATCCTGCAGCGCTACCAGCAACCGGGCAGTCCCGACATCGGCGACTCGGTGGACTCCGCATCGCGTGCGCTCGCACAGTGGCGCAGCTCGCATGCGCTGGCCGGGAGCCGCGCGTCGACCGGTGACTTCGCCTCGGCGGTACGTCTGACCGTCGGCTCGGGCGCCGACGGCTCCTCGCAGGCGTATGCGACGCTCGACCGCGCACTCGTGGAGGCCATCGACCACACCCGCACCACGTTCCGCGACGACATCAACACCGCGCGGGTGCTGATCGGCTACACCGGCGCCGGTGTGGTGACGCTGACGGTGCTGGCCGCGATCGCCACCGCCATCGGCATGTTCCCCCGGATCAGGGAGTACCGGTGAGCGGGCATCGCCGGCGACTGGTCGGCGCGGTGGTCGCGACCGCGGCGGTGGCACTGACCGCCTCTGCCTGCGTGCGGGTGGAGGCCCCCGACGCCGCACCGCCGTCGGCGCAGATGACCACCCCCACACCCGAGGGGTGGGCGCGCGGCGACACCGACCCGGTGGATTCGGAGAACTCCGGCACCTGCGAGGCGTCGGGCAGTCTGCGCCCGCCCGCGGTGATGCCCGCCCCCAACCGCATGCCGCGCGGGTCCACCATGGAGGCGATCCACCAGCGCGGTGTGCTGATCGCCGGCGTGGACATCGGCAGCAACCTGTTCAGCTTCCGCGACCCGGCCACCGGGGAGATCGAGGGGTTCGACATCGACGTGGCCAGGGAGATGGCACGCGCGATCTTCGGGGACCCCAACCGTATCGAGTTCCGGATCCTCAGTTCCTCCGAGCGCATCTCCGCACTGGAGACCAATTCGGTGGACATCGTGGTCAAGACCATGAGCATCACCTGCGATCGGCTCGACGACGTCGCCTTCTCCACGGTGTACTTCGAGGCGTCCCAACGTATCCTGACCCTGCAGGGCTCGCCGATCACGGGCGTGTCCGATCTGGCGGGCCGGCGAGTGTGCGTCGCGCGCGGGACGTCGTCGGCGCGGCGCATCGAGGAGCTGGCGCCGAAGGCCCAGATCTACACCACAGGGACGTGGGCGGACTGTCTGGTCGCGCTGCAGCAGAACCAGACCGACGCGATCTCCACCGACGACGCGATCCTCGCCGGGCTCGCCGCACAAGACCCGTATGCGCGGGTCGTCGGTTCGAGTCTGGGTGTGGAGCCCTACGGCATCGGGATCAACAAGGACCACACCGACCTGGTCCGGTTCGTCAACGGGGTGCTCGCGCAGATGCGCGCCGACGGCCGTTGGTACCAGCTTTATGACACCTGGCTCTCTATCCTCGGACCAGCGGGGTATCCGCCGCAGCCCACCTACCGGGACTGACGCCAGGCACCCCCGGACAACCCGGAATCACCACGAGACCATCACGATGAGAGGCGCGAGGAGGTGAGCGCACGCCATGGCCGAGCACTCCCGTTCGCACGTCGCCGAGGCCGAGGTCGCCACCCAGGCCGAGGTCGCGACGCAGGCCGCGTCTCGCAACGATCTCGACGTGGCCACCCAGGCGGCCGCACGCACTGATCTGGAGGTGGCCACCCAGGCGGCAGCGCGCAGCGATCTCGAGGTGGCCACCCAGGCGGCCTCGCCGGGCACGCTCGCCAAGACCTCGACGGTGTTCCGGCCCCGCGGCGACACCGCCACCGACCAGACCGCCATGGTCTCGGGACCGGCGGCCATCCCGGGTGCCGGTGCGGTCAAGCGGCGTCGCCGCATCGGCGGCGGACTGGTGGAGATCCCGCGGGTCGGCGACGTCGCACCGACCGACGCGGTGATGACCGATCCGGTGATCCCGGAGAACAAGCGGGACTGCTGGCGCTGCGGACGTCCGATCGGACGGACCACCGGCTTCGGCCGGGGTCCGCTGACCGGCGACTGTCCGCACTGCGGTGCGCACTACTCGTTCGTCCCCGGCTTGGCGCCGGGGACGATGGTCGCCGACCAGTACGAGATCGCCGGCGCCATCGCCCACGGCGGCATGGGGTGGATCTACCTCGCGATCGACCGCAACGTGTCCGACCGGCCGGTGGTGCTCAAGGGTCTGCTCAACTCGATGGACGCCGACGCGCGGGCCGTCGCCGTGGCCGAGCGGCAGTTCCTGGCCTCCGTCTCCCATCCGGGCATCGTCAAGATCTACAACTTCGTCGAGCACACCGACGTCACCGACCGCACCTTCGGCTACATCGTGATGGAGTACGTGGGCGGTGCCACGCTCAAGGCGCTGACCTCGGGCAAGGCGACCGTGGACGAGGACGAGGACACCTCGGCCGCAAACGCCCCGGCCACCGAGTCGGGCGCCAACCGCCAGGGCACCCTGCTCTCGCCCGAGCAGGCGATGGCGTACATGCTCGAAGTGCTCGGCGCGCTGTCGTACTTCCACTCGCTGGGGCTGGCCTACAACGACGTGAAACCCGAGAACATCATGATCGGCGACGATCAGGTGAAGCTGATCGACCTCGGCGCGGTGTCCGCGATCAACGGATACGGCCACCTCTATGGCACACCCGGCTTCCAGGCACCGGAGATCGTGCAGACCGGGCCGCAGGTGGCCACCGACATCTACAGTGTCGGAAGGACTCTGGCGGTTCTCACACTGCCCATGCCGATGGCTGACGGGCGCTACGTCGACGGCCTGCCCGATCCGAAGAACTCGCCGCTGCTCGCCGAGTACCCCTCATTCCAGCGGCTGCTGGAGCGTGCGACCGATCCCGATCCCCGGCACCGATTCGCCAGTGCCGAGGAGATGAGCACTCAGATGCTCAACGTGCTGCGAGAAGTGGTGGCACACAAGACCGGTGTGCCGCGGCCGGCGCTGTCGACGGTGTTCACCCCACAGCGCACCACCTTCGGCACCGAGGCGATGCTGGGACCGGTCGACGGGTATTTCGAGAACGACAACATGGACTACACCCTCAATCCGTCCGATATCGTTGCCGCACTGCCGATCCCGCTGATCGACCAGAACGACCCGGCAGCCGGACTGCTGAACTCGGCCGCCATGAGCGAACCGACCCAGACCCTGGAGACCATCCACACCGCACGAGAGAACGGCCTGGCGGAGGTGATCGGTGTGGACTCGAACCGCGATCACCCGTCGCTGGAGGTCGACCTCGCCGAGGCCCGCGCCTACATCGAACTCGGTGATGTCGATTCGGCGCTGGAGGTACTCGGCGAGACGGCCACACACTACGGGGCGTCGTGGCGGTTGCAGTGGTACCTGGGTATCTGCGCACTGCTCAATGAGGATCCGGAGTTGGCCTACAAGCGTTTTCGCCGTGTACTGGCCGCCATGCCCGGTGAGATCGCCCCCAAACTCGCGGTGGCAGCCACGGCCGAGCTGCTGGCCCGCTGGGTGAGCGCAGAGGGCAGCACCAGCAGTCGTCGCGAGGCCGAGGTCCGAGGATGGAAAGACACCGCCCTGCAGCTGTACACCGCCCTGTGGGAAACCGACCGGGCGATCGTGACCGCCGCCTTCGGTGTGGCCCGGATGCGCTATGCCGCAGGCGATATCGACGGCACGATTCGTGCTCTCGATGAGGTCCCCGCGACCAGCCGCCACTACAACACCGCCGGGTGCACCACCGTGCTGGTCCTCGTGCACGCCGGCGATGCGGTGGATGTGACCGAAGAGCAGCTCCGCGCCGCGGCGCGGCGGCTTACGGCCATGCCCGACGCCGAACCGCGCAAGGACCGGCTGGCGATCCTGGTGCTCGGGACCGCACTGAACTGGCGGCTCAAACATCCCGATGGCGCCACATCGACCGAGCCGCTGCTGGGCTACGACTTCACCGAACTCGGGCTGCGGACAG
Organism: Gordonia jinhuaensis; assembly: GCF_014639795.1. Classification (GTDB taxonomy): domain Bacteria; phylum Actinomycetota; class Actinomycetes; order Mycobacteriales; family Mycobacteriaceae; genus Gordonia_B; species Gordonia_B jinhuaensis. Next base: position 2,904 of record NZ_BMGC01000030.1, on the reverse strand, counting down.
GGACCGAGGAGTCGTTGCGGCGCCTGGCCCGCTCGACCGTCGACCGCAAACGCCGGTTCACCCTCATCGACCTCGCGAATTTCGTGCGGCCACAGACCGTCTTCTGACCCGCCGTACCGCCGGACGCTCTCAGGGCGCTGCGTTGTACCGGTCGAGCAGTTCGGCGAAGGTGGCGCGCTCGGTGTCCGACCAGTCCTCGGTCCGTCCGGCCACGGTCTCACGCTGCGCCTTCTCGGCGATCTCGAGTACGGCCAGCCCCTCGTCGGTGAGATAGAGCGGCATCCGTCGGCCGCTGCCGTCGGCGCGTCGCACGAGCCCTCGTTCCACGAGCGAAGTCAGCTGCCGACTGGCTGTCGACTTGTCGATGTAGGCCTCACCAGCGACGACACCGGCGAGAATCCCGGGCTCGTTGGCGACGATGCGCAGCAGCGAGAAGTCGACATAGGTCAGTCCCGGCTGCACCTCACGTCCCTCGCCCCGCGTACGACGCGAGAAGCGAGTGAATGCGCGCACGATGCGGTCGATGTCGTCTGTCGGGCTCGTCACCACAGAATCCTTCACCTTGCATACGATTACCTACGAGTTGTAGTCTACAACTACACCGAGTTGCGCGATACAACTCAAATCCGACTTTCCCGGCCAGGAGCGCTCATGTCTCATGTGACCCCGCAGGCAGTGCCCATGCGGACAATCCTGACGCACGTGGTGGTGCCCGCATTGATGGGCGTGGCCATGGCGTTGTGCTATATCGGCGGCTTCAGCAAGCCCGATCCACACCACCTCCGCATCGACATCGTGGGCCCGGCTCCGCAGGCGGCGGTCGCGACGAGTCAGCTGCAGAACGCACTGGGTGATCGCGTTGACCTTCGCACCTCTGACAGTGCCGAGAACGCCACCGAAGCCATCCAGCATCGCGATCTGGTTGCCGCCTATGTGCTCTCACCCACCAAGCCCCAGCTGTTGGTGAGCACGGGCGCATCCGACACCCAGGCCGTGACGGTCGAGCGAATGTTCACACCGGTCGCCAACCAGGCCAACCTCCCGCTGGAGATCCGCGACGTCGCCCCGGTCGACTCGTCCTCGGACCCGAGCGGTCAGTCATTGTTCTTCTACATGGTCGCGCTGACCGTCGGCGGATACGGCACCGCGATCGCGATCGGCGTCGCCGCCGGATCGCGCCGGATGCGAGTGCGGATCGGACTCGGAGTCGGCGGCGCCGCCGTGGTCACCTTCCTGGTCATGCTGATCGCCTCGGCGGTCTTCGACGCCATTCCTTCGCACGTCTGGGAGATCTCGCTGCTCTCGTTCGTCTACCTCTTGGCGGTGATGGCCTTCGGCATATCGCTGCACGTACTCCTCGGCAGATTCACCACGCTGGCGATGGTCACCATCTTCGTCGGCCTCAACTTCACCACCTGTGGCGGCGTGTTCCCGCCGTCACTGCAGCCGGGCTTCTTCTCTGCGCTGCACAGCTTCTGGCTCGGTGCAGGTCTGAACGAAGCCGGCCGCAACCTCATGTACTTCCCCGACGTCAGCATCGTGACAGACGTGTGGAAGATCGTCGGCTGGGTTCTCGTGGGCGGCGCCTTGCTCGCCATCGCGACCTATGTGCAGAAGCGGCGGCTCACCCCCACCCCCACACCTCCTCGCGACCAGCTGGATCCGGAGTCCGAGGAAGAACTCGAGGAGGACGTCGCAGCCTGATCCTGCAGCATCTCTCTCCTCGTGAGAACGTTCGGCGTGCACTGCCCCGCGGTGCACGCCGAACGTGTCTCTTGAGCACGACGCCGAGTCGACACGGTTCCCGGAGGTTCCCGCTGTCATTCACGTGAATGATCTTGGTTTTGTTGGTGATTCGGTGTTATTTCCCCTTGTCGGGATGGGTTTTCCGCGATAGACTCGAACATGTATTCGATAGATGGTTCGAGTCGAGGTCATCCACCGGGAGGGGGTTCCGATGTCTCAGGTTGAACAGTCTGTTGAGTCAGANGGTGGTTGTTCGGGCGCGGCGTGCTGGTGCGTTGATGGAGTGGCACCGGTTGCGGGCGATGGCCGAGGTTTTCGAACGGCTGGTCGCGCCGTATGTCGGGGAAGACCGCCGTGTCTACGACGCCCATACCCGTGCGGCGAATGAGATCGCGATGATGCTCGGTCGTAGTCAAGCCGGTGTGGAAACCGAGTTGATGGACGCCGCGCACCTGTTCGCGGGCCTTCCGCAGGTGGCGCACTGCCTGCATGACGGAGTGATCACCGGCGGACACATCCGCACGATCATCGCCCGAACCGCACTGGTCGGCGGCCAAGAGTATGCGCCCCTGGTCGATGGTGAGTTGGCGGAGGCTCTGCGGCGGCAGGGCAGCTGGTCGCTGCAACGTCTGCGCGATGTGTGTGACCGGATTGTGTTCCGCCACGACCCTGCCGCGGTGCGTGAACGCCGTAAAGCCGCGGAAGAAGGCCGTCGGGTGTGGGCCGAGAACACAACCGACGGCATGGCTGTGCTGCATGCCTCCATGACCGCCGAAAACGTGCGCATCGCCGCAGCCCGCGTCGATGCGTTGGCGAACAGTGTGTGCGAGTCCGATCCGCGGCGTGACGGCGCGCGTCGCTCCGATGCAGTGTTCGCACTGTTGTCAGGAGACGTGTTCGAGTGCCAATGCGACCGCGGCGACCAGTGTGACGCCACGATCCCCGCACCGGCGATGGTGCAGGCGGCTGAGGCGCAGGTGATCATCCATGTGATTACCGAGGCCGCCACACTCGAAGATCCGGATCCGGAGCCGGAGGCTGAGCCGGAGGCGAAGGCGGAGGCGGCGGAAGCTGCTGTAGCTGAATCTGATTCGGTCGACAAGTCTGGACCCGAGCCCAGGACCAAGCGAGCCTATTCCCCGCGCCACTCCGGTGTCG
>NZ_BMGC01000029.1 GCF_014639795.1 Gordonia jinhuaensis | reverse complement strand
CGTCGCGGAACTCCTGGGGATAGGGCTTGGGCACAGCTGGCATCCTTCCAGGCCGCCCGGCAGGGCAAGCCAGATCAGATGTCACCTACTCGTGCACCAGCCCCGCCATCCCGTCGTCGTATGTGATCGCGACAGCCATTCTGCTGTGCTTCTGCGTCGCGTTCTCCGCGATGACCCGGCGAGTCGCGAACAACGGTGCCTTCTATCTCCTCGTTGCGCGTGGGTTGGGGAAGCCGGTGGCCGGTGCGTCGGCGTACATCGCGGTTCTGGCCTACACCGGACTGTCGATGGGATTGGTGACCTCATTCGGATATTTCTTCCACGAGACGCTCGCTGACCCCAGTATCGGCATCGATGTGCCGTGGTGGGTGTTCACAGCGGTGGGGATCGCTGTCGTCGCATTCCTGGGGTACCGAAATGTGGACCTGTCGGCGAAGGTGCTCGGCGTGTTGATGGCGGCGGAGTTCGCTGTTCTCATCGTTCTCGACCTGATCATCATGGCCAGGAAAGGGATTCACGCATTCCCGAGTGCGGTGTTCGCCCCGCATGAGGTCTTCGCGCCGTCGGTGGGGATCACACTCATGTTCGCCTTCGCCAGCTACGTCGGATTCGAGTCTGCTGCACTGTACGGTGAGGAGACGCGAAATCCGGAGCGGAGTATCCCACGGGCAGCGTACATCTCGGTCGTGGTGATCGCGATCTTCTACTTCATCACCACGTGGGTCATGGTGGGAGCCGCCGGTCCTCACGATGCCGTCGCGAAGGCGCGACACGATCCGGCCATGTTCGTTCTGAACATCGCCGATGAATTCGGCGGTGAGCTCCTCAAAGATCTTTGCGCCGTTCTCCTGCTGACCAGTGTTCTCGCGTCCTATCTGGCTCTGCACAATGCGTCAGCTCGCTACACTTTCGCGATCGCGGCCGACGGCATTGCGCCGAAGAGGCTCGCGTCCTTTCATGCCCGCCATCGAAGTCCGCACTATGCCAGCCTGTGTATATCGGTCCTCACTGTTGTCGTCGTCGGATTGCTGGGCCTCGGAGGTGCAGACCCGTATGTGGTCATCTCGGCGGGGCTGGTGGGCCTGGGGACTCTCGGTATCATTCTGGTCCAAGCGATCTCAGCTTCAGCGGTGCTGGGTTTCTTCGCGCGGCGCAATGACCGGAAGATGTGGTCGGGTGTGGTCGCGCCCGTCGCGGCCACCATCGGTCTGGTCATCGGCTTCGTGAGTGCTGCGATACACTTCTCGACCCTCACCGATTCCCAGAGTCCGGCGGTGGCCTCGATTCCGTACCTGTTGCCGCTGGCGGGTGTGCTCGGCTTCATCGTTGTTGTCCGCTTGCGCAAGCGTGATCCGTCAGCGTATTTCCGTTTCGCCAGAACACAGCTACGTCCGCGGACCGATGTCGTGCTGTCCCCGGTCGACTACACGAGCACATATGTCATCGTCGGTGCGGGGCCGGCCGGGATGGTGATGGCACGTGCCATGCTCAAGGAGGGTGTGCCCTTCGATTGGTTCGAGAGACACTCCGATTTCGGCGGGATCTGGGATATCGACAACACCGGATCACCCATGTACGAAGAGGCGCACTTCATCACCTCGAAGTTCATCAGCGGGTTCTACGGCGCACCGATGTACATGTATCCGTTGCCCGACTACCCGAGTTGGCGGCAGATCCGTGACTACATAAGACAGTTCGGTGACGAGTGGGGACTCCGGGATGCCGTCACGTTCAACACGGAGGTGATCTCGGCGAGTCCGGTCGACGATGGCAGGTGGCGAGTTGTCCTCTCGAACGGAGAGACGCGCGACTATGCGGGTGTGATCGCAGCTCCCGGCGTCACCTGGCATGGCTCGATGCCCGACTACCCCGGGATGAGCGACTTCATCGGGACAGTGAGCCATTCCAGAGATTTCCGGTGCGGTCGCGAGCTGGCCGGCAAGACAGTCTTGGTGGTCGGCGCGGGAAACTCGGGCGTCGACATCGCCTGTGCGGCGGCAACTCACGCTGAGGCGGCCTATCTTTCGGTGCGTCGCGGGTATCGATATGTGCCCAAGTACATCGCCGGCATCCCGACCGACGCCCTGCTCGCCGGGGTGCTCGTACCGCCGGAGATCGGCGGGACCATGACCATGGATCCGGCCGACATCATCGACCAACTGGTCGGTGATCTGACCCGATTCGGGTTGCCCGCGCCCGACCACGCCCCGTTCGAGACACATCCGATCATGAACACCGATGTGCTGCACCATCTCGGGCATGGCGACCTCGTCGCGAAACCCGACATCTCGCATTTCGACACGTCCGGTGTGACGTTCACCGATGGCACGCGTATCGAGGTCGACCACGTGATCATGGCGACGGGGTACACCTACGAGCTCCCCTTCATCGACAGGGAACTCTTCGACTGGAAGGGCGGACGGCCCGACCTGTATCTGAACATCTTCAGCCGGGAACACGAGGGCCTCTACGTCGTTGGTTTCATCGAGTTCGTCGATGCCGCCTACAAGCGATTCGATGAGATGGCGCAGATGGTGCTCATGGACATCCGCGCCCGCGAGACCGGCGTCTGCCGCGATGAATTGCAGTGGCTCAAAGCCCACGACCACCCGGACCTGCGCGGTGGGGTGCGCTATGTCGATTCACCGCGCCACTCCTCTTACGTTGATGCCACGGCCTACATGGACTATCTCGCCGAGCTGCGCGAGCGTCTGGGCTGGCCGGACATCGACGAAGGTTACTACTGGTCGATGAGATCGGAGCCGATCGGAAAGCACGCTGCCACACCATCGGCTGCCGACGATACGGTGGAACCTGCCGTCGTCGTGTCGGAGGCACCCACCATGACCTGACATGTTCCGCCACGACATGCCATATCGATGGCATCACCGAGCCGAAGGTGCGCGGCAGTCGCGGGGGCACAGCTCGACCAGCTGTCGTGGCGATTGCCCGAACGGGTTCTCTCAGTCGCTGAGCGGGTCGCGGATGATCGGACAGGTCATGCAGTGGCCACCGCCGCGGCCGCGGCCGAGTTCGGCGCCCACGATCTCGATCACCTCGACGCCTTGTTTGCGCAGTAGCGAATTGGTGTAGGTGTTGCGGTCGTAGGCGAACACCACACCCGGTTCCACGGCGATCAGATTGTTGCCGCTGTCCCATTGCTGCCGCTCGGAGTCGTAGGCGCTGCCGCCGGCTTCCACCACTCGCAGTCCGTCGAGACCCAGTGCCTGTTGCACGACCTTGAGGAAGTGGTCGCTCTCGGGAATCACCTCGACCCCGGGGTCGGCGTCACTGGGCACGAGGGTGAAGGACGTGATCGCGTCGACGATGCGCGGATACACCGAGACGAGGTCGCGGTCGGCGAAGGTGAACACGGTATCCAGGTGCATCGCCGACCGCAGCTTGGGCATGCCGGCCACGACGACCTTCGTCGCGGCGCCGGCCGCGAAGAGTGCGGCCGCGACCTGGGTGACCGCTTGCCGTGAGGTTCGTTCGCTCATGCCGATGAGGACGACGCCGTTGCCTGGGATCAGAACGTCGCCGCCTTCGATCGTCGCACTGCCCCAGCTCTTTTCCGGATCGCCCCACCAGACCGTCGAGCCGATGAAGTCGGGGTGGAATTCGTAGATGGCCTTCATCAGCAGGGTCTCGTCGTGGCGGGCCGGCCAGTAGAGCGGGTTGAGCGTGACGCCGCCGTAGATCCAGCAGGTGGTGTCACGGGTGTAGAGGGTGTTGGGTAGCGGGGGCATCAGGTACTCGCCCACCCCGTGTGCCTCGTTGGCGAGCGCTACATACCTGGGGCGCAATTCGATCGGCAGATCGACGGTGGACAGACCGCCGATCAGAAACCGGGCCAGTTCACGGGAATCGAGTTCGTCGAGGAACTGACGGGTTGCGCCGATCAGCCCGATGCCGGTCTCGTTCGCGACGATCTTGCGATCGAGAAGCCAGGTCCGCGCCTGTGGAATGTCCATCGTCTCCGACAGCGCGTTGTGTAGCTCCACCACATCCACGCCGCGGTCACGCATCTTGGTGATGAAGTCGAAATGGTCACGCTTGGCGTTCTGCACCCAGAGGACGTCGTCGAACAGCAACTCGTCGGCGTTGGTGGGCGTGAGCCGCTCATGTGCCAGCCCGGGCGCACAGACGAGAACCTTCCGAAGGCGGCCGACTTCGGAATGAACCCCGTACTGCGAGGAGGGTGTGGTCGACGCGGGTGCAGTCATGAGGTGCCTTTCAGTCCGTCCGGGTGATGATGATCGGCGGGGTCGTTGACGTAGTACGAATGTCGCTCGTGGTCGGGGTGTTCGAAGATGTCTTCGGAATCTGTTGCAAGGTAGATGATCCCGCCGATGGCGCCGGCGATGAGTGCCACGAACAAGACCGCCTCGGCGCGGCGGAAGACGGGCAGATTCCGTTCCCGCCGCGCGATCACGTAGAGGATGGTGCCCAGGGCGTAGAGGATGCACGAGAGCAACAGTTTGTCGAGACCGGCGGCCCACACCAGGAATCCGGTGTACACCACGGCGATCGCCGCTATCACCAGATCCTTCCTCCGGGCGCCGCCGTCGGCGCCCGGCTCGCGGTAGGTCTCGCCGGTGAAGGTCAGTTTGAGTAGGTACGCCGCGGCGAACAGGTAGGGCAGCAGTGCCAGTGCCGCGGTCAGGTCGAGCATGAAGTCGAGTCCGTCATCGACGAAGATGATGAGAATGAGCAGGATCTGCACGAGTCCGGTTGCGAAGAGCAGTGCGGGAACCGGAGCACCCGACTTGTTCTCGCGCGCCAGGAATTTCGGCATGTCGTTGCTGCGTGCCGGTACGAACAGCACTTCTGCGGCCATCAGCGTCCACGCCAGGTAGGCGCCGAGCACCGAGAGGATCACGCCGATCCGGATGAACACCGAACCCCATTCACCTACCAGTGATTTGAGGACCGACGCCATCGACGGCTGGTCGATCGCCGCCAGTTCGCCCTGTGGCATCGCACCGTAGGAGACCAGGGTGACGAGAGCGAACACGCCGAGGACGCCGAGGAATCCGAGGACCGTGGCCCGGCCGACATCTTCGCGTCGTTTGGCGAAGCGGGAGTACATGCTCGCGCCTTCGATGCCGAGGAAGACGAACACCGTGATGAGCATCGTGCCCTTGACCTGGGTCCACAGCGACCCGACCTCGATGCCGTTTCCGCCCCAGAAGTTGTCGGAGAAGTAGCCCCCGTTGAACAGGACCAAGGCCAGCACGATGAACACGAGGATGGGGACCACCTTGGCGATGGTGGCGATCCGGTTGATGATCGCGGCCTGCTGCACGCCGCGACTGATCATCCAGAAGAACAGCCAGAGTCCGATCGACGACAACACCACGGCCAGCACCGTGGTGCCGTCGCCGAGTGCGGGGAACAGTGCGCTGATGGTCGCCATGATCAGCACCCAGTAGGAGGTGTTTCCCGCACAGGCCGACGCCCAGAATCCGAAGGCGGAATTGAAACCGACGTAATCGCCGAAACCTGCCTTCGCGTAGGCGAAGATGCCGGCGTCGAGGCTGGGTTTGCGCACCGCGAGGCGCTGGAAGACGAACGCCAGCATCAGCATGCCGGTGCCTGCGATCGCCCACGCGATGAGCGCCCCGAACACACCCGTCTCGGTGCCGAACCGGCGAGGGAGCAGGAACACCCCTGACCCGACCATCGATCCGACGACCATCGCGGTGAGGGTGGGGAGATTGACCTTCTGGTCGGTCTCCTGCGTCGTCGTCGCAGACTCCGCTGTTGCCATCGGCGTCACTCCTGGATCGAGAAGGTGGTGCGGTGAGGGTGGGGTGGCTCAATGGTCTCGCGCATCGCTGTGACCGGTTGTCGTCTCCACGTCCGCAGTTTGGGGGTCACGCAACGGGTCGCCCCGCATCATCGCTGGTCCAGGCAGAGCGGGTATCCGGATGTTTGCGCAGGGGGCACCCAGTGTTCATCCTGGAACGCGTCGTCGCCGTCGGCGGTGCACACTGACAGGGACTTTGGTCCCGAATTCGCCGTCAGGTCGCACTCCGGTCGTGGGCATCTGTAACCGTCGGCGGAGAGGAACTGCACCTCCAGGGACCGAGACGGGGGTTCAGCGATGGCAGGTCCGATGATCTCGCACCGACCGAGCGCGCAGACCGGTCGGGTGGCCGCGGTCGGCGGGTATGCCGGCGGGGTCGCTCGCGTGTTGCGCTCCGGCGCATTGTCCTGGGCCGCACTGATGCCCGTCGCCCAGTTGGTCGCGTATGCGGCGTCAGCCGATTCGTTCCGCAACGGTCAACTGATGGTCGGATTGTTCGCGCTTCACGCGCTCTGCTGGGCGTTGACCGTGTGGCGCGGCGCGACGGTGTGGTTTCCGGTGGGCACCTGGATCCTGATCTGCCTGGGTGCGGCGATCTCTGTTGCCGGCCCGGACACATCGGATGTGGCCGCACTGCGGATCGTGCTCAACATGTGTCTGTGTGTGGGAATCGTCGCCGGTCTGCTCGCCACGCAGACGGCTGCGCTCGCACTGGCCGTGACGCTGTCGACGTCGGTGGCCGCCCTGCTCATCCTCTGCGACTCCGCCGGCACCCTGTGGGACGCCACCGAGACCGCCGGACCGTCTCGACTCACGGTCTACTACTCGCTGCTCATCGTCGTGTACACCGTCTGCTCCACGCTGGCCGTGTCGATTCTGACGACGGTCTGGCGTGAGGTGGCGCAGACGGCGGACACCCACCAGCGGCACCGGGGGAGGATCGATCAGCGGCTGACCCGCGACCTGGCCTCCGCGGAACTCGCGACCCGGCGGTCCCGGGTACTGCACGACACCGTGATCAACACGCTGGGTGCGGTGGCCAACGGCTCGATCGTCAGCGACGGGCATGTTGTGAGTGCGCGATGTCGCGCCGACCTGTGCGCGATCGAGGAGATCGAAGCGCAGCGGGTGCCGACCACCACGGCGATCTCCGATCTGATCGCCTACGCCTACGCCTGCGCGCTGGGCATCGATGCGGTGATCGACGACGAGGCGATGCTGCGCCGACTCATCGATCGGCAACCACCGTGGCGGCGCCAGGAGATCGTCGGACTCATCGGGGAATCGATCACCAACGCCGCCAAGCATTCCGGCGCCGAACAGGTGACGATCTGCGTACGTAGGCAGCCCGATCAGGTGATCGTCCGCGACCTCGGTGCCGGGACAGCCGACGTCGACATGCTGGCGGACACTCTCCGGCCCCGGGCACGTGATGCCATGGCGCTGATCGACGTCGAGTCCCACCATCGTCGGGAACGACGGTGACGGTGATCGTTCCACCGTTGCACAGCGTCGATGGGCGCGATGTGCTCGCCGACGCGATCGGAGAGATCCCGAGACGATTGACTCGGCCGATGCTCGCTGAGTTCCTGGTTGTCGGGCTCGTTGCCACCACCTTTCGAACCGGGTGGTCGGTGCAGGCGATCGTCCCCGCGTTGGCATTGTGGCTTGTGGTGGGCACAGTGTTGGCACTGATCGCCACGTCGCGGCGGCCACAGGGGCATCTGCCGGGCGCCGTGGTGGTACTCACCTACATCGGGGTGCTCGTCGCGGGCGCGATCGTCGCACTGTCGACGCATCAGGGCAGTGGCGCGGGGAGTGGGGGCGCGGGGAGCGGTGGCGCTGTGACACCCGCGAATCTGGCCTGGGCCGGCGACGCGGTGGCCGCGGTCTGTATCTGTCTGATCCTCGTCGACGGCCGTCGAGCCGTGGTGATCCCGCCATTGGTGCTCAGTGCGGCGACGGTGGCCGCGGCGACGGTGATGTCAGGTCATACGGCTGCGTCAGCCGCCGCGACGCTGTTCGCCGACGCTCTGCTCATCGCGGTCTTCGTCGTGGTGCGCGCGCAGTTGTCGGCGATGACAGCAGACCTGGAACGGCGCCATCGCGAGGGATTGGTGAGCCGCGCCGAGGCCGAGCGGCGGGCCGCCGGATCGGCGTTGCGCACCACGGGGGGCAGGTCGGCACTGGAGCCTGCCCGGTGGCTGCTGACCACGCTGATCGCCGACCCCGACCGGGTCGGCGACGCCGACGTCCGCACGTCGGCGCGTGCCGAGGAGAGTTACCTGCGTGCGATGATCTCGATCCCGCTGGGTCAGCAGGCTCGCTGGATGGCGGTGGTGGACGCGGCCCGATCGGCCCACGTGCTTGTCTCCCTCCACTTCTTCGGCGCGAGCGGCCTCGTCGCCGGGGAGGTGCCCGACGAGCTGATCTGCGCCGTCGCTGCCAGAATCCATCACATCCGGCCTGGTGAGCACGTATCGGTCAGTGCGTTCAGTGCCGGCGACGGGGGACGCGTCTCTGTGATCTCCGCCGATGTCGACCATGAATTCACGTGGACGCCTGGGAGGTGTGACGCATGACGGCGCGACTGGCGATTGTCGAGGACCATCGGCTGGTTCGGGAAGCGGTCTCTGCCCGTATGACCGGGTGGGGATATCGCGTGGTGGCCGAGGCCGAACAGCTCGACGAGCTGGTCGGCCGAGACGACATCGACGTGGTGCTGCTCGATCTCGACCTCGGTGCGGCCGGCATCGCCGACGATGCCGTGGTCGAGCGACTGGTCGGGTCCGGAGTGGGGGTCGTCATCCTCTCGGCGCTGGCGAGTTCGCGGCACGTGCGGCGGATGATTCGCGCCGGCTCGGCGGCCGTGGTGTCCAAACACGACGAACTCAGCGACCTCCACAAGGCGGTTGAGGCGGCGCTGGCCGGATCGACCTGGATGACACCGACCCTGGCGCGAGCCGTCCTCGACGACCCGGATGCACAGCGACCAGCGTTGTCGCACAAAGAGCTCGAAGCTCTTCGGTTCTATGCGTGCGGAATGAAGCTCGACAGTGTGGCGCGGCGGATGGGGATTGCACCGAGCACCGCGAAACAGTACATCGACCGGGTCCGTCACAAATACGAGCTGGTCGGACAGCATGCGAGGACCAAGTCCGAGTTGTACACGGCGGCGGTGGACGACGGTTTCATCGTGCGTGATCACCCTGCGCCGTCATGACGGTCAGGACGCGTTCTGCAGTTGCTCGGACTGTTCGTCGGTGAGCGTGCGGATCCGGAACCCGGTGAATCCGTAGATGACGCTCAGGATCGGGCTCGCATAGCAGAACACCGCGAACGGAAGATACGACAGCGTTGCGACGCCGAGGACGGCGCCCATGAAGGCGCCACACGAGTTCCACGGGATCAGTGGTGAGGTGACCGTCGCGCTGTCCGCGCACAGTCGAGAGAGGTTCTGCGGGGCCAGTTTTCGCTGGATGAACACCGTCCGATAGATCTTGCTCGGCAGGACCAGTGCGATGTACTGGTCGCCGGCGACGATGTTGAGTCCCAGACATGTGGCGCAGACCGTCAGGTACAACCGGCCTCGGGTTCGGGCCGCGGCGATCAGCGGATCGATGATGCGGTTGATGAGACCGAATTTCTCCAGCAGCGCACCGAAGGTGACCGCACCGATGATCAGCCAGATGGTGAGCAGCATGCTGTCCATACCGCCCCGGGACACGAGCCGGTCGATGTCGGAGACGCCTGTGTTGGCGGTGAAGCCGTTGGCCATCGCCTTCCAGCCGGCCTGGACTGCGGCGACGACGGGATTGTGCGACCCGTCGAAGGTATCGACGAAATGCGTGAGGGCGTCGTGCTGAGTGAACGGCGCCATAATCGCCGCGAACACAGATGCGGTGAGCAAGGCGAGGAAGGGCGGCCACTTGCGCACCGACAGCACGATCAACACCAAAAGCGGGAGCAGCGCCACCGGGCTGATCCAGAACACCTTGTTCAGCCCGGCGAGTTCGACCTCCTCGCCGGGTGTGTCCTTCACCGCCGGCCCCGCGACTCCCAGTATCGCGAAGACGACACAGGCGATGCCGAACGCGGGTAACGACGTCCAGGCCTGACTCTTGATGTGGGTGTACAGATCGACCTTCACCATCTGCGCGGTGAGAACCGTTGTCTCCGAGAGGGGGGACAGTTTGTCGCCGAGGTAGGCGCCCGAGACGCAGGCGCCGGCGCAGATCGCGACGGACACGCCCATCAGGCCGGCGATGCCCACCAGCCCGACCCCGATGGTGCCCACGGTGGTCCACGAACTCCCGATCGACATGGCGATGATGCCGCAGACGAGTGCGGCGGCGAGGTAGAAGTAGCCCGGCGACAGGATCTGGATGCCGTAGTACACCAGTGTGGGGATGGTGCCGGAGAGATTCCACGTGCCGATCAACGCACCCACCGAGAGCAGGATGAACAGCGCCGACGTGACCGAGGCGAGGGCGCCGCGGCTGGCCTCCTCCACGTGGTCCCAGCGCCAGCCGTTCTTGAACAGGATGATCGTGACGATCGCGCAGCACAGGATCAGGGCGACCTGCAGCGGACCGTCGAGGGCGTCGAGGCCGAAGAGCGCCAGCGATCCGGCGATCAGCGCCGCGAGTGCGACGATCGGGATGATCGCGTCCGTCAGGCTGGGTGGCCGGATCCCCGACGATTGCTCATCCCCGCTGTGCTCTGCCGACGCCTGTTCCGACGTGGCGGCTTCCGGTGTTTCGTGATCTGACCCCGAGGGTTCCGGCGTTCTGCTGGCGTCACCGGTCGTGTCCGTGTGGTCGGTCGTCATCGCGCACCCCGTTGAGGTATGGCCGAGGGAGTGTTCGCTGGGGCGAACATCCACGGTCATTGTCGCGCCAACGACCCCGAGATTCAGCGGCTCCGGGCGTCGATCGTGACCTCAATTCGGGGGACACGCCGGGCGGCGTGACCCGTCGGCTATCCCCTCATCGGCCACGGCCCATCGATCACCGCCCATCGGCCACCACTCAGTCGATCTTCTTGCTCCGCAACTCATGCCCCTTGGTGGTGAGGCAGCGGCCACTGGGGAGATCCCACTGCCAGCCGTGCAGGTTGCAGGTGAGCTTCTCGCCCTCGATCACACCGAATTTGGTGAGGTCGGCCTTCAGATGCGGGCAGCGACGCTGGATCTCCCAGTCGCCCTTGGTGATCGTGGCCGAGTCGTCGTGCGCCTCGGCGAACCAGCCGTCGGCGTAGGCGATGCGTTCGTCGGTGAGGCATTTGAAGAAGGTGTAGAGGAATTCGTTGTAGCCGCCGATACGCCAGGTGGAGAACCGCGTCGACAGGAAGATGGTGTTCACCCAGTCGGGTTCGTTGTCACGCAGCACCGTGCGCACGATCTGTGGCGCGATCCGGAAGCCGTAGCGGTACTTGACCTCACCGTCCTTGGGTTCGCGCACAATCCGGTTGGGGAAGTCGAGCACCACGGTCTCGGCGTTCTCGTCGCCGGGCTTGAGGTCGGAACCCTCGCCGATCACCAGCGCCACCGGGTAGCCGATGCCGTCGCAGATGAGGTCGCTCTGACCCATGATCGGCTCGAACAACTCGCGCAGCGGCTCCAGGAACGGTTCACCCTCGGCCGGTGCCCAGCTCGCCTTCTCCGCGGCGATGACCGGTGCGAACTTCTCGGCCATCCGCTCGAGGTAGCCGCGCTTGTTCTCGCCGAACACCTCCTCCGGCGGATACGGGTGGGTGAGATTCGTCAGTTCGGTGCCGTGGATGTCGAAGCTCGACCCCGACACCATCAGGACACCCTTGTGCTTCACACCGTCGTCGGTGCCGTGGATCTTCATCTCGTCGAGGAATTTCACCTGATCGGGGAAGATGCTCGTCGGGTCGTCGCCGATGTCGTTGAGGCCGAACAACTCGTCGTCGAGGAACATCGGCGGGCCGGCCGATGGCACCACCCACGTGGCGCCGACCTGCTCGATGTAGGAGCGGGCACGGTCCATACCGCGCTGACGCTTCTGCGCGGCGAAGGTCGCCTTGGTGCGTTCGGGGATGTCGTAGACCATCGGATACCAGATGGCGCCCGAGTACTGCAGCATGTGCACGTCGACCGGGCCGAACTGCTCACTGAGCACGTCCAGGTCGACCGGGCGGGCATCGTTCATGTTGAACGCGACGGTCTCACCGTCGTCGACCACCAGCGCACTGTCGCCGATCGGGCCGTCGGCCGGGGCGCGCAGGGCGATGATCATGATGTCGAGCGACCCCTTGTCGCCGGTGACGGTGGTCTTCACCGAATCCTGGGTCTCGACGAAGGTATGGAAGCCGAGTCGTTCCAGCTCGTGCTTGAGATCGGGCACCGGGTAGTCCGGCAGCAGCACGGTGGCGTCTTTGTTGATGTTCTCGGCGAGGTTGCGCTCGTCGAAATGGTCGCGGTGCAGGTGCGAGACGTAGAGGTAGTCGCAGTCGCCGAGTGTCTTCCAGTCCAGCTCAGAGTTGTCCGGGAACGGTATCCACGAGGCGAAGTAGGCCGGGTTGGTCCAGGGGTCGCAGAGGATGGAGCCGGCGTCGGTCTGGATGTGGAAGCCGGCATGGCCGATGCTGGTCACCTGCACAGGTGGAGCCTTTCCGTGGTTCGTCATTCTCCGTGTGCGCGCGGTGCTCGTGGCCGTGTGCGCCCACACTCAACAAGCCAGCGTATCGCCCGGCGCCGGAGTCGGTCGTGAGCCGTATGTCCTCGCGATGTGCCCAACGGGCTCTCGGCGGTCGTCTAGGGTATTCGGCATGGAACCGGTGTATGACAGCGTGATCAGGATCGCGCTCGGGCTGTGGGCGGCCGAAGGCCTGAAATTCGAGGTCACGGGGGCTGAGAACGTGCCGCGCACCGGCGGTGCGGTGATCGCCCTCAACCACACCGGCTACATGGACTTCACCTATGCCGGGCTGCCCGCCTGGATCAACGGCAAGCGCAAGGTGCGCTTCATGGCCAAGAAGGAAGTCTTCGACGATCGAATCGGCGGACCGCTGATGCGTGCGATGAAGCACATCCCGGTCGACCGTGCCAACGGCAAACCGAGTTACGACACCGCCGTGGACTACCTCAAGCGTGGCGAACTGGTGGGGGTCTACCCCGAGGCGACCATCAGCCGCAGCTTCGAGATCAAGGCGTTCAAGACCGGCGCCGCCCGGATGGCCCTGGACGCCGGCGTGCCGATCGTCCCGACGGTCATCTGGGGTGCGCAGCGGGTGTGGACCAAGGGTCACCCCAAGAACCTGGGCCGCTCGAACGCTGCGATCCACATCGGGGTGGCCGAGCCCATCGAACCGCACGGCGACCCGGCCTCACTCACCGAGGAACTGCACAAGGTGATGAGCGAGAAGCTGCTCGAGGTGCAGGACGGCTACCCGCCGATGCCCGCCGGTGCGTTCTGGGTGCCGGCGCGGCTCGGCGGCGGTGCGCCGACGCTCGAGGAGGCCAACCGGATGGACGAGGACGAGGCCGCGCGGCGCAAGAACAAGAAGACAGAGCAGTAGTCCGGCTCGGCGGGTGCTGCGCTTCGGTGACACGTGGCCCTGTCGGCGCCGCGGCCCCAGTAGGACTTGACCCCAGTAGTAGGACTTGGCCTCAGTAGGACTTGTAGGGCAGGAACTTGCCGCTCATGGTGATCTTCACGCGGTCACCGGCCGGATCGGGTTCGCGTTCGAGGTTCATCCGGAAGTCGATGGCGCTCATGATGCCGTCGCCGAACTCCTCGTGGATGAGCTCCTTGAACGTGGTGCCGTAGACGCTCACCAGCTCGTAGAAGCGGTAGATCAGCGGGTCGGTGGGCACCGCGGTGGGTAGGGACCCCTTGTACGGCACGGTCTGCAGCACGGGCATCGCGTCGTCGGGCAGGTCGAAGATCTCGCAGACGATGGCCGCCTGGTCGGCGTTGAGCGTCATCTGCCCGAGGCAGGCCGCGGTGACCCATTCCTTGGACAGACCCACCCGGTCGGCGACGTCGGCCCAGCTGATCCCGCCGGCGATCTTGGCGGCAACGATCATCTCTGTCAGTTCGGCGCGATTCACGGATCTGTCCTCTCGACGGGGTTCGTACTCACTACTGTGCACGATATGGAACCGGTCTACCGGAGTCTGGAGCTCGCGTTCGGCGCACTCGCTTCCGCGCAGGATGTGCACTTGTCGGTGCGCGGCATCGATCACATCCCAGACGACGGGGGAGCGGTGCTCGCCATCAATCACACTGCCTACGTAGACTTTCTGCCGGTGGTGGTGGCAATGCGCCGGTCGGGCCGGCGGGCGCGGTTCATGATCAAGGCGGAGCTGATGGAGTCGGCCATCATGCGGTTCGTGGTCGCGCACACCGGGTCGGTTCCGGTGGATCGTTCCGCGGGCGCACAGGCCTATGCGGTGGCCGTGGAGCGGCTCGCCGCCGGGGAGATTGTGGCGATCTATCCCGAGGCGACCATCAGCCGCAGCTGTGAGATCGAGGAATTCAAGACCGGTGCGGTACGCATGGCTCTCGAGGCGGGTGTGCCGCTGATCCCGACCATCGTCTGGGGCGCACAACGGCAGTGGACGAAGGGACACCGGTCGATGGGTCGCCATCACTACCCGGTGTCGGTGCGCTTCGGGGCACCCGTGTGGCCGTCGGGCGGTGCGGTCACCGATCTCGAAGCGATCGAGGCAGACACCCAGGCGCTGCATTCGGTGATGGTCGCGATGCTCGACGAGGTACGCGGCGAGCAGGACGCGCGTCGGCAGGCTACCCAGCGTGGCGCGTAGAGTACTCGGGTGACACGAACTACCCCCGATCCGCCCGATCTGATCGTCAGTGATGTTGACGGAACGCTGATCGACGACCGTAACATCGTGCGGCCGTTGACTGTTCGCAGCGTCGTGGCCGCATCGCAGCGGGGAGTGCCGTTGGTTCTGGCCACTGGTCGCCCCCCGCGCTGGATCCACGAGATCACCTCCCAGCTGCCGGCGAGTTCCTTCGCGGTGTGCGCCAACGGCGCGATCGTCTACGACATCGCCGCCGATCGGGTGCTCCACAGTGCCACTCTGGAACCCGACGTGCTGCGCAAGATCGCCGCGCTGGCCCACGAACACCTGCCCGGTGCGGGGCTGGCGGCCGAGCGGGTCGGCCGGTCTGCCCACGACTCGGCGACCGCCCCCTTCGTGGCGACCAGCGGCTATCAGCACGCCTGGCTCAACCCCGATCATCTCGAGGTTGGCGACGACGAGATCCTCGATCAGTCGGCGGTGAAACTCCTTGTGCGCCATACGGGTATGACCAGCGACGCGATGATGACCACGCTGTCGGCGGCGATGGTGGCGGCGGGGATGGATGAACTCGCCGCAATCACCTACTCGACGAACAACGGACTGATCGAGGTCGCGCGACCCGGAGTCAACAAGGCGTCCGGACTGAGCACGCTCGCCGAGATGGTGGGGTTGGGCACCGAGCGGGTGATCGCCTTCGGCGACATGCCCAACGACATCGAGATGCTGCGGTGGGCACGACACGGCGTCGCGGTGCTCAATGCCCACGACGCGACCAAGGCCGCCGCCGACGAGGTGGGCGCCTACGACAACAACCACGATGCGGTGGGACAGGTGCTCGAGCGCTGGTTCGACTGAAGTCGTCTCACCGACGGCGCTCAGCGCAGCGCGTCCGCCGCGACCTCCAGTGACCGGTCGCGTGCCTCCATCGGCGGGAAGGTGAGGAACAGGTGCGGGGCACTCGGTTGCACATGGCAGACCGTCTCCACACCGTCTGCCTCGAGTCGGCGGGCGTAGGCGATTCCCTCGTCGCGCAGCGGATCGGCACCCCCGACGATCAGTGTCGCCGGGGCCAGGCCGCGTAGCGATTCGGCGCGCAGCGGGCTCAGATCGGGATGGTCGCGGCCCTGCAGCCGGGGGTGGTACATGTCCCAGTACTCGACCATCTCGTCACGCGTGAGCAGTAGGCCGGAGGCGAACTCGTGGTAGGAGGGCCGGTCGAGATCGCAGTCGAGCACCGGACACATCAACAGCTGAGCGTCGATGTGCGCAGCGGAGCCGTCGCGGCTGCGCAGTGCCAGGGCCGCCGCAAGGTTACCGCCGGCGCTGTGCCCGGCGACCACCAGTCGGTCGGCGTCGCGGCCGATCGGGTCCTCGTGCAGCCACCCCAGCGCCGCGGTCGCATCGTCGAGCGCTGCGGGAAAGGGGTTCTCGGGGGCCAGGCGATAGTCGACGCTGAGGATGATCGACCCCGACCGCGCGACCAGTTCACGCGTCAGCGCGTCGTTGCTCTCCAGATCCCCCATCGCCCAGCCGCCGCCGTGGAAGAACACAGTGACTGTGCCCGAACGCTTCTCGGTGGGGAAGTACCACCGCGCCGCCTGGTCACCGGCGCCGCCGGTGACCATCACATCGCGGGTCCACACCTGGTCGTCATCGGCGAGCCGGACCTTCTGTGCTCGTTCCCGCTTCTCGTGGATGTCGGCCGGCGGGGCGCCGGTGCGACTGCGGTAGATGGCGGCGACATGGCGCGCCACCTGTGGGTCGGTGAGCCGTGGGTCGGTCGGGACGTCGGTTACGTGGTCGGACACATCGGTGATCCTAGGGCGAGGCGGGTGCCGCCGCAGGGGCGGTGGGCACCGCCGCGGGTGCCGCAGGCTGGCTCATCTGCTGGTTATAGGTGTCGGTGTAGGTGGTGACCACCTTGGTGACCGCACCGGTCACCGTGTTGAGAACGAGCTGACCGAACTGGAAGACCTGCGTGAGCACCTGCTGTCCGTCGACGGTGCTCGTGGTCTGACCGCCGGTCGGCAACCCGAGACTGCCGGTGGCACCGCCGAGCTGATCCCATGCCTTGCTGAGCAGCCCCTGCACCACCTGGGTGCCGGTATCGGGCGACCAGGTGACGTCGCCGTTGGCGAAGTGCACGTACTTGGAGATGCCGTCGGTTCCGGTCTGCTCACCGGTCAGCGCCGCACCGAGGGGGCCGCCGGCGCCACCGAGTGCCAGCCACTGTTTGGCGATCTCACCGAGGTTCGCCGCATTGAGCGGTCCGAGATTGGTGCCGCTCAACAGATTCTGGTCGGCCGCACCCGTCGCGGGTGCATCGCCGGCCGGTGTATTCGCCTGTGCGGCGGCGTCACCGGCCACCGCTGCCACCGGGGGTTGCGGGGCGGTGAGCACCGGGTCGGTGAGCAGCGGGCCGCCCGCTGCGATCGCGCGGATCTGCGGGAGCGCGGCATAGCCGTACTGGCCGGGGCATTCGGTGGAGTCGTAGTCGCGGTGACCGGAGATCACTGGCAGATCGGTGACCTCACCGGCGGCGTAATGCGCGGTGGAGTAGCCGATCGAGGTGAGATGTGACATCGCATTGGGATCGATCGCGGCGAGCTTCAGGCGCCAGCCGAGAAAGCGGCCGGCCGCGTTGATCATCGCCGGTGTGGGCTGCGCCTGGTCGAGGTCACCGAGCAGTGCGATACCCACGGTGTCGGGGTTGAAGCCGCCGGTGTGAGCACCCTCCACGTTCTTGTCGAGCCCGCCGAATGCGCCCTCGAACACCTGGCCGTACTTGTCGATCAAGGCGTTGTAGCCGATGTCGCACCAGCCGAGGGTTTGCGCGTGATAGGCGTAGATGCCGCGCACGATCTCGGCGGACTGCGCCGGCGTGTAGTCGTTGGTGCCCGCGGTGTGGTGCACGATCGCCGCGCGGACCGAGTCGTCATAGGTGGGGTCCGAGCACCGCAGCGACTCGTCGGCACCCCACTGGGCGCGCGTGATGACCGGCGGCTCGGCGCCCGGCGGGGTCGCGGCGAGTCCGGTCGGCGCTGCCGCACCGCCGGGTCCCGGCGAGATCAGGGCTGCCTGCAGTGTCGAGATGATCTGTTGCGCAGCGCCGTTGACGGCATCCATCGCCGCCGAGGACAGTGCACCGGCCGCATCGGAGGTGCCCGGCGCGGGTGCGGGCTCCTCGCGGAAGGCCCGCGGTGCGATCCCGCCTCGGGACACCGTAGTGGTGGGGACCGACGCCTGCGCGGGTGTCCGCGTCGTAGATGGGTGGGTGGTGGTGGCCGGGGCGGCCGCAGACGAGGGGGTCACCGCGGTGGTGGTCGCACCTGCCGACGGTGCCGGTGTGCTGTCGAGCGGGGCCGGGGTGGCCAGTCCCTTCTGCGTCACCGCCACCTGCACCAGAGTGGTCTTGCCGACCCAGATGGGTTCGGTTCCCTGCTTGTTGGGATCCTTGGCGGTCTTCTTCGCGCTGCCCTCGGCCGGGTCGGCGGCGATCCACGGACCCCAGGAACCGTCGGCCTGGCGTGCGCGGATATAGGCCGTGGTGTCGGCGATTCCATCCCAGGTGAGCCCGACCATCGAGAACGGCGTCTTCTGCGAGATCTCCTTGACCACCGCGCCGGCGGGAACTGCTTCGCCGGCGGCGGCCGGGCGGCCGGGTGCGGTACTCGAACCCGGGGTGCCCGGAGTCGTGGAGGCCGGTGTCGTCGAAGCCTGTGTCGTCGAGGTCTGTGTCGCCGAACTCTGGGGCAGCAACTGTGACGGCACGAGTCCGTCGGGCACCGGGACGTCGATATCGGGCAGATGGACCTTCGACAGGTCGATCGGCGGCAGGCTGACACCGGCCTTGGCCAGTCCGGACGACACGATGTTGAGCACGAGCGAGGGCACCTGGTCCAGGCTCACCTCGTTGATGCGGGTCTTCTCCGAACTCAGCGGTGCGTGCTTGTCCACGTTGGTCGCGGTGGTCGAGCTGGTGGCCAGCACGATGGCCGGACTGGCCACCACGAGGGTCGCCACCGCACCGAGCACGACCGACGGGCGGCGCGACTCGCGAGAGGGGCGCGTCGGCCGGGTGTTCAGCAGCCGAGATCGACCCAGCCGGGACCTGGAGAAGCGGGCGGACAGGGTGGTCTGTTCGTCCCGCGATCGCTGTGTACGCATCGAGGGCAATCGTTGGGAATCGGACATCAGATGTCCATCACCGCGCTCGGCGTGGCGCGAAACTCGTGATTCTGTTGTTACTTCCTGAGGTTGTTGTTACTGGTGTGAATTGACTATGGTCACTTCGGTCTCATTAGTCACACAGGTATCACCACATCCCACAACAGACACCAGGCATCAGCGACGTCACCGGTGGATGTGGTTCGCGTTCTCGCTGCACCCGGAGGTTGATTGTCATGGCTCGACGCGTACCGATGTTCCACGCGCCGCGCCGAGCGGGTCGGCGACGACGTCTGTCCTGGGCGGCGATGGGATGTGCCCCTGTGCTCGTGCTGGGTGGAACTCTCCTGGGACATGAGATCGGCGATCGACACGACTCCGGGGTGCGGCTGGCCGCGAACTCGGAGATCACGCTGATCGGCCACGGTCTCGGTCATGGCCGCGGTATGGGCCAGTGGGGAGCCTTCGGATACGCCAAACAGGGGTGGAGTTCGGCTCAGATCTTGAGCCATTTCTACGGCGGCACAACCGCGGGGAAGGTGGACAATCCTCCCGTCACGGTGGTTCTCACCGAACGTGACGTGGTCAATGTCCATGCGGACGCCGGCATGCGAGTGGGAAATCAGGTGGTGGCACCCGGGCAGGCGGTCAGGCTGTCCGGGTCCACCGCCACCATCACCGCCGGCTGCGGTGGGGCGGTGGTGAGCACCGTGACCGCCCCGAACGGACTGGTGTCACCGGTCAACGCCGGTGCCAACCGTCCGGCCAACGAGTGGCTGAAGTTCTGCGGCAACAACGATGCCTTCCGCGGGTCGCTGGGCTACAACCCGTCGGGTGACGTGATCAACGTGCTGTCGGTCGACGACTACGTCAAAGGTGTGACACCACGGGAGGCGCTGCCGGTCTGGGGTGATCAGGGCGGCACCGAGGCGCTCAAGGCCCAGGCCGTGGCCGCACGCAGCTACGTGCTCGCCGCGATGAACCGCGGCAAGGTCATCGACGACACCCAGAACTCGCAGGTCTACGGCGGTGCGAGTGGTGAGGATCCACGTACCAACGCCGCGGCCGACGCGACTGCGGGTCAGGTGCTCAACGGCACCGACGGCAAGCCGGCGTTCACCGAGTTCTCCTCGTCCACCGGCGGATACAGCGCGGGTGTGGGCTTTCCGGCCGCCGTCGACGACGGGGATGCGCTCTCGCCCAACCACAACTGGACGGCTCAGGTGAGTGCGGCCTCGATCGGTTCGGCATTCGGGGTGGGGCAACTCACCGACATCGCGGTCACCAAGGCCAACGGGCTCGGCGCCGAATTCGGGCGTGCGCTGGAGGTGCGTGTCACCGGCACCGGTGGCACCGTCACGGTGACCGGCGACCAGGCGCGCACCAAACTGCAACTCAAGTCGGCGTGGTTTTCCATCGCCGGTCAGCCGAAGCCGCAGATCGTCGCGCCCTCGGCCGGAGTGTCGAGTGGAAGCGGCCCGGCGGCAACACTTCCCGGCGACATCTCGATCCCGGGGCTCGGGTCGCTGGGCAGCGTCTCGGACCTGGTGAACGCCGCGACCACGGCGATCGCGGCCAAGGTCGCCGAACTCGGCGGCACGAACGGTGCGCTCGGCCAGGCACTCGGTCCGGTCCTGGCGCTGCCCGGGCTCCCCGGTGCGGTGCAGGCCTTCCAGAACGGCAACGTCTACTTCTCGCAGGACACCGGTGCGCATGCGCTCATCGGGCAGGCACTGCAGGCGTTCCTCGCGCAGGGTGCGCAACTGGTGAAGGGATTCCCCGCCGCCGATCAGCTGAACTGATCGGCGCCGACACCGGCCGCCGGTCGGTTCAGTCTTCGTAGCGCGGGATGACGGCGAACACCTCGAGATCCTTCGGGGTGCCCTTCGCGCGGAATCGGCGCCGGCGGCGGACGTAGGCGCCGGGGTCGGCCGAGGCGAGGGTGTCGCTGGTCGCCAGCACCTCCCCTTCGCCGGCCGCATCGGCGACCCGCGCCGCCACGTTGACGTCGACACCGAGGAAATCGCTGCCCACCCGGGTGGGCGAACCGGTGTGCAGGCCTGCGCGTAACGACGGCCGGTAGTCGTCGAGGCGGATCGCACTGACCGCTCCGCACAGTTCGAAGGCGGCGTGGATGGCCTCTGCGGCATCGGCGAACACCGCCATCACGCCATCGCCGAGCGACTTCACGATCCGCCCGCGGTGTGCGGTGATGATCTCACTGCTCACCCGGTTGACCTCACCGATGAGTTCGATGATGCGTTCGTCACCGGCATGTAGCGCCCACGTGGAAAAGCCCACCAGATCGGTGAACAGGATTGTCACATCGGCCGTCTCGACGGTGGTCCCGGTGCGCTTGCTCGACAGCGCACGCCACACCGCCACGATCGCCAGTGTCAGTTCGCGGGTCGCACTCGGTGAACGGTCCGCAGTGCCCGGGTCCTCGCCGCGCGTCAGATCGGTGGTGGCGGGATCCTTCTCGCTCATGAGGCGATACAGCCGGTCCGACAGTCGTGAGCGGGCGCTCACGTCCAGTTCCGGGACAGGTGCCTCGGGGGCGAGCCGTCGCGCGACGCGCGCGGCGGCGACCAGTCGCTCGTTGCGGTCGGTGCGGGCCAGGAATCCGGCGGCCCGCCGCATGTGCTCGGCGGCAGCGGTGCGGTCGTTGCCGGTGACCTCGTCGCCACCGTCTGCGGCGGGCGGCTGCGTGCTCGGATCCACGAGCTGATACTACGTCTGTGTGGCGGCCACCCTGCTGTCGGCGAGTTCGCGCAGCGCGGTCCGCAGGCCACGCCGACGACCGGTCGCCGGGTCGACACCGAAGTGACGCTTGAGCCCGCCGCGTACATCGAAACGCAGTTCGGATGCGGTCTCCGGGGCGTCGTCGGCCGATGCGCGCAGAAGTGCGTTGGGCAGTGAGAGTTTCGCGATCGTACGGAAGGTCAGCAGGTACTGGCCCGGCAGCGACCCGGTGGTGTAGGGCAGGTCGTACTTGTCGCACAGTGCGCGTACCCGCACCGCGATCTCCTCGTAGCGATTGCTCGGCAGATCCGGGAACAGATGGTGTTCGATCTGATGGCTGAGGTTGCCACTGAAGAAACGCATGAGCGGCCCGGCGCGAAAGTTGGCCGACCCCAGCATCTGTCGCAGATACCAGCGCGGACGGTCTTCGTTCTCGAACTCGTCGGTGGTGAATTTCTCTGCGCCGTCGGGGAAGTGACCGCAGAAGATCACCATGTAGGCCCACAGGTTGCGGATCAGGTTCGCCGTGAGGTTGGCCGTGAGGCTGGTCTTCCAGTTCGGGCCCGAGGCAAGGGGATAGATGAAGTAGTCCTTGGCGTTCTGGCGGACTTCCTTGACGCCGATGAGCCGGAGATCCTTCAGCGCCTGCCGGTAGGTCTTCTGGCCGGTGCGCAGTTTGGCCACCTCGAGGTGATGCAGTGCCACACCGTGCTGGAAGAACACCGCCAACAGCGCGTTGTAGAGCGGGTTGCCGACATTCCACCATTCCCAC
Organism: Gordonia jinhuaensis; assembly: GCF_014639795.1. Lineage (GTDB taxonomy): Bacteria > Actinomycetota > Actinomycetes > Mycobacteriales > Mycobacteriaceae > Gordonia_B > Gordonia_B jinhuaensis. The sequence continues at coordinate 27,930 of NZ_BMGC01000029.1, read as the reverse complement.
CGCTGATCGCGCGTGACGCGCAGGATCCCGTAGCCCACATCGTCATCCATCCCGACGATGTTGGTGTACTTGTGGTGAATGTAGTTGTGCGAGTGCTTCCACTGCACGCTCGGACATGTGGTGTCCCACTCCCACGATGACGAGTGGATTTCGGGGTCGTTCATCCAATCCCACTGCCCGTGCATCACATTGTGGCCGAGCTCCATGTTCTCGATGATCTTCGCGGTGCTCAGCAGCGCCGTTCCGACCAGCCAGGCGGGTTTGTGGTTGCTGAACAACAACACCACGCGCCCACCTGCGGCGAGACCGCGCTGCAGTGCGATGGTGCGGTGGATGTAGCGGGCGTCGTCGACTCCGCGGGACTCTTCGATGTCGCGGCGGATGGCGTCGAGTTCGGCGCCGAGTGTCTCGACGTCGGACTCGGTCAGGTGCGCGTAGACGTCGATATCGGTGATTGCCATGGTGTTCCTCGCAATTGCTGGGATGATCCTCGCAATTGCTGGGATGAGGCCGCGCGTCAGATGCCGGAGTCGGCTTCTGCGCGCGGTCGCCTCACATGTCGATCGAGCATTCGCCGGACACGGTGCTGATACATGTCTGGATGCGTTCGCCTTCGCGGCGCTCCTCGCCGGTGCGGAGGTCGCGGACGTACCCGGTGGCCAGCGGTACCACGCAGGTCTGGCAGATGCCCATTCGGCAACCGAAGGGCAACTGGACCCCGAGACTCTCCCCGGCCTCGAGAATGGTTGTCGCACCGTCGATGTCGATGCTCTTATCGGATACCGAGAACGTCAGTCGACCACCCTCGCCACCGTGGTCGGTGCGCGCGATCGCGAACCGTTCCACGTGCAGCTGCTCCTCGAGGCCCTCGTGATCGAACAGCTTCTCCAGCGCGTCGAGGAATTTCGCCGGACCGCACGCCCAGCATTGCCGATCGGCGAGGTCGGCGACATCCTCGCCCAACGATTCGGGGTCGAGTTTCCCTGCGCTGGAGGTCAAGTGGAGTGTGAGTCGATATGACGGCCACTGCGCTGCGAGCTGTTCGAGTTCGTCGAGGAAGATGGCGTCGTCGCGGGTCGGGGCGGAGTGGATGTGCACGATATCGACAGTCGCCCCGTCCTCCACAGTTGCCCCGTCGCGTTCGCTCATCTCGCGTCGCAGTGACCGCAACATCGCCATCACCGGTGTGATCCCGCTGCCTGCGGTGAGGAACAGGATCTTTCCCGGCGGCGGATCGGGGAGCCGGAAGTCGCCGCGTGGTGCGGCCAGACGCACCACGGTGCCCGGCTCCACACCGTCGACGAGGTGACTGGACAGGAACCCGTCGCGGGTGGCCTTCACGGTGATCGAGATGCGCTTGTCGTCGGGGTCCCCGATGGAGGTCAGCGAGTAGGAGCGCCAATGCCAGCGCCCACCCACCATCAGGCCGATGCCCACGTATTGGCCGGCGGCGTACTCGTGGGAGAATCCCCAACCGGTTTCGATGGTCACGGTCGCCGAGTCGGCGGTCTCGCGTCGGACGTCGACGATCCGCCCGCGCAGTTCGCGCGCCGACCAGAGGGGGTTGATGAGGTGGAGGTAATCGTCGGGGAGAAGCGGGGTGGTGGCACGTGCGAGGAGCCCGCGGATCACATTGGTACGCGGCGACACCGCCTCGACATCACGAGCCGGTCTCGTGCTCCATCGCAGTAGATCCATCGTGCTCGCATTCCCCGGTTGTGCATTCACGCTCGCCGGTCATCGGGTCGTTCGAGTGTAACGCCGATCACAGCGCACGGTGTCACAACGCCGGCGCAGATGCCTGAGCCGTCACCGGACGCGACGGTAGCCGATGATCGGCGTGAGGGATGTCGGTTCGCGGTCGCCGAGGTCCTCACCGCGAATGAATCTGCCCCACAGTTCCCGAAGCGCCGCCCCGTCGCGCTCGACATCCTCGCGTGAGGCGCCGTCGAGTATCCAGGCGCCCTCCCATGCCTCGCGTGTGCCGAAGAGCAGGGCGAGTTCGATGGTGTGACACGATCCGAACTTGTTTCCCGGTGCGGCCCAGTCGATTCGGTAGTGGTACGTGCGCCCTCCCGCGCGGGCGTGGCGGCCGGCGAATGCCGAATCGTCTCGCGCGTAGACCACATGGCTGATGATGGGGCTGATCACACGGCGCGCACACCAGTCGACGACAGGTGCTTTGAGCACCGGGTTCGAGGGGTGGGTGGAGAAGAAGTAGTGCGTCTCGTCGCGGTTGTGTCCGATGAGCAGATCGATATGCGGTGCTGCGCGTTCCCACCATGTCGTGATCGCCGACTCCTCGGGCAGCGGCGGCAGGCCGTACTGCGTGCCGAACGCCATTGCCGCCTTGAGCCCGAAACGCAGTGCCTTACGCGAGATCTCGGTCTGGGTGAGCAGGATCGAGCTGATCTTCGTCGCTGCGGTGATGTCGGCGGTGCGATCGAACATCCACGACACGAGCCGCCGGCGGCGGTGGCGCAGGCCCAGCGGTGCGCTCTGGATGATGGCCCGGCGGAAGAGCTCATGCGGATTCGGTGTGGCCATCAGATGTGCCACGGCGTCGCCGCCTGCGGACTGTCCGATCACCGTCACCGAGTCCGGGTCGCCGCCGAATGCCGCGATGTTCTCGCCGACCCACCGCAGAGCGGACAGCTGGTCGAGCAGTCCGAGGTTGGCGGGTCGGGCGTCGCTGCCATCGCCCAGGTAGCCCAGGATGCCGAGGCGGAAGTTGATCGCCACGAACACCACCTGCTGCTCACCGACCAGGGCTGCCGGGTCGAAGTGCGGGTCGTCGCCGGCGCCGATCACATAGGCCCCGCCGTGAATCCACACCACCACCGGGAGCGGCTGTGTGGGAGATGTGGCCGGTGTCGGGTATGTGGCCGGTCTGGTCACCGTGAGGTTGAGGCACTGCTCGGATTCGGGGAGGTCGGACCCGACTCGATCGGAACGCCCGCCGAGGGTCTTGTCGGTGTAGGGAGAGGGAACCTGGGGCGCCTTCGGTGAGGGGGTCGTGCTGTGGTGGGGCGTCGTCCACGGCGCGACGGGTTCTGGTCGCGCGAATCGTTGCGCCTGCGCATAGGGGATCGCACGAGCCACCACCACCTCGTCGGTGACATCGCCGATGACCGGTCCGCATGGCGGCGAGAACCTCCACGTGCCCGCTGCGGTGTCGACCGCGATCGACTCCGCCAGGGTGGTGATCGACCCCGCCGGGGTGGCGGTGCCCTCGGGCATCGCGTCGGCCTCGGGTATCGCGTCGGCCTCGGGTATCGCGTCGGCCTCAGGCTTCGTGCTGGGCTTTGTGTCGGCCATGTCACCTCTCGACGGTCGGCATCGTCCCCATGAACTGGTTGCGTGGACTGAACTGGTTGCGCGGACTGAACTGGTTGCGCGGGGATTCGCGCAACCAGTTTCTGAGTGTGCATCCTGTGCAATGGTTGCGTCGGTGAGAACTGGTCGCGCGGGCACAGACGCAACCAGTTCTGCAGGCTGGCGACCAGTCGCGCGGGCACAGACGCAACCAGTTCAGCGGGCGGCGGACCACGCGCCGACCAGCCGCCCGCGATGCCCCGGCGGCGGCATCCCCGGTGCTCGAGTGGTGGTCGGTTACCCTGAACACCCGTGGTGGACGAAACAAGCGATGACCCGAAACGGGACGATCCGAACCGTTACGACCTGTTCGTGGTGGGGTCCGGATTCTTCGGGCTCACCATCGCCGAGCGTGCGGCCACGCAGTTGGGCAAGCGGGTTCTCGTGGTGGAGCGGCGCTCGCATATCGGCGGGAACGCGTATTCCGAGCCCGAACCGGCCACCGGGATCGAGATCCACAAATACGGTGCGCATCTGTTCCACACCTCCAACAAGAAGGTGTGGGATTACGTCAACCAGTTCACCGACTTCACGAACTACCAGCACCGCGTGTTCGCCATGCACGCCGGCCAGGCCTACCAGTTCCCGATGGGATTGGGGCTGGTCAGCCAGTTCTTCGGCCGCTATTTCACCCCCGACGAGGCGCGCGCGCTGATCGCCGAACAGGCCGGTGAGATCGACACCGCCGATGCGAAGAACCTCGAGGAGAAGGCGATCAGCCTGATCGGACGCCCGCTCTACGAGGCGTTCGTCCGGGATTACACCGCCAAGCAGTGGCAGACCGACCCCACCGAGCTGCCCGCCTCCAACATCGCCCGGCTGCCGGTGCGCTACACCTTCGACAACCGCTACTTCAACGACACCTACGAGGGTCTGCCGGTCGACGGCTACACCGCGTGGCTGTCGACCATGGCCGCCGACGAGCGCATCGAGGTACGCACCGACACCGACTGGTTCGACGTGCGCGACCAGTTGCGTGCCGCCAGCCCCGACGCCCCGGTGGTCTACACCGGACCGCTGGACCGCTACTTCGGCTTCTCCAAGGGGGAACTGGGGTGGCGCACCCTCGACTTCGAGACTGAAGTGCTGCCCACCGGCGACTTCCAGGGCACCCCGGTGATGAACTACAACGACGCCGACGTGCCCTACACGCGCATCCATGAGTTCCGTCATTTCCACCCCGAGCGGGCGTACCCCACCGACAAGACCGTGATCATGCGCGAGTTCAGCCGGTTCGCCGAATCCGGCGACGAGCCGTACTACCCGATCAACACCCCCGACGACCGCGAGAAGCTCGGCGCCTACCGCGCGCTGGCTAAGGCCGAGACCGCATCGCAGCGGGTGCTCTTCGGCGGGCGGCTGGGCACCTACCAGTACCTGGACATGCACATGGCCATCGCCAGCGCGCTGACGATGTTCGAGAACACCCTGGCGCCGCATCTGCGCGACGGCGCCACGCTGACCGACGAATCGGGGGAGAGCAAGTGAGCGTCACCGCGAGTCCGATGCACTCGACCGGACCGGACGGCGTCGCCGAGATGGGTAAGTCGCTGTTGTCCCGGGTGATCTTCCCGCGTCCGGGTGAACCCCTCGACGTCCGCGCCCTCTACATGGACGAGTCGCCCAGCAACGCCCATCGTGCGCACTCGACCACCCGCACGTCGGTGACCCTCGGCGCCGACTCCGAGGTCAGTTTCGAGACGTACTTCAACGCCTTCCCGGCCTCCTATTGGCGCCGCTGGTCGACCCTCACCTCGGTGGTACTGCGCGTCGAGGTGATCGGGACCGCACGGGTGGACGTCTACCGCTCCAAGAGTGACGGTTCGCGCATCTCGATCGGTGGGGATCTCGTGCCGGTCGACGAGTCGGGTCACGGCACGATCGAGTTCGAGCTCGAACTCGGCCCGTTCGAGGACGGCGGCTGGATCTGGTTCGACCTGACCACCGACACCGACACCGAAGTGGTCGCCGCCGGCTGGTACGCCCCGATCGAGGCGCCCGGCGAGGGCCGTGTGACCGTGGGTATCCCCACCTTCAACCGCCCCACCGATGCGGTGAACGCATTGGTGGCACTGACCTCCGACCCGCTCGTCGACGGTGTGATCGACGCGGTCATGATGCCCGACCAGGGCACCAGGAAGGTGGTCGACGAACCCGGCTACGCCGAGGCCGCAGCCGCTCTGGGTGACCGGTTGCAGATCTTCGACCAGCCCAATCTCGGTGGCTCCGGCGGATATTCACGCATCATGTATGAGGCGTTACGTCAGACCGACAGTCCCTATGTCCTCTACATGGACGACGACATCGTGATCGAACCCGACTCGATCCTGCGCGCACTGGCGCTGAGCCGCTTCGCCATCAGCCCCATGCTGGTCGGCGGGCAGATGCTCAACCTGCAGGATCGCAGTCATCTGCATTCGATGGGTGAGGTCATCGACCACCACAACTTCATGTGGACGGCGGCGCCGTTCGTGCGCTACGACCACGACTTCGCCACCTTCCCGCTGCGTGACCGCGAGGAGTCCAAGAACCTGCACCGGCGTATCGACGTCGAAGGCAACGGCTGGTGGATGTGCATGATCCCGCGGGTGGCTGCCGAGGAGATCGGGCTGCCCATGCCGCTGTTCATCAAGTGGGACGACTGGGAGTATGCGCTGCGTGCGGGTAAGGCCGGTTACCCGACTGCGACCGTGCCGGGTATCGCGATCTGGCACATGGCCTGGAGTGACAAGGACGACGCCATCGACTGGCAGGCGTACTTCCACCTGCGCAACCGCCTGGTGGTCGCTGCCATGCATCACGACGGACCGCTCGACGGGATCCTCTCGTCGATGCGCAAGGCCACAGCCAAACATCTTCTGTGCCTTGAGTATTCGACCGTCGCGATCCAGAACGAGGCGATCCGGGACTTCCTCGCGGGCCCCGATCACATCCGCGATCTGCTGCCCACCGCATTGCCCAAGATCGCCGCGATGCGCAAGGTGTACCCCGACGCAGTGGTCCTGCCCTCGGCGACGGTTCTGCCGCGCACGAGCGGCGAGGCGACCCATCTGGGCGTCACACCGCCGACCACACCGCTGGCGAAGCTGAAGTCGCTGGCGGCGGTGGTGGTCAACAACATCCGACCCGCCGATCCGAAACATCACCTGGTGCCGCAGGCCAACTATCCGCCGATCGAGGCGCGCTGGTTCTCCCTCGGCCGAGTCGACGGTGTCACGGTGACCACCGCCGACGGCCGAGGGGTGGTCTACCGACAGCGCGACCGTGACAAGATGGTCGCGCTCGCTCGGGAGACGTGGGCACTTCACAAGGAACTCGCGCAGCGCTTCGACTCCATGCGCACCCTCTATCGCGACGCCGCCCCCGAGCTGGCGAGCGCAGAAAGCTGGAAGCGTGTCTTCGGAATCGACTGATCTCGACTCGACCGGTGCGGATGCACTCGGCGAACCCACCGGCGAGGTCAAGATCCTGCTGGGGATCCAGCGCGCACTGGCCGACAAGCCGGGGGTGCTGGCCACCGCGCGCGGTCTGTCGCACTTCGGTGAGCATTCGCTGGGGTGGATCGCGGTGTCGGCCGTGGGTGCACTCGCCTCCCGTGACGCCGACCGCCGCCGGATGTGGGTCGAGGTCGGTGTCGGCGCATTCGGCGCGCACGCAGCCTCGGTGATCATCAAGCGGATCGTGCGCAGGCCGCGCCCGCACGACCCGCGCATCGTCGTCGGCGTCTCCACCCCGAGCAAGCTCAGCTTCCCGTCGAGTCATGCGACCTCGACGACGGCCGCGGCACTGCTCATCGAACGCGCCGCGGACACTCCACGCGGGCTCGTGCCCGCGGTTCTGGTGCCACCGATGGTGGTGTCACGCCTGGTCCTCGGCGTGCACTACCCCACCGATGTGGCCGCCGGCGCCGGTTTGGGTGCGGTCGCTGCAAAGGTCGTCATCGAGGGTGACAAGATGTTGCGTCGGCGATACGGAGTCAGGTGGCCCGCGGTGGTGGCCGGTCCGGTCTTGAGAAAGCTGTCACGCGGGAGAACCACATGAGTGAGGAAGCGATCGAGCGGAGCTCGGTCGAGGCGTCCAAGCGCGCCCCGAAGAATCTATTCGACGGGATCATCAAGGAACTGCGCCCGCGTCAGTGGGTGAAGAACGTCCTGGTTCTCGCCGCGCCACTGGCCGCCGGTGACATCACCGACGTCCACGTGCTGGGCCGCTGTGCGCTGGCATTCGTCGCGTTCTGCTTCGCGGCGTCCTGCATCTACTTCGTCAACGACGCGAAGGACGTGGAGTCCGACCGCAACCACCCGGTCAAGCGCTACCGTCCGATCGCCGCGGGTGTGGTGCCGGTGAAGCTGGCGTATGCGATCGCGGTGATCCTCGGCGTCGCCGCGCTCGTGATCGCCGCGCTCGCCAACTGGCAGACCGCGGTGGTCATCGCCGTCTACCTGGTGATCCAGCTCGCGTACTGCTTCGGGCTGAAGAACCAGCCGGTGCTCGACATCTGCATCGTGTCGTCGGGCTTCCTGCTGCGTGCCATCGCCGGTGGTGTGGCCGCCGAACTGCCCAACGGTCTGTCGCAGTGGTTCCTGCTGCTCATGGCCTTCGGGTCGTTGTTCATGGCCGCGGGCAAGCGGTACGCCGAACTGATCCTCGCCGAACGCACCGGTGCCAAGATCCGGAAATCGCTGCAGTACTACACGAGCAGCTACCTGCGTTTCGTGTGGACACTCGCCGCGACCGTCGAGGTGGTGGTCTACGGACTGTGGGCCTTCGACAAACACGAGGGTCACGAATCCAACGTCTGGTACGCGATCTCGATGGTCCCGTTCACCATCGCGATCCTGCGCTATGCGGTCGACATCGACGGCGGAGAGGCCGGCGAACCGGAAACGATCGCGCTTCACGACCACGTCCTGCAGTTCCTGGCCCTCGCCTGGTTAGTATGCGTGGGTGTCGCGGTCTATGTCGTCAGCTGAGCTGTCGCCGACCGAGCTGACCCACATCGCCGACGCCGGGCGCACCGACGGCTCGCGACGGGCCGTGTCCGTGCGCCGCTGGCTGCCGATCGGCTCGCTGACCGCGAGTGTGCTCGTGGTCGCGGCACTGTTCGCGGCCGGCGCCTGGGAACGTCGCTGGATCGCCGACGACGGACTGATCGTGCTGCGCACGGTCCGTAACCTGCTCGCGGGCAACGGTCCTGTCTTCAATGAGGGCGAGCGCGTGGAGGCCAACACCTCGACCGCATGGACCTATCTCATCTGGCTGTTCACCTGGATGACCGGCGGCAAACCCGAGTACGTGGTGCTCTGGATCGCGCTGGTGCTGTCGGTGCTCGCACTTCCCATCGCGATGATCGCCACCGCGCGTCTCTATCGCGTCGACCGGCTGCGGTCGTGGGCGATGTTCCTGCCGTTCGGCGCACTCATCTACATCGCCCTGCCCCCGGCGCGCGACTTCGCGACCAGCGGCCTGGAGGTGTCGCTGTGCCTGTTCTGGGCGGCGGTGCTGTGGTCGCAGCTGGTGAGCTGGTCGGCTGGTCCCCGTCGAACCCGCGGCCGGGAGATCACGCTCCTGCTGTTGCTCGGATTCAACGCCGGCCTGTCGCCGCTGATCCGGCCGGAACTGGCGCTGGTCGGTGCGCTGGTGCTGGCACTGGTGTTCTTCTCACGGATGCCGTCGTGGTGGATGCGCGTGGCGTTCGTGATCGTCGCGGCGCTGGTGCCGGTCGGCTATCAGATCTTCCGGATGGGGTACTACGGACTGCTGGTGCCCAACACCGCGGTCGCCAAGGACGCCAGCGGGTCGAAGTGGTCGCAGGGGTGGACGTATGTGACCAACATGTTCGGCCCGTATGTGTTGTTGCTGCCGGTGCTGGTGGCTGTGCTCGCGGGACTGGCGCTGTGGGCCCAGTGGCGCAAGGTGGGAGTCGACAGCACCGATACAGACGGGGTCGATGCAGACCCGACCGACACTGCCGCCGACGCGACCGACCACGGCTCCCCGGCACGCCTGCGGCGGGTTCTGGTCGCCGGGCAGTCACGGCTGCGCAGCCGCGGTGCGGTGGTCGTGGTGATGGTGGTCGCCGGACTCGCCGAGGCGGTCTACTGGGTGCACCAGGGCGGCGACTTCATGCATGCGCGCGTTCTGCTCGCGCCACTGTTCCTCATGCTCCTGCCGGTGATGGTGATCCCGCTGTCGTTGCGGCCGGGTCGCGACCGTGCCGCGGTGCTCTCGACCGCGGCGACCGGTGTGCTCGGGATCGCCTGGATCGTGCTCGTCGTGTGGGGTGTGATCACCGTGAACTCGCACGGATTGCGCAACGGCACCGACATCGGGCGCAGCGGCATCGTCGACGAGCGTCGCTACTACGCACAGAACCTGGGTATCGAGCATCCGCTGACCGCCGAGGACTACCGCCAGTTCGCGCGTATGCAGCCGATGGTCGACGCGATCGAAGAACATCAGGCCGACGGCGGTGTGCTGCTGTCCTCCGGCGATTACGACACCTGGTATTACGTGCCGCAGATCCGTGGAACACACCCCACACAGCTCACCGTGTACTTCCTGAACCTCGGCATGACGAGTATGAATGCGCCGCTGTCGGTGCGCGTGGTCGACCAGATGGGTCTGGCCTATCCGCTGGCCGCGCACACCCATCGACTGCCCGACGCACGTATCGGCCACGACAAGGATCTCGACCCGGAATGGGTGGTCGCCGACTCGCGCGCGGTGCCCTACTACCCCGAACTGCCCCGGGCGGTCTCGCAGTCGTGGACCCTGCAGGCGCGTGCGGCGTTGCGGTGTCCGGCGACCAAGGAGCTGATCGAGTCCTACACCGGGCCGATGACGTGGGCACGTTTCAAACAGAACCTGCGCGACTCGCGGCAGCTGACCGCCTACCGCTTCAACCGGATCCCGTACTACGCGCTGCAGGAATGCGGGCTGCCCAACCCTGTACCCGGCGCCTCCCCGATCAGGCGATTCGGAAAGTAGTCGATCAGGCGACGCTGGTAACTGCTCGGTCCGGCCCGATTGTCGCCGAGAGTAATGAGCAGGTAAGGTCACGGTTCGGACACGGGCCTGCCGATGTCAGACCGTTATCCGGCACTTTTTTATATCGAAAGTGTAACGGCATCGGTTGTGTGGCCGATATCGTGTGCGGCGACCGCTCGCGGGCGGTCAGGTCGACCTCTGTCAGGGGTCGGCATGAAGAGACGAAAGAGAGACCTCGTGCGATTGCGATCTGAGAACGTCACCCGTCCCACCAGAGGAAGATCGGCGGGTCCGGTCTCTCGGATGATCGCCGCGCTGGTGGCGTTGAGTGCAGTCCTCGGTTTCGGGGTCGCTGTGGGCACCGGCACGGCCTCTGCGGCCCCGGTCCGCCAGACCTGGTGGCTCGACGGCTGTGGCATGCCCAAGGTTCAGGTCCACGCGTGGACGCGGCCCGGCAACTACAAGACGGTCATCGCACTCGACGGTCTGCGCGCCACCAATGACAAGAGCGGCTGGGAGTACAACACCCGCATCCAGGACATGGCGTCCTCGGGCGTCAACGTCATCGAGCCGATCGGCGGCATGGCGAGCTTCTACAGCAACTGGGATGCCCCGAGCAATCTCAACGGCCAGAAGTACAAGTACATGTGGAGCTGTGTGATCAACAACCGGCTCATCCCGATGCTCGACCAGAAGGGTCTGGCCGTGGGGCCGGCGCACAAGTACGCGATCATGGGCATCTCCATGGGTGGCAGCTCGGCGATGATCATCGGCGCCAACAACCCGCGTATCAGTCACCTGTTCTCGATGTCGGGATATCTGAACCTGTCGGCGCCCGGTATGCGCACCGCCATCCGCGTGGCGATGCTCGACGCCGGTATCGAGGCCGGGATGGGACCGTTCAACTCCGACTCGATGTGGGGACCGCCGTGGAGCGGTCGCTGGTATGACAACGATCCCTTCGTGCAGATCAACAAGATGCACAACAAGAAGGTGCGCATCGGTGCCGGCGGCGGCTTCTGGGGCCAGTACAACGCCGTGGGCAGCGTCGGTGACTTCATCGGCAACGTCGAGGGCACCCCGCTCGAGCAGCTGGCCTGGGCCCAGACCCGCGCGTTCCAGGTTCAGGCCCTCGTCAACCACGTCCCGATCACCACGGACTTCCCGATCGTGGGCACCCACACCTGGGGTTATTGGAGCGACATGGTGTGGCGCGCGAAGAACTCGGGTTGGTTCCACGACTGAGGTGAACAAACCTCTCGAGTCACAACTACAACAAAATTCCCACACGTAACAGTGTGGCAACCGCACGACGCGACGCCCTCCGTGTAAGAAACACCGTGTAAGCAAACACCGTGTCTCTCGACACGGGGGGCGTCGGGCCATCTCGAGGGGTGGTCGCCGTTGGGGTTTCCGATGGGGAAGCGTTGGGGAACCGCTTCACGACGCTGTTGATGTTCAGTCGTGTGGTGAAGGGGTGGTCGTGTCGATCTGGCGGCAGATGCGGACCTATGTGTTCGCGTGCGTCACGGGGCTGGTGGTGGTCGTCATGGCCGCCTTCGGGCTCCATGCAGTCGGGGTTCATCCGGCCTCTTCCCCAGGCCATGTCAGCCCGGTGCTCGCCGCCGATCAAACGGCGGCCCCCGCGCCGGTTCCCGGCGTCAAGGTGACCAACGCCTTCTGGTATTCCGATCGCCGGGTGGCCCTGTGGGTCCATTCGCCGGCGATGGGGACCGACATCCAGGTGCAGATCCTGCTCGCCCGCGATTGGAACTCCGATCCCAAGGCGACCTTCCCTCAGCTGTACACGCTCGACGGTCTGCGCGCGCAGGACGATCAGAGCGGCTGGACGATCAACACCGATATCGAGAACTTCTACAAGGACAAGAACGTCAACGTCGTGCTGCCCATCGGCGGTGAGTCGAGCTTCTACACCGATTGGCAGAAGCCCGACAACGGCAAGAACTACCAGTGGGAGACGTTCCTCACCAAGGAACTCCCGCCGGTTCTGCAGGGGCAGTGGCGATCCAGCGACGTCCGCGGTGTGCAGGGCATCTCGATGGGCGGCAGCGCCGCGATGATGCTCGCCGCGCGCAACCCCGGATTCTTCAAATTCGTCGCGTCGTATTCGGGCATCCTGCAGCTGTCGAGTTTCGGCATGCCCCAGGCGGTTCAGTTCGCGATGAACGATGCCGGTGGCTACGACTCGGCCAAGATGTTCGGTCCGCCGACCGATCCGGCGTGGAAGGCACACGACCCGTACCTGCTGGCGGCCAAGCTCAAAGGCACCAGCCTCTACATCTCGTCGGGTAACGGACTCCCGGGTCAGTACGACACCCCCTCCGACATCCCGTATCTGGCGACCAACTACGCCGGCGTGGGGCTCGAGGTGCTCTCTCGGGTGACCAGCCAGCAGTTCGCCACCAAGCTCAACCAGCTCGGTATCGCCGCACAGGCGATCTACCGCGCCTCGGGCACGCACACGTGGGAGTACTGGCAGTTCGAGATGAAGCAGGCGTGGCCGCAGGCCGCCAGTGCGCTCGGCGTCGCGGCCGACAAGCCCTCCTGCGGGATCGGCGGGCCGATCGGTGCGCTGGCCAAGGCGCATTCGGAACTCGCCGAATGCCTCACGCCGGAGTACGCGGTACCCGGCGGCCGCGCGCAGGACTTCCGTGGCGGACGCATCATCTACTCGCAGGCCTCCGGCGCCCACATCGTGGGTGGGGCCATCGGCGGTGCCTACGTGGCAGCGGGCGGCCCCGGCGGGTCGCTGGGCTTCCCGGTGAGCAACGAGACGGTCACACCCGACGGCAAGGGCCGGTTCAACAAGTTCCAGAACGGCTACATCTACTGGACGGCCACCACCGGTGCGCATGCGGTGACCGGGCAGATCCTCGACTCGTGGGGTAAAGCCGGGTACGAACGCGGACCGCTCGGGTATCCGACCGGTGACGTCATCGGCACACCCAACGGCAAGGGGCAGGTCCAGGGCTTCCAGATCGGCGCCTACTGGTGGAATGCCGCCAACGGTGCGAACTCGGTGCAGGGCAAGATCCTCGACAAGTACGCCTCGCTCGACTACGAGGCGGGCTGGCTCGGGTTCCCGACCAGCAGTGAGATCGCGCTGCGCGGCGGGGCGTTCAACTCCTTCGGCGGCGGCAACATCTACTGGACGCCCACGGGCGGCGCCTTCGCCATCCCGGCCGGTCCGATCTTCGACGCCTGGGGTCAAACAGGCTACGAGAACGGCAAACTCGGCTATCCGATCAGCGACCAGGTGCAGATCCCGGGTGGCTTCCGGGTGAACTTCCAGCACGGTTCGATCGAGTCCACCGGTACCGGTGTGGTCGTCCGCTGATGGTCACTCGTCCGGAGGTAGCCGGTCGGGATCTGCTCGCGCTCAAAACGATCTGGCTGAATGGCACCGAAATCGGGTGTCGTACACGGTAAGTGGTGATCCCAGGGTGAGTCCAGTGCGGCCCCGTCAGTCGTCGTCACGTCGACCGGCGGGGCCGTCTCGGTTGTTTCGGTACCCTTGCGGCCGGAGAGTTCACGCCGCGGGGGCAGGAGTCGCGTGACGAGCAGAGATCGTGGAGGAAGTGGGATGAGGGCAGTGGGGGGCACGGCGCTGGGGAACAGGTCGCGGGCACGCAGCACGACCGGCGGTGTCACCGCACTGGCCGCGCTGCTGATCGGTGCCGGCGCGCTGAGCGCCTGCGGCGACGACTCCACCGCGAGTGCGCCCGCATCGGCACCGCAGACCACGACGGCGGCAGCAACGTCGCCGGCGACGCAGTCGGCCTCGGAGAGCTCTGCGCGCGACTCGGCATCTGCCAGCGCCACGGATTCCGGGGACGCCGGGGCCGCCGCGGAGGGTTCGCCGACCCAGCTGCCGGCCACCGAGCCGGCGGCGGGCAATGCCGGGTCGATTGCGGCCTTGCCGAACAACGCCAAGGCCTACCTCAACGCCCTGCGTGACCAGAAGGTGACGCTGCTCGGCGACACCGATGACTCGATCGCGTTGGGCGCAGCCGAGACGGTCTGCGCGCAGACCAAGGCCAACGTCTCACCGGCCCAGATCAAGGTCAACGTCCTGCCGATCGTGGGGTCGGGTAAGACGGATGCGGCACAGGCCAACGACCAGACCGACAAGCTGATCGCCGCGGCGCAGCGCTACTACTGCCCGACCAGATAAGGCACCGCCACAGATGTCCGCACGTCGTTCCTCCCGCCGTCGCACCCTCACCTGGGTGCTGCTGGGCGTGGCCGCACTCGTCGTCATCGCGATCATCCTGGTGATCGTTCTGGTGGTGACGTTGCTGCGGCCGTCGTCGCAGGGTCCCGCGCCCACCCCCGGTGCGCCGACGACGTCGGCTCCCACCGCGACCGCCCAGCCCGCCGATTGCCCCGACGTCCAGGTGATCGCGGTGCCGGGCACGTGGGAGTCCTCAGCCGACGACGATCCGCAGCATCCCCACGCCAATCCGAATTCACTGATCCTCAAGGTCAGCTCGACCCTGCAGGACGAGTTCGACGGCTCGCGGGCGGACGTCTACACGACCCCGTATGTCGCACAGTTCCGCAACCCCACCAACCTCAACGATCACCAGACCACCTACAACGACTCGCGCGCACAGGGCACCCAGCGCACCACCGACAAGATCGCCGAGGTGCACGAGCACTGCCCGCTGACCGGGTTCGTGCTCCTCGGGTTCTCCCAGGGTGCGGTCATCTCCGGTGACATCGCCTCGCAGATCGGCAACGGTCAGGGCCCGATCCCGGCCGACCGGTTGCTGGGGGTCGGCCTGATCGCCGACGGGCGTCGTCAGCCGGGTGAGGCACGGACCGTGGGCCCCGACCCGTCGGGGGTCGGCGCCGAGGTGGCCCTCGGTGGAATCGGCAAACTGGTCCCGGGCATCACCATGACCGGTTCGCGCACGGGCGGCTTCGGATCGGTCGCCGACCGTACCTACTCGCTGTGCGCACCCGGCGACCTCATCTGCGACTCGCCGACCATCACCAACCCGCTGACCGGGGTGCAGAAGCTGATGGGCGCGATCAACAACCCCATCCACGCCATGTACGCAACGCCCAAGTACTGGAACATCAACGGCGACGAGACGGCTGTGCAGTGGATGCGAGGGTGGGCGCGGGGTGTCATCGAGAAGGCGCCGCACCCGCCACACAACTGATCGCGCCTGGCCCGACCAGCGCGCCGCGGCCCGACCCGGCGACGTGACGAGGCTCTCGGAGGGGGCTTGGAGGGAGCTCAGAGGGACTCCGCTGGCCGCCCACTGCCGGTCACTGTGGTGACCAGTCACAGACAACCGCCGTGAACACGGGGCATTTGTCTGGTTGAACCGTAACGCCGTACCGGTTCGTCGCCGATACGATTATTCGGGCATCATTGTCTGCTGCTCGGCCTGGCCGGGTGGCGGTGGTCACTCGACGACCACGATTTGCGGACCACCAAGCGTGAGGAGACTATTCCAACCATGACATCTCCGGCAGCGGCAACGCGTCAGGAACCGACCGAATCGGGCCTGCGCAAATTCCGTTTCGGGGCGGGGGGAGAAGGCAACAAGGACGAGGGTGGTGCGCGGAAGTTCGTCAAGCTTGCACAGACCGCCGAAGAACTCGGCTACGACACGTTCGCCATTCCCGACCACCTCGGCAACCAGGTGGGCCCGCTCGCAGCACTGGGCGCGCTGAGCCAGTCCACCGAACGCATCCGCCTGGGCACCTCGGTCCTGGCCAACGGCTTCCGTCATCCCGCGATCCTGGCCAAAGAGGCCACCACCATCGACGTGCTCTCCAAAGGACGTCTCGAGCTGGGCATCGGCGCGGGATGGATGAAGGAGGAGTTCGACAAGGCGGGTATCGAGTTCGAGTCACCCGGCACGCGCATCCGTCGCCTCGACGAGTCGTTGACCATCCTCGACGGGCTGCTGCGCGGCAACGAGGTCAACTTCGACGGCGAGTTCTACCAGATCAAGGGACTGGTCGGCTCGCCGCGCCCGCGGCAGGGTCCGCGTCCGCCCATCGCAGTCGGCGGCGGTGGCCCGAAGATGCTGGCACTGGCCGCCAAACATGCCGACATCATCTCGGTGGCCACCGGTACCACCCGTGAGGGCAAGCTCCGGCTGTCGGACATGACGATGGAGAAGACGATCGAGCGCATCGACGTCATCCGTCAGGCGGCAGGCGATCGGTTCGACGAGATCGAGCTCAACTGGACCATCGCGACGATCGTCATCACCGACGACCGCGAGGCCACCGCGGAGATGGCACTGGCGGCTCTCGACAAGGGGTATCCGCCCAATATCGCGATGGATGTCCGGTTGTCGGTCGAGGACATCCTCAACTCCCCCTACCTCGCCTTCGGCACCTTCGAGGAGATCGCCGAACAGATCCGCGAGGTGCGGCGACGGACGACGATGTCCTATGTCGGTGTGTTCCCCACCCAGATGGAGGCGTTCGCGCCGGTCATCGGCCTGCTGAAGGGTCAGTGACCGCCGTCGACGTCCAGACACCTGTCGGCCGATGACGACTGACGGGTGTGGTGGTTGCGTACCACACGCAGCCTGACATTTACCTTTGTGAGAGCAGCACCTACAGCAGGCGGCACCGGCACCCCCGGTCGCCGCCGCGCTCCGCGAACAGCGGATTGTCCCCAGGAGCACTGAATGAACGACGAATTCGAGCAATTTCTCGACGAGACCGGCAACATCCACTTCTCGGGCGATGACACGCTCATCGACTATGTCGAACGCAACGTTCGTGAGCAGGCCGACACGTTGGCCTACCGCTACATCGACTACAGCCGCGAGCGCGACGGCGAGGCGCAGGAACTGACCTGGGCGCAGTTCGGCAAGCGACTCCGTGCCGTGGCCGCACGCCTGCAACAGGTCACCGAACCCGGCGACCGGGTGGCCATCCTGGCGCAGCAGTCGCTGGAATACGTGGTCGGCTTCTTCGGCGCGCTCTACGCCGGTGACATCGCCGTGCCGCTGTTCTCACCCGACGAGCCCGGTCACACCGACCGGCTGCACGCGGTTCTCGGCGACTGCAAGCCTGCGGCGATCCTCACCACCACCAAGTCGGCGGAGTCCGTGCGCGACTTCTTCAAGCCGCTGCCGGCCAAGGAGCGTCCGCGTGTGATCGCCATCGATGCGGTCCCTGATTCGGTGGGCGAGGGCTGGGTGCAACCCAAGCCGCAGCTCGACGACATCGCATATCTGCAGTACACCTCCGGGTCGACCCGTGTGCCCGCCGGCGTGGAGATCGCCTATGAATGCGTGGCGACCAATGCGCTGCAGATGATCGACGCGATCGAACTCAACCACAATTCGCGCGGTGTGACGTGGCTGCCGATGTTCCACGACATGGGGCTGCTCACGGTGATCCTGCCCGCGCTGGGCGGCAAATACATCACGATCATGAGTCCGCAGGCGTTCGTCCGTCGGCCGGGTCGCTGGATCAAGGAGCTCGCCGCCGAGTCCGATGGCGCAGAGACCTTCGCCGCCGCCCCCAACTTCGCCTTCGAGCACGCCGCCGCACGCGGCCTGCCGCGCGACGGGGAGAGCCTGGACCTGTCGAACGTGATCGGCCTCATCAACGGGTCCGAGCCGGTGACGGTCAGCTCGATGAAGAAGTTCAACGAGGCCTTCGGTCCCTACGGTCTGCCCAAGACCGCGATCAAACCGTCCTACGGTATGGCCGAGGCGACGCTGTTCGTCTCCTCAACACCACGCGACAACGAGGCCAAGGTCATCTACGTCGATCGCGACGCGCTGAACGCCGGGGAGTTCACCCTGGTCGACTCCGACGCCGAGGGTGCGGTCGCGCAGGTGTCGTGCGGCAAGGTGTCGGTGAGCCAGTGGGCGTGCACCGTCGACTCCGACACGGCCACCGAGGTGCCCGACGGCCATGTCGGCGAGATCTGGTTGCACGGCGCGAATGTGGGCAAGGGGTACTGGAACAAGACCGACGAGTCGCATGAGACCTTCGACAACAAGCTGCTCAACCCGCTGTCGACCGGCAGCCATTCCGAGGGTGCGCCCGAAGATTCGCTGTGGATGCGTACCGGGGACTTCGGCGTGTGGTGGGAGGACGAGCTCTACATCACCGGTCGCGTCAAGGATCTGATCATCGTCGACGGACGCAACCACTACCCGCAGGACGTGGAGTTCAGTGCGCAGGAGGCGTCGCCGGCGCTACGTCCGGGCTTCGTCGCCGCCTTCGCGGTGCCCGCCAACGAACTGCCGCGGGAGGTCTTCGAGAACTCCGCGAGCGGTATCACCTTCGACGCCGATGACGCATCGGAGGAGCTGGTGATCGTGGCCGAGCGCGGCCCGGGCAAGAAGGTCGATCCGCAGGAGGTCGCCGACACCGTGCGCGCTGCGGTCGCCGCCCGCCACGGTGTGATGGCGCGTGACGTGCTGCTGGTGCCGGCCGGTTCGATCCCCCGCACGTCGTCGGGCAAGATCGCCCGCCGCGCCACGAAGGCGGCCTACATCGACGGAACGCTGCGCGGCGGCTACCAGCAGACGGCCTTCCCCGACGCCCCACACGAATGACCCGGGCGCGCACGATGAGCTCGTGCGCGTGACACACATCGTCACCCGAATCGGGGCCGGATCACCGGGTCGACGACATCGGGGGGCACGAGGCAACTAGCTTGGAAGGTTATGGCTGAGGACAGCGTGGACCCGCAGAAGATCGAGAATGCGTCGGGTACCGATGGCGAGACCGCCGGCGAGTTGACCGTCGGCGAACTGCGCGATTGGCTGCGTGACTGGGTCGCCACGGCGACCGGTATGTCGCCGGCGCAGATCTCCGATGACCGTCCGATGGAGGAATTCGGGCTCTCCTCGCGTGATGCGGTGTCCCTGGGCGCCGACGTGGAGGACAAGACCGGCGTGGTGCTGACCGCCACCGTGGTCTATCAGCACCCGACCATCGCCTCGCTCGCCCAGCGCATCATCGACGGCGATCTCGAACCCGACGTGGACGCCACCGCCGATGACGAGTGGTACTCACGCGAACGCGGCGACGACGAGGACATCGCGATCGTGGGTCTGTCGACCCGGTTCCCCAAGGCCGGTCATACGCCCGAGGAGACCTGGGATCTGCTGATCAACGGTCGTGACGGCATCTCCGATCTGCCCGCCGATCGGTGGGCGGAGTTCAAGGCCGTACCCAAGATCGCCGAGATCCTCGACAAGGCGAACCTGCACGGCGGTTACCTCGACGACGTCAGGAGCTTCGACGCCGACTTCTTCCAGATGAGTCCGCGCGAGGTCACGATGGTCGACCCGCAGCAGCGCCTGGCTCTCGAGCTGGCCTGGGAGGCACTGGAGAACGCCCACATCCCGCCGAGCGACCTCAAGGGCGAGCAGGTCGGGGTGTTCGTCGGCACGTCCACCAACGACTACCAGATGCTCGCGGTCTCCGATCCCGAGTCCTCCGGCGACACCGCCGCCTACGCCCTCACCGGCACGTCGACGTCGGTGGTGGCCAACCGCATCTCCTACTTCTTCGACTTCCGTGGTCCGTCGATCGCGATGGACACCGCCTGCTCGTCGTCGCTGGTCGCCGTGCACCAGGCGGTGCGGTCGCTGCGCAGCGGCGAGTCGGATGTGGCCCTTGCCGGTGGCGTGAACATGATCATCACGCCTGCGGCGACCCTGGGCTTCGACTCGATCGGCGTGCAGGCTCCCGACGGTCACATCAAGGCGTTCTCCGCCGACGCCGACGGCATGATCCGCGCCGAGGGCGGCGGCCTGTTCGTCCTCAAGCGACTCTCCGACGCCCGCCGCGACGGCGACGAGGTGCTCGCGATCGTGGCCGGCTCGGCGGTCAACTCCGACGGCCGGTCCAACGGACTGCCCGCGCCCAACCCGGAGGCGCAGGTCGACGTGCTGCGTGCGGCATACCGCGACGCGGCGATCAAGCCGCGCGAGGTCGATTACATCGAGGCGCACGGCACCGGCACCATCCTCGGCGACCCGATCGAAGCCGACGCGCTGGGCCGCGTGGTGGGTAAGGGGCGCGAACCCCAGACCCCCGCACTGCTCGGTTCGGCGAAGACGAACTTCGGGCACATGGAGTCCGCGGCCGGCGCGGGAGCGCTGGCCAAGGTGGTGCTGGCGCTGCGCAACGACGTACTGCCGCCGTCGCTGAACTACAGCGGCCCCAACCCCTACATCCAGTTCGACGCCACACATCTGCGGGTCGTCGACGAGGCGACGGCCTGGCCGCGCTACAGCGGCCATGCGATCGCCGGCGTGTCGGGCTTCGGCTTCGGCGGCACCAACGCACACGTGGTGGTCCGCGAGGTGTTGCCCAGTGACCTGACCGGCGATGAGAATGCCCGCGCTGCAGACGATTCCGCGAGCATCGCGGCGCAGACGGCAGGCGATATCGATATCGACGCCGACGAGGACGATTTCCTCACCGACGTCGAGCGCCTGGCGCTGGCTGCCCAGCGCAGCGCACCGGAGGAGACCTCCGACACCAGCGAGAAGGCCGACGCCACAGCGGGTTTCGCCGAATGCGCCGTGCCCGGCTCGGTCATCCCGCTGGTCATCAGTGGATTCATCTCCTCGCGACGCCGCAAGGCCGCGCAGGATCTGCTCGAGTGGTTGGAGACCGACGAGGCCCGCGACACCCCCCTGGTCGACATCGGCCGTGCACTGGCCCACCGCAACCACGGCCGTACCCGGTCGGTGGTGATGGCCCACGATCACGACGAGGCCATCGCCGGAGTCCGCGCGGTGGCGCAGGGCAAGATCAGCCCGACTGTGTTCACCGTCGACTCACCCGATGCGGCGTCGCCGGCGTGGCTGTTGTCGGGATTCGGTTCCCAGCACCGCAAGATGGGTAAACAGCTCTACACCGAGAACCCGATCTTCGCCGCCGCCGTGGACAAGGTCGACGGCTACCTGCAGGATGAGCTCGGCTACTCGATCGTGGAGATGTTCCTCGACGACTCGCAGACCTACGGGGTGGAGACCGCGCAGATCGGCATCTTCACCATCCAGATCGGACTTGCCGAGCTGTTGCGTCACCACGGTGCGGAACCCGGTGTGCTGATCGCCCATTCGATGGGTGAGGCGACCGCCTCCTATCTCAGCGGCGGGCTCTCGCTCGAGGACGCCGTGCGTGTGATCGCCCAGCGGTCGCGGCTGATGGGCGAGGGCGAGGCCGGTCTGTCCGGCGACGACATCTGGCCGATGGCGATCGTCGAGTACAGCGCCGACGACATCACCGGCGTCCTCGGCGATTTCCCCGATCTGGAGATCTGCGTCTACGCCGCACCGACGCACACCGTGATCGGCGGGCCGGAGGCCCAGGTCGACGCGATCGTCGCGCGCGCCGAATCCGAGGGCAAGCTCGGCCGCCGGCTGGCCACCAAGGGGTCCAGCCACACCTCACAGACCGATCCGCTGCTGGGCGAACTGGCCTACGAGCTCACCGGCATCGAACCGCGCCCGCTCGAGGTCGGTCTCTACAGCTCGGTCGATCGTGAGCAGTTCTACCGGGCAGGCCACGCACCGGTGCACACCATCGACTACTTCACCAAGGGGCTGCGGCACTCGGTGTGGTTCTCGCAGGCGGTCACCAAGGCCGTGGAGAACGGGCACACCACCTTCGTCGAGTTGTCGCCGAATCCGGTGGTGCTCATGTCGGTTGCCGCGGTCGCCTTCGGGGCGGGGATGCAGAACGTCGAGTTGATCGACACCCTCAAGCGTAAGGAGGACGAGAGCGCCGGTGTGATCACTGCGCTGATGAAGCTCTACGTCCACGGCTCCGACATCGATGTGGCGTCGTTGTTCGGTCCCGGTGACTTCGCGAACATCCCGCGCACCCGCTTCGAGCGAAAGCCATTCTGGCTCACCGCATCCATCAGTGCCGGTGACTCGTCGGGGCGGATTCCCGGCTCCCATGTCGCATTGCCCGACGGCCGACACGTGTGGGAGGTCGCGGCCACCGCGGTGACCGACGTCGCGGCGCTGGTGACCGCTGCGGCCGGGCAGGTGCTCCCGGCGGTGTCGCTGGGGGCGACCGAGGTCTTCGGCACGGTGCCGACCACCGGAACGGTCACCACCACGCTCACCCGCCATCCCGGCGGCGCATCGGTGCAGGTGCACGTCCGCGGGGTCGGCGCCGATGCCGACTTCGTCCCGCTGGCCCATGCGGTGGTCCACTCCGGTTCTGCGACAACGACTCCCGCGGCCGCCGCGGTGGCGGGCGCCGATCCGGCGGCCACCGAGAAGGTGGAAAGCGAGCCCGACGTCACCGATGACATCGGTATGCGGTGGAGCAAGGAGTCCGGCGAGTCGGTGGACGACCGGCTGGCGATCATCGTCGGCGAGTCGATGGGATATGAACCCGAGGACCTGCCGCGCGAGATCCCACTGATCGAGCTGGGACTCGATTCGCTGATGGCCGTGCGCATCAAGAACCGGGTGGAGTACGAGTTCGACATCCCGCAGCTGCAGCTGCAGGCGATGCGGGAGGCGAACCTCGCCGACGTGGTGAAGTTCGTGACCTATGCCGTGGAGAACCGCGACGAGATCGCGGCGCTGGCCGAGAACGCCGACGGCAAGGGGGAACTCGACACCGCCAAACTCTCGGAAATGATCGACGCATCGCCCGAGCAGCGCGAGCAGCTGCTGGCCGAGGAGTCGGCGAAGGCCGAGCCTGCTGCTGCCGAGCCCGTTGTCGCCGAGCCCGCCGAGTCCGCTGCGACCGAGCCTGCTGCGGCATCGCCGGTCCAGGCGCCTGCGGCACAGGCCGATGTACTGACCGATCAGGCCAAGGTCGCGGAGGCGGCCGGCGCCGACGTTCCGCCGCGCGACGCGGCCGAGCGCCTCACCTTCGCGGTGTGGGCCGGCGTGACGGGCAAGTCGGCCGGAGGCATCTTCACGCCGCTGCCGGTCCTCGACGAGGAGACCGCCGAGAAGCTCACCGCCAAGCTGTCGGAGCGGGCAGGCGGCGAGATCGACATCGAGGACGTCATCGACGCCGACACCATCGAGACGCTCGCGAACTATGTGCGCGAACACCTCGAGGACAGTGCACCGACCGAGGGTTTCCTGCGTTTCCTGCGGATCCCCGAGGGCAAGCGGTACGGCTACGGTCCCGACGACCCGACACCGATGCTGGTGTTCCATCCTGCCGGCGGCTCCACCGCGGCCTATGAGCCGCTGCTCAAGCGATTGCCCGAGTCGCAGCCGGTGATCGGCTTCGACCGAGTTGAGGGAAGTATCGAAGAGCGTGTGGCCCAATACCTTCCGAAGTTGCGCGAAGTGCAGCCACACGGCCCCTATGTGCTGGTGGGCTGGTCGCTCGGTGGCGTGCTGGCCTACGGCTGCGCGCAGGCGCTGCGCGAGGCCGGCGAGGAAGTGGCACTGGTCGGCTTCATCGACCTGGTGATGCCCAAACACCATGTGCCCGAGGACGCCGATGCCAAGCGTGCCCGGTTGGAGCGGTGGAAGGCGTTCGCCGTCAAGACCTATGGCATCGATCCGGATGCGCCGATGCCGATGGACCGACTCGTGGACGCCGACGACGAGGGGCAGTTCCGCATCATCATGGAGATGATCGCGATGAGCGACACCAAGATCCCCGGCGGCATCATCGAACACCAGCGCACGTCCTTTCTCGACAACCGTGCGCTGGCCAGCATCGAGCCGACGGCCTACGACGGCAAGGTCGTGCTGTACCGGGCGGAGAAGATGCATGACGGTGCGATCGAGCTGGAGCCGCAGTTCGCCGAGATCGACCCGGACGGCGGCTGGGGTGCCTACGTCGCCGACCTCGAGGTCATCCAGACGGGTGCACCCGACCACCTGGCGATCATCGACGAGCCCTACATCGCCTCGGTCGGTGCCGATCTGACCAAACGGATGAAGAACGTGGGGCCGGTTGCGACCTCAGGCGAGAAGGGGAGTGTCAAGTGACCCACCTGACGACGACGGCCGAGAAGCTGGCCGATTTGCGCGAGAAGCTCGCGCTGGCAGACAATCCCGGCGGCGCCAAGGCCGACGAGAAGCGGGCGAAGAAGGGGATCCCTTCGCCGCGTGAGCGGCTGGCGATGCTCTTCGACCCGGGCACGTTCGTCGAGATGGGTGCACTGGTCAAGATGGCCGGTGCTGCCGAGACCGGGTACGGCGACGGTGTGGTGACCGGTCACGGCATGGTGCACGGCCGTCCGGTGGCGGCGTTCTCCCATGATCAGACCGTGATGGGCGGAACCGTCGGCGAGATGTTCGGCCGCAAGGTCGCCGCGCTGATGGAGTGGGCGGCCAAGATCGGTTGTCCGATGGTCGGTATCAACGACTCGGCCGGTGCGCGCATCCAGGACGCGGTCACCTCGCTGGCGTGGTACGCCGAGATGGGCCGGCGCAACCTGCTGCTGTCGGGGATGGCACCCCAGGTGTCGATCATCCTGGGTAAGTGCGCCGGTGGCGCGGTGTACACCCCGGCCAACACCGACATCCTCGTCGGGGTGAAGGACGAGAGCTACATGTTCGTCACCGGCCCGGACGTGCTCAAACAGGTCAACGGCGAGGAGATCGACGCCGATGATCTCGGCGGTGCCCACAATCAGGCCCGCTGGGGGAATCTGCATCATCTCGCCGACGACGAGCAGGGCGCATTCGAGTGGGTGCGCAACTACCTGCAGTACATGCCCTCGACCTGCCATGAGCACCCCCCGATCATCAACCCGGGGCTCGAACCGGGGGTCACCGAGGAAGATCTCGCGCTCAACTCGTTCATGCCCGACAACGACAACGCCGGCTACGACATGCGCGACGTGATCGTGAAGATCTTCGATGACGGAGACTTCTGTGAGATCGCGGAACTGTTCGCCCCCAACATCATCACCGGATTCTCGCGCATCGACGGGCATTCGGTGGGTGTGGTGGCCAACCAGCCGAACGTGATGTCGGGGGTCCTCGACACCGACAGTTCGGAGAAGGCCACCCGCTTCGTGCGGATCTGCAACGCCTACAACATCCCGTTGATCTTCCTCGTCGACACCCCGGGCATCCTGCCGGGTCTGGCCGAGGAGGAGAAGGGCACCATCCGGCGTTCGGGACGCTTCCTGTTCGCCTACGTGGAGTCCGACGTCCCGAAGATCACCGTCGTGCTGCGCAAGGCCTACGGCGGCGCCTATGCGGTGATGGGCTGTAAGCAGCTCGGCGCCGACATCAACTTCGCGTGGCCGACCGCGAAGATCGCGGTGATGGGTGCCGAATCGGCGGCGGCGATCCTCACCCGCCGACAGACCGCGAATGCCACACCCGCGGAGGCGGATCGGATCCGCAGTGAGTTCATCTCGTTCTACAACACGATGATGGCCACCCCGTATCTCGCCGCCGAGCGCGGCTACATCGACGCCGTCATCGAGCCGTCTGCAACCCGGCTCGAGCTGCGCAAGGCGCTGCGGCAACTGCGTGACAAGCAGCGTCCCATCCCGCCCCGTAAGCAGCTGTTGATGCCAATCTGACAGGCGCCCGCCCGGTCTGGCGCCAAGGAGATGCGGTGTGAGTCGGGAAGGGACTTGGCGTGACCGCACACGCCGGGCGGTGTGTGGCGGTGTTCATGGTCGCCGCAGCACGTCTCGCTGCTCATGTCGAGGCCGCGGAATGACAATCGCCGGTCCACTCCACATCGGTGAGGAATTCACGTGTCGTTGGTTGGGCGGCAACCGGATCGGTATTCGATCATGACTCGTGACTCTTGGTGAACGCGACCCCGCAACACAACTCGACCGGCGCGCATTTCTGCGATCGGCATCTGCCGCCGTGGGTGCCGCCGCGCTCGCCACGGCCGGCGCGGCTTCGGCCGACGCCGCCACCTCCGGTGGCTCCGGACCTCAGGCCAGTAGCGTCTTCCGGCACTCGGTGGCATCCGGCGATCCTCTTCCGGATCGGGTAATCCTCTGGACGCGGGTGACTCCCGATGACGCCGCGGTACCCGGCTCCGGTACCGGACGTCCCACGGCCGTGCACTGGGAGGTCTCGACATCGCCCCAGTTCGCCGCGATCGTGTCGTCGGGCGACTACGTTACCTCACCCGATCGTGATCACACGGTGAAGGTCGACGCCACCGGATTGAGGCCGGCGTCCCGCTACTTCTACCGGTTCACCATCGCCGACGGCCCGCACAAGGGTGTCACGTCGGTCACCGGCCGGACGAAGACCGCACCTCCGGCCGACACCGACAACGATCTGCTGAAGTTCGCCGTGTGCTCGTGCTCGAACTACGAGACCGGCTTCTTCAACGCCTACCGGGCGATGGCCGACCGCGACGACATCGACTTCGTGCTTCACCTCGGTGACTACACGTACGAGTACGCCAGCGGCGAGTACCTCGGAAAGTATCTGGAGATCGTGCGCCGGGTGCAACCGCTCAAGAACACGGTGACGCTCAAGGACTACCGGATCCGGCAGGGCAAACATCACGAAGATCCGGATCTGGCGCGCTGCCATGCGCTGCACCCGTGGGTCTGCATGTGGGACGACCACGAGACCGCCGACAACTCCTACGACGGTGGCGCCGAAGACCACTTCCCGGAGTTCCAGGGCAGCTGGGCCGATCGGAAGCGGGCCGCCGACGAGGCATATTTCGAATGGATGCCGGTGCGCCCCAACTCGATCGACGGTGGTGAGCACCTGTATCGCCGCTTCACCTTCGGCAAGCTCGTCGATCTGGTGGTCCCGGACCTGCGGTCGTACCGTTCCAAACAGACCTACATCGGTACCGACACCCCCGAACAGACGATCACCGGCAACGCACAGTTAGACTGGCTGCGGACCTCGCTGACTACGTCGAAGACGCGGTGGCAGGTGGTCGGCAACGAGGTGATGATCGTCCCGCTGGTGGTCCCGTGGGTGATCAATCCCGACCTCGTCGATTTCCTGCACAGCAAGTTCGACTATATCCCGCGAGACGGGTTGCTGGTCGACAACGACCAGTGGGACGGGTACGCCGACGAGCGCCACGAGTTGCTGTCGGCGATCGACGCGGCGGGCAAGAAGAGCGTCGTCTTCGTCACCGGCGACATCCACAGCTCCTGGGTGAGTGAGATTCCGCTGAACACAGTCCATTACGGCAAGAATGCGAAGGGTCGTGTGGTGGCATGCGAGTTCACCCCACCCAGCATCACCGCACCGAGCGGATACGACGAGATCGCGCTCAACGAGGCCGCGGCGTCGGTATGTGCCGACGCGGTCTCCGTCGCGCAGAGCGCGATCAAGGCGGCCGACCCGTGGATCAAGGACGTCGAGCTGACGAGCCACGGCTTCGGGATCTTGGGGGTCACGCCCGAGCGGGCGACCATGGAGTGGTACTTCGTCGAAGACATCCAAGACCCGCAGTCGCGGGTCTCGCTGGCCAAGCGCTGGTACACCGAGCACGGCAAACCCAAGGTCATCAAGTCCCTCTAGTGTCTCGTTTCGTTAATACGTTTTGGGTTGAGCTTTCTTCAGGATTTCGTCTGCGGTTTTTGTCCATACGAAGGGGTGTTTGCGGTCGTTCCAGCCGTTG
>NZ_BMGC01000028.1 GCF_014639795.1 Gordonia jinhuaensis | reverse complement strand
GTCGCGGAACTCCTGGGGATAGGGCTTGGGCACAGCTGGCATCCTTCCAGGCCGCCCGGCAGGGCAAGCCAGATCAGATGTCACCTACTCGTGCACCAGCCCCCTCCCGCATCGATGGCGAGTGACGCCGCTGTGTCTCGCAGTTCGTGGGGTGTAACTGTTCGCTTCAGTGACTTCGCAGCTGGTGTCAGCCGATCTCGTCGCCAGTTCTTATTTCTTAGAGGTTCACCATTCGCCGCAGAAAACAACAGCGTCGACTCTGGCGCAGTCGAACCGATGACCCTCCTCGCGTAGTCACTAAGTCTTCGAGCAACCGAGGCAGGTAACGGAACAGTTCTAGCTTCGTGATCCTTCACGTCACCGAGGTGCATCCTGCCCCCAACGTCTGAATACGCTCTGCGCACCCGAATCGTAGTTGCAGACCTCCCGCAATCACCAACCTGCAATGCAGTCAGCTCGCCCCACCTCAGACCACCGTAACCCGCAGTTAGAACCATCAATTGGTCTCGCTCGTCTCGAAGGGCAGCCACCAAAGCCCATAACTGATCGTGGGTCAGCGGCCGAGGTTCCGAACGCGGCGCCCGCGGCAACCGCACCCCTTCTGCTGGGTTACGAGCCATGACCCCGTCATTCACAGGTATCGCGAGCACCTGCCGCAACAAACCAAGCGACTGCCGCGCCGTGGACACCGAACGTTGCGAAACGATCGAACTCACCCAAGTCGCTACATCCGATGGCGCCACTTGCGTAGCCGGTTGGCGACCCCACTTCGGGTTCACCCACTTGTCCCATATGCCCTTACGCCTTGCCACAGTCGAAGGGGTTCCCGACGCCCAATCCAGTAGCTCCGCCCACTCGGCAACAGTCGCGTCAATGTCATCTTGGCCAACCCACGTCCCAAGCGCCAGACGGTCCTTCTGCTGCCGCTCCCACACCTGAGCGTCGGCCTTACGCCGAAACGTGCGCGAAGCCAGGTGCTGCCCCCGGTAATACAACCGCACGCGATAGCCGGCGCCACGCTTCTCGATCACCGCCGAGCGATTCCTGGCCGACTTCTTCGCGCTACCAGGCGGTTCTCCGCCGGGTCGACTCTTTGGGCATCGAGCCACTCATCGAGATCGCTCACGTCATACCGGACAGCTTGACCGAGCTTGAGGTAAGCCGGTCCAGTGCCCTGGACCCGCCACGAACGCAGCCGATGTTCTCCGATACCGAGGTAGTCCGCTGCTCCCTTGGTGTCCCGGAGGTCGCGTGTTCGAGTGTCAGCCATCCGTCTTACCTCCACGTTGGCCCGATCCGCCGATTGTCTCCGCCGTCGACGCCGCGTCAAGGGCGCTACCGCGTCCGCTTCGCGGATCACCTTCGGTGCCCCTTGACCCCACGCCGCAGCCTTGAGTGCGCTCTGTATCGGGCCGACGCTCCCGTCTGGTCACCAGGCCACCAATCGAGTCAGCCAGCAATGCGCGATGTTCTTCCAGCGTCAAACCAGTAATCACATAAATCTGTTGGTTTGATGCATCGGTGAGCGCAAGTAATCCTGCCCAGTGGCGAAGGAAATGCTCCGCATGCTCGGTGCAGAACAACAGATCAACACCGTTGTCCCTTAATGGAATACCACCGTCTTCACCTCGGCGAATCAGCGCAATCAGCTTGCCATGATCGTCTACGCTGGCGCCCTCAGCGCAACCCATAGCCGAGCACTCGTCGTTCCTCATTTGTCTCCTCCCGAGATGACTGTCGATGGTTGTCGGAGATCGTTGGCGACCGCCGTCTCTGCCATCTCAAAGAAGGGGAGGCGGTAGACGGCCGACGCCTGTGCGATAGCCGCCGCCACCTCTTCCGAAATGAAATCCGACCGCCCGTACATGCGCCTGCCCGCGTCATCGGACACCACCACCATCCCCGGGCGCCGAGGCATGGTGACAGCCGATACCGCGCAGCCCTCATCCGGCATCGGACCGAGAATCGCGGCTTCCTGCTCACGCGTAGTACATTGCCCTGCAACACGATTCGAGCAGTTGTCCCGGATAATCGACGGAAGCACATCGGCAGTTGGCTTCTGCGTGGCAAGAACATAGACGATCCCAGCGGCCCGGAATAGCCGCACACCACGCGACACGAGACTCACCAGCGCTCCTGCCTGCTTTCGATCGACTGATGGGTCAAAAAGTTCAGCACACTCGTCAATCACCACCACTATCAACGGCTCTTCATCGGTGTACCCACGTCGAGAAACACTCTTGAATCCGGATCCGCGCAACGAATCAAGCCGCGAGATGCCGAGTTGATCCAGTCGTTCGAGCACTTCTAGCGCGGACTCCTGATCACCCGCTGATGCGGACAGACGAGGCGCCCAATCATGAAATTCGACCATGCGCTTACAGTCGATGCCGATTACCTGGATGCATGGATTGAACGCGGCGCCTGCCAAGACCATGTTGAGGATTACGGACTTGCCAGCCTTCGGAACTCCGCCGACCACGGACGACACCTGGTCAAGTGGGAAAATCAAGTCCGTGCCGTCCTCACGTCTACCGATCCTCACTCCCTCCAAGTCACCAGCGGGCACAGCTCCCATCGAGAGTTCCGCGCCAGCCGCAAGAGGATCGAGCAACACCGCCAACAACTGCGCAACACCGGGCTCGGCCAGTTCAACGCGTACTTCGTCCACCTTCCACGAAGCCGCGATAGCATTCGCGGTCCGCACGAAATCCGCTTCGGTCTGGCCCCGCAAGAGCTGCACGGAGACCGCGAGTCCGAGCGGATGTCTCGTGATCTGCCGCAGTTGCGGCACCTCCCAGTCCGCCCAGTTGCCGTACGCTTGCTCACGCACCCGCGCATGCGGGTCAAGACTTGCACTGACCGCGGCGGCCACGCCGATACCGTCCACATTGGTGCGACGCCGAGCGAGCTTGCAGTCGACGGCTACATGTGCCCATGAATACCAAATTGACTGCGCTAGAATGTAATTCGCTTCTCCACCCAGCGTCTCTACTTGCTGTTGACGCCGACTATCCTCCGCATGGTTCCGCTCGCGCCGACGCCACACTCCGACCCCCGCGACCACGAACGCTAGCAGCAGCATGGTCACGCGAGAGGTCAGCAGCCAGGTGAGGAGTAGCGCTGCCGCCACCGTCGCATACGGGTGTGCTCGACACCACGCGAGGACTGCCGTACGTCGCGCTGCACGCTTCTCCTGCGCCGCCCATTGACGGACATCTGCTCGTTTGTCGACTTTGGTCGGTTTGCCCATGCGAATCGATCGCGCCAAATTGTCGAGATAACTCACGATACGTTCGCAATCTCGACACCCGCTGGCAGTAGGCTGCCGACTACCTGTTCCAACTGGTAGCGCAGTTGGGTGGTGTGCAGCCGTCCGGGTGCGCCGGTCTTTGGGTCCACATTCCGGCATGCCTGATCGAGTCGGTCCCCGTACCGTGGTAGCTGCCGAGACAATTCTCGAATTTGTTCGGTAATCGATTTTTCCGATTCTGTGTAAAATTCGATCCACATCTCGATTTCAAGATCGTCGTCGGGGGTCGCGACAATTTGCAAGTATTCCGGCCACTTCGGATGCGCACACGCTACGATATCCAGCATATTTACTCCTCACCTAATCCGAGATTTAGTCGGATTTCTTCAATCAGATGTTTGGCGTCCTCGACTGACAACCACCGGCGCCACAAAGAATCTCGATCTTCGAGCAAAATTCCATCATCTACGACCGCTGCGACGTTGATCACCGGGCCTCCCTCAATTGCTGAGGATTGAGGTCCACCGCTACATATACGCGCCGATGATCAGCCTCGTAGCCCGCGACGCTACCGTCCTGCACCGCAAAATCTGCCCACCAGCGTGCAATTTCTTCCGGAGAATAATCGAGTTCCGGAATGGTGACATCATCGATATCTCTGACCCACCAATAACCCCATTCATCCGATATCGGCCATCCGTGATATCGGATTAATCGCCCCATTGTCGCTTCAATCAGAGTTTTCTCGCGTGCGGTCAGCGACCAATCCATTTCTTCGGCAGTTCGCATCAGAACACCACCGGAAAACTCATCCAGACGAAA
Source organism: Gordonia jinhuaensis (assembly GCF_014639795.1). GTDB lineage: Bacteria > Actinomycetota > Actinomycetes > Mycobacteriales > Mycobacteriaceae > Gordonia_B > Gordonia_B jinhuaensis. The sequence continues at coordinate 46,382 of NZ_BMGC01000028.1, read as the reverse complement.
TGGCCCAGAAATTGCAGAATAGTGCCATGATTCCACGCCCACTGGGCGGCCAAGACTAGCGGTTCGCGCATCATTTGCTACGCCCCCCAGCGCCCACCGACGACAGTACATCGGCTATCGACCCCACAGGCGTGACACGCTCGACAAACAGAGTCGTCCGAAGTACTCCTCGCGGACCTCCATCTCCGAATCCAGCTCGACCCTCGGCGCGAAACCGCACTTCGCAATGCCCCTCCGCGCGATAGATGACGCCCGCGTCGACGGCCTCCAGCGGCGTCGTCGACTCGACATCCGCACCGTCATAGCCGACGCCGCCCACTGAGACCGCCAGGCCACTCAAACGGCGAATCGTTGCGCCGCCTGACGTCTTCATCGGCGCGTCCTGGCGCTTGCCGTCAACATATAGCGCGCGTTCGCGGCCCACGCCGCCCGTCCCGACCAATTGCACCAGCGCAGGGTCGACCACCACCGTCGCCCTCGTGATCTCTGACATAGCCACCTCCGTATCATGAAACAAACGTTTCTTTATACACTTGCTCCGCCGTACTTCGCCTTGCTTGGCCGGGGATGCACGTTTCTTTATACGCCACGCACCAAGTAACGTCAAGGTCATGCCAGCGAACGCGCCCGTGCTCACCACCGGCCAGGTAACTGAGAAGCTGAACATCAGTCGCGCAACGCTGTCGAAGTTGGTGGATACCTCCGTTCTTCATTCCGAAAAGTCGGGTGCAACAACGCTTTTCATCGAGGATGAAGTGACGGAACTCGCCAGTCGGAGACCCGTCGCTATGCCCCCAAGACTCGGCGCTCTCGTTTGCCGCATGGGTAGACCATCGCACGACGGAGACCGACAGATCGGATGGAACGAGACTTGGCCCGAAGAGGCCAAGATCGAAGCCGTACGCGGGTGGTGGAAAGTCGCATGGCCCGACCAACTCGTCGGCGAAGCGTTGGTTGCTGTCGTTGCCGGCTGGGTCGTGGGAGTATGGCAGATCGGGCAGGAGCCTCCTGAGAGAAACGACGCTGGTCGCGTACGTTTCCGTCTACACCCCGCGACTCCTGCCCAAACTGACTACTTTGCAAGAAGGACCCTGAGCCTGCCAGCGGGGCCAGCGGCACTGCCCATTGGCGTTCCCTTCAGGGGGGAGACATAACCAACGGTGGGACCACGCGAAACAAGCGTGGCCCCACCGAGGCTAGGTACTACCGCTTCTTACGATCGTGTTCAACGACCGTAGTCTTGGGGTGCCTCCGAGCATATGCATCTGACACATAGCGTCCGGTGACAGCACTCCTTGCGTGAGTACCCTTGCTGGAACCCGACTTCGCAGCCATGACGGTTCCTCTCTGCTGAAAGTCTTCCTCATCAACAAACCGCCGCGCCATCTGCATCTTTGGCAGCTATGGCACCGCCGGTGTAGCGTCTGATACGCAAGTGGCATTGCAAATTCAGAACGCATCCCCGGCCAGGCGGCTTAACCCGACGGTCGGGGATTCGTACTTTCAGCAAGCATGACTCTACACGCTGCGTCCGACATTCTGGCCGATCAATGCCAGTCATCGGCTGCTGACTTCTAAAGTGCCAGGTCAAACTACTTGACAAGTTTCAGACCATTCATGGTGCGCGTGTCGGTGCTTGACATCTAGTTGGAGCGGTACTCCACACCGCGATCACTCATCCACCTAGCCGTGGCACTTGCCCCATCGTCGCCCTCTGCTGCCTCCAATGCCTCAACCAGCCAGGAAGGGCGCCAAACCATCATTCGATACCACCCGGCGCGACTAATCTCGCCTAGCGTCTCGCCGTTCAGGTCGGTAGCCGCAATCGCTTCATCGTCCGAAGTCGCGGTCTGCCCACGAGCAGCAACAATCTGCGCCCATAAGTCGCCCAACGGCCCAGGCCGAACACGTCCCCACACGATCTGCCGCCGACCCAGTGAAGCCAGTTCCCATTCTGTCCAGAGCGCCCATAGGCCAGGTGGGCTGATACGTGTGACCTCATTGGTGTCCAGGTCAACCATGCAGATGGTCTGATCTTCAAGTTCAACTATTTGCCATCGCCTCGGTGTGCGGATTCCAAAAGATCGAGCGTCCACGCCTTCCGTAACCGCCCGCAGAACCTCGAACGGCGAAAGATTCTGCCTCGCAGCTACTTTGGTCTCGGTTCCAGCTGCGACTTCTGCGCCGATCTTCGCAGCGTGGTCCAGAGTTGACTTTGCGAGATACCCCCCGATGAACTCTGCGCCTTCATCACGAACCTTGCACAGGTCAACCGAAACCGATCCCGGCTTTCGTCCCCCCGCCTTCATCACACCTGCCGTCCAGCGTGTCGCGATCCGTGCTGCCATCGCCGCGCACCCAAGCCATTCCCGATCGCAGACTCCCTGGAAGCCCAGGGACCCGAGAACTTCGCCAGCATCTTCGCGGATGCCGTCACTGGCGTCTCCCGCGAGGAAGAGCAACACGTGTGCGTGAAGGTGCCACCCGTGGCCGCCGGCGCCAGGTCGCGAGACCGTCGTCTCTAGGACGCGGACATACCCGGCGACGCCGAAACGGTCCCTATCACCCAAAATCGCTGGCTCGATCCACGATCGCCCCTCGCGCGTTCTCTCCCGCTCGGAGCGGCCCGTCCATCCGACACTTCCGAAGGTAGAGCGCCAACCCTTCGACAGAATCTCCCACAGGTCCACCAGTCGGTCCGAGTCGCGGTGCCGGAGCGTCAGTGTTAGAAAATAGACCGTTCCTCGCTGTCGGTGACACTCGCGTACAGCTCGCCCAACCTCAGCGGACCGCGCCGCAGCAATCACAGCGGAGCATCGCGGACAAGCCCACACACTCCCGCATGTCACGAGGTTTCCGTACCCCGCTACACGACCAGATGGCAGTGAACGCACCTTCACCGGAACTCCACTGCCCACGAAGGTTGAGTCGCGACGACGAAACGCATCCATTTCCATTGCATCGGAGTGCAAGTAGCGACCGCACATGCGCACCGACTTCAGGGTGGACGCTTTCCACAACACCGCTCGTGCAGCCCATCGAACACGTCGCCGATACGCCGAATCTCCCTCGATATAGGCCGCGGCTGACTCGTCGCCGGCCTCCAAGTCGGATGGGTTATCGCGTTGCCCCCAGCAATAACTCTGAGTACTACCAAGAGGGCCGCTTCGCGGCCCGTCACCTGCGTTCCCGGCCTCCGCCTGCGCTTCCGCTCCCGCGCCTTCGGTCGGGCATGCGGCCTTCGGCCGGTCCCTCCCTTCGGCGCTCCCGCTCTCACTTCGGCTCCGGCCGTCCACTCCGGTGACCACGTGCTTGAATGCACCGTTGCCCGCTAAACTGGGGACAACGGCGGCGTCGATATCTGGCATGTCTCTCGTCTTCCGCCGAGCGAGCCTCGACCTGGCCGGGTCGGGGCTCGCGGTTTCTCTGGAAGACCATCAATCTCTGCTGGGGTGGGGGGCAGTGGGGTGGTGTTCGCCGATTTCGGGCTGCCTATGGCTCGCACTGACGAGCGCTAACTCGCTGCTCAGGCCGCATATTTGACCGATAGCGCAGGGTCGGAAACGATCTCATAATCCGCTGGTCGTGGGTTCGAGCCCCACCCGCCCCACCACACGCCGAGGAGCGCAGACGAGAATTTCGTTTACTGTGCGGCACATACCATTTCGCGATCTCATCAATCCATCGTCCTCGCTGGTGCGACCACATGTCACCGGCATTTATGAACCGCAGCACAACACGGGTTACGGGAAGTGTCGGGTGCTACGTTGACCGCGTCGCTGGGGTGACCAACATTGCTCGTCGAGAGTCGGGGGTACAAGCTGTGACCGTCGTGATGCGATTGTCCTGTCGGACACTCATTGCCACCCTCGCCTCCACACTCGCGTTGGCACTCACGATCAGTCGCGCTCCTGATGCGTACGCGACGCCCGACACATTCTTCACCGTTCCCCAGGAGCAGATCGATCACGCCGATCCGGGTGACGTTCTCCGGACACGTGAGATCGTCTACCACCTGGCCGGGATACCGACCCCGATCAGGGTGTCGCAGTTGATGTATCGCTCGATCGACGCGCTCGGACATCCAGTCGCCAACGCCACGTCGATCCTGCATCCCCTTGTGCAGCAGGCACATCCACGTGCCGTCGCCTACAACTCCATCTACGACTCACTGAATCCCGACGATTCGCCGTCGCGGATGATCGCCGGCAGGATCTCCTTCAGCGGTGCGCTGAACGCCGCGGAGGCAGGCTTTCTCGCCGATCTCGTGGGGGCGGGCTACACCGTCATCGTCTCCGACATCGAGGGACCTCATGCGGACTTCGGCGCAGGTCCCGAATATGCCGCGATGACCCTCGACGGGATACGGGCCGCCAGTCGGACGACCACCACGGGGATCACCGCCTCGACCCCCGTCGCACTGATGGGCTACTCCGGCGGATCGATCGCCACGGGATGGGCCGCGTCGCTGGCACCGACATACGCGCCCGACGTCAACCGTCGACTGGTCGGGGCCACCACCGGAGGTGTCTTCGTGACCCCGAGGCGCAATCTCGAGTACGTCGACGGAAGTCTCGGATGGGTGGGGGTGGCGATGATGGCAATCAAGGGACTGACCCGCGCGTACCACGTCGACCCCGCCGAGTACCTCAACGCGCGTGGCCGCGCTCTGATGACGTCGCTGTCCGACGACGCCATCCCCGATGTGATCTATCGCTACCCGCTGCTGACGTGGCGCGATATCGCCCGACCCGAATACGCGTCCTTCGACAAGGCGAGCGCGCTGGTCGACATCACCGACCGCGTGGACCTCGCCCGCCAACCGACGCCCACGATCCCGCTGATGGTGGTGGAAGGCTCTGGCGGGGACCTGACTGGGACCAACGGACACAAGCCGGGGATCGGCGCGGGCGACGAGGTCATGGTCACCGGCGACGTACGCTCATTGGTACACCGCTACTGCGCCACCGACCGCCAGGTCGAGATGATCGAGATCCCCTGGGCGAGTCATTCTGTCGCGATGCAACTCTGGGCACCGATGGCCGTCACATGGTTCACGGCACGCTTCGATGGCCTCCCCGCGCCCAGCACCTGCGCCACCACCTCGGTCGGCGGCAGCAGCGTCGGGTCGTGAGCACCCAGAGCCGCACTGTCCCACATTAAACCGGGTAGCTGCGAACACAATGCCGGCGAACCGGTTCGTGGCAGGCTGGTGGGGCGATGCTCGAATATCATCAGATCACCCGAACCGCCGACCGCACCCGCCTGGCCGTGCAGGTCCGCGGCCACGGTCCGGCATTGCTGTTGATGCCCGGGCAGGCCAACAATCATCACTGGTGGGACAGAGTCCGCGCGGACCTCGAGCGCGAGCACACCACCGTGACCTTCGACTACCGAGGCACCGGCGGCAGCGACTCGCCTGCCGGTGACTACACCACGATGATGTTCGCCGATGACGCTCTGACGGTGATGGATTCACCGGCGATCACACGCTTCGACGTCTACGGCACGTCCATGGGTGGCCGCACCGCACAATGGCTCGCGGTGAAAGCCCCGCAGCGTGTCCGGCGGCTGATCCTCGGCTGTAGCACGTGCGGCGGCGCGCATGCGGTCGAGCGCAGCGCCGAGATCCGCCGGCTGCTCAGCGGCCCGGGCGCCACTCGAGCGCTGGTCGATCTGATGTACACACCGCAGTGGCAGGCGAACAACCCCGGACCGTACACGGTGCTCGGCGACCCGCACATGACCGACGCGGCGCGACGCTCCCATCTCTACGCCAGCAACACCCACAATGCGTGGGAACACCTTTCGCAGATCGCCGCCCCCACGTTGATCCTGCACGGGTCCGATGACGAGATGGCACCGGCGGTCAATGCCGACATCCTCGCCGGGCGCATCCCCGACTCACGCACGCACATCTTCGACTCGGCCCGCCACGCCTATTTCGACGAGTGCGCCGACCTCGCCACCCCGATGGCGCTGGAATTCCTCGCCGACTGAGCTCGCCGATCTGCGCGATCGTGCTGCGAGTTCACGCACGGTCGCTTACCGTACACCTGATCGGTAGTAGGTGATCGGCGTACTCCCCGTGCATTCGGCACCGCGGTGACGCGCGACATCCGTCGAGGAGGGACAGCGGTGCGCGAAACCCGAAACAGTGCCGTGACTGCAGTGGTCTCCGCGATCGGCCTAGTACTCACACTCCTCGCCATTACATCCCAGGGAACAGCGAATGCCGTTCCCGGGCAACCGGAACCGGCGTCGATAGTCGATCGTGGACACTTCGGCCAGTCGGGTCGGTGGCTCGTGGACGGCAGCGGCCGGGTTGTCCTCTCCGCGGGCGTCAACCTGGTGAACAAGCACTCCCCCTACACCGCCGAAGGCGTCGGTTTCAACCTCGACGACGTTCGATGGCTCGCCACCAACGGCTTCGACTCTGTTCGACTCGGCATCATCTGGAAAGCCATCGAACCCAGCCCGGGTCACTACGACGACACCTACCTCGCCTCGATCCGGCGAACGATCGATCTGCTTGCCTCACAAGGTATCTCCACACTCGTCGACGACGCACATCAGGATATGTACAACGAACGGTTCCAGGGCGAATTCGCCCCAGACTGGGCCGTTCTCGACGACGGACTCCCCGACCAACCCAGGGTCGGCTTTCCGGCCAACCAAGCGGTCAACGCCGGCCTGCTGCGCGCCTACGACAACTTCCTGGCCAACCGCAGGGGCCCGGGCGGGGTAGGACTCGTCGACCGGTTCGCCGCGATGTGGCACCACGTGGCGGCGCATCTGCGTCCCGCGCGGGGAATCCTCGGCTACGACCTGCTCAACGAACCGTGGCCGGGCAGTGCATATCTCGGCTGTGTCGCCACCCTGGGGGCATGTTCGGCCGCCCGGGAACGACTGGACGTACTCAATTCGACGGTGTCGACCGCGATCGCAGCGGCCGATCCTGATGCGATCAGCTTCTACGAGCCGTACTCCATCTGGAACGACGGCATCGACATCCGCCCGGCACGCCCGACGGGTACCGCGCACGCGGCGCTCAGCTGGCATGACTACTGCCCCGTCGCCGCGCTGCTCGGTTCGTATACCGGATGCGCACCATTCGACGGTCGCACCTTCGCCAACGCCGACCGGGCGGCGCTCGACGATCACGTGGGATCGTTGCTCACCGAGTTCGGCGCGACCGACGACGCACCAACGCTGCGCGCGATCACCGACGCCGCACGCGCACATCTGGTCGGCTGGCAGTACTGGGCCTACTGCGACTGCAGCGATCCGACCACTCAGGATCGCGACGCACAGGGGATCGTCGGCCACCCCCAGCGCCCGGGACCAGTCCGACCCGACGACGTGAACACCGCCAAACTCGCGATCCTCGCGGCACCACACGTGCGGGCGGTCGCCGGCACACCGCTACGCACCCGGCGGGTGCCGGGCACCGGCACCTACACCGCCGCGTGGACACCCCGGCGCGGCGACGGGACCGGGTGGTTCGACGCCCGCACACCCACCGAGGTGGCTGTCCCCGCGGTGGACTTTCCGCACGGCTTCCACGTGACCGTCACGGGCGGCCACATCACGGCGCGACGCGATGGACGCCTGTTCCTCGTGGCCGACACCCACGCGCCGGTCGGTATCGAGATCACCGCATCACCGGCCGCTGAGGGGTGACGCCCATGTGACGCCCCGGACCCGCTCAGCCGGCGTCGCTGGCCACAGCCTGCTCCAGCAGACTGCGCCGGTAGGCCTCTAACGCCACCAGGTCACCGAAGATCGCGTTGTATGCATCGGGATCGTCACCGGGCGACATCCTGCGCAGCCTGGATTTGATGTCGGCGATCTGATCACCCACCCACACCTCCTGCAGGCGTGCGAGCACCCCCTGGATGTACTTGGGGATCATGTCCTCCGACACCGGGAGCGCCTCGACGGCGAGTTCGGTCACCAGCGAGCCCGCGTCACCGCCACCGACGCCCGTGCTGATGGCCTCCACCCACTCCACACCGCCACTCGCGCTCGACGTGCCGCCGCATTCGGTGATGGCAGCGCGGATCGACGCGTACGCGGCATCGGTGAAGCAGTCCACCGGCAGGGAGTCGAAGACCGTGCCTGCGATCGCGGGATACTGCAGCGCAGCCTTGAGCGCCTCGCGTTGCGGCCACAGTCGCGGATTGGTCGGAGCGGGCCGCACGAATCCTGACGCACCGCCGGACACGGAACGGACCGACGCGGCACGGCCGGTGTCATGGGCCTCACCGGCGACGGGTCCGCGCCCTCGCTCGGATCGCCCCGCCTTGCCACGCCCGGCTTTGGCCTCGTCACGCACCCGCTTGATCACCTGGGCCTCGGAGTCCCAGCCCACCCAGCCGGCCAGTTGCCGGGCGTAGGCGTCACGCAATGTGGGGTCCTTGATCGACGCGACCACCGGAACCGCCTCGCGCAGTGTGTCGATACGACCCTCGAGTGTCGACACCCGCTCGTCGTCGATCATCGACTTGATCGCGAACTCCAGCATCGGCTTTCGGCGCGCGATGAGGTCTCGTACCGCGGCGTCACCGTCGGCCTGCCGCAACTCACACGGATCCATCCCGCGCGGCTCGACGGCCACGAAGGTCTGACCGACCACCGACTGCGAACCCTCGAATGCCTTGAGCGCGGCTGCTTTTCCGGCCTCGTCGCCGTCGAAGGTGAAGATCACCTCGCCGCGGAAGAACGAGTCATCCATCATCAGCCGGCGGATCAGGGACACATGATCCTCACCGAAAGCCGTGCCACACGCGGCGACTGCGGTGGTGACCCCGGCCAGATGCATGGCCATCACATCGGTGTATCCCTCGACGATGACGGCCTGATGCCCCTTGGCGATCTGCTTCTTGGCATGGTCGAGACCGAAGAGCACCTGAGACTTCTTGTACAGCAACGTCTCCGGTGTGTTCATGTACTTGCCGAGTTTGTCGTCGTCGAAGAGTTTGCGCGCACCGAAACCGATGACCTCGCCGGCGAGATTGCGGATGGGCCACAGCAGCCGCCGATGGAATCGGTCGATCGGTCCGCGCTGCCCCTGCTTCGAGAGCCCGGCGGCCTCGAGCTCGGCGAACTCGAACCCCTGCGACAACAGCGTCTTGGTCATGATGTCCCACCCGGCGGGTGCGTACCCGCACCCGAACCGCAGCGCCGCCGCGGCGTCGAAGTTTCGCTCGGTCAGATACCGACGCGCCACCTCAGCCTCGGGCGTGTTGAGTTGTTCGGCGTAGAACTTCTGCGCTGCGGCGTTCGCGGCGACCAGGCGGGCGCGCGTGCCGCGGTCGCGCACCACCGACGTGCCGCCGCCCTCGTAGTTGATGCGGTAGCCGATCCGGTCGGCGAGCTGCTCGACCGCCTCGACGAAGGAGATGTGTTCCTGCTTCTGCAGGAAGGTGTAGACGTCGCCGCCCTCGCCGCACCCGAAGCAATGGAAGTGGCCGTGATTCGGCCGCACGTGGAACGACGGGGACTTCTCGTCGTGGAAGGGGCACAGACCCTTCAGACTGTCGGCACCCGCGCGGCGCAATGCCACGTACTCGCCGACCACGTCCTCGATGTGCACACGCTCACGAATCGCCGAGATGTCGCGATCGGGGATTCGGCCTGGCATCAGCCCAGTCTAGATCCTCGCCCCGACGTGCCCGGTGCCCCCGCGCCAAGTCAGCCGAGGTGCGCCTGTGCCCCGGAGTTCTGCTTGTCGGTGCGTTCGAGGCGTCCCTCGGTCATCGACGCGATCTGATCGACGATCACGCGCATCCGGGTGGCGTCGTCGGCGGCGGACTCCCATGCGGGGACCAGCAGCGGGTCGAGCCCACCGGGTGCGGCCTGCATCAGCCACGCGGCCACGCGATGGATGCGATCGCGCTGACGTTCCTGGTGTGATCGGTGGCGCTCATTGGAGAAGATGTAGCGCAACGCAAGCGTTTTCAGGATCGCCACCTCGGCGACGATCTCCGGCGGCACGTGCAGATCGGCGACATAACGGTTGATCGGCTCCTCGCCGACCACCGCCCTGGTCCCGGTGATGGCGGCCGAGGCGAACCTGCCGACCAGCTCGCTGGTGAGACGTTTGAGCGCCACCGATTGCGCCAGAGTGCCGTCGTACCCACGGACCGCCGCGACGATGTCCATCGCGGAGAGCCGCTGCGCCGCCTCGATGAGTGCGTTCTCGTCGAGCACGTGGAATTCGCTGATGCCGATCGCCGCGAGCGCACGCTGATCGCTGGGATCGCCCAGTGAGCGCAGGTCGATGCGGTCGGCCATCACGCCGTCCTCAACATCGTGGACCGAGTAGGCGACATCGTCCGACCAGTCCATCACCTGCGATTCGACGCACTGATGACCCGGGGTGGCGCCCAGGCGCAGCCAGGACATCGACCCCATGTCGTCGGCGTAGGCGCCGAACTTGCGCTCTGGCGCCTCACGCGCCCACGGGTATTTCACCGTGGCGTCAAGCGAGGCGCGCGTGAGGTTGAGCCCCACACTCCTACCGTGTGCGTCGAGGATCTTGGGTTCGAGTCGGGTGAGGATGCGCAGGTTCTGCGCGTTGCCCTCGAATCCGCCGTGCTCGCTGATGAACTCGTCGAGCGCCCGCTCACCGTTGTGCCCGTAGGGCGGATGCCCGATGTCGTGGGCGAGGCCGGCGAGTTCGGCGAGGTCGGGGTCGGCCCCGATACCCATCGCGACGCCGCGTGCGATCTGACCGACCTCCAGCGAATGGGTCAGCCGGGTCCGCGGTGTGTCACCCTCCCGCGGCCCCACGACCTGGGTCTTGTCGGCCAGACGCCGCAGTGCGGCCGAGTGCAACACCCGCGCACGGTCACGGGCGAAGTCACTGCGGTGATCGGTGCGCGTTCCGGGCAGGCTGGCGGTCTTGGGTGGCTCCGGGACCACCCGGGCGAGTGAATCCGCGTCGTAGTCGGCCGGCCGCAGCGGTGCGGCAGTGGGTTGCTGACTAGTCAAACACCCATCCCCGTGCAATGGCGAAGTCCACGACGCGACGGCGGATCGCGATGATCTGCCCTGCGGTGAGCGCGTCGGAGGAGTCGAGCAGCAGTTCGGTCAGCTCGTCGGTGAAATCGTCGGCGTCCATCGCATCGCCGCCGCCGGAGCGCCGCGGTCCGCGGGCCGGTCGATGGCCACCGTGATCGTCGCGGCGGTGCTCGTCACGCCGCCCGCCGCCACGCGGGGCCGCCGAGGCGGGCGCCTCGCCGGTGACGGTCACATTGACCGCCTTGGCGCCGCGGTCGGTGTCCTCCACGTCGAAACTGACCTCGGCTCCGGGCTTCAGCAGCCCCTCGTCGATGTCGATGTCGTTGATATGCAGGAACACGTCTGCGCCGCCGGAATCCGGTGCGAGAAAACCGAATCCACGGTGAGCGTCATAGTGGACAACCTTGCCCGACACCGACGCGCCGTTGCTGTCCTGATCGTCATCTGCCACTACAACCCACTCCCTCGGTTTTCGCGGGTGTCCCGCCCGACCACCTGCCGGGCGGCACCACGCCGCGGACGCACTCCCACGTGCAACTCATCAACAACTGTAAATCAAAGATCGCAGGTCAGGGACGGCGAAGCAAGCGTGCCCGTCACCGGAGGCGCCTCGAACACGCAAATCGCCCGAGCAGCCCGCCTGCGAGCGCTCACGCCACCCGACCCGCTGACGGATTCGCGTGGCAGCCGGCTCGTCGACGCGGGCGTCTCAGCAGCCCGGGAGGGCCGCGCCGAGGTACTCCCGAACCTTGTCGAGCGCGACCCGCTCCTGCTTCATGGTGTCGCGTTCGCGGATCGTCACGGCCTGATCGTCGAGGGTGTCGAAGTCGACGGTCACACAGAACGGGGTGCCGATCTCGTCCTGACGGCGGTAGCGCTTGCCGATGCCCTGGGCGTCGTCGAACTCCACGTTCCAATACTGGCGCAGCTCTGCGGCCAGAGCCTTGGCCTTCGGCGAGAGCTGCTCGTTGCGCGACAGCGGGAGAACCGCGGCCTTCACCGGCGCCAGTCGGCGATCGAGTTTGAGCACCGTGCGGGTGTCGGTGCCGCCCTTGGCATTCGGCACCTCCTCGTCGGTGTAGGCGTCGACGAGGAAGGCCATCAGCGACCGTGTGAGGCCGGCCGCGGGCTCGATCACGTACGGCGTGAAGCGCTCACCGGTCGCCTGGTCGAAGAACGACAGGTCCTCGCCGGAATGCGCGGTGTGTGTGGACAGGTCGAAGTCGGTGCGGTTGGCCACACCCTCGAGCTCACCCCAGGTGCTGCCGGCGAACTCGAAGCGGTATTCGAGGTCCACGGTGCGCTTGGAGTAGTGCGAGAGCTTCTCCTTCGGATGCTCGTAGAGGCGGATGTTGTCCGGGTCGATGCCCAGGTCGAGGTACCACTGCTGGCGGTAGTCGATCCAGTACTGGTGCCAGTGCTCGTCCTCGCCGGGCTTGACGAAGAACTCCATCTCCATCTGCTCGAACTCGCGGGTGCGGAAGATGAAGTTGCCGGGGGTGATCTCGTTGCGGAAGCTCTTGCCGATCTGCCCGATGCCGAACGGCGGCTTCTTGCGCGCGGTGGTCATCACGTTCTTGAAGTTGATGAAGATGCCCTGTGCGGTCTCCGGACGCAGATAGTGCAGCCCCTCCTCGGACTCGATGGGTCCCAGGTAGGTCTTGAGCATCATGTTGAAGTCGCGCGGCGCGGTCCACTGACCCTTCGTGCCACAGTCGGGACACACGATCTCGGTCATCGGTACCGAGTCGGGGTCATCGATCCCCTTCTTGTCGGCGTAGGCCTCCTGCAGGTGGTCCTGACGATGACGCTTGTGGCAGTTCAGGCACTCCACCAGCGGATCGTTGAACACGTCGACGTGACCGGAGGCCACCCACACCTGACGCGGCAGGATCACCGACGAATCCAGCCCCACCACATCGTCGCGGCTGGTGACCATGTTGCGCCACCACTGCTTCTTGATGTTGTCCTTGAGCTCCACGCCGAGCGGGCCGTAATCCCAGGCCGACTTCGTACCGCCGTAGATCTCGCCGCACGGGTACACCAGTCCCCGGCGCTTACAGAGGTTGACGACGGTATCGACGCGGTTGGTCTTGGAGGCCACGGTGGTTCTTCACTCCAGGTCTGTGATCGAAGGTGTTGGGCGTGCGACGGCGGCTGGTCGTCAGCGTTGGACGCCACCCGACCTGCACACGTGCTACCGATACAGCCTAACCGCAGCACCGACCGACCTCCGCCGCGGTCCGGTGCCGCCGGCGGCGTGTGCCTACCGTGCCCCCCTGCCGAGACCCCGGGTAGTTGCCCGGCATTGACATGCGTGCTCATGAATATGAAAATGGTTACCGTTAATCACGGACGAAGGGGCGCACTGGCATGGGACAACCGCGAGCGATGTGGGCCGACGCACGATGATGCCGACCGACGCGGGCTCCGACGCCACCACGATCGCCGCGGCCGGCGAACTCCTACGGGCGCTGGCGGCGCCCGTACGCATCGGACTCGTACTCCAGCTCGACCAGCGCCCGCAGTGCGTCCACGAGCTCGTCGGCGCACTCGGTGTGACCCAGCCGCTGGTCAGCCAGCATCTGCGCGTGCTCAAGTCCGCGGGCGTGGTGACCGGGACCCGACGAGGTCGCGAGATCGTCTACCACCTCGCCGACGAGCATCTCGCCCATATCGTCTCCGACGCGGTCGCCCACGCCGAGGAGACGGTTCGCGGCACTCAGCACACACACGCTGACGACGCCGACCGCACCGAGACGACACAGGAGCAGCGATGAGCACCACGGGATCCCGGAAGGGTGCCGCAGCCGCCGATTCGGCGACCGGCCTTCGCCCGGCGACGGCGGTACGCTCCACCCGCCAGCGCGACGCCATCGCGACCGCGCTCTCCCGCAGCGACGAGTTCCGCTCGGCCCAGGAGCTACACGAACAGTTGCGCGCCGACGGCGAGTCGATCGGCTTGACCACGGTGTACCGCAATCTGCAGGCGTTGGCCGATGCCGGCCAGATCGACGTGTTGCGCACCGACGCCGGCGAGTCGCAATATCGCCACTGCTCCACCGGCCATCACCATCACCTGGTGTGCCGCGACTGCGGGACCACCGTGGAGATCCAAGCTCCCGAGGTCGAGCGCTGGGCAGGCGACGTCGCACGCACACACGGTTTCACCGACGTCAGCCACACCGTTGAGATCTTCGGCCGCTGCGGGCACTGCACGGCAGCCGACCGAACCTAAGGCCACCGACTGAACCCGAGGCCACCGACTCGACCTAGCCGGTCCGTGCCTCATGCAGGTCGACACCGGAGGCGAGCACCATGTGGACCAGCGTCAGCAACGCGAGGTCGGTGAGATTCCCGCCCGGAAATGTGTAGTGCAGCAGCACATCACAGGTGACGTCGGCGGCGCTGCTGCGTTTGAGTGCGCCGAAGTTCAGTTCCGAACCCAACCGCTCGATGTCGTCGCGCAGCGCGTCGGTGTTCGGCAGATCCCAGGCCACCACCTGTGTTAGCGACAGCACGTCGAGTCCGTCGGCCAGCGTCAGCGACCGGACGATCGCCCGAGTCCCCCGGAAGTCGACCATGATCGCGCCGTCGGACATCGAGTCCACGACAGCGACCTCGGAGAGCAACCTCCCCAGCCGGGCCATCAGCACCTCGGCGGGCTCGTCGCGCTCAGGCCCGTGATCACCGCCGAGGTCGACGCGAGAAGCCTCACCCATCAGGCGCCACCCTGCTTCAGCGGTTCGTTGACGCCGCCGAAGCGGCGGTCACGCGCGGCGTACTCGACGCAGGCGGCCCACAGGTCGCGGCGGTCGAAATCGGGAAACAGCTTCTCCTGGAACACGAATTCGGCGTAGGCCGACTGCCACAGCAGGAAGTTGGAAATCCGTTGTTCGCTGGAGGGCCGCAGGAACAGGTCGACGTCGGGCATGTCGGGCTCGTCGAGGTGGCGAGCGAGCATCTGCTCGTCCACCCGCTCCGGGTCGATCTCACCGGCGGCCACCCGTCGTGCGATCTCCCGTGCGGCGTCGGCGATCTCGGCTCGTCCGCCATAGTTCACGCACATCGTCAGGGTCATCACCGTGTTGTCGCGGGTGAGCTCCTCGGCCACCTCGAGCTCGCGGATCACGCTGCGCCACAGTCGCGGACGGCGACCGGCCCACCGGACCCGCACACCCATCTCGTTCATCTCGTCGCGTCGGCGGCGGATGACATCGCGGTTGAAGCCCATCAGGAAGCGCACCTCCTCGGGACTGCGCGACCAGTTCTCGGTGGAGAAGGCATACGCCGAGAGCCATTCGACGCCCATCTCGATGCAACCGCACACCGCATCCATGAGCACGGCCTCGCCGCGCTTGTGTCCCTCGGTGCGCGGGAGTCCGCGGTCGGTGGCCCAGCGTCCGTTGCCGTCCATCACCAGCGCGACATGGCGCGGGACGAGTTCGCGCGGCAACACCGGCGCGACCGCACCGGAGGGATGCGGGTCGGGTGGGCGAACGGACTTGGTGGTCGGGTCGCTCCCGTCGGCCGAGCGTGCGCCGCCGCGTCGCATGATCACCGGGCATCCTTTCGCCGTGGCGCCGGGCGCAGATGCAATGGGCATCTGGTCGGCGGACAACTGGTCGCCCCAACGATACGGACATCGGTGGTCTCCGCTGTCGCGGACCGTCGCGGAGCGAGGCTCAGGCGCTCCCGGCGACCTTGGATTCGTCGGTGTCCCTGCGGTGGGGCTCGGCACGTTCGATCAGCGGCAGTGTGCGCAGCTGGCGTTCCAGATGCCACTGCAGATGCGCGGCGATCAACCCGCTGGCCTGACTGCGCATCGACGCGCTCGCCTGGGTGGTGTGCTCCCACTGTCCCCGGTACATGGCGTCCATCAGGTCGAGAACCCCGGGTGAGGGTGTCGCCGAGCCGGGAGGGCGGCAGTGCACGCACACCGAGCCGCCGACTGCGACGTGGAACGCCCGATGAGGGCCGGGCTGTCCGCACCGCGCGCAGCACTCCAGCGCCGGCATCCAGCCGGCGAAGTCCATCGCCCGGAGCAGGAAGGCGTCGAGGACGAGCTGACGTTCGCGTTCACCCGCCGCGACGGCACGCAGCGCACCCACGGTGAGACGGTGGAGTCGATCAGCCGGTGCGCGTTCCTCGCCGGCGAGCCGTTCGGCGGTCTCGAGGATCGCACATCCGGTGGTGTAGCGGCCGTAGTCACCGACGATCGCCGACGCATACGACTCGATACTCACCGCCTGGGTCACCACGTCGAGGTTGCGGCCCGGATACAACTGCACATCCACATGCGCGAAGGGTTCGAGTCGGGCGCCGAATTTCGATCGGGTACGGCGGATGCCCTTGGCGACGGCGCGGACCAGTCCGTGCTCGCGGGTCAGCAGCGTGATGATGCGGTCGGCCTCGCCCAGCTTGTGCTGGCGCACCACCACTGCCTGATCCCGGTAGACACGCACAGCGTCATTGTGTCACCGCCGCGGCAGATCACTGCGACTCGGCACCGATCCGTTCAGCGCGTCGCAGTCCGGGCAGCCGTCGGTGACGGGCGTGCTCCGCGGCGGTCTCGTCCGCGCTGTCGGCGTGTTCCGCGGCGTGCCCGCGGGGTTCGCGGCGCCCGCGGTGGCCTTTACCCCTGTGGCCAGTGTTGCGCTCGAAGCTGCCCGGCAGCCGGTCCCAGCCACGATGGTCGAAGTACTTGGTGCCGATCAGACCGAACAGCAGGCCGAACACCAGACCCACCACGGTCATGATCAGCGCCGACCCCAGTCCCGCGGCGAAGCTGCCGTCGAAGAACAGGATGGAACGGACTCCCAGATACACCTGGTGCATCGGCTCGACATGGGCGATCACACCGAAGAATCGCGGACTGGCCTGCAGTGGCAACGCGCCGCCGGAGGCGGGCAGACCGAGGATGACGAAGAAGATCAGGTTGAGGATCAGGCCCGGCGGACCGAACACCGCACTCACCGACATCGCGGTGAAGCCGATCGCGGTGATGGCCAGCACCGAGTACAGCCACAACTCGAAGACATTCGGCATGTACATACCCACCGCCTTGCAGACCGCTATGTAGAGCGTCGACTGCAGCACCGCGACCACCCAGATCATCAGCCATTTGGCCATCAGGACGCCCCACCGCGACATCGGCCGTCTGCTGCGCAACTGATAGATCGGACCGAATTCGTAGGGGGTGAAGCCCGCTGTCGAGTCGACGATCGTGTGCACCACCATCGCGCCGGTGAACCCCGCGAGCAACACCATGATCGTGTAGTAGAAGGCCGTCAGTCCGGCCGACGCCGAGTCGGGTAGCGGGTTGGCCTCGGTGATCTCGAAGCGCACCGGTTGCGACAGAGCCAGCTGTGCAGCGCCGGAGATCGGGGCGTTGCCCGCCTGCTCGCGCACGGTGGCACTGAGCTGCTGGCCGAACTGCTCGTTGACGGTCTTCTGCACAGTTCGGGAGAACGTCTGGGTGATGGACGAGGCGAAAGCACCCTGTCGACGGTCGTAGAGGATGTCGACCATCGGTGGTTGCGGGGAGATCTCGGTCAATGCCGACGCCCCGAAGATCACCGTCGAGGAGGTGAAGTTGGAGGGGATGATCACCACTCCGTAGGCCTTGGCGCGGTCGAGTCGGTCGAAGGCGTCGCCGATGCTCGTCCGGTCGATGATCACGCCGGTGCCCTTGGTGCCGGCGACGATGCCGTCGGCAACCTGATTGCCGAAGTTCGCCTCGGGAGCGTCGGGGGTGATACCCGTCTTGCCACCGACATCCTGATTGACCAACGCGATGTGAAAGTCGTGCAGGTTGTGCTCGGGGTTCACGATCGCGCTGATGTAGGACACGCCGAGGATCGTCATCACCGCGAGCACGGCGAGAATCGGCGCGAGCCAGAAGGTCCACGACCGCAACAGGTCGGCGACCGATTCGATCCCCTGCTCGACGTGGAAACGATGGGCGGGTTGCCGCTCACCGTCGGACACATCGGCGCCCTCGGCGGCCCGGTCGCGGTAGGCCTCCTCGGCGACGAGGTGGTCGTCGACCCGGTTGAGGTCTGCCCGGTGCTCACCCGGCCGGTCCAGACCGCCGCCGTGTTCGCCGCCGCCGTGTTCGCCGCCGCCGTGTTCGCCGCCGTCATATTCGCCGCCGTCATATTCGCCGGCGCGGGCGACGTCTGTGGTGCCCGAATCGGCATCGGAGGTGTCTGCGGGTCGGTCGTGCTCATCGTGACCGGGCAGATCGACGATTTCGGCATCGATCACCGACGGCTCCGACCGATCGGGCCCGTCGGCGTGGTCGGGCCTATCGGTGTGGTCGGACCCGTCGGTGTGGTCGGACCCGTCGCCGCGCCCTGAACCTGCACCCGTCATCGACTGCCTCCGTTCGCGAACTGCTCATGCGCCGTCCGGGGATGAGTGACCGCTCGTGCGGGCGGCATCATCTGGAGAACCCGACTCATCTCAGAATCCGAGTCGCCCGAGTTGTTTGGGATCACGCTGCCAGTCCTTGGCGACCTTCACGTGCAGGTCCAGGTAGACCCGGGCGCCCAAGAGCTTCTCGATCTGCGTGCGCGCCTTCGTCCCGACCTCTTTGAGTCGCGCACCGCGTTTGCCGATCACGATCCCCTTCTGGCTGTCGCGCTCGACGTAGAGGATCGCGTGGACGTCGACCATCGGCGGGAGATCCGGATTGGTCTGTTCGCGCGGGATCACCTCTTCGATCACCACGGCCAGCGAATGCGGGAGCTCGTCGTGGACATCCTCGAGTGCGGCCTCCCGGATGAACTCCGCCATCAGCACGTTCTCCGGCTCGTCGGTGAGTTCACCGTCGGGGTAGAACGCGGGCCCTGGTTCCATCTTCGAGACCAGGACGTCGACGAGGACGTCGAGTTGCTCACCCGTGCGCGCCGACACCGGCACCACCTCATGGTCGGATCCGAGCAGTTCCGACAGCGCGAGAAGCTGTTTGGCGACGCGATCCGGCGTGACCCGGTCGATCTTGGTCACCACCCCGACGATCGTCGTCGACGGCGCCATCAACGTCACCTGCGAGACGATCCACCGGTCGCCGGGGCCCACCGGCTCGTCGGCAGGGATACACACGCAGATCACGTCGACCTCGGTGTAGGTGTCGCGGACCAGATCGTTGAGTCGCTGACCGAGCAGGGTGCGCGGTCGGTGCAGACCTGGGGTGTCGACCAGGATCAGTTGGGCGTCAGGACGATTGACGATGCCGCGGATGGTGTGCCGGGTGGTCTGCGGACGGTTGGAGGTGATCGCGATCTTGTCGCCGACCAGCGCGTTGGTCAACGTCGACTTGCCGGTGTTGGGGCGGCCGACGAAACACACGAATCCCGAACGGAAGCCGGGGTCGATCTCGAAGGGGAAGTCCGGGTTCATCGGTCACCACCGATGCGGTCGAGCACCTGTGCGCGGACGTCGGCGATCAGCACGTACGCCGCGGGTCCGCCGAGTTCGGTGACGGCAGCGACCCCGGGGTCGGTGGCGTCGGCACCGATGATCACCGCCGCCTCGAGTCCGGGTGCGCCGGAGGAGACCGCCGCCGCGACCGCGGCCTGCAAACCCGACAACCGCAGCGAGGGTAGCTCCACCTCGGCCGCGGCGTAGGTACGCCCGTCGATGTCGCGCACAGCTGCCGCCGAGGACGCCTCGGCGCGTGCGAGTGCGCCGCGCGCCAGCGTGATCAGCTTCGCGTCCTGCGGATCGAGCGCCTCTGACGGCACCAAGCGGGTCCTCTCGTTTGTGGGCTCACCCGTCCGGCGACACCACTGAATAGTCAATTCCTACCCGACTCGGCGCGCCGCCGTCACCCCAGCCGTCCCATCCGCCTCATCGTCTCACCCTTTCCGGGCCGGTTCGCTCGATCCGCTGTGGTCATCGGCATCCGAACCGTCGCGCTGCGCGACACGATCGCCGCTCGTCGTGTTTCCGCCGGACTTACGCGAGGCCGAATCCGTGTCGTCATCCACGCCGGGCACCCGACGGGCGATGACCGAGGTGATGCGCAGCCGTCCCTTGCGGTCGGTACCGCCTTCGGCGACCAGTTCGATGCCGTCCTTCTCCACTCGCGCACCCGGTAGCGGAACGCGTCCGAGGATCAGTCCGACCAGACCGCCGACGGTGTCGACATCCTCCTCGTCGATCTCGACATCGAAGAGTTCGCCGAGGTCCTCGATCGGCAGCCGCGACGAGAGCCGGTACACGCCCGGCTCGGTCTCGGTCACGGGTGCGGGCTCGTCGGAGTCGTATTCGTCGTTGATCTCCCCGACGATCTCCTCGAGCACGTCCTCGATGGTGACCAGGCCCGCGATGCCGCCGTATTCGTCCACCAGCAGGGCCATGTGGTTACGGATGCGCTGCATGTCTGCGAGGACCTGGTCGAGTGGCTTGGTGTCGGGCACGAATTCGGCGGGGCGCATCAGGTCGGCGACCAGTACCCGCGCCTCCTGATTGCCGGCAAGGGTCTGCTCGACACAGTCCTTGAGGTACACCACACCCAGGACATCGTCGGAGTTCTCGCCGATCACCGGGATCCGAGAATGTCCCGAACGCACCGCCAGGCTCATCGCCTGCGCGGCGGTCTTGTCGGCCTCGATCCAGATCATCTCCGGGCGCGGGACCATCACCTCCCGTGCGAGCGTGTCGCCGAGATCGAACACCGACTGGATCATCTTGCGTTCGTCGGCGTCGACGACGCCGCGGGCCTCGGCCAGATCGACCAGTTCGCGCAGCTCGACCTCGGTGGCGAACGGTCCGTTGCGGTATCCCTTGCCGGGCGTGATCGCGTTACCGACCAGGATCAGCAGGCGAGTCAACGGGCCCAACAGCACCCCGACACCCTTGAGCAGATACGACGACGGGATCGCCAGCGAGTAGGCGTGTTGGCGTCCGAGTGTGCGCGGCCCGATGCCGATCGCCACGTAGTTGATCAGCGCCGCGACCACGATAGCCACCAGCAGTCCCCAGCCGACGCCGATGTTGGCGACGGTGAAGACGGTGAAGCAGGCCGTGGCGATGGCCTCACACACCACCCGCAGGAACACCGTGAGCGCAACGTAGTTGGCGCGGCGCGGCAGGATCGCGACGAGTGTCGCAGCACCGGCCCGACCGTCCTTCACCAGATCGTCGACCCGGGCTTTGGAGACCGTCACCAGCGCGGTGTCGAGTGCGGCGAAGAAGCCGCTGATCGGGACCATGACGATCGCCACGATCAGCAGCGGCAGATACTCGGGCACCGCAGGCTCAGCGCTCCGACGCGTCGTCGGAGGTGCCGAAGCCGGTCTGACGCAGCAGTTCGGTATCCCGCTCGGCCAGGCGCATCTCACGCTCTCGAGCGAGCCGGTCGTCGTAGAAGTCCTCGATGATCTGCTGCTGGATACCGAACATCTGCTTCTCTTCCTCGGGTTCGGCGTGATCGAATCCGAGGAGATGCAGGACACCGTGGATCACGAGGATCGTCATCTCGTGCTCGATCGAGTGCTGGGCGGACTTCGCTTGTCCGGCGGCGAATTCCGGGCACAGCACGATGTCTCCGAGCATGGCGGGGCCGGGCTCGGGTGTGTCGGGACGACCACCGGGGGTGAGCTCGTCCATCGGGAAACTCATCACGTCGGTGGGTCCGGGCAGATCCATCCAACGCATGTGCAGTTCGGCCATCGTCTCGCTGTCGACCAGCACCATCGAGAGCTCGGCGGCCGGATGGACGTCCATCTTGGCCATCGCGAAGCCCGCGGCATCGACCAGGAGCGCCTCGGGGACCTCGATCCCCGATTCGTTGGACACCTCTATCGTCATGCCGTCTCCTGCACTGTTGTCGTCGATGTGGGTGTTCGCGCGGGTGCTGTTGCCGGTGTGGGTGCGGTCACCGGTGTCCACGACCCGACGCCCGGCGTGCGGCGCGGTTACCGCCCGCCTCGAACCGGGCCGCCTCGTCCGAACGCACATAGGCGTCCACGATGTCGGCGACCAGTCGGTGTCGGACGACGTCGGCGCTGGTCAGCATCGAGAAGTGGATGTCGTCGATTCCTGCCAGGATGCGGCTGGCCGCCGACAGCCCGCTCTCGGCACCGCCGGGTAGGTCCACCTGGGTGATGTCGCCGGTGACCACGATCTTGGATCCGAACCCCAGCCGGGTCAGGAACATCTTCATCTGTTCGCCGGTGGTGTTCTGCGCCTCGTCGAGGATGATGAAGGCGTCGTTGAGTGTGCGGCCGCGCATGTAGGCCAGCGGCGCCACCTCGATGACGCCGGCCTCCATCAGCTTCGGAATGGCCTCGGGATCCATCATGTCGTGCAGCGCGTCGTGCAGCGGGCGCAGATACGGGTCGATCTTCTCGTGCAGCGTGCCCGGCAGGAAGCCCAGGTTCTCTCCGGCCTCGACGGCAGGGCGGGTCAGGATGATCCGGTTGACCTTCTTGGCCTGCAGCGCCTGGACCGCCTTGGCCATCGCCAGGTAGGTCTTACCCGTTCCGGCCGGCCCCATGCCGAAGACGATGGTGTGCGTGTCGATCGCGTCGACATAGCGCTTCTGGTTGAGGGTCTTGGGCCGAATCGTCTTGCCGCGACGGGAGATGATGTCGAGGCTGAGCACCTCGGCAGGTGACTCCCCCGATCCGTCGGTGAGCATCCCGACGCTGCGACGCACCGTGTCGGGGGTGACCGGGGTCCCCCGGCTCACCATCGACACCAGCTCCTCCAGCACCCGCTCGGCGGAGGCGACGTCGGCCGGCTCCCCCCGCAGTGTGATCTTCGTGCCGCGCACGTGGATGTCGGCGGCGAGTGTGGATTCGAGGGCCCGCAGATTGGCATCGGCGGCACCCAGCAGGCCCATCACCACATCCGAGGCGACCTCGACGTTCGACGTGACCTGCGAATGCTGCGCGCTAGTCGTGCTGCCCGCGGTGTCGTCATGGCCCACGGTGCCGTCATTTCCCATTGAGGAATTGCTCACTGAGGAGGTCGCTCCTGTAATTCGTTCGCGCCGGCCGTCCGGCGATATGCGGTGATCGATATGCGGTGATCACAGCCAGTCTACGTCGATGCCGACCAGGTCACGAGTGACCCTGCGCGGGCTCGACGAGGTCGTCGTCGGCGATCAGACCCGCAGCTCGCATCGTGGCGCGGTGGCTCTGGGTGTGCGGATCGAGGAAGGCGTTGTGCGCCTCGCCGTCGATCAACACGAGTTCAGCGGACTGTCCCGCCGCACGCGCCGCCTCCACGTAAGCGATCGACACCTCGGGGTCGACGTTCACGTCGTCGCGCCCGTGGATGGCGACCACCCGGGCGTCGAACGGCGTCTGATGTGCAGGCGAGGCCAGTCGATAGCGCTCGGGGGCGTCGTCGTAGGCCACCCCGAGGAGTTCACGGGTGCTGCGGCGGCCCGCTTGTCCGGCGGCGACCAGATCCAGCACGCCGGCCTGCGCGATCACCGTCGACACCCGCCCGGCTGCGCGGATGCGGGCGGCGATCTGCGCCACCGCCCAGATGGCCAGCTGAGCGCCTGCCGAGTGGCCGATCACCGTGACGTTGTCGAGGTCCAGTCGGGCCGCGACGGCGCCGGGAAGCGCGGCGGGGATCTCCTCGGCGAGCAGTTCGAGCGCGCCGACCACGTCGCGACCGGTGTCGGGCCAACCCCCGCCGTCTGCGCCGAGCCGCCGGTATTCGACGTTCCACACCAGCGCGCCCGCACTCATCAGGTCGCGGGCGACCGCGTTCTCCAACGTCAGCGAATAGTCGTCATGCCAGTACCCACCGTGGACGAGCACGACCACGGGGATGTGCTCGGCTGCCGCGGCATCACGCGTGAGCATCAGCTTGCCGAACTGCGAGCGATGCGGACCGTAGGCCAGTCGCGTCCTGATCAGCATGAGAATCCCCTCGTCCGTTCGGTGCCCCAGTCCATCGGGTTGTCAGTCCATCCGGATATCCAGTCCATCCGGGTGCGCGGCGCCGCCGGATGACCCGCTCACGTCCGCCGACCCGGCGTCAGCCCTCTGCCGCCGGAGACCAGCGGTCGGTGAGTACGCCGAGCGCGCCCAGGGCAACGGCGGCGGCACTCGAGGTGCGCAGCACCTGCGGCCCCAGCAGCACCGGTGTACCACCGGCGGCCACGATCGCGTCGACCTCGGAGTCGTCGAGCCCGCCCTCGGGCCCCACGACCAGCATCAGCTCCGAGGGCGTCGCCGGATCCAGACCAGCTGCGAGTTCGGCAAGAGGAGTGTGCGCCTGTTCGTGCAGAACCGCGACCGCACCGCCGGCGTCGAGTACAGCGTGCACCTGCTGGAGCAGCTGTGCCGTGTCGATGGGGCCGTCGACCGTCGGGATCCACGGGCGCCGACTCTGTTTCGCCGCGGCTCGCGCGGTCGCCCGCCATCGGGCGATGCCTTTGGCCGCGCGGGGTCCGGCCCACCTGGCCACGCACCGCGCGGCCTGCCAGGCCACGATGCGATCGGCGCCGGCCTCGGTGGCCAGGTCGACCGCGAGCTCCGAGCGTTCCGACTTGGGCAGCGCCTGCACCACGGTGACCAGCGGGTTCGGCGGCGGTGTGACTCGCAGCTCCACCACGTCGGCGGTCAGCACGTCCTTGCCGGCGGTGCCGGTGACCTCACATCGCGCCAGCGATCCCGCGCCGTCGCCGACAAGGATCTGCTCACCCGCCCGGATGCGCGTCACCGCGACGGCGTGATGGCCCTCCGGGCCCGAGAGGCGCACACTCGAGCCGACGCCGGGCAACGGCTGCGCGCCATCCGGTTCGAGGTAGAAGACAGGTAACCCCACGACGCCCGGTCAGCGGCCGGCGAAGGCGTTGCGCAGCCGACTGAACAGGCTGCCGTTGCCGGAGTTGTTCGACGCGTCGACCAGTTCCACCTTCTCGTCGGCGGCCAGTTCCTGGTACTTGGTGAGCAGCTCGGTCTTGCGTGAGTCCAGTTTGCTGGGCACCACCACGTCGAGGTGGACGTTGAGCGTGCCACGCACTTCGGTGTGCAGATGTGGCATTCCCGCACCCTTGACCTTGGCGATCTCACCGGGTTGGGTTCCCGGATCGATCCGCACCGTCACGGTGTTGCCCAGGATCGTCGTCACGTCCAGCGACGAGCCCAGAGCCGCCGAGACCATCGGCACCTTCACGGTGCAGTGCAGGTCGTCGCCGTCACGGACGAAGACGTCATGCGGCTTCTCGTTGATCTCCACGTACAGGTCGCCGGCCGGGCCGCCACCGGGACCGACCTCGCCCTGACCGGCAAGTCGCACGCGCATGCCATCGGCGACGCCGGCGGGGATCTTCACCGTGATCGTCCGGCGGGCACGCACCCGGCCGGCACCCGCGCACTTGTGACAGGGGTCCGGGATGACCTCGCCGGTGCCTCCGCACGTGGGACACGGCCGCGACGTCATCACCTGGCCGAGGAAGGAGCGCTGCACCGACTGGATCTCACCGGCACCCTTACAGGTGTCGCAGGTGATGGGTGTGGAGTCTCCGTTGGTGCCCGCGCCTTGGCACACGTCGCAGAGCACCGCGGTGTCCACGGTCACCTCACGACTGACACCTGTGGCGCATTCCTCGAGGTCCAGACTCATACGAATGAGTGCATCCGAGCCGGGCTGCACGCGACCGCGGGGTCCGCGACCACCGCCGGCACTGCCTCCGAAGAACGCCTCGAAGACATCGCCGAGACCTCCGCCGAACCCGCCGGCACCACCGCCGAAGCCGCCGAACCCACCTGCTCCGGCACCGGCGAGCGGGTCGCCACCGGCGTCGACGATGCGACGCTTCTCCGGATCCGAGAGCACCTCGTATGCGGCCTGCACGTCGTGGAAGCGTTCCTGCGCGGCCGGGTCGGGGTTTACATCCGGGTGCAGTTCCCGTGCCAGTTTGCGGTAGGCACGTTTGATCTCGGCGTCACCGGCGCCCGCCGGTACACCGAGAATTGCGTAATAGTCACGAGCCACGAAAACGCAGTCCTTCGATCAGTTCGTCATGGTTGACAAGTCGTCTGTGCCTGTGGGGAGGCAGCGGTCGGCGCCCTCACCGATACGCGTCACTACCGGTCCGCGAGGACCTCGCCGACATATCTGGCAACGGCCACCACCGAGGCGATCGTTCCCGGATAGTCCATGCGGGTGGGCCCGAGCACTCCCAGGCTGCCGAATACAGCGCCAGAAGAACCGTACCCGGTGGACACCACGGAAGCCCCACGCAGGTTGGCGGTCTCATTCTCCTCGCCGATACGCACGGTGACGGTCCCCGGGTTCTGGGCGGCGGCCAGCAGCTTGAGCAGCACCACCTGTTCCTCGAGTGCGTCGAGCACCGGCTTCATCGATCCGGCGTAGGCGGCGAAATCGGCAGCCGCGCGGGCCAGGTTCGAGGTGCCACCCATCACGAGCCGGTCGTCATGGTGTTCGACCAGCGTCTCGATGAGCACGGTCGCCACCCGCAGCACCGGACCACGCAACTCCTCGGGTGCGGTGTTGGCCAGCTCGGCGACCTCGTGGGAGGCGTCCTCGAGCCGCTTACCGTGCAGGGCGCCGGAGAACAGCTCGCGCAGCCGGGCGACGTCGTCGTCACCAACCTCTTCCTGCAGGTCGACCATGCGCTGTTCGACCCGGCCCGTGTCGGTGATGAGCACCAGCAGCAGCCGCGACGGGGTGAGCGAGACGACCTCGAGATGCCGCACCGTCGACAGCGACAAGACCGGGTACTGCACGATCGCGACCTGCCGGGTCAGTTGGGACAGCAGTCGCACGCTGCGTCGCAGCACGTCGTCGAGATCGACACCGGAATCGAGGAAGTTCAAGATGGTGCGGCGTTCGACATTCGACAGTGGTTTGATCTCGCTGATCCGGTCCACGAACAACCGGTAGCCCTTGTCGGTGGGCACACGACCCGAACTCGTGTGCGGCTGGGTGATGTAGCCCTCGGCCTCGAGCACAGCCATGTCGTTGCGCACGGTGGCACTCGACACCCCGAGCTGATGCCGCTCGACCAGCGCCTTGGACCCGATCGGTTCCTGTGTCTCCACATAGTCGGTCACGATCGCGCGGAGGATCTCGAACCGCCTGTCATCGGTACTCGACACCGACCACACACCTCCTCGACCGTCGTTGCACGTCGCGCACGCCCCCGTCGGATACGCCGCGTTGTTCGAGTTTAGTTCAGGACGACCCCCGCCGACCGGCATGGCCGCAGGTAGTGTCGTCGCGAGCAGGCTTTGTTCGCGACGAGCGCAATCGAGGACGGCGATGATCTTCCGTGGTGTCCGTGACGGCAAGCCCTACCCCGATCACGGTCTGACCCATCGCGACTGGGCCAAGATCCCGCCTCGACAGTTCCGGCTCGACGAGCTCACCACGGTCACCACCGTCCTCGCCCTCGACCGGCTGCTGTCGGAGGATTCGACGTTCTACGGCGACTTGTTCGCGCATGCGGTGCGCTGGCACGGCGAGATCTATCTGGAGGACGGTCTGCACCGGGCGGTGCGCTCGGCGCTGCGCAATCGCAATGTCATCCACGCCCGGATGCTCGACCTCGACGCTGTGGCACCCGGTCAGACCGCGAGCGAGTCACTGGCCGATCTGCCCATCGCCCGACCGGCAGAACTCACGCCGCCGATCGATCAGCGACCAGAATCGAGCGCACCACCCCGTCGGCCAGCAGCCGGCCGCGGCTGGTCAGTACCAGGTTCTCGCCGGCCCAGGTGAGCAGACCGTCGTCGACGGCACGGCGCGCCCTCGACAGTTCGGATGCGTCGAGTTCGGCGGCGGGCAGCCCGGTACGACAGCGGATCGTGAGCATCACGCGTTCGGTGTGGTGTTCGTCGGCGTTCAACGTCTCCGACCCGGCAACCGGCAGCTCCCCGGCGGTGATCGACTCGGCGTAGCGCGCGGGATGTTTGACATTCCACCACCGCCGGCCGGCCACATGGGAGTGCGCGCCCGGGCCGATGCCCCACCAGTCCGCGTCGTGCCAGTACCCGAGGTTGTGCCGGCACTGCGCCGACGGATCGTCGGTTGCGGCCCAGTTGGACACCTCGTACCAGTCCATCCCGGCCCCGCGCAGCGTCTGGTCGATCAGCTCGTATCGGTCGGCGAGCACGTCGTCGTCGGGTGCGGCGATCTGCCCCTTTCGGATGCGCCGGGCCAGTGCTGTCCCGTCCTCGACGATCAACGCATAAGCGGACACATGATCGACCCCGGCGTCGAGGACCGCGTGCAGCGACGTGCGCAGATCGTCATCGGTCTCGCCGGGGGTCCCGTAGATCAGGTCGAGGTTGACGTGGTCGAAGCCCGCAGCACGCGCCTCGAGCGCCGCCTGCTGGGCCCGCCCGGGGGTGTGGGTGCGGTCGAGCACCGCCAGTACATGCGGGGCCATGGACTGCATGCCCAGCGACACGCGGGTGTAACCGGCCGACCGGATGGCTGCGAAGAACTCCGGGTCGGTGGATTCCGGATTGCTCTCGGTGGTGATCTCGGCGTCGTCGGCCACCGGAAAGTGCCGCCGCACGGTCGCCAACACCTCGGCGAGGCCCTGCCCGCCCAGCAACGACGGTGTCCCGCCACCGACGAAGACCGTCGACAGCGCACGGTCGGTGCCAAGTTGCGCTGCGGCCATGCCCAGCTCGCCGTCCACGGCCCGCATCCACGACTGCGGCGAGGCCGTCGAGCCGAGCTCGCCGGCGGTGTAGGTGTTGAAGTCGCAGTAGCCGCACCGCGTAGCGCAGAACGGGACGTGGACATACAGTCCCAGCGGCGTCGGCTCCGATGGCCGGATCTCCTCGGGAGCCCGGCCCGCCGGTGCCGTACTGCCGACCGTCGGTGTGTGCACCGCCGAACCTCCACTTCCCCGCATCCGATCCCCGCACCGAGATGATGTGCGCGATCGACTCACCAGCGTAGGCGCGGATCCCGGCGCGCTTCGAATCGGCATGCCGCCGACCGCTCGCGCACGTGATTCGACTAGCGATACGCGTGCGTGGCAGTATTGCCAGGTGTTCTCTGCCGGGGTATGGCTCGCTGCGCGACGCCACATCGACTTCATGCGCGTCGACAGCGCATGGTGTCGCCGCTGACCAGCGGCCTCCACCGTCGGCAGATGCGCATCGCGCGCTCGGCTGCCGACCCCCGGATCCGAGTCGAGCAGACTCACGACGGCCGCGCCCAGCCCGTGATGACCACCACCATCGCCGGCGGCCGTGCCCGAGGGCTGGTCAACGGCGAGCAGACGATTCAGGAGTCTTGCTTCGATGACGCCGCCCACCGATGCCGACCGGTCACGTCGCGCAGCCCGTCCCAGGCCCACCAAACGCCGGGCCGAGGGACAGTGGAAGCTCGGATACCGCGAGCCGCTGAACTCCAACGAGCAGGTCAAGAAGGACGACAACCCGCTCAACGTGCGTGCACGGATCGAGAACATCTACGCCCATCGCGGCTTCGACTCGATCGACAAACAAGACCTGCGCGGACGTATGCGCTGGTGGGGGCTCTACACCCAGCGCAAACAGGGCTACGACGGCACCTGGACCGGTGACGAGAACATCGACATCATCGAAGACGAACACTTCATGATGCGGGTGCGCTGCGACGCGGGCGCACTCACCGCCGCCCAGCTGCGCACCCTCGGCGAGATCTCGATCGAGTTCGGGCGCAACACCGCCGATCTGTCCGACCGCGAGAACGTCCAGTACCACTGGATCCGCATCGAGGACGTCCCCACCATCTGGCAGCGGCTCGAGGCTGTCGGACTCAACACCACCGAGGCCTGCGGCGACACCCCGCGCGTGATCCTCGGCTCACCGCTGGCCGGTGAGTCCCTCGACGAGGTGCTCGATCCCACGCCCGCGATCGGCGAGATCGTGCGCCGTTACGTGGGCGACCCCACCTACTCGAATCTGCCGCGCAAGTTCAAGACCGCCATCTCCGGTCAGCCCGATGTGCCCTACCAGATCAACGACGTGTCGTTCATCGGCGTGGAGCACCCCGAATACGGACCGGGGCTGGACGTATGGGTGGGCGGTGGTCTGTCGACCAATCCCATGCTCGCCCAGCGTCTGGGCGTATGGGTTCCGCTCGACGAGGTGCCCGACGTGTGGGAGGGCGTGATCTCGATCTTCCGGGATTACGGCTACCGCCGCCTGCGCGCGAAGGCACGGCTGAAGTACCTGCTCAAGGACTGGGGCATCGAGAAGTTCCGTCAGGTGCTCGAGGACGAATACCTGCACCGCAAGCTCGTGGACGGTCCGTCGATCGTCGAACCGACCGAGCAGATCGACCACGTGCGCGTGCAGAAGCTGCGCAACGGCCTCAACGCGGTGGGCTTCGCCGCCATCGCCGGGCGCGTGTCGGGCACGATCCTGCAGTCGGTGGCCGACGCCGCGCAGCGGGCCGGCTCCGACAGGATCCGGTTCACCCCGTACCAGAAGCTGATCGTCCTCGACGTGCCCGACGAGAACGTGTCCACACTGCTCGATGAGCTCGAACCACTCGGACTGTCCGGCCGTCCGTCACCGTGGCGACGAAACCTGATGGCGTGCAGCGGCATCGAGTTCTGCAAACTCTCCTTTGTCGAGACCCGCAAGCGTTCGCAGCGTCTGGTGCCCGAACTCGAGGAGCGCCTGGCCGACATCAACGCCGACCTCGACGTGCCGATCACTGTCAACATCAACGGCTGCCCCAATTCCTGCGCCCGCGCCCAGATCGCCGACATCGGCTTCAAGGGTCAGCTGGTCGATGA
Source organism: Gordonia jinhuaensis (assembly GCF_014639795.1). Lineage (GTDB taxonomy): Bacteria > Actinomycetota > Actinomycetes > Mycobacteriales > Mycobacteriaceae > Gordonia_B > Gordonia_B jinhuaensis. Next base: position 15,601 of record NZ_BMGC01000028.1, on the reverse strand, counting down.
CGACAACGGGAATCAGGTCGAGGGTTTCCAGGTTCACCTCGGTGGAAGCCTGGGCCAGGAGGCGGCGTTCGGCCGCAAACTCCGCCAGCACAAGGTGACCTCTGCCGAACTGGGCGACTACGTCGAACGGGTCGTGCGGAACTTCATGAAACATCGCGAGGAAGGCGAGCGCTTCGCCGCTTGGGTCGTGCGCGCCTCTGAGGAGGATCTTCGATGAGCAGTGCAGTGCGCAATGAGGCCTATCTGCGTGAGGTGGCCGAACAGGGTGCAGCCGACCTCGGTCCGGAGGCGACTCCGGAGGAGCTGCTGACGTGGACGGCGCGCACCTTCGGTTCGGACTTCGTGGTGGCCTCGAACATGCAGGACGCCGCGCTGATCGACCTGGCCTGTTCCACCATCGACCGCGCCGACCTCGACGGCGAGAAGGTCAAGGTGCTCTTCCTCGACACCGGTTACCACTTCGCCGAGACGCTGGGCACCCGTGACGCCGCCGAGCAGATCTATGACATCGACTTGATCAACGTCACCCCCGAACACACCGTCGCCGAGCAGGATCAGCTGGTCGGGCGCAACCTGTTCGCCTCCAACCCCGGCGAGTGCTGCCGGCTGCGCAAGGTCGTTCCGCTGCGCTCGACGCTGTCGAGCTACAGCGCCTGGGTGACCGGCATCCGCCGCGTGGAGGCACCCACCCGCGCCCACGCCCCGCTCATCTCCTTCGACGAGGGTTTCGGACTGGTGAAGATCAACCCGATCGCCGCATGGTCGGACGAGCAGATGAACGACTACATCAACGCCCGCGGCGTGATCGTCAATCCGCTTGTCGACGAAGGCTATCCGTCGATCGGATGCGCACCCTGCACAGCCAAGCCCGCACCAGGTGCCGACCCGAGGTCGGGGCGCTGGGCGGGGTCCACCAAAACCGAATGCGGATTGCACGTTTCATGACAAGCACCGATTTCACGCCAACCATCGACGAAAGACCGGATGCGGTGACCACCGAGCAGAACGAGGACGACTTCTCCACGCTGGACGCGCTGGAGTCCGAGGCCATTCACATCTTCCGCGAGGTCGCGGGCGAGTTCGAGCGGCCGGTGGTGCTCTTCTCCGGTGGCAAGGACTCGACGGTCATGCTGCATCTGGCGCTCAAGGCGTTCTGGCCCGCGCCGCTGCCCTTCCCGCTGCTGCACGTAGACACCGGTCACAACCTGCCCGAGGTGCTGGCCTTCCGTGACGAAGTGGTCCAGAAGCACGGCCTGCGCCTTCATGTGGCCAGCGTCGAGGAGTATCTCGCCGACGGTCGCCTCACCGAACGCCCAGACGGTGTGCGCAACCCGCTGCAGACCGTTCCGCTGCTCGACGCCATCACCGACAACCGCTTCGACGCGGTGTTCGGCGGCGGGCGGCGCGACGAGGAGCGCTCGCGTGCCAAGGAGCGGATCTTCTCGCTGCGCAACGCCTTCGGGCAGTGGGATCCCAAACGTCAGCGTCCGGAGCTGTGGAATCTGTACAACGGTCGCCACGCACCGGGTGAACACGTCCGCGTGTTCCCGCTGTCGAACTGGACCGAACTCGACGTGTGGCGCTACATCGCCCGCGAGAACGTGGCGTTGCCGTCGATCTACTACGCCCACGAACGGCCGGTCTATCAGCGCGACGGCATGTGGATGACCCCCGGATCGTGGGGCGGCCCGGCCGACGGCGAAGAGCTGCAGACGCTTTCGGTGCGCTACCGCACCGTGGGCGACGGCTCCACCACCGGCGCGGTGCTCTCCGACGCCAAGGACAACGAGGCAGTGCTGGCCGAGGTCGCGGCGTCGCGGCTGACCGAGCGCGGGGCCACCCGCGGTGACGATCGGGTGTCGGAAGCGGCCATGGAAGACCGCAAACGCGAAGGATACTTCTGATGAACCACTCCCCCGATCTCCTGCGCATCGCGACTGCCGGTTCGGTCGACGACGGCAAGTCCACACTCGTCGGACGACTGCTCTACGACACGAAATCGGTTCTGGCCGACCAGATCGACGCGGTCACCCGCGCATCGGTGGACCGCGGCCTCGACGGACCCGACCTGTCACTGCTGGTCGACGGGCTGCGCGCAGAACGCGAACAGGGCATCACCATCGACGTCGCCTACCGCTACTTCGCCACGCTCGCACGGTCGTTCGTGCTCGCCGACACACCCGGTCACGTCCAGTACACCCGCAACACCGTCTCGGGTGCGTCCACCGCACAGCTGGGCATCCTGCTGGTCGACGCGCGTAACGGCGTGGTCGCCCAGACCCGACGGCACGCCGCCGTGCTGGCGCTGCTGGGTGTTCCGCGACTCGTGCTGGCGGTCAACAAGATCGACCTCGTGATCGACAAGAGCGGAGTCGACGAAGCCGCGCAGACCTACGAGGACATCCGCGCCGACTTCGCCGACCTCACCCGTACGCTCGGGTGGTCCGACGACCAGGTGGTGTCGATCCCGGTCTCGGCGCTGCACGGCGACAATGTCGCCGCACGCTCGGAGCGCACGCCGTTCTACGACGGTCCGACTCTGATCGAGCACCTGGAGACGGTGCCGAATGTGACCGATCGCAAGTCGATCGGCTTCCGGATGCCGGTGCAATACGTGATCCGTCCCCGCACGCCGGAGTACCCCGACTACCGCGGCTACGCCGGCCAGATCGCCGCCGGGCGGGTGTCGGTCGGTGACGAGGTGGTGATCCCGTCGTCGGGCGCGCGCACCACCGTGACCGGTATCGACACCGCCGACGGCCCGCTGACATCGGCACACACCGGGCGCAGCGTCACGCTGTTGCTCGAGGATGACATCGACATCTCCCGTGGCGACATCATCGCCGCCGCTGCCGACGCGCCCGAGCCGCTCACACAGTTCACCGCCACCGTGTGCTGGCTGGGCGACAAGCCGCTCCGTCCCGGCGCGAGACTGCTCCTCAAGCACGGCACGAAGACCACCCCGGCGATCGTCGGAGCCATCGAGGCACTGTTCGACGAGCAGGCCCTGACCGTCGAGGATGCCCCGGAGACGTTGGAGCTCAACCAGATCGGCCGCCTCACGGTGACCGTGGCCGAGCCGATCGCCGCCGACGACTACACCGTCAACCGCGAGACCGGTTCGTTCCTGCTCATCGATCCGCAGGGCGGCAACACCCTCGCCGCCGGTCTGGTCGGCGACGCGCTGGCGGGATTGCACCTGAAAGAACTCGTCTGAGCGAGCCCGAGAGCGTTACCTCGATGCGCCACCACGTCAGGGTGAGTTACGACGTGGTGGCGCAGTCGTATGCAGATCTGTTGCCCGACACCACCTTCGAGGCACCTGAGGATTTGGCGCTCATCGATGACCTGATCGCTGAGCTACCCGAGAGGTCGCGAGTCCTCGACGCGGGGTGCGGCGCACACAGTCGGCGAGATCGGTCGACAGGACCGATCTCGCGCGATCAGACGCTGATGAGCCCCGTCTCGGGCACATGCGTCACCCGGGCGAAGATCTCATCACCTTCCCGCAATCCCAGCGCCTCGGCGTCGCCGCGAGTGATCTGCGCGATGAACGACTCCCCGCTGGAGCTGGCGGTCAGCTCGACGCGAACCTCGAATCCCAAGCGCACCACACGGTCCACGCGTGCCTTGAGCACACCGGCCTGGGCCGAGGCCGGATCGGCCGTCTCCAGCGCGAGATCCGGTGTACGCCCCAGGCGGATGTCGTGGGGACGCACGAGTGCGCCGTTGAGCCGCGACACCGACCCGAGGAACGACATGACGAACTCGTTGGCCGGACGCTCGTAGAGGTCGTCGGGGCTGCCCACCTGTTCGAGCCGACCGCGGTTGAGCACCGCGATCCGGTCGGCGATGTCGAGAGCCTCGGCCTGGTCGTGGGTGACGAGCACTGTCGTCACGTTCACCTCGTCGTGCAGGCGGCGCAGCCAGCGGCGCAGATCCTCACGAACCTTGGCGTCGAGCGCACCGAAGGGCTCGTCGAGCAGCAGCACCTGAGGGTCGACGGCGAGGGCCCGCGCCAACGCCATCCGCTGGCGCTGGCCTCCGGAGAGCTGTGCGGGGTATCTCGTCTGGAAACCGGTGAGCCCCACCACCTCCAGCAGCTCGTCGACCCGCGCCGTGATCTCGGATTTGGGGCGCTTGCGGATCTTCAGACCGAAGGCCACGTTGTCGCGCACGGTCATGTGCTTGAAGGCGGCGTAGTGCTGGAACACGAATCCGATGTCGCGCTTCTGCGGCGACAGCCCGGTCACGTCGTCACCGGAGATCGTGATGACGCCCGAGTCCAGCTCGTCGAGTCCGGCGATCGACCGCAACAGCGTCGACTTTCCCGATCCCGACGGGCCGAGCAACGCCGTGAGCGATCCGTCCGGGATCTCCAGCGACACGTTGTCGAGTGCGGCGAAGTCGCCATAGCGCTTGTTCGCGCCTCGCACCGAGATGGTCATCAGACGTACTCCTTCTCGCCCTGGGTTGGCTGATCGCTGGTCGCGGATTCCGGCACTGCGCCGACATCGTCGGAGATCTCGTCCGAGTCGGCCTGGCCACGCTTGCGGTCGACCACCGCCTGGTGGTCACCCACCTCGCGGCGCTGGATGAACGTCATCGCGAACAGGATCACCAGCGCGACGATCATCAGCAGGGTGGCTGCGGCGTAGGCGCCGAACTCGTTGTAGTCGTCGGTGTAGCGCGAGGACACCAGCAGCGTGAGCGTCTGGGACACACCGGGCAGATTCGACGAAACCATCGTCACCGCGCCGTATTCACCCAGTGCGCGCGCGACGGTGAGGATGATGCCGTAGATCAGTCCCCAGCGGATCGCCGGCAAGGTGATGCGCCAGAAGATCTGCCAGCTGTTGGCACCCAGGGTCGCCGCGGCCTGTTCCTGCTCGGTGCCCACCTCGCGCAGCACCGGTTCGACCTCGCGGACCACGAAGGGCAGCGTCACGAAGATGGTGGCCAGCACCATACCCGGCAGCCCGAAGATCACCCGGAAGCCGAGGTTCTCCACACCGCCGAACCAGCCGCCGTACCCCCACAACAGGATCAGTGCGACACCCACGACCACCGGTGACACCGCGAAGGGCATGTCGACCACACCTTCGACCAGCTTCTTGCCGCGGAAGTCGCTGCGCGCCAAGGCCAGTGCCATCACGACGCCGAAGATCACGTTCAGCGGCACCACGATCACCAGGATCAGCAGGCTCAGCTGCAGTGCGGCGATCGCCGCCGGTGTGGTGATCCAGTCCCAGAACTGTCCGAACCCGTGCTCGAAGGAGCGCCAGAAGATCAGTCCGACCGGAACCACCACGAGGATGAACAGGTAGGCCAGTGCGATGGTGCGCAGCCCGTAGCGGGCCAGCGGTGAGACCTTCATCAGCTCAGTTCCTCTCGGCGTGACGCGCGCTGGGAGAAGATCCGCAGGATCAGCAAGACCACGAACGCGATGACCAGCAGCACCACCGACACCGCCGCGGCCGAGACCGGGCTGTCGATCTCGATCTGCTGCTGGATGTACTGCGAGGTCACCTGGGTGTCACCGGGGATGTTGCCACCGATCAGCACCACCGAACCGAATTCGCCGATGGCCCTGGCGAAGGCGAGGCCACCGCCGGTCAGGATGGCCGGCACCAGCGAGGGCAGGATGATCCGTCGGAACGTGGTGAGGTTGCTCGCCCCCAGGGAAGCCGCGGCCTCCTCGACTTCCTTGTCGAGTTCGATCAGCACCGGCTGCACCTGGCGCACCACGAACGGCAGCGTCACGAAGGTCAGGGCGATCACGAGCGCGAACCTGGTGGCGTTGACGTGGACACCGATCGGGCTGTTGGGTCCGTAGAGCGACAGCAGCACCAGGCTCGCCACGATCGTCGGCAGCGCGAACGGCAGGTCGATCAGCGCGTTGACGAAGCGTTTGCCGGGGAAGTCGTCGCGCACCAGCACCCACGCCACGATGGTCCCCATCACCACGTTGATGATCGCCACGACCAGCGAGACACCGATCGTCACGCGGAACGACGCGAGGGCGTTGTCGGCGGTGATCGCCGAGGCGAACCCACTCCACCCGTCGTCAAAACTCTTGACCACCAGTGCCGCGATCGGCAGCAGCACGATCAGCGAGAGCCACAGCATCGAGATGCCCAGACCCAGCGGGCTGGTTCCCACCGCATGCCGCGATCGGCGGCGACGTGTGCGGCTCCGGCCGGCGTCGCCCCGCCCGGTGTCACCGGCGCCGATCTTGCCTACCTGCGCATCGGCGGTCATTGCTTGCCTCCCGCATCGTAGATCTTCGTGATCTCACCGCTGGTGCCGAACAGTGCCGAGTCCACGGCCTTCCATCCGGTCAGGTCCTTGCCCTTGTTCTTCGCCGCAGTGCCCTTGCCGAGCTCAGAACCCAGATCCTTGATCGTCCAGAGCTTGTCGATCGTGCCGGGGAACAGGTCGGCGGTCTGTGCGGCCACGGTCTTGTCGACGGGGCGGAATCCCTGCTGCGCCCAGATGCGCTGCGCCTGCGGAGTGAACAGATAGGACACGAAATCCTCAGCTGCCGAACGGTTCTCGGTGGTGTTGACGATCGCCACCGGGTTCTCGATCTTGAAGGTGGTCGAGGGCACCACATAGTCGATACGCTGCGAGGCCGGAGCCGAGGCGTTCTTGCGGGCGAGCATGATGGCCTCGTTCTCGTAGCTGATCAGCACATCGCCCTGCCCCTGCTCGAAGGCGGTCGTGGCCGCACGCCCGGACGACGGTTGCACCCGTACGTGATCGCGCACCAGCTCACGCACGTAGTCCAGGCCCGCTGCACGGTTCTTGCCGCCGTCGCTGACCGCCGCGTAGGGAGCCAGCAGGTTCCACTTGGCCGATCCCGAACTCGACGGGTTCGGAGTGATCACCGAGATCCCCGGCCGCAGCAGGTCGTTCCAGGTGTGGATGTTCTTCGGATTGCCCTTACGTACCACGAGCACCACCACCGACCCGAACGGTGTCGAGTTGTTCGGATACGCCTTCTTCCAGTTCTCGTCGACCAGGCCCGCCTTGACCAGTCGCGTGACGTCGGGCTCGACGGAGAAGTTGACCACGTCGGCCGGCACGCGGCGAGCGACCTTGCGCGACTGGTCGCCGGACGCGCCGTAGGACTGATAGAAGCCGACGTCGCGGCCCTGCTCGGTTTTACGGAACGCCGGGATGATCGCGTCGAATCCCGGCTTGGGCGTGGCATAGGCGATGAGGGTGACGTGGCGCTTACCGCTGGAGATGTCGGCACCACCGGGCTCGTCGGTCGAGCCTGCGCCGCATGCGGAGACGACGAGCATCACGATCGCCGCCAGCAACACCCACGGCAGTGGGCGCCGTGGCGACACCGATTCATTCCGCAGCGCGGGGCGATGGCCTCCGAACACTGAAACGACCTCCTGAAGAGCAACATGCATGGGTGTCCGGTCCCGCGGGCGAGGAAGCACCAACCGCGGCGGACACCGAGGGAGACGACGTGGAACAATGCGCGCGAGTACTCCCTCGCGCGGTGGTCGGCGTCAGCGGGACATCCGCTGCGTTCACCGACCGTCGGCGTGTCACCGACAGATGACTGGTGTCACCGACAGATCACGTCGCGCACGCAGAGGTATTCGACACCGAGCAGCACCAGCCGGTGCCCCACGACGTGTCCTCTGTTCGCCACGAGAGGAGACGATAGCAGCGGGTTCGCAGTGCGAGACCCGCTGCGCAGACGGCGGGGTCGAGATTCAGAGCGTGGTGACCAGCCAGGCGATGACCACCAGCAGGACCAACAGGATCAGCGCGATGGTGACCTTGGAGCGGGGCATCAACGGCGGTCTCCGGAAGGTCCGGGCAGCTCGCGACGGTCGAGGAGGCGCAGAACGCCGTGGACCAGCAGATTCAGGGCAGATGCGGCAGCGATCGCGAGCGGGATGAGCACCGCGAGGCTCACGACCAGCTGCGGGACGAACGACAGCGAGGTCAGCCACGACTCCACCTGGTCCCACCAGTTCAGTACCGCGTCCACGTCGACCACCCTAGTCCTCACCCTTTAAATCACTCTGAGCACAACCCCCTCCACCGCGGGCCGATGCGCCGGGTCCGGCGAGCATCGACCGCACCGTGCGGCAATCGACGTCGCAACGGTTCGGCGCGAGGGCACGATGGTGGATTGCCCAGACGAATCTACCGGCATGTCCGATGACTGCCCGACAGCCGCGCACACCGCACAGTGATCGGCAACGCAGAATGACCGGCACCGCGCTACGGGCGATTAGCCTGATCTGCATGTCAGTCGACTGGAAACAACTCGCCGACGGTGCCCGTGTCGAACCGGGAACGCGAGTGAAACTGCACCGCGATTTCGATCCGGGATACAAAGACGATCTGGGCAAGGATGCGGGCAACAAGGCGCTGGCCGAAGCCAAAAAGCACCTGTTCGAACTGCAGGACCGGTTCTACGCCAGCGCCGATCGGTCGATGCTGGTGGTCCTGCAGGCGATAGACGCAGCCGGAAAAGACTCCACGATCAAGCACGTGATGTCCGGGATGAACCCGCAAGGTGTCGACGTCTACAGCTTCAAGGCCCCCAGTTCGCTGGAGGCATCCCATGACTGGTTGTGGCGTCATCAGATCGCCGCTCCCGCACTCGGCCGGATCGCGGTGTTCAACCGCTCGCATTATGAGAACGTCACCGTCACCCGCGTGCACCCGGAGATGCTGTGGCCCAAGGCCGCAACACTGCACACCTCGGGCATCTGGGCGCGGCGATTCGACCAGATCAACAACTGGGAGCGCCACCTCACCGAGAACGGCACCGTGGTGGTGAAACTGTTCCTCAACGTGTCGAAGAAGGAACAGGGCAAGCGTTTCCTCGAGCGCATCGATCGCCCCGAGAAGAACTGGAAATTCTCCTCGACCGACCTCGCCGAACGAGAGCGCTGGGACGACTACCAGCACGCCTTCTCCGAGATGCTCACCCATACCAGCACCGACTACGCCCCTTGGTATGTCGTGCCTGCCGACCACAAGTGGTTCTCCCGGCTGACCACCCTGTCGATCCTGCTCGAGACACTGACCGCCCTCGATCCCCACTATCCCGAGGTCGACGAGGAGACCCGCGCGGCGCTGGAGGACGCCCGCGCGTCACTGGTCGCGGAGTCCTGAGCCCGCACCAGCATCAGCCGTCACCGGCCGGCGGTACGCATGAACGCGACCAGGCCGCGCGCCATCAGTCCGGCTGGTCCAGACGCCACGACTCGTAGGACCGGGGATCGTCGACCGGTTCGATGTGGATGGTCACCCGGAGGTGATCGAGCGCGCCGGTCAGCGCCTCCTCGACCTCCTCACTGAGGTTGTGCGCACGCTGCACGGTCCACTGGCCCGGCACCAGCATGTGCATCTGCACGAAGCGTGCATAACCCGACTCGCGGGTCCGCACGTCATGGAACACGATCCCCTCGCGTCGGTAGGGCTCGAGGGTCTGCTCGATCGTCGCGACATCCTCGGCAGGCAGCGCGGTGTCCATCAGGCCGGCCGTCGACCGCCACACCAGCTGACCGCCCACGACGAGGATGTTGATCGCCACGGCGATCGCGACGAGGGAATCGAGTGGCAGCCAGCCGGTCACCGCGACGAGAAACACCCCGACGATCACGCCGATCGTGGTCCACACGTCGGTCATGAGGTGGCGCCCGTCGGCCTCCAGCGACAGTGACCGGTGTCGGCGGCCGATGCGGATCAGCACCACGCCGACCACACCGTTGATCACTGTGGCTATCACCGAGATCACCAAACCCAGTCCCACCGAATCGAGTTCGCGTGGGTGCAGGAGGCGGTCGATGGCCGCGACGATGATCGCGATGGCCGCAACCAGGATCAGCACACCCTCGATCACCGAGGAGAAGTACTCGGCCTTGGTGTGCCCGAAGTTGTGATCGGCATCCGGCGGCCCCGCCACCACCCGCAGCGCGATGAATGCGGCCACCGCCGCGACGAGGTTGACCACCGACTCGGCCGCATCCGAGAGCAGGCCGACCGATCCGCTGACACGCCAGGCGATCACCTTCAGTGCGATGGTCGCCACGGCGGCCGCGATGCTCAACAGCGCGAAACGCGACAGATCCTGACGCGCGGCCTGAGGCTGCGTTGTCACGTCGGCGAAGTCATTCCGACGAGTCGGGGGCGTCGGTGCCGGCGCTGTCGGAGGCAAGTCCACGGCGACGCAGCAGTGGCATCACGTCGCGCGGATGGCCGACCATCTTCTCATGCGCGGCAACGGGATCGACGCTGTCGCCACGACTGAGCGTCGAGTCGGCGAAAACCCTGCCGTTCTCCCGCAGGAGGCCACCATGCGCGGTGAACCACTGCTCGGTCTCGGCGTCGAGTACTTCCGACCAGATGTAACCGTAGTAGCCCGCGGAGTAGCCACCGCCGAAGATGTGGTTGAAGTAGCGCGTCTTGTAGCGTGGCGGGATGAGGTCGTCGGCGATCCCGGCCGCCTCGAGTGCGGACCTCTCGAACTCATCGAGATCGCCCACCGCCTCGGCCTGCGCCGAGGACACCTCATGCCATGCCAGATCGAGCAGTGCAGCGCCGAGGTATTCGATTGTGCCGTGGGCTGTTTCGGTTCCCACCGAAGCCCGGGCCGCGGCCGCGAGCGCATCGGGGATCGGCTCACCGGTCTCGTGATGTCGCGCATAGTGCGCCAGAACATCGGGATCGAGCGCCCACATCTCGTTCACCTGCGAGGGGAACTCCACGAAGTCGCGGGGCACCGACGTGCCCGATTGCGATTCGTAGCGCACATCCGACAACAGCCCGTGCAGCGTGTGACCGAACTCGTGGAACAGCGTGGTGATCTGGTCGAAGGTCAACAACGCCGGTTGTCCCTCATCGGGTTTGGGGATGTTGAGCACATTCACCACGATCGGCGTCTGCGACAACATGCTCGACTGATCGACGATGTTGTTCATCCACGCCCCGCCCCGCTTGGACGGACGTGCGAAATAGTCACCGAGATAGAGCCCGATGGAAGTGTCGTCCTCGTCGAACACCTCGAAGACGCGCACATCCGGGTGGTAGCCGTGCAGGTCATCGCGTTCGACGAAACGCAGTCCGTAAAGCTGTCCGGCCGCATAGAACACACCATCGGTGAGCACCGTGTCGAGTTCGCAGTAGTCGGCGAACGGCGCCAGGTCCACCGTCGCGCTCTCGGCGCGCTCACGCTCGAGCCAGTAGGTGTAATCGGCGGCGCCGATCTGCTCACCGGCGAACTTCTCGATGCGCGCCAGTTCGGCAGTGCCCGCACGCATCGCGGCGCGGGTCAGGTCACCGAGCAGTTCGCGTACCGCGCCCACACTCGGGGCGGTCTGGTCGGCGAGAACGAATTCGGCGTGACTGCTGTAGCCCAGCAGTTCGGCGCGACGCGCACGCAGCGACACGATCTCGCGGACGATCTCGGAGGTGTCGAACTCGTTGCCACGACCGCACCGCGCCACCGACGCCTCGAACACCGCGGCGCGGGTGTCGGCATCGGTGAGCACCGTGAGCGCCGACTGACTGGTCGGGAGTTCCAGTGCCACGGAGTATCCCGAGTCGTGTCCGGCATCGGCCGCTGCGCGGCGTGCTGCGTCGATCGCCGAGCGCGACATCCCGTCCAGCTTGTCCGCGGAGTCGACGAACACCGCACTGGCATTGGAGTCGTCGAGCACCCGCTGGGAGAACGTGGTCTCCAGGACGGCCAGTCGCCCGGCGATCGCACGCATCGTGTCCTTGCCCTGCTCGTCGAGTGCGGCACCCGAACGAACAGCGTCGCGATATCGCTTCTCCAGCAACCGCTTCTGAGGCTCGTCCAGGCCGAGCGACTCGCGCTGAGAATGAAGGGCGTCGATCCGGGCGAACAACGCCGCATTCAACGCGATCGCGGTCGAGTGCTCCGACAGCGACGTGGCGAGTTTCTGGGAGATCTCGTTGCGTGTCGGATTCGTGTCGGGACCCACCAGATTGAAGAAGATCCCCGCGGCCCGGGCCAACGCACGACCACTGCCCTCGAGCGCCTCGATGGTGTTGACGAAGGTGGGTTCGTCGGTGTTCGAGGCGATCTCGTCGATCTCGGCGAGATGTGCCGACATCGCCTCCTCGAAGGCCGGCAGGAAGTCATCGTCGGAGATCGACGCGAAATCCGGCAGATCATGCGGCAGATTCGACTGCACCAGAACGGGATTGGTGGACACTGGCAACTCCCCTGACTGTTGGTCTGATCGCAGCGGTAGGCGTGGCCGCTACTTACTACCCTTGGGCTTGTCGGCGTGCGCATCCGAGGACAGCGCCGCGACGAAGGCCTCCTGCGGGACGTCGACCCGTCCGATGGTCTTCATCCGCTTCTTGCCCTCCTTCTGCTTCTCCAACAGTTTGCGCTTACGGCTGATGTCGCCGCCGTAACACTTCGCGAGCACATCTTTACGGATCGCGCGGATGTTCTCTCGCGCGATGATCTTGGAGCCCACGGCGGCCTGCACCGGGACCTCGAACTGCTGACGCGGGATCAGTTCTTTGAGTTTGGTGGTCATCTTGTTGCCGTAGGCGAAGGCGCCGTCCTTGTGCACGATGGCGCTGAACGCGTCCACCTTCTCCCCCTGCAGGAGGATGTCGACCTTCACCAGATCGGCCTCCTGCTCGCCGGCCTCCTCATAGTCCAGGCTGGCGTATCCGCGCGTGCGCGACTTCAGCGAGTCGAAGAAATCGAAGATGATCTCGGCCATCGGCATCGTGTAGCGCAACTCGACCCGCGATTCCGACAGGTAGTCCATCCCGCCGAGTTCACCGCGCCGCGACTGGCACAGCTCCATGATGGTGCCCACGAACTCGCTCGGCGCGATGATCGTGGTCTTCACGATCGGCTCGTAGATGTGGCGGGCCTTGCCTTCGGGCCAGTCCGACGGGTTGGTGACCACATGCTCGGTGCCGTCTTCCATCACCACGCGGTAGACCACGTTCGGTGCGGTCGAGATCAGGTCGAGGCCGAACTCCCGCTCGAGCCGCTCACGCGTGATCTCCATGTGCAGCAAGCCCAAAAAGCCGCACCGGAAGCCGAATCCCAGCGCCACCGAGGTCTCGGGCTCGTAGGTGAGGGCGGCGTCGTTGAGCTGCAACTTGTCGAGAGCCTCGCGCAGGTCGGGGTAGTCCGAACCATCAACGGGATACAGGCCCGAATAGACCATCGGATGCGGTTCGCGGTAGCCCGTCAGCGGCTCGGTGGCGCCGTCGCGCGCGGACGTCACCGTGTCGCCGACCTTCGACTGGCGCACATCCTTCACGCCGGTGATGAGATAGCCCACCTCACCGACGCCGAGCCCCTTGGACGGTTTGGGTTCGGGTGAGACGATCCCCACCTCGAGCAGCTCGTGGGTGGTGCCGGTGGACATCATGCGGATCTTCTCGCGCGGCAGGATCTTGCCGTCGACCACGCGAACGTAGGTGACCACACCGCGGTAGGTGTCGTAGACCGAGTCGAAGATCATCGCCCGCGCCGGGCCGTCGGGGTCGCCGGTGGGAGCAGGTACCTGCCGCACCACCTCGTCGAGAAGCTCGGCCACACCCTCGCCGGTCTTCCCCGACACCCGCAGCACATCGTCGGGTTCGCAGCCGACGATGTGGGCGAGTTCGGCGGCGTATCTGTCCGGATCCGCCGCGGGCAGGTCGATCTTGTTGAGCACCGGGATGATCGTCAGATCGTTCTCCATGGCCAGGTACAGGTTGGCCAGCGTCTGCGCCTCGATGCCCTGCGCGGCGTCGACAAGCAACACCGCACCCTCGCAGGCCTCCAGCGCACGCGAGACCTCGTAGGTGAAGTCCACGTGGCCGGGCGTGTCGATGAGATGCATGACGTAATCGGTGTCGTCCTTGCGCCACGGCAGGCGGACGTTCTGGGCCTTGATGGTGATGCCGCGCTCACGCTCGATGTCCATCCGGTCGAGGTACTGGGCGCGCATCTGACGTTCGTCCACCACACCGGTGAGCTGCAGCATCCGGTCGGCCAGGGTGGATTTGCCGTGGTCGATGTGGGCGATGATGCAGAAGTTCCGGATCCTCGCGGGATCGGTGAACGTCGTGTCGGCGAAGCTGGGAATCGAACTCACTCCTCGAGGGATACGGTGAGTCCCCATTTTCTCATGTCGGCGCAGATGCCACGATGGCGCATGTGATGTACGGCGGAATGTCGGGAGGCGACGATGGCTGACAGCGACGGCGGCGACCCTCACGATTCGGGCCCCGAACGCGAGATCTACGAAAGCGATGGTGTCCGCGCAACCCTCTACCGGCCCCTCGGCACCGATCCGGCGGCCGTCGCCGTTCTCGCCCACGGCGCCGGCGGCAACCGCGACTCGTCGATCATGGTCGCGCTGGGAACGGAGCTGTCGGACCGCGGATGGTTGGTGGCGTGTATCGACCTGCCGTATCGGCAGAGGCGCCCCAAAGGCCCGCCGAGTCCGTCGGGGGCGGCCGCTGATCGCGCAGGCATCGTGGCCGCCGTCGCCGCGATGCGCCAGGAGTCCGATGCACCCCTGATTCTGGGCGGCCAGTCCTACGGGGGCAGGCAGGCCAGCATGGTGGTCGCCGAGGATCCCGCCCTCGCCCACGGTCTGCTGTGCACGTCGTATCCACTGCATCCGCCGGGGAAACCCGAGCGGGCCCGCGTGGACCATCTGCCGAAGATCTCCCGCCCCACCGTCGTCGTCCATGGTGAACGCGACCAGTTCGCGACCACCGACGAGATCACTGAGGCGATGACTCTGATCGACGCGCCGACGCGACTGGTCGAGGTCGCCGGTACGGGGCACGACCTGCGGCCGGAGCGCACCGGAGCCGCATCGCTGGCTGCCGACGCCGCCGAGGATCTCTTCGGACTCCGCCGATGAGCGGCATCATCGAGCCCTCCCATCCAGGCGCCGCCTCGACCTATCCCACGTCCACCCGGGCACGCCGTATCGAATACCGGCCCGATCCCGACGGCGACGCCGACCCGGGCGAGATCGTCTGGACCTGGGTCGAATACGAGGACGATCCACATCGGGGCAAAGACCGCCCGGTTCTGGTGGTCGGACGCGACGGCACACACATCCTCGGGCTGATGCTGTCGAGTCAGCACTATCACCGCGACGACCCCGACTGGATGTCACTGGGCACCGGCAGCTGGGACGGCGTCGGCGCGGCTGCGACGCACAAGGAGAGCTTCGTGCGCCTCGACCGCATCCTCGAGGTGCCCCAACACGGCATCCGGCGCGAAGGCGCTGTTCTCGATCGCACCCGCTTCGATCACGTCGCCGCACGACTCCGCAACGACTTCGGCTGGCACTGACGGTTCGCGGGGAGCCGCGGAGCCGACGAGCCGCCCAGCCGCTTATGAACTGGTTGCGTGTGTCGTGAACTGGTTGCGTCTGTATCAACGCAACCACTTCTCCCGGCCGCACCCATTGCACTGGTTGCGTTTACCAAGAATGGATGAGAGCCGTCAACCCGTGCAAGCAACGTTGTCTCGTAGGAGGGCTTCGAACTTTTCGCGTGGGGTGTAGAAGCCGAGTGTCTGTCGGGGGCGTTCGTTGAGTTC
>NZ_BMGC01000027.1 GCF_014639795.1 Gordonia jinhuaensis | reverse complement strand
TCGCGGAACTCCTGGGGATAGGGCTTGGGCACAGCTGGCATCCTTCCAGGCCGCCCGGCAGGGCAAGCCAGATCAGATGTCACCTACTCGTGCACCAGCCCCTTGTTCTTGTCTGTGGGTATTTCCTGCTGATCGCTGACTGCCTCGGTCATGGCGTTCCTCACTGTTGCCTTATCTGCCAGCGTGACCGGCGACGGTGCCTGCGCATGCTGCGGATTCCAACTGAGAACAGCGTAGGAAGCGGGTATTACCCGACAATTACGTGAACGCTATATTCCACGCGAGTGAACGGGGTGGCCGTCCGCGTGACCCGCGACCGTGGTGTGCGCGCGTGTGGTGCGCGTGAACTGGTGCGGGAACTGCTATCCGCCGGTGGCCAGGATCGCCGATTCGAGCCGGCCGTGGTGTACGCGTGCGAGTTCGACCAGTGCGTCGGCGTCGCGGGCCTGCGCGGCGGAGATCATCCGCTCGTGGTCGGCGTGCATCGTCAACTGGAAGTTCGCGTCGACGGTGCGCATGATCTGGAACGGTTCGGTCATGTTCCAGGTGGTCTCGAACATGGTGAGCAGTCGCGGCATGCCGCACGGGTCCACCAGCGCCTGATGGAATCGCCGCGAATGCCGGTGATAGCCGCGGCGGTCGTCGCTGATGGTCGACTCCTGCAGTGCCTGATGTTCGGCGCGGGCCAGCGCGAGGTCGTCGTCGGTCATCTTCTCCACCGCCTGGGCGAGTGCGGCGCGTTCGAGAACGCCACGGACGAAATAGATCTCGCGCAGTTCATCGCTGGTGAGGCGGGCGACGAAGTATCCGCTGTTGGTGCGGTGATCCACCAGGCCCTCGCCGATGAGCGTCTTGAGCGCCTCGCGCACGGGGATGGGGGACACACCGAACACCTTGGCGACCTCGTTGACCGGGATCGGCGTACCAGGTGCGACCCCGCCGGCCAGGATGGCCCGCCGAAGCTCGGCGAGGACACCGGTCTGGGCGCTGCCGGATTCGATGGGACTCAGCTGTGCGATCAGGCCGACCGCGGACGAACGTGACACTGCCACTGGTCCACCTCCGGGGTCTGCTGGTCCTGACGGTCTGGTTCGTGTGCGTGACGATCTGGTCGAATTATCCCGCCTGTGATCGGGCGGCGCAGGATCCCCCTCCGATCCGGGATTCCAGCCATCCGACGATATGGGAGTTCATCTTCTGCTGGTTGACGTCCTTGACGATCTCATGGCCCTCGTCGGCGAAGAGCAGTAGTTCGGCGTCGCCGCCGCGGTCGGCGACGCTCGCCACGATCTGTTCGGATTCGCTGACCGGCACGTTGGTGTCGTGGGCGCCGTGGATCACCAGCAGCGGCGCGCGCAGCTCGTCGATCCGGTTGATCGGCGACAGGTCGGCGAGCAGCTCGCGATCGGAGTCCGGGTGGCCGTATTTGGTGTAGGCGGCCGCGGCGATCCACGGCTCGGTGTTGCGGTAGAACGATTCGAGGTCGCTCATCCCGCAGATCGCCACTCCGCCGGCGAAGCGGTCGGGGTGAAAGGTCAGGCAGGCCAGGGTGAGGTAGCCGCCGTAGGAGCGGCCCGAACACACCACCCGGTCGGGGTCGGCGATGAGTTCGTCGACGAGGAAGTCCACGCAGTCGGCCGCGTCGTTGATCCCCGCGTAGCGGCCGTAGCGGTCGTCGGCATGGGAGAACAATCGCCCGTAACCGGTCGATCCGCGCACATTCGGCGCGAACACCGTGTAGCCCGCGCCGACGAGCGCCGGGAACAGGAAGCTGTAGTCGGGACGTGACTGCGCCTCGGGTCCACCGTGGAAGTACACGACGGTGGGTGAGGGTCCGGACACACCCGGTGGGCGGTAGAGCCACCCCGACAGCGGCATGCCGTCACGGGCGGAGAACCGCAGCAGTTCCGGTGTCACCGCACCGTGCGGACAACCACCCGGAAGGGGATCGACCTCGATCACGCTTCGCCGATGGGTGTCGACGAGCATCACTCGCGGCGGCATCCTCGGCGCCTGCACGGTCACCGTCACCAGCCGTCCGGCGGCGCTGATCGACAGCTGTGAGGCCACCTCACCGGGCAACCGGATCGGTGGCAGCGTGCTCTGGTCGGGCAGCGACATGATCTCCAGCTCGCTGTATCCGTCCACATTCCAGAGCATGGCCACCGTGCTCTGGTCGTTGGACACCACGAACTCGTCGAGTCCGGCGCCGGCGCGCTCGGCGAGCACCTGGAATCGCACGCCGTAACGCGAGGCCTCCACACCGAGCAGGCGCGGGAACTTCGCATCGAAATCGCTGCGGAGGAGGGCCTGCACACTGTCGCGGTCGATGTCGGGACGCATGTGGGGAGGTGCGGTGAACACCCGCGACGGGTGCACGAAACCCTGGTCGAGGATGACGCCGTGTTCGGTGGTCGCGCCGGGGTCGTTGGGCAGCAGCGCGGTGATGTCGCCGCCGCGCAACAGCAGCATGTCGCGATAGCCACGGGGCCCGACGCGCAGCAGCGCCGCACCCTTCCAGGCGTCCACCAGGTGTCCGCCCACCCGCGCATCGAGGTCGGTGGCGTGCCCGGTCGCCGGATGCACCTGCAGCGCATGTGCGGTCCCGTCGTGTTCGGTCGCGGTGATCAGCACGTGCTCGGCATTCCAGCCCACCAGCTCGACCGTCGCATAGGCCGACCCGTCGGGGAGTTTCGCGGCGATCCGGAAGGATGTCGCATCCTCGGGATCGGTGGTCACCGCCCACACCTGCGATCGCTCGCCGCCGCCCGGGGCGATCTCCACGGCCAGCCATTCGCCGTCGGCGGAGTGTTCGATCTTGTGCGCCGGACCCGAGGCGGGCAGTCGCACCCAGCGCAGCTCACCCACCCCTGACGACGCCGACAACGTCCGCTGGGCCGCCCGCGGATAGCCGGTGCCGTCGTCGACGATGTAGGCGAAGGCCGAGCCGCTGGGCGCCAGGGACGAGCCGTAGGCACGCCAGTGCCGGACGTCGGGACCGGTCGAGGATTCGGCGGTGTCGTGGACAGCCGCGACCCCGGCGGCATCGGACGCCGTAGTCGAGTCGTCGTCCGATGTCGCCGTCACCGTGAGATCGACTCCATCGTTTGTAGCCACATCTCCAGCATGGCAACTTGCCAGAGCGCATTCGAGCCGAGGGTCGTGCGGATGCCGTTGGGGTCACCGAACAGCCTCGCGAGCGCGTCGGGGCGGTACAGTCCGCGATCGAGGGCGGCCTGGGACCTGAGCGTGTCGGTCACCAGGTCGAGCACCCCGCCCTCGAGGTGGCGGATGCCGGGCACCGGGAAGTACCCCTTGGTGCGGTCGATGACCGCGGCGGGCAGCATCGAGCGGGCCGCCTCCTTCATGACGCCCTTGCCGCCGTGGGCCAGCTTCAGCTCGGGCGGGCAGGTGGCGGCGAGCTCCACGAACTCGTGGTCGAGGAAGGGCACCCGCGCCTCCAGGCCCCAGGCCATCGTCATGTTGTCGACGCGTTTGACCGGGTCGTCGACGAGCATCACGGTGGTGTCGAGGCGCAGTGCGGCGTCCACGGCCGAACCTGCCCCGGGCGCCGACTGATGGGCGAGGGCGAAATCCCAGCTCGGATCGTGTTCGAGGGTGTACTCCGGTGACAGCAGCATGTCGATGTCGTGGTGACTGCGATCGAAGAAGACCGACGCATAGGCCTTGGTGGTGTCCTCGCGCGGGGTGTCGGCCAGCGGCGGGTACCAGTCGTAGCCGCCAAGGATCTCGTCGGCGCCCTGGCCGGACTGCACCACCTTGATCGACTTGCTCACCTCCTGCGACAGGAGATAGAAGGCCACGCAATCGTGGCTGACCATCGGTTCGGCCATCGCGGCGATCGTGTCGGGGACCGCGGGCAGCAGCCGGTCGGTGCCGATGTGGATCTTGTGATGATCGGTGCCGAACTCGTCGGCGATCAGATCGGAGTAGGCGTATTCGTCGCCGGATTCACCTGCCGCGGAATCGAATCCGATGCTGAAGGTGGCCAGGTCGTGTTGTCCCTGTTCGGCGAGCATCGCCACCACCAGTGACGAGTCGACGCCGCCGGACAGCAGCACGCCCACCGGAACGTCGGCGACCATGCGCCGGCGCACCGCGGTGCGCAACGAGTCGAGGATCTCGTGTTGCCAGCGCTTCTCATCCCAGTCCGCACGCGCGGCCTCGGGAGCGAATCGCGGTTCCCAGTACCGGTGTTCGGTGCTCGAGCCGTCGGGTGCGATCACCTTCACCGTCGCCGGGGGCAGCTTGCGTACACCGTTGTAGATCGTATGCGGCGCCGGCACCACCGAATGGAAGCTCATGTAGTGATGCAGCGCGATGAGATCGATCGAGGTGTCCACGCCGCCGCCGGCGAGCAGCGCCTGGATGGAGGAGGCGAACCGCAGCCGGGACGGGGTCTGCGACAGGTAGAGCGGTTTGATACCCAGCCGGTCGCGAGCCATCGTCACCTCACCGGTGTCGGTGTTGAGGATGACGAAGGCGAACATTCCCATCAGGTGGTCGACACAGGAGGTGCCCCAGGCGTGGTACGCCTTGAGGATCACCTCGCTGTCGGCATGGGAGAAGAATCGATACCCCTTGCCTTCCAGCTCTTCTCGGAGCTCTTTGTAGTTGTAGATGCAGCCGTTGAACACCATCGCCAGCCCCAGCGCCGCATCGACCATCGGCTGCGAACCGCGTTCGGAGAGGTCGATGATCTTGAGCCGCCGGTGACCCAGCGCCACCGCTGCGTGCACGTACACACCCGAGCCGTCCGGACCGCGCCGGGCCATCCCGGCGTTCATCGCGGCCACCGCCCCCACCTCCGGTTGTGCCGAATCGAACCGGATCTCGCCGCAGATGCCACACATGGTGTCCGTTCACTCCCTCGTTGGGTGGTCGCTTGTCCTCGGGTCCATCAGTTCTCGGATACGTCGGTGGCCAGGATCCAGGTGTCCTTGCCGCCCCCCCCGCGTGAGGAGTTGACGATCAGGCTCCCGCTCGGAGCGACCCGCGTCAGTGCCGCCGGTGCCACCACCGCGTCGATGTCGTCGCCGTCGGCGCGCAGATGCACGAACGCGCGCAGATCCACGTGATGGGGCCAGAAGCCGTTGCCGTCGAAGGTGGGATGGGTCGACAACGACACCACCTCCTGGGCGACGAAGCGTTCGGGCTGGGTTTTCAGTTCGAGTTCACGCTCGGCCAGCTGACGATCGGTGCATTCGGGGCCGATGGTGATGCCGCTGCCGCCGAGTCCGTCGATGGGTTTGACCACCAGTTCCGAGAGTCGTGACAGCACGTAGTCGCGCTGGTCGCGTTCGGAACACAGCCAGGTGGGCACCTGGTCGATCAGCGGTTGTGCGCCCAGGTAATAGCGGATCATCTGCGGCACATAGGCGTAGATGGCCTTGTCGTCGGCCACGCCGTTCCCCAGTGCGTTGGCGATCGCGAGGGTCCCCGACCGCATCGCCTCGATGAGACCGGCACGCAGCGCGACGTCGTCGACCCCGGTCGACGACAGCAGCATGTCCTCGTCCATACGCAGATAGATGGTGTTGACCACGTCGATGTCGCGGCCGTGATGCAGGTGCACCCGACCGTTGCGGACGGAGAGATCCTCGGGTGTGGCCACCGGGATACCGGCACCCTCGGCGATGAGCCGGTGTTCGAACCAGGCCGAATCGGTCCACCCGGAGCTGAGCACGATGTCGATGCCGTCGTCGTGTGCCCGCGGCGGGCGGGCCGCCGCGATCGTCTGCGCGATCATCTCCGGCACCGCGTCGACGTCGAGGATCTCGGCCGGTGGGGTGATCTCGGGGAGGAACTGCTGCATCAGTCGGCGGTTGGTCAGGGCGAAGGCGACACCCGAGGGGACCCGGAGATTGTCTTCGAGGACCACGAAATGGCCGGGGCCGTCGGAGATCAGATCGGTGCCGCAGATATGTGTGCGAACGTGTTGCCATGACGGCAGCCGACCCGACCGGCGATACCCGGGGGCGCGGTCGAGCGCCTCGGCGGGGATGATGCCGTCGGCGACGATCGCCTGGTCGCCGTAGATGTCGCAGAGGAAGGCGTTGAGCGCGAGTGCACGCTGTTCGATGCCGTCGCTCACCCGCTGCCAGTCGGCCGCGCCGACGATGCGGGGGATCACGTCGAGGGGGAAGATCTGGGCACGATCCTGACCGCTGACCTTGAAGGTCACGTCGTCGACGCTCTGCTCGCGCTCGATCTGGTATTCCCGGTTGCGTAGCGATACGTTGCCCAGTTGTGTTGCCGCGGCGATGATCTCGGCATATCCGGGTCGCATCGACAGGTCGGCGGCGATAGCCTCGTCGAAGGGGTCCGGCGGGATCGTGGGGTCCTCGCAGTCGGCGGGCTGATAGCCGTAGAGCAGGTTGCCGTCGCGGCGCGCGGCGGGTGCGGGCGCCGGAGCGGTGCCGGCCGTCTCGGCCGCCAGACGATCCACCACGTCGGTGAGCCGTCCCCGCCGTCGCAGCACGCGTCGCTGCCGCGAGGCCGAGCTGCCGCGTTCGATGGCGCGGGTGGTGAGTTCGTCGACGATCTCCCAGTCGCCGATGGCGGTGAGTTCGTCGCGCAAGGAATCCGTCAGCGCCCGGACCACCTCACCGGCCGGCCGAGGCGTGGCGGTCGAGACGTCGATGAGATCGCCTTCCAGACCGGAACGCGCGGCCTGCCAGATCGCCGCACGGTAGAGCGTGGGTGCGGTGGGGGCGATGTCGGCGTGCAGGCGGGCCGCCTCCCTGTCGACCAGTGCACGGGTCAGGCCGGCGATCAGCGTGATGGTGTCCACCGACGGGCAGCTGTCACAGACGCGCAGTTCGAGGGTCTTGACCCCGGCGGAGGGACGTACGTCGAAATAGACCATTCCCGGATCGCTGATGACCCCGCTGGCCACCAGCATCGCGATCTCGGCGTCGTAGTGTGCGGCGTTGTCGACCACCGGGAACGGGCCGCTGGTCGGCCAGCGCTGCCAGATCAGGGTGCGCGCCGAGGCGTAGCCGGTGTCGCTGCCGTCACTCCAGAAGGGTGAACTGGCCGACAGCGCCAGCAGCGTCGGAATGTAGGGGGCCAGGCGCGCCGCGATCGCCACCGCCTCGTCGCGGTCGACGACGTCGACATGGACCTGAGTTCCGCAGATGAGTTGTTCTCGGGCGAGCAATTGATAATCGGCGAGCATCCGTCGATAACGCGGCGTCTCGGTGACGCGGAGTTCGGTGGGCACAGACAGGGGAACCGATCCCGCCGCGACCACACCCATTCCCAGGGAACTCGCCGCCTGCACGAGGCGTTCGCGGCTGGTCTGCAGATCCTTGCGCAGTGAGTCGAGATCGCTGAAGACCGCGGAATTGGACTCGACCACACATCGCTGCAGCTCGGCGACGTAACCGTCGTCGGGCAGCGCCTCGAGGAGCTCAGGGGCGCGGGCGGTGAGTCGGCGGGTGCGCAGGTCGATCAGGTGGAACTCTTCTTCCACCCCGAGTCTGCGTGGCTTTGCCGTGAACGTCGAATCCGGCCCCGTCATCGTCCGAGCGTATCGGCGCGCAAGAGTACCGGCACGCCGAAACACGCGGATGGATAAATCAGATGGTGAAAATCGTCCCCCTGGTGAGCGCCGAGGGAACTATGCCCTCGGCGCCGTTCACGGGGACGATTTTCGCCATGGGGGTGCCGCCTACTATGCCCAGCCCAGCTCTGCTCTGCTCAGCGCGGTGTCACCCAGCAGGTGATGTCGCAGTGCACCACCTCGACCCCGGCGTGATCGGTGATGGCGATCGGGACCACGAGGTCGCGTCCGGTGGCGAAGTGGGCCGGGTCGAAGGGCTGCGGCAGTGTCGCCACCGCGCGCAGACCGGTGGTCGCCGGCTTGAGGTAGGCACTGGTCATCCCCTTCGGGATCCAGCGGTGACTGGTCGGGATGGTGGCCTCCATCAACATCCCCATCGCCGTCTCGGCGAGATTGCAGGCGGCGATCGCGTGGAAGGTGCCCAGATGGTTGCGGATGCCGTACCACTTGGGTGCGTACACCTCGCAATACCCGGGCTCCATCGTCTTCACATAGGGGAGAATCGTCCCGAAGTAGGGCACCCGGGCGACCATGCCGATCGAGAAGAGCGCGGCACCCAATGCGTTGTGTGGGAGCTTGCGGCGAAGGGCATAGGTGGCACTGGATCGGGCCGCACTGGGTCGGGTCGAGCTGGGATCACCGGACATGGGTGGAGTCTAGAAAGGTGTCCGGGACCGGTCGTCGTCGGGCGGTGACATCGCCGTCATCTCCGGGCCGGTGTGATCGCGGTCATCGGCGAATCGGGCGCATCGGGTGCGGCCTGGTGGTTCGTGGGGGCGGGATTTGAATCTCGGGCCCGCGATCGTGCATACTGGTCGGGTTGCCTTGAGAGGGTGCGCGGTTTTCTGCGGCCACGATCAGGAGCGAATCGCCACGGCGGGTCAAGCGGAGACGAACTGGCCCGATCACCGTAAGGCGAGGACGAAGCAGCATGGCTGGACCAGGGTATCGCCACCGATACCCCGGGGTGAGCGTGTGACGAGCGCATTCGTATGAGTGCGAAGCCGACACGCCCGACCGCGGGTGCCGGAGCAGCGGGCCCATGGACAGCAGTGACCGTGCGGGTAACCGCGCGAGTCAGCGCACAACGACAGATGAACAGCGTCGACGCCCTGGGTAGGGGTCTGAGAATGTGGCCGGATACGGCTGCACGTGTTCGTCCGGCCACATGGAGCCGGCGGTGTTCATCTGCGAACCGAGTCAAGTGGATTCGGGCGACGGGCAATTCGTCGTCCGACCAGACGGAAGAGGACACAGCGTGGCGGGACAGAAGATCCGCATCAGGCTCAAGGCCTACGACCACGAGGCGATCGACGCTTCGGCGCGCAAGATCGTGGAGACCGTGACCCGCACCGGGGCACGTGTCGTCGGCCCGGTGCCGTTGCCCACCGAAAAGAACGTGTACTGCGTCATCCGCTCGCCGCACAAGTACAAGGACAGCCGCGAGCACTTCGAGATGCGTACACACAAGCGACTCATCGACATCCTCGACCCGACGCCGAAGACCGTCGACGCGCTCATGCGCATCGACCTTCCGGCCAGCGTCGACGTCAACATCCAGTAGGCGAGTCGGAGTAGATAAGAGATGACACAGAGCAACGTGAAGGGAATCCTGGGCACCAAGCTCGGGATGACCCAGGTCTTCGACGAGAACAACCGGGTTGTCCCGGTGACCGTGGTGAAGGCCGCACCCAACGTGATCACCCAGATCCGCACCGCCGAGCGTGACGGTTACACCGCACTGCAGCTCGCCGCGGGTGCGATCGATCCCCGCAAGGTGACCAAGCCGGTCGCCGGGCAGTTCGCCAAGGCCGGAGTGACCCCGCGTCGCCACGTCACCGAGATCCGTCTCGACGACGTCGCCGAGTACGAGGTCGGCCAGGAACTGTCGGTGGAGATCTTCGCCGACGGCGCGCTGGTCGACGTGACCGGTACGTCCAAGGGCAAGGGCTACGCCGGCGTCATGAAGCGTCACGGCTTCGCCGGCCTGGGCGCCTCCCACGGCGCGCACCGCGTGCACCGCGCACCGGGCTCGATCGGTGGCTGCGCCACCCCGGGCCGCGTGTTCAAGGGCATGCGCATGTCGGGCCGCATGGGCAACGACCGGGTGACCACCCAGAACCTGACCGTGCACAAGGTCGATGCAGAGAACGGCCTGCTGCTGATCAAGGGAGCGATCCCGGGTCGTAAGGGCGGCGTCGTGATCGTGCGCGAGGCCGTGAAAGGTGGTGCGAAGTAATGACTGACACCGCAACCAATCTGACGCTCGACGTCACCAACCCGGACGGCTCCAAGGCCGGCACCGTGGATCTGCCCGCCGAGCTGTTCGACGCGACCGCCAACATCGCACTGATGCACCAGGTCGTCGTCGCACAGCAGGCCGCTGCCCGTCAGGGCACGCATTCGGCCAAGACGCGTGGCGAGGTTCGTGGCGGCGGCGCCAAGCCGTACCGCCAGAAGGGAACCGGCCGTGCCCGTCAGGGTTCGACCCGCGCTCCGCAGTTCAACGGCGGTGGAACCGTTCACGGTCCGCAGCCGCGTGACTACAGCCAGCGCGTCCCCAAGAAGATGAAGGCCGCTGCCCTGCGCGGCGCCCTGTCCGACCGCGCTCGTAACGAGCGGATCCGCGTGATCAGTGAGCTCGTCTCCGGTCAGACCCCGTCGACGAAGTCGGCGCGCACCTTCCTGGAGACCCTGAGCGACAAGCGCAAGCTCCTGCTGGTGATCGGCCGTGAGGACGTCACCGCGCGCAAGAGCGTGGCGAACCTGCAGAACGTGCGGACCCTGTCCGCCGATCAGCTCAACACCTATGACGTGCTCGATTCCGACGTGGTGGTGTTCAGCCTCGAGTCGCTGAACTCCTACATCGAGCGGGCGAGCAACGACACGACCGCGAAGGAGGCGTGATCATGGCGACGATCGCAGATCCGCGCGACATCATCCTCGCCCCGGTGATCTCGGAGAAGTCCTACGGACTGATCGAGGACAACGTGTACACGTTCTACGTGCACCCGGACTCCAACAAGACCCAGATCAAGATCGCGGTCGAGGAGATCTTCGACGTGAAGGTCGCCGGTGTGAACACGATCAACCGCCAGGGCAAGCGCAAGCGCACGCGTTTCGGCTATGGCAAGCGCAAGGACACCAAGCGCGCCATCGTCACCCTGACGCCGGACAGCAAGCCCATCGAGATCTTCGGAGGCCCGGTCGGCTGAGGCCGGCTGGACTAACCGAGATAAGTAGAGGACCGAAAGACTCATGGCTATTCGTAGATACAAGCCGACGACCCCGGGTCGTCGCGGCGCCTCGGGCGCCGACTTCGCCGAGGTCACCCGTGACTTCCCGGAGAAGTCGCTGGTTCGTCCGCTGCACGGCAAGGGTGGACGAAATGCGCACGGTCGTATCACCACTCGTCACAAGGGTGGCGGCCACAAGCGTGCCTACCGCGTCATCGACTTCCGTCGCAACGACAAGGACGGCATCAACGCCAAGGTCGCTCACATCGAGTACGACCCGAACCGCACCGCGCGTATCGCGCTGCTCCACTACGTGGACGGCGAGAAGCGTTACATCATCGCGCCGAAGGGGCTGAACCAGGGCGACATCGTCGAGTCGGGATCGACCGCCGATATCAAGCCGGGTAACAACCTCCCGCTGCGCAACATCCCCACCGGTACCCAGATCCACAACGTGGAGCTGCGTCCGGGTGGTGGCGCCAAGATGGCCCGCTCGGCCGGCGCCTCGATCCAGCTCCTGGGCAAGGAGAGCGGCCACGCCACTCTGCGTATGCCCTCGGGTGAGATCCGCCGTGTCGACGTGCGCTGCCGCGCCACCGTCGGCGAGGTGGGCAACGCCGAGCAGTCCAACATCAACTGGGGCAAGGCCGGCCGTATGCGCTGGAAGGGCAAGCGCCCGACCGTCCGCGGCGTCGTGATGAACCCGGTCGACCACCCGCATGGTGGCGGCGAGGGCAAGACCTCGGGTGGTCGCCACCCGGTCAGCCCGTGGGGTAAGCCCGAAGGCCGTACCCGCAAGAACAAGGACAGCGACAAGCTCATCGTTCGTCGTCGTCGCACCGGTAAGAACAAGCGATAAGCAGGGAGGAGTAGAAGAATGCCACGCAGCCTGAAGAAGGGCCCGTTCGTCGACGACCACCTGCTTGCCAAGGTGGACGCACAGAACGAAAAAGGCACCAAGCAGGTCATCAAGACCTGGTCGCGTCGGTCGACCATCATCCCCGACTTCATCGGACACACCTTCGCCGTCCACGACGGTCGTAAGCACGTCCCGGTGTTCGTCTCGGAATCGATGGTCGGGCACAAGCTGGGCGAGTTCGCCCCCACCCGTACCTTCAAGGGTCACATCAAGGACGACCGGAAAGCGAAGCGCCGGTAATCATGAGTACTGACACACAGAACCCGACCGCGAAGGCGACCGCGAAGTTCGTTCGCGTCACGCCGATGAAGGCACGTCGTGTGCTGGATCTGATCCGCGGCAAGAACGTCGACGAAGCACTGGACATCCTGTACTTCGCGCCGCAGACGGCTTCCGAGCCGGTGGCCAAGGTGCTCGCGAGCGCCGCAGCCAACGCGGAGAACAACCTCGGTCTCGACCGCCGCACGCTGTTCGTGCAGACGGCGTTCGCCGACGAGGGTCCGACGATGAAGCGTTTCCAGCCGCGTGCCCAGGGCCGTGCGTTCCGGATCCGCAAGCGCACCAGCCACATCACCGTCGTGGTGGAGAGCAGGGCCGATGCGGCCGTCGCCGGCCGTGGCCGCAACAGGAAGGGAGCTCGGTAGTGGGCCAGAAAATCAACCCGCACGGCTTCCGTCTGGGCATCACCACCGACTGGAACAGCCGGTGGTACGCAGACAAGCAGTATGCGGACTACGTGAAAGAGGATGTCGCCATCCGCAAGCTCCTCTCCACGGGGCTTGAGCGGGCCGGCATCGCCAAGGTCGAGATCGAACGCACCCGCGACCGTGTGCGTGTGGACATCCACACCGCTCGTCCGGGCATCGTGATCGGCCGTCGTGGCGCCGAGGCCGACCGCATCCGCGGCGACCTCGAGAAGCTCACGGGCAAGCAGGTTCAGCTGAACATCCTCGAGGTGAAGAACCCCGAATCGGAGGCACAGCTGGTGGCGCAGGGCGTCGCCGAGCAGCTCTCCAACCGTGTGGCTTTCCGCCGGGCGATGCGCAAGGCCATTCAGTCGGCCATGCGTCAGCCCAACGTCAAGGGAATCCGGGTCCAGTGCTCGGGTCGCCTCGGCGGTGCGGAGATGAGCCGCAGTGAGTTCTACCGCGAAGGTCGCGTGCCGCTGCACACGCTGCGCGCCGACATCGACTACGGACTCTATGAAGCCAAGACCACCTTCGGCCGCATCGGCGTGAAGGTGTGGATCTACAAGGGCGACATCGTGGGCGGCAAGCGTGAGCTCGCAGCCGCATCGGCTCCGGCCGGTGACGATCGTCGTTCGCGTCGGCCGAGCCGTCCGCGCCGCAGCGGTGCGTCCGGCACGACCGCCACGAGCACCGACGCCGGTCGCGCTGCGACCGCGACCGTCGAGGCTCCGGCAGCCGGCGCACCTACTGAAAAGCAGGAGGGCTGAGGCATGTTGATCCCTCGTCGGGTCAAGCACCGCAAGCAGCACCACCCCAGCCTCAAGGGGCAGGCGTCGGGCGGCACCAAGGTGACGTTCGGTGACTACGGCATCCAGGCTCTGGAGAGCGCCTACATCACCAACCGTCAGATCGAGTCCGCTCGTATCGCCATCAACCGGCACATCAAGCGTGGCGGCAAGGTCTGGATCAACATCTTCCCGGACCGCCCGCTGACCAAGAAGCCTGCCGAGACTCGCATGGGTTCCGGTAAGGGTTCGCCGGAATGGTGGGTCGCCCCGGTCAAGCCGGGTCGTGTGCTGTTCGAGATGACCTACCCCAATGAGGAGACTGCTCGCGAGGCCCTGCGCCGCGCGCAGCACAAGCTCCCGATCAAGACCCGTATCGTGACCAGAGAGGAGCAGTTCTGATGGGACTCGGAGTTGCTGCGTCTGAGCTGCGTGAGCTCAACGACACTGATCTGGTCGCCCGCCTGCGTGAGTCGAAGGAAGAGCTGTTCAACCTTCGGTTCCAGATGGCCACCGGTCAGCTCGACAACAACCGTCGTCTGCGGACGGTGCGCCGGGAGATCGCGCGCATCTACACCGTGATGCGCGAGCGTGAGCTGGGTCTGGCTGCTGGTCCGGATGGTGATGACGCATGAGTGAGGACCAGAAAGTGACCGAGAAAGTTCGTGGCTCCCGCAAGGAGCGCATCGGCTACGTGGTCAGCGACAAGATGGAGAAGACCATCGTCGTTGAGCTCGAAGACCGTGTGAAGCATCCGCTGTACGGCAAGATCATCCGCACCACCTCCAAGGTGAAGGCGCATGACGAGAAGGGCATCGCCGGTATCGGCGACCGTGTCCGTCTCATGGAGACCCGTCCGCTCAGTGCCACCAAGCACTGGCGTCTGGTCGAGGTGCTGGAGAAGGCCAAGTAATTCTGCACTGCGCAGTATCGGCCGGCTTTCCGCCCCGTCGTACGTGACCTGTGGCCCGTTCCCCGTCAGGGGAGCGGGCCACAGTCGTGTCTGAGGCCCGTCGTGTTCGGGGGAGGGTTTCGTCGGCGGTCGGTGTTTGCGGGGCCGCTGGCGATGTCAGCCGAACAGCAACTGTCCTATCTCGGCCCGTGCTCGTTGTGCCTCGGCGAGTTCGGATCTCCCCGACGACGCGACCAGAACACCGCCGCCGGTGTTACGGAAGAAGATCCCGGTCGTGGTCGCCGACAGCACGGCCACGATGGTGCCGACCAGCAACACGAGAAATGCGAGCAGGTAACGGACATCTCCGTCCGCGACGGCTTGCCACAGCGCGCTCAGAGCGCAGAGTCCCAGCACGACTCCCAGCACCAGTCGACGTCCCGAGGTGTGGTGGCCCACCGACAACTGACTGATGTGTCGCAGTGGCGATTCGGCCTCGAGATATCCGTGCGGGATCAACCCGAACAGCATGTGTGGCTTGTTCACCACCACCCGCCGATCGGTGATCGTGACGGTGGTCTTCATATGTGCGCGGATCATGTGCGGTGTGAACTGCCCCTGATAGCGGACCATCTCGCCCGCTGCCAGTGCGGTCTGCGAACCGTGGGTCATGTGCGTGTGCTCCTCGGTGGTGTGAACGGTGAATGATGCTGGGGGACTGGGCAAGTGGCGTGGCTGATCTCAGCCCGGCAGATACATCGTCGAACCCTGCACGGGCGCGGTGTCGCTGATGAGTTTGCCCAGACAGTGATCGCGGTCGAATCCCTGTTGCTGACACCAGTTCACCGCCGCCTGACCAGACGGGAATGTCTGTGCGGTGATACTCACCCACCATCCCGGTTCGCTGAACACCGACCAGTCGTCGCTCCACAGCAGCCGGGCACCGCCGAAGCGCTGATAGAACGACATGAACTCGGCGAGGATGTCGGTGTTGGTCCAGGTCTTGCCGTCGGCGGTGAGGCCGGGTTGTTTGGAGCTGAGCTGGGCGACCCACTGGTTGTTGCTGTCGGCCAGCACGCGCTGTCTGTCGGCCGTGGCCTGCCGGCGTAACGCATCTCCGGTGTCGGAGTCGGTGTCATATCCCGACGGCGTGTACTGGCTCGACACCGATCCCGACACCGATCCCGACGCCTCCGAAACCGGCATCGAGTTCGTACTCTGCGCCCCGGCCCCCTGTGCGGCCACCGAGAGATCGGATACGCGTTCGTTCTGCAGCGCGGCGGGGGAGGAGAAGTAGTTTCCGTCGGGGAAGGTGAGCGTCAGGGTGCGACCGCCCTGCTTACCCGGCGGCAGTGCGATCGGGTTGTCGGAGAAGTCGAATGAGCCGGCGGCGATCAATCCCTGCGGCGATGTGACCGCCACGCGGGTGTCGGAGTTGGAGAGCACGTCGCCGCCTGAGCACGGACTGGTCGCGGTGGTCTCGACGGAAAGTCCACGCGAATCGATGTGCAACGCGGTGGGGGTGATCGTCGGGGCGTCGGCGCAGACAGTGACCACACCTCCGGCGGCGGTCACCGTCGTATTGCCGGTGGCTGCGGCGGTGGTGGTGCCCTTCGTCGACCCGCCGTCGCGGGTCACCGCCCACACACTCACGCCGGCGACCACGGCCGCCACCGCCACGATCGAGCCGACGACGGTGGCGACCCGTCCGCCGCTCCAGCTCGACGGGCGACCGGCTCGTGACCGGTTGGCGAATTCGCGACCGGACGGGGCGGTGTTCAGATACCTCGGCGGCTCCGAGGCGGTCGGCGGATAGGGCTGACCGACGTTGTCCGGTGGTGGGTACTGTCCGCCGGGATCTGCCGGTGGTGGGTAGGAGACGCTCGAACCCGCCTGAGGTGGTGGTGCCGCCCCGAACGGGGTTGTCCGGTCGCCGCGGAAGGGCGTCACGGGCGGCGGATTCCAGTCCTGCCAGTCCATCGCGCCGGCGCCGCGGCCGTACTGGCTGTCGGCGGGCGGCCCGTCATCGCGGTACTTGCGCCCCTCGCCGGGGTTCGGACCCTCGGCGGGGTTCGAGTCGCGGTCCGGCGGACTCTCCGATGGCGCCACTGTTCGACCTCCGTAGATCATCGACCGCCGGTGGCCCGTCGCGGCACGCACGGCGGCGTCGCCCGGTGGGAGTGATTATCACCGCGATCTCGTCGATGAGGAGCGAATTCGTGACAGAACGAGAATTTCGCAAGCGAATATTTCACGACAGGCAACATCGGATCGGGCGAATTGCCGATTGTTCCCGCCATGGAATGAACGATGCGCAGAATTCACCCGCAGAGAATTCGGTCGTCAGAGATTCATCCGCCCTGCACGACGGCGCTTCCCTGCGGTGGCGCACGGTGGCTGAGGAGTTGTGCCCAGCAGCGGTCGGCGTCCAGGTGGTGATTCCGGCACCAGTCGAGTGCATCGTGTGCGGAGTCGAAAGGCCTCGCCGACAGTGTGATCCAGCGATCAGCATCGTCGAACACGCTCCAGTCACGACTGTGGACCACCGCGATATCGGGATAGCGCTGCATGTCCTCGACTGTCTCGTCGAGGATGTCGAGATGATCCCACCTGCCTTGCGGCGACGTCTCACCGGCTCGTCGGGTGCTCAATTCGGCGAACCAGTGATCGGCGACCAGTCGCGATCGATCGGCGTCTGCCTGCACATCCAATGACCTTGCGGCGACGGCGTCGGCGTGATCGTCGGGCGATGGGTGCGGCGTCGTCGCGGTGAGTGTGACCGGGCCGGCCGCCCGCGCGGTCTCGGCATGTTCGTCGGCGCTCACGCCGTCGCGACGCGTTGTGATGGTGAGGGTCGATTCGGGTTCCTGATCGATCTCGGCGGGCAACTGATAGAACGATCCGTCGGGGAAGTTCAGGGTGATGGTGCGCTGGGGCCGCTGGATGGCCGGGATCACCACGGGCGCACCGGACAGGTCGAAGTCCGCCGCTGCGATCACCACGGACGGGGAGCGCAGTGTCACGTGTGCGTGGCTGTTGGACAGGACATCGCCGCCGGAACAGGCGCTCGACGCGGCGGTCAGAACCGACAGGCCGCGGTCGGTGAACGTCACGCGCACCGGGATGATGGCCGGTGGGGCCGGGCACGCCTGCACGGTCGAGGTGACGGGGGCGGGCGCCGGATCGCCGGGGTCCTGACTGCCGACGATCAGTGGTGACACGTGGTCGCCGTCGCGACCGTCGGCGTGGCCACCGGCGCCGGTGGGTCGGTCGGTGATCCACAGCGCAGCCGTGACGATCATCGCGATGGTGAGCAGCGCGACCACGAGTGCCACCGCGAGGTGGGTGCGTCGGTCATGCGGCATGTGCGGGCCGACCTCCTGGCAGATCAACCCCCCGTGCGGCCGCGGTGGCCGCAGACTTCGATGGTGTCGCGGATCGGCCCCGTATGCAACGAGACGGTATGCAACGAGACGGCGGGTCTGTCGCAATTGAGCCGATCGCAACGGACAGAAAGGGAACGGGACACCGACTGGCGCGTGGAATGCCGGTGCCCCGTTCACATCTGGATCGGGCCCTCGATGGGCCCGAGGTCTGGTGCGGCCCGCGGATTCGGGCAGGCCGCGTGATGGTCAGCCGGCCATACGTCGCACCACGAACTGCTCGAGTGCGCCGACGATCGCGTAGGCGAGGACACTGGCCGCGATGATCGCCGCGATCGACGCCCACAGCTGGTCGTAGTCGAATGCGGGGATCGCCTTGATCATCGACGAACCCAGACCCTGCCCGGTCCCCAGCCATTCGGCGATGAGGGCGCCGACCAGCGACGCGGGCACCGACATCCGGGCGGCGACCATCACCGACGGCACCGCGCTGGGCAGCGACACCATCCGCAGGCGTGTGAAGCGTCCGGCGCCATAGGCGGTGGCCACGTCCAGCGCTGATGCCGGTGCCGAGGCCAGTCCGGTGGCGATCACCACGAGTGCGGGGAAGAACACCACCATGCCGCCGAGTACGGCGACAGTGGCGACCCCGCGACCGAAGACGAGCACGATCAGCGGGGCGAGTGCGACCAGCGGTACCGCTCGCAGCAGGGTGGCAACCGGCATGATCGTCCCGCGCAGTGCGGGCAGCACCAGGAAGGCCGAGGCGACCACGACAGCGGCGATCATGCCCGCGGCGAAGCCGATCGCCGAATCAATCGCTGTGACACGGAGATTGGTGAGCACCGCGGAGAGGTTGGCCGACTCCGACAGATACTGTGCGACATCGGCGGGTGTGCGACCGACCCGGCCGCTGACCTGGGGGAACAGGGCCAAGAAGCTCATCCACATCACCACGACGATGATCGCCGCAGCGACGATCTGGGTGACGAAGGCGAGCACCGGCCGGGTACCCGAGGTGACCGCCGCCGCGTTCGGCGACGAGGTGGACGGAGTCACGCCACCGAACAGCGCACGTGCCACGAGTTTCTCGACACCGGCGAATACCGCGTAACCGAGGCCGGCGAGCAACCCGGCTGCCACCGCCATACCCCAGGCGCGGGCGACCTCGAAGGAACTCTGCGCCGCGGTCAGCGAGACGCCGATACCGGTGTCCACACCGCCGAGATATTCGCCCAGGATCGCACCCAGTACCGCGGCGGGCGCCGCGATCTTCAAGGCTGCGAACAGATGTGGCAGCGAGGAGATGAGCTGGATGCGATAGAGCTTGGCGAACCGTCCGCCGCCGTAGACGCTGACCAGTTCCAGCGACTGCGGGTCGGCCGATTTCAGGCCGTTGAGCGTGCCAATCATCGTGGTGAAATAGACCGAGATCGCGGCGAGGAACACCGACGGCGTGGATCCGCCGAACACCACCAGGATCAGCGGACCCAGTGCGAGCAGAGGTGTGCAGTAGCTGATGATCGACACCTGGGTGGCTATGACCTCCAGTGCCGGGATGATCGTCACCACCAGCGCGGTGATGACCGCGAGCACTGTCCCCCAGAGGAATCCGGTCAGCGCGGTCTGCGCGGTGATGCTGACATTCGGTCCGTAGAGGCCCCATCCGTCGTCGACCATCTTCGACACCACCGCACCCGGGCTGGGCACCGTTCCGGCGTCGGCGAATACGGTGGTCGAGGCGAG
The DNA here is from genome assembly GCF_014639795.1 of Gordonia jinhuaensis. Taxonomy (GTDB): domain Bacteria; phylum Actinomycetota; class Actinomycetes; order Mycobacteriales; family Mycobacteriaceae; genus Gordonia_B; species Gordonia_B jinhuaensis. The sequence continues at coordinate 34,353 of NZ_BMGC01000027.1, read as the reverse complement.
CCACCACAGGCCGATCACCGTGACAAGTCCGGCCAGGCCGCTGATGCGTGCGGGGAACCGCATACGCGGGGCAGTCGCGGCATCCGACGCTCGGTGAGGGTCATCGCGGTCATGATCGTGTTCCCGTGTTCGACATCTCGCCGGCATCCGGCGCCGTCGGCGCCTCGCGGCCCGGTGCCGGGGTGAAGAGCAGCTCCGAGATGTGATCGCAGTAGGCGTGGAAGGCGCTGGTGCGCATCATCTCCGGCGTGCGCGGGCGCGGCAGGTCGATGTCGACCACCTCGAGCACCCGTCCGGGACGTGCACTCATGACGACCACGGAATCCGACAGGAACACCGCCTCGCTGATCCCGTGGGTGACCATCAGCGTGGTGGTGGGCCGTTGGGTCCAGATCCGCTGCAGCTCGGTGTTGAGTCGCTGGCGGGTCATGTCGTCGAGCGCGCCGAACGGCTCGTCGAGCAGGAGCACCTCGGGCCGGTTCACCAGTGCGCGCGCAATCGAGACACGCTGGCGCATACCGCCGGACAGATGTGCCGGTTTGGCGTCGGCGAAATCCGACAACCCGACGAGGTCGATGAGATCGCTCACCGCGGTGTCACCGACGTCGGCGCGTGAAATCTGCAGCGGCATGGCGATGTTGGAGGCGACGCTGCGCCACGGCAGCAGGGCCGAGTCCTGAAAAGCGATGCCGAGTCGGCCCGATGCCCGGATCTCGTCGGTGGTCTTGCCGTGGACGGCGACGGTGCCCTCCGACGGGTTCTGCAATCCGGCGAGGATACGCAGGATCGTCGACTTGCCGCAGCCCGACGGCCCTACCAGTGAGGTGAACGATCCGGCGGGAGTGTGGATGTCGACATCGTCGAGTGCAACCACCGAACCTCGCCGGCCGCCGAAGGTCATCGACAGTCCGCTGATGTCGATGCCGTCTGTGCCGTCTGTGCCGTCTGTGTCGTCGAGGGCGAGTGTGGCGCTGCGTGCGTCTGTAGCAGTCACGGTAGTCATCTCAGATCAGTGTCTTGTCGTCGGAATAGAGTTCTTTGAGCACCGACATGTCGAACAGCTTGGCGGCGTCGACGTCGATGCCGGCACCGCGCAGCGAGGTGATGTTCTGATCGATCTGATCGTCGGTGAGCAGGAACAAGCCGTTGGCCTTGGTCTGCGGTGTGGCGATCAGCGGAATCGATGCCTGCAACAGTTTGGTCTGGGTGTTGATGTCGAGCTTCTGATCGGCGCCGTAGGTGTTGACGGCGTATGAGGCGCCCTTGGCGGGGTCGGCCACCGCGTCTCGCCACCCTTTCGCCTCCGCCGACAAGAACGCCTTGACCATGTCGCGTTGTTTCTGCACCGCCGAGGTGGGGACCACGAAGACCTGCGCGGCCATGCTCAGCCCGTGGTCACCGTACATGAACGAGTGGGTTTGGAAACCCTTGGCCGCCAGTGTGATCGGCTCATTGGTGATGAACGCCGACATCGCGTCGACCTCACCGTTGGCCAGGGGTGACGGGTCGTACTGCATCGGCACGATCTTCACATCCGAGGCGCTCATGCCGTTGGCCTTGAGCAGCGCGGTGAACACCGGCACGTTGTGGTCGGAGACCCCCACCTTGAGGCCCTTGAGTTCGGCGGGGGAGTTCAGGGGTTTGGACGCCGGTGACAGGATGCAATTGGGGCTCTCCTGCATCGTCGCGCCCACGATCGTCACCGGAACCCCCTTGGCCACAGCCGAACCGGTGTTCTGCGGGGTCGACGTACCGACCCACACCTTGCCGGTGTCGATGCCGGCCTCCACGCCCGTCGCTGCGGCGCCGCCGGCGATGAGGTTCACCGTCATGCCGGCCTGCTTGTAGTAGCCGCGCTGATCGGCGAAGTACTCACCGGCGAACTGTGCATTCTTGATCCAGCCGAGCTGCATCGGCACCGTGCCGAATCGGCTGCCGTCCTTGGTGACCCCGTAGGCGGAGCCGGATTTCGAGGATGTGCCGCAGGCGGCGAGGGTTGCGCCGCCTGCCACGATCAGGCCGGAGGCGCCCACCGCGCGCAGAAAACCACGGCGATTCATGGCGGTCATGGTCGTGTTCACTGCTGTTCTCCTGAGGTAGTGAGGCGGGAGGTGTCGGTGAGTCGGTAGTTCCAGCCGCTGCTGGGCAGCACTGTCGAGTTGTGGACGTCGTCTTCGAGTTCGTCGTCGGACTTGCCCTGTGCGAGAAGGCCGTACGGGTCCACTTCGCGCTTGAAGCGGGATTCGTTGTCGGTCCACGGCTTCATCCCCGAGGACTTGAGTGTGGGAGTGTGGGTGTTGGCGATCGCGAGTCCGGCGGCCTCCAGGCGGCGGGTCATCGCTGCCATCTGTTCCTGATCCTCGAATTCGAAGACCGGCGACCCCTGTGCCGAGAGCCCGCCGTCGATCCGCTTCATCTCCAGGTGGATCGGACCGACATCGGCGAAGTCTTCGGCCACCGCCATGATCGTCTCGTATAAGGTCGGCGGCAATGTGTGTAGAGAAAGGTTCGGTGTGCGTCGACCCACGATCAAGGATGTGGCCTCTGCGGCAGGGGTGTCGGTGACGACGGTCTCGCATGCGCTCAACGACAAGGGGCGTGTCGATGACGGGACCCGTCGGCGCATCAAGGACATCGCCGTCGAGCTCGGGTATGCGGCCAACCCGCGCGCCCGCGCCCTGCGCACCGGCAGCGGCAGGACCATCGGCCTGGTCACCGGTCTGGAGGCCGATCAGACTCCCGACCGCGACAGTCGGTTCGACTGGTATATGCGCACCGCCTTCGCGGGCGCCTCGCAGGCGCTGCGGCGAGGGTATGCGCTGGTGCTGATGCCGCCGTCGGATCAGGCGAGCTGGATACGTGATCTGGCGGTCGACGGCGTACTGCTCATCGACCCCGAACCCGACGGCGATCTGCTCGTGCAGCTGCTCGAACGCAAGCTGCCTGTGGTGGTGATCGGCGGGTCGGCCGGATCACGCGGGGTCGCGTCGGTGTCCCTGGACCGGTCGAGTGCGGTGACCGCGGTGCTCGATCACTTCGTACGCACCGGTAGACGCCACACCGCGCTGATCGCCGACGATGGTCAGCGACAGATGACGGTGGGCACCATCGATGCCTTCCGTCGGCTCTCGGCCGACGCGCCGATCGAGATCGCCGACACGTCCGCTGGTCGCTCCGTCGGTGGCGCCGACGCCGCGCGGCGGCTCATGGCCCGTCACCCCGAAGTCGATTCCGTCTACGTTCCACTGGATTCGATTGCGGTGGGGTGTATTTCGGCCATCGCGGCGGTGGGGGCCGACATCGAGGTGGTGACTGCCGACGGGATGGTGGCGCAGGCCTATGGCATCACCGGGGTCGACACCCGGCGCGAAGACCAGGCTGCGGCCGCCGCGGAGCTGCTCGTCGAACAGATCGAGACCGGTGAGATCCCGCAGTCGCGAGTGTTCTCGGCTGGGCTGGTCGAGCGCTGAGATCCTGCGTTGCGTGGCGTGGCTCGGGTGATCCGCCTCAGACGATGTCGAAGGCGTTGGAGATGCCGGTGTAGGGGTGGATTCGGCCGCCGGCGTCCTTCCAATCCCCGTGATGGACAACGCGATACGTTCCGGCCATGGCATTGGTCGGCGTCAGGGCCCACAGCACCCGGTTGATCGACTGCGTGCTCGAACCATTGGGGCGTTCCCAGTGCAGAGTGGTCTCATAGGTCACGTCGTCGGCCACCCGAACCCAGGACCCGCGTTCCTTGCGCTGCACCTCCAGATAGGTGTGATTGCGGTGCAGGTTGTTGTTGGGATGGCCGCCACAGAAATCCACCACCACCGTCGAACCCGCGCGATACGACTTCTTCGGTTGCACCATCACGTCACCGAATCTCTTGCCGGGCAACGGGGTGTCCGCCGGGATCGGTGGCAGCAGGTCGGGTTGCAGCGCCGAGTTGTCGGGGGAACGCAGTGCCGGATTCAGCGACGACCGCTTGCCGGTGAACTCGAGAGCCAGCTGGTGGAGGTTCTGCAGGAAGGCGGGCAGTTCGTACTTGCCGAACTGGGTTTCGCCGCCCTCGTACTCCTGGGCCTCGTACTCCTCGGGGGTGGTGACGTACTGGCAGTAGCTGTTCGCATATCCCTGGCAGATCACGTTCTCCAGTGGCACTTTCAGATCCGCGGCGATGAGTCGGCGGATGCGCAGTCCGGCGACGATCGTCACCTCCACCGGCATCCCGACCAGGACCAGCGGTCCGATCTGGACGAGCTGGATCGGCAAGATCTGCGGATTCCAGGGTGCGGGTGGGAAGAATCCCAGCGGGAGCAGATCGACCTTGGGGGCCTGCGCCGACAGGTACTTCTGCGGGATCGTGGGGAGCCGGGAGATGTCGACGCCGTAGAGCTTGGCGGCGGCATCCTTCATGCCCTCCTGAAGGAACGGCGTCTGCGTGGACACCTGATCCTCCGAGGACGTCGCCGCGGCTGAGGCGCCCATGATCGTCGGGGTGGTGATCCCCGGCTTGCCGTCGGGGGTCCACTTCCCGTCGACGAACTGATGGGCCATGTCGATGTAGCGCAGGATCGACTTCACCCCCGAACCCGGCAGCGGCGTGGCGGCGGCGTAGGCGTCCTTCACCGCGCCGAGCTGACGTTCGGCGATGATCGCGGCATTGCGGGTGTGGTCGGCGGTGGGACCACCCGCGTGGAACTGGCGCACCCACAGATTCGGCGTCATGTCACCGGAGTTGGACTGTGCGAATGCCGCCACGAACTCCGGCGGTCCGTCGAGGTAGCGCCAGCCCTTCTCGTCGTGTTCCCAGCGATAGGACGCGATGCCCTTGTTGTCGGGGGACAGGTAGCGGTTGCCGTTGGTCAACGAGGTGCCGTGCGTGGCGAACCACGACAGACAGCCGACCTCGGTGCCGCCCTGGGTGAACTTCAGCACGGTCACCCGCGGATCGATGGCGCCGGGGAAGTACTTCTTGTCCGAGGCGGGGTTGAGATTGAACGCCGTGATCGAGCGGTTGGCGCTGGCGTTGTGCAGTTCGGAGCGGCCGATGGACACCGATCCGGGTGCCAGTCGCCCGTGGGCCATGGCGACCGCTTCGACGATCCCCGACACCTCGGCCTCGAAACTGTTGCGTTTGAAGCCGTATGCGGCCAGAGAGTACGCGTAGTCGTGTGCGGTGCCGCCGCAGGAGTTGTGGTTGTGGCTCGCGGTGATCATCGTGTTCTGCGCGGTGTAGGCGTCGCCGAACTGCGCGCGCAGCCGTTTCAGTGTCTCGGTGTAGATCGAGTCGAACAGGCACGCGATGTCGGCGAGCACGTAGAGGAAACGCGACCCGCTCGAGCGGTCCACCATCACGAAAGCCCGCGCGAAATAGCGCTGCCGCAATCCCTCGGCCACCTGGTCGAGTTCGGAGTAGCCCATCATGCCCTGACCGGCCACGGCGCCGGTCATGTCGGAGGCGCCGCAGCCGATCAGGAACGGCTCGCTTCCGGTATCCCCGGTGGATGGCGCCGCGGCGGCCTGTCCTGCGAGACCTGAGTCGAGAACTGTTGCGGCAGTGAGCGCAGCGCCACCGACGGCCGCTGCTGAAAGAACCTGACGTCGTGTGGCCTGCACCCGAATCCTTCCCCCTGCGACCGGTGAACGGTTCAACCGGTCGTATGTACGACAAGAAGAAAAACACGAGATCCGCGACTGCGCCTGCAGTAAACGAAACTGTTACGAGTGCGAAATCTTCAGACGTCCGTGCACATTTTCTGGCCGGTGTGGTCAGCAAAGGCGCCGGGGAATCACTGCAGAGGTTTCAACTCGGCCGACTCCAACTCGTCGACGAGAGCATTCATGTCGGCGACCAGCGAGCGCGCACCACCCCGATAGGCGAGGTTGTCGAGCTCCCAGGGGTCGCGCTGACGGTCGTAGAGTTCGTACTCCCACTCCGATGCGGGGCCGGTGATGTGGTCGGCGGTGGAGTACCGACCGAAGCTGTACTGCTCGGTGATGGCGCCGCGAATGCAGTACTTGACGCCCGGGAGCGCTCCGGAGGATTTCGCGTCTGACGTCACCAGGACCGACTCTCGCAGCCGCAGTGCGGGATCGCGCAGCAATCCGGTGAGGTCCTTGCCGACCGTGGGAGTCACGGTCGACGCGTCGGTGCCGGCGAGAGCCGCGATGGTGGGAACGAGGTCGACATGGGTGGTCGGCGTGGCGGTCACGGTGGCACCGTGTGCGGCAGGCAGACGCGGATCGCTGATCACCAGCGGCACCCTCAGGTTCTCGCGGTAGATCATCGCGCCCTTCTGGCGCAGGCCGTGTGCGCCGCCGAGCTCCCCGTGGTCGGCGACCTGAACGATCACGGTATCCGCGGACTGGGCCGGTGACATTGCATCCAGCACTCTCGTCATCAGCGTGTCGGTCGCATCGAGTAGATGAAGGTACCAATTACCCCATTGTCGCCATTGATCTTTCGCGAGCGACGAGTTGAGATTCTCGGGCATGAAGCCCCCGACCGCCTGGTTCTCGACCCGCCACACCGACTGCACATGGGGTTTGGTCGCCAGCGACTGTTCGAAGTTCACCGGAAGCCCGGCACCGTAGTCGTTGACGTCGGAGAGCCGGTAGAAGCGCGGGCAGAACATCATGTCGTGCGGATTGATCATGCTGACCACGCACAGCCAGGGTTCGGTGTCGTCGCGATGTTGCTGCAGCCACGAGATCGCATGCTGGGCGACACCGGGGTCGTGTTCGAGGCCCTCGTCGGGCGAACCGCCGCCGAGGATGTCGATCGCCTCGTCGAACCCGTATCCGGAGAGAGCGGTGACGTCGGTTCCCACCGGATCGCTCAGATGCCATTTGCCGATGTAGGCGGTGTGGTAGCCGGCCTTCTTCATGACGGTGCCAAGGGTCGGAATGGACGTGCTCATACTCGCATTCGCCTGTGCGTTAGCACCTTTCAGGTTGAAGTTGCCCGACATGTATTCGCTGTTGCCGACGTTGTCGAGAACCCCGTTGACGGGCGCCTGCAGCCCGGTGAACATCGTCGACCGCGCGGGCGAGCACGGTGCAGTCGGGGTGTGGTGCATGCCGAATCGCACGCCGTGGGCGGCGAGCCGTTCGCGCGCGGGAAGTGCGAAGCCATGCGGCAACGCGACGTCTGCCCGTTCCTGATCGGTCATCAAAATCATGATGTTGGGTCGCGTCGGTGAAGCATCGGCCGCCGGTGCACCGGCGAATGCACCGACCAGCGGTACGGCGCTGCCGACGGCGGCCATCATTCCCAGGACCTGCCGACGATTGGGTTCGGGTAGCGGTGACATATGTGCTCCTTGGGGATCCTGCGACTGGACAACGAACTGAATGATCTGACAATATCGTTAGCACATGATCGTGCACTCGCACCGCTAGTGCAGTGCTATCCGGTGATCTTGCCAATAGTTGGGATGAACACTCCATGAAATCTGTTAGCACTGTGTCACGCCCGTGGATGACCCTGATGGTCGCCGCGTTGGCCGTGGTGCTCGCAATGGTCGGATCCGCCGGTGTCGCGTCAGGTGCCCCCGTGCGCAGTGGCCCGACATTCCTGCCTGGTGCGCAGGCAACGTCGTCGGGCTGCGGCTGGAAGGCGGTCCCCAATGCGCTGTACCCCGACCTGAATGCGCGCTACTGGCAGGTGTCGGTGCCGCTGAAGCAGGGCCAGCAGATCCGGCTCGACGGACGCTTCCCGCACGCGCGGTACATGGCTGTCGCGCTACAGGGGGCCGGATCGGGAAGTGGCGACGCGATACACGACTCGCTGATCTCGCCGGCCGCGGGCTCGACGAACCCATTCGTCGTCGGCGCCGACCGCAACGCCACGGCGCGCTCGTATCAGTTGTCGGTGGTGCCCGCCGCCGTACCCGCGACTTGCGTGCCGAACACCCTGTACACGGGATCGGCGAAGGGCGGGCAGATAAGCATCCTCTATCGCATCTATCAGGTTGACCACGACGTCGATGAGGCCTCCGGCGGTGCCGGGTTCCCGTCGGTGACCGTGGTCGACTCGAACGAGACCACGGTCAGTACATGTTCGGCGAACAATCCGACCCTTGTCGCACCCGCGACCTTCGCCTCGTTGCCGCCGGTGGCGGCGGCCGGAATCGGGGCGTTCGGAACGAACCCGCCGACGTGGCAGAAGTTCATCAACGCCCAGACCTCCTACGCGCAACTCCTGCGCAGCGACCTGCTGGGTGACAGTGCCTATAGCGCTGTCACCGGAGTCACGGCAAAGGGGGCGGCAGGGGGACTCGGCGCAAACGTCGACAACCAGTACGTCACAACGCTGCTGAACCCGCACTACGGCAAGGTGCTCGTGGTCACCGCGACCATGCCCACCTTCCCGGCGACAGGGTCCGGCCAATCACCGATGGGGTCGGGGCAGGTGCGGTACTGGTCGATGTGCAGCGAGAAGTTCGCGACCACACAGGCCGTCGCATGTCTGGCCGACGAGTCCATTCCGCTGGATGCGCAGCGCCATTTCACCGTGGTGGTGTCCGCGCCTGCCGACCGGCCCCGATACGCAACACCGGCCTGCGGTGTCGCGTGGCTGCCTGCGAGCACGTCGCCGGGAACGGCGCTGGTCATGCGCAACCTCCTCGCGGACGCGTCCTTCACGCAGTCGATCGCGCACGCGACGCTCAATCACGAGAGCGACACGATGGGTGCCTACTATCCGTCGGGCCGCTACCTGGCCGACGCTGCCGAATTCGACGCCGGCGGTTGTCACCCGGCCTGATCGTGTCGCGGAGCTGGTCTGGCTTTCTCGACTGGCTGGTGTTTCGCGACTGGCTGGTGTTGTGGCGGCAGAGTCTGGACCTGTGCCGGTTGTGTGGATGCTTGTCGCCGATGCCCCGTCTACACTCGGAATATCTGGACCGTGGTCCGGTTATACAGGGTGATTCTCACTAGGAGGCATGAAATGCAGATCGGACTCTTCTCCGTCAGCGACGTCACCACCGACCCGACCACCGGTGTGACGCCTTCCGAGTACGAGCGCATCAAGGTGCAGGTCGCGATCGCGATGAAGGCCGAGGAGATCGGCCTGGACGTGTACGCGATCGGTGAGCACCACAATCCGCCGTTCTTCTCGTCGTCGCCGACCACCACGCTCGGCTACATCGCAGGTAAGACCAGCACCCTCAACCTGTCCACCGCCACCACGCTGATCACCACGAACGACCCGGTGAAGATCGCCGAGGACTTCGCGATGCTGCAGCATCTGGCCGACGGCCGCGTCGACCTCATGCTCGGTCGCGGCAACACCGGCCCCGTGTACCCGTGGTTCGGCAAGGACATCCGTCAGGGCATCCCGCTGGCGATCGAGAACTACCACCTGCTGCATCGTCTGTGGACCGAGGACGTGGTCGACTGGGAGGGCAAGTTCCGCACCCCGCTGCAGTCGTTCACTGCCACGCCCCGCCCGCTCGACGACGTCGCGCCCTTCGTGTGGCACGGCTCGATCCGCAGCCCGGAGATCGCCGAACAGGCGGCCTACTACGGCGACGGCTTCTTCGCCAACAACATCTTCTGGCCGAAGTCGCACTTCCAGCAGCTCATCCGCTTCTACCGTCAGCGCTACGAGCACTACGGACACGGCAAGGCCCATCAGGCGATCGTCGGACTCGGCGGACAGTTCTTCATGCGCAAGAATTCCCAGGACGCCGTCAACGAGTTCCGTCCGTATTTCGACAATGCGCCGGTCTACGGTCACGGTCCGTCGCTGGAGGATTTCACCGCCCAGACCCCGTTGACCGTGGGCAGCCCGCAGCAGTTCCTCGAGCGCACGTTGCAGTTCCGCGACGACTTCGGCGACTATCAGCGGCAGCTGTTCCTCGTCGATCACGCCGGTCTGCCGCTCAAGACGGTGCTCGAGCAGCTCGACCTGCTCGGTGAGGTGCTGCCGGATCTGCGTGCCGGCTTCGCGCAGGGACGCCCTGCCGACGTGCCCGAGGCCCCCACGCATCAGTCGCTGGTCGCGGCGAAGAAGGCCGCCGCTGAGTCGCTGCGACCGAATCGGGCACCGCGAAGGCCGAGGTGGCGTGATGACACGACTGGTAGTGGTCAACGCCGGCATGAGCAATCCGTCGTCGACGAGGCTGCTGGCTGATCGACTCACCGAATCGGTTGCTGCACAGTATCATTCGGCAACCGGTGCGGATCTGGAGATCACCTCGGTGGACTTGCGGGATCGCGCCGTCGACCTCGCCACCAGTCTGGTGTCGGGATACGGAGTCGGCGGTGCGAAGGAGATCATCGAGGCCACTGAGGACGCCGATGCCGTGATCGCGGTGACTCCGGTGTTCAATGCCTCCTACAGCGGACTGTTCAAGGTGTTCTTCGACATCGTCGACAAGGACAGCTTCGCGGGAAAGCCTGTGCTGATCGCCGCGACCGGTGGCAGTCCGAGACATTCGATGGTGCTCGACCACGCTCTGCGCCCGATGTTCAGCTACCTGCGCGCGATCGTGCTGCCGACCGGCGTGTACGCCGCATCGGAGGACTGGGCGGGCAACACCGGTGACACGGCCACCCTGGGCGACCGGATCGACCGTGCCGCAGGCGAACTGGCCGACATTCTCTCCGGCAGCGGGCGTAGTGTGCGCCGCCGCCCGGCGGAGAGTGCAGCGCAGCGGACCGAAGATGAGGAGGAGGCCGGGATCGGCAACTTCGCCCGCCTCATGGGGCTCGAGAACTGACGTCTCGCGCCCTGAATACGACACCGCACTGAACGCGACAGCGCCCTGAACACGACACAGCCGCGTCGGGTACGCCCGGCGCGGCTGTGCGGCGTCGATGCACTCTCTCGCCAGACCTCAGGCCTTCAGGTAAGCAAGGATCTCCGGGGTCACCGGATCGGTGATGTCGTCGAAATCGTGATGTTTGGTGAGGTAGGCCGCGACCATCGGGCACACGCCCACGACGCGCTTGCCTTGTGCGCGTACGTCGGTGAGCGCCTGCTCGATGAGGATGGTGCCCAGGCCGCGTCCGCCGAACTCCGGTGAGACCTCGGTGTGATAGAAGATCCGCTGATCGCCACGGTCGGCGTAGGCGGTGAAACCGGCCATGGTGCCCTCGGTGCTCACCTCGTAGCGCGACTTGTCTGCGTTCTCCGACACCGTCACTGCGGCGCCGGTCTTGTCGGTCAGAGTCGACATGACCCCACCTCTCCTGGTCGTCACCCACCCGCGGGGATGATGTGTGCGGCCGTCTGCTTCGCCCGCGCGGGTCCTGCCCCGTCCGAGGGTAGTTGCCGTGACAATCAGTCGTCGACGCGCGGAGGGGGATTCACGCGCGTGCGCAGCCGGGTATGCGGCAATGGGGGAGCGGGCAGATGTTGTACCGGACCCTCGTAGCCCTGCACCTGTCCGAAACGTTCGCTGTGGTTCTCCCATTCGGTGCGATAGCCGACGATCTCCTCATGGGTGCGCCCGACGAAGTTCCACCACATGAGGATCTCCTCGCCGAAGGGTTGCCCACCCAGCAGCATGATCCGAGCCGGCTCGTCACCGGGATTGCTCAGCGGGATGACGTCTGTGCCGATGCCGACGTAGGCGAGTTCGCGCCGCGGCACCGGTGTCGTGTCGACCACCACCTCACCCAGATCCACCAGGATGCCGTGTTCGTAGGCCGGATCGACATCGAGATCGATGCGGGAGCCCGGTGCGAGCGTGATCTCGGCGCCGACCAGTGGCGTGAAAGTGGTGACCGGAGAGGTGCTACCGAGCAGTGTCCCCAGAAAAACCCTGGCGCTCAAGCCCTCTCGCACGATCTCAGGGGGTGCGTAATGTGCGAAGTCGCGGGGCGTTTCGCGGGCGTTGTCGGGTACGCGATCCACAACTGCACGCCGTGCAGCACGGTTGTGTCGGGGGTGGACACCTCGGTGTGTGCGATGCCGTGGCCCGCGGTCATCAGATTGAGCTCACCGGGCAGGACCATCGCGTGGTTGCCCTTGGTGTCACGGTGTTCGATGGTGCCGGTGAACAACCAGCTCGCCGTCTGCAGTCCGGTGTGCGGATGCGGCGGCACATCCATGCCGCCGGTGACCGACACGTCGTCGGGACCGTAGTGGTCGAGGAAGCACCAGGCGCCGATCAGAGATCGCTGCCGCTGCGGCAATGTGCGATGCACCGTCATGGCGCGCGGACCGCCCAGCGGTACGTCTCGTGCGGTCAGGATCTCCACGGCCAGTCCGTCGGGCCGTGAATGCGCAGGCGGAGTCGGGACGCAGTCGGTTTCGACCGGATCGATCTCGAGGTTGCTCACGTGCAATACCACTTCCTGATGTTCGACTGGTTCATCCGTAGCCTACGGCGACCGCCGGGCGTGACCGTGCGGTGCTGTGTTCCCCCGGTACCGCCGGTGCGTGCCCTCCCGGTGTGTGCGCTGCCGATGAGGCACAGCTGATTGCCAGCTCGCACAACGGAAAACACCAGTTCCGGTTCCTAACGTCTGTGTGGTCGGCAGGCGGGTGACACACCGGCCGCGCCGCAGGTCCACGGCATTCGCGGGACCGACGAGCAACGAGAGAGGTTGAGGACATGAGGTTGAGGAAGATCGCCATCGGCACCGTGGCCGCGGGCAGCGTCGCAGCAGCAGGCCTCGGGGTCGGCGCGGGGCTCGCTTCGGCAGCACCGGCACCGCACTCCGGCGGTGGCACACAGCAGGTCCACTAGCAGCAGGCGCCGACGCCTCGGCCGCAGTCGCATGCCCCGGTGGTGCGCCCGAACGCCCACCCGTTCAACTACCAGGGTCAGCCGGTGGTGCCCTACCGCGACCAGCACCGCGGATGGGGATTCTGGTTGTTCGGCAACTGGATCCCGCTGGCCTTCGGCTCCTGACCCCGCCCAGGCCAACCACGTCGGCCGACCCGCGTCGGCCGACCCAAGACCCAGGTGCCCCGCCCGCACGGCGGTGCACCTGTGCCCGCAGCGGCGGCATCCGGTATCCCTCTGCCGGTGCCGCCGCTGCTCTGCGTGGCGCGCCTGCAGACGGGCTCGCCAGAACCTGTTCTTCCGGCGCCTGATTCGTCAGCGCCGTTTTTCGTCACCGCCGTTTTTCGTCACCGCCGCGAGTGATCGACGCCCTGATCTGTCAGTTCCGACGGCGCCGCGGCACGATGACCGGTTGTCCGTCGAGCACTCCGGCGACGACGTCTACGCCGTACACCTGTTCCACGCGCTGGGCGGTCAGCGTCGTCGCGGGCGGGCCGGCCGCGGCGACCCGTCCGTGGTCGAGCATCACCGTGGTGTCGGCGAAGCTCGCTGCCAATGACAAGTCGTGCACGATGACCAGTGCCGCGGCGCCGGCATCGACACGCGCCCGTACGAGTTCCATCACCGACTCCTGATACTGCAGGTCGAGTGCGGCGGTGGGTTCGTCGAGTACCAGAACGGTTGTCTCCTGAGCGAACACGCGCGCCAGCGCCACGCGTGCCCGCTCGCCGCCCGACAGTGTGGAGAACGGCCGATCGGAGAACTCGCTGACTCCGCATTCGGTCATCGCCGCAGCCACGGCTGCGTCGTCATCGCTGTTGCGGCGCGTGCGGTTCCACGGGAAGCGGCCCATCTGCACCACCTCACGGCAGGTGAACGAGAAGCCGACCACGTGCTCCTGAGGCAGTACCGCCCGGCGTCGGGCCTGCTGCACCGGTGACAGCCCGGCGATGTCGTCACCGGAGAGTTCCACGGATCCGGCGCCGAGTGCGATCGTGCCCGACAACGCGCCCACCAGGGTGGATTTGCCCGCGCCGTTGGGGCCGAGAACCGCGCACAGTTGGCCGGGCTCCACGCGCAGACTCACCTCGCTCAGCACCCTCCGGTCGCCGCGGTCGACGCTGACGTCGCGCATCTGCACGGCCGCGGTGGTGTCCGGCCTCATGCCCATCCGCCCAGTTTCGTGCGTTCGCGGCGCATGAGGAGCAAGAACACCGGTCCGCCGACGAGCGAGGTCATCATGCCCAGCGGCAGATCGGCGTAGTCGACGAGGGTGCGCGCGCCGAGATCGGTGAGCACCAGCAGGATCGCTCCGGCCAGCACCGAGGCGGGGATCAGTATCCGATGCGCCGGACCGACGATGATCCGCATGATGTGCGGGATCACCAGTCCGACGAACAGGATGATGCCGCAGAAGCAGACGGCTGCCGCGGTGAGCAGAGCGACGATCGCGACGCTGATCTTGCGCGTGCGTTCGACGTCGACCCCGAGGTGGCGGGCCGAGTATTCGCCCAGCGACAGCAGGTCGACGCGTCGTGCCAGTGCCAGCGCACCGAGGATCCCGACGATCGCGACCGGCCCCACGATCGCGACCTGATCCCAGGTGGCGCGGTTGAGACTGCCCAACTGCCAGAACACGATCTGGTCGCGCGCCGAGGGCGTGGCGCGAAATGTGAACAGCGCGATGAGGCCGCCGGCGAAGGCGTTGATCGCGATCCCGGTGAGGACCAGCGTGAGCACTTCGGTACGTCCACCCGACCGGGAGAGCAGATACACCACCGCCGTGGTGCCCAGGCCGGCGAGGAAGGCGCCCCCGGCGACGGCATACCCGGCGACGCCGAGCCCGCCGATCGCGATGACACCCGCCGCACCGGCCGCCGAGCCCGACGAGACGCCGATGATGCCGGGTTCGGCCAGGGGGTTGGCGAACACCCCCTGCAGCAGCGCCCCCGCGCAGGCCAGCGCGGCGCCGACGATGATCGCCAGTGCCACACGTGGCAGGCGGACGTTCCACAGGGTGTCCTCACCGGTCTGATCGGGCAGGGTGCCCAGCGGGATCCCGATGTGGTGCATCAGGGATGCGGTGACCGCGCCGGGGGAGATGTGCACCTGTCCGATCGCCGCGGCCAGTACCACCACGGCGAGCAGGATGATCACGAGTGCGACCATGACGACGACATTCGTGCCGACCCTGCCGCGCATCCGTGCGAGGACGTGTTGCCCAGACCTCGTCATGACTGCTGACGGTAGAGCGCGCGCGCGAGCGCGATCGCGACCTCCCCGGTGCGCGGGCCGAACGACAGCAGTTGTCCGTCGTCGGCGTCGATCACCCGGTGGTGCGCCCCTGCGGGTGTCTGTACCACGCCGGGGATCTTCTCCAGCCCGTCGACACCGCCGACGGATTTCAGTCCGTCCGTCATCATCAGCAGGGCATCGGGTTTCGCGGCGATGAGCCCTTCGGAGGTCAGCGAGGTGAACGCATCGTGCAGGCCCGCCGCAGTACCGGCGTCCTCCGCGCCGATCGCCTCGATCAGCGAGTCGGCACCAGAGCCCGGGCCGCCGAGGATGAGCAGCCCGGTGCCGCGGGCGTAGATGAAGGCGACGCGCGGTCGGTTGTGGTCGTCGGTATGCCCCTCCGACAGCGATCTCGCCTGGGCGAGTTCGCTCTGTGTACGCGCCGCAAGTGCCTGTCCGGCCTCGGGCACGCCGAGTGCGTCGGCCACGAACTCGATCTCCGAGCTGGACGAGGCCACCGTGCGAGCCGGGTCGCCCACCACGACGGGGATGCCCGAACGCTCCAGCTGCTGTCTGGCGCCGTAGACCGACGGAAGTGAGGCATCGGTGAGCACCACGGTGGGATGCACTGCGATCACCGACTCGATGTTCACCGACGTCCCGTCGGCAACCAGATTCGGGATCGATTGGGCGGCAGGGAATTTGGTGGCGATGTCACGTCCAACGAGATGTGAGCCGAGGCCCAGCGCGAAAACCGTGGTCCCGTAGGTGCCGTACTGGTCGAGTGCGACGATGCGGCTGGTGTCGGTGATCGTCACCCGCCTGCCGTCGTGGTCGGTGACGGTCACCGGCAGATGGACAGACGGAGCAGAGTTGATCGGCACCGGGTCGGCCGAGGGCAGCGTCGCGGTGGCCGGCCCTTCAGCCAGATGCGCACCCGAGTCCGACCGTGCCATCCCCGATGACGTGGTCGATGAGGTGCGGTCGATCGGCGAGGTCGAACAGCCCGCCAGGATCGCGATCCCGGTGAGCAGTGCGCAGATCGCCGCGAGCGTGGTCCGCGGTGAGGTCCCCGGTGACTTCGGTGTCCTCAGTGTCCTCGGTGTCCTCTGTGGCATCGACGTCACCGCGACGACGTCGGTCGGACGGCCAGCGCGTCGAACAGCTCGCGGTTGAGCCGGTAGGCCACGATGCACTCGTCGATGAAGTGCGTGCGCTGCGGCTCGGTCCATGCCGCAGACTCGAGCAACTGGTGATAGTGATCGCGGTAGACCTTGGGCTTGCCGATCGAGTCGAATCGGTAGAAGGCCAGGTGTTCGGGGTCGATGTCGTAGTGGCGTCCCACCAGCGTGGCGATGATCTGACCACCGGACAGATCGCCGAGATACCGCGTGTAGTGATGGGCCAGGAAGGCCACCGGGTCGTGGCGGGTCGCCGCGATCCGCTCGGCCAGCGCGGTCGAGGCGGGCAGCGGGGTCAGCGCCTCGCGCCATCGATCACCCCGGCGCGCAGCGAGATCGGCCTCCAGCGACGGGAGTCGCCGCAGATCCTCCGACAGAAAGGGGACGACCATCGGATCGTCGGCGAGGCCGTCACCGACCTCCTCGAGGGCCCGGTACACCGGGTGATACTGCGCGAGGAGGTCGGTGAGTGCGTCGGCGTCGAGTTCCCCCCGTAGCAGCGCCCCGATGAACTCCGACTGTTCGGCGTCGGTGTGCGCCTGCTGGGTCTCGCTGCGCAGCCGTGTCACAAACGACATGTTCTTCTCCGGGTCACGTTCGCGGGCAGGGGAATTCAGTTGTGTGAAGTAGTCGGGATCTCGATCGGGTCCGCGACGGTCACGCGCCGGTGGTCAGTGCGGGCCGCCGGCCATCGACAGCAGCGACTTGGCTGCGTCCTCGGAGAGCTTCCAGTCGCCGTCGACCTTGGTGTAGCCGTACTGGACGGTCACCGGCTGCGGAGCATGGGGGCTCTTCACCGACACGTCGGCGGTGGCCTTGTCGGTGCCGTTGGCGGTCACCTTGGTCACAGTGAAGGCCTCGGGGGTGTATCCGCCCTGGCTGGCGCCCTGGGCGAATCCGTGCAGCTGCTGACCCATCGACGCGTCGGAGGAGTCGACCTGCTTGGCGGCGTCCTCGGCGGAGGTGTTCGGGTCGACGACGGTGCGCAGGATCTTCTGCGCGTCGCCGGTGCTCAACGTGGTTGCCTGCACGACCGCGGACGAGGCCCGGTCGTAGCCGTTGGACACGGCACTCGACGCGGCATTGACGGCCTTGGACGCACTCGCGCCGAGGTCGGACGCCGACGAGTTGTCGTCGTCGCCACAGGCGGCGATGCCGCATGCCAGTGCTCCGGTCAGCGCTGCCGCTGCGACCACCTTGCGAACCTGCATTGTGCACTCTCCTTCGGATAGGTAAGGCAATGCTAAGGCAGCGATCGGCGAGGGTGGGCTCGGGGGCTGCGGTGAGGTGCGCATGTCGAGTGTTCGCGCGATTGGGACGGCTCGGCAGGCGCAGTCGTCCGCGTGGTGTCACCATGTCGGAGTATGAAGGCAGACCCGGTGTGCCGGGTGGCGATGATCGATGATCATCAGTCGCCCGTCTGGGGAATCAAGGCGCTGCTGAGCCGCCACGACGATCTGGTGTTCGCCGGTCACAGCGACACCGTGAGCGGGTTGCTCTCCGGTGTCGACGGCGTCGACGTTGTCCTGCTCGATCTGCGTCTCACCGACGGGACCACGCCGCGCGAGAACGTCCTCCGGCTCACCGACGCCGGGATCACCACCGTGGTCTACACCTCCGGGGAATGGCCCGAACTCCTGCGATCGGCCGCGCGTGCCGGTGTACTCGGTGTGGTCCTCAAATCCGCTCCCGAGGCTGAGGTGGTCTCGGCGATCCGTCGCGCCTTCTCCGGCGACGCCGTACTCACCACCGAATGGGCCGCGGCGGTCGACTCCGATCCCGCACTCGCCGGCGTCGACCTGAGCCCGCAGCTCTCGCGCGTGCTGACTCTCTACGCCTCGGGTGAGACGTCGGCGCGAGTGGCCGAACTGATGGGCATCCACCCCGACACGGTCAACGACTACCTCAAACGCATCCGCCAGAAATACATCGACGCCGGGCGGCCGGCGAAGACCAAACTCGACCTGTTCAAACGAGCAGTGGAGGACGGATGGTTGCCGACACCCCGGCGCCTCGGCGAACACGACGCGCACTGAACATCCCGACGGTCCCGATGCGCCGGCGTGGTCGGTTGGGCGGGCCGACGCACGCGCCGTCCGGCCGTGTCTCCACCGCTCGTGCACCCTCGGACCGGCTGCAGCGGGTGCTGGCGATGTTCGTCGGTGCCGGCTTCGGGGCTTATCTGCTCGTCGCGATCCCCGATCTCGCTCCGACGGCCCGGATCCTGGCGTGGTGGTGGACCCCACTGGCACTGGCGACATCGATCGCGCCGGGGATCGTTCTGTTCGCGGTCAGTCTGCGCGGCAGCCGCGCCGCGATCGACCGGGCCTGTGCGGTGTGCGCGATCGGCTATCTCGTGGCCGCAGCATCCTGGTTCCTCGCGTGGAACGGCGAACTCGCCACCGGGGTGCGGTCGACATGGCTGGTGAACTTCCCAGGTCTGGCGGCGCTGGCCGCCGCGCTGACCTTCTCGGCCCGCTGGACGCTGATCCACATGGCACTGGCCACCGGATTGTCAACCGCCACCAACGATCTGGGGCGGGTGGGCCGGCTGGTGATGGCCGACTTCATCCCCGAGTACCTCTACGCCCTCGTCTTCTGCCTGCTGTGGGTTGCGGCGACCCTGGGAGCCCGGCGAACCGGTGTGCTTCTCGATGCCTCACAGGATCAGGCGGTGGCGGCCACCCGCTCGGCGGCAACCGTGCAGGCGCGAGACAGTGAACGGTTGCGCTTCGACGGTGTCATCCACGATCGCGTCATCGCCACCCTGGCTGCAGCCGGACGTGACGGGGGTGGCGATGGCCTCGCTGAACAGGCGAGCAGTGCCCTGAGCGCCCTCGACGGTCTCGACGCCGAGGCCGACCCGGATGCGGTCATCGACACCGTCGGCGTCGACATCCGCATTCGCGACACACTCGCGGCGGTCTCCGACCGGATCGATTACTCGGCTGTGGTCCGCTGCGAGCCCGGGGTCTGCTTCCCGGCGATCGCCGTGGACACACTCTGCGCGTCGCTGGGTGAGGCCGCGCGCAACAGTGTCCGCCACGCCGGCGTCGCCGATCGGGAGGTGCGCGCGCTGATCGACACCGACGGACTGCGAGTGGTCATGGCCGACAACGGGTCTGGATTCGATCCGGCTGCCGTTGCGCCGGAACGTCTCGGCATCGCGGTCAGTATCGACAGGCGCATGCACGATCTCGACGGTGGGAACGCACACGTGCTCTCCGAACCCGGGGCGGGTACGACCGTGGTCCTCGAGTGGGTCCGATGAGTCAGCTCATGTGGTGGCAGCGGCCCCGCGAGGACGCGGCGGCGATCATCGGCATGCAACGTCGCGGTGCGGTCCTGGTTGCCGCGGCGTTCGTCATCGCCTGTTTCGTCATCCTGCTGATGACGATGCCCAGTGCGGCGGGTAAGGCGTGGTCGGTGGTGTTCCTGGTGGCCTGTGCGCTCCAGGTGGCCATCCTGCTGTTGGCGCCGGGTGACCCGCTCCCGAGGGGGTGGGCGTGTGCACTGCTCACCCTCGGCGGCGTGCAGGCCGCGGTGACCCTGCCGTTCATCCCCATCACCCTGCCGCAACCGGTGATCCTCGGACCGCTGACCGGTGCGGCGGCAGCCGCCGGCGCATTGGCCGGTGTGCGCGGACGCTTCGGTATCGGCTGCGCGCTGGTAGTGATGTCGCTGTGCGCGATGGGGGTGTGGTCGGCGGTCAACGGTGAGACGTTTCTCCACGGAGCGTCCTACGGCGTGGCCAACATCGCGGTCATGGTGATGGCCGGGTTCTTTGCTCGCGTTCTGCGTCCGGCGGCGGCACTGATCTTCCGGCTGCGCAAGCAGGCGGCGCGCCAGACCGCCATCGAGGCAGCGGTGTCGGCCACCGCGGCAGAGCGTCGGCGCCAGCTCGAGCGGGTCGACACGCTGGCCCGACCGATGCTCGAGACGATCGAGCAAGCCGGTGAACTGACGCCGGCGCAACGCCAGGAGGCGGTGCTGACCGCCGCCCGGCTGCGCGATGGGATCCGGGCCCGCGGACTCGACAGCGAGAAGGTGGCCACTGCCGCATGGGAGGCTCGTCGGCGCGGCGTGACGGTACGACTCCTCGACGATCACGGTCTGACACCCGACGAGGTGGCGCCGGTTTTCCTCGACGCCTGTGTCGCCGCTCTGGAGGCCGCCGAGTCCGGCGAGGTGGTGATCCGGCTGAACCCCGCCGACCGGCCGGTGTTCGCCAGCATCGTCGCCGTCTCGCCCGCGGGTGCGCATCGGCGGGAGTACGACTCCTGCGGTGCGATCATCTGAGCCCTGAGTCTCGTAAGTGCTGAGCCCCGAGTCTCGTGAGCCCTGAGCCCCTGAACCCTCAGTCTCCTGAGTGACGTCTGCGCCAGATGGGGCGGGCCAATACGGGTGTAAACGAATACTGAGACAGACGTACGACCGGCAGCTGGATGGCGACGGCAACTCGGTGCACATCCCCCCAAAATGGGGGCTAACGTGCCCGAATTGGACTCTTTAAACTCTGATCACTCAACTGCGATCGCGTCTTAGGAGCTGTCGGAGGCGGGTTGTAGAAATTGAGACGATCTCTCCCCCGGACAGGAGGCCGCGTGACCATGTCAGACGTTGCGGTGAACGACGCCGTCGACGAGAACCACCTCGTCGACCAGCATGAGACCGCACAGCGCGAACTCGCTTCCGTGGCACCGTTGATCCTCGCCGCGCAGAGGGGTGTCGTCGGCCAGATGGTTGCCGATGCAGTCTCCGACGCCGAGTCCGCGGTCGGCATCGGTGACGTCGTCATCACGGGGAACGCGATGCTCGAGGACTCCGCAATCGAAGACCCTGTCATCGAGGAACCTGTCATCGAGGATGTGGATGTCGCCGTCGAGGATGTTGTCGTCGGGGATCCCCTCGAGGCCCGCGGTGAGGGGGATCAGGAGAGTGGGGAGCAGCCTGCGGATACGGTCATCAGGCCGCATCTGTCGGCCCGCGAACTCGAGGTGCTGCTCGCCTGGCTCGACACCGACTCCAAGGCCGAGGCCGCGGACAAACTGTTCATCACCGCGGCCACGGTCAACACCCATCTGGCACGTATCCGTCGCAAATACCAGCTCGCCGGACGCCCCGCGCGCACCAAGGCGCAGCTGCTCGCGCGCGTGGTGCAGGACGGACATGCCAGTCTCGACGACTGGTGACCGGTGCCGGTCATGGCCGACTGGTCGGCTGACCTGCGGCGATTTGGATCCCAGTCGTGGGTTGGCCTACACTGGACCGGTTGCCTGCGGCGCCCTGTGTGCCGCGAATCGGCTCACGAACCCATCGGGTAGGTCACTTCGGTGCTCTGACCTGGGCAGGCGTGTGTCCGGTGGCGACGTGACCGTGCGCGTCGGGTCGGTAATCCGGCGGGCAGAAGAATCCAGGTCTTAGGAGAAGACTGTGATCCAGCAGGAGTCACGCCTGCGGGTTGCCGACAACACCGGTGCCAAGGAAATCTTGTGCATCCGCGTGCTGGGCGGTTCCTCGCGGCGCTACGCCGGCATCGGCGACGTCATCGTCGCCACCGTCAAGGATGCGATCCCTGGCGGCAATGTGAAGAAGGGCGAGGTCGTCAAGGCCGTCGTCGTGCGCACCACCAAGGAGCGCCGCCGCCCGGACGGCTCGTACATCCGTTTCGACGAGAACGCGGCCGTCATCATCAAGAACGACAGCGATCCGCGCGGTACCCGCATCTTCGGCCCCGTCGGCCGTGAGCTGCGCGAGAAGCGCTTCATGAAGATCGTCTCGCTGGCACCGGAGGTCGTGTGACATGAAGGTTCACAAGGGCGACACCGTCATCGTCATCGCAGGCAAGGACAAGGGCGCGAAGGGCAAGGTCATTGAGGCCTACCCGCGCGACGAGCGTGTTCTGGTCGAGGGCGTCAACCGCATCAAGAAGCACACCGCTGCTTCGCAGAATGAGCGCGGCGCCTCCTCGGGCGGAATCGTGACCCAGGAGGCTCCCATCCACGTGTCGAACGTGATGGTGGTCGACTCCGAGGGCAACCCGACCCGCATCGGCTACCGGATCGATGAGGAGACCGGCAAGAAGGTGCGGATTTCCCGTAAGACCGGGAAGGACATCTGATCATGACCTCCACAGAAACCAAGATCCAGCCGCGTCTGAAGACTCGCTACCGCGAGGAGATCAAGGACGCGCTCAACAACGAGTTCAACTACGCCAACGTGATGCAGATCCCGGGCGTGGTGAAGGTCGTCGTCAACATGGGTGTCGGCGACGCAGCCCGTGACTCCAAGCTGATCAACGGCGCGGTCAACGACCTCGCCCTGATCACCGGTCAGAAGCCGGAGATCCGCCGCGCTCGCAAGTCCATCGCGCAGTTCAAGCTGCGTGAGGGTATGCCGATCGGTGCGCGCGTGACCCTTCGCGGTGACCGCATGTGGGAGTTCCTCGACCGCCTGACCTCGATCGCTCTTCCGCGAATCAGGGACTTCCGTGGTCTGAGCGACCGTCAGTTCGACGGCAACGGCAACTACACCTTCGGTCTGAGCGAGCAGTCGATGTTCCACGAGATCAACATCGACTCCATCGATCGGCCGCGCGGTATGGACATCACGGTCGTCACCACGGCGACCAACGATGACGAGGGCCGGGCGCTGCTGCGTCATCTCGGCTTCCCGTTCAAAGACAACTCCGTGAAGGAGAACTGACATGGCCAAGAAGGCTCTGATCAACAAGGCCAACAAGAAGCCGAAGTTCGCCGTCCGCGGCTACACCCGCTGCAACAAGTGCGGTCGCCCGCACTCGGTGTACCGCAAGTTCGGCCTGTGCCGTGTGTGCCTGCGCGAGATGGCACACGCCGGCGAGCTGCCGGGCGTGCAGAAGTCCAGCTGGTGAGCTGAGACTCTCGACGTACTGACCAACACCCCCGATCGTTCGACGGTCGGGGGTGTTGTCGTGTCCGCAGCACGTCACGCTTCCTGGGCCTGTCGTGTTCTGCGACGCCGTGTTCCCCCCGATCGGATGACACACGCTCCACCGCACGACCAACCGGTCGGTGGCTGGGGCACACGCAGATTTCGCAGGATTCTCGTCTCATCGCACAAGTGCGGTCGCGACCGGACGGTCGCCGACGATGACGAGAGGAACTGGCATGACCTTCGACCCACACGACCCCAGCGCCCAGCTCCGCGAGGACGACGCGTGCGCCCTCACGGACCACCCCGCCGGCACGCGAGCCGACGAGTACGCCGTCGATCTGTACACCGTGGCCGATTACCTGCTCGACCGGCTGGTCGAACTCGGTGTCGACTCGATGTTCGGGGTTCCTGGAGACGTCACTCTCGGCTTCCTCGACCACGTCGAGGCTCACCCGGACATCGATTGGGTGGGTACGGCAACCGAACTCGGCGCGGGTTATGCCGCCGACGGATACGCCCGCCTGCGTGGTGTCGGCGTGGTGTGCACGACGTTCGGGGTGGGGGAGCTGAGCGCGGTCAACGCGATCGCCGGAGCGTACGCAGAACTCGTGCCGGTTCTCCATGTGGTCGGCGCACCGACGATGTCGGTTCAGGCGCAAGGACGCGCCGTGCACCACTCTCTCGGTGACGGCGACTTCGAGCACACCGCGCGGATGAGTGCAGAGGTGAGCGCGGCGTGCGCGATCCTCAACGGAACCGACGATGCCGGCGAGATCGATCGTGTGCTCGCCACGATGATCGCCCAGAGCCGACCGGGTTATCTCTCGATTCCTGCTGACGTCGCGAGTTCTCCGTGCACTCCGCCGCGTGGACCGTTGGCCATCGGCCGGCCGGTAAGCGATCGGACGGCGTTGCGCCGCTTTGCCTGCGCCGCCCGCACGCTCCTCGCTGACCGATCTCCCGTGGTGCTCGCCGACATCGTGGTTCATCGAGCTGGTGCACAGCGTGAACTGGACAGGCTGATCCAGATGCGCGGCCTTCGGTATGCTTCGCTGCTCTGGGGGCGGCGGGTGGTCGACGAGTCGGGCGCGGGCTACCTCGGGGTGTATCTCGGTGAGCCGAGCGAGCCAAGTGTGCGCGTGGCGGTGGAGGGGGCACCAGTACTGGTCACCGTCGGGGTGCAGATCACGGATCTGATATCGGGGGGCTTCTCGGACCGACTCGACGCGAATCCGCGCATCGACATCCGCCCGCACACTGCGGTCGTTGATGGCGAGGTGTTCGACTACATCGAGATGCGCGATGCCCTGGTGGCACTCACCGACCTGCTCGCGCACGTCACGCCGACCGAGGCGTCGAGCGTCGAGCACTTGACGCCCGCTGTGCTCAGCAGCGACGCACCGTTGACCCAGGGCGAGCTGTGGGCACTGGTGACCGAATCGCTGACCCTTGCCGACACGGTGTTCGCGGAGCAGGGGACCAGCTTCTACGGGATGGCCGCGCAGCGGCTGCCACACGGGGCGACAATCGTCGGCCAGCCCCTGTGGGCGTCGATCGGGTACACCCTTCCGGCGATGATGGGGGCGGCGCTCGCCGCCCCGGATCGACGGCCGGTCCTCCTCATCGGCGACGGGGCCGCCCAGATGACCGCGGCCGAACTGGGGACGATCATCAGGCTCGGTATCCCCGCTGTGATCGTCGTGGTCAACAACAACGGGTACACCGTCGAACGTGCGATACATGGTCCGACAAAGGCCTACAACGACATTGCGCGATGGCAGTGGACGCAGCTTCCCTACGTGCTCGGCGCGACGTCAGCGACCGTCGCCACCCACTTCGTGACGTCATCGGGCCAACTGGCGGATGCACTCGACGACGCTGCCGAACACCCAGGGCGGCTGACGCTCATCGAGGCGGTCACCGCGGCACTCGACGTACCGCCCACGCTCGAGGCGGTCGCTGCGGCCGCGGCGGCAGCGACCGCGCGCTGACCCCCTATTCCCCTCTGTCGTTCGTTGCCGGTCGGACGCTGCCACGCCGTCGGATGCACATTGCCGAGAAACAACACCTCGGCGCACGGTGCTGACCGTGAGTCAGCCAATGGATTGTCAATCGGTCAAATGTGTGGCGATGAGTCTTCGCGTGCGGAACCGAGGATCCGGGCTCAGGGTCGCCGATAGGCGCATACTCCTTCGACGTAGGTGGCCTCGACGAGGGTGTCGGCGATGTCGCTCGTCGGATGACCGAATGGATCACGGTCGAGCACAACGAGATCGGCGAGCATGCCGGGGCGGATCGATCCGGTGTCGTCAAGATGATTCACGTGCGCAGAGCCCGTGGTGTACGCCGCGATCGCCGACATCAGGACGAGGCGATGATCGGGATCGACGGTGACCGCGCAACGCGGTGATGCACTGCCCCCGAATCGGTTCGCCAGGAATCCGCCGGGCGTGCCCCGTTCCAGCACGGACCCACAGGCCCAGTGATCAGCGCCGCTTGCGCGTTCGACCGGCCTGCCGACGTTGCCCTCGATTGAGTCCGACGCACTGATTCATGACCCGCCGGCCGCGGGCGGGCGGGATGTCTGAGTCGAGGATCCCCTTGATCGGTTGGTCGTGATCGTTCAGCGTGTAGTCGTCGTCGCCGGGGAAGTGCCCCCACTCGTCGCTCCAGATGACCTGCAGGAGATCGGCATCGGGGAAGAGCTCATTGGTGATGAGCAGATCGGAGTTGTCGAGCAGCTCGACCAGCCGAACCGGAGCGTCGATGCAGCGCAGGTGAATGGTCGCCTCCTCGGCGACCAGTTCGCGCCAGTCCGCGTCGTGGAGCAGCACAGCCACCTCGTTGAGCACGCGAACGCTCGTCGATCCGTCGAGTCCGTAGACCGCGAGTTCGGGGATCGCATGCAGGCCCAGGCCCGTGGTGTAGCCCAGCGAGAACTCTGATCCGCATTCGGTCGCCGCACACCGCTGGCATGTATCGCTGACTGCGGTGACCGACCAGCCGTATTCGCGGATCCGCGCCATCGTCTCCAGGATGATCGGGTCGCTGCTCCACCTCGGCAGCCCGTGGCCGGTGAACGAGGTTCGGTGGGGCGAGGCTGCTTTCTCGCGGGACATGGCGACTCCTTTGATCGAATGTGTGTTCGATATGATCACGGGGGTCTGACACTGGTGACCCGGTGCTGGTGGGAGTGTCCAAGCGACCGCGCGGGTGTACCGCGAGCGTCGATGTCCGGTCTTGGCGAGTCGTCGGACTGGACCGTTGTATAGGCTCATCGCGACGCAGTCATGACCGAGAGCGGTACCGATGAGCCTGAGCAGTGTTGAGCAGCATGAGGAGGGCATCGGACCACGTGCGCTGCGTGGCGAGACATGGGTGGAGCTGTTCCCGTGGCTCGACACCTATGAGTCCGCCACAGCTGCTGAACTGGAGGCCCTCGTCGAGGGTGTGCCCGACTGGTGGATCGCCGACAGCCCGGCTGCCACGCCCGGTAACGATCCACATGATCTCGCCGTCGCTCTCGCCGCAGTCTTCGTCCGAGACCACCGCCGCATGACGCTGGCGGATGCGGCACCGCACCTCGACGTGGCCATTCCGATCGCGGCGTTGCGTCTGGACCCGCGCGCGGAGACCGTGGTGCGGCGTGTCGACCAGTCGGGGAGCGTGCGACGCCTGTCGGAGGTGACCGCTGCCGACCTGTTCGCCATCCGCGGTACCAGCACCGAGACCGTGTGCGCGATCGTCGCCGCGGTGTTCATCGCGTCGATGACGGTGGATGCCGCCGACGGCGTTGCCACCGAGGACGACGAGAATCCTGCGCTGGTTCAACTCATCGACGATCTGAGATCGCTGGCGCGGTGGCGTTCGGTCCGTGGCCGGGCCGGTGAGCCGCTGCTGGGCGTCGAGATCGATGACGATGCACCCGAGACCATCCAGCAGGTCGCCGATCGGGTCGTGGCGCTCACCGCTGCAGATGTCGGCATCCGGGCCGAAGGCGATCCCGTCGACGAGATCGAGAATCTCGTGGAGCAACTCGATGAGCGTGAGAGCATCGTCCTGCACAAGTGGATGATGGCCACCGAACAGATCTCCATCGGTGAGCTCAGTTCCCTGCTTCACGTCTCCAAGAGCAGGGCGGGCACGATCAGTGCAGCCCTGAAGGAGCGGCTGGTCACCGCCTGCGACTTCCAGACGGCGGTCGGTGGGCTGCTCGCGAGCATACGAATCGAGATTCAGCCGGTGACCACGGTCGACAGGCTGGTCGCTCTGCACCCGGTGCTGGCCACGGTTGTTCCCTCCCTGCACATCCCGCTGTGGCTGGCGCTCGACCGCATTGACGATTACTTCGAGGTGACCGGTCAGTGGGCCGCGGCCCCTGACGTCACCACCGCAGGTGCCAGGACCCGAGTAATGCTCGAAGAGCTCGAATCGGAGAATGGAACAGTCGCGGTTTCCGACGCGGCGCGGATGCTCGGACTGACCGAGTCGGAGACGAGCGCGTGGTTGCAGGTGTGCGCAATTCCTGTCGTCGACGGCTTCGCGCTGCTGGCCACCGCCGCTTTTGCCGATCATGTGGTGGCGATCCTCGAAGCGACTAGTGTCCCGCAGGATTTCGGTGAACTCCTCGATCGCGTCGACGTCGACCGAGTGACACCGGCCCACCGGCGCGCGCTCGAGGAGGACGGTCGACTCCGCGTGACCGCCAACGGCCGGTGGGAGTTGACCACCACTGCGTCTGACACAGTCGACACTCGCGGTAGCGGAGCTGTCGACAGTGGGCGTCAGCCTCGGCGGCTCTACAGGTGCGGCGACGAGTGGGTGTTCCGTGTGACTGTGACCGCCGACGCGCTGCGCGGCTCGAGTCTCAGCATCCCGGCCGGCGTGGCACACGTATTCGGCTGTGCACGTGGTGGTATCCGCGAGATCCCGAGCGAGCTGGGGGTTCAGACGTTGCGGTGGACTGGCTCTCATCCCACGTGCGGGACGATCCGTCGGTTCCTGATCCAATTGCGGCTCGATGTTGGTGAGGACGCATTCCTTGTGTGTTCGCCGGACTCGGGCTTCGCCGTTCGGGCCGTTGCAGGCGCCGATCTCGCCGGCGACCCGATTGGTCAGGCGCTGGCGATGGTCGGCCATCGCGATCCTGCTGATCTCTCCGGGCAGGCCGCTGAGGAAATCCTCGCCACCGCGATCGGGCTACCACCCCGCACGAAGCGTCGCCGAATTCTCAGTGCTTTCCAGAGCCGTGACGCCCGGGTTGCGCAACTGCTCGAAGCGGGTTGGGTGGGTACGCGATGACCGAGGCGGTATCCGGTGATGTGTTGCGCGCGTTGGGGCTTCACCACACGCTCATGACGGCGGTGGCCGATCTGATCGACAACAGTATCGACGCGGGCGCACAGCATGTGGTGGTGCGTTTCAGGGTTGCCGGCCATCAGATCACTGCGTTGCGCATCATCGATGACGGATCGGGGATGGATACTGCGACACTTGACGCGGCGATGCGTTACGGTGCAGGTCGCTCGTACACCGGACGCGATCAGGGCCATTTCGGCGTCGGGCTCAAGGCCGCGTCACTGAGCCAGGCCAACGTCGTCACGGTGTACTCACGCGCTTCGGGCTCTTCGGGGCAAGGTGTGCGGATGTCGGTGGAGCGGGCCACCGACGCACCGACCGTCTCGCGTATCGACAATGCCGCTGCGGCCACCGAGATTGCCTCCGAGACACCGCGATTCCCATTCCCAACGGGGACAATAGTTGAATGGCAGGGCATTCGGACCTTTCCTGTCGCTGCCGACCCGGATGATCAGGATGCATGGCTCGAAGCGACGATCGGCAACCTCCGGGATCATCTCGGGCTGGTGTTCCATCGACTCATCGCGCAGGGATTGACGCTCTCGATCGACGTCTTCGACGTGATCTCCGGCAGGGCGGGAGCGCCACGGTCGGTCCGTGCGATCGACCCGTTCGGCTATCGGCGATCCGGGTCCACCCGATACCCGAGGGAATTGGAGGTCGACGTGCCCGGCGTGCATGCCATCGCGCACGTCTGGCCGCACGGTGTCAGCAACCCCGAATTCGCACTCGGCGGTGTACCCGGACGTGAGCACCAAGGGTTTTTCGTATACCGCAACGATCGGTTGTTGCAGGCCGGTGGCTGGCTCGGCGTGCTCCGATCACATCCGGACTTCGCGCAGGCTCGCGTCGCCGTGGACATCCGACGCATCGGTGAAGCCGAGTGTGACATCACGCAACACGCGATCATCAACCCGGAGAAGTCGGGTGTGAGGATCGACGCGACGCTCGCGCACTCGCTGCGCACAGCGCTGCACGCGTCCGGGTATCTCGACGATGTGCGGGCCGCGGCGAGGGCCGGTCGCGCCATCGAGCGCAGGCCGGTCAGCGTGATCGAACCCGCGTCTGGTCTGCCCGAGTCCGTGATGGCCGAATTCGCCGATGCGTTCACGTTGTCCGACGACTCTGATCCGGTCGGAATCGGCTGGCGGGTGTTGTCGAGCGGGACATTCTTCGAGGTCGACATCCTCTCGCGGCAAGTGTGGATCAACGCTCGCTTCCGCCGGGCGCTCGGCGGTGATCGTGCCGACGCCACCGACCTTCCGGTGGTGCGTACCTTGCTGTTCCTGCTCGCCGAACACATGTTCACCGGTATTCGACTGGGCTCCAAACAGATTGAGCAACTTCAGGCGTGGCAGCGCGTGCTGATCGCCGCGATGAGAGCAGAGGAGAACGCCGATGCCGTCGATGACTGAGGCATTGATCG
Source organism: Gordonia jinhuaensis (assembly GCF_014639795.1). Classification (GTDB taxonomy): domain Bacteria; phylum Actinomycetota; class Actinomycetes; order Mycobacteriales; family Mycobacteriaceae; genus Gordonia_B; species Gordonia_B jinhuaensis. The sequence goes on along the minus strand of NZ_BMGC01000027.1, from coordinate 4,507 downwards.
GCGCGGTCGCACGCGAGTTCACGACGCTGCTGCCGCCAGCGAAGATCTTCGGGTCGATCTCTGGGCGCCTCGCCGACGAGGGATATGGACCGATCGACATTGCCGACATCGTGGCGGTGATGGTTGACGAGCGTGTGGGCACAGTACGTTCTGCGGTGCGCTCGGCACTGCACTTGTGGGATGCCGAAACCTCGGCTGAGTGGACCGGTGCCACGCAGCCGAACACCGACGAGCGCAGGACGCTGATCTTGACTCGACTCGGTATCCCGGTCGACGCCCACAGGTTCATCGCCGAGGCATACCCACATGCCGGCGGAGAAGTGGTGATCGCGGCCCCCCAGCCGTGGGAACCCTGGTACACACCGGAACGCCGTGTTCGTCGGCAGTTCTACTGGCAGGCATACCGACATGTGCTGCGCTCCAAAGGCTGGTCGGATGACACGGTCGACGCGCTGGACGCAGCGACCACCCATGTGGTCGAACGCCTGGCCGACCCCACGCGTGACGAGCCGTATCAGTCCAAAGGATTGGTGGTCGGTTACGTGCAGAGCGGCAAGACCGCGAACTTCACCGGGGTGGTCGCCAAGGCGGTTGACGCGGGTTACCGACTGATCATCGTGCTGACCGGGACCATCGAGCTCCTCCGTGGCCAGACGCAGCGGCGCCTGGATGCCGAACTCGTGGGTGTGCAGAACATCGACGCTGCGGAGTACGAGAACGATGGCGATTGGCTCGATGGGAAGTTCCTCGTCCACGCCGTGGACCCCAACCACACCAACGACATTCCGGCGATACGCCGATTGACCGGTGTGACAGATGATTACAAGGCGCTGGCGAAGGGAATCGGCGCTCTGCACTATGAGTACGCAGACCACTCCAAACCGCTGTTCGACCCGGTGAATCTCTACGCCAGCAATACTCGTCTCGCAGTGGTGAAGAAGAACTCCACTGTGCTGAAGAAGCTGGTGGCCGACGTTCAGAAGATTCCCACCGGACTCGATCAGATTCCGGTGCTCATCATCGACGACGAAGCGGATCAGGCATCGGTCAACACGCAGAACCCGAAGAGCTTCGCGGACGGGAGGGTGGAACGGACGGCGATCAACGAACAGATCTCCAAACTGCTCGGCCTCATGACGCGCAGCCAGTACATCGGCTACACGGCAACGCCATTCGCCAATGTCTTTGTCGACCCCGACGATTCGGTGAACATCTTCCCGACTGATTTCATCATCAGCCTGCAGCGCCCAGCAGATTACATGGGCGGCCCGGACTTCCACGACCGTGAGGGAGATCTGGGTGCCGGAGTGGAGCGAACCGCCGCCAATTCCAACGAGATGGCGTTCGTGCGAAGCCTCGTCGCGCAGAGCGATGAGGAGCGAGACGCCGAGAGGCTGGCTGCGCTCGACGCTTTCGTGCTCGCGGGAGCCATCAAGCTCTTCCGACTCGACAATGGGGTTTCGGGAGACTTCCGTCATCACACGATGCTGGTCCACGAGTCGGTGAAGACGGCTGAACACAAGGCACTCGCCGAGGATTTCGCGCAGCTGTGGAACAGAGCTTGTTACAGCCAGCCGAGCGGGCTGGACAGGCTGCAGGAGTTGTGGGACAGCGACTTCCGTGTGGTCTCGTACCACCGTGCTGCTGAGGGAGTGGTCAGTCCGTCGAGTTTCGCAGAGCTCGCGAGCTACGTGGGACAGGCGTGCGATCGGATCTGTGAGGGTGTCAGCCCGATCATCGTGGTCAACGGCGAGTCCGAGAAAGACTACGTACAGGAGCCGTTGAATTTCCAGGAGCATCCGGTGTGGAAGATCTTGGTGGGCGGAACGAAGCTCAGTCGTGGGTTCACAGTCGAGGGACTGACCACCACCTATTACACCCGGCGTACGGCGCAGGCGGACACGTTGATGCAGATGGGTCGATGGTTCGGCTTCCGGCCGGGCTATCGGGATCTGGTTCGGCTCTACATCGGACGGGAGGTTCCCGGTGCTGGGGGCAAGACCTTCGACATGTACAAGGCCTTCGAGGCGATTGTGGAGGATGAAGAGGACTTCCGCGACGAGTTGAGTCGGTTCCACGGGCTCAACGCCAACGGCGAGCCGATGGTGACGCCCAGAGATGTGCCGCCGATGGTGTTCCAGCGCCTTCCGTGGCTCCGGCCGACAGCTACCAACAAGATGTACAACGCCGAATTGAGCTATCGCAGCGCCGGCGGCCAGAGTTTCAGCTTCACGATGCAGGGACCGCGAGGCAACGGTGATGCGAACCTCAAGCACTTCGATGCCATGCGACCGATCCTCGACCAGCTCACAAGCGAGGGTGAATTCAGATTCCTTGACAAAGATGGCACCAGTCGGACATTCGATGCGCGGTACGGCATCGTCTCTGCACCTGCACTGTTCGACGTGGTGACGAGTTTCGTCTGGGATGCGAACTGGGACTTCACTCCACATCGCGAGGCGTTCGCCGAGGCGATCGAGCAGGGGACTGCCTCCGACGTTGCTGTCCTGCTTCCGATGCCGAAGAAGCGATCGCCTGTCGTGATCGGTGGGTACCCTACGGCGTTGCCCATCGTCAATCGCAAGCGACAGGAGACGTCCTACCGCACAGGGTTCACCGGGACCGCGGTGCGTGAGCGTGACGCGATCGAACACATTGCGGGAAACCCGGACAAGAGAGTCGGTGGCGCACTCGCCGAGCAGTTGCGCACCCCGACACGGGCGGGGATGATTCTGCTCTTCGCGAGTGATCCCAAGAGCCCCCGCCATCTGAGGGATCCGGAGCGGGGGAAGGTCGATCCACGCGACGTGGCGACGCTGTTCTCGTATGCGTTGCCGTATGCAGCGTGCCCCCAGCCACGCATCGGGTTCCGGGTCCACGCAGCAGACGCCGGCGCGATCGTCGACGCACAGTGAAGGGAAAGTGACTGATGGCCAAGGTGATTGCCACGATCAGCCTCAAAGGCGGCGTGGGTAAGACGACCATCACCGCAGGACTCGCAGAGTTCATGTCTGCGGAGTTCGGGCAGCGCGTACTGCTCATCGATCTCGACTCGCAGATCAACCTGACGACGATGATGATCAGCGAGGAGCGCTGGTTCACATTGAACGATCACGGTGACACTCTTGCTGCGCTCTTCGCCGACGGCATTCACGGTGAGAACCACTTCTGTCTGGAATCTGCTGTGCAACGCGGGGTGTCGCCGGTGAAGCGAGTCACCACCGTCGACCTGTTGCCCTCCTCGCTCGATCTCATCGAGATACAAGAGGAGCTGTCGGTCCTGCGCGCGACGGATCCAGGACGGGCGTTGACGATCTTGCGCGATGCGGTGAAACCCGTGATCGATTACTACGACTACGTTCTCATCGACTGCCCGCCCAACATCGGTCCGGTGACGCTGAACGGTTTGGCGATGGCTGATGCCTACATCATCCCGACTATTCCGGATCACTTGTCGACATACGGGATTCCGCAGATCCAGAAACGTGTCCGCAGGTTCGGTGATGAGATCGGCCGGACCATCGTCGAACTGGGGGTGGTGATCTCGAAGTTCAAATCGAACTCCAGGGTCCACGGTTCCACCGTCAAACGATTGCGGCGCGACCCCACCATCCAGAACGTGTTGCCGAACTACATCAACGAGGCGAATTCGGTTGCGGCGTCGGCAGAGTTCACGCCGTATGGAACTCTCAAGGGCAAATACGGAAACCAGGGTCAGTTCGACCAGTTCCGTGGCCTCACCAGCGACGTACTGACCGAAGCGCAGTCGAAGCTGTGACGGTGATGGCAGGAGCGACTGGCGCGCCAGTTCGCCGTGTGAACATTTTCGAACAGACAGGGTGACACCATGACCGGGATCGACTCCGACACCGCGCGCAGGCGCGTTGAATACCAGGCTGTTGGCGGGGCGTTGGCCCAACTCGATGCGGCTAATCCGCAAGCGGCGCTGATCATCGCAGGGCTGACGCGGGCCGTTGTCGCCGAAGCGCAGCGATCGTCGCGGTTCGCGGCATCGCTGACCGACGCCGTCATTGCAGCACTCCCAGCTGGCGACTTCGCGCGCACACCAGCGGCCGCCCCCGTCACGCGTGCTCCTGTCACGCGTGCTGCCACCACACGGAAGCGGGCTGTTCGTCAACCAGCCGCGTTCGACCCGTTCATGGTCTATCGCGACACCGGTGCCGATGGACTGACCTCGAAACTGACAGGCCTCGACGTCGACGGACTGCGCGACATCATCGCCGAACAGGAGCTCGATACGCGCAAGGAGACTGGCCGCAAACGCAAACCTGAGGTACTCGTGGCATGGATTGTCGAACGCGTGGAGGCGTCGGAGCGCAAGGGGAGTGTGTTCCGGTAGGGGTATGTGCCAAGCAGTGGTAGCCCAGGTGTACAGATCGCCCAAGGGGCTGGTGCACGAGTAGGTGACATCTGATCTGGCTTGCCCTGCCGGGCGGCCTGGAAGGATGCCAGCTGTGCCCAAGCCCTATCCCCAGGAGTTCCGCGA
>NZ_BMGC01000026.1 GCF_014639795.1 Gordonia jinhuaensis | reverse complement strand
CGTCGCGGAACTCCTGGGGATAGGGCTTGGGCACAGCTGGCATCCTTCCAGGCCGCCCGGCAGGGCAAGCCAGATCAGATGTCACCTACTCGTGCACCAGCCCCCCACCCGCGCATACTCGTCACGGTTGTTGTTGGCGATCATCACCGCCTGCGCACCCGACATCGACAACCCGATCAACGTCCGATTGAAGAACCCCCGCGACGACAGATACGCCGGAAGACTCCCCGTCAGAACGCTCTCCCACCGATACGGCGTACTCCGACCACCCGACGGCGCATTCCAGTCCGCATAGAAACTCGACTGCCCGCCCACCGGCATCACGACGTTGTAGCCCCGCTTGGACAGGTAAGCGACGTTACTGTCACGCTCCCAGCCACTCACATCATCAGTAGCACGCAGCCCATCGAGGAACACCAAAGTCGGCGCCTTCGTGCGATCCACACCCTGCGCAGCCCACGTCCGCACCAACGGATCACCCATGCCATAGCCATTGATGCGATCCTGACGGAAGGTCGGCGCCTCATTCGGCGGCGGACCCCACGCCAACGCATTTCCGGCCCCGCCCACCAGCGCCATCGCCGCCACCAGCAGTGCAACCACCACACGTAGCGACAAACCCCGCGTCCCACTTCTCATCTCACGAACCCACCATCTCGCGAACCGCTCATCTCGCGAACCCCTTATCTCGCGAACCTCTTGCCCACCGCTGACATCGCGCACGATGTACAAGCATCGCCCCGGCGAGCGACGATCCCAAGAGTTGTGAGACAGTTCTGCCGCATGAGATGCGGTGTGCCCGGCCACATCCGATGCCGTCTGCTCCGCCCATCTCAGAGAAGGTAGGCCAGCCACATCCCGAGTGCGTATGCCGCAGTCGAACAGATCACCGAGCCCAGGGCGTTACTTAGCGCGAGTGCGCCGCGCCCGCCCTGCACCAGGCGCACCGTCTCGAACGACGCCGTGCTGAAAGTGGTGTAACCGCCGCAGAAGCCGGTCCCGAGGATGTCCTGCAGCTCCGGTGGCGCGGCATGGAAGATCACCACACCGGCAAGGACACCGAGTATGAGGCCGCCCGAGCAGTTGATCACGAAGGTGCCCAACGGGAACGGACGCGCCCAGCGCGCCTTGATCTCCGAGTCGAGGCCGAATCGTGCCAGCGCCCCGAACGCTCCGGCGACCCCGATCCACAGCGCGATCACGCTCGACCCCTCCCGATCGCCGACGCCGCCACGATTCCCGCCCAGGCACAAACCACACCGAGGATCACCGAGACCGCCAGGTAGGCGAATGCGGTTCCCGCGGCGTCGTCACGGAACAGGTTGACCGCCTCGAGTGAGAACGTGCTGTAGGTGGTGAACGCTCCACAGAATCCGGTACCCGCGAACAGCCGCAGCCGCTGCCTCCACCCCGAGTCGTCACCGAGGCGTGCCAACGCCTCGAGCAGCACACCGAGTACGAAGGCGCCGGCAAGGTTGATCGAGAAGGTGGCCACCGGCCATCCGGTCGCCGAATGCGGGAACTGCTCTTCGAGCAGATACCGGACCACCGCACCGATCAAGCCGCCGGCGAGAACCAGTGCGATCGCCCGGAACTGCCGGTGCAGCGGTGTCGGCGCTCGCCGATCGGCCGAGATCGTCTGACCGCCGGTCGCAACCGAATCGGCGTCCGTCTCGTCCAGGATGTCTGGGTCGACGGGCAGCCGCGGTCGTGCGCGCCGCAGTTCTCTGTCGCCGGATCGGCCCCTGCTGGGCTCGCCGCGACCCGAATCATCATCACCGAGACGGCCACCACCGGGATCATCGCCACCGGAACCACGTGCACCGGGATCTCGTGCTGCAGACATGCTCCACCCCTGTCGATACGCGGGTAGGAACCATCAGCCATCTCGGCGGTTCGAGCGAACAATCGCTCCGGCGAGCTCCATCGCCAGTACACGAGTCTAGCGCTGCGGTAGTGTCGCGAGCACGCGGACCGGGGCCCCGCGCACCACGTCTGGGCCATACGCAGACGACGACCACAACTGCACACGGGGGAGTCTGGAGCACTGGAGTAGCCGTGAGCATCACCATTCGCACTGTCCACGCCGTGGAGATCCTCGATTCGCGGTCGCGCCCGACACTGTCGGTCACCCTGGCCGCCGCCGCACCCGGCAACGACGACATCGTCATCCGCACCGGGGTTCCGGCCGGCGCGTCGACCGGATCGCGGGAGGCCACCGAGCTGCGTGACGGTGACAAGGATCGGTATTCGGGTCAGGGCGTACTCAAGGCGGTCGAGTCGGTCAACGGCGAGATCCACGAACGCCTCGCCGGACACGAGTTCCCCAGCCTCGCCGAACTCGACCACGAGCTGATCGACCTCGACGGCACCACCAACAAGTCACGTCTGGGCGCCAATGCGATCGTCGGCGTCTCGATCGCCGCCTCCTACGCCTTCGCCACCGCCGAGCGACAACAACTGTGGCAATCGTTCTTCGGATTCGTCGGTGCCCCCGATCTGCCGGTGCCGCATTTCAACGTCATCAACGGCGGCGTGCACGCACTCAACGAACTCGACTTCCAGGAATTCATGCTCGCGCCGATCGGTGCACCGAGTATCGCCGAGGCGGTGCGCGCAGGCTCGGAGGTGTACTCGGCACTGCGGTCACTTCTGCACTCGCGCAACATGTCCGTGGGCCTGGGCGACGAAGGCGGCTTCGCACCCGAGATCGCCGAACCCGAGGAGGCACTGGATCTGCTGGTCGAGGCGATCACCACCGCCGGCTACACCGCGGGTACCGACGGCGTGGCGATCGCCATCGATCCAGCGTCGAGTGAGTTCTATTCCGACGGCACCTATACCGTTGCGGGGAAACCGTTCTCGAGCGATGAGATGATCGAACGGTACGCCGAGATGGTCAAGCGTTACCCGGTCTACTCGATCGAAGACGGTTTGTCCGAATCGGATTGGCCAGGATGGCAGCGGCTGACCAGTCGGCTCGGCGACACGATCCAGCTGGTCGGCGACGACATCTTCTGCACCAATCCGGGGATCATCTCCGAGGGGATCGACCAGGGTGTGGGCAACTCCGCACTGATCAAGGTCAACCAGATCGGCACCGTCACAGAAACTCTCGACGCGATGATCACCTGCCGCGATGGCAACTACACCCAGTTCGTCTCACATCGGTCAGGCGAGACTCCCGACACCTTCATCGCCGATCTCGCCGTCGGTACCGGCGCCGGGCGGATCAAATCCGGCGCCCCGGCCCGCGGTGAGCGGGTGTCGAAGTACAACCTTCTCATCGAGATCGCCGACGACAACCGTGAACTCCCGTTCGGACTCGGCTGACGTGAACGACAAACATACGCACGAGCGGCAGCGGGCAACAGCGCGGGAGTTCCCGGAGCAGGCGCGGGTCACGGTGGTACTCGCCCGCCACGGCCGCACCGCACTCAACGCCGACGGCAAGCTTCGGGGGCTTGCCGACGTCGAACTCGACGAGTTCGGCCACACCCAGGTGACCGCGCTCGGCAAGGCGCTGGCGGCCGAGTTCGGCACCTTCGCGCAGGTGATCAGCAGCCCGTTGACCCGAGCGCGGCAGACCGCGGCGGCCATCGCCGACGCGACCCATTCGCCGACACTCACCGACGCCGCCTTCAACGATCGCGACTACGGGCAGTGGACCGGTCATCCGAAGGCCGACGTGATCGCGCAGTGGGGCAGCGTCGATGCCGCACCCGGCGTCGAGACGCGCGACGACGTTCTCGCCCGCGCTCGACCGGCCCTGGAGGCGATGGCCGATCGGGCCGCCGAACTCGGCGGCCCGATCACGGTGGTGAGCCACGACGCGGTGATCCGGCCACTGCTCACCGACATGTTCGAGTTACCCGACGATGCGTTACGGGTGCAGACCGGCTCCTATCAGGTCCTGATCCGCGACGGCGGTGACTGGGAACTGGCGCTCGTCGACCAGGAACCCCCGGTCTGAGTGCGGCGGATCCTGACCAGACGACAACGCTCCCGTACGGACGAATCCGTGCGGGAGCGTTGCGCACTCTGGGCTGCAGAGAGGTCTTGCGCTGCAGAGGTCTTGCGCTGCAGAGAGGTCCGGGGTGAACCGGACAGATCAGGCCGACTGAGCCTGCCACATCCAGTGCAGCTGCTCGAGCTTCGAGGCGATCTCGATGAGCAGGTCCTGGGTGACCGGGTCGGATTCCTCGGTGACGGTGATCCGCTCGCGCAGACCGTCGATCACGGCGCGGAGATTCTCCACGATCGCTGCGACCACATCGGAGTCCTTGGTCCAGCCGTCGCCGAATCCCTTGGTGGAGGCCGTCTTGGCGACTGTCTCGGCGCGACCGTCGGGGCTCACACCGATCGCGGTCGCACGCTCGGCGGCGGCGTCGGTGAACTCGCGTGCGGCACTGACGAGTTCGTCGAGTTCGAGGTGTACCGAGCGGAACTGGCGTCCCACCACGTTCCAGTGCGCCTGCTTGGCGATCAGCGACAGGTCGATCAGATCGACCACCGTGTCCTGCAACGCCTTTCCGGTGACTTCCTGCTGCTCGGGGTTCAAGGTGCTCGTGATGGGGGTGCTGGTGATCGGGTTGCTCATCGTCGATCATCCCTTTCGTCAGGTGGTGTGCTCGAATGTCGATCGTTTCCGAACGACTGCTGCGATCCGGACTGCACAGCACTTACTGATATCAACCAGATGGCGCTGCCATACATTCCGTTATCCGGGGTTCACCCGGTGTGTGCCGAGGGTCGGGTGCACGTCATGCCTGGCCGGCGCGCACACCCTCCTCGACCTTCTTGCCCAGGTCCTCGTCCACGTTGCGCCAGTACTCGAAGACCCGCGACAGCACCGGTTCACGCACCCCGTCGAGCACATGCCCGACGATGTTGTTCAGCAGCCGCTCACGAGCCGCGTCGTCGAGGACCTCACGCACCATCGTGCCGGCCTGACCGAAGTCGTCGTCCTCGGCGTGGGTGATGTAACCGGCGCGCACCGCCGACTCGCCGAAGTTCCACACACCTTCGTCTCCGGCGACGCTTGGGTCGGCGTGGGCTCCGCCGTACGAGTTCGGAGCGTACACCGGGGTGTCGGCCGAGGAGAAGCGGTAGGCCATCGATCCCTCCTTGGAGTACGTGTTCAGCTGGGCCGCCGCCTTCGGCGAATTGACCGGCAGCTGAGCGTAATTGGTGCCGATGCGGTAGCGGTGGGCGTCGGCGTAGGAGAACACCCGTCCCAGCAGCATCTTGTCGGGCGAGAACCCCACGCCGGGAACCACATTCGACGGCTCGAAGGAGGCCTGCTCGATCTCGGCGAAGAAGTTCTCCGGGTTGCGGTTCAGTGTCCAGGTGCCCACCTCGATCAGCGGATAGTCCTTCTGCGACCACACTTTCGTCAGGTCGAAGGGGTTGAAGCGGTAGTCCTCCGCGTCGTCGACGGGCATGATCTGCACCTTGAGCGTCCAACTCGGGAACTCACCGCGCTCGATCGACTGGTAGAGATCCTGACGATGGACGTCGGGGCTGGACCCGGCCAGTCGGTCGGCCTCGTCCTGGGTCAAAAATTCGATGCCCGGATTCGTCTTGAAGTGGTACTTCACCCAGAACCGCTCGCCCTCGGCGTTGACCCACTGGTAGGTGTGCGAGCCGAATCCGTCCATATGACGCCAGGTCTTCGGGATCCCACGATCACCCATCAGCCAGGTCACCTGGTGTGCGCTCTCGGGACTCAATGTCCAGAAATCCCACTGCATGTTGTGGTCCCGCAGGCCCGACCCGGGCAGCCGCTTCTGTGAGCGGATGAAGTCGGGGAACTTGATCGCGTCGCGAATGAAGAACACCGGGGTGTTGTTGCCGACGAGGTCGTAATTGCCCTCCTCGGTGTAGAACTTCACCGCGAATCCGCGCGGGTCACGCCACGTATCGGGGCTGCCCTGCTCGCCGGCAACCGTCGAGAACCGCACCAGCGACTCGGTTCGCGCACCGGGAGCGAACAGCTTGGCCTTGGTGTAGCGCGACACGTCACCGGTCACCACCAGCTCACCGAATGCCCCGCCGCCCTTGGCATGCACCACGCGCTCGGGTACCCGCTCGCGGTTGAACTGTGCGAGCTTCTCCACGAGGTAGTGATCGTGCAGCAGCACCGGACCCTGCGTGCCCGCGGTCAGTGATTCACTGTCACTGGCGACCGGGATGCCGGCATTGTTGGTGGTGTAGCGGTTGGTGGTGGTGTAGCGCTCACCCTCACCGATGTGGTTGCCGCTGCCGATGTGGCTGGTCATGTAAACCTCCTGGCTTGCTTTCTGACGGGTGAACCGTCCCCGCACGGGACTGAGCGGGGCGGGGGAAACACTGCTGAGCGGCGAACGGGAGAAAAGCATTGCGCCGCAGTCGATGACGCGAGAGGCGTGTCGTTACGTCAGCCGGTCGCGTCGGTGCGACAGTTCTCGCACAGTCCCCAGAACGTCACTTCGGCCTCGTCGACGACGAATCCGTGGTCGCGATCGGGGGTCAGGCACGGAGCTTGTCCCACAACACAATCGATGTCTCGGACGGTTCCGCAGCCGCGACACACCAGGTGGTGGTGATTGTCGGCGGTGCGGGTCTCGTAGCGCACCGGTGAACCGGCCGGTTCGATCCGGCGCAGGAGTCCGCGATCGGCGCATACGCGCAAGGTGTCATACACGGTCTGCGTCGAGACGCCGCCGAGTCGCGCACGCACTGCGCCCGCCACCTGGTCGGCCGTGGCATGCGGCATCGACTCGAGCACCTCCAGCGCCGCGATGCGCGGCGCTGTGATGCGCAGACCCGCCGACCGCAAGGCGGTCACCGGATCGGAGTCCTCCTGTGCCATGCAGACGACACTAGACCACTTTCTGGAATGAGTCCAGAAAGTGGATCGACTCCAGTATCAGCGGCGACTCACTCGACCGGAAGGGGTGAGAGGGCCATCGTGGCCGCGACCTGTCCGTCGAGCAGCATCCACATCGCCACTCGATCGTCGGAATGATCGCGCCGAACGGTCACCGACGATCCCTGCGGTATCGGACGCAGGTACTCGATAACCGCACGAAACGGGCGGTCGAGCAGATGCGGCCGCCCGGTCACTTCATCCTCGGCGATCTGCCAGTACGCGGCGTTGTTCATGTGATCGAACGGGTCGAAGTCGGTGGCTCGCAGGGTATGCGGACGGTCATCGCCGGATTCGGGCATCGGGGTGGTGTTCATCGGCGACCAGCGCAATCGGTGTTCGTCCGTCGACTTGGCGAGCAGAGAGAATCCGGCATCGCTGATGCGCGAGGGCATTCCCTTGTCGTTCACATTGATCCAGAACGCCTCGGTCTCGATCAGTCCCGCCGGCCGCGGGTCGGGATTGAACGGGTTGGTGTCATGGTGCGCGGTCATCCTGACCCGCATGTTGGCCCACCGCGTGGACACCCCGCCGCACCAGCGTTGCAGGTGGACCGCACCCGGCCAGGAGATCGGAGAGTGTACGTCGATGACGGTGCGCCGCACGATCCAGAAGGGATCGGCATCGGCCACCCCGGAGGCGTCGAGGTTGTCGTTGGCGATGTCCTGCAGATACCGCGCCACCGCATCCAGACGCAGGCGCATCGAGGGCGCCACGTCGCCGGTTCTGATGCGGTACTCGGCGTGGAAATACTCACCATCGAGTGGGGAGTCACCGCGCATACCCGGAAGATGCCCGGGCGAGTCCGGCGACGTGCTGCCACGCACGATCTCACTGCCACCCGAGGTGGACGTGCGGGAAGTGGAGGTGTGGGAAGTGGACATGCCGGGGGTGGACATGTTGTCGTGCAGCGTCATTGATCGCCTCGCTCGGTGTCTCGGCGCCCGTCTGCTCGAGCCGTGTCTCGGCCAGTTGCGAGACTACCGCGTGACCGCCGCCCGGCGCGCGCCCTGCACAGCCCGTTCGATGGACACTTCTAGACACTTCGCAGGTGTCGATCGTGTTAACGATCACCGGTCGACTGGCGAGAACCACGACCACCCGATAATCTTTTGGGCACGAGGTCGTATGTAGCAGCGGGTAAGAAGTCCTACTGTTCGCGTCCGTCGGCTTTCATCTCTCGAAGTCCGGCGTCGAAAAGCGCATGCACCTCACTCACAGGAGAGAGAAATACCATGACGAACTCTGTCGACCAGTCCTATTCGATGGATGAACTCAATCGCGAATCCCGCATGGGCGGCCTCGGTACCGAGAACACCGAGCGTGAGATCCGCCGCATCAGCCTCGCCGACTTCGAGAACCGTCGCGCCGAGATCGCCGACGAACTGTGGTCGGCCGCAACCGATATCGGCTTCTTCCAGATCGTCGACCACGGCATCGACATGGCCGAGGTGAACCGCGCCTTCGAGATGTCGGCGAAGTTCTTCGCGCTGCCCACCGAGGTCAAGGAGTCCTACCCGCTCAAGAAGGGCCAGAACGCCGGCTGGGAGTACATGTCCCAGGTGCGCCCCTCGGTCGGAACCCCCGATCAGAAGGAGTCCTACCAGCTCACCCTGCCCCGCATGGACGGCCTGTGGCCGAGTGAGGACGAGCTCGCCGGATTCCAGGCAACGCTGCTGGATTTCGAGCACAAGTGCTGGAAGATCGCGATGGACGTGCTCGGCTGCTTCGCCGAGAAGCTCGGCTTCGACCGCGAGTTCTTCACTCGCGCACACGATCCGAGCCAGGCGACCTACCAGAGCACGCTGCGTCTGCTGCACTACTACGCTTTCCCCGACGAGATGCTCGACGAGCCCAATGTGTGGCGCGCCGGTGCCCACACCGACTTCGACGCACTGACGCTGCTGTTCCAGCGCGACGGTCAGGGCGGTCTGCAGGTGCTGCCGGGCGCCGAGGCCGAGTCGCAGGAGTGGACCCCGGTCGAACCCTCCGACGATGCGATCACCTGCAACATCGGTGACATGCTGATGCGCTGGTCCGACGACAAGCTGCCGTCGAACTTCCACCGCGTGCGCGCACCGCGGCGGGGCGAGTACACCGGCCCGCGCTACACGATCGCCTACTTCGCACAGGCCAACACCGACGTCACCATCGATCCGCCGCTGGGCACCTACCCGCCGCTGACCGCCGCGGACTACATCACCCAGCGCCTGACCGCCAACTTCGGCAAGTGAGCGCTGCCGGCCCCTCCCCGGCGATCGACGTCCTGACCGACGTCACCGTGTTCACCGGCGGAGAGTGGTTGGCGCACCGGGATATTCACATCGTCGATGGCGAGGTCGCGAGCATCGAGCCCGCGGCCCCGCCGCTCGGCGGCGGAGGTGACGGCGCGTCCGGCGGTTCGGGCAGTGCCACCCGCCATGTGATCCCCGGTTTCGTCAACACCCACACCCATCTGCAGCAGTCGCTCATGCGCGGCGTCGCCGAGTGCACACCGCTGCTCGAATGGCTGCTGGCCGTCGGTGTCGAGACCGTGAAGATCACCCCGGAACGCGCCTACCTCGCCACGGTTGCCGCGTCGCTGGAACTTCTGCGGTCGGGCACCACCACGGTGGTCGAACACATGTGGCCGTCTCCCTCGTCGGAGCTGCATGAGGCGGTGATCCGGGGTCTGCGTGACACCGGCATCCGAGCGGTGCTCGGTCGCGGCGTGGCCGACCGTCCCGACGCCACCCGCAAATGGGGATTCGAACCGAAACTGATCGCACCGCTCGACGAGGTCACCGACCAGATCGACGCGCTGCGCACCCAGGTGGACGGCTCGGCGATCACAATGGCTCTCGCCGTGCCCAACCCTCGCTCGGTCACCGAGGAGGGTATGGCGATGTTGCGCGACTACGCCACCGCCCGCGACATGACGGTGATGATCCATCTGCTCGAGACCCGCACCGATGATGTGATGTGCCTCGAGCACACCGGTATGGGCGCGGTGGAGTATCTGGACACCAACAGCTTCCTCTGGGATCGCGTGCTCGCGGTGCACTGCGTCGAACTCGACGATCTAGGTCAGTCGATCCTGGCCGAGCGCGGCGTGGGGATCTCGCACAATCCGCTGTCGAATATGCGTCTGGGCAGCGGTGTGGCACCGATCCCCGACATGTTGGCCCGCGGCGTGAAGGTGGGCCTCGGCGTCGACGGTGCGGCCAGCAATGACACCCAGAACATGCTGGAATCGCTGCGCATCGGCGCCTACCTGCAGCGCGCGGTACACAAACGCGCCGATCTGCTCGGATTCGGTGAGATGCTCGACATCGCCACCGGCGGGGTCAACAGTGTCCTGGGCCTGCCCGCCGTCCGCGGCGGTGTCACCGTGGGCTCCCCCGCCGATCTCACCGTCGTCGATTTCGCCCGCGATTTCGCGACGCTGCCGGTGCACGATCCCGGCGCCTCGATCCTCACCACCGGCGGACCGTCGATCGTCGACACCGTGCTCGTCGGCGGCGAGGCGGTGATCCGCGACGGGCGCAGCGTGTTCGTGGACGAAGAGGGATTGGCTAAGGAACTGCTGGCATTGGCGTGAGTCGCTGCGCGCGCCGCGGCGGTCAGCACATTCGGTGAAGTCGTGCCCGCCGAGGGATGTGCCCGGATACATTCGTCGGACATCCCTCGGCACACGCCGCGGGATCCCTGCCGTCGACAACAGGATCTGCAGCGATGACCACCCACCCGATCACCGGAGCCGCGCCCCACGCAACGCCCGAGCAGGCGGTGCTCGACTCACACGCATGGGACCCCGGCGCCTGGGCCCCAGAGACTCGACGCGACATTGCGTACGTGCGCAGCAACTCCTACGCCGATCTACTCCACCGCACCGCTGCACGGACACCGCACAAACTCGCGGTCGTCGACGGTGACCGGCGTGTCACCTACGCACAGTTCGACACCGCGGTCACCCGCTGCGCGAACGCGCTGCTGGGTCGCGGGTTCGTCCCCGGCGACAGGCTGGCACTGATCTCCCGCAACTGTTGGGAGTTCGCGGTCCTGGCGTATGCGACGGCCCGTGTCGGCCTGGTGCTCGTACCGGTGAACTTCATGCTGACCGCAGCCGAGGTCGCCTACATCCTCGACCACTCCGGCGCACGCGGGGTGGTCGCCGGCAGCGAGTTCATCGCCACCGCCGACACCGCGATCGACGGCGCGGACATCGCCGATCCGCTGCGGATCGAGATCGTCGCGACGAATGCGACACCGACGGTCGGGTGGCGCGACATCGCCGAGTTGTGGAGCGTCGGTGACACCTCCGCACCCGACATACACGTCGACGACGACGATCCCATCCGGCTGATGTACACCTCGGGCACCGAATCACGCCCGAAAGGGGTGATGCTCAGCTCGAAATCGCTGATCTCCCAGTATGTGTCCTGCATCGTCGACGGCGGGATGTCCGGCGACGACGTGGAGGTCCACGCCCTGCCGATGTATCACTGCGCCCAACTCGACTGCTTCTTCTCCACCGACGTCTACCTCGGCGCCACGTCGATCATCCTGCCCGGACCCGATCCGGCGACACTGCTGGCGACCATCGAGACAGAACGGGTGACCAAACTCTTCTGCCCGCCGACCGTGTGGATCGCACTGCTCCGGCATCCGGACTTTGACACCCGTGACCTGTCGAGTCTGCGCAAGGGGTATTACGGTGCGGCCGCGATGCCGATCGAGGTCTTGCGCGAACTCGCACAACGCCTCCCCGAGGTGGCGCTGTGGAACTTCTACGGCCAGACCGAGATGTCGCCGCTGGCAACGATTCTGCGCCCACACGAACAACTCTCACGTGCCGGTTCGGCCGGCCTCGCGGCACTGAACGTCGAGACCCGGATCGTCGACGACCAGGGCGATCCGGTGCCGGTAGGTCAGGTCGGTGAGATCGTGCACCGCTCACCGCATGCGACACTCGGCTACTTCCGCGATGAGACGAAGACGGCGAGCGCCTTCGCCGGTGGCTGGTTCCATTCCGGTGACCTCGGGGTTCTCGACGCCGAGGGCTACCTGAGTGTGGTCGACCGCAAGAAGGACATGATCAAGACCGGTGGGGAGAATGTCGCCTCCCGGGAGGTCGAGGAAGCACTCTATGAACTCGACGGTGTCGCCGAGGTGGCGGTATTCGGTGTGCCTCATGACTATTGGATGGAGGCGGTGACCGCCGTGGTGGTACCCAAAGACGGTACCCACCTCACCGCGGACGACGTCCACGCCTTCACCGCAGAGCGGCTCGCCGGATACAAACGCCCCAAATTCGTGGTGATCGCCGGCGGACTCCCGAAGAACCCCAGCGGCAAGATCCTGAAAAGGTCTCTGCGGGAAACATATTCGACCATCGCGCAGGAGACCACCGAGCACTCATGACCGTCGACCGACTGCTGCCCACCGACGACGCGCGTGACCTCATCGACCTGACGCGCGCCATCGCCGACAAGACGATGACGCCGATCGTGGACTCCTACGAGTGCGCTCGCACCTATCCGGCCGAGGTGTTCGCCGCGCTCGGCGAGGCGGGTCTGCTGGGTCTGCCCTACCCCGAGGACGTGGGCGGTGGCGGGCAGCCCTATGAGGTCTACCTACAGGTGATCGAGGAGATCGCCGCACGCTGGGCCGCAGTGGCCGTCGCGGTCAGCGTGCACAGCCTGTCCTGTCATCCGTTGTTCGTTTTCGGCACCGACGAACAACGACTGCGTTGGCTGCCCGACATGGTCGGCGGTACGAGGATCGGCGCCTACAGCCTCTCCGAACCACAGGCCGGCTCCGACGCGGCTGCTCTGCAGTGCCGGGCCCGCCGCGTCGACGATGCCGATCCCGCCGCCGGCTACCTCATCAGCGGGACCAAGGCGTGGATCACCCACGGTGGTGTCGCCGACTTCTACACGCTGTTCGCCCGCACGGGCGAGGGTTCGAAAGGCATCTCCTGTTTCCTGGTACCCGCCGACGCTGACAACCTCAGTTTCGGTCCGCCCGAGGACAAGATGGGTCTGCACGCCGTTCCCACCGCGTCGGCGTTCTACGACCAGACCCCACTGGCGGCGCACCGCCGCATCGGTGACGAAGGCCAGGGTCTGCAGATCGCCTTCAGTGCACTGGACTCCGGTCGGCTCGGCATCGCCGCGGTGGCCGTCGGGTTGGCCCAGTCCGCTCTCGACGCGGCGGTGGCATATGCGCATGAGCGCACCACCTTCGGCCGCGCCATCATCGACCACCAGGGCCTGGGCTTTCTGCTCGCCGACATGGCCGCCGCCGTCGACTCGGCGCGCGCCACCTACCTCGACGCCGCGCGCCGACGTGACGCCGGGGTGCCCTATTCGCGCAATGCCTCGGTGGCGAAGCTGATCGCCACCGACGCGGCCATGAAGGTGACCACCGACGCAGTGCAGGTACTCGGCGGCAACGGCTACATCCGGGACTATCGGGTGGAGCGGCTGATGCGCGAGGCGAAGATCACGCAGATCTTCGAAGGCACCAATCAGATCCAGCGACTGGTGATCGCGCGGTCACTCTGAGGCGCACGCCTGCCGTTGCCGTTGCCGATGCCGCAGTCGGCCGAGTCGACTATCTCAGCCGGTCGCCGGGGCGGAGCACCTGCTTCACGCGGATGCGTTCGCTCTCGGGAAGCCATCGGTTGACGCCGCGCCGGAAGGTACACAGCATCGACGCCAGCAGCGCGCCGAACTGCACCCACCCCACCACACGGATGAGCACCGACATCTGCGGATACCCGAACAGCAGGTCGATACCCACCGGGATACACAGCAGGGTCACCACCACCACCGCGGCGTAGAAGTTGCGGCAGTTGCGACTGTGGTATTTGCCGATCGCCACCAGGAGCGAGTAGCTGATTGCCATCAGTACGACCGTCGCCACCAGCATCAGCGACGGGAACCGGTGGGAGAGCGAGTCGATGCGGTCGACCGGAGCGGCGTTGTTCGGGTCGCTCGCCACCCCCTGCTCGAGCCGGTTGCGCAGCGCGTCGGTGACCGCCGACAGCCGCACGAAGCCGTAGACGACGCTGATCAGCGCGGCGAGGGCCGCAACCCACAAGAGCCCGAGCGCCTGACGTAACGCGTTCGGCGGAGGTCCCGGATCGCCGGCCGGATTGAGGTCGTGGTCTCGGCTCTTCCGCGCCATCTCGGCCATGTCGATGGCGTCGAGTTCGGCGAGCGACGGGTACCCCTCGATGGAGAATCTGTCGGCCGCCGGTCGTATCCCGTCGACCGAATTGCCGGATTCGGGCCGATCCGAGTCACCCGAGCCCAAATGTGTGGAGTCAGGGTCATTCGCATCGGGCACGATTCCGATTGTGGCACGGACCACCGGCGCAGCGGTTCGGGAGGCCCGGCGGAGGTAGTACTGACCCGACGGTGCGAGACCGATCGGACGTGGTTGGGGTAGTCGCTACTCGTGCCCTCGTACGGCAACTCTTCGAGAGTGGGACCTGATCGCAGACAGCGGTCATCCACTCCCACAGAGGTGAGAACAATGGCAACACTCAAGACCAAGATCGCAACCGGCGGCGCCGCCGTCGCACTGGTCGCCGCACCGCTGGCCATCGCGGCCGGAGCATCCGGAAGCGCGAGCGCGAACACCGCGCTCGGCCCGGCGACGAACTCCTGTGCCGGGGACGGCAAGGCGTCGGCACCGGTAGCAGTCGCCGGCGGCATCTTCATCCCCGATACCGCTTCCACCAAGGTCCCCACCGGTGTGCATGTCAGCCAATTCGGCACCGGCAGCCTCAACGGCGACCTGCCCGCAAAGGTCCTTCCTCAAGGACTGCTCATTCCCACCCAGGGGATCGGGATCGGTACGCTCAGCGGCTCCTACCTGAAGGCCAAGGGCGCCGGAACGGTCGCATGCCAGGTCAACGGCACCTTCCTGCTGAACTGAGCAGGACCCGGTGCAACCACCCACTGCGCCGGATCGGCCAGACCCCATGTGGCCGGTCCGGCGCAGTGCTGTGTGGGGAGCCGCGAGATCACGCGAGAAACGCCGAGACCCTCACCACCCGCTCTCGACCCGTCGGCGCGCGCGCTGCCGACGACGCCGGCGATGGATCCGCGCGATCGCGCCGACTCGCCCGGCGGCCACCGCGGCGGCCCCACCGGCACCGGCGGCGATGATCGCCGACACCACCAGCGTCGGCACCGTCGGCTCGTGACCGAGCAGGACCCACGCCCATCCGCAGACCGCGATGTCGGCCGCGATCGCGCTCGCCACGAGGCCGATGACCGCCGACACGCGGCCGTAGCCGCGGCGAAGTGTGCGGATCGACGACTCGACGTAGGCCAGCGCGAACAGTGTCACCAGGAGGGTGGCCGCCGCCGTCGCAGTCAGCCAGGATCGCCAGCCGGTGTGGAACTCGAAACTGGTCGATCCGACCGGGCGGGACTGCGCCGCGAGCGCGAGTCGAGCCGTCATCGGTTGGGGGAACACCCACGCCGGGAGGGGTGGTGCCATCTCGACCGGCGCCCCGCCCGCAACGACGGCGGCGCGGTGACCGGCGACGCGTACGCCCAGGACCTCGGTGGACAGGTCGACCGAATCGACTCCCGGCGCGCGCACCGCGACCGGAACCGCATCACGCAGATTCGCCGACACCGCACTCGAGGTCGGATCGACACCGGCGACGGTCGCGGCACCGGCAGGCAGGTCGCCGCCGTGCGACGGTGCACCCACACCCACCAGGGCTGCGGTGATCGCGGCAGCGGCAAGAGCCGCCGCGACGATCGTCGGCACGCGTGGCGACGAGAACTTCACCACCTCACGCGCGGCCACCACATCGTCGCGACGCACGTCGGCGGCCCCGACCCCGTCGTCAGGACGCGCACCGATCGGGCGCACGACGACGGTGGCGGGTGGCGCAGCAGCCGCCTGTCCGCCTGAGGGCACCTGCGTGGACCGCACAGTCGCCTCGGCTGCAGCAGCACCGACGGCCGACGCACGCTCTCGTCCGCGAGCCACAGACACCGACGACGAGAGACGACCGGTGGCGGCCGACATGATGGTCTCGGCTCCGATCAAGGGAACGCCGCTACCGGGGAGCCACTCGCCGCCCCACACACCCGCCGCCGCGCCGGCAAGCGCGACACCGAACTCCTCGGCGGTGGCGAATCTGTCGGCCGGGTCGGTGGCGAGGCCGGTCATCACCACTTCGGCGACGCGGCCGGGCACCGATGCCGCGACCTCGGTGAGCGGCGTCGGCTCCTCGAATGCATGCATGAACAGCAGTGACATTCCGTCTGCCGGCGGGAACGGCATTGTCCCCGAAAGCAATTCGTAGACCATCGTGGCCAATGCGTACACATCGGTCGCCGGGGAGAGTTCCTGTCCGCGTGCCTGCTCGGGTGCGATGTAGGCAGGTGTGCCGAGCACGTCGCCGGCGCGTGTCACCAGCGTCTCGCCGCCGCCGATGATCTTGGCGATCCCGAAGTCGGTGAGTTTCACCGCGCCGCTGGCAGCGAAGATCAGGTTGGCCGGCTTGACATCTCGGTGCAGGACACCCACGGCATGGGCTGCGCCGAGACCAGCAGCGCACGACACGGCGACCGCGATCGACGAGGCAGGATCGAGTCCGCTCCGCGCGAATCGTTCCCCCACGGTTCCGCCGGAGAGGAACTCACCGACGAGCGCACACAGACTTCCGTCCTCCACATAGTCGTAGATCGGCATCACATGCGGGTGGTCGATCGCTGACATCAGCCTCGCCTCCGCGGCGAATCGGCGACGAACCGACACGTCACCGGCGAAGTGCGGCGGAATCTGTTTGATCGCAACACGTCTGCCGAGCTTGCGATGAGTACCCGCCAGCACCACTCCGCATCCGCCGCGGCCGATCTCGCGGTCGATCTCGTATGCGGGCAGCGCAGCCTGGATATCTGCGACCGACACGGTCTGGGGTGCCGAGGTCATCACAGACTCCCGATGTCGCGTGAGGAGTCGGACGAGCCACGGTCGAGCACCGCACGTCCGAGCACCGTGGCCGGCGCGGGCGAAGCAGTACCGTCGTCGACGAAGCCGTCGATATCGTCGAGATCGTCGATGTTGTCGAGATCGTCGATGTTCTCCTCGGCGTCATCGCGCCTGGTTCGTTGCACCGGAGCCAGATATCCGAGGGTGAAGAACACTGCAGCACAGACGATCACCGAGCAGACCCACACTGTTGCTCCCGGTGCCGCGAGACGAAGTACCGACACCGCGAATCCCGACAGGAGTCCGACCCCGATCCCGGAGATCATCACGTAGAGACCTCGACGCCACCGGTTGCGCGGCAGCCGATGGCGGGCGACGCGCACTGCGGTGTCGACGAGGGCGAGGAGTGTCAGAATCGCCAGCGCCAGCCCGAACAATCCGTAGACGGAGAAGAGGGAACCTCGCACGTCCGTCACAGTCGCCACGGTAGCCAGCGCAGCACCACCAGGGGTACGCACCACCAGCTGACTGCTCATGAGACCCGTTGCCTGGCCTGCCAATCCGACCAGATGCAGCCGGTATCGAATCACCTGGGTGGTTCCCGGTGCGAGGGTGACGTCTGTCCCCACCGAGTAGACGAAGAAGTCCATGCCCAGCACCCGTCCACGCAGATCGATCTGCCCGATGTCGACCGGTCGCGCCGACGTGTTGGTGGTCATGACCGCGACGCTGACGGTGTCGTCGGGAACCAAGCGGATCGGCTGTGACGACGACGCCGATCCGACGTCGTGACCGTCGATGGTCGCGCCCACGCGAAGACCACCGCCCTCGGCATACGTTCGCGCTGACGTGGGTTGCGCCGACGCCGACGACGTCGTGACGACGAGCGCCGCAATGGTCAGCAGTACCGCGACGACCGCGGCGCGCACATGTGCAGTGTTCATGGCTTTTCCTCCGAGACAGCTTGTCCGATCCGGTGACCCAGTAACCACACCCCGATGACCAGGACGATGAATATGATGGCGAGAGCCTTTGTGCCGCTGCCGATCTGAGTCGCGTATGCCGACACGCGAATCGGTATCCGGCGCTCGTGCACGTGGGCCGTGACACCGGGTGTGGTGAGGCTCGGCGAGTCGGGAGCCGGGCTCACGACTGCGGTTCCCGCCACCGGTCGAGGTGCGGCAGCCGGCACACCGGCAGGGATCTGTGGTGACACCGGCATCGACACCACGGCGGCCGGGCTCATCTGGACAGTCGTCGCACCCGGAACCGGAGACGGACTGTCGGGGGTCGATACCGGGGCCGCGGGCGTGGAGACCGGCGGAACGTCCGGCTGGGGGGCCGCAGCCGGTCCAGCGGCGGATCCGGGTGCTGGATCAGGCTCAGGCGCCGGAGCCGGAGCGGCGGCCGGGGGACCATCGCCACCGGTGTCCCCGCTGTCCGAAGCTCCGCTGTCCGAGCCGCCACGGTCCGAACCACCGCTATCCGAGGTGCCGCTATCCGAGGTGCCCCCGTCCGACGCCCCGCTCCCGGTATCGCCAGTGCCCGAATCTCCGCTGCCGCTGCCACCACTCCCCTGCGATCCACTTCCCGAATCTCCACTGCCCGAATCTCCACTGCCCGAATTCCCACTGCCACAGCCGACTTCGCAGGTTGCAGGTCGGATCACGGCGTCGGCGCGACCGGCGAATCCCGACAGTGCCAGGCACACCAGTACCACCACGAGCGCCGAAAACATGGCTACTGCAGTCGCTCGAGCGGGAGCGAGTGATCGCCCGCGTCCCTGGCGATTCGATGAATCCCACATCTCGACTCCTGAACGTCTGCGGATTGCGCTTCGCCAACCGGTGTCGGCTGGCCAACCTGTCGTATGCGCATCGACGCTACGAGTCCGCCGCGGGAGTGACTGGAGTAGTGAACTACCTGAAAATCGATGGATCCGTGCTCAGGGACGCGTAAACCCACCCCCGTTGGGAGGTGGGTCTACGCGAGAACGTGCGGGTCAGGCGGGCTCAGGAGAAGCGCACGTCCATGGTGGCCAGCCCGAAGATCTTGCGTCCGCCGGATTTGGCGACGATGAGCACCACGCCGCTGCGGGTGGCAGGGTCCAGTGACTTGATGCGACCGGAGAACTCGATGTCGCCGCCCGCCTCCGCGCTCACCGGCGCCATCTGCGACAGACGCACCGAGTAGCGTGTCGCCGCACCGGGGTCGCCCGACCAGGCCGAGACGAACCCGGCGCCGAGCGCCATGGTCAGCATCCCGTGTGCGATCACATCAGGCAGTCCGGCGAGTCGGGCGATCCGCTCGTCCCAGTGGATCGGATTGTTGTCGCCGGACACACCCGCATAATTCACCAGGTCGCCGCGGGAGAGGCGGGCATGACGGATCGGCAGTACGTCACCGACGGCCACATCCTCGAATCGCAGCGAACCCGGAGTGCGCTCGGCACCGCCGGTCGAGACGGTGCGCTCACCGTCGGGACGGATGGTCTTGACGTAGTCGGCGCCGTAGACCTCCTGGGCCGGCAGCTTGAGGTCATGCATCATGATGCCGCTGACGGCGGCGTTGATCGACGGGTCCACCTCGTCGGCGCTGACTCCCACCACGGTGGTGTGCATCGTGTGGACCACCTCACCGGCGGCGTCGGTGAATGTGTTGGTGACGGTGATCAGGTCGCGGCCGGCGATACGCCGTACCGACGACAGCTCCACGTCGGTGGACAACACGTCGCCGGCGACGATCGGCCGGTGCTGTTCGAAGACCTGCTCGGTCTGGACATAGGTCTCGTAGCCCACGATCACCGACTCGAACAGCTCCCGGTTGGCCTTCATCGCGGGGATGGCAGTGAAGGTCAGGGTGCTCAGCAGCCCGCTGTAACCCAGTGCTGCCGAAGCGGTTTCGTCGCGGTGTGCCGGATGGGCGTCCTGCACCGCACGCGCATACTCACGGACCTTCTCGCGGGCCACCTCATACGGCTCGTCGAGCCGGTAGTAGTGCCCGACCCGTTCGGTCAGTTCGGAAGCATCAGACAAAGTGGACATGGAAGGCACCAATCAGTGGTCGCGGGCTCGAGTGCATCGTGACGCGGAGTGGTCAGACGAGCAACTCGGCGATCTGCACTGTGTTCAGCGCGGCACCCTTGCGCAGGTTGTCGCCCGAGACGAACAGTGCCAGGCCGCGGCCCTGCGGCGCACCCGGGTCGACGCGGATACGCCCGACCAGCGAATTGTCCTTGCCCGCGGCCTCGAGCGGGGTCGGCACGTCGGTCAGCGTCACCCCGGCGGCGTCGGCGAGGATCTCACTCGCGCGCTCCGGGCTGAGCGGCCGGTCGAATTCGGCGTTGATCGACAGCGAATGACCCGTGAACACCGGCACGCGCACACAGGTGCCGCTCACCAGCAGGTCGGGCAGTCCGAGGATCTTGCGCGACTCGTTGCGCAGCTTCTGGTCCTCGTCGGTCTCCCCGGAGCCGTCGTCGACCAGCGAGCCGGCCATCGGCAACACGTTGAAAGCAATGGGCGCAACGTATTTCACCGGGGCGGGGAAAGTGATGGCCGAACCGTCGTGCACCAGCTTCTCGGCGTCGTCGATACCGGCGCGAAGTTCTCCGGCGAGCTCCTCCACACCGGCCAGACCGCTGCCGGAGACCGCCTGATAGCTCGACACGATCAGGCGGGCGAGTCCGGCCTCGTCGTGCAGCGGCTTGAGCACCGGCATCGCAGCCATCGTGGTGCAGTTGGGGTTGGCGATGATGCCCTTGGGCGGGTTGTGCGCCAGCGCCCCGTTGACCTCCGAGACCACCAGGGGCACATCGGGATCCTTACGCCAGGCCGAGGAGTTGTCGATGACGGTCACACCGGCCTCGGCGAAGCGCGGCGCCTGCACCTTCGACATGGTCGCACCGGCCGAGAACAGGGCGATGTCCAGACCCGAGGGGTCGGCGGTGGTCGCATCCTCCACCACGATCTCCCCGTCACCCCACGGCAGTGTCTTACCCGCCGATCGCGACGAGGCGAAGAACCGGATCTCGTCGACCGGGAACTTGCGTTCGGCGAGGATCTGTCGCATGACGGCGCCGACCTGACCGGTCGCACCGACGACTCCGAGACGAACTCCCATGTGACTTACCTTCCCGTCCCGGCGTAGACGACGGCTTCTTCGTCGCCCCCGAGGTCGAATGCGTTGTGCAGTGCGCGTACCGCGTCGTCGAGTTCGGTGTCGCGGCAGAGCACGGAGATGCGGATCTCCGAGGTGGAGATCAGCTCGATGTTGATGCCGGCGTCACTGAGTGCCTCACAGAAGGTCGCGGTGACGCCGGGGTGACTCTTCATGCCGGCGCCGACCAGCGACACCTTGCCGATGTGATCGTCGTAGAGCAGCTCGGTGAAGCCGATCTCACCCTGCAGCTTGGTCAGCTTCTCCACGCCGGTCGGGCCGAGTTCACGCGGCAGCGTGAAGGTGATGTCGGTCTTACCGGTCTCCACCTTGGAGATGTTCTGCAACACCATGTCGATGTTGATGTCGGCGTCGGCGACGGCGCGGAACACCCTGGCCGCCGAACCCGGCTTGTCGTCGAGACCGACCACGGTGATCTTGGCCTCGCTACGGTCGTGGGCAACACCGGTGAGGATGGCTTCTTCCACGGGGATGTCCTCCATCGATCCCGACACCATCGTGCCGGGTTTGGTCGAGTACGACGAGCGCACGTGAACGGGAACGTTGTATCGGCGGGCGTATTCCACGCACCGCAGCATGAGCACCTTGGCGCCGCAGGCGGCCATCTCGAGCATCTCCTCGAAGGAGACCTTCTCCAGGTGGCGCGCGTTCGGCACGATGCGCGGGTCGGCGGTGTAGATGCCGTCGACGTCGGTGTAGATCTCACAGACGTCGGCCTCCAGGGCTGCCGCCAGTGCGACGGCAGTGGTGTCGCTGCCGCCGCGACCGAGCGTGGTCACGTCCTTGGTGTCCTGCGAGACGCCCTGGAACCCGGCGACGAGCACGATCTTGCCCTCGTCGAGGGCGTCGCGGACGCGGCTCGGGGTGACGTCGATGATCTTGGCCGAACCGTGGCTGCTGGTGGTGATCACACCGGCCTGCGAGCCGGTGAACGACTGGGCCTGCGCACCGAGCGAGGCGATGGCCATGGCGACCAGTGCGTTCGAGATGCGCTCGCCGGAGGTCAGGAGCATGTCCATCTCCCGCGCGGGCGGCGCCGGGTTCACCTGATGGGCCAGATCGAGCAGCTCGTCGGTGGTGTCACCCATCGCCGAGACCACCACGACCACGTCGTTGCCGGCCTTCTTGGTCTCCACGATCCGTTCGGCGACGCGTCGGATGCGCTCGGCGGTCGCCACCGACGATCCGCCGTACTTCTGCACAACCAGTGCCACTGCATCAACCTTTCACCGAGAGGATCGTTGTCGTCGCGGGAGCATCGTCGCTGGCCGCAACCTGCGACAACCTTACCGGCGACGGTTCGCCGCCCGGAATCGTGGTGAGGCGCATCTCCCGCCTACCATCTGTGACGTGCTTGCCAACGGCGCCACCGACGAGGCGACGACCGACCAGACCCCGTCAGCATCGACGACGTCAGGGTCGGTTCTCGGACGCTGCGCCGCAGTGCTCTACCGGTACCGCGACTGGGTCGAGCCGATCGCGCTGTTCTGGTTCGTACGCCTGATCGGCGTGCTCACGGTGGCCCGCTTCGCGAGTCTGCACGGACGCTCGCTGGGTTCGGTGCTCTCCTCGTGGGACGGCCAGTGGATGCTCGACATCGCCGAATTCGGCTACGACGGCGTCCCGCTCACCCAGACCGACGCCCGCGGGTTGCGCGACGCCAACACGCCCTATGCCTTCTTCCCCGGCTACCCCTATCTCGTGGGAGCGGTCGAGAAGATCCCCGGCTTCACCGCCTACGGGGCGGCGATCACGGTCAACGTGGTGGTGGGAGCACTCGCCGCGGTCGGCGTGGCCCGGCTCGCGCAGCTGTGCGCCGCTCATATGCTCGATCCCGACTCGGCCGGACGCTGGCGCCGTGCGGTGCGCATGCCGACGCGTCTGGGGAGATGGCTCTTCCCCGCACGCGACGACGACTCGGCCGCCGCGCAGACGGTGGGCGCCGATCCCGATCTGCACCGCGTGGGGCTGATTATGGTGGTGCTGTTCGCCGCGGCCCCGATGGGCATCGTGTTGTCGATGGCCTACACCGAGGCACTGTTCTGTGCACTGGCCGCCTGGGCGCTGGTCGGGGTGCTGCGCGGCAACTGGTATCTCGCCGGTGTCACCGCCTTCCTCTCGGGTTTCTGCCGCCCGACCGCCGCCGTGCTCATCGCGGTGGTGATGCTGTGCGGCGCACTCGCCGCGTGGCGGCTGATCCGCCAGGGCCGGTACGGCGAGAGCGGGCCCGCGCTGTTCGCGGTGGTCTTCTCCCCGCTGGGCTACATCGCGTATCTGTGCATCGTGTGGGCACACACCGGCAGTCCCACCGGGTGGTTCACGATCCAGACCCAGGGGTGGGGCACGTCGTTCGACTGGGGCCGAGCCACCTACAACTTCATCAACTCGGTGCTGGTGAGCGAGGCCGAGATCGCCCCGATGGTCACCGCCTGGGTTCTGCTGGCCACCTTCGCACTCGTCTTCGTGTCGCTGTGGAAACGTCTGCCGTGGCCGGTCTGGCTCTACGGGGTACTGCTGGTGGCGCAGATCGCCGGGTCGGGCGGACTCATGATGAGCCGACCACGGCTCCTGCTGCCCGCCTTCGTGCTGCTGATCCCGATCGCGATCGGGATCGCGCGACTCAAGGTCTCCACCCAGATCTGCATTCTTGTGGCCGTCATCGCAGTGAGTTCCTGGTTCGGAGCACATATGCTGACGGTGTATCCGCACGCGATCTGACGCGGCGGCTCTTCTCACACCACCTCGTTCGCCGTCGTGAGAACACTGTGACGGCAGGGTTACCGAGAGAAAACTGCGCGCAACAGCGGCTTCGTATCGTCGCTGACAACACCTCGACGACCCGCACCGCCCGCGGATCAGCCGACGAAGGCCGGGGTTTCCAGCACTCAGCGCACGAGAAAGCCCCGCACATGTCTGCCTACACATACACCCGAAAACACCACATCAGCGGATGGGACCCCGAGGACGTCGAGGCCTGGGAGAACGGTGGGGCCCAGGTGGCCCGGCGAAACCTGTTGTGGTCCATCATCTGCGAGCACATCGGATTCTCCATCTGGTCGCTCTTCTCGGTCATGGTGCTGTTCATGACACCGAAGTACGGGATCAGCCTCGACCAGAAGTTCATCATCACCGCCACCGCGACCTTCGTGGGCTCCTGTCTGCGCATCCCCTACACCCAGGCCACCGCGAAGTTCGGCGGACGCAACTGGGCGATCTTCTCGGCGGTGGTGCTGCTCATCCCCACCGGCCTGACCATGATGCTCATGATGAACCCCGGCAAGTTCGGCTTCGGATGGTTCCTGTTCGTCGCGGCACTGACCGGCCTCGGCGGCGGCAACTTCGCCTCGTCGATGACCAACATCAACGCCTTCTTCCCGCACCGGCACAAGGGCTGGGCACTGGGACTCAACGCCGGCGGCGGCAACATCGGCGTGCCGGTGATCCAGGTGATCGGCCTGATCGTCATCTGGCTGACCACCGACAAGGCCGGTATCGTCTGCGCGATATACCTCGTCGCGCTGGCATTCGCCGGAATCGGCGCCGCGATCTACATGGACAACCTCGATCACCAGACCGCGAGCTACCGCTCGATGGTGGCCTGCCTGAAATACCGTGACACCTGGCTGATCTCGCTGCTCTACATCGGCACCTTCGGCTCGTTCATCGGCTTCTCCTTCGCCTTCAGTCAGGTGCTGGCGCTGTCGTTCAAGTCGGCCGGCGCCCACAACCCCACGCTCGCCGCAGCCCAGATCGCCTGGATCGGACCGCTTCTCGGGTCGATCACCCGCCCCATCGGTGGCAAACTCGCCGACCGTTTCGGCGGCGGACGGATCACCGCACTGTGCTTCGCCCTCATGATCGCCAGCGCGTCGATCCTCGTGGTCGCCGGCACGGTGGCCGACGGTCACCTCAAACACAAGATCGAGACGCCGCAGCTGATCGCCTTCATCATCGGCTTCATCCTGCTGTTCCTGATCTCCGGTGTGGGCAACGGCTCGGTCTACAAGATCATCCCGACGGTCTTCGAACACAAGGCGCGCAACAACTCCGGGCTCAACGCCGCGGGCAAGATCGTCTGGTCGCGCACCATGTCGGGCGCCCTGATCGGTATCGCCGGCGCCGTCGGCGGCCTCGGCGGCGTGGCGATCAACCTGGTGCTGCGGTCGAGCTACAAGCAGCATCAGTCGGCCACCACCGCCTTCTGGATCTTCCTGGCCTTCTATGTGGTCGCCGGAGTGGTCACCTGGTGGTTCTACGCGCGCCGCGAGATCGTCCTGCACGAGCAGACCGACACGCGTCCGGCCGCGTCCTCCGATCCCTCGGCGGTGACCGCATGACCCCGACGGCAGTGCGCACCGTCGTGGTGGTGGGCCACGGGATGGTCGGGCACCGGTTCGTCCAGGAACTACGTTCGCGCGACGAGGCCGACCGTATCCGCGTGGTGGTGCTCTCCGAGGAACCCGTCGCCGCCTACGACCGGGTGGGACTGTCCGGATACGTCGGCTCATGGGACATCACCGCAATGGCCCTGTCGGGCAACGACTATCCCGACGACGATCTGGTGGAGGTGCATCTGGGGTGCGCCGCGATCGACATCGACCGCGCCGGCCACCGGGTGATCACCGACAACGGTGAGTTCGCCTACGACGCACTGGTATTGGCCACCGGCTCCTACCCCTTCGTTCCCCCGGTGTCCGGATCGGATCATCCGCGCAGCTTCGTCTACCGCACGCTGGCCGATCTCGACGCGATCCGCTCGGCCGCCGAGGCCGCCGGACCCGGCGCCCCGGGTGTGGTGGTCGGCGGCGGCCTGCTGGGTCTGGAAGCAGCCAATGCCCTTCGGCTGCTGGGTATGACACCGCACATCGTCGAGTTCGCCCCGCGGCTGATGCCACTGCAGGTCGACGCCGGCGGCGGCGCCCTGTTGGCCGATCTGGTCACCGACCTGGGTCTGCATGTGCACACCGGCGTGTCGACGACGTCGATCGCCGACAGCACCGATTCCACACCGGCCGATTCCCCACTGGCCGATTCGTCACTGGCCGTCACCCTGTCGGACGGCACGGCACTGACCGCCGCACTCGTGGTGTTCTCCGCGGGTGTGCGCCCCCAGGACGCATTGGGTCGCGGCGCCGGACTCGACGTCGGCGAACGCGGCGGCATCATCACCGACACCTGCTGTCGGACAAGTGATCCCGACATCTACGCGATCGGCGAGGTGGCGGCGGTGCAGGGTCGGTGCTACGGGCTGGTGGCACCGGGCTACACGATGGCCCAGATTGCGGCCGAGCAGATCCTCGGCAGCGGTCGCAGCACCTTCCCCGGTGCGGACATGTCCACCAAACTCAAACTGCTCGGCGTCGACGTGGCCAGCTTCGGTGACGCCATGGGCGTCACCGAAGGTGCGCTGGAGATCGTGCACTCCGACCCGGTCGCGGGGACCTACAAGAAGCTCGTCGTCTCCGACGACGCGACCACACTTCTCGGCGGCATCCTCGTCGGCGACGCCGACGCGTACGCGATGCTCAAACCGCTGGTCGGACAACAGCTCCCGGGTGACCCCGGTGCGCTGATCGCGCCGGCCGGCGGCGACTCGGGTATCGGGCTGTCGGCGCTACCCGACGATGCGCAGATCTGCTCGTGCAACTCGGTGTCCAAGGGTGACATCTGCGGTGCGATCGCCGAGGGTGCGTGCACGGTGGCCGACCTCAAGAAGTGCACCGGCGCCGGCACCACCTGCGGTGGATGTGTGCCCAGTCTCACCAAGCTGCTCACCGATTCCGGTGTGACACTGTCGACATCACTGTGTGAACACTTCACTCAATCGCGAGCGGAGTTGTTCTCCATCGTCGCGGGCACCGGCATCCGCACGTTCAGCGAACTGATCGCGCGGTTCGGCACCGGTGGCGGATGCGAGATCTGCAAACCCACGGTGGCGTCGATCCTCGCCTCCACCTCCAGCGATCACATCCTCGACGGCGAACAGGCCGCGCTGCAGGACACCAACGACCACTTCCTGGCCAACCTACAGCGCAACGGCACCTACTCGGTGGTGCCGCGGATGCCCGGCGGCGAGGTCACTCCCGACCAGTTGATCGTGATCGGGCAGATCGCCAAGGATTTCGGCCTCTACACCAAGATCACCGGCGGCCAGCGCATCGACATGTTCGGCGCGCGGGTGGAACAGCTGCCGCTGATCTGGCAGCGGCTGGTCGACGCCGGCATGGAGTCCGGCCACGCCTACGGCAAGAGCCTGCGGACGGTGAAGAGCTGCGTCGGGTCGAGTTGGTGTCGCTACGGCGTGCAGGACTCGGTCGCGATGGCCGTACGACTGGAGACCCGCTACCGAGGGCTGCGGTCGCCGCACAAACTCAAATTCGGCGTGTCGGGGTGTGCACGTGAATGCGCCGAGGCCCGCGGCAAAGACGTCGGGGTGATCGCCACCGAGGCCGGCTGGAATCTGTACGTCGGCGGCAACGGCGGGCAGAGTCCCACACATGCCCAGCTGCTGGTGTCCGGGATCGACGACGAGACGCTGATCAGCTACATCGACCGGTACCTGATGTTCTACGTCCGCAGCGCCGATCGGCTGCAGCGCACCGCGCCGTGGCAGGAGTCCTTCGAGGGTGGCCTGGACAAGTTGCGAGAGATCATCTGCGACGACAGTCTGGGTATCGCCGACGATCTCGAGGCTGCGATGGCCAAGCACGTCGAGGGGTATCAGGACGAGTGGGCAGCAGTACTGGCCGACGAGGACAAGCTGCGCCGGTTCGTGTCCTTCGTCAACGCACCCGACGTGCCCGACCCGACCATCGCCTTCGACGACTCGTCGGGACGACGCGTCCCGGTGCTGTTGGGTTCACCGACAGTCGCCCTACACGCACAGCAGGAGGAGGCGAGATGACGATCACGAACACCTGGACACCCGTCTGCGCACTGACCGATCTCACCGTCGGTCGCGGTGTCGCGGCGTTGCTCGACGACGCAACCCAGGTCGCGGTCTTCTATCTCGGTGACGAGGACGGCGAGCCGGTGGTGCTTGCCGTCTCCAACATCGACCCGTTCGGACGCGCGGCGGTGATGTCGCGCGGCCTGGTCGGTGAACACGGCGGGACGGCCACGGTGGCGTCTCCGCTGCTCAAACAGCGCTTCTCGCTGGAGTCGGGCCGCTGCCTCGACGACGAGTCCGTCGCACTGCCGGTGTACCCGGTGCGCGTGATCGACGGTCGTGTCGAAGTCGGATCGGCGCAGGCGACACCGCAGTGACCCCAACCACCCCCGGGCCCCCGGCCGGTGATGCCGCACTCCCCCTCACCGGCTTCACCATCGGTATCACCGCTGCTCGTCGCGCCGACGAGTTCGCGGCATTGCTGGCCCGCCGGGGCGCTGCCGTGATGCACGCCCCCGCCATCCGCATCATCCCGCTCATCGACGACGACGAGCTGCGTCACGCCACCGACACGGTGCTGGCCGACCCGCCCGACATCGTGGTCGCCACCACCGGGATCGGCTTTCGCGGATGGATCGAGGCGGCCGACGGGTGGGGGGTGGCCGATGAGTTGATCGACCGTCTCGGTGACACCCGTCTGCTGGCCCGCGGACCCAAGGCCAAGGGTGCGATCCGCGCCGCCGGCCTGCACGAACAGTGGTCGCCACCGAGCGAGTCGTCGTCGGAACTGATCAGCGAACTCCTCGAGGAGGGCGTGTCGGGGCTGCGCGTCGGCATCCAGATGCACGGCGCGACCACCGACTGGGAGCCGCTGCCCGACCTCGCACAGGTGTTGCGCGAGGCGGGCGCCACGATCATCCCGATCCCCGTTTACCGCTGGGTTCCGCCCGACGATCCGGATCCGATGAGCTCCATGATCGACGCGATCGTCGGCTCGGAGATCGACGCGGTGACGTTCACCTCGGCGCCCGCAGTGGCCTCGATGCTGGGTCACGCCGCCAAACTCGGGGTACTCGACGGGCTGCTCCACGCTATGCGCACCACGGTGCCGGCCATGTGTGTGGGCAACGTGACGGCCGGGCCGCTCCACGCCCTGTCGGTACCGACCATGCAGCCCAGCCGTTTTCGGCTCGGCGCCCTCGCCCGGCTCATCGCCGACGAGCTACCCCGGCGCGCACAGCTGCTGCGCGTGGCCGGCCACGAGGTGAGCATGCGCGCGGCCGCCGTGGTGGTCGACGACACCGCCCTGGAATTGTCCGGGTCGAGTCTGGCGTTGATGAAGGCGATGACCCGGATCCCGGGGAAGGTGATCAGCCGGGCCGAGCTGCTCGACGAGCTGCCGGGCGGCGGCACCGACACCCACGCGGTGGAGATGGCCGTGACCCGGCTGCGCACGGCACTGGGAGACGCGAAGATGATCCAGACCGTGGTCAAACGGGGGTATCGCCTCGCCGTCGACCTCGAATACGACGAACCCGATACCGATGACTGATTGCGGCCGACCAGTGAGAACAGCGATGACCGAGCACACAACCCCGCACCTGCGACTGACCGGCGGAACCGCCGACAGAGCTGCCGGCATGGCTACCGGCTGGGTCACCGACAGGTCTACCGATGAAGCCCACGTGGCGCCCATCCTGGTCGCACACGGCACCCGGTCGGTCCACGGCGTCGACACCGTCGGCGCACTCGCCCGCCTGGTGAGCGAACGCATCGGGCTGACCCGGGTGGCGTTCGTCGACGTGCTCGGGCCCTCGCCGAGTGAGGCACTGGCACAGACCCCCACATCGGCGGTGCTGATCCCGGCCTTCCTCGCCGCCGGCTACCACGTGCGCCACGACATCCCCGCCCACATCGAGGCCAGCGGCCACCACGACGTGCGCCTGTGCGACAACCTCGGGCCCGACCCGGTGCTCGCGGTCGTCATGCTCGACCGACTGCGTTCGGCCGGGTGGTTGCCCGGTGACGCGGTGGTGATGGCCGCGGCAGGGTCGTCGGATCCGTCGGCACTGGCCGAGGTCGAGGTCGCCGCGCGCTACCTCGGTGATCTGATCGGCGAGACAGTACCGGTCGGCTATATCGCCACCGCCGCACCACGGGTTCCCGAGGTGGTCGCTGCTGTCCGCACTTGCGGGCGACGCGTCTTCATCGCCTCCTATCTGCTGGCGCCGGGGCTGTTCCACTCGCGGCTGAGTGATCACGGCGCCGACGCCGTGGCCGCGCCGCTGGGTGCCGACGAGCGCATCGCCGACCTGCTGGTCGACCGCGTGGCCGCCTGTGTGCAGGGCATCGGCAGCCACTCCGGGCCTGCATGCCGGGTCACCGTCGGCGACTGAGCATGCAGGCCCGCGCCTCGCGGGTCGACCCCGCGGGATGCGTCAGCTCTTGATGTAGCCGTTGGGATTGAGCACGAACTTCTTGGCCGCACCCGCGTCGAAGTCCTCATAGCCGCGGGGCGCGTCCTCGAGCGGGATCGGGGTCGCGTTGACCGCGTCGGCGATGTGCACCTTGTCGTGCAGGATCGCCATCATCAGCTGTCGGTTGTATTTCATGACCGGACACTGTCCGGTGGCGAAGGACAGCGATTTCGCCCAGCCCAGTCCCAGCCGCAGCGACAGCGAGCCCTCCTTGGCCGCGTCGTCCACGCCCCCCGGATCGCCGGTCACATAGAGACCCGGGATGCCCAGCGCGCCACCGGCAGCGGTGATGTCCATCAGCGAGTTCAGCACCGTCGCAGGTGCCTCGTGGCCGGAGTCCGAGCCGTGGCCGCGTGCTTCGAAGCCGACCGCGTCGATACCCGAATCCACTTCGGGGACACCGAGAATCTGCTCGATCTGATCCTTGGGGTCACCCTCGGCGACGTTGATCGTCTCGCAGCCGAAGGAACGCGCCTGCGCGAGCCGCTGCTCGTTGAGATCACCGACGATCACCACAGCGGCACCGAGCAGTTGCGCACTCGCGGCGGCGGCCAGGCCGACCGGTCCCGCACCCGCGACGTACACCGTGGAACCGACGCCCACCCGGCGGTGTAGGCGCCGTGGAATCCGGTGGGGAAGATGTCCGAGAGCATGGTGAGGTCGAGGATCTTCTCCAGCGCCTGATCGCGGTCGGGGAACTTCAGCAGATTCCAGTCGGCGTAGGGCACCATCACGTATTCGGCCTGACCGCCGACCCAGCCGCCCATGTCCACGTATCCGTAGGCGCTGCCCGGTCGGTCGGGGTTGACGTTCAGGCAGATCCCGGTCTTGCCCTCTTTGCAGTTGCGGCACCGACCGCATGAGATGTTGAACGGCACCGACACGACGTCGCCGACCTTGATGAACTCCACGCCCGGGCCGGTCTCGATCACCTCGCCGGTGATCTCGTGACCCAGGACCAGATCGGTCGGCGCGGTGGTCCGGCCACGCACCATGTGCTGATCCGACCCGCAGATGTTGGTGGCGATGGTCCGCAGGATCGCACCGTGGGGCAGCTTGCGGCCGACGTTGGCCGGGTTGACCCCCGGGCCGTCCTTGAGCACGAACTCCGGGAAAGGCGTTTCGATCACCTCGACCTTGCCCGGCGCCTTGTAGGCAACGGCGTGGTTAACCGTGGTACTCGACATAGGAACTCTCCTTTGACTTCCCTGCGCACACCGTCTGGGCGCGCACACCGTCGGGGACGGACTGGGCGACACGAGCTGGCGGTGTGCTCCATAACCAAGACAGATCCGACTGTGACCTGCCTCACCAGTCTCTGCCCGTCACGGTACGCGCGTCCACCGACCAAACGGACAGTTCCGCCATCGACTCGGCACCTCACCGGAGGAATCCAGGCGTGTGAGAACCATGTGATCGCCTGGTAACGCCGACTCCCGAGACATGAAACATTGCGCTCCGACCATGAAGACATGGTCGATCCGCCCAGACCCGCCACCTCCCGGCCAGGGACGCAGGTGTCGGGCGCCACATCGGAGCGCACGGTGAACACGCTGTGCGCCTATTGCGGTGTCGGCTGCGGAATGGTGCTGCATGTGCAGGCACCGGCCGGCTCGGCGCTGCCGGTGATCACGAAGACCACCGGCCGCACCGACCACCCCACCAACTTCGGGCGACTGTGCACCAAGGGATCGACCACCGCCGACATGCTCGCTGCACCGGGCCGCATGGAGAAGGCCGCGGTCCGAACCGATCGGGACTCCGAGCGCGAATCAGCGAGCCTGCACGAGGCGATCGGGTACGCCGCGAGCCGGATGCGCACGATCCTCGACGAACACGGCCCCGATTCGATCGCGCTCTACGTCTCCGGGCAGATGTCGCTGGAATCGCAGTATCTGTCCACCAAACTCGCCAAGGGCTATCTGCGCACGGTGCACATCGAGTCGAACTCACGACTGTGTATGGCCAGCGCGGGTACCGGATACAAACAATCGCTCGGCGCCGACGGACCACCGGGGTCCTATCAGGACTTCGACAACGCCGATCTGTTCTTCGTCATCGGATCGAATATGGCCGACTGCCATCCGATCCTGTTCCTGCGCATGGCCGAACGTCGCAAGGCCGGCGCGAAGCTGATCGTGGTCGATCCGCGCCGCACCACCACCGCCGCCAAAGCCGACCTGTTCTTGCAGGTGAATCCCGGAACAGATCTCGCCCTGCTCAACGGCCTGCTGCATCTGCTGATCGAATCCGGTGCCGTAGATCAGTCGTTCATCGACGACTACACCGAGGGTTTCGAGCAGATGCCCGAATTCGTCGCGCAGTACACACCGCAGGAGGTCGAGCGCATCACCGGTGTGGCCGAGTCGGATCTGCGCACCGCCGCCCGGTGGATCGCCGAGGCCGGCGACTGGATGTCCTGCTGGACAATGGGTCTCAACCAGTCCATCCACGGCACGTGGCACACCAACGCGATCTGCAATCTCCACCTGGCCACCGGCGCGATCTGCCGGATCGGCAGCGGGCCGTTCTCGCTGACAGGTCAGCCCAATGCGATGGGCGGTCGCGAGATGGGCTACATGGGACCCGGTCTGCCGGGCCAGCGCGCCGTGGTCTCCGAATCCGATCGCGATTTCTGCGAGGACCGCTGGGGACTGCCGCGTGGCACCATCCGCAGTGACGTGGGACCCGGCACGATCGAGATGTTCGACAAGATGGCCGCCGGTGAGATCCGCGCGTGCTGGATCATCTGCACCAATCCCGTTGCCAGCGTGGCCAACCGCTCGAGGGTGATCGAGGCACTGCAGAAGTGTGAACTGGTGATCGTCTCCGACGTGTTCGCCGAGAACGAAACCCTCGCCTATGCCGACGTGACCCTGCCGGCCGCACTGTGGACCGAGGCCGACGGGGTGATGGTCAACTCCGAACGCAACCTCACTCTGCACGAGGCGGCGGTGAACCCGCCGGGCGACGCGACACCCGACTGGGCGCTGATCGCCGCCCTGGCCTCCGAGATGGGCTTCGCCGACGCCTTCGACTACCGCTGCGCGGAGGAGATCTTCGACGAGATCACCACCTTCTGGAACCCGCGGACGGGTTGGGACATCCGCGGCGCGGGCTATGACCGCCTGCGCGACACGCCCCTGCAGTGGCCGTGTCCGCCGGAGGCACCCGATACCGGCGGCATGTCGGCAGGGGCCACCGACCGCCATCCGATCCGCTACCTCAACGACGGCGTCTCACAGACGAAGGTGATCCGCCCCGACGGCACCGACCCGCGGCTGGTGTTCCCCACTCCGAGCGGCCGTGCGATCTTCCATGCGCGGCCCTACATGCCCGCCGCCGAACTACCCGACGACGAGCACCCGTTGGTGCTGAACACCGGGCGACTGCCCCACCAGTGGCACACCATGACCAAGACCGGTCGGGTGGCCAAACTCAACAAGCTCAACCCGGCACCGTTCGTCGAAATCCACCCGACCGATGCCGCCGACATGCACATCTGCGACGGCGACTCGGTGCGTATCAGCTCGCGGCGCGGTGCTGCGGTGCTCCCCGCGGTGGTGACCGATCGGGTCCGCCCCGGGAATTGCTTCGCCCCCATGCACTTCAACGACATGTTCGGGACCGATCTCGCGATCAACGCCGTCACCAACGACGCTGTGGACCCCGACTCCCTGCAACCGGAGTTCAAAGTGTGCGCGGTCGCGCTGGAAAAGGTCGAGTCCGCGCACGAGCCCTCCTCGCCCGACCACAGCACCGGAACCGGCACCGATGCACTGGCCGTCGCGCTCGGTGTCGCCACACCCACCGCACCCCCTGCGCTGAGCTCGACCGAGCAGCGCTACCTCGCCGGTTTCCTCACCGGCATGCGCAGCACCGACGCGGCAGCGGGTGTCCCGGTACTACCGTCGGACGCTCCCCTGGATGCCGACACCCGCTTCTGGGTCAATGGCGTTCTGGCCGGGGCATACTCGCGGATCTCGGACAGCCCGGCATCGGTGTCGCCGCCTGAGACACCCACCCCTGAGACGCCAACCATCGACGTGCTCTGGGCGTCGCAGACCGGCACCGTCGAAGATCATGTGCCCGGCGTGGTGGCAGCGCTGGTCGAGCACGGAATGCCCGCGGCATCACACACCCTCGACGATGCCGGGATAGCCGCGTTGACCAGCGGCGGGACGGTCCTGATCGTCACCTCCACCACCGGCGACGCCGACCCGCCCGACAACGCCGCACAGCTGTGGGATGCCCTGAGCGCCGACGACGCACCCCGCCTGGACTCATTGCACTACTCGGTGCTGGCATTCGGCGATCCCAGCTATGACGAGTTCTGCGGATTCGGACGCAAACTCGACGACCGCCTGAGCGAGCTGGGGGCCACCCGCCTCGCCGCGCGTGCCGACTGTGAACCCGACTACGAGACGGTCGCGCAGTCCTGGCTCGACGCCGTACTCGACCAACTCGCCGACCAGGCACCGCAGAGCGCCGATCCGCCAGCCCAGACGCCCGTCACCACCCCGTCCGGCCAGGTTTCGTCCAGCACGGTCTCATCCAGCACGGTCTCGTCGGGACAGGTCTCAACTCCCTCTTACGGCCGCAAGAATCCGCTCATCACCTCACTGGTACGCAATACCCGGCTGAACCGACCCGGTTCGAGCAAAGACGTGCGACAGATCGGATTCGCCCTTCCCACAGGTACTCTCACCTATGAGGCCGGCGACGCGCTGGGCGTGTGGCCGCGCAACAGCCCCGCCTACGTCGAGAACTTCCTGCAGCTCACCGGACTCGACGGCGACACGCCGGTCACCGTCGCCGGCGAGGAGATGCTGCTGTACCGGGCGCTGCACGAACGACTCGACATCGCCAAGATCACCGGCGGAGTACTCGAGTTCGTCCGCGAACGCCATCGCGGCGCAGGCCTGCACGCACTACCCGAACCGCAGGACAAGGATGCGCTCGACGACTGGATGTGGGGTCGCCAGACCGCAGACCTGTTGGCGGACTTCCCCGTACGGGCGTCGGTGGACGACTGGCTCGGTGTCCTCAAACCGCTGACCCCGCGGCAGTACTCGATCTCCTCGAGCCCCAAGGAGAACCCCAGCGAGGTGCAGCTCACCGTGTCAGCGGTCCGCTACAACGTGCACGGCATCGCACGGCACGGTGTGTGCTCGACCTATCTGGCCGACCACGCCGACGGCGACCCGATCGGCGTGTGGGTGGCACCGTCGACGCATTTCCGCCCGCCGGCAGACCCGGACGCGCCGATGATCATGGTCGGCCCCGGCACCGGGATCGCTCCGTTCCGTGGTTTCCTGCACGAGCGCCGCGCCCTGGGCCACACCGGGCGCAACTGGCTGTTCTTCGGCGAACAGCATGCGGCCACCGACTTCTACTATCGCGACGAGATCGAATCCTTCTGCGCTGACGGCCTTCTCAACGAGCTCGACCTCGCTTTCTCGCGTGACCAGGAGCGCAAGGTCTACGTCCAGGACCGGATGATCGAGAAGGGCGCACAGCTGTGGCGGTGGCTCAACGAGGGCGCCTACTTCTATGTGTGCGGCGACAAGTCGCGAATGGCACGCGATGTCGACGAGGCGCTCAAATTCGTGATCGCCACACACGGCAGACTCTCCGGCCAGAGCGCCGAAGCCTATGTGAAAGCGCTGGCGGCCGACAAACGCTACGTTCGCGACGTGTATTAGCTCCACACCTATTTGCTCGACACCTACTAGCTCCACACCAGGTACGGTCGCACAACAGATTCCAGCCCATCCGCACACCAGTCCCGAAGGCGAGGCATTTCATGAGCGATGCGAGCACACCACGATTCCTGCAGGGGATCTTCGAGTTCGAGGGACAGGGATTCGACGACCTCGCCGAGATCGGTGGCGGCCTGACGATCACCGTGCCCGACGGGTCCACCATCCAGGCGGTGTACTTCCGTGGCGGCAACTCCGGTGACGACATGATCACGGTGGTGTTGATGCACAACGGCGAACCCGTGCGGTACTTCCCGATCGGCGCCAAGGCCGGCACCCATGTACCGCTGCGCCTCGTCGAGGACTTCCTCGAAGGCTCAACCCTCGAATTGCGCCTGGCCGCACCGAAAGCGGCAACAGGCAGTGTGGTCATCGACCTCGGACTGGTGGAGTTCTGATGGCTCCGGCGTCCACGAGGCGACGCCTCGTGGTGGTGGGCAACGGGATGGCCGGCGTCCGTGCCGTCGAGGAGATCCTGGCGCGCGGCGGTGGCGACCAGTTCGACATCACCGTCTTCGGTGACGAACCGTATGGCAACTACAACCGGATCCAGCTGTCGAATGTCCTCGCCGGGAGTGAGGATTCGCAGGGCATCTATCTCAACGACCTCGACTGGTATGCCGCCAACGACATCGATCTGCGTGCGGGTGTGCGCGTGGTACGTATCGATCCGTATGCGAAAGTCGTCCTCGCCGACGATGGTTCGATCCTCGGCTATGACAAGCTGATCATCGCCACCGGCAGTCGCGCGTTCTTCCCGCCGGTGGAGGGCATCTGGATCGACGACACCACACTGGCGCACGGCGTATTCGGTTTCCGCACCCTCGACGACACCGCGGCGATGATCGACTACGCCACGGCCCTGTCGACCACCGGCTCGCCGCGACGGGCCGCGGTGGTCGGTGGCGGGCTACTCGGCCTGGAGGCCGCGCGTGGTCTGGTCAACCGCGGCATCGCCGCCACCGTGATCCACTCGGGTCCGGTGCTGATGAACGCCCAGCTCGACGAGACCGGCGGCGCCGTGCTGCGGCGTGCGATCGAGAACGTCGGTATCGACGTGCTCACCGGTAAGCGCACCACCACCGCATCGGTGGACGACAGTTCGGCGATCACCGGGATCGGTTTCGCCGACGGCGACACCCTCGCCTGCGACATGCTGGTGCTGTCCACCGGCATCCGGCCCAATGTGGGGCTCGCGCAGGCGGCGGGGCTGACAGTGGAACGCGCGATCGTCACCGACGACCACATGCGATCGATCGACGACGACGACATCTACGTGGTCGGCGAGTGCGCACAACACCGCGGTCAGGTCTACGGGCTGGTCGCACCGCTGTGGGAGCAGGCCAAGGTGCTCGCCGATCACCTCACCGGCACCGATCCGGCCGCCGAGTACCACGGGTCGCGGACCTCGACGAAACTCAAGGTGGCCGGGGTCGACGTCGCACAGATGGGGCTGAAGAAACCCGAGCGTGAGGA
This sequence comes from Gordonia jinhuaensis, assembly GCF_014639795.1. Classification (GTDB taxonomy): domain Bacteria; phylum Actinomycetota; class Actinomycetes; order Mycobacteriales; family Mycobacteriaceae; genus Gordonia_B; species Gordonia_B jinhuaensis. Next base: position 16,086 of record NZ_BMGC01000026.1, on the reverse strand, counting down.
CGACGAGTTCGTCCAGTTCCACGAGCCACGTCACGGTGTCTACAAGACGGTGGTGATCCGCGACAACCGTCTGGTCGGGGCGACGCTGATCGGTGACGTGAGCAAGGTGTCCTTCCTGCAGCAGGCATTCGATCAGGGCACCCCGCTGCCCGACGAGCGGGTCTCGCTGATGTTCGACCTCGGTACCCCCGATGCCGAGGTGGGCGCCGCCGAGCTGTCCGACGACGCGCAGATCTGCAATTGCAATGGCGTGTCGAAGAAGACGGTCGTCGACTGCGTCGCCGGGGGCACCACATCGGTCGCCGGCGTGATGGCCGCCACGCGCGCTGCCAAGGGCTGCGGATCGTGCAAGGGTCTGCTCACCCAGGTGGTGGAGTGGGCGGCCGGCGATGCGATCACCGAGGACCCCGCTGCCCACTACTACGTCCCGGCCATCCCCTATGAGAAGCCCGAACTGATGCGTCTCATCCGTGAGCTGCAACTGCATTCGGTGCGTTCGGTGTTCGCCGCACTCGCCCCCGACGGCAAGGAGGACGCCAACTCCAAGATGGGCCTGTCCTCGCTCCTGGAGATGATGTGGGGTGCCGACTTCGTCGACGAGACCTCCGAGCGATTCATCAACGACCGCGTGCACGCGAACATCCAGCGCGACGGGACGTTCTCGGTGGTCCCGCAGATGAAGGGCGGGGTCACCAGCGTCGAACAGCTTCGCACCATCGCCGACGTGGCCGAGAAGTACGAGATCCCGTTGATCAAACTCACCGGCGGGCAGCGCATCGACCTGCTCGGCGTGCGCAAAGAAGACCTCCCGAAGGTGTGGTCGGATCTGGGCATGCCCTCGGGGTATGCATACGGCAAGAGCTTCCGCACCGTGAAAACCTGTGTGGGCAGCGACTTCTGCCGGTTCGGCGTCGGCGACTCGACGGCACTGGGCATCGAGATCGAGTCACGCTTCCAGGGCATCGCCGGGCCGGCGAAGATGAAACTCGCGGTCACCGGATGCCCGCGCAACTGCGCCGAGGCGCTGTGCAAGGACCTCGGCGTGGTCGCGATCGACGGCGGCAGATGGGAGATCTACGTCGGTGGGGCCGCCGGTGCCCACATCCGCAAGGGCGACCTGCTGGCCACGGTGGACTCCCCGCAGGAGGTGATCACCCTGGCGGGTCGTTTCCTGCAGTACTACCGCGAGAACGCGAAATGGCTCGAACGCACCTACGCCTGGGTCCCGCGCTATGGCATCGAGCGGATCCGCGCCGTGGTGGTCGATGACGCCGACGGGATCGCCGCACAGCTGGATGCGAACATGCAATCGTCCATCGACGCCTACCGCGACCCATGGCTCGACCGGGAGCAACCGGTGACCCCGGGCCAGTTCCGCACATCGCTGCCGCTGGTCGCGCTGCCGCAGGTGCCGGTCCGATGACCGAACACGTGCTCGGCGCTGTCGACGAGATCCCCCAGGGTGAGGGCCGCGCATACGCCGTGGACGGCCGACAGGTCGCGGTGTTCCGCCTGCGCGACGGTTCGCTGCGCGCACTCGACGCGGTGTGTCCGCACCTCGGCGGCCCACTCGCCGACGCACTCATCGACGACGCCAAGGTCGTGTGCCCGCTGCACAACCGGACCTATTCGCTGCACGACGGCACCGAACTGTCCGTCGACGGACCCGGTGTGCGCGTCTACCCGGTGCACACCGACGCCGACGGGACGATCCACCTGCAGCTCACCCCGTAATCGCCACCTCACCCCGTAATCGCCACCTCACCCCGTAATCTCGGACATGTGCACGATGACGCCGGAGCCGACCGCGGGCCCCTGATCGGGCTGCTGGGTCCGGTCGTGGTGCTCGACGCCGACGGTTCTGGCGAGCACACCGAGCTGGCGATCAGCTCTCGACGCGTGCGCACACTGCTGGCCACCCTGGCGCTGGCCCACCCGCATCCGCGGAGCGCGGAGCGTCTGGTCGCCGACGTGTGGCCCGATCAGCCGCCGAAGAACCCGACCGGCGCCCTGCACACCGTCATCTCCCGACTTCGCCGCGCGTTGGGAGCGCAGTCGGTCACCGCCACATCCGGCGGTTACCGCCTCACCCTGCCGGGACCGGTCTCCGATCTGGCCCTGGCCGAGGCGGCCTGCGGGACCGGTTCTGCCGAGGCGGCTGCCGGACACACCGGCTCTGCCGATGCCGTCACGCAGGCGTTGGGACTCTGGCGCGGTGAACCCGGGACCGGACTACCCGACGGTGACGTGTCGAGCCGTCTGCGCCGTCGTGCGCAGACCGCACATCGCCGACTCCGGGAAGCGAACTGGAATCTGCACATCGCCGACGACCCGGCATCGGTGGCCGCCGACGTCGAACTCGAACGCAGACGCACACCCCTCGACGAGCATCTCGCCGCGGTGCAGATGCGCGCACTCGTGGCAGCCGGCGAGCCGAATGCGGCGCTGTCCGTGCACGCCACCATCCGCACCCTGCTCGCCGAGACACTGGGCACCGACCCCGGACCCGAACTGGCCGCCGCACACAGTGCCGCACTGACCTATTCGCCGTTGCCGCACACCCCCGCCCCGCCGGCCGACGACTACGTCGAGAACGCGGTGAACACCGAACGGCTGCACGCCGCACTGGCCATCGCGCCGGTGGTGACCGTCCTCGGCCCGGGCGGTATCGGCAAGACCCGGCTGGTCACCGAGTACATCGCCGCGCGCCGTCCCGCCGACGTGTTCATCGACCTGTCCGCGGCGCGCGATCCGGGCGACGTCGCGGCCGCCGTCGCCGCAGCCCTGCACCGCGGCACCCTCCCCGACCAGCCGGGGGTGCGGGCTGCGGACCGATCAGGCCCCGCAGCTGCGATCGCCGCGCTCGCGCCCGCCCGAGCGGTCGTGGTCTTCGACACCTGCGAGCACCTCCTCCCGACGGCGACGTCACTGATCAACGAGATACGTTCCCGGCGTGACGATCTCAGGATCATCGCCACCAGCAGGGTGGCACTCGACATCGCCGACGAACACACCGTGACCATCGAACCCCTGCCCACCGAACGCGGTGCCGAACTACTGGCGCGACGAGCGCGGGCGGTACGCGCGGACGTCCGCCTCGATCCGGCACTCGTCGACGAACTGTGCATCCGACTCGACGGCTCCCCGCTGGCACTGGAACTCGCAGCCGCACAACTGCGCTACCTGACCCTGCCCGACGTGGTCAGCCGCCTCGATCGCCGGTTCGGCCTGCTCGCCGTCCCCGGCACCGGGCGCCACCACACCCTGACCGACGTCGTCGCGGCGAGCTGGGATCTGTTGTCACCAGACGCCGAACGCGCACTGCTCCTGGTGGCCCAGTTCCCCGGCGACGTCCGCATCGACGACGCGCTCAGCTTCACCGGGGTGACGATCGCGGCACTGGCCGAACTCTGCGACCACAGCCTCGCGACCGTCGTCGAACACCCCGACGGCATCACCCGCCACCGCATCACCGAGACGGTCCGCGAGTTCGCCCGCTCGCGGCTGGCGAGCGATCCCGAGCTCGCTGCTGAGCTCACCGACGAGTTCTCCCGTTGGGCCGCAGCGCTACTCGCCGGCATCATCGACGATCTGCTGGCCGGTCGGGTCGCGCAGGCGACCGCCCGGCTCGACGAGAGTGCCGACACCCTGCTCGACAGACTCGACGAGGCTGCTCACCGTGCCACCGGGGGCGTGGACGAGAGCGCCGCAGCAACCCTCACCGCGCGACTCCTGCCCGTGATCGCGTGGCGCATGGTGCGGACCGGTGGTTACGACCACGCCCCGCGGCTGGCCCGCGCAGCCGCGCGCGACAGCGGACGGGTCGTTTCCGGACCGGACGACGCGCGGGGCAGAGCACTGGGATTGGCGCTGTCCACCGCCACGCTCGCAGTGGACAGCGAAGGTCGGGAGGCAGCGAGAGCACGCTCGTCCTTGCGCCGGATCACCGCCACAACTCCACTGCCCGAATCGATTCGACTCGGAATCGACCTACTCCTGGCCGCACCCGGCAGAGCCTCGCGGCTGCTGGCCGATGCAGCCTCCTCACGCGATCCGATGGTCGTCGCGGTGGCGGAGATCATGCGCTCCGATCTCTCCGAGTTCCGTGCCATGCCGGTGATGTCGCGCCGGTCGGCGTTGCGGGCGCTGGTCGCGGCCGAACGCGCCGGACACCCCTGGTTGGTCGCGACGACGCGTCAGCGGCTCGGTCGAGGATGCATGTTGTTCGGTGAACGCGCCGAAGCGGCACTCCATTTCGCCCGCAGCGCAGAGCAATTCGCCCACCTCGGCCTCACCGACGATGCCGCAGCCGTACGTGTCCACCAGGCGCTCGCAGTGACGGAGACCGATCCGGAACTGGCCACCGAGTTGCTCAACGCGTGTTTGCGGGAATTCGGCGACACCGGCCGGCCGTTCGTGGCGACCGCGCATGCGGCACTGGCCCAACTGCGCGTCACGACCGACCCGGCCGGCGCCCGGCGCGCGGCCGACACCGCGATCGAGATCATCGGACCACCCCACGACGGCCACTCGGCCTTCTTACACGGTGTCGCGGTGGCCGTCGCCTACCGCACCGGCGCACGCACCGACGCGAAGGTCCACGCAGAGAGTCTGGCCACGTCGCTGTCGTGGCTGGCGGTCGCCGAGTCCGTCAACCTGCCGGCACTGGGTGCAGCGGCCGCCGCGATCGCGATGGCCAACGAGCTGCCGGCCGATCACCGTCTGGTGCGGGCTGCCCGGGCCGCCCGATACCGTCGCGACTTCGGCATCATCGGTGTGCCCCATGCCGTGGGCGCAGACGAGCATGGCCACCGCACTGATCTGATCACGATGCTGCGGAACGGCCCCCACCTGCACTGATCCATCTCGTGAAAGTGGGATGAAAGCGGGGCCGGGCACCATTGGCGACGTCACCGACACCAGCAGCGCACATGAGAGACCGCACACGAGAGACGAGGTGGGGAGTGCTTCCCGACATCGCGATCCAAGCCGAACGTCTACGCAAGACCTACGGCGACGTCGTCGCCGTGGACGACGTCAGCCTGCAGGTTCCCCGGGGTTCGGTCCTCGGGGTCCTCGGCCCCAACGGAGCCGGAAAGACCACCACGGTGAGAATGCTGGCGACACTGACCCGGCCGACCTCCGGGCACGCCAGCGTTTTCGGCCGCGACATCGTGTCTCAAGCCACCGCGGTCCGCTCTCTCATCTCACTCACCGGCCAGTACGCCTCCGTCGACGAGGACCTCACCGCACGCGAGAACCTCGAGCTGTTCGCGCGGCTGCTGCGCTTCAGCGGCCGCGCAGCCAGACACCGCGCGGCCGAACTCCTCGAACAGTTCGACCTCACCGCAGCGGCCGACCGCCCGGTGTCGGGCTTCTCGGGAGGAATGCGACGGCGAGTCGACCTCGCGTCGTCGATGATCCGCCAGCCCGCCCTGCTGTTCCTCGATGAACCCACCACGGGCCTGGATCCGACCACCCGTGTCGCAGTGTGGGCGGCGGTCCGCGATCTGGTGTCCAAGGGAACCACGGTCTTGCTGACCACGCAGTACCTCGAAGAGGCCGACCAGCTCTCCGACTCGCTGATCGTCATCGACAAGGGACGAGTGGTCGCCTCGGGCCACGCCGACGTTCTCAAGGACCGCTTCGGCTCGAGGTCGCTGGAGATCAGCATCGACGACACGACACGATTGAGCGAGGCCGCCGAGCGGATCGGCGCAGTCCTGGACACGACCGTGAGCGCGACCGCCGAAGGCGGAAAACTCGTTGCGCCGCTGTCTGATCCGGCACTGTCGGCACGGGTGATCGTCGAGCTGGAGCGCGACGGGATCTCGATCGCCGAGGTAGCGGTGCGCCGCCCCAGTCTCGACGACGTGTTCTTCTCCATCACCTCCTCGGATCTCGACGGCTCGTCAGATCCTCTCGACAACACGGCCGCGACAGCCGACAAGGACAAGGAGGTCGCCGCATGACCGCCACCACAGCGACCCCGACCACCGGATACTCCGACCCGGGTTTCGGGACCATCGTCGAGCACATCTCACAACGTCAAGCGATCCGCGACACGCTCACCATGGCGCGCCGCGGGCTGCTTCGGATGAAGCACACACCGCAACAACTGTTCGATGTGGTGGTCGTCCCGATCGTCTTCACGGTCATGTTCGCCAACATCTTCGGCGGGGCCATCGCGGGCAGTGTCGACAACTACCTCCCCCAACTGGTTCCCGGCGTGCTTGTCTCGGTGGCGATCACGAGCTCGGTGGTCACCGGGGTCCAGCTGCGCGAAGACATGGACCGGGGCGTGTTCGACCGCTTCATCTCGCTTCCGATCGCCCGGATCGCGCCGCTCGCCGGGTCACTGCTCGCCGATGTCCTGCGGTATCTGATCGCCGCGGTGATGTCGATCGGCGTCGGCCTGATCATGGGTTATCGCCCGCACAGCATCCTGGGCACCATCGCCGGCGTCCTGCTGACCATCTTCTCCGCGTTCGCGATCAGCTGGATCTTCGCACTCATGGGTGTTCTGATGTCCAAAGCATCAGCGGTGCAGGGCGTTTCGATGCTCATCTTGATGCCGCTCACTTTCACCTCGAACATCTTCGTGCCGCCGACCACCATGCCGTCGTGGGTACGGTCGATCGCCAAGGTCAATCCGATCTCCCACCTCGTGTCGTCACTCCGGTCGCTCGCCAATGAAGGCCAGGTCACCTCACACGTGGCGTGGACACTTCTCGGGGCGATCGTGATCATCGCAGTGTTCGCGCCGATCACGGTGCGCGCATACCTGCGCCGCGCCTGACGCGGCGCGCTCGCGCCGCCGGCGGATCCTCACAGCGGCTGCGCTGCGGGGATCCGTCCGATCGAACTCGTCACCACGTCCGCTGCTGTACTCACTGCCTGCGCAGGGTCGATCATCTTCGCGGCGAAGTCGCGTGCTGCTCCGACGGTCACCGGATCGATCAGCACCGCCACGTCGTGGGAGGCGGTGTCCGGGTTGAGAGCGGAGAACCGACGACCGGTGCCCAACCCGAGGTCTCGAACGCGTTCGGCCCAGAAGGGCTGCTCGGCAGCGATCGCGTAGATCGCTGACGGAATTCCGGCACGCATACACGCCGCGGTGGTCCCCGCACCGCCGTGGTGCACCGCTGCCGCACACTGCGGGAGCAACCAGGCGTGGTCCACCGCACCCACGTGATAGACATCCGGATCGTCTGGATCGGGTCCGGGTTCACCGCCGATGGCGAATACACAGCGAAGTCCGTGTTCGGCCGCCGCAGCACGGAGCGTGTGTCTCGTCGTGGCCGGGTAGGCGACGGGCAGGGAGCCGAACGAGGCGAACAAGGGTGCGTCGCCGGCAGCGAGCCACGCCAGCAGTCGCTCATCACCGGCACCCACCTCGTCGAGCCCGGCGAGTTTGGCACGCGGAAGGTCGAGATAGCCGACGATCGGCCTCAGCGAGCCCCACTCCTGCGCGAGGGTGGGCACGACGGCGGGATCATATGCCTGGATCTGACGAATACCTTTGTCGCGCAGACGCGTCGCCAGTGGCGCGCGCGCCTTCGGCAGACCGAGACGACGACGGAATCTGTTGACTCCCCGTGACATCGCCATCCAGACCACGCGGTCGAAGATCCGCCAGGCCCGCAGCGTCGCACGTGGCGATGTCGAACTCCAGATGCCCGGTAACGGGCTGTAGGTGGTATTAGGCGACATCGGAGCGAATCGCAGGCTCGTCATGGGGATGCCGAGCCGCTCGGCGATCGCCTCACCACGGTCCTGACACAGCGGCGCCACCACGAGGGCACCCACATCGGCCACTGCCGGTGCCTGACCGTCTGTCCCCACGAACAGGGATACGAGGTCGTCGTCGAAGTTGCGCAGACTCTCCAGAGCTGTGTCGACGGTGAACCGCCAGCGCGTCCACGGATTTCGCGACCTGAGCGATTCGAGCGCTTCCTCCGACGTCCACTGGTGCGAACTGTCGGAGCCGACCGAACGTACGTGCGGTACCCCCGCCGATCGGGTGAAATCGACCAGGTTCGGCGGTACGAGCGCTGTCACGCGGTAGCCCCGGGCGATCAGCTCGAGGATCAGACAGACACCGGGCTGGATGTCACCGCGACTCCCGTACAGGAGCACGACGACATGCACCGATCCCGGGTCGGGCCGATCGCCTTGCGTTGAGCTCACCACAGCGTGCACCCCAATCCCCATGCGGACAATTCCTCTTCGATACGCAGTCGGAACTCATCTTCGTCAGTGAAGATCGGCGGAAATGCCACCAGTGTCAACGACATTCGGTCTCCGTACCGTACCAGCCACGCCGACAGACCCGGGCCGGGCAAGGAGATCTCCGAGCCAGCCGGACCTCGGATGAGCAGCCGCCCCACAAACCTCGACGGGTCGACACCGAATACCGTCCGCACCTCGTCGGGAAGCGACCCGAGGTTCGACACGCTCAGGTCGGGTGACGGTAGTCGAGTGAGCATTGCGGCGAGCACCCGGCGAGGCATCAGCCGAACGAGGGCATGCTCGTCGTCGGGAATGTCATCTCCCGATCTCGCATACTCGACGAGCCTGGCTTTACTCGCCGCTCTCAGGTCTGTGAGGTCATACGGCGATTCCCGCGCCGCATGCCGCACGACGACGCCACCTGAGGCATTGGCCCGGTGGTCGTCGTCTCCGCCACGTTTGCTCACCGCGATGTTGACGCGCAGCGGATCTCCGTGCGGCGAGGTGGACCGCTGCCGAACTCCGGCGGCCACCGCGGTGAACAGAGTATTCGGCGTACCACCGTAGGCCGCGGCGCGACTGTCCCAGAGCTCCGGGTCGAGGTCGAGGGTTGCAAGACATACGCGTGCGGGGTCGTACGACAGCGATGTCGGCGGCGTCGGTCGTTCCGGTGGCCCGGATTGCGTAGCCACCGGCGGCCCGTCGCCGGTGTGAGGACCGAGCATCGTGCACACCGCGGTCACCGCGGATCGGAGCTGCCGCCACGCGTCCACCAGATCAGCCGAGACGGCGGCCAAGCCGCTCGACGTATGGCGTTGGGGCAGTTGAGCACCGGCTCCGGACGCCGCGGCCGACACCGCGCGTGAGAGTCCCTCGCCGTCGACGACGATATGGGAAACCAGCAGACATACGAACCGCCCGCCGGCCGAGGTGGGCGCGGTGTAGAGCCGCCACGCCTGACCACTCGACGGATACAGCCGAGCTCCCCGCAGCAGTCTGTCTGCCAGTGCACCGACGTCGGCGTCATCGACGGATTCGATCTCGACGATCATCGGCACCGCCGATGATCGAACCCAGCGCGGACGGGCAACCGGCACCACCGGACGGGTGATCGCGCGGTGGAGCAGTCCGCGTGCGAGGCGGTGGTTGAGACGCTGGACCGCCGCGACACCCGGGTCGCGCGGCAACACCCAGACGTACTGGTTGGCCGTTCGGAATCCCAGCTTCTCCTCACCGATGAGCCACGACTCATCGGATGCCACCAGGCGTGTCGCGGTGACGCGGCACACCGCCTCGCGGTCATGCCGCGTCGTGGCCGACTCGGCTGTCGCCGATGCGATGGCAGCCGACGCGGTAGATTCTGCTGTTCCCTCCGACAGAGTCATGATGCGGACTCCTTACGGAAGGATTCTCTCTTCGCGACTGCGCAACAGATTACGGACGCCGAATGTGGAGCTGTGCGGATCGTAGGCGCGAATGAGGATCAGGCGCAGGCCGTGGACGACGAACAGCGGCGGCAGGTATCCGACCAGCATCAGTGTGGCGAGACCGAAGCGGCGGTGCATCAGCAGAGTGCGCGGCAGAAAGCTCATGTACTGCACGAAGCTCGCCATCCCGGTCTCCATCCGCCGCGGCGACACACCCACCGTGATCGAACCGAGAAATGCGTTCTTGCAACCGATGTCACGAACACACAATCCCATGTCGACATCCTCGAAGATGTCACGTCGCATACTCACCCGTGTCCGTATGATCGCCCACACGTCGCGACGCACGACCATGTTCGAGCCGTACAGAACCGGACTCGAGCGCGGCTCGTCGGAGACCGCACCGTCTCGGTGCAACCGCACCGGCAACCTCGCCGCCACGGTGGCGAAGCGTTCCTGCTGCCGCTGCTTCCACCCTTCGAACGGGAGCCCATATGCGGCGCCGTGGCCACACAACGCCGACCACTGTCCGCTGGAATCGCTGGAGAAGAAGTCCACGATGGTCTTGGCCCACCCTGGTGGAACCCTGGTGTCCGCATCGATCCGCGCGATCAGATCACCTGTCGCCGAATCCATTCCGGCGTTGCGCGCATACACCAACCCCTGCTGGGATTCGGGCAGCACCCGCACGATGGGATGCTCGGCGATGAACGATTCGACGATCTCCACGGTGCGATCAGTGGAGTTGTTGTCGACGACGACGACCTCGGCAATGTGGTCGGACTGTTCGAGGAGGAGGCGCAGGCAATCTCCGATGGTGTCTTCCTCGTTGTACGCCGGTACCACCACCGACAGCGTCATCGACGTGTCGAGCTGGACATCTTCGGCAGCACCCACTGACCACACCCTTTCGCGCGGAGATCGTGTGAGAATATGGGCCACATGCGATCGGTTCGCGTCATTGCGCCGAATCCGTGCCGCTGATCAACACTCGGATGGTCAACGCCGAGGCCACGATCGCCTCATCTCCGAGCGACTCGCACTCGTTGAACTGGACCCTGACCGGAGTATATGTGGCGATTCCGGACCAGTGCAATGGTCTGCGCCGCGAACCCCATATGACTGTCCCGCGATCGTGACGGTCGCTCTGGCAACGGAACACAACAACGCTGGCACATTGTGGCGTGCGTCTCGCCGGAGGTGGCTGGACCAGCCGACACCACCTGCGAGTTCACCCGCCCGGACCAGCACAGACACGTACCATTCATCAGCGTGTCGCGCGTCGTTTCTCGATGCGCCCGATCACAGCACTGGAAGTCCGTCGTTAACACGGCTACCTTGTGAAATCGGTGGCGCTCGACGGCGAGCGGCGAGCATCGATCGGTGCGTCTACCGCCGCCAGAGTGGGGCGCAGATGCACAGGCTGGTGCGGCATCATTCCTGCGAGTCATGCAGAGTTGCTATGAGTCTTGCAGAGCTGCATCGTCGAGCCGGCTCACCGGTGGTCCACACTCGACGGCAATGGGGTTGAGCGGCACCATCAATCACAGATAGACCGAGATCACAAGCTGGCACTGAATCGTCCGACGACGCCGAGCCAGTGGCTCAGATCCTGTCCACTAATATCGTTCTCCGACAAGTGATTCGACCGAGATTCGGGTCCTTCCGAGTCTCAGAGCATTATGACGCACGACTGTGCAGCGACGCCATGTTCGCATCTCTCGACAACCCACATCCCGTACTCTTGACGCCTCGAGGAAGCAATGGAATACACGGAGCTCGCCGACTACCCGATTCCCTCGGGACGGATAACCGAGTGGATCCCGTCGATCGACGCAGAAAGCTACGCGGTCGATCCACGTCCGCTCTCGCCCAATCATCGTGCGCATCTTGATTTCTTCTCTCGCACCGACGTCCACGAACGTCTCGGGGCCTGGATCGGTACGGCCTTCACTCTTCGGGGTGCCTTCGATCACACCCTCTTCGCGCAGACGCTGGAATACTGGATCGCTCGGCATGATGCGTTCCGGACCACTGTCACCGAGGGCCGAGATCACGGCTTCGCGCGTCTCACAGCGCCCGCGGACGCGGTGACGATCGAGGTGCTGGCCTCGGCCGACACCAACGGCGCCGGAACCTACCGCTACATCGAGGATGTGTTCGCCCGACGGATCAGTGCGCTCACGCAGCCTCATATGATGGCCGTCACAGTGGAATCCGACGACGACGGCGTCATCGTCGTGGTCGGCGCCGACCATTCGGTGATGGACGCCTACACCCAGCTGCTGCTCATCGCCGAACTCCGGGAGATCTACAGCGCACTCTCGGCCGGACGCATTCCCGCGCTTCCACCGTGCGGCTCCTATGTGGAGCACTGCGCGGCAGAGCACTACGCCGCTGCCGCGCTGGTCAACGAGCATCCCGCAATAGCGGAGTGGGAATCGTTCTGGCGCACTCAATCCGGGGCTCTGGAGATGCCGGCCTTCCCCATGCCGGTCCGACCGGCACAGGCAACCGATACGGGTCCCGGCCATCAGGCCAGCCTGTCACTGTGGCTGTTGTCGGCCGAATCGACCGAAGCGTTCGCCGCCGCCTGCAAACGCCATGGCGTATCGGCGTCGACAGGAGCGTTCTCTGCGCTGGCCATCGCCATCCACCGCCTCACCGCCGGCGCCGACCTTCGGTTCGTCATGCCGCTGCATACGCGCACCACACCCGAGTCTCAGGCAGCCGCCGGCTGGTACGTCGGTCTGGCTCCGGTGGAGGTCAACCTCGACGGCGTCGGCACATTCGTCGAGTCGCTGTCCCGCGTCGACAAGAGTGTTCGACGAAATGCCGGCCTCGCTCAGCATCCGTATCCAACGATCGCCGCTGCCGCGGGGATGGCGGACGCACCGAAGTTCGCCATCTCATTCGTCGACACCCGCTACCTGCCCGGAGCCAAGGAGTGGGGTGAGCGCGACCGCGCGTTGAGGTGCCGCGTCGACAATTCCGACGAAGTATATTTGTGGGTGAACCGCACCCTCGAGGGACTCAACATCTCGTTGCGGTTCCCCAACAACGAGATCGCCGCTGACTCGCTGCACCGACTCATCGCCGAGTTCTCCGATATCCTGCGTGTGGTCTCACGCGACGGTGATGTCGCCGTGTCCCTGCCGCCGGCACACCTCTCGAATGATCAGACACCATCGGGCAGCCCCCAACTCGAGAACGGAGTAGTGGAGAACCTGTGAGAATAATCGCAGCCGCCGACTGGACCCCGAAGCCGGGGCACATCGTCGACTGGGTTCCTACCCCGCGCACGCTCCACTCTGCCGCGACTGCCCCTGCCCATCCGGTGGGCCCGTCGTTTCTGCAGGGCGACCACATCGCGTCGGTGCTCGCACAGCGTGGGGAGGGACGTGTCCATCGCGGTTACACCTGCAGCGTCGTGACCGTCGACAGCGATCTCGACATCGACTCCATGACACGGGCACTGACCGAATTCCTCGATGCACACGAGGGACTTCGCAGTTCGTTTCGCGTTGTCGACCAGAACGTGATCCGCTATGTCGTCCCCGCTGAGGATGTCGAGCTCATGGAGGTCGATGTCGAGTCCGTCGATCCGATCGCGCACCTCGACCAGCGGCTACCGACGGACGCGGTCTTCGACGCTTTCCCGGGGTGCGTATTCGGGGCCGTGGTCCGACCCAACTCCTTCGATCTGTACTTCGGAGTCGACCACGCCTTCGGCGACGGCTCATCGCAGGTCCTCGGCACGCTGGAGATCCTCGCTCGTTACGGTCAGGAGATCACCCACCCGACGGTTGCGAGAACTCACGGCAGCTACGTCGACTACGCCCGCGACGAGCACAACCGGGCGGCAACCGTGACCGCCGATTCGACAACAGTTCGACTCTGGGAGTCGGCTCTGTCAGCCGCCGGCGGCGCGATCCCGCGATTCCCACTGCCTTTGGGCCTCGACAACGACGAGCCGCAACCGGTGGGTACGGCTTCCGTTCAGCTCGCCGATGCCGCCACCGCGGAACAGCTGTCAGATCTGGCGAAGTCGCACGGTGCGGGTTTGTCGGCGGCGTTGTTCGCGGCCATCGCCATCACCGAGCGGATGCTGTCCGGTCGCGATAGATATACCGTCGCCACGGTGCTGAGTACTCGCGGACGAGGCGAACACCTGCTGTCGCAGGGGTGGTACTGCAATTTCGCACCCGTCGCATTCGACATCGCGGGCGACAGTATCGACGAGGTGATCCCCGCAGCCGCCGACGCGCTCGCGGCGGCGAAAGCAGCCGCGGCAGACCCCGTCCATGCGGCCATGGGGATCCTCATCGGGTCGGGAGTAATCGACCCGTCGGTGGTGACCAGTCCACAAATGGTGACATACATGGATTTTCGGTGGTTCCCCGCACCATCCGGAGCGCACGACTTGGCTGTCTTCACCGGCCAGGGCCGCACCCGGAATGCGTCGCTGTGGCTCAGCCGAGACGAGAACGGGCTCTATGTGGGTTCCCAAATCCCGGACAACCCCATCGCCGCCGAATCGGTGTCACGCTATTTCTACACTCTGCGACAGGTCATTTCGTCGGCCGTGGCGGCCGATTCAGGGACCACGGTGGCATACAGCGCCGATGACCGTGTGGCCATCACGACGCAGGCGCACTGAATGCTGGTGACCGCGGCCGATCGGGTCGATCTCGGCGGCGATCTCACCGAGTTCGCCCTCACGTGGGCGGGTGAGCCGATCACCACCGGGCTCCCGGTCGCCTTCAATCAGGCCAATCATCTTCGCGCACAACAACAGGGTCCGTCGGCGTGGCTGGCCGGCACCGTTCGGCTCCCCGATTCGACACCCGATCAGACTCGGTTGGTGGAGCTGATCACGCGGATCCTCGGTGAGCACGATGCGTTGCGTGCGCGATTCCGTTTCGCGGACACGGCCGGTACTCCCTGTCAGGATGTCTTCGACAGTGCGCAATTGCAGGTGACCCCTCACCACGAGGGCCGGGTCGCCCACGAGTACACGGAGTCGCTCATCGCGGATCGTTGTCACGCGGGTGATGCGCCGGGACTGTTTTTCGCGCTGCTCGACAACACCCTCGTGTGTGCCCTCGACCATGCACATGCCGACGCCGCGACCATCGACATGCTGTTGCGTCGAGCGGTGCAGCTGTACCGCGATCCGCAGTCGCCGGCGATCGCCACCCGCAGCTTCGCCGATCGGTGTGTCGCCGAGGACGGCGGGACATCGGTGCTGGCCTGTGACGAAGCCGGGACGGCGACGGCGTCGCCGGACGATCTGATGCAGGTGTGGCGAGACTTCTTCGCCCGTACCGGCGGTGAGCTACCGACGTTTCCTCTCGACCTCGGCGCCGACCGCGCACCGCAGCGCACCGTCGTGTTGCACGTGATCGATGACGCCGACATCGAGACGATTCTGGGTGAACGCCCCTTTGCCACATTGCTCGCCACGCTGGCCACGACGGTCGCCGAGAACGGCGGTCCACACCAGCTGGCCACGCTCATCCCGATCCACACGCGCGGACCGCGTGACTCCGGTTGGCATGAGACCGCGGGGTGGATGGTCTCCAATGCACCGGTGATCGTGGAGGCCGGCGATCCGACGAGCGCGCAGATGTGGTTACGCCACGCGGCACAGCTGTCCGTTCTGCCGCTGGAATCGGTTCTGGCAGAGTGCCGTCCGCGTTTCGGTTCGGCGGATATCTTCATGGTCTCCTATCTGGACTATCGCAAGATGGGGCCGCCGCTGCCGGATGCCCATCACATCTCGGCGGTCACGTCCACAGACACCGCACAATTGTGGTTCTCCCGCACCGCCTCCGGTATCGATCTGCGGGTCCGCTACCCATCCCTTCCCGAGGCCGACGCCGTGATGACCCGAGTGCTCGACGACTTCGGCCGGCACCTCGGTAGCGGCCACATCGTTGGACAAGCGTCCGCTGGAGACTCCAAACAAACTGCTGCGCAGATCATCTCACCACAGGGCCAGTCGCCGTCTGCTCGCGCTGCTGGCTGAACTAGCGACACTCTGACCTACCGGCATCAGAAGGGTGGGCCTTGCGTGTTGCGCCAGGCTTGATCTGCCCGTTCTCCTTCGAGGGCTTGTCGGTTGCGTTCGCGTTCCTGGCGTCGGCGGGCGTGTGTGTCTGCCAGGCGTGGTCGGCGTCTGGTGGGTGACTCTGCATTCGATTGTGGTGGTGGACGTTTCGGTCGCTCAGGTTCGGGTTCGGGGTCGGTGAAGGTGATGTCCCGCAGGGTCGGGAACAGGTCGTCACCGGATTCGGCGTAGCCGTGGATGGTTGCACCGTTCTGGGTGTAGAAGACCTGTCGGGCTTTGCCGGTGGCGTCGATGTACTGGTCATCGAGGAACACGCCGTCGGTTTTCATCTGGTGATGCATCCGGCACTTCGTG